>JAEWAK010000001.1 GCA_023391695.1 Bacillota bacterium
ATAAGGGTTATCCTTAACTAAAATAGCACTATTCAATGTTTTCAAAGTGCAAATAAATTTTTAAACTGCAAGATTTTGCAATATTACCAATTTAAATCAAAAAGTAAGAACTTTTTCAGTGGCCTCCTTGGCGGAGTGTAAGCGGTGGTTTAGGGACTTACTTGTTTCAGTCTGAAGAGAATTGTCCAAACTGTCTGACTGATTATGAAGAAATGTTGGCTGTGATGAAGATACGGTAACCGGTACGATAGGAGAATAGGTTGAAAAAACAAAGGCAGTTTTTTCAACATCCTGATTTGTACGTGCGCTAAGGCGCACAGATGGGAGTTAAAATGATTTTTTCATTTATCAGAAACCTGTTCCATGTAACGGAAAACATTGGCTTTGACGATAATGAAATAGAGGATGCGGTAAAGAAGTGGGGTACATTGCCCGCAGTCCTTAAGGCTTACTATAAGCAGCTGGGAAAGCATGAAAGGATAAACAGGTCACAGAATTATCTTCGGGAACCAATGTCATTATATGAGTCAGGAGATTAATTCCATTTATTGCCGTGACGGTTATCTGTTTGCCTGTTTTGAATATACGGGAAATGATTATGAGGTAGATATGGCGAAGATGGCGGCACACCCTAAGACACAGGAGTGGTGGGATGTCGTCAAGCCCTGCATGCAGCCTCTTGAAAGCCGCAAAGAAGGCGAATGGTGGTCCGACATGGAGGAAGTATATCATCTGGATTAAAATATAAAAAGAAATATATGCAGACTAATTGGGCCTTCGCAAGAAACTGGTGCGGCAGGCCCTGTTTTTAGATGGTGATACGTCCCGGATGCTGGCGCAATCCCCTGATTTTCCAAGCATTTTGTAATAGCCGTCCTGATGAAATTTGTTCCGCCAATCATCATGATTTGCATAGAGATCTACACCAGTATTGTCTTATTGAAAAATGCCTAACACCTTAAGAAGCAGAAATATGATTAACAGCCATACTACAACTATTGGCAAGGCATAATACCAATTCTTTGGTTTTCCGCCTGACCATAGTCCTTCTGCTTCCTGGCGGCAGGCATCAAAAAGATCCGGTGGTATCATACATATGGTAAGAGCGACCAGTGCAGGCAGCAAAATTATATCATCTATATAACCCAGTACAGGAATAAAATCTGGAACCAGATCAATTGGAGATAAAGCGTAGGTTATTGTCAATACAGCAATTATCTTAGCCACAATAGGTGTTTCTTTCTTTTTCATGGCAATAAATACTGCGGGAATGTCTGTTTTGAGTTTTTTTGCCCGTTTCTTTAAGTTCATCATCAATATCCCTCCCATAGACAAACCGGTTAGTAAAGCCAATAAATCAAGCCAGGCCGGTTTTCTGCGGATAGCGGTTTAATTGTTTTCACCCGATTTCTTTACGATGCTGTAAATGAATGCCGATGTGGCCGGTTCCCAGAATTACGACGGACAGCATCAGCCATAGTACCTTTCCGTAAACACCGAGCAGGAAAAATGCAAGGACAGGCAGGGTTGCACCGGCAACCGGCACTCCGCAAAAGCTGCTATAAAAATCAGCAAGGGTCTTCCTGCTTTTAAAGTACTGTATCCACCACACTTCATACGCAAGCATGAGGATAACGGCTCCGATCAGCCATAATGTCCTAAGAGACCATCCATCGGGATTGTAATCAGTGAAGACCAGAGCCGTACAGGTTACCAAGACTTGGCCCACACGCTCCAATAAGAGAAGGACTCTGTTTTCATTTCTGAAATTATATTCCTGCGGTTGGTGCTTAACCCAAATCAGATTAGGTATAATCAGCATGAGAAGAAAAATCAAACCGATGTATGAAAAGCCAAAATGACCCATATATTCCTCCATTGAATTCTTATTTGGTGATACCATATCATGTCGCACATAAAAGTTTTGCTTTATTTTAACATATATGAGCAGTAAAATACAATCCCAATGAAGAATACAGTTACGTTACAAATACTCTGCAAATACTTTTAAAAATCAGGATTTGTTGTTAATATTTTTAAAAATCAGGATTTGCTGAAAATACTTAAAACAGGGTTTGCGGGAAGTATAATTATGGGGTCCGGGAAGCGGTATACCCACATATAAAAAGAAAGTCAGGAACAGTTTCCAGACTTTCTCTTTTCGGTATTATATTTCGCTATAGAAAATATAGCTTCCTTTTGATATTTCGCAGGATTTACCGGCTATGGAAACAATAGCATCCACAGGTGTTTCAATTTCATAACGCCAAATATTATTTTCTTTTTTCCATTCGGACCGGATCAGGCCATGCCTGGTTTCCAGAGAAGCTTTTAACCAATTTAAACGGCTGTCCGGAACGGGGGAAAAGGTTATTTTTTCATAGCCGGGAAAATCTTCCACGGGTTTAATTCCTGCAGCCACACCATATACCCAGTCTGCTACGGCGCCGTAAGCATAATGGTTATAGGAATTCATATCCGAACTCCAGAAATCTCCGTTTTCCATAATGCCATCCCAGTGCTCCCATATGGTGGTTGCCCCCTTGGTAACCGGATAAAGCCAGGAAGGGTATTGTTCACGAAGCAGCAGGGAATAGGCTAATTCCGTATATCCGTAATCACTCAATACATGGAGCAGATAAGGAGTTCCAACGAAACCGGTCTGAAGTTTTATACCGCATTTTTTCACCATATCGGCAAGTTTGTCTGCGGCAGCCTGGCAGTCGGGTGCTAATTTAAAGTGTGCAGCAAGTACGCATTCGGTTTGTGTGAAATATTCCGGATATGCGGACTGGAATGCGGCTACAATGTTTTTATATAGTTCTTCATATTCCCGGACATCTTCTCCAAGTACGGTACCGGCTTTTACTACCAGTGAGGTAGAGTAAGCATAAAAAGCAGAGGCGATAAAATCTTCTCTGGTAGATCCTTTATAGCTTCCGGAGGGGGCGTCTAATCCCAGCCAATCACCGAAATGTTTCCCGCCGGTCCAGAGATTTTTATCCCTGGTACTGGAAGTAATATATCCAATCCATTTCTTCATACATTCAAACTGGGAAGCAAGGATCTGAGGATTCCCATAGGCCAGATAGATTTCCCACGGGCAGATAGCGGCGGAGTCTCCCCAGGCAGCACTGCTTTCGTCTCCCAATATATCCGGTATTACGTGGCCGATACGGCCGTTTTCGCCTTGATCGGCTGCCATATCTGCCAGCCACTTGGTGAAGAATTTTTCCACATTATAGTTTAAGGCTGCGGTTTTTATAAATACCTGGGCATCACCGGTCCAACCAAGACGTTCATCTCTTTGAGGGCAATCCGTAGGTACATCTAAGAAGTTTCCTTTCTGTCCCCAGATAATATTGTCGAAGAGCCGGTTCAAAAGCGGATTGGAACAGCTCAAATGTCCGGTGCGTTTTAGATCGGAATGTACTGCTACGGCATGGAAGCTTTCCAGAAAGTTTTTCAAGAAGCTTTCCGGGAAGTTTTCGGATTTAACCGCATCAACACCGCCGGGAAACTGATCCACGCGGATATAACGAAAGCCAAAGAAGGTCAGTTTGGGTTTATAGGTCTGAATACCGTCTTTGCAGATATAATGGTATTTTGCCTTTGCGCTGCGGTAATTTTCCGTATAAAAATTACCTTCTTTATCCAGGACTTCTGCGTGGGAAAGTTCTATTACCTCACCGGATTTGGCGCTGACATTGATTTCTACATAACCGGTTACTTCCTGGCCAAAATCAATTACCAGTTCTCCCTTGGGAGTCCGAAAAAGCCGTGCCGCCTGAAGCTGTTCCTGTTCATGGATTTCTTCGCCCTGCTGCCTTATAAGGGTATGAAAAGGTCCGTCAAAAGTTTGGACTGCCTGTGTTGTGTTTGTTGAAAAGGATGCGTCATAAGTTTCGCCGTCATATATTTCTGAGAAGCGGACGTTACTTTCTCCGCAAGTCCAGGTTTCATCGGAAGATATAATTGCAGCCGTGCCGTCTTCATAATGGATTTCTAATTGTGCCAGAAGTCCTGCCGGCATTTTCCGTAATTCTTCCTGCGCCGGTAAGCTGTTCCAACCCAATCTGCCCCGGTACCAGCCTTTTCCCACAGTTACCTGAAGTTGGTTATTATCCTTCAGTAATCCGGTCACATCATATTCCTGATATTGCAGCCGCTTCGTATAAGTAGTCCAGCCGGGAGCCAGTATAAAATCTCCGATCCTTTTTCCGTTCAGTGTTGCTTCGTATACTCCAAGGGCCGTAATAAACAATTTTGCTTCTTTTACCTGACCGGGAGAGGAAAAGTTTTTTGAAAATAAAGGACAGATATCCCCCAGATCTGTTGCCGGTTTCAACCATTTTGCCTGCCATTTCATATAAATACCTCCATTATTTAATTTATCTGTTGACTTTAAGATTAACAGATAGTACGCTGAAAGAAAACGCCGGATTATAACTAATATAGGGGGTGAATTTAACCTGATGAGAAAAGAATATACATTTGAAATAAGAGAGCCGGAAGTGGGAATGAATACGGTTGATAAACTGGTCATCCTGCCTTACAGGCAGGATGACATCAGAGATCATAATCATAATTTTTTTGAACTTGCTTATATAACGGGAGGTTCCTGCATTCATACATTAGATGAGGTCAGTTGTGAAATCTCTGTTGGAGATTATTTTATCATAGATTACGGAAGCGTACACAGTTATACCGGGAGTAAAGATCTGACCTTGATTAACTGCCTGTTTCTGCCTGAGATCATTGATGATACCTTAAAGGGGCGCTGTTCCTTCGAAGAGCTGATGCACGGATGTCTTCTGCGGTATTACAAAGTATATTGGGGAAAGACACCGGCTAACCGGGTTTTTCACGATGGGGATGGAAGAGTGTTACAGCTTTTGAATGGTTTAATGAAAGAGTATCAGGAAAAGCAGGTGGGATATACAGAGGTTTTCAGATGCAGGCTCCAGGAAATTCTTATAATAATCATGCGCAATGTGTTGGATAATAACTCCAAGTGTACCAATAATACAATAATTTTAGAGGCCATTCAATATATTAACAGCAACTACCGGAATCAGAAGATACTGGACGGATTTTGTAAACAGTATCATTTTACACCCCAATATATCAGCCGTAAATTTAAACAGGAAACAGGCCTGACCATAAGAGATTACCTGCAGAAGGTGCGAATGGAAAAATGTTGTGAATTACTGGCCGGAAGTGATAGGTCTGTTTCGGAAATAGCCCAGGCGGCAGGATACAATGATATTAAATTTTTTAATGAACTATTTAAGCGTATGTTAAAAATGACACCCAGAGAATACCGGAAGATGTCTTTGCACCCAGAGTATATACCGCAGAGGTAGAAGTACCTGGATATAGTTAAATTGATAAGGCGGCCTAGCCTTTTTGCCGTCTGTATGAATTACGTCAGTGTAAGAACACAATAGCCGGCTGGTAAGCAGGTCCTTGTCATGTTGATTCGTGTGGTTTGCAGAAATGGAAATACCTTTAAGATCAAATAAGCAAAAGAGCTGTTCACTTAACTAAGTATATTAGTTTGAACAGCCCTTTCTATCCATAGGCGGCAATATAATATGATTGGAATAATTATTTTATTATGATCCGTATTGCCATATATTCTCTTCCGGGAAGTGTGATTTTAAACTTATCCTGGAATGTGCCCATCCTTTTTATGGTCATATTCCAGGTATCAATCACTTCAACATCATAGTTATGGCCGTCAGGAAAGGAAAAAGTCCGAAAACCCGGCCGGAAACAGCTGTAATAATGAATGGCATAGGCTCCTCCGTCAGCGATACCAACAACCTCATCCCATTCTCTTTTAACCGGGATCAGGCCGTTACCGGGAGTCTGCTGCATGATCTCGGATAAAAATTTTATCCGGGCCGGGCTATCTCCATGGAGAACACCTCCATGGGACCACCAGAGAATATTATTCGGATGCTGATAAGTTTCTCCATGACCGGGATATCCGCCTCTGACAAAAGCCTCCCAGAAACGTCTTGTCATTTCCTGGCCGCTGATATTACCCCAGGCATGATTGATATTGCCTTCATAGGCGATTTCATCCAGTAAAACCGGCTTGTTATACCGGGCCCTCCATTCATCGGTCAGCTCCGCAGATTTATACAGATCCGTACGCTGGATACTGCAGTGGGTGATCCAGGGCCTCCCAAAATCATAAAACTGAAAGCAGTTATGTATGGAGCGCAGATGCCGGTATGGATCATGGGTATAGATCTCCCTGGCGTTTGCTTCCCAGTCGGCAACCGATTTATGAAAGAATAAATCATACTCATTTGCCAGGGACCACCATACATTTCGGTAAGCACTGAACCTGGCCATCACATAACGAAGATAAAATGCTTCATTCTCTGTACCCATACGGCTGAAACCCCACCGGTCATAAGGGTGCATCAATATAATATCGGCTTCTATTCCTAAATTCCTTAAATCTTTGATGCGTTTTTCAAAATTTTGAAAATGAATGGGATTAAAGCGCCGGAAGTCCCATTCATTTCCTTCCGGAACCGCGTTATCACCAAATAAAACAAAATTGTCTTCATTTAAGCCGGAGGAATCACAAGGTGTGCCCTCGTATGGATACGAGACAGGCTCATGAAGATTATAAAGGTAATGTTTTGGAAAAATACAAAAACGAAGCTTATTAAAGGCATTTTCCGATAAGGTTTTCAGAGTCTGTTCCTGTAACTCGGACGGTTGATGGGTCCATACATAACAGGTTGTACCAAGGCAGTGGAAAGGAGTTCCATCTTCATAAACCAGGTGAAGATTTGAATCAGCTCGCACCGGACCGAGATTATTTCCCGATGGAGCCGTTACCGTAAAATTCCCTTTATATTCTTCCGCTGAAAAAGTGCCTTTGATAATAAACTGATAATCTTCTTCAAAGGAAGGCATAAAACGTACGATATATCTGCCGTTTCCATCATAAAAGCCTTCCACCGTTTTTCTTTCGTTACAGGATATGAAGACACCATAAATAGTATAATCCTCAAAAGGATTTCCGTCCTGAACCCCTGGCAGGGCAGCTTCGAAAGTGTCCCATTTTTCTACAGCCGTCGTATAAACCAGATCATTCATAAAAGTCCCCCATTCCATTCTTTTTTTATATTATATAGCTTTAAGCCGAAAGAAACTATAATTATTCGGTCAGGAAATATCACTATTCGGAGGTCTTTTCCTTATACCTGTACCATAAAATGAGTTCCATGCTATGCGTCGGAGTGCTGTTATTGCTTAACACAGGGAAGATAGGGGATACCAGTTGGTACACTATGTAAAGATATCATACTAAAGATTCGTTATTTAATTTCGCTACTAACTCGGTACGTGATTTTACTTCCGTTTTGCTAAAGAGTGCCGAGACATGTTTCTTTACGGTGGATAAGCCGATATAAAGATCATTGGCTATTTCGATATTGGATTTACCTTTAAGCAGCAGTAATGCAATTTCCTTTTCCCGATAGGTCAGGGAATATTTTGGAATTAATTTCTGGGTGCTGTTATCATTTCTCTCGAACTTATTGTCTGCCTTTAACATACTTTTTGCATTTTCTATAAATTGTTCCGGCGTGATTACTTTATCCTTTAATATATGGTATCCGATGCCCGCTTGAATTTTGACGGGAGTATCGTTAAAGGAGAAATTTAAGCTGTTAACCCGCTCATAGATATAATCACATACCCGTCCGACCTGATTCTCATTAAGGCCGTGCATTACAAGGACAAACCGTACTCCCCGGTAATTTGATATCCAATCTTTTTCATGGCGGGGAAGTCCCTTTAAAGCCTTTGCCACTTCTTTAATAATCTGATTGCCCGCCGAATAGCCGTGGATGTTATTGATATAATCCATATCCCTGATTTTTATGATAAACAGGGTAACATTGATGTTTTCCCGGTAGGAAAAGGCAATATTGTGGGGCAGCCTTTCAAATATGAATTGATCGTTGTATAAATTCGTTAATGCATTTTTTACAATTGATAAATTTTGTTTTTTGATTAATTTAATAATATCATCGAATTTCTTGCCGTGATCAAAATAATCGGAAGAGACATTCTGCATAAATTCCAAAACCACACTATAATTGCTCAGCGGTACGGCAGTCATTATATAGATGCTTGATTGATTATATTCAATTTTTGTAAAGGTTTTATTTTGGATATAAGCTCTGCAGGAAACGCAGTTATCACAAACCTTATTATTTTCCCAGAAGTCATAGCAGTCATCTGCATCCATGACTTTATTGGCACTCTTTATGACTTTGTATACTTTTTTCTCTATGGGATCAACCATACGGATACTCTCATACAAATTTTCTATAAAATTAAAGTCCAATGTTATCTTATCGATCAAATCATGATTTTTCATATTTACCTCTTATGCGTGCAACAGGATGATTACAAAATATGGTAATAAAAGTATACTTTTGACCCATAACGTTTTTTCTGCCCCTATTATATCATAGAAGCATAGAAATTAACAACCAATAACATTATGGAAAGGATGATCTTATGAAAATTAAATGGAAAATAACAGGTGTTTCAGTTTTTACAATTCTTGTATTAACAGTTGCAATTATATCAGTTACCTATATCGAGATAAAAGAACTGGTTAACAGGGAATACGAGTCTGAAATTAAGAATTATTCCAACATGGGACTGCAGCTTATTGATACGGCATATCCGGGAGACTGGTCCGTGCAGGACGGTGTACTGTATAAAGGGGATACCGTTATAAACGATAACCATGAAATGATTGATCAATTTACTTCGGGTACCACGATTCTTGCAACAATATTCCAAAACGATACAAGAGTATCAACCAATGTGAAGGACGATGACGGAAAAAGGCAGATAAACACAAAAGCCTCTGAAGCGGTAACACAAAAGGTGCTGGAACAGAAGGAGAGCTATTCCGGAGCGGCGGATATACAGGGAAAGTCAGCTGTAACCTACTATGTACCTCTGCAGGATAAAAGCGGAGCAGTAATCGGAATCTGGTTTGTGGGAATCTATACCGATGTAGTCAATGAACACATTTCTGGGGCTATGCTGCTGATTGGGTTATTGTCGGCCGGCATGCTGCTGATCGGAGTTGTTATCTCGTTTTTCCTTGGAACTACCATCGCAAGAGGTATTTCCAAGGTGAAGGACAGGCTCAGATTAATGGAAAACGGTAATTTTGATTTTGAGTTTGAAAACCAGCTGCTGCAAAGAAAAGACGAAGTGGGAGAAATCGCAGGCTCCTCCAAAAACCTGCAGTTGAAAATGTCGGAAATCATAAAGGGAATACAAAAGGAATCCGGGCAGGTCAAGATAAAAGTAAACCAGTCGGTAGAAAATATGGAAACAGTAAATATGAATATAGAAGAAATATCTGCCACAACAGAGCAATTATCAGCAGGTATGCAGGAAACTTCCGCAGCGACGGAAGAAATGAATGCTTCCACCTATGAAATCGAAACAGAAGTAACCTATATGAAGGAGAAAACCGCAACCGGTGAAAGGCTGGCAAAAGAAATTAAGGGCAGAGCAGAAAAACTGAAAGAAGAAACCGGAAAATCTTATAAGAATACTTCTGAAATCTATCATCAGACCAATAAACAATTAAGGGAGTCCATCCAAAAGACGGAGGCGATTGAAGAAATCAAAGAACTGACCCAGACAATTATTGAAATAACGGCGCAAACTAACTTACTTGCATTAAATGCATCCATTGAAGCGGCAAGGGCCGGCGAAGCCGGAAGAGGGTTTACTGTTGTAGCCGACCAGATACGTATATTGGCGGATAATTCAAAGCAGGCGGTTTCCAGAATTAATGACATATCAAATAATGTTTCCGATGCGGTGAAACATGTGGTACAGGATTCTACAAAACTGTTGGCTTTCGTGGATAACCAGGTGTTAAAAGACTACGAGATGCTGGTTAATACAAGCAGCCAGTACGTGGATGATTCTGATAGTGTACGGGATGTTGTAACGGAAATAAATGCGGTTGCCGAAAAACTGCATGTGGCAATGCAGCAAATCAGAACAGCAATCGACGAGATAACAACAGCGGCAGGAGAAGGAGCCCAGGGAACAACGGATATAGCTGAAAGGATCGGCAGTGTTGCCTATAAGGCAAATGATGTTTTAAAACAGGTGCAGGATAACAGGGAGAGTGCGGAGCAGCTGGACAGCCTGGTGGATTTCTTTAAGTTGTAGTACGGCCTGGAGAAGGATGCTACAGAAGGGGGAACGAAACAGTTAAGTAAAAAGAAATGAGAAAGCGATTCTTAAAAATAGCATAGAAAAATATAAAATTAGCCCATTGTGATGCACCCTTAAATATTAGATAATTGAGAAAAGTCAATACAAAAGGCTTCAAATATATTTAGGAGGTTCTTTCTATGCAAAAAAAGAACGCGGCAGTAAAAATGCCGTTACCAAAAAGTAAAACCAGTTTGGTATGTAATATAAAGAAATATTGGCCTTATTATGTTATGGTAGTGCCGGGAGTTATTTTCTTTCTATTATTTCGATATGTCCCCATGCTGGGCAGCATTATTGCCTTTCAGGACTATTCTGTTTTTAAAGGAATTTTAAACAGCGACTGGGTTGGATTAAAACACTTTAAAGCCCTTTTTACATATCCTGACTTTAAGAGGATATTTACCAATACTCTAACACTGGGATTGTTAAAGACAGTTCTGATATTTCCCATACCGGTTATATTGTCATTGATGTTAAATGAAGTAAAGAATTTAAGATTAAAAAAAGTGATTCAAACATCAGTTTATATCCCTTATTTTTTGTCCTGGGTCATTGTAGGCGGTTTGATTTTTGATCTGTTCGGAATAGGAGGCCTTTTTAACAATGTCCGGAATTTTTTAGGACTTGATACGGTTCTGGTTATGCAAAAAGAATCCTGGTTTCGGCCGATTTATGTGATTTCTTCCATTTGGAAAGATGCGGGTTGGGGAACCGTCGTATATTTGGCGGCAATCAGCGGGATTGATCCGTCTCTTTACGAATCGGCTGCTATGGATGGCGCATCCCGATTTAACCGAATCAGATATATTACATTCCCCCTTCTCATTCCCACGGTTCTGACTCTGTTTCTTTTAAATATAGGCAGTTTCCTGGAACTTGGCTTTGATCAGGTATTTAATTTGATAACCCCCATGACCTACAACGTAGGAGATATTTTTGATACCTATGTTTACCGCGTGGGTATTCAGAAAGCCCAATACAGCTTTACTACTGCGGTAGGCTTGTTCCAGTCAGTCATCGGTCTGTTTCTTGTAATGACATTTAATAAGCTGGCTAATAAATTTTCGGATAACGGAGGGCTGTGGTAATGAAAGAATCCATAAAGGACAGGTTGTTTCAGAATGCAATTACTTTTGTTTTGTGTATACTGGGGTTTGTTGCCCTGGTTCCGATAATCAGCGTTGTTGCCATGTCTTTTAGCTCCAAGGCTGCGGCGGATATGAATATCGTCAATTTGTGGCCGGTGGGCTTTACCTTTGCATCCTGGAAATATATTTTAACGGACAGCGGGCTGTGGAGAGCGTTTTTTGTCACGCTTATCGCTACGCTTACCGGTACTGTGCTGGCACTTGCTGTAACGTCTCTGATGGCGTATCCCCTTTCTAAGTCAGACTTTAAGCTGGGCCGCGTGCTTATGTTATTTGTGATTATCACTATGATATTCAAAGCGCCAATCGTACCGTACTTTTTAGCAGTAAAGGGAATGGGACTGTTCAATAATCCTTTGGTATTAGTTCTGCCTCAGATTTTAACCGCCTATAACCTGGCAATTATGAGGACATTTTTCAAACAGTTTCCGGCAGAGGTGGAAGAAGCGGCTAAGATTGACGGGTGCGGATATTTTAAGATATTATATAAAATAATACTTCCTTCCTCTAAGGCAGTACTGACTACGGTAGGGCTGTTTTATGCAGTGACAATCTGGAACCAGTTTCAGCACCCACTGATGTTTATTTCAAATACTGATTTATTTCCTCTTCAGTTAAAGATCCGGCAGTTGATCAGCGGAGGCAGTGAGATGGCCAATATAACCATGATGTCCCACGCAAATTATACGGAAAGTACCTTAAGCGCAGCAACCGTTGTATTTGCCATTGCACCGATTATAGCAGTTTATCCATGGCTTCAAAAGTACTTTGCACAAGGAGCTATGTTGGGATCCGTTAAGGGATAATTAAATTGTTAACAGATATAATATAAAATTATAATGCAATAGGGGATGGACTTTTTTATTAAATATGATTACAAGAGAATAGTGTGAATTATTGAAAAGCATAATTCACACCCTGATTAAACAACGACATTCAAAAAACAAATGTTTTATGTTAGGCAGTATCCGAAACTCGGTTTCGGATATGCAATGGGAGCTGGTGTGTAAAATAAAAGAAATAAAGTAAAATTTGACGGGCAGCAGGGGAATTTCCTTGCTGCTTAGATTTATAAAAAACAAAAGGAAGTGCTCACAATAAAAAAATTTAAAGATACGAAAATTAGGAAAAAATTGATAATCAGCTATCTGCTGGCATGTGTTGTACCTCTTGTGGTTACATGTTTAATAATTTACAGGGTTTCTGCAAAAAACCTGCAGGATACCTCTCTTGAGTTTGCTTCCGTTTTCAGTTCCCAGATAATTATGAATTTAGATGATTTTATTGAGGAATATGACAGAGTAACAAAAACAGTTTTAGTTGATAATGATATTATTTACGAGCTGGATAACGACAGCAATCCAAGTGTGTTGGAACAAATCAATCAACAGTTGGACCTGCGCAGAATTATGATGCGGCTTATCACTTTAAAACCGGAGATTAAAAATATCTGTTTTTTAACCGCTGCGGATCAATTTTATCAATTTAATACAGAAGGTAGTTATGTAGATAAAAAAATGTTAAAAAAACAAAAATGGCTGGATAGAATACTAAAATCGAAAGACCGGTTGACTATAACAGCTGTCCATGACCGTTCCTACTATGATAGAAACAAGGATGGAATTGTCCTTACGGTAGGGAGGAAGATTTTAAATTACAGCGGTTCCTATGTCGGAATGCTTTTGATCGATTTAGAGCCGGCCAGTTTAATTGAGCTAAGTGAGGGGTTTTTGCTTGCCAGGAATCAGTATAACATAAAAATAAGTATTACGGATTCGAATTATGGAATTCTATATGATTCCGATGTGGCCAGCGGCAGGCTTACCTGGAAAGAGGCGAAATCGGAAGTCACTCCTCTTTTGTATGAAAAAAATACACAGGATTACATTGTATTAACCAATCAAACGAAACGTGCGGATTTAAAAGTAAATGTGGTGATACCAAAGAGCCGTTTACTCTTTAAAATCAATAAAATAGGATATGTAACGGTTTTTGCAATATTAGGGTGTATTTTTGTGGTTATAACAATTTCTTCCTTTTTCAGCAAAATGATTACAAAGCCTATCGGAAAACTGCAAAAAAGGATGCGGCAGGCAGAAGAAGGAGAGTATAAGGAATTGATCCAAAAGGAATCCGACGATGAAATCGGAAGCCTGGTAAACAGCTATAATCGAATGGTACTTCGTATTAAGGCTCTGATCGAAGATGTATATATGGCTGAAATCAAACAGAAGAATGCAAGATATCTTGCTCTGAAGACACAAATCAATCCTCACATGCTTTACAATACACTGGAATCCATTCGTATGAAGGCGCTTGTAAATGGAGCGGATGAGGTTGCCGACATGATAAAGATACTGGCAAAAATGTTCCGGATGACACTAAGTGACAGCACCATACCGCATAAAATCAGAGATGAGGCAGAGTATGCCCAAAATTATATAAAGCTTCAGAATATGCGGTTTCACGATTCCTTCTTTCTGGAAGTAAAATTGGAGGAAAGGATGCTGGAAGTTCCTATCATATCCATGGTGCTTCAGCCTATTATAGAGAATTGTATAGAACATGGACGAAAGGAGAGAGGTGTACCGCTGCATATAGTTGTAAAAGGGAAGATTGCCGGTAATGGAGATATATTGATCCAAATATGTGATGATGGAAAAGGAATGTCACCTGACCGTATAGATGAGATCAACAATCATATATCGATGGCAGAAGCGGATAAATTGAAACTGGAACAGAAAGAGGAGGAACGAAAAACAGGGATTGGATTAAAAAATATAACCGAACGGATCAAACTTTATTATGGGGACAAGTACTATCTCAGAGTAGTAAAAAGCGGAAAAGAAGGAACCATTATAGAAATCTGCATCCCAACCGGGTGGGAGCAAATCAGGGAGGAGGGCAACTCATGATTTATCGGGTATTGATAGTGGATGACGAACCGGGTATCGCGGAAGGGATAAGTTTTTTAATAGAGCGTTTTATGCCGGAATGCCAGGTGGCAGATCTGGCTTTTGACGGAATACAGGGATTTGAGAAAGCACTTTCTTTAAAGCCGGACATTATTCTGACGGATATCCGTATGCCGGAGGTCGATGGTTTGGAGATGATCCGCCGTCTAAAGAAGGCAGATTTTAATTCGAGGTTTATTATTCTAAGCGGATATGCGGAGTTTGAATATGCCAGAACGGCTATTACCCTGGGAGTGGAGCAATATATTACAAAACCTGTGGAAGAAGAGGAATTGTGTTTGGCTTTGACAAATGCCTGTAATATGGTGAAGGAAGATCGAAAGAAGCAGGAGCAGGAACAGGAAATGGAAAATGCGATCATGGAATATGCACTAAAAGATATCCTGGAAAGCTCCGAACCGGTATCGGAGAATATGAAAAGCCGGCTGCAAAATCTCGGATTTCCGGTTGCATATAAATGGTATGCCTGTGCCATTCTGGAAAACAATGAAAAAAAGCCAAAAGAAATCAGAGAAAAATTTTTCAACGAAATTAAAGTTCTGGCAGAAAGGTATTTGAACATTTGCAGAGAAAAGATTGTAATTCCATATTCCGACGATTCGGCAGTGCTGATAATGGCACATGAAACCGAATATCAAAAACTTACCGACGGTATGGGCAGGTTACGGGCTGAGCTTTCTAAAACCCTGGGGGCAGCCGTTAGTATCGGGATGGGAAGGATGTACCGTAAAGCGGAAGAAATCAGGCAATCCTTTGAAGAAGCACGTTGTGCTTTGAATTATAAGATTATTAAGGGGTTGGACTGTGTAATTTTATATGATCAGATTTGTGATATTGATTTAAAACCGAATTTGGTGTCGGCCGAAGACATAAAAAGGTTTGAAAGCTGCATTGATAATATGGATGATAAGGGATATAAGTTAGTGATTGAAGAAATATTCCGCAAAATCGAAAAAGAAAAGGATTTATCTCTTAAAGATCTTCAGCTTCTCAGCCTGAATTTAATACTTTCCGGGATACGGAAAATGTCGTTTATGCAAATACAATTGAACGAATATTTGGGGAAAAATATTTTTTCTTTAGAAAGTATTGCAAAATTTCAAACTACAACACAGTTAAAAAACTGGATATTTAATATGCTAAAAAGTATAAATGAACTGATGTTAAAAAACAGTATACCGGAGAAACGGGATGTAGTTGAAGAAGCCAAAAAATATATGAATAAGAATTTTAACAGGAATATCAGTCTGAATGAAATTTCGGAACGCTTTTTTATAAATCCATATTATTTTAGCCAGCTATTCAAAAAGAAGACAGGAGAAACCTACCAAAATTATCTGATCCGTTTAAGAGTTGACAGGGCGAAAAAGCTTCTGGAAGAAACCGACTTAAAGATTTATGAAATATGTGAATTGGTTGGTTATGCGGATATCAACCATTTTAACAAGATATTTGAAAGGGTCATCGGTGTAAAACCCGGTGAATATAAAAAAGGAATAGAAAAGAGATAGATTTTAGTCGGGTGAATGCGTAAGGTCTTTGTATAAACAAAATAAAATCTTAAAAATGACAGGGTAAATTCTAAAGTATCAACATTGAGGTTACGGGCTCTTTTATAGATAATTAATATGTAGCTGAGTAAAGGGGCCGGTAAAGGCTGCAATACTTGGTAAAGTGCATTTTGGTGATTGCTTTAAGCTTTAAAAGCATTCACAAATAACAAAAAGGAGGATTTTTTATTATGAAATGGAAAAGTGGTATTGCAATGGTATGTATGGGGGCTTTACTAATTACATCCTTGTCCGGCTGCGGAGCGAAACCTGCCGACAAGAATGGAACTGGTAATGGAACAAAAACCACTGTATCACCGGATGCAGGCGATCAAACTTCAAATGGTCAGACAACTGCGGAGGTAACAGATGTGGAATTTTGGGGAACGAATACAGGCTACCTTCCGGTAGAAAAAGACAGCGAGCTGTATAATTTCTATAAGGAATTAACTGGTGTGGGGATCATACAGCCATATGTGGAATGGAATGGCGGAACGACTTATCAGGAACAATTGAATCTGCGGATTGCGGCGGGGGAAATGCCTGACATTTTCAGTCCTGTTAACGGAATGGAGGTTAGTTTAATTGAAAGCGGCGCCTTGTTGGATCTGACAGATTTATTACCGAAGTATGCCCCTAATCTCTGGAAGTTAATTCCCGAGGAGGTATGGAATGTCATGCGTGCTAATGATCCGACCGGACAAGGAAAAATCTATACCATTCCGAATGTGATCAGTTACGGACGTAACGGGGGCATGATACGTAAAGATTGGCTGGATGCTTTGGACCTCAAAATGCCAACGACCCAGGAGGAGTACGTTGAAGTATTACGGGCATTTAAAAAGGATGACCCGAACGGAAACGGAATCCAGGATGAAATACCTACCGGCGGCCGTGCTGAAGCCAGATGGATGGAAAACTTATTTGGAATGTATGGTATTGCCATGTGGGAAGGGTATCCCCAATGGGACGTCTATGACGGGGAATTGACCTATTCCGCAGTAACTCCCAATATGAAAGATGCTTTGCAATGGATCGCTTCCCTATATAAAGAAGGTCTGATAGATTCTGAAACATTACTTAATGATAAGGCGGCATGGGATGGTAAAATCAATTCAAATCTTGTTGGCTCCTGGACGCATCTTCCCCAAGAGGCATATAATTATGCTGAAACCATAGCAAGTGCGACAGGTGCTAAACCTGATATTGCGATATTGCCTGCCCTTTCGGCGCCGGGCTATGAAGGATACTATACTGCTTTAAAGATCGCCGGAATAAATCTCGTAGTAGCGAACACGGATGATGAGGAGAAGATCCAGGCAGTCATGAAGGTACTGAACGCATATGCAGATACTTCTCTTTGGGATGCTTTCTATAACGGCGTAGAGGGTATGCACAGTAAAATGGTTGACGGTACTCTAAAGAGACTCCCGGATGATAAGAAAACTCAACAAAATCAGGTTCTTGCTCCCTATAATGTCATAGCAACAATTGATTTTCAGACCAAGTCACTGGAACAACAGGAAACCCCGGAAAGAGAGTGGGCAATATCACAGTCTATCCGTGACCTGCAGGACAACCAGAAATATGTAAAATCCATCGCAGGTGATGGGATACCGTCTTCTATCTATGGTAATTATTACGATATCCAGAACAGGACACTTTATATCGAATATGCTTCTAAAATCATTATCGGGGAATATCCGATTGAGAAATTTGATGAGTTTGTAGAGAAATGGTATGCCAGTGGAGGAGAAGAAGTAACTAAGGCGGCCAGAGACTGGTATGCATCAGTAAATAAATAATAAAAAGACGGCAAATAGTAAGGGGGAACCAGATAGATTAAAGAAAGTCTGGTTTCACCTTATTCTAATGTTGAGTAATTTCCGGCATCACATATTAATACAACAGTAACGTTAGTAAAAAAATGTGGAGAAGAATTAGGTAAAAAAAACATAATTTAAGAAAGGAATGCCACTTATAGAGCTTTTCACTCTTATTCGTGGCAGTAACATATCTCAGTGAGCCGGATGTGTTATAAATGGTTGCTAAAATGAAAAATGTTCAAAGATTAAAGCTTTGGGATGAACTTCCTGTAAATATGCGCCCCAAGATAAGATATTGGCTTCCGGCTGCGGCTGTGGATGAGTCAGATCTTAGAAAAGAGATCAGAAACTTATACGAACGGGGTTTTGGAGGTGTTGAGATAATATCCTTGATAGTATCAGGTGCAGTTTCATTGTTTGAAATCGCCAAGAGTGAGGATGGCTGGGGTAGTAAGCGGTGGAATGATATCCTGGCAATTATAAATGATGAGACCAGGAAATTAGGCATGTCTATGGATATTACCAACGGACCGGGCTGGCCGATTTCCTCACCTGCCATTCGGTCTGCAGATGACCCTGCCATATTATGTGAATTGACTTTTGGCGAGACAGCGGCGGATTCGGGAAGTCATTATATTGGAGAGATTCCCAAACGGCGCATAACGCAGGAAGAGGGGACAGCGCATTTAGTGCATGTGCTGGCTTATGAGGAAAAGAGAGAAGGCGTTTTGTCAATCGACAGTTATATAGATTTAATGCCTTTTGTGGACATAAAAGGTGATAGCTGGACTCTGGATTATGTCTTTCCTGAAACAGAGGGAAGTACTTGGAGGATATTTGCCTTCTACCAGCAACCTGCCATCCATAAAACCAATGTTGGGCAGAACTATGTGATAGATCATTTGAGTGAAGCAGGGGCAAAATCATGCGAGCGTTATTGGGAGGAAGTTTTTTCAAAGTATAACTATGATTCCATGGAATCGTTCTTTTGTGATTCACTGGAATATAAGGTTTCATTGGATTGGACACCGGCTTTATTAGAGGAGTTTCAAAAGCATAGAGGCTATTCCTTGCTGCCGTATCTTCCTTTTATTGGACTAAGTAATATTTATCCGCCCTGTGATTTCCCGGGATACCGGTCAGATGACCCTGATATCTCCATTATGGTTAACAATGATTATACGGAAACGCTGACTCGTTTATATTGCGAAAACCATTTATCAAACCTTGAGAAAATGGCCGCAAAATATGGTAAAACCGTTCGCTATCAGGTTGCTTATAATAAGCCGTTAGAAGTCGAGCGAAGCGGATTATATGTGTCTGTCCCTGAAAATGAAGCCTTGGGGCGGCCTTCAATCGATTTCCAGAAAACAATGGCAGCAGCGGCTCATCTGGGACGAAAAGAAAGATACTCCTTTGAATGTGGTGCGGAATTCGGTAATAGTTATGGGCAGGATTATGAGGATCTCTTCTGGTGGGTTAAGAGGAGCCTTATGGCAGGAATGAACGCTCAGGTACTTCATGGAGCCTCTTATTCCGGTGGATATTCCGGCAAGTATTCTGAGAATGGCACGATTCCGGGAACCGGGTGGCCGGGTTTTGAAGGATTTTTAAAAACAGTGTCAAATAACTGGAACCGGACGTTATCGGTAACAGATGCCAGAGAGTGCATGGATACCATAACCCGCTTGAATAGGATCTTCAGGAAACAGGCTAAAGTCGATTGCGCCGTATTTCGGTCAAGCTATAGCAATGATGGATTAGGCAGTGAGTTTTGCCTTTATAAGGATGATGGAGTGTTATCAAATAAAGGCTATAGTTATGAATTTGTTTCAGAGTATCTATTGCAGATGGATGTATGCACAGTGCAGGACCATGTTCTTGATAAAGACGGTGTGGGCTATAAATGCCTGATCATTCCGGAAACTGAGAAAATATCAATTGGTTTTCTTAATAAAATAAAAGACCTGGCTTTATCAGGACTGCCTGTTGTATGGGTCGGAACAAAACCTGTATGCAGCAGGTATTACGGAGAATGGAATACCAAAGAAAAAGAGAATGAATGGCGAAAGTTAATGGAGCATGTCTGGGATTTAGGTGAAATTATTCATATGGATAATTTGGAGCTGGTTCCGGACAGATTGGAAGAGCTGGAAATCAGGCCGGAAGTATGGCTGGCTGGCGGGATGGATCTAATGACGGCGGTCCGGGTGGATGAAGAATGCAGGAACCGATACTTTATCCTTTATGGATATAACCGTATCGAATATTCACCGGAGGACCCCAATCCGGATGAATTGGCCTGCAGTGCCATTTTCAAAAAGGGGACAACCAAGGGAAGTTATATAAGGCCGGGTGCTTTGAGTCAAAGGCGGATTCAGGTAAAACTAAAAGGAAGAGGAGCTATTTATAAATGTGATCCCTGGAGCGGGAAAATCGAAGGGCAGTTATTTACTTATGAACCGGAAACCGGTTATATGACAGGCTGGGTTGATATCCAGGAGGATGAAATGATTATTTTAGCGATGCTGTCTGCTGAAACCGAGGGTGGAGCCGGTGAAGAAAAATTGCTTTCAAAATACCCCATTCGTTTCAACACACTGGAACTGGAATCTTTTGAACCTGATTCGATCCAGGAAGTATCTTTTTTGAGAAGCCAATTTACTGCTGATAAAACGGTCATAAACCTTAAGGAACTTAAGCCGTGGAGGCTGCTTAATGCTGAGCTTGAGCATTTTTCAGGGAGAGGAACATACTACGGAGTTATTGATATTGATGCTGTGATAGAGGAGCTCATTCATACTGGCCGGAAATATGTTCTGTCGCTGGGAAATGTATCGGATACTTTCACGGTATGGGTAAACGATTGTCCTGCTGATTTTCCAGATCAGGTAATGAAACGGGTTGATATAAGCGGCTTGCTTCATAATGGACGGAACACGCTAAAAGTGGTTGTAACCTCCAATTTATATAACCGCTTGTTTTCGGAGGATATGGGAAATAAACATCCTATATTGCCCTATCTTCCCCGTGATTATGGAATTTGGGAAAGTGAGTATAAGAAAATCGAATTGCTGGTTTATCAGTATTAAAGAAAGACTATTATGACAACAGAAAAACTAAGAGAATTACTAAGAAAAATGACCTTAGATGAAAAAAACAGCTTGTGTAAATACCGGAGGAAGTGAGTTGGTTATGGCTTCCTTTAATTCATTAATAGGGTTCCGTCTAGTGAGCCGGGAAGTTATCTGTTGTGGATTGGCAGCAGCAGTGATACAGGCTCCGGAGTAGGATTTGTATTAAAATAATATAAATAAAATCAAAAGTGAAGGAGCAGATATAATGGTTGAAAATGACCGTTTACAGGAAATATTGGATGGAAGAGAAGGAAATTACATATTACCCTTTCTCTGGCTTCATGGAAAAGGGGAAGAAGTCATTCGGGAATATATGAGGAAAATAATGGATACAGGGATTCGGGCAGTTTGTTTGGAATCCAGGCCACATCCTGAATTTGCAAGGGAGGGGTGGTGGAAGGATGTTACCGTAGTTCTTAATGAGGCGAAGGAGAGGGGGATGAAGGTATGGATATTAGATGACTCCCATTTTCCCACCGGATTTGCCAATGGCAGAGTAAGACAGGCGGAAGACAAACTGAAACGTAAATTCCTGGTTCACCGGGAATTTGATGTGGAAGGCCCCCTTAAGGATTATCACATCCGAATCGATTTGGAAAATGGACTTGGGGAAAAAGGAAAACCATTATCAAAGCATCCTTCCAGACTGGTAGCTTGTCTGATGACAGAGCGCGGGACGGGAAAGATGTGGTCAGGTACGGCAGCTGATATCACTGAAAATTTTTCTGATGGCTGGCTGACATTTCATGTGCCGGAAGGAAAGTACCGGATAAGCGTTATAATGGAGCAGACAGGAGGAGTTGCCACTCAGGTAGACTATATTAATATGCTGGATAAAAATTCGGTGAAGCTTTTGATCGATGAGGTATATGAGTCCCACTACAGCCATTTTAAAGAGTATTTTGGCAATACATTGGCCGGATTTTTCTCTGATGAGCCGGGCTTTTATAATCTTACTGACCGGACCGGCTTCTCCATGGATATGAAAATAGGAACCGAGATGCCTCTTCCCTGGGATGAGAAGGTAGAATTGCTTTTAGAAGAGCGGTTAGGAACGCAGATGAGATCTTATATACCTTATCTTTGGTTTGAGGGCGGAGAAGAAGCGCAGAAAATCCGGTATCACTATATGGATATTATTACGGAGCTTTACAGGGAAAATTTCTCGGACTATATTGGCAAATGGTGTGAAGAGCACGGTGTGGAATATATTGGGCACATTATTGAAGATAATAATGTCCATGCGCGCCTGGGTCCAAGCTGCGGGCATTATTTCAAAGCAATTCACGGGCAGCATATGTCAGGAATCGATGTAGTGCAGCATCAAATCATGCCGGAGATGAACGGAGCATATTATAGTTTTGTTTTGAATAAAGAGACGGATGGAGAATTTTATTATTACGGCCTGGCAAAGTTAGGAACCTCCATGGCTCATCTGGAGGAGAAGACCAAAGGCCGCGCCCTTTGCGAGCTTTATGGGGCGTATGGCTGGATGGAAGGGCTTAAGCTTATGAAATGGCTGACCGATCATATGCTGGTCAGAGGTATTAATACTTATGTTCCCCATGCTTTTTCCGATATGGAATTTCCGGATCCGGATTGCCCGCCCCATTTTTATGCAAATGGGAAAGATCCGCAATATCCTTACATGAAGTATTTATTTCAATATCTGAATCGGGCCTGCCATCTTTTAAATGGCGGTAAAGCCGGCATTCATGCGGCTGTTTTATACCATGCGGAGCTGGAATGGATGGGTGACTGCCTGATGTTTCATCAAATAGGAAAGGAACTGATGGAGAACCAGAAAGACTATGATGTGGTTCCCATAGAGAAGCTGCTTTCCATGAAAATAAAAGACGGGGAGCTGCACGGAGATGGAGTATCTTACCGCTGCCTGTTTGTGCCTGCGGCACAAAAATATCCGAAAGCCTTAAAAAAGTGGCTGAAAGAGGCAGAAAAGTCCGGACTTCCTGTTTATCAGGTGACAACGGAAGAATTTGAGAAAGAGGAAATCGCCGCAGCAGCAATACCTCTGGACAAAGTTGCAAAAACAGCGGATTACCATAGGTGTAATGAGCTAGAGACATCTGAAAAAATACCGTATTTGAGATATTATCATTATATCCATGAGAAGGAAAATACAGGAATTCATATGTTTTTTAATGAGTCCACACTGCATGGGGTGGATACTAAAATCCGGTTACAGTGTGATGAAAACACCTATATTTACATTTATGACCCATATGAAAACCGTTTAACGATAAGACCTGACTGGCAGGACGGGAAGATTGCTTTACAATTGGAGCCGTCGGAAACGCTCTATCTGATCGAGTCGAACAAAAGTTATAAGGCGGCTGTCACAGAAAATATTGCTCTGAAAGAAGAAAAAGTTGATTTTGAATTTGAAATATCAGCAGCCCATTATCAGAACCCGGACAAAATAGAATATGTGGATACAACAAAAACGTTAAAAGATTTCTTTCAGTGGCGTCCGGAATTTGCAGGTTATATTTATTATAAGACCAAAATAGAAAAGCAGGAAAAGCCATGTGTACTTAATCTGGGGACAGCATATGAGGCGGCGGAAGTGTTTGTTAATGGTAAATCAGCAGGAGTTAGAATCAATACGCCTTACCGTTATGATTTAACCGGAATGCTTAAGCTGGAACAAAATGAGATTGTAATTAAAATAGCAACCAATCTTGTATATGCACAGTGTGACAGGTTTTCCAGAAACGCATTAATCTCTCCTATGGGGCTTATGGGGCCGGTTACCTTGCTGACCGGTGAGAAACAGCAGGCCTTTAACCCGTATCTTCCTTCTTATGAATATATTCCGGATGGAGAGCCTCATGTATTCGGAGACAGGGTTTATATTTATGGCAGCCATGATTCCTTTGACGGAAACTTATATTGCATGAATGATTATGTATGTTATTCGGCTACTGTTACAGATTTAACGGCATGGAGATATGAGGGTGTTATCTACAGGAAGAATCAGGATCCCAGGAATACGGACGGAAACCATTGCCTGTGGGCACCGGATGTGGCAAAAGGGTTGGATGGAAAGTATTATCTATATTACTGCCTGGATGTACTGCCGGAGATTGGTGTTGCCGTATGTGACACTCCTGCCGGAAAATATGAATATTTAGGGTTGGTCCGGTATCCTGACGGAAGTATACTGGGAAGGAGAGAAGGGGATTATATTCAGTTTGATCCGGGCATTTTTATTGACAGTAACAGCAATATCTATTTGTATTCGGGAAATGCACCAAGGCGTATGGAAGACATTCAGAATACTGAGAAAAAATCCTCACAGGTTATGCGATTGAGAGCAGATATGCTTACAATAGAAGAGGGACCGGTGTCTTTGATTCCTTCCATTCAAAACAGCGCAGGAACAGGTTATGAAGGTCATGAATTTTTTGAAGCAAGTTCCGTTAGAAAGATTGGTGAACGTTATTATTTTATATATTCGGATGTAAACAGTTCTTCTTTATGTTATGCAGTGAGTAAGTATCCGGATTCCGGATTTCAGTTCGGCGGAGTGCTGATCGACATCTGTGATAATGGGATGAAAGGCAGGAACTTTAAGGTGAATTTTCCGGGAAATACACATGGAGGAATTGAGTATATCAATGACAGGTGGTATGTATTTTATCACCGCCAGACAAATCATACTCAATACAGCAGACAAGGATGCGCCGAAGAAATTAAGATACTGCCCGACGGTACCATACCGCAGGTGGAAATTACCTCCTGCGGACTAAACGGCGGACCTCTGCGTGGAAAAGGTGTCTATGAAGCACGAATTGCCTGCAATTTATGGGGGAAGAAAGGTGTGGCGGTCTTACGGAAAAAGGATGCTGAAAGTGAATATCCCTATTTTACACAGGACGGACCGGACAGAGAAGATCATCCGAATCAGTACATTGCAAATATCAGGGATGGAGCAGTATGTGGATTCAAATATTTTCTCTTTTCCGGAGTAAAGGAAATAACAATATGCATTCGGGGAAATGCAGACGGAAAATTTTTGATAACAACAGAACCGTATGGAAAAATCTGTGCTGAAGTTATTGTCAAATCAAGGAGTGATGATAATAAATTATGGAAAAAAATTATAGCAAAAGCGAATGTACCGGACGGAGTGCATGGGCTGTTTTGGGAATATCAAGGTGAGGGCAGTTTAGAATTTCTCAATTTTGAACTTAAGTGATTGTATGGCGGCCGGATTATTTTATAAATGAAGCGATAGGAACATTTATTTGGAATCATGAGATTAATGCCTGGTTTTGCCGCTGATATTTTCAGTGTGAAAGTAATTGATTACACTCAAATTGGAACTGGTGCAGGTTCAATTCTTAATATTAACAATAAATAAATGTCTAAATTGCTTTTTGCGGGAATTCTGTAAATATAGAAAAAGGAAAATGGTTTAATAGGTAAAGAGTTACATAAATGATAGAAAAAAGATATTTGACCATAGCAAGGCTGTTTCCGACTCTTAACAGCAGTAAGTGCACATTTGATTAACAGCGGCTTTAGGTATTGACCTGCCCGCCTTTTTGCATTTGATAGCTCTCATATATTTGGGATGCGTGAGGTCAAGCTAAGTGGTATCTTTTTTGTATTCTCTGAGGCATAGTATTTTGAGATGACAATAATTATGACGAATTATGGTTAAGAGGGGAAAACAAGAGGGTATAACCAAACATTTATGGTTTTAGGATGGAAATCAGGACAAAAGCGTTAATTTTGGCCTGATTTTTTTGTCGATTTTTTAACTGACAAAGGTAGTTTAGGATGATAAGGCATATATTCCCGTTTGCTAAAAGATTTAGCTGTAAGAGCATCTTTTTCTAAGTGTAAAAAGGTGTAGTATAACTTTAGGATATAAATTTAAGTACAAAATAAGACAAAAGTATCATATGAGAATTTTGCGAAAAATGTTAAAATATTCCTAAATACAAAATTAGGAGGGAGTTACCAATATGCCGTCGAAAAATAGAAATGTTAATAGTAACAGATATAATTATGATAAAAAAAGAGTCAATAAGTTCTTGAAAAGGCTGTTTGTCCTGTTTCTGATCACTGCGATAGTTACAGAGCCGGTTTCACGGCTATATTCAACCCTTAGCTATACGGCATATGCAGGAACCCTTTCTAACATTGATATTCTAAAAGATGGGGAAAAGATTGATACGGCTTCTGAGCAAATAAGTTCTAATGGGAGAGAGCCCGGGATATCTTCGCATATGCAAGATTTACAGGTACCAGACCTGGATATCAGCATTTCTGGGCAGGGAACGGATGGCTCAGGAATATCAGATGAAGAATCTGTGGGTCATATTATGCCTGAGCCTATAGATATAGTTCCATCTACTGATACAGATGAAGTTATTTCAGAAGAGGAGCCGGCCACAGAGATAATTTCTGAGGAAACAGGGGAATTAGAAGAGGAGCCGGGTTCAGAGAATACGGCAGGTGACGAGGATATATATGATGATGAAGAAAGAGATGATTCTGAAGATGCTTCAGATACTTCAGAGCCGTCCGACCAAGAGCCTTCTGATCAGGAACCGTCTGATACGATAGAAGAACCGGAAATAATAGAAGATACCGAAGCTCCCTCAATACCGGTAAATCTTGTAGCAGTGGTAACTGGTTCAGCAATCACATTAAGCTGGGAAGCTTCCAGTGATGATGTTGGTGTATTAGGATATGATGTTTATCAGGATGGTGAATGGGTTGGCTTCACCGATGAGATTACATATACCATAACAGGAATTGAGGATAATGTTACTTGCATTTATACGGTTCAAGCCAGGGACGAAGCAGGAAATGTCTCTGAGCTAAGTGAGGAAATAACCGTTTCTACAGAGATGCCTTCTATTATATTGTCTGAAGCATATGAGACAGACATATCAATATCATGGACGGAGGTAAACTGGGCAACCGGATATGAAATCTTTCATAATGGAGAAATTACCGGCGCGGGCAGTGTTACAGCTCATGTCCTCAATTTTGTACATCCAAATACCTGGTATGAAATCAAGGTCAGAGCAATCAATGACGCTTTTACCGGTAATTGGAGTGACAGCATATTAGTGCTTGCCGCACCGGACAAGGTAACAAATCTGGTGGCCGAAACGGCTGACAGTAAAACAATAAAATTAACCTGGGATGAGGTTGAGGGGGCATTAACCTATGAAATAGAAGTAAATGGAACAATAATTGCTGTCGCAGAAGGAAATGCATACACGCATAGTAATACATCGTCCGTACAAAACAATACCTACAGGGTGCGGGCAGTCAATGGGGAGCTATTTGGTACATGGAGCGATGCTGCCATAAATGATCAGGTTACATATATTACAGGGGGAACCATTTCAAAAGATACGGTATGGAATGGCGGAACCTATATTGTCCAAGGAAGTGTAACTGTAGCAGAAGGAGTAACTCTTCAGGTAACAGAAGGGACGATTGTTAAGTTTAAATCAGCGATAAGTCTGCGTGTATCAGGGGAATTAATAGCACAGGGTCTGGGAGATAAGCCTGTTGTATTCACATCTGAATATGATGCCGAATATGGTGGAAGCGGGGTAACCGGAAGAAATGAGAAGTGGACTGGAATATATGTACAAAGTACGGGGGAATTCACTGGGGATTATGTAAGGATAAAGGATGCAGGATATAATTACAGTGCCATAGATACATATGGAGCTTTAGAGCTTAATCATTCCCTGATAAAAGACTCATATACGGAAGGAATAAGAATAGAAACACAGAAGAGAGTGTCCATCAGGAACACGGTAATTGAGAATTCAGGAAACGATGGAGTCTATATAAGCAAAGCCGGAGGAGATGTCTTTGTTCTGGAAGGAAATACGGTAACCGGAAATACGGGGTATCCTGTATATGTCAATCTGGGAGGAATCACTTCATCTGCGGTCATTCCGGGAATAAGTACGAGTAATACCTATGAAGGCAACCGGCGAGATCTGGTATATCTGAGCGGAGATATGGTAACGGACCTTACATTTTCGGAGAATACCTATTTAACATCCGGTTTAAACATTCTATCGGGAAAGACGTTAACAGTAGAGCCGGGCGTAGTGCTGCTGCTTAGCAGTAGTGTACGTGTATATGGAAAACTGGAAGCAATGGGATTGCCGGAACAACCGATCGTATTCGCCTCGTCATATGATGCCGAGTACGGAGGAAGTGGTGTAACCGGAAGAAATGAGAAGTGGACAGGAATATATGTACAAAGTACGGGGGAATTTACAGGGGATTATGTAAGGATAAAGGATGCAGGATATAGTTACGGTGCCATAGATTCATATGGAGCTTTAGAGCTTAATCATTCCCTGATAAAAAACTCATATATAGATGGAATAAGAATAGAAACACAGAAGAGAGTGTCCGTCAGGAACACGGTAATTGAGAATTCGGGAAGCAATGGAATCTATATAAGCAAAGCCGGAGGAGATGTCTTTGTTCTGGAAGGAAATACGGTAACCGGAAATACGGGGTATCCTGTATATGTCAATCTGGGAGGAATCACTTCATCGACAGTTATTCCGGGAATAAATACCAACAATACCTATAGCGGTAACAAAGCAGACATGATATACCTTAGTGGGCAGTTAGCGGCAGATATTATCCTGTCAAGGAATACTTATCTAACTAATAGCATAACCATTCCGTCAGGAAAAAACCTTGCTATCCAACCGGGAGCAACCCTGCTTTACCTCGGAAGCAGCTACGTCACCATATCCGGCAGGCTGGTAATTCAAGGCTCGGAATCTAACCCTGTAAGCATGACCTCAACCTATGATCCGGACTATGGCTGGACAGGGGTAACTACATCCTCCCATTATTGGGGCGGGCTCAGGGTGCAGTCAACCGGAGTAATGGAAGCATATCATCTGAATCTAAAATATGCAACAACAGGCATCCAGGTCCTGGGAGGCCTTACCTTAGTTAATTCAGAGATACTCGACACCTACAATTATGGCATTTATTATAACTCCACAGTATTGCCTACAATATTAAGTAATTCCTTTATAAACAACCCGTATGGCATTTATAATGCCAACTCCGGCACTACCATTGATGCCTCCTACAATTACTGGAATTCCCTGTATGGACCAAGTATCTATACGCAGGTGTATAATCCATCTACCAATAAATGGACTTACCAATGGGTGGGCAACGGCACAAAGATATATGGAAATGTTGCCTATACACCTTATCTGGGAGCCGAGATGACTATCCCTCTTCATTTCGGTCAGACAGAAGGAACCTATGCTCCGACCGGTAACTATTCCAGGCAGTATACCGACCTGGTTATCAATGGATCAGAAAGTATCCTCGATTTCACCAGAACCTATAACTCTCAGGATACGGAGGAATCCGGCGTATTGGGAAAAGGCTGGACATTTAACTATGAAGCCGGTATCACAGATTATGAAGAATATGACAGCATAAAGCTTGTAAAGCTGCCCAATGGCAGTCAGGAATCTTATACTGTCGGGGAAGATGGCAATTTTACTTCGAACAACTCAAGGAATACATTGGAAAGACTGGGGAACGGTACCTATGTTCTGACAACAAAGGATCAGCAAAAGTATGGATTTAATTCCAACGGAATCCTTACCTGGATTGAAAGCAGGGAGGGTAACCGTCTTGTTATTCAACTGTCCCCGTCTGATAAGCCTCAAAGTATCACGGATTATGCAGGCAGGAAATATCATCTTACATATAATGGCGGTCTGCTCAGTACCATAACCGATCCTGCGGGACGGACAGTGGAATATATATATGAAAACGGCAGACTGAGCAGAGTTATTGCTCCGGAAGGCATTACAACTTATTATAACTATAATGCCGACGGATACCTTACGAATATTCGTGATAATAACAAGGATTTAATAGAATCGGTCACCTATCACAGTTCGGATAAATTTACAAGAGTAAACCAGGTTACGGATGCATACGGTAATGTGATGACCTATACCTATGATGATGTTAACGGCAAAACTATCATAACCGACAGTAATGGCAGAACCACGACTCAGTGGTTTGACAGCACTTATAATATCACTAACAATGTCGATGCGGAAGGCAAGGCAACAACAGTTGCTTATACTACGGTTGACGGTGTTAATAAGTATGGGGAAATATCTTCAGTCACTGACCGTAATGGTAATACCACTACTTATGAATACGACAGCAGAGGTAATGTGACCAGGATAACCAATCCGGATTCCAGCTACAGGTTATTTTCCTATGATGCTAAAAATAATGTAACCAGTGAGAGGGATGAAGCCGGTAAGTATACCTATTATATCTATGATAAGAAAGATACCTATCTCTTGGAAATTGTACGTCCCTTAAACGGTACCGAAGCTTACTCCGATACTGCAGATGAGAGTCTGTTTGCCATAACAAGGTATTCCTATTACGCTTTGGGTGAGGCAGGCATTGCCATAAAGGGTCTGGTTAAAAGGAGCACTGACCCTGAAGGGAACATAACCACCTATACCTACGATGCTTACGGGAATGAAGCCATTGTAACAGACCCTGAGGGTAATACTACGGTATATACAGGCACCGTTCTTGGACTTACAACACACATCTTCTCCCCCAAGGAAGAATCCACCGCCATTATATATAACGATAACGGTGATCCTCTAACGATTACCCGGCACGGCGGGGAGACCATACGGTACGTATATGACAGTATGGGAAGGAAGAGCCAGGAAATCACGCCAAATCTTAACGCAGGGTTAACTGCCCTTACAGGCAGCATAGGCTACCGCTACAGCTATTATCCTCATGGCGGCCTTTTTACAGTAACCGATCCGGAGGACAACACAACCACCTATACCTATGACCTGTATGGGAATGTACAGACCGAGGCAAGACCGGACGGAAGCATTCTTTCCTACGAATACGATGTGATGGACAGGTTGCTTAGGGAATACCTAAAAGAGAATGGGGCGCCGGAACGCACTCTAAAAAAATCCTATGCCTATACCATTCTGAGCGACAGGAAGACACAGAAAACGGAAATCGTATATTTGGATGATACGCAGACCGCTGTCACGGTATATATATATGATTATGCAGGAAGACAAGTAAAGCAGACCAATCCCGACGGAGGAATAAACTCTACTGTATATAACAATAACGGAACAATTAATTACACGACAGATGCTCTGGGCAAGACTATTTATTACAAATATGACGGACTTAACCGGCTGACACAGCAATGGACTCCTTTTAGCAGCGGCAAGTATACTTATACCTCTGTTACTTATGACAGGAACGGTAACAGGCTCAGTGAAAGCACGGGATTAGAAAGTACAGCCCAGGGAGCAATTCCTGCCACGTTACTGACCACATCATATGAATATGATGGCAATAACAGTGTTGTAACTAAGAAGGATGCTGCCGGAGGTACTACTGCGTATGAATATGATGCCAACGGCAACTTGGTCAGAGAGACCATAACCATTAACAGTAACACAACCAAGAAAACAGAATATGAATATAGCCATCTGGGCAAGCCCCTGAGCATGACCCGGCATGTACAGGCAGGGGATATCTATGGTAATGCCTTAGGTGCTACGGATAACTACCTGCTGGTTACGACCTATACCTATGATGCTGACGGCAATGTCCTGACCATGAAGGAACCGGAAGGCACCATAACCTCTTATGAATATGACTATCTTGACCGCCCTGTTACCCAGACGGTACAGGGCCTGGATGAGTATGGTCATCCGGCGGCAATCACCACTGCCACAGCATATGATTATGCAGGTAATGTCATAAGCTCCACCGATGCAAACGGCAGCACTACATACAATTATTATAATGCCATGGGGCTGTTAACAAAGACTGTGGATGCAGGCGGGGGAGCAACTGCAAATTATTATGATAATGCAGGCAGGCTGACTGCAACGGTAGCTCCTTTAAATTATGTAGAAGGTGCTGCTTTGGAGGACATGAGCAGAGCAGTCTTTAACTATGATGTTATGGGACGTATCCTGCTGGAACAGGATATCTATTATGAGGAAGAAAGTGAATCCTGGAGAACGATATATGCGAAGGCATATAAGTATGACCTTAACGGCAATCTTATGAAAGAACTGGATGCCTTAGGCATTGAAAGCGGTATCGGAAGCACCCTGACAGAGCGTATCAATTCCGGTTACGGGATAGCATATACCTATAATGATGCAGGACTGCTGCTTACAACTCTGAGCCCTGTCTCAAAGGATAAGGGACTGAGCTATGATATAAGCAATACCTATGATGCGGCAGGAAGAAAGGTTGTTGAGACCAGTGCAAGGGGTTTGATTACAACCTATTACTATGACAGTATGGGCAGGTTATTAAGGACTACGGTACAGGACGGTACATCAGGAACAGTTAAAACAATCCAGAAGGCCACTTATGATAATCTGGGGAATATTCTTACCCAGACCGACGGTAACAGCAATACCACTTCCTATATTTATAACCGTCTTGGTCTGGTTAAGAGTATGAGCACTCCAGGGGATGCATCTATTCCTTCCAATACTACAGTCTACCAGTATGATAAGTTAGAAAGACAGGCCTATCAGAAAGACAGCATGGATAAGGAAATTATAATTACTTATAATCATTACGGAAAGGTACTCACCCGTACAGAGCGGAAGGAGGACGGTACTCAGGCTATAACCATATCCAATGCTTATGATATGAACGGCAACCTCCGCTTTGCTACCGATGCCAACGGTGTTATCACGGAGCAGGAATACGACGGATTAAACAGGGTAATTGCAGACCGTCTGACAGTAGAAGGCAGGGAACAGACAACCACTTATGCCTATGACCTGAACGGCAACCCGCTCACCACGACCGACTGGCAGGGTAATACATATTCTAATACCTACGATGCCTTAAACCGACTTGTAAGAAAGACAGATCCTTACGGCATCATAATAGAGAAGCATGAATATAACAATAATCATGTCCAGGTAAAGACACGCGATGCACTGGGGAATGAGACCTCCTATGCCTATGACAGGAATAACAGATTGATTACCACCATGGACCCTGAAGGGAATATAACCTCACAGACCTATGACAATGCAGGCAACTTGGCAACAGTGACTGACGGCAATGGCAATGTGACCGCTTACGGGTATGATATCCTAAACTGTCTTACAAGGGTAACCAATGCCAAGGGCGAGATAACCGAATATACCTACGACTTAAACGGCAATATACTCGCTAAAAAGGACGGAAGGAATAATACGACTGCCTACACCTATAACACGGTAAATCTCCTTATTAGTGAAACAGATGCCAGTGGGGAGACTGATAGTTACACTTATTATGCCGACGGCTCAATATATATGAAGACTGACAGGAACGGCAATACCGTATCCTATACTTATAATATCCACGGCGATATGCTTAAGGAAACCGTGGGAAATTTGGAATATACTTATACTTATGACCCTAACGGCAACCAACTCACCATGACAGATGTCACAGGAACTACCAGCCGTACCTATGATGAGAAGGGCAGGGTGCTGACAAAATCAGTACCTGTAATTGGGACAGTTACCTTTTCCTATGACATTATAGAAGGGGCTGAAGAAGGATGCTTCAGGGAAGAGAGCACAGACCCTCAGGGAAATATAACCCTTAAGGAATACGACAGAGCCGGCCGCTTATACAAGGTTATGGCAGAAGATGATATTATGACCTATACCTACTATGACAACGGCGGCAGGGAAAGCATTACTTACGGCAATGGTTTTAGAGAGGAATATACCTATGATAGCAACAACCGTGTTGAAACCCTGGTAAACAAAAGAGCGGACGGAACCATCCTGGACCGCTACGCCTATACCTATGACAGTGCCGGCAACCAGCTCACAAAGCATGAATTCATAGGAGGTATGGAAAAGGGAACCACTCTATATACTTATGACACCTTAAACCGCTTACTAACAGTATCAGAACTGGATGGCAGAACAACAGCCTATGAATACGACAAGGCCGGTAACCGTTCCAGGGAAACTGCAATAATCACGGATTCTGTAACCGGCAATACCGTAAATACGGTACATACCTATTCTTACGATACAAGGAACCGGTTGACAGACGTTACCACTAAAGTAGATAATATACTTACAAAGACCACGTCCTATACCTACGACAATAACGGCAACCAGCTCACAACATCGATCAATACTTATAGTGGCGGGACTGCCATATCACCGGCTTTAACGACCCTTGCGAACACCTATGACCAGCATAACCAGCTGATTACCAGTGTCACCGGAGACGGAACCATTGTTAACAATACTTATAATGCGGAAGGCTACAGAGTAGGAAAGGAAGTAATAGCAGCAGACAAGAGTCCGGAACAGACACTGTATCTTTACGAAGCGGATAAAGTCATTCTGGAAATAGATGAGCATGGAACCCAGAGGGCCTGGAACATCTACGGTACCAACCTTTTAATGAGGGAAACAGGCACGGATACCTACAGTTACCTTTATAACGGTCATGCCGACGTAACCGCCCTGGTAACCGGAGACGGGACAGTAGCTGCAACCTACTACTATGATGCCTTCGGCAACATTCTTGAAAGCACGGGAAATGCAGACAATACCATCCTCTATGCAGGCTATCAGTATGATGAGGAGACAGGTCTGTACTACCTGAATGCCAGAATGTACGACCCTGTAATAGCAAGATTCTTACAGGAGGATACTTATAAGGGAGACCCAAATGACCCGCTTAGCTTAAACCTGTATACTTATTGTACCAATAATCCGATTACATACGATGATCCAACCGGTCATTGGCTGCACATAGTAGCAGGAAGTCTGTTTGGCGGTGTGATTGGTGCGGCAATGGATATTGGAAGCCAGATGTTGTTTGAGCATAAGAGCTTTAATAAAATTGACTGGAGTTCCGTAGGAGTAAGTGCAGTAGAGGGAGCCATAGCGGGAGGTATCGGAGCTGCGACCGGCGGTGCCTCACTATTGGCAAGTGCCGGGAAAGAGACAGCAAAAATCGCAGGGAAGCAGATAGTAAAACAGGTGGCAAAAACAGCCGTAACCGAAGCGGTTGTAGGCGGAGCCTCCAATGCGGCAGCGCAGCTGATGGTTAACAAAAAGATAGAGTGGGGACAGGTAGGTTTTTCGGCGTTAATCGATGGTGTTACCGGTGGCGTAGGAAGTGGTATAGTTAATTCCAAGGTTGGAAAAAAGCTGGCTGAGGTACAGGATAAAGCGGTAGGATATATAAAGGATAAAGTAGGTTCTATCAGCCGGAATATCAATTCTCCCAAATTAGCCACTCCAGATGGTATGGTATTAGGCAATATTGATGATAATATTGGCAAAGTAAATATACCGAAAGTAGAGAAGAACCCAGTACAGAAAAATTTCCTGGAAGCGACAAGCAATACAGGCAGTGATATCGGAGAGCGTGTTGACACAGTAGTTAAGGGTTTGGGTAGCACGGGAGCGGGTGGAGTTGATTTTGGAAAGCATTTGAAAGATTTAATTGGAGACCCTCCTAAAGACATGGTAGACCCGCATGCACATCATATCTTGTTCAAGGAGGGCCACGGAAGTGCTCAAAAAGCTCTCGTAAAAGAAGGTCAAGAATTATTAAGACGGTATAATATAGACCCAATAATGGGAAAAGAGAATCTTATTTGGGCACCAAATAGAGTTAAGGGTCAACATGGAATTGAGACACTTAAAAATGTTGTTGATAATCTTAAATCTATTGAAGATATTGGAGGTTCATCTGAACGTATCAGGAAAAATCTTGTTAAAAAACTTAAGGAATTAGGTGACTTAGCTGCAAGGAGGAGATAGTAAAAATGGAAAACAAACAACTGATAAATGAAATGCTTGATGCAATTGAGGATGGTGATGTAGAGAAAGTAATGGCTTTATTAAATTCTGATGTTGACAAATTAAATTTGATAACTCCATTTGGTACTTGGCTACATATTGCTGCATCCGAGGGACAACTAGATATTGTTAAAAAACTTATAGATTTAGGGGTGGATATAAATAAGCGAGGTGGCACATATGATGGCGGGGCAATAAATAGTGCGGCTTCAGAAGGACATATTGAAATTGTTAAATATTTATTATCTAATGGTGCTGAACTTGATGTTAGTGAGCCAACAAGAAATCCTCTTTTTGGTGCGATTATGAGTGGTAACATAAATATTGCAAAGGTATTAATTGATAACGGAATTAACACAAAGATAAAATACACTGGCGAAAATATGACTAATACGGATGCTTATGCATTTGCAATTGAAAGAGGACAAAAAGATATTGCTGAATTAATTAAGAGGGATAGATAATTCTGTATCAACATCTATTGATGCCTTAAAGTTAATAGAAAATCATAAGATAGATAATTGTGATGTTGAAGAACTAACTTTAGAATAGCAGAGACTAACTTAAGGGCAAGGAAGAATTGGCGGGGCTTGATAAAGAAATCGAGAAAATCCTGCTTAGCTTTGATTATAAACTGACCAGTATGCCCGGGATTGGAACTTCCATAGCCAGTAAGCTGATCGCAGAAATCGGGGATATCCGAAGATTTCCCAATGCTGATAAGCTGGCAAGATTCGCAGGAGTGGCGCCAGTAAAGTTCAGTTCTGCCGGAAAAGGCAAGGAGCAAAGCTCCAGACAAGGAAACTGTCAGTTACATGGATTATTTTATTTTCTGGCGGTAACTATGGTGTCCAAACCAAAGAATGGAACGCCCAATCATCCGGTATTTTATGACTATTACATGCGGAAAATCGGCGAATGAAAGACAAAATCTCTGGCACTGGTCTGCATTATGCGTCGATTGGTGAACATAGTGTACGGATGATGAAAAATAAGACAGAATACTGGGAACCACTGCCAGAAAAAGAACAGTAATTTTTCTATTTAAAAACAGCACAAAGATGTGCTATAATTTTTTTAGTGAATAAAGATTTTTACTATTTGTCGGATATCTCAGTACTCCACCTGAGGGGGCGGGTGGAAGAGATGTTAAGAGTTTAAATCCGAATGAGATAAACTTTTCCCAACGTTCAGTAAGTGAAAATGTTGTGAAATATACAGAAGATATGAAGGCAGGAAACTGGGATTGGTCAAAATCAGGTCCTTTAAACATAATGGAACGAGATGGGAACTGGGTTAGCTATGATAACAGACGTTTAATGGCAGCTCAAAATGCTGGACTGGACTCTGTGCCAGTACAAATTGTTGACCAAATGCTATGTATCCTGATCTTTCAATAACATGGGACGAAGCGTTTAAAAAAAGGTTTACTGATAAGAGAAATATAAAACTTGGAGGTCCTGTTCCAAAGAGGGATTAGCTCCACAACCTAAAGTAATGCCAGGGAGGAAATAAAATATGGGTATAAAACTAGATATTAATAAAGAGTGGAAAGATAGTAATTTACCAGTTGCAAATGGAATTGTATTTGCTGATGGAACACTTGTTAGAATATATGTTCTTTTAGATGGGGATAAACGTAAACTCGAAAGAGGAGAAAGTTTTGATCTAAATGAATTACTAGAACAGAAAGAAATTGATGTTGTTGAAGTTGTTGTTTCAAAGAAAGTAGATGATTCAAAAAATGACATTGTAGTATATTGTGGTATGGGATTTATGGGTGGAGACGGATTTATTTTAGTTGAATCTAGAAATGATTCTTTAATAAAATGGTTTGCATTTTTTGAAGATTCAAACCCATTTAAAAAACTTGAAATAGTAAGGGATAAAATAATTGCATATAACAATCTTGATGAAAAATGGGTATTTGACATTTATAACCCAACAAATGTGAGTATAGAATAGTTTTTACATGGGGTAGGCATAATATAGCCTGCCCTTTATTTATTTTATAAAAGGGGTTTTGAAAGAAGCATACTTATTGTACCAATAATCCTCCAGATGGTATGGAATTAGGCAATATTATGATAATATTGGCAAAGTAAATATACCGAAAGTAGAGAAGAACCCAGTACAGAAAAATTTCCTGGAAGCGGCAAGCAATACAGGTAGTGATATCGGAGAGCATGTTGACGCTGTAGTTAAGGGTTCGTGTTAGCCTTATTGAAGTTGTTGATTCTGATGCAGGTACTTTTAAGATAAAGGATTGGAGTGAATATCCAGATGAATATGTCCCCATACCAGATAAAAGTAAAGAGTGGGTACTACTAGATGGTGATGAATATGAATTTGCAAGAAAATAAGCAAATGAGATTAATAAAAATATGAGGAAGGGGGATAGCTACTATAGCGATAATAGATTGGAAATTCATGAGGTCGTGCCTGTTTAATTTGGAGGCAGTCCAACAGACTTAACAAATAAAACAGCTATACAAGGACAGGCCCATAGGAAATATGTTACACCATGGTGGAATAAAATACGAGATGAAGCTAGGAAAGGATTGAATAAATAATTATGGATTTTTTTGATAAGGATATTTTTAGAGATTTTAACTTCCAAAAAGAAGAACAAAATACAGAAAGTCAAATATGTAAGGCTGAGTTAGACTTGGGAATCAAGTTCCCAGAAGAATTACGAAGGATTTTGTTGCTGTATAATGGCGGTAGTGGAAAAATCGGAGATTATTATTTAGATTTATGGAGTTTGGAAGATATTGTTGATTTTTATCAAGAAAACATGGAAGCTGAGGAAAACAATTTGGTTCTATTTGCTTCAGACGGTTGCGGTATGGCGTTTACTTTAAAAAAAGATTCTACAGAAATTAGAATTATTCCTATGGATTCTTTGGAATATAAATACTCTAAAGAATGTAGTAATAACTTTAATAAATTTATTCATGACATGTATTCTGGCGATTTTTTTGAATACTAGGTTATGTTAAAGTATTAAGGTTCTAAAACATTTCCAAATTGATATAAAGCAATTTTCAGTTGGAAGTGTGTTTCTGTTTACATTTAGCAATGGAAGAATTCTCATTAAAGGATTACAGCAGGGGATTAATGATGCGTTTTCTTCTGGTTTTCAGGAGGGGTGGACTTATAGTTTATAAATATATTTTAGAACTTTTATTGGATATAAAAATAAGTTAAGAATGGAGATAGCATTTATGAAAAAAGAGGATGCATGTAGTATACTTAGCTACCATTCAGGAAGAAATCCAGATATTGATAGTGATAGATGGAGAAATGGATATTTAGGCATATTAAGACCATATAGAGGAAAAATATCTGTAGAAAATTTTATCGAAATAATGGAATGCCTGAATGTGTTGAAAGAAGAGTTTTAGAAAACTGAAATAAATAGAGAGTTGATAGCCAATGTGAATGGTATAATACATTATTCTAATATGTGGACTGAAAAAGATGGAATGTTAGATGGAAATCCAAATGTAGAAAGTGTAACTTTAATTTGAAGAGAAGAATTTGCTTTTCCAAATAAATACTTAGCATCAACAGAGTTAACAGTTGGTGAAATAATCGTTTTAGATTCTGAATCAGATAAACTATACAAAGTTAACTTTGAGGGAGGAGATAGAGTTTTATTGGCTGGCACTTTAAAGGAATCATGGGCGAATTTTGACGAATTTTTAAGAGAATATTTTAATGTCTAAGAACTAAGTTTTTTGTGAATTTTATGTTATTATCCTCGAATAATTATTTCACCCCCAAACTGATGTGTAATAAAATGCTCAGTTTGGAGGTGAAATGATTATTCGAGGATTTGATTTGGAGATATTTCTGTAATGTAATTTTCAACCAGTTGCTTCTCTTTGTCTGGCAATTTTTCTATAAAAACTTCTGCCTGTAGAATTCGTTCCTCTTTGTGTTAAGATTTAGCTAAAAAGTAATGGCAATAACACGCAAGCAAAAGCAGGAAGTGTCTGGATATGTCATGAAAAGAATTTACTTTTTTCTGAATTCCTGGGGTGTTTTACCAGTTATACTTTTAAACTGCCTTGAAAAATAGGATATATTAGGAAAACCGCTTAACAAAGCAATATCTCTTATACTTTTCTGACTTAACAACAGTAATTCTTTTGCTTTTTTGATCCGTTCATTTAAAATAAAGACAGTTAAGGATTCTCCGGTCTTTTCGCTAAATACATGGGATAAATAGTCAGGACTTAAAAACACAAGGGATGCCAGCTTTTTTCTGTTTAAATCATCTTCTAAATGTTCCCGTATATATTTCCTGATCAGCTCAATGGAGGAATCTGACTGGTGAATAGCCGACAGACAATCGTCAAATACATCGATTATGTGAGATAACCAGGTTTTCATGGATTCGATGGAATTGCAGGCCTGTTCAAATATTTCCTCTGATGTACTGTTATCAAATAATCTATGTGCGGATTCACCGTTTTTTTCAAGGATTGAATAGATAACCTGCATAAAATCATGATTAAATCGTATCAAATCACTTCGGTCTGAGTTATCGGATTTTTGTAACCGGGTTAAAAAGTGCAATGCCTGTTCTTTTACTTCCGTTTTTTTATGCTGCATCAGCATATTGGACCATTCGTTTAAAAAAGCCGTATTTGTATAATATTTCTCGGCCGCAGGTTTTGTAATATCGATTACTTTACTGTCCTCGTTAATATTGTTATGGGCAAAGCTGTATAAACTCAGGAAGGAGTGGCTGGAATTCTGCAGGGCGGCCTCGCGGCCGGTGTATAATTGGAACAGGCCGGGTAAGGACATTGTCAGTGCTTTTATTATTTGATGGCATAATTCAATATATCGGGGACGCTCAATGGAGGCCTCTTTCTTTATAATGACAAGAAACTGCTTTTCACTGATACGTGCCAAGTAGGGAGATATACCGGCGTTTTCCAGAATTTCGCCGATTACGTTTTTTATAGCATATTCATATAAAGTGATTTCCCACCGGTCTTCCGGGTTTTTGATATATGCCTGAAGCAAAGCAATATAAAAGTTCTGCGATAAAAGTGTCTGGGGCAGATGATATTGCTTTAATTCCTTTGCGATCTGCTCGGATTCCGGGGGAATGATCTGCTTGCATAAATCATTCCAGAATTGTTCTTCCAATTTGTTTTTACTGTTATCCCAGAACTTTGATTTTTCCCGGTAGGATTCTAAAACCTCCATCTGCCGTACTTTATTTATGGCCGTCATAATGCATTCGTGCAACTGTTCGTTATCGATGGGTTTCAATAAGTAATCAATACTCTGCAGCTTAATCGCATTACTTGCATAATTAAAATTTGCAAAGGAGGTTAAAAAAACAGTTACCGTATTATAGCCTTTGTCCCGTACCCATTTTAATAAATCCAATCCGCTGCCCTTCGGCATTTCAATGTCACTGATCATGATATCGATTTTAGATGACTGATAAAATTCCTGGGCCTGCTCCATATTATAAGCACAGTAAATTTGATCAAACCCAAACTTCATGCTCTCCAAAGAATTGCGTAAACCTTCAATACTGTAATATTCATCATCCACTAATAATAAATTCAATATACTTCCTCCTTAATAAAAAACGGGATAAACGGCAATTCAATATCTATCTGAGCGCCTGCTTCCGGCCGGTTTGAAAAATGGAATGAACAATTTTCCGAACCGAATATCAAGGCGGCACGCTGCAGGACATTACTTATTCCGATGTGCTTCGTTGCTGCATCCTTTAAATATTGGCCCATATCCTGCAAACGTTCCAATAATCCGCTGCTAAATCCGCAGCCGGTATCCCAAATCGTAAATGCCAGGAACATTCCGTTTTCCTTTTGTACAATTGCGGAGCTGATATGGATTCCGATCTCTTTTCCCTGGACTACTTCATATTTTATCGTGTTTTCAATAAAACTTTGAATTAACAGGGGGATAACCGTTGCGTGCATGGTTTCAGGCATGAAATCCGTATACAAGGTAATGCTGTTTGGATAACGTATCTTTGATAATTCGATATAATTTTCTACATGCATTATTTCCTGCTTGAGTGATACGGTTTGTCCGGAAGACAGGGTATAGCGTAAATGCTGACTTAAATCCTTGAGCATAAGCTTCATTAAATCGGTATGATTAATTTCTGCCAGTTGGTATGCCATATTTAAACAATTAATTAAAAAATGCGGCGTGATCTGCAGCTTTAAATATTGGGTGCGAATTTGCTGCCTGGATAGTTTTTCTTCGTAAACATCGATTTTTAATGTTTTTATTTCACTTACCATTTCGTTGAAGGCATTATTGACGTCCTCAAATTCAATACATACTCCGTCTTCTTTGATTTTTACGTCCAAATCACCATTTTTCAGAGAGTAGATTGCCGCATTTAAAAAGTTAAGAGGATGGATTACCCATCGGTTGATAATATAGGCTACCAGTGTCATCAGGCATATTACGATGATAAAAATTACGATTAGAAAAGGGATATATTTATTGATATCCATAAAAAACTGATTTTCAGGAATCAGTGACACAATATAAAAATCACCGAAATCCATCCGGCTGGAAACGATTAAATTCTTTACGTTATTTATTGCAATATAGTGGTATTTATTGTGGTCTGAAAGCTCTTGAAGCGGAATTTTTTTTACTGGAGGAGTATCACTTGTGACTACTCCGTCTCCTTTTGTAAGGAAGATACTCTGATTCAATTCTTTACCGACTAAAGGCAGAAGGGCATTATCCGTACTGATCCATGCTCCTACATAACTATTATGTATTTGCACTACCCGGAACAAATAATATTTACCGTTTATATTTAGCGGGAACCAGCAATTCTTGTTTATATCTGCCAGAAATGTATTAAGCTTTATTTTTCCCTGTATTTCGGCCTGGAAATTTTTATAGGAATCATAAGAAGAATCCGATGTTTCTTCAATATAGGCGTCTCCCGTTAATGAATAGAAGAAAAAACCGTCCATATCATAAATTGACAATGCCAGCCGAAAACTTTTCTGTATATGGTAAATAGAAGAAAAGTACTGACCCGAAGATAAGTCATTTTTATCTATAATACGGATATCTCCGTCATCATAAGCAAAATATTTTAGATAGTTCTCTGTGGTATTAAAGCTTTCATTGAGCCTGTTTTCATATATAGTAAGGGATTCTTTCATGGAATCATATATTTTACTTTGAATTTCCCGAAAGGCCAGAATGTTATTTACAGCCATTAGTGCGATAAGAAGTATGAAAAACAGGATAATAAAGGCTGCCTAAGGAGCGGGTTCGGATATGGTTCAATTAGTTACCCTCCTATATTATGTTATTGTGGATATTATCTATAAATAATGATAGCATATAGAAAAATACCATGCAACTGTTTGTGAATTTATCAAAGAATGGTGCTATAATACAGCATAATTGTGCAAATTCACAACAGCATAATTCTTTTATACCCTGGATTGTATACCTTATAATGAATTTGTCAAAGCGTACATCCATGACAATAAACAAATCTAAAAGGAGAGGGTTAATTATGAAAAAAGCAGCATTATTATTGGTTGTCATTATGATTTTCAGCTTAGCCGGATGCAATAAAGCTGATAAAGGTAATGATGGAAATACCCAGACTTCAGGCAAAAGTCAGAGTGAGGGGGCAAAAGGCACAGAAGATGAAAGCGAGATTACATATCTTGTCATGAGTTTTATGACATGGACGGGTGCTCCGGCCGATACACAAAAAATTCAGGATGCAATTAACGCTATAACAAAGGAACGGTATGGAATAGAAGTTGAACTTCAGATTTCTGACAGCAGTACATATAAACAGAATATGACACTTGCTTTATCAGGAGGAGAACAAATTGATATTATGAGTACCATTTTAAGTAATTATGGTTCGCTGGTTCAGCAGGGGTATCTGATGGATATGGAAGAAAATGATTTGTTAAAGAATTTTGGCAACGAAATTGTTAATGCGGTAGGTTCAGAGTACATAGATGCATGCAGGGTTGACGGCAAGTTATATGGTGTACCCAATAACCGTGACATGGCAGGGGGACGCGGCTGTACGGCCATAGCTACGGAATATCTTGAAGGAATTGGCTATCCAGCTGATGATAGTAAGGAAACTATCAGGATAGCCCAGGAGGAACTGGATGAAATTTATGCAAAAATCCATGAAAAATATCCTGATATTGAACTATACAGACCTACAACATTGTTACCAAACCAATTAACTGATGCTGATTTAATCGGTGGTAATGCATTTGGCGTATTAATGAATTATGGAAAAGAGCTTAATGTTGAGAATTTGTTTACCACAGATTACTATAAAGAGATTTGTGCCAGAATCTATGATTATAATCAAAAAGGTTATATAGGCAAGGATTCCGTTACAGATACTACAGCTGTAACCGAACTTGTAAAAGCAGGAACAGTAATAAGCTATAACACTTCCGGAAAACCCGGCATTAAGCAGCAGGAAACCAATCTCTGCGGCCGGCCTATGACGATCTTCCAAACTCTGGACGATTTTATAAGTTCTTCTGCCGTTGCTTCCTTCCCATGGGCAATTCCGTACAATACGGTGAATGCCGAAGCGGCCATGAGTTTATTAAGTGCTTTTTATACAGATGCCGATTTGGCAAATATTCTTAGCTGGGGAATCGAAGGTGAGCATTATAAGGTTTTAGATAACGGATTGATTAATTATACTGATACAGTGGATGCAACCAGTTCAGGCTGGAACCACTCTGTAGGTTGGTTAATGCCGAATCAGTTTATTACATATGTATGGGAGGGAAATGGTCCTGATTTGTGGAGTGATATTCAGAATTTTAATAAAAATGCACAAAAGTCTGCAGCCAGCGGATTTACTTTTGACACGACTAAAGTAGCTACAGAAATCACCAGTGTACAAAATGTATATGATGAATATCAAAAGAGCATTGAATATGGTTTTATTGATCCGGTAACCGGTATTGAAGAAATGAATGTAAAAATGGAAAAAGCCGGTATTGATAATATTATTGCAGAAAAACAAGCGCAATTGGATGCATGGGCTGAAACCAATAAGAAATAAATCTTCTTAATAAAACAATGACGATGGCTGGGTTATTGAATGATTCAGCCATTGTCAGTTATTACACAACAGATCTAAGGAAGGAAGGCTTAACTGATTTGAAAACAAACAATAATATTTATAGCAGCGTGGAACAGTCAAAGAAACGGAAGAAGTTTAAACGCTTTATCCCAATCTATATTATGATGCTGCCTGGGCTCATATATCTTTTTATAAATAATTACATGCCGCTTCCGGGTTTGGTCATTGCATTTAAACAGTATAATGCCAGACAGGGGATTTTCGGAAGCAAGTGGATTGGTTTTAAAAACTTTGAATATCTGTTCAAAACCAGCGATGCATGGGTCATAACCCGAAATACCATATTATATAACCTTGCTTTTATCCTGGTTAATACGGTAATGGCCATTTTAGTGGCCGTTATCTTAAGTGAACTGAATGGAAAAAGAAAAAAAGTATATCAGAGTGTCATCCTTCTGCCAAATCTCATATCTACGGTTATTGTGGGGTATCTTGTGTTTTCATTCTTCAGTGTGGAAAATGGTTTTGTTAACAACACGATATTACCGCAATCTGGAATGGAACCGATTGACTGGTACAGTGAACCAAAGTATTGGCCTTTCATTATTATCTTTGTAAGTGCATGGAAAAGTGTCGGCTACAATTGCATTGTGTATCTGGCAACTATTTTGGGTTTTGACAGGGCATATTATGAATCAGCATTAGTGGATGGTGCGACCAGATGGAAACAATTTAAATATATAACCCTGCCTTTACTGAAGCCTACGATAATAATGCTTACTCTTATGGCCATAGGACGAATCTTCTATTCCGATTTCGGACTGTTTTATCAGGTGCCTATGAACCAGGGAGCCTTATATTCCACTACGAATACTATAGATACCTATGTGTACCGGGGGCTGTTACAGCTGGGGAATATATCCATGTCTGCGGCGGCAGGATTATACCAATCGGTGGTTGGATTTATCCTGGTGTTAGGTGCCAATATGCTGGTTCGCAAGATTGATAAAGACAGTGCTTTGATTTAGGGAAGGAAGTGTGAATATGAAAATGAAAGAAGCAAAAATTTATGATATAATCGGCCATTTGATTATGACGATTCTATCCTTACTGGCATTGATACCAATCATATTAATGGTGATATCTTCCGTGACGGACAATGCTTCATTATTGCAGAACGGTTATTCTTTTCTGCCGAAGAAATGGAGCCTTTATGCATTTGAATGGGTGTTTCAATCCAATAGCAGTGTGGTAATGCGTGCCTACGGAATGTCCTTTTTGCTGACGGCAGCCGGAGTTACAATCAGTCTGACCATAACTACGTTACTGGCGTACGGCTTGTCAAAAAAAGATCTTCCTTTCCGCGGCTTTCTAACATTTCTGGTATTTTTTACAATGTTATTTAATGGAGGCCTTGTATCGACCTACATCAATTATACTAATGTTTTTCATGTTAAGGATACTTTTGCCGGCCTGCTGGTACCGGGGCTTTTGATGAATGCTTTCAATGTACTGCTTATGAAAAGCTATTTTGTTACCAGTGTCCCGGATGAAATTCTCGAAGCCGCCTATATTGACGGTGCTGGTGAATTTAAAACCATGTATTCCGTTGCGTTACCCATGGCAAAACCTATTCTTGCCACCATTGGCCTGTTTGTCGGTATCGCATATTGGAATGACTGGAATAACGGGTACATCTATTTGGTTAAAAACACGGATTTATTTAGTATACAAAATCTTTTAAACAGGCTGATGCAGAATATTCAGGCATTATCACAGAATGCGTCTAGCCTGACAAATGCCAGCCAGGGTCTGGCCCAGATACCGACAGCAACCGTACGAATGGCCCTGGCCACACTTGGTATCCTGCCGGTCGTTGTAATTTATCCCTTTATACAGAAAAACTTTGTGAAAGGAATCACTCTGGGCGGAGTTAAGGGCTAAGAGGATGAGTTAAGGGCTGGGAATCCGGTTTTTAAAAGGTAAGTTGAATAGACCGAGTTTTATATTTTTTAAATAAAGGAGATAAGTTATGATAAAAGAAATTGAACAAATACCCATAACAGCTACCAGCTACCCATTTGCCAGTGCAAAGAAGTATTGCCGGCTATCTGAGAAAGGGTATGAAGAAACAGAATATTATATGTACGGTACGGCTAATGTATATCGCTGTGCAGGTAAAAATGAGAATGTAGAAATAGAGGTAAAGGATGCACCGTATGTTAACCGGTTTGTGGTCCGTGCCCCAAAGAACCCTGCCGATGGCAGCGGTAATGTCGTAATAGAAATAATAAATCCTACCTCCTTCATGGAAATTGACCGCATGTGGATTTTAGGGCATAAAGAATTTATACGAAACGGTGATATCTATATCGGTATTACCAGCAAGCCAAATACAATAAAGAAAATGGTGGAATTTAATGCAGAGAGATATGAACGGTTATCATGGAAAAATCCAAATTCGGAAAACCAGATGTTAAAAGAAATAGAAGATGCCTTGAAAAACCAAAAAACATTGCGGGATGTTGATTTTTCCTATGAAACAGGGCTGTTTTGGGATATGCTTACCGATTTGGCGTGGCTGGTCCGTTCCGGGGATGAGAAAAATCCTATACTGCAATATCTTCGGAAATATCTTTATCTTACCGGATGGTCCCAATCAGCATGTTATCTTTTCCGGTATGTCAATAGTTTTGCATACCGTCCGGAAGTTTCTAAGGGAAGCTCAGTATTTGACGGGTATTTGGCCGGCGGTGGTGTGCGGTCGCTGATTATACCGGTTAATCAGTATGAGATTTTAAAAGAATATAATTCTAAATTAACAAGAATTGAAAAAGTCAGACAGCCGTATATCGAAGTACAGACAGAAAGTGAAAACGGCAGATTCGAAAGCTTTAGGACCATGAGACCGGACAGCGATAACCCGGACTTTAAATACAGATTGTATGAAGTGACCGGAGCAAGCCATGACACTATGTATAGTTATGTTGATTATTACAGGAAGGATCCGGATTTAATCCGTATACATCACCTGCCGGAATATCTGGGAAACCATGAAGAAGGAAATGATTATCCGTCCCAGATCCTTTTTGCTGCAGCGTTCCGGAACCTGTTTCACTGGGTCAGAACCGGTGCTGCTCCAAATCATTGTAAACGCATAAAAGTTGATGCGAATGGTGAAAACTGTAAGGATGCATTCGGCAATACCATAGGGGGCTTAAGAACCTGTCTGCTGGATTATCCGACGGGGCGTTATTGCAGTACAAGTAATATAGAACCGGGCAAAAGCATGTTAAATCCCGGCTCAGACAAAGACGGATTGTTTGGATATCAGGAAGCATTTTCTCCTTCTATGCTAAAAGAGTTGTATGGTACCATTGAAAACTACAGAAAACTGGTTACCCGGGATACAGAAGAAGAAATATCAAAAGGCTTTATTTGTAAAGAAGATGCAGAGGATTTAATGGAAATGGCCGTTGAACTGGCAGTAAAAAGGGGGTTATAAAATGATGCACGGATATCAGAAAGCAGAGAAATGGCGGCAGATTATTCTAGAATTCAAAAGTGAAGCTATTTATGAAAATCCTTTTGCGGACGCAGAGATAGCCGCCGTATTTACGGCTCAGTCAGGACGCCGAATTAAGAGAGAAGCATACTGGGACGGAGGGAATAGTTACAAAATTTCCTTTGCACCTTCCGAAACAGGGATTTGGAAATGGAATCTCACAGCAGATGAAAAGTCCGGCTTGAACGGTCTCAGGGGTGAAATAGAATGCATAGACTATAGCGGTGATTTAGCAATATACCGGCACGGCTTCTTAAAAGTTCATCCATCCGGCAGATATCTGATGCATGATGACGGTACTCCATTTTTCTGGTTAGGTGATACCCATTGGGAATTTGCTTACGGTGAGCGGTGGGACTGGTCAAACCACCCCGATATGGATAGTATGTTTAAAGGAATGGCCAAAAAACGTGCAGTTCAGGGATTTAATGTGTATCAGACAAACTTAAGAAGCGACAATTTTGCGGGAGGTAATAAAAATTATTGGATTGAAAGTAAAAACGGAGTTCTTCCCAATGCTGAATTTTATCAGAAGGAATTGGACCGGCGCATGTATTATCTTGCAGATTCAGGATTCGTGAATGCCTTGGGATTTGCCTGGTCCATGTCAATCCTTAAGGATGCCGGCCTACAAAAAAATTTGGCGAGATATATTGTGGCAAGATATGGAGCTTTACCGATCGTTTGGACATTGGCAGGCGAAGTGGCCGGTTATGGCAGGGAGGAAGAAAGAACATTATTGATCAACGGGTGGCGTGAAGTAGCCGAATATATTGAAAAGCTGGATGGCTACGGTACCTTGCAGACAGCACATTATACCAATGAACGTCCTTTTGCCGATTACTATCAGGAGGAGAGCTGGTTTGATTTTACCCTGAATCAGGCCGGACACGGAGACTTTACGGTCAGGCCGGAAGATTACCGGGAGTTTTTTAAGAAATATTCTAAAAAGCCGTTTATCGAAGGGGAATGTTTTTATGAGTTCTGTTCAACCTTGGAGGAAAACGGAACACGTATGTGTACGGCAGATATGCTGAGAAGGGCGGCATATATGTCGGTTCAGCTGGGAGGCTGCGGTTATACCTACGGAGCACAGGGAATTTGGGATAACGTACTGGAAAAAGGACAGTCAAGCCCCATCGGCATTATTTTTAACCGCTTTGATATTACCTGGTATGAAGCAATTGAAGGTATCGGTGCAGAACAGATGGGCTATATGAGAGCTTTTTATGAAAAGGTCCATTTTGAGGAATTAAAACCCTATACAAGCCCTGATAATAAAGCTGAAATGAATGTTTTTGAAAAAATGCCTCCATTGGTAACTATAAATAAAAATAAGGACAGGATAATTGTATACTATGGAGATTCTACAACCACAACTGCTGAAATTAATGGATTACAGAAAGGCGTATATCAGTTAATGTGGTTTAATCCCCGTAACGGAGAATACTTAACCTATTCTGAAAACTTAATTTCAATTGACGGTGAGTGGAAATTACCTGTTAAAAAAGATAAGGGAGATTGGTTATTGATAGCGGAAAAGAAATGATTCATTAGAGTGAGAAATGATTAAGCTATGGAACATTTCAATGGAATTAGACCAAACCTGCTGAAATAAAAAATGGGCAATGCAGGCAGCAATACCCTATAAATTTGCAGACCTATTGAGAAATCAATAGGTCTTTTACTATTTAAAAATCAGCAAGTTAAATTATTAAGTATTCGGTACAATGATAAACGGTATAATGTTAAAACTTTTTTGCTTTCAATATATGGAAATAATTAGGTGATTGAAAAAGAGGAAATATACGGTACACTGTTATTTACTTGTTTTAGAAATTTAACGCATTGATAGGAAACATTCAGAATAATAATATAAATATATATGACGTGAGCGGAAATTCATGTGAAGAAAGGAAGGTACATAAATGGCTTATAACGGATTTGCCATTGATACTTATCTTGATGCAAAAGAGGTAACAAAGGAACTGGATGAATTAATTAAAAAGCCTGTGTATTCCATTCAGAAAAAATATCTGGATGAATACGTGGAACATTATTTTGAAAAAAAATGTTCGAAGTCCAAAGCAATGATCCAGGAAGCCAGGGAGATAATACCGGGAGGAGTACAGCATAATCTGGCGTTTAATTATCCTTTTCCTGTCGTAATAACGAAAGCGGAAGATGCAAAATTATATGATATTGACGGAAACTGGTACTATGACTTGCTGCAGGCGGGGGGACCCACGATTCTGGGAAGCAATCCGCCTGCGGTCAGAGAGCAGGTGATTGAGCTACTGAAAACATGCGGTCCGTCCACGGGGCTTTTTCATGAATATGAATATAAGCTGGCCAAAAAAATATCACAAATGGTTCCATCGGTGGATATGTTCCGTATGCTGGGTTCCGGAACGGAGGCCTGTATGTGTGCCGCACGTATTGCACGGCTGAAAACGGGGAAGAAAAATATCCTGAAAATGGGAGGGGCTTATCATGGCTGGTCCGACCAGCTTGCATACGGCATGCGTGTTCCGGGAACAAAAGGGCTGATGTCAAAAGGCGTGCCGAATTTCGTGTTTAAGCATACGGACGAATTCTTTCCGAATAATTTAAAGGACCTGGAAAGAAAACTGAGGAAAAATAAACTGCATGGCGGTACGGCGGCGGTTTATATTGAGCCGGTGGGACCGGAAAGCGGTACGCGTCCTGTTTCCAAAGAATTTATCAAGGGAGCACAACGTCTGGCCCGTGACTACGGAGCGCTTTTGATTTTTGATGAGGTGGTGACGGGGTTTCGTATCGGAACAAGCGGTGCCCAGGGGTATTTCGGCGTAGATCCGGATTTAACCGTTTTCGGAAAGATAATTGCAGGGGGATATCCCGGTGCGGGCGGAATCGGAGGACATAAGGACTGTATGGTGCATTTGGGTGCGGGACTCGATTCCTCCGGCAAGAAAATAGCCAGGGCAATGTGCGGCGGTACGATGGCTGCGACGCCGGTATCCTGTGTGGCAGGCTATTATACCCTTTGTGAGATTGAGAAAACAAATGCCTGTGAAACCGCCGGGCGTATGGGTGACCGTCTGACAAAGGGCCTGCAGGCATTGATTAAAAAATACAACCTGCCCTTTGTAGCATTTAATCAGGGTTCTATCTGCCATCTGGATAATGCCGGCACCATGCATTTTTGCGTAAACTGGAAGAAGCCGTGGAGTATTCCAAAGGTCTTAAAGCAAACAGGCATCCGCCAGAAAGAAATGGAACATATGGGAGCTGCCTATATGGCGGAAGGAATTGTAACGCTGGCCGGGTCAAGATTATATACAAGCGCTGCCTACACGGAAGCTATGATAGATGATGTATTAACAAGATTTGATCGTGTTTTGTCCAAATGCGGTCCCATCGATATAACCTGATTCGTACATGCGCAGGAGCGCATAGAGGGGAGTTAGGTTGAAAAAACAAAAGCAGTTTTTTCAACATCCTGATTTGTACGTGCGCCTAAGCGCACAGATGGGAGTTTAATATGGCATATTCGATAGAAGAGGCGAAAGAACTGGTAATCCGAGCCGGTAAAATGCTGATAAATGGCGGTCTCATAGCAAGAACCTGGGGTAATATCAGTGCCAGGATCTCAGACACACAATTTGTAATAACTCCAAGCGGTTTGGCCTATGAAACACTGACTCCGGAACAGATCGTGGCAGTTAATACGGCAGATTGCTCCTATGAGGGAAGCATAAAGCCGTCCAGCGAAAAGGGAATCCATGGGGATACTTACCGGTTGCGTCCGGAAGTAAATTTTATAATTCATACACATCAGGTAAAGGCTTCTGTTATCAGTATTGAGGGAAAGGATCTGAAGGTGTATGACAGGGAATACAGAAGAATATTGGGAGATATCATCCCCTGTGCGGACTATGGAATGCCGTCAACCGGTAAACTCCGTAAGGGAGTGGCGGCAGCGGTTCGTAATCATCCGGGGAGTAAAGCCGTATTGATGAAATATCATGGAGCATTATGTATGGCAAATGACTTTGAGCATTCCTTTGAAATTGCACAGACCCTGGAAAAGATTGCGGTAGAAAGATACCGGAAGGTCTGCGGGCTGAAGGAAAAGGAAGGGGTCTTTGTTCCGGATTATGGAAGAAGTGAGCGCAGGGGAAATACATTTGTCCTGAAATGTGAGGGACAGTCTGCCGAATATAAGATAGACGGCCTGCCGGAGGGAGCACCCAAAGCAGCAGTGCTTCATGGGGAGATTTATAAATCAGGTAAAGCGGCTTATATTCTTCATTCGACGGAAAAAGAGGTAGTTGAGGTCAGCAGTACCGGACGGATTTTAAGACCGTTTTTGGATGACCTTGCCCAGATTGCAGGTGTAAATATAAAGTCGGTGAAAAATGGATTTATAAATGCAAAAGCGGTTGCAAAGGAATTGAAAAAGAAAAATGCTGTTTTACTGGAGGGGGCAGGTGCCCTTTGTACGGGAATAAACGAAAGTGATACGGAAGCAGTCGCCATGGTGCTGAGGAAAGGGTGCGCAGCAGATCTGTATGCCGACGCATTACAAAAAACGGACCGGTTAAGCACAATAGATGCTTACCTTCAACGAATCATCTATGTAACGAAGTATTCAAAGCTGAAAAAATAATGAGGTAAAGAGAGATGCAAAAAAAGCTGACGGAAGAAAAACTGTTAGAAATTCTTGAGACAGGAATAGCGGAATTTGCTGAAAAAGGGCCGTATAGGGCAAACATTAATGTGATTGCAAAGAATGCAGGTATCAGCGTAGGGGTCCTTTATAAGTATTATGAAGATAAAGAAGCCTTTTTCCTGGCCTGTCTTAAAAGAAGTCTTAACGTCCTGGAGTCGATATTACATGACATTACAGCTGGTGAGGATAAACTTTTTGTGCGTGCGGAAAAGCTGATTAGGGCAGTACAGCATTACGCGAGGGAATATGGCATTTATATTAATATGTATAATGAAATTACTTCGGGAAGCGGCAAAAAGTATGCACCGTTACTTGCGGCAGAAATAGAAAGTCTGACAGCCAAAACCTATACCGGGTTTATTGAAAGGGCTATGGAGGCCGGTGACATAAGAAACGACGCGGATCCCCGTTTTTTTGCCTTCTTCTTTGATAATTTACTTACAACGCTGCAGTTTTCCTGCTGCTGTGATTATTATAGGGAGAGGGCAAAAGTATATTTGGGAGAAGATATTCTTAAGGACGATGAAAAAGTAGTTTCAGAATTATTAAAATTTCTGGAATCGGCATTTACTTTTTGCCAATCGGAGGTTGTGCATAAAAAGTAGTTATTACGTGCAAAGCGCGTAGAAATGGATAAAGTATGACATATGTAATTGCTTATGATATTGGAACAACGGGTGTAAAAACCTGTCTTTTTAATATTAATAGAACAATTGAGCTGATATCGAATGCCCATCAGGGCTACCGCCTTTATATACTCGGAAATGGAGGAGCAGAGCAGGAGGAAGAGGATTGGTGGAGTGCCATGTGTTCCACCACGAAAAAACTGTTTGCGGATATAGGCATCAAGCCCTCTGAAATAGCAGGAATATCTTTCTGTTCCCAGATGCAGGGCCTTGTACTGGCTGATAAAAGCGGCATACCGGTCCGCAGGCCCATGAATTATATGGATCAGCGTGCCGGTAAGGAAATAAAGGAAGGTATGGCCTATGGAATACAGATTGCCGGTGCAAATATATTTAAGCTTGCGAAAAGCCTGATTATTTCGGGGGCGGCTTCCACCAGTGTAAAAGACCCTGTCTGGAAATACAAATGGGTGGAACGCAATGAACCGGAAAACTTTGAAAGGATACATAGGTGGCTGGATGTAAAGGAATATCTGATACACAGATGTACCGGCCGGTTTATCATGACAGAGGATTCGGCATTCTCCACCCTGCTGTATGATACCAGAAAAGGGAAAAAAGGCTGGAGTAAAACACTGTGTAAAATGAACGGTGTTCAAAGGAAGCACCTGGCTGACATAATTAAGACTACGGACAAAGTGGGGGGCCTTACGACGGAAGCCTCGAAAGAATTGGGCCTGGTTCCCGGGATACCGGTATTTGGCGGAGGCGGAGATGCCACCTTGATCGGAATCGGAGCAGGGTGTGTGGAAGTTGGAGATACCCACATATATCTGGGGACTTCCGGATGGGTCTCTACAATTGTGAATAAACAGAAAGTGGATGCGGGTAAAATGATTGCGGCAATTGTGGGAGCCTGGAGCGACCGCTACAACTATTTTGCGGAGATGGAAACGGCGGGAAAATGCCTGGAGTGGGTGAAAGACCACCTGGCGTTGGACGAAATCGGGATTTACCTGGAAAAAAAGCATGTGGCACAAAGCCAGGAAGCGATTTTTACCAATTTGTACGATTATCTGATGAAGACAATAAAAGAGATAGAACCAGGGGCAGGCGGTGTTATTTTTACACCGTGGCTCCATGGAAACAGGTGTCCTTTTGAAGATCCCGATGCGGCGGGAATATTTTTCAATATTACCCTGGATACCGGAAAAACAGAGCTGATCCGTGCAGTACTGGAAGGTGTCTGTTATCATCTGAGATGGATGCTTGAGTGTCAGGAGAAAAAGATAAAAGCCTCCAAAACAATACGGTTTGCAGGCGGAGGTGCCCTTTCGCCCATAACCGGACAGATTTTGGCAGATATAACCGGACACAGGATTGATGTGGTTACCAACCCCCAGAATGTAGGTTCCGTAGGTGCGGCGGCAGTTATTGGAGTAGGACTTGGAATCATTCCCGGCCTGGAAGCCATAAAGGATTATATTACCGCGGAACAAATTTTTATACCTGATGAAAAAGTAAAAGCTGTGTATGACCGGAATTTCAAAGTGTTCAAAAGGCTATATAAATCAAATAAAGGAAATTTTAAAATTTTACATCTGAAAGATTGAAGTATTTACGAAAAAGCCGCTATATTACTTGTTACACCTGTATCAACGGTTCCTGTAATTACCTGCGATACATTTCTGTGAAACGAGTATACGGTTACGCTGCTGGCTGTTTATATATTTGATTATGTAAGAGGATATACTGTACCGACGTCTTTTTACATAATAGGAAGGAATATAATGGTAATATAATTTGTCAGGAGGATAATCCATGAAAGAGATACTTTACCAGGTTTATTGTAAAGAACAGAAACAAATGATCCCAGTAATAATACCGTATAAAAATGATGAACCTGGTGAGTACGTAAGGGGTGATAAAGAAGCGTGCAGTTATAAACCTTTAAAAGGATGCAGGCAAAACAGATGTCCTGCGGATGAGATTTTTAAAAATGCACCGGAAAGAATTCAGACAGATAATTATTGAGCATCCTTCGGGGTGCTTTTTTAGCAACGTGAAAACAAAGAATTTAATATTCTTGACACGGATAGGATTCTATTGTATATTAAATATAATTCATACTAAACATATAATATTTATATGAATAGTATGATAACCGGGAATATATATTATACAAAAGAAGAATGGAGAAAAATTATGAAAAAGAGATGGATTTCTTTAGCATTAGCAGCACTTCTGGTAATTTCTGTTTTCACTGCCTGCGGTAATACGGATAAAACAGATATCCAAGGCAATTCCCCAGAGGCATCCTCCCAAGGGCAGGAAACTTCCGAAAACGGGGAGAATAGCGGATCAACGGGCGGCTCTGGTCAGGAGAAAATTCTCAGGTTAGGTTCTATCAGTTCACCCACCGGTATTTTTAATCCGCTGTATGCCAGCGATGACTATACCGCTTACATTAATAATCTGATTTTTCAGACTCTGGTATCCGTGGATGCCAGCGCTAATTTGAAGCCGAACCTGGCTGAAAGCTGGGATGTTTCGGAAGATTCCAAAACGATTACTTTTCATTTGTACGATAATATTAAATGGACCGACGGCGAACCTTTTACTGCCGATGATGTCCGGTTTACCCTTGAATTTATGGCCAATAAGAATTATACCGGGTTAAATTCCACCTATGTCCAGCAGATCGCCGGTTATGATGAAGTACGCAGCGGAACCGCAGAACATTTATCCGGTATTAATGTGATCGATAATTATACGGTTGCCATTACAACCAAGGAAATATATGCCTCCTTTTATGAGAAAATCGGACGCGGAATCAGTATCATAGCAGAGCATGTTTGGGAAGGAGTTCCGGTGGAAGAAGTGGAGCAGAGCACGGAGCTTTTGCAGAATCCCATAGGAACCGGACCTTTTAAATTAGCGGAATATGTACCGGACCAGTATACGGCTTTGGAAAAAAATCCGGATTATTTTGAAGGAGAGCCGAAGCTTGATAAAATTATTATCCAGGTGGTGAATCCGGATACGGCCCAGGCCCAGCTTTTAAACAATGAACTGGACATGATCCGTGTGGAATCCCTGAATCCGGACGATATTAAAATCTATGAAGACGCCGGTTTTGACGTAAGAAGCAACCTTTTAAACGCATACCAGCATATGGTTATCAATTTTAACGATCCTCTATTGTCGGATAAAGATTTCCGGCAGGCCATGGCTTATGCAATTAACAGGGAAGGAATCGTTGCGTCCTTACTCTATGGTTACGGCAATGTGGCAAATACTATTTATACCAGGGAGTTTTTTGCATATCCCGGTGATGAGGCAATCAATGACTACGCTTACAGTCCTGAAAAAGCTCTTGAAATCTTAACAAAGAAAGCCGGACTGGAATATAAGGACGGAACCCTGTACCAGAATGGAAGTCCTGTAAAATTAACGCTTATTTATCCTTCCGGCAATAAGGCCAGAGAAGGAGCGGCTGCGGTTATACAGCAGAATTTCAAGGAAATCGGCATTGATTTGAAATTGGAACTTGTGGAATTTGCAACTCTGACCTCCGTACTTCAGGAAAGAAAGACAGACGGCTTCCAGTTAGCCCTGCTTGGCAACGGCTTTGGTGCGGATGCGGATGTAAGCCAGAATGTAGGAACTGACGGAAGCAACAATCATTCCATGTATTCTAATTCTAAGATTGACGGACTTTTGGCTGAGGGACTGAAATCCCTGGATAATGAAACAAGGGCTCCGATTTATAAGGAGATTGCTACCATATTAAATGATGAATTGCCCGTTATCTATTTGTATAACTGGGAACGTTTTACCATCATTAATCCCAAAGTGAAAAATGTCGATATTACTACCTATTCCTTTTACGACGGTGTTGAAAACTGGGATTTTGCGGAGTAAGTAATAGAAGGGCAGGTTCCTCCATATGAGACAATATATTATTAAAAGGCTGCTTGTACTAATTCCTGTTTTTTTCGGAGTTTCTATTATTATATTTGCATTAATTCATACCGCTCCCGGGGACCCTTACGCCTATATGGTGGAATCCGGCCTTCCCATTGAGGAAAAGGAAATTCAGCTGCAGAAAATCGGATATTATGATTCTCTGCCTGTAAAATACATAAAGTGGATTGGGAATGTATTTCAGGGGAATTTGGGCTATTCTATCCGCTACGCCGAGCCGGTTGCAGCCGTAATCGGCAGGCGGATAGGCAATACGGCTCTGTTATCCGTCACCTCTCTGGCAGCCAGTACCCTGCTTTCCATTTTTTTTGGGATTTTAGCGGCAGTAAAGAAAAAAACCTTTACGGATCATATTATTTCCGTATTATCACTGATTGGAATCTCTTTACCTGCATTTTTTCTTGCGCTGGGAGTCATAAAGATATTTTCCATTGATTTTAATTTACTACCGGTATCGGGAATTGAAACAACAGGTACGAATTACACGGGATGGAAAAGAGCCTTTGATATTTTCCGACATATGCTCCTTCCTTTTTTAGTACTTACGTGCACCCAGACCGCTTCCATGGTCCGTTACACCCGTTCAACCATGCTGGAGGTGCTGGGACAGGACTATATCCGGACGGCCAGGGCAAAAGGCCTGTCTGACAGGGTGGTTATTTATCTGCATGCCTTTCGGAATACCCTGATACCAATTACAACCCTGGTGGCCATGTCTCTGGGACATCTGCTGTCCGGTACGGTATTGATTGAGACCGTATTTGTCTGGCCCGGCATGGGAAACCTGCTTTATCAGGCGGTAAGCAACCGGGACTATCCGCTGATTGTTTCCGGAACGATGTTTTTGTCTATCTGTATTCTACTGGCTAACCTGCTGGCGGATATCCTGTATGGGGTGGTCGATCCAAGAATACGCTACAATTAAAAAACCAGGAGTTATGTTTATGAACAAAAAAAGACAGGAAGAGAATGGAACCTCCTTATTTAAGGCAGGAATGAAGCGTCTCAGGAAAGATAAACTGGCAATGTTCGGATTTGGAATTTTAATAGTATTTGTTTTGGCCGCGGTTTTTGCACCGGTAATCGGACAATATGACCCATCTGCCCAGGATTTGCTGAATACGTATCAGGCTCCTTCCGCTAAACACTGGCTGGGTACGGATGAGCTTGGGAGGGATGTATTTACCAGATTTCTATACGGAGGGCGTATTTCTCTAAGCGTGGGATTGATTTCTACGGGAATATCTGCCGGATTTGGAGTCCTTCTGGGAGCCGTTGCCGGTTATTTCGGAAGAAAAGCGGACGGTATTATTATGAGGATTACGGATATCTTCATGTGTTTTCCCTTCTATGTCATTGCAATCACCGTGGCAGCCATATGGGGTTCCGGGATATGGAATATTATGCTGATATCCGGCTTTTTAAACTGGACCAATATCTGCCGTATCGTACGGGCAGAAGTTCTTTCCCTGAAGCAGAGGGAGTATATTGAGGCTGCAAAAGCGCTGGGGCTGAATAATTTTGAAACAATTATAAGACACATTCTTCCCAATACGTTTGCACTGATTATCGTATATTCTACCCTTGGAATTGCGAAGGGGATACTTTCCGAAGCCGGTTTAAGCTATCTTGGGCTTGGAGTTACACCTCCCATGCCAAGCTGGGGCAATATGCTTGCGGCTGCCCAAAGTCTCAGGACATTGCAGCTTTATTGGTGGTTATGGATACCTGCGGGAACGGCTGTATTTATTACCATATTATCCATTAACTTTTTTGGAGACGGATTACGAGATGCATTTGATGCAAAAATGAACTAAGGAGGCGCAGCTTTGGGTGAGAAAATTGTTCAGGTGGAAAATCTGGTCACAAAATTCAAATCCTCCGGAAAAACGGTTACCGCCATAAATGGTGTGGATTTTTCTGTTGAAAGAGGAAAGGTTTTGGGAATCGTGGGAGAATCCGGATGCGGGAAATCAGTGACCTCACTTTCTATTATGGGACTTTTGGAGAAAAAAAAATCGGAAGTCAGCGGTAAAATTTATTATAAGGGAGATAATCTGCTGGAATTTGACGACAGCCGGATGAGGAAAATCCGCGGTAACCGTATATCCATGATATTTCAGGAGCCCATGACAGCTCTGAACCCGGTTTTTACCATTGGCTTTCAGCTGAAAGAAGTTCTGGCATTACATAAGGGAATCAGAAAGAAAAAGGAAGCCAGGGAATTATCGTTTGGCATGCTTAAAATGGTTGGAATACCAAGACCGGATAAGGTCCTGAATGAATATCCCCATCAGCTGAGCGGAGGAATGCGTCAGCGTGTTATGATTGCCATGTCACTGCTGTGCGGCCCTGAGCTTCTGATTGCGGATGAGCCGACAACCGCACTGGATGTTACAATTCAGGCCCAGGTATTGGAGCTGATAACAGGTCTGAAAGAAAAATACAACATGGGCATTTTGTTTATAACCCATGATTTAGGTGTAATTGCGGAAATGACAGATGAGGTATTGGTAATGTATGCCGGAAGAGTGGTGGAGCAGGCACCGGTCGGTGAAATCTTTGAAAATCCGCTTCATCCTTATACCAGAGGTCTGCTTTCTTCCCGTGCCGTACTGTTTCACAAAGGTGAAAAACTTCATTGTATACCCGGAAAGGTACCAAGTCTTACGGATATGCCTCCCGGATGTGCCTTCTATCCCAGGTGCAGCAGTGCCTGTCAGGAGTGCAGGGAAAATATGCCGGAACTGACGGAAGTATCCCGCGGACATTTTGTCAGGTGTTTTCCGGTGCAGAAAGGGGATAAAGGATATGGGATATAGCCTTTTGGATGAAAAGCCTGTTTTGGAGGTAGCCGGGCTGAAGAAATATTTTCCCATATATAAAGGGGTATTTTCCAGAAAAACCGGTGATATCAAAGCAGTGGACGATATTTCTTTCTATATCAGGAAAGGGGAGATACTCGGACTTGTCGGTGAATCCGGCTGCGGAAAATCCACCGCCGGAAGGACGATTCTGAACCTTCTGGAACCTACGGGCGGAAGGGTGGCATTTGAGGGGGAAGTGATTTATGATGTGGGAAAAAAGGAAAAGATTGCAGAAAACCGGATGAGGCAGCTGCGCAGGGATATGCAGATTGTTTTTCAGGACCCTTATGCATCCCTGGATCCCAGAATGAATATAGGAACCATTCTTACGGAAGGTATGTTAAAGCACAAATTATATAACCGGAAGGATGCTTTGGAGAAAGCGAAGGAGCTTCTGGAATTATGCGGGCTGTCCGCATCTGCCGTTCATAAATATCCCCATGAGTTCAGCGGAGGCCAGCGCCAGCGTATCGGCATCGCCAGAGCACTGTCCCTGAATCCTAAGTTTATCCTGGGAGATGAATTGATCGCGGCTTTGGATGTAAGTATTCAGTCCCAGATTCTTACGCTGTTCCAGGATATGATTGAGAAATTCCGGCTGACCACGTTATTTATTTCCCATGATTTGAGTGTGGTCCGTTATTTCTGCGACCGGATATGTGTTATGTATCTGGGCTCTATTGTGGAATCAGGCTCAAGCGAACAGCTTTTTCTCCAGCCTTTGCATCCTTATACCCAGGCATTGCTTTCCGCAATTCCGAAAACAACGCCGAAGGATATAAAAAAGCGTATCATTTTAACCGGAGAAGTACCGACGGCTGACAATCCGCCTTCCGGCTGCAAGTTTCATACCAGATGCAGCTATGCAACGGAACGGTGCAGGCAGGAAAAACCGGCGGAAGTGGAAGCGGAGCCCGGACATCTGGTAAGCTGCCACCTGGCGGAAAAAAGAGACGGAAGGGATTATGCAATATAAATGTATTGCAAAATTGTTCATGATTGGAATTAACTCGGCAAATGCAAAGTTTTGCAGTATCATAAATAGAAAGAAGGCGGAAATACGATGGAGCGGATACAGCAGAGAATTATTGAATTAATTGATGCAAACAAAGAGGAAATTATTAATTTTGCAAGAGATATTTATGACCATGGGGAGCTGGGTTACAAGGAATTTAAGACTTCTGCAAAATTTGCCGCGTTTTTGAATAAACAGAAGCTTAAAGTACAGGAAGGACTGGCTATCACGGGAGTAAAGGGATATCTTAACGAAGAGAAAAAAGACAATGTAAGCCTTGCGTTAATCGGGGAACTGGATGCTTTGAGGATACCAAATCATGCCCATGCCGATCCTGAAACCGGTGCTGCCCACTGCTGCGGCCACCATGCCCAGCTGGCAGGCGTCATAGGGGCGGCCATTGCCTTAAGCGATGAAGAAATAGCAGAAGCATTGGATGGCCAGGTAGTATTTTTTGCCGTCCCTTCGGAGGAATATGGAGAAATTGAGTTTAAAAACAATCTAAAACGGGAGGGAAAAATAAGGTACGGCGGCGGCAAGAGCGAACTGATCCGCACCGGTGCTTTTGATGATGTGGATTTAAGCCTGGCGCACCATATCGGACTTGAGCCGGTATCCATAGGAAACGGTACGAATAACGGCTTTGTATCCAAGGTAATCCGCTATAAAGGAAAATCTGCCCATGCGGCAGGGTCTCCCCAGCGTGGTATCAATGCCCTGAACGCGGCATCCATCGGGTTATCCGCACTGGCATTTCACAGAGAAACTTTTCAGGATAAGGACTCCGTAAGAATCCATCCGATTATTACCAAGGGAGGCAACCTGGTCAATGTGGTTCCGGATGAAGCGGTAATAGAGACTCTGGTGCGGGCGTCAAACGTAGAGGCCATTTCAGATGCGGCCCGAAAAACAGACCGGGCCTTTAAAGCCGGGGCATATGCGCTGGGAGCAGGAATTGAGATAGAAACCATGCCGGGATATCTTCCTACCATAGCATATAAAGCCAATCCTCAGGTAGTGGATGCCGCAAATTTAGCCTCAGGGGGAAAATATCCCGTTGAGGAGGCAGATACGGCATTTCACAGCGGGGGTTCTACCGATTTAGGCGATTTGGAGCATCTCCAGCCGGTACTTACCTTCAGGACCGGAGGAATGAAGGACCGGGTCCATTCTGAAAATTTTGATATCATAGATGGAGAACTGGCCTATGTGGTAACTGCTAAAATATTTGCCTTAAGTGCTTACAATCTATTGAAAAACGGTGCGAAGGAAGCCAGACAGGTAGTAGATAACTACCGGCCGGTATTTACAAAAGAAGAATATCTGGCTTATATGGAAAGCTTCATCGGCCTGGAAGTCACGGAACCGGAAATATAAAAGTTTATGCGTTCAATTAATAATAAAATGGCTGCCGCAAATCAGTACTGCCGGATTTGCGGCAGCCATTATCTGCTTTGTTAGGAGGTACTTTTTCAGAAGCCTGTCAGGCCGGTTCCGGAGTAATGTCTGGAATGTCCGCCGTATAGCAGCATAAATACTGAGAATAGTGATGAGTTTGAAGTGGAACTGGAAGAATCATGAAAATGCGGAGGAGATACAATGGCTAACGAAAAGAAAATTGTTAAAAAAGATTTAAAAAGAGCCTTTCCTTTAGATTTATAAAAGTATAACCCAAAAATAAAAAGCAATATTGCCATTCCCAATTCAAAATAATAAAAAACATATTTATTATATTACCCTTAAAAATACTGATTGCCATCTCCTTTGAACAAAATGTCAGCACGGATGAGTTTGAGGGGTATAATGGAGAGCGGGATATATTGGGGGATCGGCAGCAGTTTGGTATTTATTTTCCAAAATCTTGTACAGGCTTGATTTTACTGTTTAAATGCCATATAATTGATGCAAAAGTCAGATATATTAATAACTTAAATATAGAAGCATTAATTGATTGAAGGGAGGATTTCTATGGACGTTCAAACAGTTTTACAGGAACTTGAATTATTGGGTACGGAGCGAACCAAAAAAGTGTATATACAGCAGGGTGCCCACGAACCTCTTTTTGGAGTTGCAACAGGTGCGATGAAGCCAATCGTCAGGAAAATCAAGATAAATCAGGTACTTGCGGACGAGCTTTATGCTACCGGCAATTATGATGCCATGTATCTGGCCGGTATGGTTGCAGACCCAAAAGCCATGACCGAAGCGGATTATAACCGGTGGATGGAAGATGCTTATTTTTACATGATTTCAGATTTTATCGTGGCGGTAACCCTTGCGGAATCCGATATTGCCCAGGCAGTTTCCGACCGATGGATTGCTGCCGGCAAAGAATTGTATGTATCCGCCGGATATAGCTGTTATTGCTGGCTGTTGGGCAACCGCAGGGATGAGGAGTTTGATAAAGAAAAGCTGAATACCATGCTCGAAACGGTGGAGAAAACGATTCACAGCAGCCCTGACCGTGCCAAATACGCCATGAATAATTTTGTTTCGACCGTAGGCGTTTCCTATATTCCGTTGCATGAAAAAGCGGTATCGGTTGCAAATACCATCGGAACAGTGGATATTTTCAGGGGAAAAACCAAATGCAGTGTCCCTGTGGCTGCTGATGAAATCCAAAAAGCGGTGGATAAAGGTAGGCTGGGTTTCAAACGTAAAAATGTCAGGTGTTAGGGTATTGAAGTAGGTACAATATGCATATAAATCGATTCGATTGCAGCGGTGTGCTAAAAGGACAAGGCAGCTTTGTTATTGCTCTTTTGGTTACCAAATAAATATGTAATGAAAAGGAGATGCGTTTATGTATTTTAGACAACTGACTCTGATAGTCAAAAATCTTGAGGAATCTATTAAATTTTATGAGGAAATTACGGAGCTGACTATTTCACGCCGTTTCAAAGAGGGAGAAGGGGAAATTGCTTTTATGGCAAACGGTAAGGGAGAAACCGGAAATTGAATTGGTTTATATGCCTCAAATGCAGAAATTTGAAGGCAGGGGCTTTTTTATTTGCTTTGTAACAGATAAGTTGGGCGCAATGCATAAGCTTGCTCAGACCAAAGGATTAAATCCTTCTGACATTCGAAACCCAGATGCCGAAAGCCGCTATTTTTATGTCTATGATCCCAATGGAGTATCCGTACAATTGAGACAAAAACTTTAAACTGGAAATGCCTTTATCAATATCATTTATGAATATTTTGATAAAGGCATATCATATTCTCTAATCTTTTATTTACTTCCGTTCGAACATATTCGGGTTCTAAACATTCGCACTTATCGCCATACTGGAGTAACAGACCATACCCGTAATCATCCTCAATAAAAGGATAATGAACCAAAAGTTTATCTTCTTCCGCAGGTTCAATACAGGATTCATCGACCACCTCTAACATTCTGCTGTAAAGAGACTTATCGATAAGGAGCTTAACAGTAATGATTTTTTTTCTTCCGGATTCTAATGAGCTTAATAAATCATGGGAAAAATTCCTTGTTTCAAATGTCTTTTCAAGAACATTAAGCGATGAAATCCTCAAAACTTTAAATATACGAAAATCCTGTTTTGAGGTGCAATAGCCAATCAGATACCAGTTGGAGTCTTTTAATACGAGTTGGTAAGGCTCTATTATTCTGTTGCTTTTTTTACTGTTTTGATCAGAATACTGGTATTTCAAATATCTTTTTTCATAAATAGCATTTTTAATAATTTCTAAGTTTTTATTTACATTTTTATTCCCGAACCAAGGCGTATAGTCAACCGTAATTTGGCTTGATTTCAATTCGATATCCTTGATATGTTCTTCCGGTACCAGACCTTTGACTTTTGCCATGGTATTAAGCAGTTCCGCACTGGATAGGGAGGCATGAACACTGCCCAGAGCCGTTAACAGTAATGTAATATCAGATATGGTAAACAGTTTCTTGTCTATTTTATACTGTTCCATTATACTGAATCCGCCATCGGATCCGGCGGAAGCCACAATTGGAATCCCGGCTGCGTTTATTGTTTCCATATCTCTGTAAATGGTCCGGCGGGAGACCTCAAATATTCCAGACAGTACGGAAGCACTAATCACTTTGCGTTCCAGTAAAAGCATAATAATGGAAATAATCCGTTCTATTTTCATTTCTATCACCTAAATTATTTTTTTATTTATCATACAATGTTGACATACTGTTGTCAAGGTGCCTGTGTTATACTTCCATTGTACCCACGAAAAAATACAATAATATTAAAGGAGAGAAATACATGGATTTTAAGAAAGAGTTTACGAGAATTATGGAAAGTGCCGTTGAACTTGCATTGGCAACATCTGTTGACAGTGCTCCGAATGTAAGAATTGTAACCTTTTATTATGATGATACTAAGGATGGTGCAGCTTATATTGCAACCTATAATCAGTCTCCTAAGACGGAGGAGTTTGCTAAAAATAATAAAGTAGCATTTACTACGATTCCTGTCGGTTCGGATGCAGTAAGGGTTACGAATGCGATAATCCAGAAGAGCGAGCTTACAGTTCATGATTTGAAAGATAAATTTATCAGTAAATTTCCGGGTTTTCAAGCTACTTATGATTATGCTGGGCCTACGATGGCAATTTATGAAATTCATTTTAAAGAAGCCGATGTAATTGTAGGTTTCAATAACACAGATAAGATTTCATTATAATGAGATAGACAAAGCAGACAATTTTTACCAGGTCTGCTTTGTTTTTTTGAAGAAGATGGTAAATCATGACAAAAAAATGTAAAAAAAATTGTTGATAATCGCCGTTGGTGACGAGGAAAAATTAATGCTAAAATTAATTTGTGTTGAACCGGTTAGCATCTTAATATTAAGTTTATATATTATCAAAGGTTGATATGGATCTGATACGGTTCATCTAATATATTATAGAAGGAGAAGAAAAATGGAAAAACTGTAACTAATATCGATCAAGAAATAAGAAGGGAAAAATGAGAAATCTTAGATTTCACAGAAGGAGTATCATATGACTGATAAGCAGATTAAAGTTCTCATCATTGGAGGCGCAGGCATGGAAGGACGCCTTATCACAAAATATCTCACAGAACGTGGAGCTACCGTCGTGGCATCTCTCGGTAGGAAAAGCCATTTAGGAGAAGATATCGGAACTCTCGCAGGAATTGATCCACTCGGGGTGAAGCTTGAATCAGCCGATGATTTGGAAGTAGTTCTTGAACGCGTCAAGCCGGACATTGCAGTAAATTGTGCTGGTGAATTCGAAGAAATTGCACCACAGGTTCGCACCTGTATCAATCACAATGCCAATGTCATTATGCTTGCAGGCGATGGGGTATTCCCATGGCTCAACAATCCGGAGCTATCCGATGAACTTAACCAAGCAGCAAAGGAGCATCAGGTCTCACTTTTCGCCGCTGGAATCCAAGATGTTAACTGGTTGAATCTTGCAGTTGTCTTATCTGGTAACGCTCATGCCATCAACGCCATTTACGGCGAAAGCTGGTGCCTGCTTGATTACTGCGGTCCCGCTGAGAGAAGGAATATGGGAATCGGACTTTCTTCTGAGGCGTTCTACGAACTCCACAAGGATGAAGAATCCCCTCGTAGTCCATACGTGTACAGTCTTTACCAAATTGCTAAGCAACTTGGATTAAACATCACCAAAGAAGTGAACGCCCGTCGTGAGCCGATTTTTGCTAAAACAAACTACTACCACGAATTTGTCGGAGAAATCAAAGAAGGACATGTCATTGGTTGCCGTCTGGAAACCAACATTGAGACACAGGAAGGTGTTCAGATTGATGGTGTCTTTGTCTACACATTTGCCCAGGAAGGTGATACGGGCAAGCAAATCTGGCGTTTTGACGGTGACCCGCCATTCGAATATTGCTCTCCGGATCCACGAGGCGATCTCAGTACATCCGCATCTGTCGTCAACCGACTTGCCGATGTTATTAATGCCTGTCGTAATTATACCAGCAAAGATAACAAGATCATTTCAAAGGAACAATGCCAATTTGGTATTGTCCCTTTGTTTTTTGGGAAGGTTGTATTTCTACAATTAAACTTATATTTGGAAATGTAAAGCAGGAGGAAAAAATAAGTGTTTCTGATTAATACTTATATTATTTATGGTGCGGCCGGCATCTGCCAGGTTAAAGATATTGGTAATCTTAAAATTGAAGGCATGGAATCTAAGAAACTATATTATACATTGGAGCCTTTGCATTCAAAAGGGGGGACTATTTATACTCCCGTGGACAATAATAAAGTAGTAATGCGAAAAATCATAACAAAAGAAGATGCATGGAAATTAGTTCAGGATGTTCCAAACATGGAAGCCATCTGTGCAATAGATGATAAAAGATGTGAACAGATATATAAAGAATTATTAAAGAAATACGAATGCCGTGATTTAGTAAAGTTATATAAATGCCTGTATTTAAAGAAAGACCAGCGAAATACCAAGAACAAGAAATTATCCGCTCTCGATAATAAATATTTAAATTTTACAGGAGACAGGTTATTCGAAGAGTTGGCTTTATCTCTTGAAATGTCGCGGGATGAGGTAGAAGAAATAATAATTGAAAAAATGAAAGCACCTGCAAAAGGTTAGATTATATAAAAATAATAAAATTCCATAGTAATTAAGAAGATCATGGATTAAAAGACAGGTGTCAGGCAGGAAAATGGACGTAAAAGAAACAGAGAAGCTTGCGAAGAATTGGAAACGGTTCTTGATGATATAAGGAAATTAGAGTTGAATTCTATGACACCTGTTGATGCATTAAATTATTTGTCTGATTTATATAAAAAAGTAAAAGTCAGTAAAAAAGAGTAGTCTGGCAACAGGTTAACTGCTTACTTAGATAATAATTTTATTGTAATATTGCACAAAAAATGAACGGATCATATACGAACAAATAACCAAACTTTAGTGAAAACGTAAGTTTTTACTTTCGAAAAAAGTATAATATTGATAAAATATAGTGTAGTAGGCATCGTTTTGGACTTGATAAATAAACATTATTTGAGGAAAATCCGGACATGCGGTACTTAAAAAATTTGATTATCATAAGGGATATAAGTTCAGTACTTATGCAACCTGGTGGATAAGACAGGCAATCACAAGGGCAATTGCCGACCAATCCAGGACTATAAGAATTCCGGTACATTTGAAAGAGCAGATGAACCGGATCAGCGGTTGTTCAAGAAGATTTCTCTCAGATACCGGCAGAGACCCAACTGTTGCTGAGCTGGCAGAGCTTATGGGTATGCAGAAGAAAAAGCTGGAAGAGATCGTGAAGCCGCAAAAAGATACACAGAATTTAAGGGCATATTTAGAGAATTAAAATTTAGAAGGGAACCCTATGGAAAAGAAATCATATATAAAAATTAAAGGTGCAAGGGTTCACAATCTGAAAAATGTGGACATTAATGTACCGAGAAATAAGTTGGTAGTGATTACGGGGCTGAGCGGTTCCGGTAAATCCTCCCTGGCATTTGATACGATTTACGCAGACGGCCAGCGAAGATATATGGAATCTTTATCATCCTATGCGCGAATGTTTTTAGGGCAGATGGAAAAACCGGAAGTGGAAAGTATAGAAGGATTATCACCTGCCATTTCCATAGCGCAAAAATCTACAAACCGCAACCCACGTTCGACAGTAGGAACAATCACGGAAATATATGATTATTTAAGGCTGCTTTATGCCAGGATTGGCATTCCACATTGTCCGAAATGCGGGAGGGTAATAAAAAAACAGTCCGTTGACCAAATGATCGATGCCATTATGGATTTGCCGGAAGGAACCAGGTTCCAGTTACTTGCACCGATCGTCAGAGGGAAAAAAGGACGTCACGGAAAAATACTGGAACAGGCAAGAAAAAGCGGGTTCGTTCGTGTTATCATCAATGGCAGTCTGCGAGAATTGAATGAAAGTATTGAGCTTGACAAAAACAGCAGGCATAATATCAGCATTGTTCTGGACCGGCTGGCAGTAAAAGCCGGCATTGAACCAAGGCTTACGGATTCCATCGAACATGCCATGAAGCTGTCGGAGGGTATGGCAGTTGTTGATATAGCAGACGGTGAATCATTTACACTTAGCGCAAATTATGCTTGTCCGGAATGCGGAATCAATTTGGATGAAATTGAACCAAGAAGTTTCTCCTTTAATAATCCCTTTGGTGCCTGCCCGGAATGCAGCGGTTTAGGTTATAAAATGGAATTTGATGAGGAACTGATGATACCGGATAAGTCCCTTAGTATTGATGAAGGCGCAATCGTTGTTCCCGGCTGGCAGTCCTCCAAGGAGGAAGGCAGCTTTACCAGGGCTATTTTAAAGGCACTTTCTGAACGGTTTCATTTTAAGCTTAATATACCTTTTGACTCCTATACTAAGGAAGTGCATGACATACTGCTTTATGGCACGGAGGAAAAAGTAATCGTCTATTATAAAGGAAAACGGGGAGAAGGAACCTATCCTGTTGCATTTGAAGGACTGATTAAGAATGCCGAAAGAAGATACAGGGATGGCGCAGAAGTCGTAAGGGCTGAATATGAAACCTATATGAAGATAACCTACTGTAAATCCTGCGGAGGTCAGAGGTTGAAAAAAGAGGCCCTCGCGGTAACTGTGGCAGACAGAAATATATATGAGACTACTGAATTTTCCATACAGGAATTTTATGACTTTTTTGAAAATATTATGCTTACGGCATTTCAGCAGTCCGTTGCTGAGCAGATACTAAAAGAAATCAAAGCCAGGGCAAAGTTTTTACTTGATGTAGGGTTAAAATATCTTACCCTTGCCAGGGGAGCTTTTACATTATCCGGCGGGGAGGCGCAAAGGATCCGGCTTGCGACCCAGATTGGGTCCGGACTTGTCGGAATCACATACATTCTGGATGAACCCAGCATAGGACTACATCAGCGGGATAATGCCAAGCTCTTAAATACATTATTCCATTTAAGAGATCTGGAAAATACCGTAATTGTTGTGGAACATGATGAAGATACCATAAGGGCGGCGGATTATGTGATTGATATTGGGCCTGGTGCCGGTGAACATGGCGGGGAGATCATTGCCGCCGGTACGGCAGAAGAACTGATAAACAATAAAAACTCCATAACAGGAGCTTATTTAAGCGGTAAATTGTCTATTCCGGTACCGGATACCAGAAGGAATCCGAACGGTTTTCTATGGGTTCATGGGGCCAGAGAAAATAATCTGAAAAATATTGATGTAGGGTTTCCGTTAGGTGTGGTTACCTGTATTACCGGCGTATCCGGTTCCGGAAAAAGCACCCTTGTAAATGAGATATTATATAAAACCCTTGCCAGAAATTTAAACAGAGCAAGGTGTATTCCTGGTAAATGCGATAAAATAGAGGGTATGGAGCAATTAAACAAAGTTATTAACGTTGACCAGAGCCCTATAGGCAGGACGCCAAGATCGATTCCTGCAACCTATATAGGGGTATTTGATTTGATTCGGGAATTATTTGCGGAAACACCGGTGGCAAAGACAAAAGGATATGGGAAAGGAAGGTTCAGTTTCAATGTGAAAGGCGGCAGATGTGAGGCCTGCAGCGGAGACGGAATCATAAAAGTGGAGATGAACTTTTTACCGGATGTCTATGTAACCTGTGATACCTGCAAAGGTAAAAGGTTTAACAGGGAAACTCTGGACGTACAATATAAGAATAAGAATATCTATGATGTTTTGGAAATGACAGTGGAAGAAGCCCTGACTTATTTTGAAAATGTTCCTAAAATACGTAATAAGATACAGACCCTTTATGATGTTGGTTTATCCTATATAAAACTGGGACAATCCTCATCCACCTTATCCGGCGGCGAAGCCCAGAGAATCAAACTCGCAGCCGAACTCAGCAGGCCGGGTACCGGTAAAACTATATATATACTCGATGAACCGACGACCGGCCTTCATTTTGCAGACGTTCATAAGTTAACGGAAATTTTAAAAAGATTAGCGGAAAGCGGAAATACAGTTATCGTTATTGAGCATAATCTTGATTTGATAAAGACGGCGGATTATATTATTGATATGGGGCCGGAAGGAGGAGAGGGAGGCGGAACGGTAGTATGCCAGGGAAAACCGGAAGAGATAGTAGATATAAAAGAATCTTTTACCGGTGAATATTTGAAAAGATACCTGAAACCTAATTATTGAAAAATAGAACTGTGAACTGAATGAAGAAGAATTACTATATTTGAGTTTGCATATTAACAGATTATGTTCTCGGGAGGAATCAGGATGTTATAAGAAAAGTGGTACAGATTATTATCCTATACCGCTTTTCTTTTTTATATGAAAATTAAAATTCTAAATAAAGCATTGAAAGATTATTATATATTTACTTCATTCCTTGAAATTAAAATAATTGTATAAAGTGCATGAAAATACTAGAATTGATTTGTGTATTTATACAGATTGTATAATAAAGCAAATCTGTTATAATATATTTAAAGGTAATACGTAATACGTAGTATGAATTAAGGAGGATAGGAATGGGGAAAAAGCTTTATACAATTAATACGGTAAATAATTTTATGGATATCATTTTTAACCCTTTCATGAAACCATTTGAAGAGGAAAATCCAGATATCAGCATATACAATATTATGGATGATAGTCTTTTAAAAGAAACCCGTGAACATGGTGGAATAACACCGGCAATCGCTTCACGTATTCTGAATTATGCAAAGGCCGCTGAAAATTCAGGAGCAGATGGAATTATAGTTACCTGTACATCAGTAAATCAAGCAACAAAAATGATACGTCCGCTCTTAAATATTCCAATAATTAATATTGAAGAACCTGTAGCAGAAATGTGCGTTAAAAACGGAACGAAGATAGGAGTGCTTGCAACACTACCAACAAGTCCTGCTGCAATTTCAAAAGTGATTCAAGAAAAAGCATATGAAGCAGGAAAAGATATTGAAATTAATGTTTCTGTTGCAGATGGTGCTTTTGATGTACTATGTGCCGGTAACAGAAAGAAGCATGATGAAATGGTATGTGAATCACTTTATAAATTAGCAAAACAGGTTGACGTAATTGCTTTTGCACAAATTTCAATGAGTTTGCTGGAACATAATGAGTTGGATGTACCGATTTATAAAATAGGTACATCGGGATTATTAAAAATAAAAGAATTGATGATTTAAATTTATAATTAAACGTATGACGTAATACCTATTATCTTGAAAAGGATTTTAATATGAAGACAAGACTAACAATAAAACACACACATTTTTATATAAATGATACTATCATTTATGGAGATATACCAGGTTGTCCGGAAGAAAAAAAAGGTTTATTAATGAATGCAAGATTCATACAGGGAATTTTCGACGAAAAAAACGATGTAAACAGATTCAATCGATTCGGACGAAAGTTTGATCCGGCTGTAAACGTCGATCAGATGATCGATGCTTTACCGGAATGGCATGAATTTGGATTAAGAGCAATTACAGTAGGATTTCAGGGAGGTGGTCCTTGCTATACAGTAGATAGTACAACAATGAATAACAATCCTTTCAGTGAGGACGGTACAAAAATAGAAGAAGCGTATCTTGAAAGAATGTATAAAGTAATCCGTGCCGCAGATGAGATAGGAATGATAGTAATTGTCAGTTTGTTTTACTGTACACAAAGCCAGTATTTAAAAGATGACGCTGCAGTAATAGAAGCAACGAAGACAGCAAGCAATTGGCTTAAAAACATAAAGGCAACGAATGTTATTATTGAAATAGCAAATGAACATGATGTGGAAAGTTATAAAGTACATCCTATTTTGTATAATGACAGGGGAATTGTTGAACTGATTCAGATAGCACAAAGGGAATCCGGCGGAATTCCTGTCGGGTGCAGCGGGACAGGGGCTTACTTTTCGGAGAGTATAGGGAAGGCCTCCGATGTGATCCTGATTCATGGCAATAACCAGACGAGGCAGCAATTTTATAATCATATTATGCAGGCAAAAGCAATTAAACCTGCAAAACCAATTGTCTGCAATGAAGATTCACAGGCGCTGAGCCAAATGGAAGTTGCTCTTAAAAATGGGGTATCGTGGGGATACTATAATAATATGACGAAACAGGAACCGCCGGTTAATTGGAAAATTACAAAGGGAGAGGATTTTTATTTTGCAGTCCGTATGGCAGAAGCTTTGGGAATAAAAAAGAATGAATTGCCGCTAGAAGATCAGTTTTATTTACAAGGATTTGAACCGGAAATGCAGTATGACGGAAAAAGGTGGATCAGATTGGCGTGCCTGTATCCGGAAAGAATTAATTATGTTAACTTTTATCGGAATGGAAAGCTTGAAGCAACGGCTTATGATGATCCGTTTACAATTAATTTCCTTTTCAATTGGTTACAAAAACCTGTTATAAATATTCACCAGGATGAAGAATGGACAGCAGAAATTATACTGGCAGATGGGATAAAAATTTTAAAAAAAGTAATAGTAAACAATAATCAGTAAATAGCGGAGGTATGGAGGATGAGCAATAAACGATTAAGTTGTGTTTTGGGAATGGTATTATGTGTAACGGTTTTACTTACTGCATGCAATGCGAAAGATCCGTCTGCGGGGGAAGCTACAGGAAGTTCGGATAACAGTAATGGTAAAGAAGTGGTAAGAGTTGTGGTTCCCGGTCTTAGTGAAGAAACAACAGTGGATCCAATATCCGGCATAAAATCATTAAGTATATCAGATTTTGAAGCTTTCCTGGAAGAAAAAATTCCACAATATGATATACAACTAACGTCAATTCCCTGGGATGGATGGATTCAAAAAATGGAAGTGCTGGCTACATCCGGAGAAGTAGACGTAGGATTTTTTACCAATCAGGAAGCAGTTCCAAATTGGTATATGGATTTGACAGAATACCTGAAAACAGATGAAAAAGTGAACTTTGATAATTTATCCGATATCTGGATGGATCCGGCGGTTTATTATACAACCTATAAATCTTTTAACTATCCTGATGATACCGGTAAAGTGTATGGCTTACCAATGACAATCGGCTGCAATGGGATTATTTATGATACCAAGCTTTTTAAGGAATGGGGTGTTAAAGAGCCGGATTTAAATATGAGTTTTAGCGATTTAGTCAGCTTGTCAGAGCAGACAACCGGCAATAACCCGGTAACAGGAGAAGTAAATTATGGAGCTTACCTGATTCCGACCTGGACAGAATGGTATGCAGTCAGTTATGATGCAGTCAAATCATTAAAAAGTGAATCTATGAATATTAAAGATTATAACATCTCAGAATATGCCGAATATATAAAGAATTCAGAAGAAGTGCGCAATTATTTTAGTGATATTGCCCGGTTAGTAAACAGTGCACCAAATGGTATAGCAACATCATCCGGTGCGGAAAACTTTTTGACGGAGAACAATAATATTGCCATAAATTTTGATACCAATAATTTTGTGAAAAAATATATGGCATATGTATATGCAGGCGATAAAGAAGCTACAGACCGGTATAAAATGATACTTATTCCCAAAGGTGAAAGCGGAATGCAAGGCTTTCCGGAGTTTTTCAGATATTCTATTGTAAAAAGTTCAAAGAATCCGGATGCAGCGTGGGAAGTAATCAGGGAAATGACAACGAATAAAGATATCGTAGATTTTTACTTAAAAAATTATGCAAGTGATAAGCTCCCCTGTTTAAAAGATACGTCAGGAATGAGCCTTATGGATTATGAAATTAACAAAGAAAGATATGAATATCAATCAAAAACCACATTCCTTACGGATGATTATTGGAACTGGAGAACACCTATCCAGACAGTAAATAATGATCTTATTACCAAATCATGTACGGTAGATGAAGCCGTTAATAATTTTTATAACGGTGTAACGAAATGGGTTACCGATTTACAGGCACAATTAAAAAATTAACAGGCCAAAACAGGTGGGTGCTGAAAGATGCACCCACTAAAAGGGGATATTATGAACAAAATTAAAATCAGAAATCATTTTAGTTGGTATATGCTATTATTTATACCCTTATTAGGTACAATTATTTTTAATATTTATCCGTTAATTCAAACCATAATTTCAAGTTTTCAAAATGTAAAAGGCAGTTTTATTGGGCCGGTAAATTATAAAATTATGTTTGGGAGCAGTGAATTCCAGAAATCGATGATTAACACACTTTATATGGCAGTCTTGGGAGTTGCTTTTAACGTGCCGATTGCGTTTATTATTGCCAGTATGCTTAATAGTATTACCAAATTAAGAAATATTTATAAAGTTATATTCCTGCTTCCTATGATTATGTCAATGGTAACAGTTGCAACCATGTTTAAGTACCTGATGATGCCGGATGAAACAGGCTTATTTAATTTTATTTTGGGTAAATTAGGGATGGAGCCGAAATTATGGCTGAACAGTGTTAAAAGTTCCAGAGAATCATTAGTTTTTATCGCTATCTGGAAAGGTATCGGTTATAATATCATTTTATTTTTTGCCGGTATGCAGAGTATTTCAAAAAATCTTTATGAGGCCGCAGAAATTGATGGGGCAAATGAGTGGCATAAGTGGAGATATGTTACAATACCGAGTGCTAAAAACACTTTTTCATTTGTATTAGTTACTTCCTGTATTGCCGCCTTAAAAAGATTTACGGAAGCTTATGCGATTGGAGCCGAAGCAGGAAATCCGGCAGGTTCATTGGAAACAATTATGTTATATATTTATCGGAATTCATTTTCTACCTTAAATTATAAAGATGAAGGACTTGCTTCGGCAGCTTCTATTATTCTGTTTTTAATTATACTGGCTGCAACTGGTGTTAACTATTCCTTAACAAATAAAAAAGATGATGGTTATGGGAAAAGTAAGAAAAGAAGAAAGGCAGGGATTGAAGCATGAAAAGAAAATTAAGTCTCTCTAATGTTATTTATTATACTATGCTTTCTATACTTGCTTTGGTAATTTTAATACCCATGATATGGCTGGTATCTTCCAGTTTTGATTATGTTAAATCTTATTCCCTGCGGTATCCACCGTCACTGTTCCCTAAAAATTTTAGTTTTTTCAATTATGAAATGGCAGTCAAAAATATACCGATTTTAAAATATCTGTCAAATACTATTATAATAGCAGTACTTAGTTCCCTGTTAAATGTTATAATAGCAACATTAACAGGATTTTGTCTTTCAAAGGGTAAATTCCCGGGAAAAACAATACTTTTGTTTCTGATTTTGACAAATATGATGATACCTTTTGAAACCAAATTAATGCCGGTCTATCAGATTATTAAAACGGTTGGCCTTTCCAATTCATTAATCGGGGTGGTATTACCCAGTGTTATGACAAATGCCATGTATATCTTTTTTGTAAAAACTTTTTGTGATGATTTACCTTATGATCTATATGAGGCAGGAGTCATTGATGGTGCAGGTAAACTACGGATTTTCTCAAAAATTTATTTTCCTTTGCTTCAACCAATTATAGCGACAATTGTGGTTCTCGATGTAATAAATATTTGGAATGATTTATTATGGCCCATGATTGTTTTAAACAGGGCGGATAAATATACTGTACAAATAGGACTGGTTATTTACAATTCCGGCAGTAATGGTACGACGCATGCCGGTACAGCGGTTGCGGTGTCCATGTTAAGTGTTATACCATTAGCAATTATATTTATATTTATGCAGAGATATATCGTTCAAAGTATAGCTTTTTCCGGGGTAAAAGAATAAAGTTAGCTTTGCCATTATAAGGTTTATATGTTATAATCTCATATAAAATGAAAGTATTATATGAAAAGAGGGGATTATTGTAACATGCAGAATGTAAAGCTAATAGGACAGGATACAGTTGTTAATCAAATTATTGATACGATAAAAAATATGATTATCAAAGGCGAATATAAAGCCGGTTCAAAATTGCCAAATGAATACGAATTGATTGAGATGTTGAATGTCAGCAGAACTTCCTTGCGTGAAGCAATGAAAGTCTTATCAGCTATAGGCATTATAGAAATCAGACGCGGTGATGGAACTTATGTATGTTCTCAAATGAATCCCTCCGTATTTGATGATTTAGTATACGGTATGATCTTTGATTTATCTTCCAGTGAGGAGTTATTGGAGCTTAGAAAGATTTTAGATGAGGCTACATTAAGAGGAGCTGTTGAAAAAGCAACAGAGGAAGAAATTAAGAAATTAGAAGAAAATATAAGCTTGCAAACAAAAGCGGTTCAAGAGGGATTTTTTGAAAAAGCCCAGGAATACGACTTGGAATTCCATAATATATTAATTGAATGCAGTAAGAACGTATTTTTCATAAGAATTTTAAAGGGAGTTTATTCGTTATTTGCGCAATCGATCAGAGAAACTGTATATACACAGGAAAATGTTGGACCAGAAGGGCATGTTCAAATGGTTAATTGTATTAAAAATAAGGATTATTCTGTAATAAGTACTATTATTGAAGATTCATTATCAGCATGGAAAAACAAAATTTAAAGATTAAAATAATTAAAAGGTCATTGGAAAATGACATTTTAATTATTTTAAATACGTATGACGTATGATGAATTGGAGGCAAAAAAATGGAACATAGTAAAATAAAAGAATTAGAGCGAAGGGCAGCGGAATTAAGGAAAACTGCAATAACCATGATATTTAAAGCACAATCCGGACATCCAGGGGGATCCCTTTCTGCAGCGGATATTTTAGCAGCTTTATATTTTGGGTTTATGAACATAAATCCGGCGTATCCTGAATGGGCAGACAGAGATCGCTTTGTTCTCTCAAAAGGGCATGTATGCCCGATTCTTTACTCTGCATTGCTGCACAAGGGTTATATGGATATGGGGCATGTGGATACGCTTCGTAAACAGGGTTCAATATTTCAAGGACATCCGGATATGAAACGTTGTCCGGGAATCGATATTTCCACGGGTTCTCTTGGGCAGGGATTTTCCTGTGCAGTGGGTATGGCCCTGGCTGGTAAAAGAGATAACAAAGAATATATCACATATACCTTATTAGGTGATGGTGAATGTAATGAAGGGCAGGTCTGGGAAGCGGCACAATCCGCATATAAATATGAATTAGATAATCTGATCGTATTTATTGATAATAATGGCTTACAAAATGATGGATTTACAAATGACATCATGCCAACCGGAGATTTGAAAGACAAATTTGAAGCCTTTGGCTTTCAGACGGTAAGAATAAGTGGCCATAAAATGGATGAGATTGTACACGCCATTGAATTTATGATATCGCAAAAGAACAAAAAACCGAAATGCATTGTATGTAATACGGTAAAGGGGAAAGGTGTGTCCTTTATGGAAAATGTACCGTCATGGCACGGAATAGCACCAAACCAGGAAGAGTATGCACAGGCATTAAAAGAATTAGGAGGTTTAGTATGAGCGGCAGGGCAACAAGAGAAGCACTTGGAGATGAAATTTTAGAATTAGGGTTAAAAAATAAAAGTATTTATGTAGTGGATTGTGATGTCGGAAAGTCATGTAAAACACTGGAGTTTGCCAAAAAACTGCCGGAACAGCATGTGAACGTAGGAATTTCTGAACAAAATGCTGTGGGTTTAGCAGCCGGGCTTGCAACAACCGGAAAAATTCCATATGTAGTTACCTATGCAGCATTTGGAAGCATGCGAGCTTCCGAACAAATCCGCCAGGAAGTGTGTTATCCCAAACTGAATGTTAAATTTTTATGCTCCCATGGAGGGTTAACACCGGCAAATGACGGAGCATCCCACCAGTGCATTGAAGATATGGGCGTTTTAAGAACAATTCCCAATATGACAGTTCTAATGCCGGCAGATTATAATTCAGCCAGAAAGCTTATTGCGAAATCTGCTGATTATGACGGTCCTGTATATATTCGTTTTACCAGGGATGCAGTAGAAAACCTGTATGGCGAAGAAGAGGAGTTTGAAATTGGAAAAGCTCATTTAATCCAGGATGGGCATGAGGTAACTATTATTGCAAACGGGGATACGGTAGCGATTGCAAAATATGCAGCTGAAAAACTGGGAGCGGAAGGAATTAGTGTACAGTTATTAGATATGCATACAATTAAGCCCTTAGATGAAACAGCAGTTAGAAAAGCAATTGAAACTACAGGTAAAATAATAACCGTGGAAGATCATAACATCTTAAATGGCCTTGGTTCTGCGGTATGTGAGATCGTGGCAGAAGCCGGAAAAGGTTTAGTACAAAGAATTGGTGTAAAAGATACGTTTGGTGAATCAGCACCTTATTCTGAATTACTTAAAATGAATGGGATTACCAGTGACGCTATTTATACCTTGGCTAAAGAAATGTGCAGATAAAGCGGAAAAGTAAAGATATTCCTTTTGATAAGAAGAATCACTTTAAGTTAGTTCATTCCATAACATTTGAATAAGATTTTTTATAAATTTGCAAGGGAGAGATAAACATGAAAATTGTTGTACTTGATGGTTATACAGAAAATCCTGGAGATTTAAGCTGGAGTCCGCTGGAAGAACTCGGAGAATTGACGGTCTATGATAGAACACCTGTAGGGGATACGAAAGAAATAATAAGTAGAATTGCCGACTCAGAGATAGTCCTTACGAATAAAACTCCGATTTCAAAAGAAGTAATTGATGCTTGTATTTCCATAAAATATATTGGAGTACTTGCTACGGGTTATAATGTTATTGATTTCACTTATGCTAGAACAAAAAACATTCCGGTTGTAAATATTCCTTCTTACGGTACTGCTGCTGTAGGCCAGTTTGCAATTGCAATGCTTCTGGAAATTTGCCATCATGCAGGGCATCATAGTAATGCTGTCCATGACGGAAGATGGACTGATAATTTGGATTGGTGTTTTTGGGATTATCCGTTAATAGAACTGGCCGGTAAAGTAATAGGAATAATAGGATATGGAAGGATTGGTCAAACAACAGGAAGAATTGCACAGGCGTTGGGAATGAAAGTTTTAGCATTAGATACAAATAAAAATCCGGACTTAGTCAGTGAAACTTGTCAATATGTTGAATTAGATGAGCTTCTTAAAGAGTCGGATGTTATTTCACTGCATTGCCCGCTGTTCTCAGAAACAGAGGGGATAATTAATAAAGTAAGTATCAATAAAATGAAAGATGGAGTAATTATTTTAAATAATAGCAGAGGTCCTTTAATAGTCGAAGAAGATTTGAGTGAAGCGCTTAACAGCGGTAAAGTATATGCAGCCGGATTAGATGTAGTATCTACGGAACCGATCAAACCGGAAAATCCCCTGTTAACGGCAAAAAACTGTATCATTACACCGCATATATCCTGGGCTTCGAAAGAAAGCCGCCAAAGAATTATGAACATGGCCGCTGAGAATATAATTGCGTTTATAAATGGCAATCCAATCAATGTTCAAAATTAAATAGGTCGTGAGCCTGCAGTAAATTAAAATTATTTACATCCGCTTTGATTCAGGATATGAATTATGCTTTTCAATAATTCACACTAACGCCCATGCCTTCCCGGCATAAATTGCGAAGAATAGCCGCTTTTGCTATTCTTCTAATGGCTCGCATGTTTTTCGCGAGACTATTCACACTAGCACCCATGTATATCGCAAGCTGGCTTGAGATACTGCCCAAATAAGAAGTGTGAAATTGTTTTTTAATTTCACACTAGCAACATTGATACATATATTGGTATAAGGAAATATTCTTTTTATGGATGCCACCCGGTGAGGATTGTACGCTTTCGTCTGCTTGACAGCGGTTATTTACCTGAGCAGTATTTGGAAAGCCCTGGCACGTAATCTGGACATATCCTTTAATTGATGTATGGAATTAACTGCAGACGCAGGTAATCAATTGGAGCTTTTGCTCCCAATATTGTTGGGATGTGGCATTTTTTTGATATGCAAGATTTCATACTGACTTTAAACTGCAAATAGCAAAGAGGTGATGTGAAATGTATAAGATTCTGATGTGTGTATTTAGTCCCCAGGTATATAATGAAATACACCATGGTTTTTTGGAGGCAGGGTGTGAAGTTAAAGATGTATTCATAGGAGGAGATTATATCAATAAATTTGATTCTCTTGAGAAAGTACTGACAGATGCAATTGAGGAATTCAAACCGGATTTTGTATATTCCTATGGTTGGTGGAAGGATATTATTGATATAAATGAATTTTATGATGTCATTAAGAAAAAAGGTATTTTCAACGTATGGTGGTCTGCAGATGACCCTACCTGCTGCGGTCAGGTTTCCCTGCCTGCCGCAAAAAGGGCGGACCTGGTTTTTACCCCGGTAGATTATCTGATTCCGGAGTATGAAAAATTTGGTATTAAGGCTTTTTTACAGCCCAATGCCTGCTCGCCCCATCATGTAAAAGTATCGCCGAAACCCGAGTACCGGAATGATCTGGCATTGGTAGCAAGTAATTATGCAATGAGGCACGTTGATGAAGAAACAAAGAATAGCATACTTTACAAATTCAGGGTTGATGGCATCTATCAAATCGTGAAACCTCTGGTGGATGCGGAGAAGGACTTGAAGGTGTATGGAAGATGGTGGAATGAAATTGACAGGGCATATATACTTCCGAGTGCATTTTACGGCGGTGTATTGCCGACAGAGGAAGTCGCTCATGTATACTCGTCTTCCAAGATTGCGCTGGGAATCCAGCAGGTTGCTACTTCAAAAACCTATGTATCTACAAGAACTTATGAAGTGCTTGGAAGTGGAGCATTCCATCTTACCCAATACTCACAGGGTGTAGAGAATTACTTTAAAAAAGGTGTACACCTTGACTGGTCTCACTCGGCAGAGGAGACTCTGGAACTTGTAGATTTTTACCTGGCACATGATGATATAAGAGAAAAGATCGCACTGAACGGCCAAAGGGAAGTTGATGAGAAGCACAGACTTATCCATAGGGCAAAAACTGTGCTGGACACAGTTGCAAGCTATATTTAAGGAATGGAAAATGCAAAGGAATTGGCATAGTTGGCCGATTGATTTTATAAGAGACTGTAGAAGTTACTTAGAATTAAAAAGTAAACGATCTGCAGTCTCGCGCTGTCTGTAATGCTTTTTCATCCTTTCAACAATCGCCAATTCTTCCGGTTACTTTTAAACCGCTGATCTTATTATCGGTTTCCGTATTCAATACCGCATTCAATATTCAGTTTTCGCCCTGGTTAAAAATCATTTTTATCATCATACACCTCTTTTTAAAAGCAAGCTTTGCCCGGCTTCCGCTGCTTCGTCAGGTTGAATTGCGCTTAACCAAACAAGTAGGTAAAATTACTTTTTTCGGAAGAAGCTTATCTCCATTCATTCTGGCAAGCAGAAGATCTACTGCAACCATACCGATTTCTTTGGTGGGAACTTCGATCGTTGTCAATGGCGGATTGGAATATTTGGAGACTTCAATGTTGGAAAGTCCCATTACGGCTACCTCCTCAGGAACAGATATGCCATTATCATATAAACTGCTTAAAGCAGCCATTGCCATTAGATCACTTGCAGCAAAAAATGCGGTCGGATAATTATTTGATTTGATCAAATGATTCACTTTCTCAATACAGATATCTTCATCCCAGGAACAATCAATCACCCATTCAGGGTTAACCGTCAGGCCGGCTGAATGTATGGTGGAATAATAACCTTTATAACGCTGGCTTTCTTTTATATTTTTCATTGGGCCGCTGCCTCCGATAAAGCCGATATTTTTATGTCCCTTATCGATTAGATGCTGCACAGCCATGGCCGCAACATTATAATGGTCATATCCAACATTGTCGATATCACCGCGTTTGGTATCAATTCCAACAATATAAGGCACCTGATTTTTTATAAACCCATAACTTTCGTCGCTGAGCGGAACCATTAATATAAGTCCGGAGACCGGTTCACTGAATGCAGTAAATAATTTTTTCCTGTCTTCCAGTTCATGGCCGGTTTTAACAAAAGAAATTTCATATCCCTTTTCAAGCAGTCTGGATTCGATTCCGTTTAATATGGACATAAAATACGGATCATTGTATTTCTTTTCTGTAACACTTAAAACACATCCTATTTTAATATCGCTTCTTAGGGATATATTTTCTGTTTTCTTTGATTTTATTTTCGCAGCGGAGCTGGTTTTGTAATTTAATTTAGTTACAGCCTGCCATACTTTCTCCCGGGTTTCATCCGTCATCTTATAAGTAGAATCGTTATTAAGTACCCTTGACACAGTTGCGGTCGATACCTGTGCTAATTTCGCAACATCACGAATCGTACTCATTTTATTCTCCCCTTTCATCGTAAACATTCACATTGAGTTTCGTAAAATTACGTTAATGAATGTAATGCAATCTAAATAATATATTATTATGATTCCATTGTCAATATTTAAAACATTCAATTGTAACAGGAGGGATTTTGACGCTTCCTTATCACGGTAATTATATGATGGACAGGCATTAAAATTTTAATAAATAAATTTTATAATTAGGGAGAAAATGTATTTACATATTAATAAACACGTGATATAATTCGAAATAAGATTTACTAAACAAACGTAACAAAAATAACGTAACAAAAGATTATAACAAAAGAACATAACAAAGTGAAAAGAAGGTAAAAATGAAAACAGTATATTGCCAGCATTGCGGTGAAAAAATATATAATGATGAAATTGCCTTGAATATCAAAATATTTGGAAAACAGGTTGGCGGAATAAGATGTTACGACTGCCTTTCCGCATTTTTGGGTTGTAATAGCGGCAAATTAAGAGAAATTTCCCTGTTTTATAAAAACACGGGTTGTTCTGTTTTTCAAAATAAATATACCTATGAAGGAGAGCTGAATGAGTAACCAGGTAATTGTATATCCGGAAATAAGCAGGGACTTAATTATCAATCCCGGTATCGGATTCATTGCAGCCCCGCAGCTTATGGGAGCAATGGAAACAGTAAAAGACAACAAAGGCAATGAGGTGGGGAAATATAAATTTACACAGGACAGTAAAACGTGGAATCATCCCGACAGCAAAATATATTATTGCGGAGTGCGCTGGAAGGATATGGAGCCTGAAAAGGGAGAATACCGGTGGGAGGTTTTGGAGAAAAAACTGGATTATGCCAGAGCCCTTGGATGTACGGCAGTTGTACGGTGTTTGCCATATGCATTAAGCGATGACGAAGATATTCCCATATGGTATCGCAGGGAGTATCCGGAAGAACCGGAGTTTCCATTTTGGCGGGTAGATCCTGTTACCACTCCCTATGTGGAATATTGGTCCGGATTTATTAAAGAATTCGGCAGTCATTTTGACGGACATCCGATCATCAGCTCCGTTGACATGGCTATCGTTGGTGCCTGGGGGGAAGGCGGAGGAACGGAATTTTTAGAAGAAGAAGCAATCCGGCGTATCTCCGATGCATACATAGATAACTTTAAGATAACGCCCCTGCAGGCATTGCTCCATGATCCGAAGTCCTTAAAAGTTATAAAGGAACGGAATGAAACCATAGGTTACCGGGTGGACTGTCTTGGGGATATGGGAGGATTTCATGGAAATGAATGGTCCCATATGCTGGATTTCTATCCCCAGAATATTCAAAACTTTAATATGGGGGATGCCTGGAAAAAGGCGCCGGTCGTTTTTGAAGCCTGCTGGCATATGAACGATTGGTTTCATCAGGACTGGGATATTGATTACATTATCGATGAATCCTTAAAATGGCATATTTCATCTTATAACAGCAAAGGGACAACGGTTCCCTGTTTATGGAAAGACAGTGTAAAACGCTGGCTTCTAAAAATGGGTTATCGCTTTGAAATCAGAAAATTTACCTATGAATCAGAGGTTAAGAAAGGGCAGCCGCTTTCCGTCACTATTTTAACGGCGAATGTGGGAGTCGCACCGATTTATCGAAATTATCCGCTGGTTATAAGGTTTCGGGATGAAAGGAAAGTTTTTTCCTTTACAATCAAAGCAGATATTCGGGAATGGCTTCCCGACAGGGATATATTATGTAAGGAGAGCATATGGATACCGGCTGATATACCAAGTGGTGAATACATAATTGAAATGGGGATAGAGACCGGAAGCGAAGAAATCGGAAATATTAAATTGGCTGTGTTGGGAGAGGTAAACGGTTATTACCCCATGGGCAGGATATCGATTGTATAAGAGGAGGATTTATGAAAAGAAAGCTGTTTTTTAAGGAATGTACGGATTACTGCGGATTTGATAATCTGCCGGAAGGGATTGAAGCGTTTTATGACGGCTTTTTGGGAGATACGGAAGAATATCTTATTGACCGCGGATTTCTGGTCCGGCTTTTTGAAAAATATGACTTGCCACAGGATAAACAGGATTTAGTATTGAAAGCCTGTGAGGCAATTGAGGCGGATCAAATATTACTTCATTTTACAAAATTTCTGGTATGGGATATGTGCAGTGCCAGGAACCGCTGTGATGCCGATCATTATAAAAATCTCACACCTGTCTGTATGCCAAAATACCGGGAACTATATTCGTTTCTGCTGCTGCTTGCCTGTGTAAAACCGGCTATGAGACAGTTGAATGAAAGAGGAGTTCCGGCCGGATATTATGAGGATATTCCTTACCGGCCCATGGAGAAGCAGTTTAAGAAACTGATAGAGCATGGAGATGTATCGGTCAGTGATTTCCCCTGGGATATGAATTTTTATACCTGTTCCATTTTTTTAATGGACCGTTTCCTGTTTATACCCTGCAAATTTGAAGACAGCCTTACCATATACCGGAATAATAAAACCGGAAAAGTTATTGCATTAAGGCATGGGGGAGAAGAATTCAGAAGTGACGGCCAACTAAACGGGATCAATAAGGTATATGATAAGAGAGGAAAATTCACCGCAGAATGGAGTGAAGGTGAAAATTCGGTTACTGCCAATCCCATCAGTCCAATGGGGTACGTAAAGAAAGAGAAGATCACTCTGGATAAGAAGGAATGGGAGATTGCGCTGAAACAAGGGGAGCTTCTATTGGCATTGCATGTACCTGCTGGTCCCGGTTATAATCCGGACCGGTTAAAGAATTCCATGGAACTGGCAATTGAATTTTATGATAAATATTTTCCGGAATTGCATATAAAAGGTTTTTGGAGCGAAAGCTGGCTTTATGATTCCAGGTTATCCTTAATACTTGACAATGATAAAAGTAACATTATCAAAGTTCAGAGACAATTTTATCTTTATCCGGTTAAGGCAGGGGATTCCATGCTGCGTTATGAAGTGTTCGGAGACTGGAACGCGGACCCCTATAAAGCCGAATTAAAGACCTCCCTGCAAAAGGCAGCCTTTGATTATATGAAAACGGGAGGTAGATTTAATAATCTAAGTATGGTGGTGCTCCGGGAAGAGGTTCATAAGGTTGGAAATAACACGTACATTACCGTGGAAGATATTGAGGAATTTAAAAGAACCGTGGACAGCCATCTGAAATAGAAAGGATTTTTATGGGGAAATATTCATTGGAAAATTATGAACTATATAAGACCAAAAAAATACGGCCGGTTTTAAAAGCTTCGTCTGATAATTACGGCCGTGGGCCGGTAAACTATATAACCTGTTCCTGGGCTGATCTGGAACCCCGCAGGGGGTGTTACAATATGGATTTTATTTTGGAGGAGGTATCCAAAGCTTTTAATCCGGTACTTGTCATAAAACCGGATTACCCGGACTGGATTAAGGATAATCCGCTGGAATGCTTTGCCAGATTAATACGGAGGGTCGGCAGCTGTTTTATGAAAAGGGAGATTATGCTTATCGGAATTGTGATAACTTCCATAAGTAACAGCGTCGTAGAATGGGAGGCATATATAGATGGGTTCAAAACGGTTACATTATTTGCAGATATACATAACTATGAATTAATTCGTTTCCTGAAAAATAAAAATCAGGAATTCGGCCTGAGAATTTCCTTCGGCGAAGCTAACTGGATCCAAGCCTGTGAAGATCTGGCCTGCCAAAACTTACAGGATAATTGGGAGAGAAAACCGACACTGCTTCATGTTTTGGATGAGGCCTGCGGACTACAGGTGAAAAGGCAGGCATTGCAATGGCACGCAGGCTTCTCCAATAAAGAACTGGATCTGGGATTCCATATCGCTTTAAGAAAGCTGACTTATCCGGAAAACGTATCAAGCAAGGGGGTATTACCGGTGCGTTTCTGGTTCGTAAATAATGGAAGCGCACCGTGTTACGGCAGTTTATGTATCAACTTACAACTGGTACGGGAAGATAAAATTTATGTAATTCCTGTACCAAATTCACCGGTTGGCTGGCCCGTGGGAGATATTATCCATAATGAGAAAATACCCCTTCCTTCTCTTGAAGAAGGCATTTATTCTTTGGCTGTCGGACTCTTTCATAAACATAATGTGCCTGTCGGTATGGGAATTGACCAAAAGAGTACGGATGGATTTTACAAAATGGGAGACATAAGGATTGATCATGTAAACCGGGACTACATTAATAATATTTGGGAGCATTATTATCCGGAAGGCTATTATCCCCTGGAAGATCCGGGGGAGCCGGAAGGGAATGGGTAAAACGGCATATTGGGGCTTGCGGGAAGAAAAATACTGTAACCTTCAATATAAAATTATACATACAGGAGGTATTTAATTTGAAACTGGCATTAGTGGGTGCGGGGCAAAGAGGGATGATATATGCGACATATGCGTACCAATCAAAAAGAGCTGAAATTGTTGCCGTAGTAGAGCCGGATGAAGCCAAAAGAAAGGCTGCCGCAGATTTATTTCAGCTTTCGGCAGAGATGCAATTTGTAACTGTGGAGGAGTTTTATCAGTTAGGAAAGGCAGCAGATGCAATCATAATTGCATCAATGGACCGGGATCATTACGGCCAGGCAATGGCCGCCCTGGATTTGGGATATCAGATCCTTTTAGAAAAGCCAATTTCTCCCGATCCCAGGGAGAGTCTGGAAATTAAAGAAAAAGCAAACCGGTTAAAGCTCAATGTGATCGTTTGCCATGTATTAAGATATACGAACTTTTTCTCTGCCATAAAAAGCATAATTGACCGCAATGAATTAGGTAAAGTAGTTTCAATCCAACACAATGAGAATATAGGTAATTATCATATGGCCCACTCTTTTGTGAGGGGGAACTGGAGACGAAGCAGCTTATCCAGTCCGTTAATCATGCAGAAGTCTTGTCATGATATGGATATATTAACCTGGCTGGCAGGCAGTGAAGCAAAACGCATTTCATCCTTTGGAAGTTTAACATACTTTAAGGAAGAGAATGCACCGGAGAACAGTTCGGACCGGTGCCATACCTGTAAAGCTGCAAGGAAATGCAGGTTTGATGCCAGGAAGGCGTATTTACCGGCTGCGGGGAGCTGGCCGGCCACGATTTTATCCCGGGATCAAAGCAGGGCGGGAATTCTCAAAGCCATAGAGACAGGGCCTTATGGAAGATGTGTATACCGTTGTGACAACGATGTCTGTGATAATCAGGTAGCATTAATTGAATTTAAAAACGGGGTTACGGTAAGTTTTAATCTCAGCGGTTTTACGAATAAAATGTGCCGGACTATTAAAATTATGTGTGAAAACGGTGAAATTCGGGGAGATGACAGCAGGAATGTGATCGAAATAACGCGCTTTGCCTCCAATGCCGTCAATCAATATGAACAAAGAGTAATTCATCCCGGTATTGTGGAAGGAGGCCATGGCGGGGGCGATATAGGACTGATGAATGATTTTATGGATATGCTGGAGGGAAAAGGCGGCTTTTATAAATCATCTGTCAACCAATCGGTAGAAAGTCATATCATGGCCTATGCAGCGGAACAATCCCGAATCCGGGGAGTTATTATTGATATGGATGAGTTAAAAGAAAATCTGATGCAGGAAGATAGTTCAAATAACAAAAGTGTGGTGAAGGTAGATGAAATCGAAAAAGGATCTAGTGATTTCCCAAAATAAGAAGAATGCATTTTTCAGGGAAATGAAAGAAAACAGAATTTTATATTTAATGTGTGTCCCGGCCTTATTCATTCTGGTTCATTTCTGCTATATACCGTTTGCGGGAGTTTGGATGGCTTTTACGGATTTCAATGTGGTGGACGGGATTTTCGGAAGTCCTTTTGTAGGACTTGATAATTTTAAATATTTCTTTTCCAAAAACAGCATGGGCTGGAAAGTCACCTATAATACGTTATTCATTAATTTTTTTGGCATTATCCTGGGCCTTCTCGTACCCATCAGCATTGCGGTATTTTTAAATGAAATCCGCAGTAAACTCTTCAAAAAATTAACGCAAAGTATGATGTTTTTTCCGTATTTCCTGTCCTGGGTCGTGGTAGGTGCCATCATCTACGGTTTCTTTTCAACGGATGTAGGTGTAATAAATCATTTGCTTTCTTATTTTGGGGTAAAACCGGTCAGCTGGTATTCCCAGCCCCAGTATTGGAAAGGGATCATCATTTTTGCAAATGTATGGAAATGGAGCGGTTATAATTCCATCATTTACATGGCGGCAATGTCAAATTTCGATCACTCCCTTTTTGAAGCGGCAAAAGTGGATGGAGCAAATAAATTTCAATGTATTATTAATCTTACGATTCCCATGTTAAAACCAACAGCGGTTGTTTTAACCCTAATGAGCATCGGACGGATTTTCTGCGGTGATTTTGGGATGATTTACGGAATCATAGGCAATAATCCCGTGCTGATTGACGAAGTTACCGTTATTGATACGTATGTATATCAATCCATGCGGACCTTAGGTTTTTCCTATTCTACTGCGATCGGTTTATTCCAGTCTGTTATGGGGCTTTTGTTAGTAACCGCTGCGAATAAGATTTCCAAGAAAATAAATGAGGGAGAGGGGTTATTTTAAATTGAGAAAGAAAAAATCTGTCAGTGATAGAAGTATTCTTATAATTGCTTACTGTTTTATAGGCTTTTTTGGATTCGTTTGTTTGTATCCGTTGATTCTTACATTGAGTGCATCCCTTTCCTCCGAAAGGGATATTGTAAGATACGGTTATTCCCTTATTCCCAAACAATTTACTTTTGATACATATAAATACATGTTTTTAAACAGCGGGAAGCAAATTTTAAAATCCTATGGTGTTACCATATTTATTACAGTGGCAGGAACCCTGGGGGCAATGGTTATTACAAGTATGATGGCTTTTGCAATATCCATAAAGTCACTAAAGTACCGTAATGTGATCGCTTTTATCGCCAATTTTACAATTGTTTTTTCAGCGGGACTGATTCCGTGGTATGTAGTGTGTGTAAATTATTATCATTTAAAAAATAATATTTTGGCTTTGATCCTCCCTTCTATTTTCAGTGTATGGAATATGTTCTTAATGCGCACTTATTTTTCGAGTATTTCACCCTCTTTATACGAGGCGGCCAAAATTGACGGAGCAAATTACTTTACAATTTATTGGAGAATAGCAATCCCTTTAAGTAAAACCGCCGTATTGACAGTCGGACTCATGTATGCACTGCAATACTGGAATGACTGGTGGAATGCACTGATTTTTATCAATGATAAAGATTTGTTCCCGTTACAATATTATTTATATACGATATTATCCAATGTGAATGCGATAAGTTCCGGACGTATTCCGTCTGGTGCTTCCGCCGGCATAACCTTACCGACGGAAACGGTTAAAATGGCGGTAACCGTAATAACCATCGGACCAGTTATTTTTTTGTATCCATTGGTACAAAAACATTTTGTCCAGGGGATAATGACCGGTGCCGTGAAAGAATAAAGGGAATTAATTGATGTTAAGCTTAAGGGCTGAACATAAATAGAAATAAAGAGGAGGATATGTAATGAAAAAGCTGAAAAAATTAGCTTTTACGGTTATAATGCTGGCACTGGCCGGTATTATAGGAGGGTGCGGTGGCAATAAAGAGGACAAACCGGATACCCTTACCATTCTCTACCCTGGAGATGAAAGTGAAAGAATGGAAGAATTTATGGAAAATGAGTTTGCAGAAAAAATGGCGGAAGATCTTAATTTAAAAGTAGAAATGGTCTATGTACCGTGGGATCAGTATTGGGAACAAAAAGATATTATGCTGGCTGCAAATGAGCCTGTTGATTTATATTGGGACGGACTTCCAAGCCTTTCTACAATGGTAAATAAGAAACAGACCAGGGTGCTGAACGACTTAATTGAGCAATATGGTCAGGATATGCTTAAAGTACTTCCGAAGGAACAGCTGGAAGGTGCGACGATTCAAGGTGATATATACGGTATTCCTTCCGCCTATGCCCCTTCTTCGGCGATGTACCAGCTGGTATGTGTACGCCAGGACATTATGGATGCAGTGGGAATGACAGAATTAAATACCGCAGAGGACCTGAAGGAATTTGCAAAAAGAACGAGTGAAAAATTACCGGATTTAAAAGGGCCTGCGGATATTATTTTCAAACCGCTGACAAGATATTTCCAGGATGAGCAGTTGACCTGGATAGCAGTAGAGGATCTGGTAGTGTACGGGGAAGATACCAATAAGGTATACAGCTATTATGAGACGGAGGCGTTTCAGAAAGTTGCCGGGTTCAACCGCGAAATGTATCTGGCCGGATATTATTCGGATGATTTAACGATTAAATATAATGAACGTGACTCCCGTATGCAAACCGGCCAATACACCTGGGTAGAAGGTTCTTTAGGAAAAGAAAATGAGATCATCGATGCGGTAAGGGCTAATGCACCGGATGCCCGGTTAAAGAGTTATCTTTTGGCAGGAGATAAACCTCGCTATATTACGGCAACCGGGGGTGAAGTTTTATGTATTCCCCAGACGGCTCCGAATCCGGCCGGAGCCATGAGATTTATTAACTGGTTATATTCTTCCAGGGAAAATTATCTGTTTGCCTTATATGGCGTAGAGGGAAAGGATTATGAAATCGCTGACGGAAGGATCAAAAAAACGTCGGATAATGATTTCTTCTATGAGTGGATGTTCAGAAATCAGAATTACCAGATGTTTGCCCCGGACACGAATCAAAATTATATCGATTTATATGAAAGCTGGGATGATAATGCCATCCGTTCTAAAACTTTAGGTTTTAATTTTAATAATGAAAACGTGAAAGAAATCGAAACTGCAATCAAGGAAGTCGGACTCAAGGATTTTGCGGCAATCCGTACCGGTTTTGTGGATTTCGACACGGAATATCCCAAAGCCGTAAAGAAATTAAAAGAAGCCGGCATGGATGAATATATCGCGGAGGTACAACGTCAATTTGATGAATTTCTTGCCTCACAGGAGAAGTAAGAACCGGGATTTAAAGCACCATATCAAAGGTGATATGTATTAATTCGCAGTTTGTAACAGTTTGCGTTTATAAAATATGTGTGATTAAGGCCGCTTTTTATATGTAATTTTAACAGATCGGAAGTAATAAATTATATAACCGGCGGCCTTTTCTTATGAACCTCTTATAGACAGGATATGTAAGGGGTGGAGTATTGATTATTTTTGTGTCTCACTCAATACTCAGTTTTCATTCGATTAATAATTATTTTTACTATCATCATCTGAAACAGTATTTGCGGATATGGTACAAAGTGTTGCGGATAAAAGGAATATTTGCAAGCAGAGTAAATCGGGTGTGTTTGAAAACTGCTTGTGCCTGGCTGAATGTTACCTTGGGAGAGATAAGAGCAATTTTAGAGGCGCAGCGGGTCTGCGTTCCCAAAATTGCGACACAGTATACCGCAAAGTGGGGCTTTCATAGCGGTGTAATGAGTTTTCAAACACGCCATAGGATTAATAAGAAAAAATCTCGGGTGCTGGAACGGATGGTTTTAAAGAATAGGAGGATTGTAAAATATGAAAGGACCGGTATTAGTAATCATGGCGGCAGGCATGGGAAGCCGGTACGGAGGATTAAAGCAGATTGATCCGGTGGATGACAAGGGCAATCTTATTATAGATTTTTCTATTTATGATGCGGTGAAAGCAGGATTTAAAAAAATAATATTTATTATCAAGCATGAAATTGAACAGGATTTTAAAGAAAAAATAGGGAACCGGATTTCCGCTTATGTGAAGGTAGAATATGTATATCAGGAATTAAAATGTTTACCGAAAGGATACCGGATACCGGAGGGCAGAAAAAAGCCCTGGGGTACGGGACATGCGGTTCTTTGCTGTGGGGACAGGATTGGCGGTTCTTTTGCCGTGATCAATGCGGATGATTATTATGGAAAAGAAGCTTTTCAAATGATTTATGACACCTTATCGGCCGCCGAAGATGATTTACAATACCGATATGTCATGGTTGGCTATACATTGGATAATACCCTGACAGACCATGGTCATGTGGCAAGAGGTGTGTGTGATATTTCCGAGGATGGTAAATTACTGGGAATTCATGAAAGAACCCATATCGAAAGACGGGGACAGGATGCGGCTTTTACGGAAGATGTAGGAAAAACATGGGTAACTATTCCAAAATCAAGTACGGTATCCATGAATATGTGGGGATTTACAAACAGTATATTAACAGAATTAAATGATGGATTTAAAGCATTTTTAGATGGTGAAGCATCGAAAAATCCATTAAAGAGCGAGTATTTTTTACCAACGGCAGTCGGGGATTTATTAAAGAAAAATAAAGCAGTGGTAAAAGTATTGCATTCCAGGGATAAGTGGTATGGCGTTACCTATAAAGAAGATAAGGAAACCGTAATAAATGCTATTAAGGATTTAAAGGACAGCGGAATATATCCGGCGCAGTTGTGGAAGTGAGTCGTTATAGGAGGAAGCATATGACAAGGGAAGAACATTGTGCAAAAATTGAAGAAGCGATTAAAGCCATAGATTTTAAGGGTAGTTATGAGAAACATGAAAGATATGGAAATGGGCATATTAATGATACTTTTCTGATTCAATTTAAACACGGGAATGGTCTTATAAAATATATTATTCAGAGAATGAACCATGAGATCTTTAAAAATCCGGATCAGCTGATGAAAAATATATGCGGCATAACAGAATTTTTAAAGAAAAAAATTAAGCAAAACCAGGGTGATATAGAACGGGAAACTATGAATGTGATATATACGAAAAAAGGGGAACCCTATTTTATAGACAGCATAGGTTCTTATTGGAGAGCATATCAATTTATAGAAGACGCTTCCAGCTATGATCAGGTAACGAAACCGGAAGATTTCTATGAAAGTGCGGTGGCCTTCGGGCACTTCCGGCATCTGCTGGCAGATTACAATGCAGAATCTCTTTATGAAACGATACCGGACTTTCACAATACACCGGTTCGGTTTCAGGCTCTCCAGGAAGCGGTTGACAAGGATATCTGCGGGAGAGTTAAGGAGGTTATTCAGGAGATCCGTTTTTTAAGTAACAGAAAAGAGGATATGAAGGTATGTATGGATTTATTTCACAGGGGGCAGCTTCCCCTTCGTGTTACCCATAATGACACAAAATTAAATAATGTCATGATCGATAATAAAACCGGAAAAGGTATCTGTGTAATTGATTTGGATACGGTTATGCCGGGACTATCCATCAATGATTTCGGTGATTCTATCCGTTTTGGTGCAAACACGGCTGCGGAGGATGAAATTGATTTGGATAAAGTTTCTTTGAATCTGGAACTATTCGAATTATATGCCAAAGGTTACTTAACAGGATGCGGCGGCAGTCTGTCCGGAAAAGAAATGGAAATGCTCCCTATGGGTGCAAAGATAATGACTTTAGAATGCGGAATGCGGTTTTTGACGGATTACCTGCAAGGAGACACCTATTTCAGGATACACAGGGAAAGGCATAATCTGGACCGCTGCAGAACACAATTAAAACTGGTTGAAGATATGGAACGAAAATGGGATGCCATGAATGGCATCATTGAAAAATATAGGTAAGAAGCCAACTTCTTTTAGGTTGGTTGAAGGGATAGTAAAAAGTAATTTCAAATTTTTATTCCCGAAAGTATGGAATCTGTAAAAGATTTGATGTACAATGGTTTATGCGCTATTTGTGGCTGCCTGATGGCAGCCATTTTGAGGCAGTATACGAACGCGGTTTCGGATATGTCTTGGGAGATGGGAGGAAATATGTCAATTTTAGTTACCGGCGGTGCCGGTTATATCGGAAGTCATACCTGCGTTGAATTATTAAATGCCGGATATGAAGTAGTTGTTGTAGATAATTTAAGTAATTCCAGCGAAGAATCATTAAAGAGGGCAGAAAAAATTACCGGTAAGCCGGTTAAGTTTTACAAGGCTGATTTATTGGACGGGAAGGCGATAACGGAAGTATTCCAAAAAGAAAGCATTGATTCCGTGATACATTTTGCCGGTTTAAAGGCAGTGGGAGAATCTGTTTTAATGCCCCTGAAATATTATTATAACAATATAACGGGAACTTTGATCCTATGTGATATAATGCAGAAATTTGGAGTTAAAAAAATGGTATTCAGTTCTTCTGCCACAGTTTATGGCAGTCCTGCCTCAGTACCGATCAAAGAAGACTTTCCTCTTTCTGCCGAAAATCCATATGGCAGAACCAAGCTGATGCTGGAGGAAATATTAAGAGATATTTATTATGCGGACCAGGAATGGAATATTGTCCTGCTTCGGTATTTTAATCCGATAGGAGCTCATGAAAGCGGACTGATCGGGGAAGATCCCAATGGAATACCGAATAATTTAGTTCCGTATATTACACAGGTTGCGGCAGGAAGATTAAAAGAGCTCGGAATCTTTGGAAATGATTATGATACGCCCGACGGAAGCGGAGTCAGGGATTATATCCATGTTGTCGACCTGGCACTGGGTCACGTAAAAGCAATTGAAGGAATACAGGATAAATCCGGGATTTTTGTATATAACCTGGGTACCGGTATAGGTTACAGTGTATTCGATATGGTAAAAGCTTTTTCAAAAGTATGCGAAAAAGATATTCCGTATGTTATTAAACCCCGACGTCCGGGAGATATTGCCGCATGTTATGCAGACGCTTTTCTCGCTCAGAAAGAATTAGGCTGGAGCGCACAAAGAGGAATAAAAGAGATGTGTGAAGACGCCTGGCGCTGGCAGAAAAATAATCCGAATGGTTACCGGGATTATTAATATAACATTTCTTAATATTATAGAAAAAACAGGTGCATCATCGAAAGCGGCCGATAAGTTCTTGAACCGCAATTCGATTCGAAGTATAATATAAACATTGCATTTGTTGAGCTGAATTATTATGCGGCTGAATTAAATCAGTTAATTAATGTATATAAATTTTAAACAAGAAAGAGTTGATTGGTATTTATCAGGTAAAAACGATAGATAAAATAGAAGAATTGAATCATTGTAACAAATTTCAGATTGATCATCATTTATGGGAAAAAGAATATAAGCCGGCAGCTTTTGGCCGGATGGCAGTATTGGCCGGATACGGGATAGTAGTTTCCATGACTGCAATGGAAGCAAATCCTTTATGCAGATTTTATAAAGAGGATGATCCTGTATATAAAGACAGTGCCCTGGAAGCATTTTTAAATTTTGATCCGGAGCATCCGGATAAAGGTTACCTGAACTTTGAAATGAATGCAAACGGAGCAATGCTCAGTGAATTTGGCATTAACCGTAACCGAAGGAAAATTAAAGATTTCGTTTCCTGTCGGGCAGTTTGTGAAGCTAAGATTTCTGATCACAACTGGCAGGTGCTTTTAAAAATCCCTATGGCATTAATCTGTGAATTATACCAAAGAGAACCGTTAAAAAGCGGAGATGTATTTACTTGTAATTTTTATAAAATAAGTGAAGATCCAAGGATTGAACATTATGCCAGTTATGCACCGGTTAAAAGTCAAGTACCTAATTTCCATCTGCCGGATTTTTTTGGAAGGGCAGCAATCCTTTAATATTTATCCCTGGCCGTATTACCGGGGGTTCTGGACTATCTGCTTATTTATCCTTTAAGGGGGACGAGATTCCGGCTTTTGTTTAGCCTGCTTTCGTACCTCTTTTTATGCCGCTCCTGACCGGCCGGTGGGAATTACCTGCCGGCTTCCGAATATGCCCTGACGGAACTCATTACATTTTTCGGAACCATGCTGGCAGGCCTTGACAAAAGGATTATTCTGAATATGGGCATATATGTGCCCCGTTGCTGATTTACAGCTTATACTATGGCAGTGTATTCTTCTCCATCCTTCAAAAACTGAGCATTAAAACAAGAATCGGAGCTGTCGAAAAAGTTTACAAATTGGGTCTGATTTGGAACGCTATAGATCATTCCGGTCTGTCCTTTCCCATAGGATTTTTTTAATGCGGGATTTATATATATAATTTATATTTTATAAAAAGATATATATTCTTTTTCTTCATAATGTGTTAAAATATTCCGTAGAGTATTAAATGTAAGGAATTAAAGGAGAGAATATTTTGGACAAAGAAAAGCAGATAAGCAGTCAGGGCTTTAATTCTCCAAGAAGTAAACGGGTTAAACGTATTAAAACAGGTATTATAGTAATTGCATTAATTTTACTGATACTTCCTACAATTTTATGTATTTTTTTATTTTTTAAATTAAATTATCTGCAAAAGCAGATTGATATATTAATGGTAGACCGGTATGGAGTAACCTATAACAGCGAAAACCAGACGAGTAATGAAACCTTTGCCCATGCTGCAACAGTTTATAACAGCAAGCCGGATACCGGTACGGGGCAGAACGGGGGCCAGGCCGGGGACAATACCATAAGTGAGAGAAAAGGCGCGGTACCCTCTCTTGAAGAAAATAATACAAACGGGTATAATAAGGAAACAGTAACCGATGCCGGGAAAAATTTAATTAGTCAAAATAATACGGATTCCCTAAAAGATAATATGGCAGCGGATGAAACCGCCTCCGGTAAGGTGACTGATACCGGGAAAGATACCAATACCGGGAAAGATGCAGGGACGAAAAAGGATACTCAGGAAGGCAGTGCAAAAACCTCCGGAGAATCTGGAGGTACGGACAATACTACCGGAAAAAAGACAGATCCGGCCAAGGCAGTGGATACATCTAAAAAGACTGGTTCGGAAAAAAAGGAATATAAGAACTTTGATAAAAAGACGGTATATCTGACCTTTGATGACGGTCCCAGTAAGTATACCGAAGATATACTTGAAGTCCTGGACGATTACAAGGTAAAAGCCACTTTTTTTGTAATAGGCAAAACGGATTCCCATTCCAAAGAAATGTATAAAAAAATAGTGGATGAAGGCCATACCCTTGGGATGCATTCCTACTCCCACGACTATAAGAAAATATATAATTCCGTGGAAGATTTTGATAAGGACTTTACAAAACTAAGGGATTTGTTATATGATACTACTGGATACCTTTCTTCTATCTACCGTTTTCCGGGAGGCAGCAGCAACAGCGTCATGAAGGAAGATGTTTCCGTATTTATAAATTATCTGAATCGGAAGTCGGTAGTATATTTCGACTGGAACGTAGTAAGCAGTGACGCAACCGGAGTGGATTATACCGCAAAACAGTTATATCAAAACGTCATAAACGGTATAAAGATACATAACAATTCCATAGTGTTGATGCATGATACGGATGAAAAGGAGAATACGGTAAAATCCTTAAAACTCATCCTGAAAACATTGACGGAACAAGGCGTAGAAATATTACCATTGAATGAGGAAGTAACACCCATACAACAAGTAAAGGTAGGTTCAATAGAACAAACAAATAAAAAGTGATTTTTACAGGAGGATGAAATATGGGTTTTTTTAAAGAATTCAAGGATGATTTATCTCAGGCAGTAAATGAACTATTACCAGAAGAAGTGTTTGACGACAACGCGGAGGTTAATACTTTAGAGGATGGAACAGAAGCGGCAGGCACAGAAACTGCGGCAGCTGATGATTTAACAGATACGGAAGAAGATGATAATGTAGATATGGATATTTTGGATGCCATATTGACCAAGGATGAAAGTGTAGAAGAAGAAAGCAAGGAAGAGAAAACAGAATCAAAGGAAGAAACCGGAACGAAAGATAAAACGGAAGAAGAATCCACGGAACCGCCTGAATATAACAGCGATGAAGTAACTGTTATCACGAAAGGCACGGTTATTAACGGCAGTATTACTTCTGCAGGTTCCCTGGAAGTAATGGGTAAAATAAACGGTGATATCGAATGCCAGGGAAAGCTGTCCGTAGTAGGCCAGGTTACCGGCAATTGCATTGCGGCTGAAGTTTATGTCGGTGCAAAACGTTTTGAAGGCTCCATTAGCAGTGAAGGCAGTGTTAAAATCGGACTTGGTACCGTGGTAATCGGTGATATTACAGGTACTTCGGGCGTTATTGCGGGAGCCGTAAAAGGCGATATCGATATTACGGGACCCATTGTCATTGATTCTTCGGCTGTCATTAAAGGTAACATCAAAGCACAGTCCATCCAAATCAATAATGGTGCTGTTATTGAAGGTTTCTGCTCTCTGTCCTATGCATCCATAGATATAGATAATATATTCGAATAACCGGAGGTAATGGTAAATATGAACAGATATAAAAGAGTCTTACTGAAATTAAGCGGAGAGGCTCTGGCTGGTGACAAGAAAACCGGTTTTGATGAAGCAACCTGTATCGCTGTTGCCAAACAGGTAAAGCAGCTGACAGATGACGGTGTGGAAGTAGGGGTTGTAATCGGAGGCGGTAACTTCTGGAGAGGCAGGACAAGTGAAACCATTGACCGTACCAAAGCCGACCAGATTGGGATGCTGGCAACTGTAATGAACTGTATATATGTTTCTGAAATTTTTCGATATGTAGGTATGAATACGCAGATTCTGACACCATTTGAATGCGGCAGCATGACAAAACTTTTCTCAAAGGACAGAGCAAATAAATATTTTGGTAAAGGTATGGTCGTATTTTTAGCCGGCGGAACAGGTCATCCTTATTTTTCCACGGATACCGGTGTGGTTCTGCGTGCGGTTGAGTTGAATGCGGACGTTATTCTGATGGCTAAGGCGGTGGACGGGGTATATGACAGCGATCCGAAAAAAAATCCGAATGCCAGGAAATTTGACGAAATCAGTTTACAAAAAGCCTTGGACTTAAAGCTTGCAGTGGTTGACTTATCCGCAACTGTATTAAGTATGGAGAACAAAATGCCAATGCTTGTATTTGCCCTTGAAGAAGAGAATAGTATTGTGAAAGCAGTTCGTGGTGATTTTAATGGTACGAAAGTAACTGTATAGCAAAAACTAAAAATATATCATTGGAGGATTTAACATGGATTCAAGAATTGAACAATACGAAAGCAAAATGATGAAATCATTAGATAATTTAAAAGAGGAATTTTCCACCGTACGGGCGGGAAGAGCGAATCCCCACTTATTGGATAAGCTCAGGGTGGATTATTACGGAACCCCCTCCTCTCTTCAATCCGTAGCGAATATATCGGTTCCGGAACCCAGGGTAATACAGATCCAGCCCTGGGAGAGCAAATTAATCAAGGATATTGAAAAGGCTATTTTAGCGTCTGATTTGGGCTTAACACCCAATAATGACGGTAAGGTTATTCGGCTGATCTTTCCCGAATTAACGGAAGAGAGAAGAAAAGACCTGGTAAAAGATATTAAAAAGAAGGCGGAAAATGCGAAAGTAGCAGTCCGGAACATAAGAAGAGACGCGAATGATACCATTAAGAAACTGAACAAAAACAGTGAAGTATCAGAAGACGAAGTTAAAGTTTTGGAAGATAGCATCCAAAAAGCTACGGATAAGTTTATTGCTGATATTGATAAGCTTACCGATGAAAAATCAAAAGAAATCCTTACCGTATAAGGTTAAGTCAGATTAAGGAAGACTCCCGCCTATTTGGCGGGAGTCTGGCTTAATCTTCTCCCGCCGAATAGGCGGGAGACTTCCTTAATAGGTTAAATTTCAAATTAGTTGGAGGTCTCCATGGGAGATAATTTTGATCAGGAGGGTATTAAGATACCTGAACATGTTGCAATCATAATGGATGGTAACGGCCGTTGGGCGAAAAAGAAATTAATGCCAAGGAATTACGGGCATGCACAAGGAAGCAAAACGGTAGAGAAAATCTGTGAAGAAGCATACCGTATGGGAGTAAAGTACCTGACCGTTTATGCATTCTCCACGGAAAACTGGGCAAGGCCTAAGGATGAGGTGGATGCCCTTATGAAGCTGCTTCGCAGTTATATGAAGGACTGTTTAAAAACAAGCAGCAAGAATAATATGAAAGTCCGCGTTTTAGGTGATATAACAAGATTAAACGAGGACATTAAGACAAGTATTATCGAGTTGGAAAGAGCATCGGCAGAGAATACGGGGCTAAACTTTCAGGTGGCTTTAAATTATGGCGGCAGGGATGAGATTATCCGGGGAATCAAAAAGCTGGCCATGGATTTGAAAGACGAAAAGATAAGTTTGGATGATATAGAGGAAGAAACATTTCAGAATTATCTGGATACCAGGGGGATTCCCGATCCGGATTTATTAATAAGAACAAGCGGTGAACAAAGGATATCCAATTTTTTATTATGGCAGCTGGCATATACGGAGTTTTACGTTACGGATACTTTATGGCCTGATTTTAACAAGGCAGAATTAAGGAAAGCCTTTGAATTCTACAGTAGTAGAAAAAGAAGATTTGGTGCGATATAATAGGAGGAAATTATATGTTTTGGGTCAGGTTCCGCAGTTCGGTTGTTCTTATGATAATTGCAGCCGCCACCCTTATTGCGGGTGGTAATGTTTTATTTGCTGTAATTTTAGCTATCTCACTGATTGGTATGATGGAGTTATACCGGGTCATTCAGATTAATAAAACTTTCATTGGTGCATTGGGCTATGCTGCTGCCATTGTGTATGATGTTATGATCCTCCTCAAATTAGAAAATTATAATATGCTGCTCATCATTGTATTCTTATTACTGTTAATGCTGGCATATGTATTTTCATATCCCAAATTCCGGGTCGAAGAAATTTCCATTATTTTTTTCGGACTGTTTTATGTTGCGGTAATGCTTAGCTTTGTATATAAAGTAAGGATGTTAGACGATGGAATTTTACTGGTCTGGCTTATATTTATCGGGGCCTGGGGCTCGGATACCTGTGCATATCTCGTGGGTACACTTATTGGAAAGCACAAAATTCTGCCCAGATTAAGTCCCAAAAAATCTCTGGAGGGTTGTATCGGGGGTGTTGTCGGAGCAGCAATTCTGGGATTTATCTATGCAAGTGTATTTAAGGACAAAATTGCCGGGGTCTCGAATCCTCAGGCCGCATATGCAATTATCTGCGGAGCCTCAAGTATTATTTCACAGCTGGGAGACCTGGCAGCATCCGCAATTAAACGCAATCATGATATAAAAGACTATGGGCAGTTAATTCCGGGCCATGGCGGAATTTTAGACCGTTTTGACAGTATAATTTTTGTTGCTCCCGTAGTTTATTTACTATCTAATATTTTATGATTTTTTATGAAAAATATTACAGTAACAATTCTTATAATATAGTGTAAAATATATATTAGGTTCTTATTTCAGATTTTAACTAAAGTGTCTGCTTAAGCAGGAAGATAGAAGTTAGGTTGAAAAAACAAAAGCAGTTTTTTCAACATCCTGATTTATACGTGCGCCAGAGCGCACAGATGGGAGTTATAATGAAACATATCTCTGTTCTTGGGTCTACCGGTTCCGTCGGCACCCAGACCCTGGAAGTAGTAAGAAATAATGGGGATTTAATGGTTACTGCATTAGCGGCAGCCAATAACATAGATTTATTAGAAATGCAGATCCGGGAATTTAAACCCGGCCTTGCATGTGTGTGGGATGAAAAGAAAGCAAAAGAACTGGCATTAAGAGTAAAGGATTTACCGGTATCCATTGTAACCGGAATGGATGGACTAATCCGCTGTGGGACAGAAAAAAATACGGAAACCGTTGTTACTGCCCTGGTCGGAATGATAGGGATACAGCCTACCATTGAAGCTATAAAGGCAGGAAAAGATATTGCAATTGCCAATAAGGAAACTCTGGTAACTGCAGGACATATTATTATACCATTGGTAAAGGAGCACGGTGTTAAACTGCTTCCCGTTGACAGTGAGCATTCTGCTATTTTCCAGGCCCTTAAGGGAGAAGAGGAAAATAATATCAGCAGAATCATTTTAACTGCTTCCGGCGGGCCTTTCCGTGGTAAAAAAAGAAGTGAATTAGAGAACATACAGGTAGAGGATGCATTGAAACATCCTAACTGGTCTATGGGAAGAAAAATAACCGTTGATTCCTCCACTTTGGTCAATAAAGGCCTGGAAGTAATGGAAGCCAAATGGTTATTTAATGTTGATTTGGAGAGAATACAGGTAGTAATACAACCGCAAAGTGTGATACATTCCGCAGTTGAATTTGAAGACGGCAGTATTATCGCACAGCTGGGTACACCGGATATGAAACTGCCCATTCAGTATGCCTTGTATTATCCCGACAGAAGAAAGCTTCCCGGTGACCGGATCAATTTTTTTGAGCTGGGTAAATTAACTTTTGAGGAGCCGGATTTTGAAACCTTTAAGGGATTGAAACTGGCATATCAGGCAGCATTAGACGGCGGCAGTATGCCTACCGTTTATAATGCGGCAAATGAAATGGCGGTGGCTAAATTTTTAAACAGGGAAATTAAATATCTTGATATTGTGGATTTAATCGAAGCAGCAGTTAAGAATCACAAAAAAGTACAAAAACCGTCAGTTTCTGAAATTCTTAATGCGGAAACCGAGACATATGATTTTATTGAGCAGTTAACTTTAAAAAAATAAAGAGTTTTTTGGATTTATTTTTACTTAAAACAGGAGGTAAGGATGAATATTATTATTGCTATTTTAATATTTAGTTTAATTATTGTTATTCACGAACTGGGACATTTTCTTCTGGCAAAGAAGAACGGTATATTTGTAACTGAGTTTTCCATAGGTATGGGACCAAGGATTGTTTCCATGGTAAAAACAGAAAAAGGATATCGGCCCAGGCTTTTTTTATCCCAGCATGATTTTGAAACCACACCTGAGTGGAAAGATACTACCAAGTATTCCTGGAAATTACTGCCCATCGGCGGTTCCTGTATCATGATGGGCGAAGATGAGGTCGTGGAAGATGACAGGGCTTTTAATAGAAAAGGTGTATGGGCCAGAATCTCTGTGGTATTTGCAGGACCTTTATTTAATTTTATATTGGCCTTTGTATTAGCTATGTTTATAACCGGAATTGTCGGCTATGACCCGGCAGCAGTAACCTCTGTGGTAAAGGATTCACCGGCGGATAAAGCCGGTATGCAGACCGGAGATATTATAACGGAAGTGAATGGCCATAATATGGACATTGGCAGAGATGTGGTGACTTATCTGCAATTTAACCCATTGAGCGATAAAACAGTGGATTTGACCTATAAAAGAGACGGTGCCGAAAAAGAGATTTCTTTAGTGCCCCATATGGTAAAAACCTATATGCTGGGATTTGGCTATCAGCCGGACGGGGCTGCGGCAGCCGTAAATTCCCTTTATGAAGATATGCCTTTGGCAAAAGCCGGACTGCAAACCGGTGATATCATCGAAAAGATCAATGATACCGTCATTAAGGATGGAAATGCAATAAGCCAATATTTTCAGGATAATCCCCTGACGGACCAGTCCATAACCCTGACCTATTCCCGTGAAGGTAAAGAATCGACGGTTGAGGTTACACCGGCTTTATACAGTGAAAATTACAGTATAGGTTTATCCGTAAATACGGCACGGGTTAAAACCGATGCACTGGGAGCAATAAAATACAGTGCGGTAGAAGTGAAATATTGGATTAAAACTACAGTCGGAAGCCTTGGACAGATCATCCGGGGCAGGGTAAGCAAGGATGATATTGCAGGACCCGTAGGCATAGTAAGCTTTATCGGGGACGCTTATCAGGAAAGCAAAAGCGAGGGAGCATTATCCGTATTCTTAAGCCTTTCCTATATCAGCATACTGCTCAGTGCCAATCTTGGGGTCATGAATTTACTGCCGATTCCTGCACTGGACGGCGGGCGTCTGGTATTCCTCATACTGGAAGTATTCCGCGGAAAACCGGTGGATCAGGCAAAAGAAGGCTTGGTCCATATGATTGGCCTGGTTGCATTAATGTTATTAATGGTATTTGTAATGTTTAATGATATCAGCAAACTGTTCCAATGATAAAAAGAAGCGGCAGAATCATAATAATTGCCTGTTGGGGCATTGGATTAAGTATAGAAAGAAGTATACGTGATCCGTGATTTTGCCGCATTAACCAATACCATTAACGGAAAGGTCTTATCATTACAGTATCCAAAGTAATATCAGGACTACTACAGGAGTCAAAATGAGAGATAATACAAAAATTATTCAGATAGGCAGCAAGGCAATCGGCGGCAATAACCCCGTGCTTATCCAGTCCATGACCAATACAAAGACGGAGGATGTACAGGCTACGGTCAGGCAGATCCTTAAGTTAGAGGCAGCCGGCTGTGAGATTATAAGAAGTGCCGTTCCTACCATGGAAGCGGCAAAAGCTTTCAGGGAGATAAAAAAGCAGATTCATATACCATTGGTAGCCGATATCCACTTTGATTACCGGCTGGCCATTGCCGCTATGGAGAATGGAGCGGATAAAATCCGTATCAATCCGGGCAATATCGGAAGTGCGGATAAATTAAAGGCAGTGGTGAATGAGGCCAAAGAAAGAAATATACCGATCCGGGTAGGTGTAAACAGCGGTTCCCTGGAAAAGGAACTGGTGGCAAAATACCGGGGAGTAACGGCAGAAGGCCTTGTGGAAAGTGCTTTGGACAAGGTTCATATCATTGAAGATTTAGGCTATGATAATCTGGTAATCAGTATCAAGTCTTCGGATGTTTTAATGTGCATCAAAGCTCATGAACTTATTGCAAAACAGACCGTATACCCTTTACATGTGGGGATTACGGAAGCGGGAACCATAATATCCGGCAATATTAAATCTGCGGTTGGTTTAGGAGTTATGCTTTATGAAGGAATCGGCAATACCATAAGGGTATCTTTAACAGGAAACCCTTTGGAAGAGGTTAAGTCGGCCAAGCTTATCCTGAAGACTTTAGGTTTAAGAAAAGGCGGAGTTGAATTGGTATCCTGTCCCACCTGCGGAAGGACACAGATTGATCTCATACGTTTGGCAGACGAGGTGGAAAATTTGATCCAGGATATTGACCTGGATATAAAGGTGGCCGTAATGGGCTGTCCGGTCAACGGTCCCGGCGAAGCAAAAGAAGCGGATATCGGGATTGCCGGCGGCAGGGGAGAGGGTATCATCATTAAAAAAGGTGAAATTATCCGGAAAGTGAAAGAGCCGGAATTATTACAGGCACTGAGGGAAGAATTATTAAAAATGCAGGCTGAAAAATGATAGATAAAAGACGTCTGCCTTAAGCAGGCGTCGCATTTAGAAAAGGGGCTTGATTATGGGTATGCTTTTTTTTGAAGTTTTTGACCAGTTATCCGATCTTCCCAAGGATCTGGAGAACCTTTTCCAGGAGGTTTTAGTTGAGAAAGTATCGGTATCAAAGTCAAAAGCGGAAGTCAGAATATACATGCAGAGCGGCCGGCTGATTCATAGGCAGAATATTAAAAAGATGGAGTATCAGCTTAAAAGGCAGCTTTTTTCATCAGCACCTAATTCGGTGGTACTATGGGAAAATTACATATTATCGGCACAATATACGCCGGAAAAATTATTTAACATATATAAGGACAGCATTTTAGAAGAGTTCCGGGAACGAAGCATATTGGAATACAATGTTTTTGAACTGGCAGAAATAACTTTTGAAGGGAATATTTTAATCTTTAAATGCCAGGAGAATTTTCTTGTAAGAAAAATGTCAGTCAGTATTGCTGGTTACTTAACGGATATCTATAAAAACCGGTTTCATTATGATATTACCGTCCGTTTTGAATATTATGAACCGGAGAAAAAGGAAGAATCGGAGGAAGAAGAATATGAATTCGTCTCCAGGCCGGGTGGCAAGGGCACTGAATATACTTCTTCCCATGTAAATATAGAACAGAACAGAACGGATGATTTGACCGCCGCCGCATATATGCAGGAATTAAACGAAAATCAAACGGTTTCGGCAGGGTTAAGAGAGTCCTCCAATGGAAGCAAGACATCCGGCAGCGGTACTGCCGGTGAAAAAGGTGCAAAACATAAAAATACCTATGATAAAACGAAGTACAGTTATAAAAAGACCATTAATGATCCGGATACCATATACGGCAAAGGGTTTGAAGGAGAAACCGTACCGATTTCCGAGGTTCAGGACGAGATCGGTGAGGTAGTAATACGCGGTAAAATTCTGAATGTGGAAGCCAGAGAACTGCGGAATGAAAAAACCATCATAATATTTACCGTTACGGATTTTACCGATTCCATCCAGAGCAAAATATTTGTGAAGACGGAAGAAGCCTCAGAAATCATCGGCGTATTAAAGAAGGGCCGGTTTATTAAGCTAAAGGGTATGGCTTTATTGGATAAATACGACCATGAGGTAACCATAGGATCCATAGTGGGTATAAAGACAATCCCTGATTTTACAACGATAAAAATGGACAACAGTCCGGTAAAACGTGTGGAGCTCCATGCCCATACCATGATGAGCGATATGGATGCCGTAGTGGATGTAAAGGACTTAGTGAAACGGGCTTTTGCCTGGGGCCATAAGGCCGTTGCCATTACGGACCATGGGGTTGTGCAATCCTTTCCGGAAGCCAATCATGCGCTGAGCAAAAAGGATTATCCGGAATCGGAATGGGATAGGCTTAAGGAATTTAAAGTTATCTATGGTGTGGAAGCCTATTTGGTGGATGACTTAAAAGAAGTTGTGGTAAATCAAAAAGGGCAATCCCTGGACGGTTCTTTTATCGTATTTGATATTGAAACCACCGGGTTCGGTCCGGTTAAGGATAAGATTATCGAGATAGGTGCCGTTAAGGTGGTTAACGGTACAATTGTTGATAAATTCAGTACCTTTATTAATCCGGAGATTCCCATACCCTATGAAATCGAAGAATTAACAGGTATTAAAGATGAAATGGTACTGGACTATCCGACCATAGATGTGATCCTTCCTAAGTTTCTGGACTTTTGTGAAGGAAGTGCCCTGGTTGCCCACAATGCCAATTTTGACGTAAGTTTTATAACCAAAAAATCGGAAGAACTGGGCATCAAAACGGATTACACGGTTATTGATACCGTGGGACTGGCACGTATCCTGCTTCCTGACTTAAGCAGGTATAAATTAAATACAGTTGCAAAGGCGCTGAATATCTCTCTGGAGAACCACCACCGTGCGGTGGATGATGCCGGTGCAACAGCGGAAATTTTCGTAAAGTTTGTAGCAATGTTAAAAGAGAGAGGTATGCAGGAAATTGATGAAATCAATACCTTGGGTAAATTATCCCCGGAAGCCATAAAGAAGCTTCCTACTTATCATGCCATTATTTTAGCCCAGAACGATATTGGCCGGGTGAATCTTTATAAGCTTATTTCCCTGTCCCATATTGATTACTATAGTAAAAGGCCCCGTATTCCCAAAAGCTTATTTTTGGATAACCGGGAAGGGCTGTTAATTGGTTCGGCCTGTGAAGCGGGTGAATTGTATCAGGCCATTTTAAGGGAGCAGCCTCCGGAGGAGATAACGAGACTGGTGAATTTTTATGATTATCTGGAAATTCAGCCTCTAGGCAACAATGATTTTATGATCCGCAGTGATAAGATAAATATTAATTCCCGGGAAGAATTAATGGATATTAACCGCAGAATCGTAAAATTGGGAGAGGAATTTAATAAACTGGTAGTCGCTACCTGTGACGTCCATTTTATGGATCCGGAAGATGAAATATACCGGAGGATTATTATGGCCGGCAAAGGCTTTAAGGATGCGGACGAGCAGGCGCCCCTGTATTTTCGGACTACGGAGGAAATGCTTGAGGAATTCATGTATTTAGGCAGGGATAAAGCAAATGAAGTGGTTATTACCAATACCAATAAAATAGCGGATATGATTGAGAAGATATCTCCGGTACGTCCGGATAAATGTCCGCCGGTCATTGAAGATTCCGATAAAACCCTCCGTGAAATCTGTTATAATAAGGCCCACTCCATGTACGGGCCCAATCTGCCAAAACAGGTTGAGGAACGCCTGGAACATGAGCTCCATTCCATTATAACCAACGGTTTTGCCGTTATGTATATCATTGCCCAGAAGCTGGTATGGAAGTCCAATGAGGACGGATACCTGGTAGGTTCCAGAGGTTCGGTAGGCTCCTCCTTTGTCGCGACCATGTCCGGTATTACGGAAGTAAATCCGTTGTCTGCACATTATTACTGTACCCATTGTTTTTATTCGGATTTTGAGTCGGAAGAAGTCAGAGCCTATTCCGGAAGTTCCGGCTGTGATATGCCGGATAAAGATTGTCCGGTTTGCGGACAGCCTTTAAGCAAGGACGGGCATGATATCCCCTTTGAAACTTTCTTAGGGTTTAACGGGGATAAAGAGCCGGATATTGACCTTAACTTTTCGGGGGAATATCAGAGTAAAGCCCATGATTATACCGAGGTCATTTTTGGGCAGGGGCATACTTTCAGGGCAGGTACCATCGGTACCCTGGCTGATAAAACGGCTTATGGCTATGTTCTTAAATATTATGAAGAGAGAGGGCAGCGCAGGCGAAGGGCGGAAATCGAACGTATCGTATCCGGCTGTGTAGGGGTAAGGAGAACCACCGGGCAGCATCCGGGCGGTATCATTGTATTGCCCCACGGTGAGGAAATCTATTCTTTTACACCGGTTCAGCGCCCGGCCAATGATATGACGACCAAGACCATAACGACTCATTTTGATTATCATTCCATTGATCACAATCTTTTAAAGCTGGATATTCTGGGGCACGATGATCCCACCATGATCCGTATGTTAGAGGACCTGACCGGCGTGGATGCGAAAACCATAAGACTGGATGAGCAGGTGGTTTTATCTTTGTTTGATAATTTAAGTGCGTTGAATATAAAACCGGAAGATATAGGCGGCTGTGATTTAGGCTGTCTTGGCGTACCGGAATTCGGAACGGATTTTGTTATGCAGATGCTCCGTGATACAAAGCCGAAAACTTTCTCCGATTTAGTAAGAATTTCCGGTCTTTCCCATGGTACGGACGTGTGGCTGAACAATGCCCAGACTTTAATTTCGGAAGGAAAATGTACCCTTGCCACGGCAATCTGTACCCGTGATGATATTATGACTTATCTGATTTATCAGGGAGTGGACAGCGGTCATTCCTTTAAGATCATGGAAAGCGTACGTAAGGGGAAAGGACTTACTCCAGAAATGGAGGAAGAAATGCTGAAAGAGGGAGTACCGGAATGGTATATCTGGTCCTGCAAACGGATTAAGTATATGTTCCCGAAGGCCCATGCGGCTGCTTATGTTATGATGGCTTTCCGTATTGCTTATTTCAAGGTTTATTATCCCCTTGCTTATTATGCTGCTTATTTCAGTATCCGTGCTTCCGCTTTTAGCTATGAATTAATGTGCCTTGGAAGGGAACGGCTGGAACGTTATATGGCGGATTATAAGAGACGGGGCAATGAATTATCCAAGAAGGAACAGGACGTTTTAAAAGATATGAAAATCGTACAGGAAATGTATGCCAGAGGCTTTGAATTTATTCCTATTGATATTTATACGGCAAAAGCCCATCATTTTCAGATTATTGATAATAAGTTAATGCCGTCCTTAAGCACCATTGAAGGATTGGGAGATAAGGCAGCGGATGCGGTGGTTGATGCTGTTAAAGACGGTAAGTTTCTCTCCAGAGATGACTTCAGAAGCCGCTGCAAGGTAAGTTCTACAGTTGTAGACTTAATGGCGGACCTGGATTTGTTCGGGGATCTGCCTATTTCCAACCAGATTTCTTTGATGGACTTTTTGCAGTGATGCAAAGCTGATAAGGGTTATTATGTAGAGCTGGTATTGGAAGGTCTTGTTGGTGTTAGGGATATTATGTTGTATTGAGTCTATTTTTAGAACTTTTTGAAAAACTTTAAAAATAGTACTTGCATTCTTTCTGGAAATGTTGTAAAATACTTATTGTTGTGAGGCTCATTGGTCAAGTGGTCAAGATGTGGCATTCTCAGTGCTGAGACAGGGGTTCGACTCCCCTATGAGCTGTTATTTTACAAGAGGCATTACTCGTAAGAGTAGTGTTTTTTTTATTTGGAAAAATTTATATTTTTTAGAGTATGGATATACTGCATGTTTGGCGTTTTCTTTTATGATTGGTATTGTTTATACAGAACAAAAGATAATATCCAAAGCATTGGAACAGATCGCATACAGTTAAACAATTAGAGAAATTTGATATAGCAAGTTACGTTGGCAGGTTTAATAAAAGGATATAAAATAACACAGGATTACCGGGAATTCCCGGTAATCCTGTGTTATTTTATATCTTGATTTTCTACTTATTAATGTTTCATTATGTAAATATATTTTAATAGGTTTTGTGTGGGTAAAAATATACTTATTTAGAATTAGCCCTTACCGTCTGGCCGATTGCATTCAAAAGGCTTTTACTTGAGTCTGTCGTATCCTGGGAGAGTTCCCAGATCATGATGCCTCCGACATTATCGCAAGCCCATTGGGTCTTGGCCTTAATGGTCGGGATGCCGTTATAATAAGCCTCCATGCCGTTTATCGTGGAAACGTCCGTATTGTAGGCATTGGGGTTGGCTTGCAGTATGGCTGCATAGGAAGCCCAGGATGGCCTGCCATAGAAAGGTACGCCAAGGACTACTTTAGAAGCAGGCATATGTCTGGTGTCACGCCAGTATTTTGCTGACAAAACGGCAAAGTCGTAAGTAGAATGCCTGATACCGTCACCTCCGTCATAAGCCATAACATTGAACCAGTCAACGGTATTGATAACCTTATCCGTCTGAGCTGCGGAATCCCAGTAAACAACACCGTCCGGAGTTACGCCACTTAATACGGCTGCAGTTAACAGCATATTATTTTCATTTAACTTACTTCTTAAGTAAACCATTAAATTCTCGTAACGGGTTTTGCTGTCTCCGTCGGTTCTGGGGTGTTCCCAGTCGATATCGACACCGTCAAATCCGTATTGTTTTGCCATGGCAACAATCGCATTTCCAAACTTTGTGACCTTTTCGGATGTTTCCGTTGCAGACATAAAGGTGGATTCAAGGGGGGTCCCATTGTAAGACCATCCGCCTACGGCTAAAAGAACTTTTACACCGTTTTCATGGGCTTTTTGAATGATCTGTGTTGCCGCAGACGCATTTTCCAGAGGAAGCAGTGAACCGTCACTGGTTGGAATGGCAAATGCATAATTTATATGAGTCAGATTATTATATTGTATGGTATTAATTTTGCCCGGTTCCCAGCTGGGATAGTAACCTACCACTTTAAATCCGGTTATGGGGTCGGTCGGATCATTGGGGTCGGTCGGATCTGTTACAGTGAAGGTCCATTTCTGGGCATCGGTTCCGTTATCCGTATACTGCTGTACAGCTGCACCGTCAGCTGTAGAGGAACTGCGGACATCAAGTGCCAGGCCGCTGGTTTTCGCTAAAACCTTATAATAACCATCACTGGTTGCGGTTATCTGCCACCTTTGGGCATCAGTCCCGTTGTCCGTCCATTGCTGCAGTTGGACTCCACTGTCCTTTGTATTGTCTGGTACATCAATTACCTTTTGGCTGTGCTGGACGGTTATTTTATAATATCCGTCTCCCTGCAATTCCACTTTAAATTGCTGGTTAGCAGTACCGCCACTAGTCCATTGCTGCAGTTTAGCACCGTCTGCAGTTGATTGATCGGCTATATCCAGGGCTTTACCGCTGTTTTTGTTCTTAATGGTATAGATACCGTTTGCGATACCTGGTTCCGGGTCCGGGTTCGTGCCGGATACCAGTTCCCAAACTTCTGCCACACCTGGAGTTTCTCCCTGAGTCCACCATTTTGCCTTGTAAACATTGCCGTTATAGGTAACCTGGTCTCCGCTTACGTAAGCTTTACTGCTGTTCCAGGCATCATAGGATCCACCTGACGAAACTAATTCCCAAACAGCAGCAGTACCTGGAGTTTCTCCCTGAGTCCACCATTTTGCCTTGTAAACATTGCCATTATAGGTAACCTGATCTCCGCCAACATAAACTGCGCTGCTATCCCAGGCAGGATAGGATTCGGCTAAGACGGTCCGTTCCAGCTCAGTATTTACCGCATAAGCCTGTGCTTGCGGCAATGATGGGAAAATTACCGATGCAATTAATGCAAAGATAACCATACATATAAATTTCTTACTTGTTTTAATCATATATACCCCTTCCTTTTCTAATAACTTAACATGTTAATTTACGGATATTCTAAAAATTTTAGAATATCCGAATTTTTGTCCAGTTTGTTACTTCTGGCTAAATTCCTGACAATGCAAATTAATTTAAAGCCTCTTTTGGATTGAAAAGGATTAAATCTTACCCCTGTTTTTTACTATCCTCCTTTCTTATTGTATATAGTGTTGCCTGTAACTATAAAACTGGTCCGATATTATGTAAATACAGGAAGCTTTTGCACCTGGTATCTTGGGATAGTCCATTCAGACTTGATATATTTACACAAAAATGGATCATTATAGTTACATTTTTACTTTGCTTTATTTGGATATAAATGTCAATTGTATTTCTTGTGATTTTTTGTCTGCAATTGCTACATTACAAATTTTTGAGTCGTTTTGTAATGCTTTAATATAAAAAAAGGCATGAAAAAAGGATAAATAAGAGAAGGTTATTTATCCTTTTAAATGCCATATAAAATAATTATTTATAAGTATCGTGATCCTTATCGGAAGGCCTGGTATCATAGATGGAACACAGGACCTTGCACTTTTTTCTGGTCAGATTTTTGTGACTTCCGGATTGAATCAGGCGGTAATATAGGTGATCCAATATTTTATTTACAACAAAACCGGTTATTATAAAGGTAATTACCCAAGGTAATAAGCTTTCAAATGGTGATAAAAAATATTTAATATATGAATTCATAATAAATTCTTTTGTTAAAAGATCCGCTAACATATCCTACCTCCGTACTGGCGCTAAAACGCCTGCTTTTGGCAGACGTCGTTGTTTGTTATTATAAGTATAGATTAAAAACAGGTAACTGTAAAGTTAGAATTTTATTAAAATGAAATATTTAGTAACTAAATATAGATATAGTTTACAAAAAGATAAGAAATATGCGTCGTTCCTTAGGAATCAGAAAAGGATAATCCCATTGAAAATCAGTCTAATTTCTGGTATAATTAAACATTATTTGGATTGAAATGTGGTGATTGATATGAAAATTAAAATTTTACAAGAAAAGGAATGCAGAAATATCTATTAATCACTTTTTTTATCGGATTTCGGCATATATGGTTACATGATAATGAGTGAGAGGTATTTCTGTATTTGCAGGAATACTTTTTATTTTGCAAAAGTTCCATATGTGTTTTATATTACAAGATTTTCTGAAGAATGGAGTATTTAAAATGACAAACAAGGATATCTTAGCGGCTGCGATGCGGCAGTCTGCAATCGATATGAGTTGCAGTAAGGAAGACTATGAAAAGAGTGAAAATGTTGTTGTAATTTCTAAAAAGCATCCGAATTGCAGGAAGTATCTTGAACTGCCGTTTTATTGTGATTTGGCTTCCTATGGAAATAATGTAGTTGCATCTGTAGATCCGGAAATAAAAGAAACAGTGAAAGCCTATATAAATAGATGTTCGGTGGAACATTGCTTTGAAACACCGAATTTACATGTATTGAATGATGCATTACAGGAACATAATATGAGAATCTGTTTTATGGCTGAATATTTTTTGCCGGATTTGGATTCATTAATGAAACCGGATTGTGATTATACGTTGAAAGTATTGGTGCAGAAGGATTTTGAGGAATTATACAAGCCAGAGTGGAGCAATGCACTTTGCGAAAAAAGAAAACATCTGGATGTGCTTGGCGTGGGAGCTTACGATGGAACAAAACTGGTCGGTCTGGCCGGATGTTCTGCAGATTGTGATACTATGTGGCAAATCGGTATAGATGTGCTGTCTGCGTACCGAAGGAAAGGAATCGCTTGTGCCTTAACGGGCAGGCTTGCATTAGAAATTCTGGATCGGGGAAAAGTACCTTTTTATTGTGCAGCATGGTCTAATATTAAATCTGTGCGAAATGCGATAAAAAGCGGATTCAAACCTGCATGGGTAGAAGTAACAGCAAAGAGTAAAGAGACTGTTGATAAAATGAATTCGGATTAAGTTACTTACATAAAGCATTGATAAATATAATATTCCGTACCATGGAAATCGTACTGGATTTAACCAGGAATACCAATATTACTCTTTTAGGTGAAGTAGTCCGCACAAAGGAATTACCGAATAATAAAGGATATTTGTATGGCTGCCGGTTCCGGTCATAGAAAGAAGCTCTTGGCCGTATATGAGCCGTCAGGTCCGGAATAAAACTAAAAGCCAGGAAGAAAAGCAGAATAATCAGTTTTTATATTGACTGGGCAGACAGAGGCTAAAAAGTAGTTCAATACTTATTTTAATCTCTTTTTTGCTGCATTCCGTCAAACTCTGGCCGAACCAGGGGCACCTGCGGGGAAGGCCCTGTCAGGATTAATAGGGCGTGTCCGAAGTCTGCACTGAAAGGAGCTTTAAATGTCTGGATGAGACAATTCATATAAATTTTTAAATAAAATTATAAATTATAAATTTTTAAATAAATCTTTCAAAATCTATTGACAAAGCAGGAAAATGATATTATACTATCAAAAAATAAATCATACAAATGCTATATGAATATGTGAAAAAGGTGATTTGGAATTTATAATTTCATATTTTAAAGTTGACTAGATATCTGGAGGCTTTAGGAAACAGTTTAAATTGTTTTCTAATGCCTTTTTTTCATTATTCGGATTAGGAAGGATTCATGGCACATATTAAACAGAACCAAGAGGAGAATTCAAAATGAATAACTTAAAGGGAACCATATTAATTACTTTAGTTCTGGGATTAACCCTGGCGGCAGGGGCCTGCGGAAAGAAAGGGCCTGTATCCGAAACGGCTGCAGAAAATGAGCCGCGTACTGCTGCGGCAGATAAACCGGAAATTTCCCCGGAGGCAGAACCCAAAACTTCGGAGGAAAACACAGAAGTACGGCAGATTGTTGTCGGAACGGGCAATGCCTTTAACCCCTTGTGTTACCTGGATGAAAAGGGTAATCTGACAGGCTTTGAGTATGAATTTTTAAAGAAAGTCGACGAAGTGCCTCCCCCAGTATGAATTTACTTTTGAGCCGGCGGAGTTTGCAAGTATATTAGTGGGTCTGGATGCCGGGAAGTATGATATAGCAGCACATTATTATGCGAAGAATCCGGAACGGGAAGAAAAATATCTTTACGGCAAAGAACCTTACCAGTCAAGTGCTTACCGGATCGCAGTTTTAGAGGGAAATACACCTTTATCTGCTTTAAAAGATCTGGAAGGTAAAACAGTTGAAGTATCCACCGGCAGTAATGTGGCTTATCTTTTAGAAACTTATAGCGAAACGGCGGAAACAAAAATCAATTTAATTTATGGTGACGGAACTACGGAGATCATTTTAAAGAATTTAAAAGACGGCAGAACCAATGCACATATTACCACCGAAAGAAGCATTAACGATATCTATAAAAGTTATGGTGTAAAACTGACGGCAAACGGTGATGTGCTGCTGCCTGTTTATACCTATTATATTTTCTCCAAAGAAGATACACAGCTCAGGGATGATCTGGATGCAGTTATCAGCCGGTTCCGGGAAGACGGAACTTTAGCCCGGGTCAGTATCGATACCATGGGCGGGGATTATACACAGTTAATTCCCGGGCTGGAAAAGTAAATCAGCTGTTAATCAATACACCGGGAAGGAATAGCAGAAATGACCATATTAGAGCAGGCAAAAATTTATGAAAAAGAATTAATCGGGATCAGAAATCATCTTCATGAATATCCTGAACTTTCTGAAAAAGAATATCAGACTTTGGAGTTTGTAAAGAATAAATTAAAGGAATACCGTATTGATTACGTAGAGATAGAAAATGGGGGAATATTAGGATTCCTTGAAAACGGATGTAATGAAAAAACAGTACTGCTTCGTGCAGATATGGATGCCCTTCCCATACTGGAAAATAAAAAAAATCTTAAAAGAGATAAGAAAAACGTATCTAAAAATGTCGGGGTTGCCCATGCCTGCGGTCATGACGCTCATACGGCGATGTTATTAATATCTGCAAAAGTCCTGAAACAGAATATCGATAAAATGAACGGAAAAGTAATCCTGTGCTTTGAACGGGCCGAAGAAGTCGGCGGTGGAATCAGCTATTTACTGGATTATTTCGATAGATCCGAACTGAGGATTGACGGCTGTTTTGGCCTCCACGTCAATCCCCAGCTGGATGCGGGCCTGCTGTCAGTCAATGCAGGCCCGGTTATGGCAGGGGCCTGCGGATTTGAAGTTAAAATTATCGGAAAAGACGGCCATGGCTCCCGGCCGGATATTGCCAATAATCCGCTGGATTGTTTTGTTGCAATATACAATGCCCTTAATATGATAAGGCTGAAATACATAAGCCCCCTTGATAAATTGACCATATCCGTTGCAAAAATCGCAGGCGGGACCAGGGGAAATATTATTGAAAAAGAATTTATCTTTGGCGGATCGGCGAGATTTTTCAAAGAAGAGGTCGGTTTAAAATTCAGGGAAGAATTTCTGAATATTCTTGAAAATATGACTAAAGCCTACCATTGTAATTATTCCAACGCATCCCTGTTTATTGGCACGCCGGTTATTAATGATCCGCATTTAAGCAATCTTGCCAGGGAAAGTATAATGGAAAACCTTGGGGAAGAATATGTTACCGGTTCGGAACCTTATATGGGTTCGGAAAGTATGTCCAGGTATTTAAAAAAATACTCCGGGGTTTTCGGATTTTTGGGTGTAAAAAATGAGGAATACGGTTCCGGAGCCGATTTACATAACGAATATTTTGACATAGACGAAACGGCTTTAAAAAATGGAGTAGCTGCAACAGTTGCATTTGCCTTTAAATTTTTAAATGAGGTCGGAGGATGAGCAGGTTATTTGATTTTAAACTGGTAATTGAGTATTTTCCCCAGATTCTTTCAAGATTACATATTACTTTGATTATAGTTATAACTGCCACTTTATTCGGAGTGATTTTAGGGACATTGATTGCCCTTATCAGAATTCACAGAATTCCGGTATTCAATCAGACAGCCTGTGTTTTTGTATCTTTTATCAGAGGAACTCCGATTATCATTCAGTTATTTATCGTTTATTTCGGATTGCCCATGGTACTTTTAAAAATCGGCATTGATATAGTCAGATGGGATGAATTCTATTTTGTACTGGTAACCTATATCTTAAATGCATCCGCTTTTTTATCTGAAATCATAAGGGCTGCAATCCAGGGCGTAGACGTGGGGCAAAGTGAAGCGGCCTATTCCGTCGGACTAACGAAATTCCAGACGTTTTACCGGATAACGGCTCCCCAGGCTTTGGCAACCGCCTTGCCCAGCTTTTCCGCCAACACGGTTAACCTTCTGCAGAATACTTCGCTGGGTTTTACCATTGGAGTAATTGACCTGATCGGCAAAGTAAAAGCAATCGGGGTAAGGACGTATCATACGGTGGAAGGATATATCGGGGCGGCTATAATCTTTGTCATTCTAAGCCTGGCCTTACAAAAATTATTTAATTATCTGGAAATCAAAGTGAATTTCTATCAAAAACAGGGGAAAAGACAGGAGGGCTAAATTTATGGATTTTGATATTGTTTTTATGGGTGAAGCACTAAAAAGTGCAGCCAGGTATATTCCTGTAACTTTTCAGTTAGCCGGTATATCTTTTCTGATTTCCTTATTGTTTGGAACCGTCATTGCCGTAATAAGGGTATTTAAAATAAAAGTATTATCAAAGCTATTGGAAATTATTGTAACGGTTTTAAAAGCCGTGCCTATGGTTCTTATTTTGTATATTCTGTATTTTGTGATGACGGATGTATTTGATTTTCTGGCGGAGTCTCTTGATTTAACGATCCAGTCCAGGGATTTAAGTACGAATTTTATCGGGATAACAGCACTTTCCGTATTTGGAACCGTAATGATATCCGAAACCATACGGGGGGCTTTTACGGCCGTCGATTATGGACAGTATGAAGCGGGATATTCCATTGGTTTGACAAAAATACAAACAATGAAAAGAATCATACTTCCCCAGTCCATCCTGGTAGCTACGCCGGTACTCTGCAATAATTTGATCGCACTGGTGAAAGCTTCTTCCATTACCTACATGATTACGATCATGGATATCATGAATGGCGCACTAAAGGCGGCAACGAAAAATTATGCATATCTGGAAGCTTACATAGCTGCCGCAATCCTTTACTGGGTTATCTGTCTGTCAATCGAGCAACTGGCGAAAACCCTGGAAAATAAACTGGGAAAGTTCAGAAGGAGATTAGTATGAATTATTGAAAAACAAAAGCAGTTTTTTCAACATCCTGATTTATAAGTGTGCCGGAGCGCACAGATGGGAGTTATTATGAATTTCGAGTTAATCAGACTTAATTAGGAGGAAATTAAAATGGCACTTAATTTAAAGGAGACCAGTGTAGGAACAAGGGAAAACAGGCTTGGTTCCATTACCGGTTACAATGGGGATTTAGAGAATCTGGTGAATCAGACAAGATGCGGGACCTTAAAAAACAGAGAGCGCTGTTTCAGCCAGTCCAGTACCTGCCTCTCCGGTTGTGCCCTCGGGCAGTTATCCGGCATCCGGGATGTGGCAATTATAAATCACGCGCCGGCCGGCTGTACGGCGACAGCCCCGGGTTCCATCGTATTAAACCAGCAATTGGCGTTTAAGATTGGAGTTACCAATAATACGGTATATGTGGGAACCGATATGGATGAAAGGGATACCGTATTCGGTGCGACACAAACCCTGAGGGATATTATTTTAAAGACCTATGAGGTGTATAAACCGAAGGCTATATTTGTCGGCACCTCCTGTGTAACCGGCATTATCGGTGAAGATGTGGACAGTCTGGTAGCGGAATTAAGTGAGGAAATTCCTGTTCCCATAGCGGCCGTACACTGTGAAGGGTTTAAATCAAGAATCTGGGCTTCCGGGTTTGATATATCCGATCATGCCGTTTTACAGACAATTGTAAAACCTCCGAAAGAGAAACGGGAGGTTATCAACTTTAAAAATTTCTTTGAAAGTGAAAGAAAGCAGATTTCGGAAATCTTTGCTGAATTCGGAATCAAAGTACAGTTCCTTTATCAGAATGCAACGGTGGAAGAATTGGAACATATTTCAGAATCCCTGGCAACGGTCTGTATCTGCGGAACCCTCGGCACTTATCTGGGAAACGGCCTGGAGCAGTTATATGGGGTTCCTTATATCCGGACAATTAATCCTCTTGGAATTACCGGTTTTGAAACCTGGCTTCGGGAAACAGGAAAGACAATCGGGAAAAGCCGTGAAATAGAAAGTTATATTGAGAGAGAGAGGGCCATTTATCTGCCCCAGATAGAAGAAATTAAGAAGGAAATAAAAGACCTCAGGGCAGTTATCGGAATGGGACCCGGATATACCTATGAAGTATCCAGAGTGCTTCAGGAATTGGGAATGGAAGTGGTATGGGCGGCAGCCTGGCATTATGACGGAAAGTATGACAATGACCAGGTGCCTCCTGCCCTTGATTATCTTCAAAAGACTTCCGCGAATAACATAAAATTAAGTGTTGCGGACCAGCAGAACTTTGAAGTTTTAAACATATTGAACGAATATAAGCCGGATATTTATTTCTCCAGGCATCCGGGAACTACGGTCTGGGCTATCAAGCAGGGGATCGCCGCCCTGTATGTGGCGGATGAATATATGATATTCGGCTATAAAGGTACCCTTAATTTTGCCAAATCCGTACTGGATACGGTACGGAACCGGAGTTTTGAAAAAAATCTGGCGAAAAGGGTGAAACTTCCCTACACGGATTGGTGGTACGGACAGAATAACAGTACATTCTTAAAGGAGGCCTCGGAATAATGGCAAAAATACTGGATCAGCCAAGATATAAATGCGCCCTTGCAGCAATGCAGACCGTACAGTCAATATCAAGAGCACTTCCCATCCTGCATTCCGGGCCGGGCTGCGCGGAAAAGCTAAGCGGCAGTGTGGGAAGTTCGGGGCTTTATTCCCCCCACATCTTTCCCTGCACCAGCATCAGTGAAAAAGAAGTGATCTTCGGCGGAGATAATAAACTGGAAGAAATAATTGAAAATTCCCTGAAAGTAATCGATGCGGATTTATACGTGGTTTTAACCGGATGTACTCCTGAAATAGTTGGGGATAATGTGGAGGAGGTGGCCGGTAAATTCAGAAATTCGGAAAAACCGGTGATTTATGCTTCCACGGCAGGATTTAAAGGAAATAATTACAGAGGACATGACTGGATCCTGACAGCCATCTTTGACCAGTATCTAAAGCCCTCCGGCCACCTGGAAAAAGGACTGGTCAATATCTGGACCGGAATTCCCATGCATGATCCTTTCTGGCTGGGGAATTTAAGGGAACTTGAAAAGTTGGTGGCAGAACTTGGTTTAACTCCGAATGTAATCTTCGGACATGGGAAAGGTATTAAGAATATTGATAAAATTCCTGAGGCTGAGTTTAATTTACTGGTTTCACCCTGGGTAGGACTGGAAAGCGTAAAATTCCTGAAGGAAAAGTTCGGAACGCCTTATCTGCATTATCCGGTAGTTCCCATTGGTGCTTTTGAAACGACAAAGTTTTTGCGTACCGTAGGAGAATATGCGGAAATCGATTCTGCCAGAATTGAAGAAATCGTTACCAGGCATGAAGAAGAATATTATTACTATATTGAACGGTATGCGGACGTATTTTTGGAAACCCGTGTTATGGCTAAACGGTTTGTTACCGTATCCGACGCACAGAACAGTCTTGCCTTAACGAAATTCCTGGTAAATGACCTGGGGCTTTTTCCTTCCAAACAGTACATAATTGACGATACCCCGGAAGAATACCGGGGATTGATAGCCGGTTATTTTAAGGAATTAAATTACGGTATACAGGCGGAAGTCGCCTTTAGCAGTGACGGACATGAAATCCACAGTGAAATTGAAGGTGCGGATTTTAACGGATATCCATTAATTCTTGGAAGCAGTTGGGAAAAGGTATTGGCAAAAAAGTTAAATGCCCATTACGTCAATATTTCCTATCCGGTCATAGAAAGATTGATCATTAACAGCAGTATAGCCGGATATAGCGGCGGTTTAAAACTTCTGGAAGATATTTATTCCGTCGTACTGACAAGATTTAATTAAAAGGAGATCCGGTATAGTTTAACCTTACAAGTAAATCTCCCGCTTCTTAGCGGATTGCGAATATCCGCTTTGACTCTGTCAAAAAAGTCTGCCAGCCTTAGAACGGCCGGTTTACTTGTTTCAGTACTGAATAATGGAAGGCATGGGTGTTATGATGGCGTACAAAATAGCAGTGGCAAGTACGGATGGAAAAGTAGTAAACCAGCATTTTGGAAGGGCGGAGAAATTTTATATCCTGGAAGTAAATGATGAAAATGAGTTCTATTATGTGGAAGAAAGAAAAACCGCTGCTCCCTGCAGTGGGGGAACTCACAGTGACAACGGCTTGGCCCTTGCAGTCAGGGTGCTTTCCGACTGTAAATATGTTCTGGTAAGCCAGATCGGTGCCGGAGCAGAATACGAACTAAACAAAAAAGGAGTCACGGCATTTGCTATATCACATTATATTGACGAAGCGGTTAAGAAATTAGTCTATTATGATAGTGAAGTCAAGAATAAAAAATAAGCACTCCCGGAAACGGAATGAGGTAAAGGAAACAAAAAAATGAGATTCCCTTTAAGGTTCATAATAAAAATTGGAGGAATGTTTATGAAAATAATGATTAAGGATAAAAAAAGTATTAAAGCTAAAAGAAGTATTAAAGCTAAAAGAAGTATTAAAACTAAAAAAAGTGTGATTATGTTAATGATTCTTATCATTGCGGGAATCGTGGCCGTGGGCTGCGGCACGAAAAAATCAGCGAAGTCAAATACGGATGGAACCGCTGCTGTAAGCGGGGATACAGGCAGTAATGCGGATACTGCCGCCGAAGCAGGTTCCGGAGAGAATACGGGTACGGCAGGCGGGGAGGTCAGAAAAATCATAGTAGGAACCGGGACCTCTTTTAAACCCTATTGCTATCTGGATGAAAACGGTAAGCTTGCAGGGTACGAGTATGAAGTATTGTCTGCCGTGGATGAACTGCTGCCGCAATATGAATTTGAATTCCAGACTTTTGAATTTGCCAATATACTGGTTGGCATCGATGCCAAAAAAATCGATGTCGGAGCACACCAGTTTGAATTAAATGAAGAACGGCAGGCAAAGTATCTCTTTACCAATGAAAGTTACACTACCTTTATTTTAAGGATTACGGTAGATAAAAACCGCAATGATATTCAGAGCCTTGACGACCTCCAGGGTAAAAATGTCCAGACAGGTACCGGCAGCAATGCTTCTTATGTATTGGAACAGTATAATAAGGAACATGCCGATAATCCGATTAATTTAGTTTATTCCAGTGAAACCTCCGAACAGCAGGTAAATAATATTGTAAACGGTACTTATGACGCAATCATATCCATAACCAGGGTGGTGGAAACTCTGAATAAGGAATTCGGGGATCACTTAAAAACCGCCGGCGAACCCATAGCCAGTTCCAATACCTACTTTGTAGTAAATAAAGAGGACGAACAACTGCGGGAGGATATTGACAGTGCATTAAAACAATTAAAGGAAAATGGTAAGTTATCGGAAATCTCAATTAAAGTCATCGGCGGCGATTATACAACCAACGACTAGAAGCATAAGGGGAGAAAGGAAGTAAGTAATGTCTGATTTTTTTTCCTTTGAGAGGGTAATAGATTACTTTCCTAAAATACTTTCAAGGTTCCATATTACTTTAAGCATTGTTATAACCGCAACCATAATCGGACTTTTACTGGGGGTTGTAATAGCCTTCATCCGTATAAAAAAAATCGTGGTGTTGAATCAGTTTGCACTTATTTTTATATCCTTTGTAAGGGATACGCCGATTATTATTCAAATGTTTCTGGTATATTACGGGTTACCGGTCCTGGTGGAGACTGCTTTTCAGATTGATATTAACAGGTGGGATAAATTAATCTTTATCATAATTACCTATGGGTTAAACGAAGCCGGGTTTATGGCCGAAATAATCAGGGCTTCCATACTGGCGGTGCCTGCCGGGCAGACTGAGGCAGGATACTCGGTGGGACTGACCGGCAGACAGACCTTTCTAAGGATCGTAGCCCCCCAGGCCCTAAGAATTGCCATACCCCCTCTTGGAACCGATTTTGTAGGATTATTTCAGGGCACATCATTAGCATATCTGCTGGGAATAATAGATATTCTGGGGAAAGTAAATGTAATCGGCGCGAATACGTATCATTACCTGGAAGGGTATATATGTGCTTCGGTCATCTTTGTCGTTGTCAGTTTTGTCCTGGAAAGGGCTTTTCAATTACTGGATAAACAGTTGAATTGTAATGGTAACAATTTCAGTTAATACAATCCAATAAAATGAAAGCTGTTTAACTTAAAATTACATCAGGTTTCCCTAGGGCGTGTCTGAAAACTCATTGCACCGTTCTGAACGCCCCACTTTCTGGTATACTGCGTCGCAATTTTGGGAATGTAGACCCGCTACGCCCCCAAAATCGCTTCTTGTCTCCCACAAAGTGGAACATTCAGCCCGGTACAAACAGTTTTCAGACGCACCCTAGCCGATTAAGTTTTTTCAACCTCCTGATTTGTACGTGCGCCAAAGCGCACAGATGGGAGTTTAATATGAATATTGATTACACCCAGATACTGGAAAGCCTAAGTTATGCCGTAAAATTTATACCGGTCACCTTATTTTTAACCCTGGTACCTTTGATATCGGGAATCATAATAGGCGGAGCCGTAGCAATTATGAGGGTATTCAGGATAAGAGGCCTGTCCGGTATATTGGACGTTTCGGTTACCATCCTGAAAGGGATACCTTCCGCACTGGTAATTTTAATATCAAGTTTATTTTTTACCAATACGTTTGATCATTTTGCTAAATCCATGAACTGGTCAATCCGGTCAAAAGATATTGACGTGATTTATATTGCATTGTTTGCCCTGACGGTTTCGGCAACCGTAACGCTTTCGGAAACCATCCGGGGAGCCCTGCTGTCGATTGAGCAGAGTCAGTATGATGCAGCCTATTCCATCGGATTTACAAAATTACAAACCTTTCAAAGAATCATTCTTCCTCAGGTGTTTTTGGTGATTCTTCCAACCCTGGCCGGGAATTTAATCGGTTTGCTGAAAGGTTCTTCCATTGCATTTTTAATCGGTGTATCTGAAATTTTAAACAGTTCCTTAAGAACTGCCAATGCTACCTATGCTTTTTTGGAGGCATATATCGCAGCAGCACTGATCTATTGGGCTTTAGGTATAATAATAGAGATTTCAGGGAAATACCTTGAGAAGAAATTCAGTTGTTACAGGAGGAATTTAGTATGATCGAAATTAAGAATGTCCATAAAGCTTTCGGTAAAAATAAAGTATTAAGGGGAGTAAATATACGGGTAGAAAAAGGGGATGTTGTTGTAATACTTGGTTCCAGCGGCTCCGGAAAAACAACCCTTTTAAGGTGTATTAATTTTCTGGAAAAAGCCGATGAAGGTGAAATCAGAATAAACGATACACAGGTTAAATTTAAAAATGCCACGAAAAAAGAAATCCTTGATATCCGGAAAAAAACAGCCTTTGTATTCCAGAATTATAATCTTTTTAATAATAAGACTGCCCTTGAAAATGTGACGGAAGGACTTATCGTTGCCAGGAAGGTACCGAAAAAGGAAGCGGAAGAGCGGGCCAAGGATGCCCTGAACAAAGTCGGTTTATCCCAGAAGTATGATTCATATCCCAGCCAGTTATCCGGCGGACAGCAGCAGCGGGTCGGAATCGCAAGGGCCCTTGTGCTGAATCCGGAAGTCATATTGTTTGATGAACCCACCTCTGCCCTGGATCCGGAGCTGATCGGAGAAGCCCTGGCAGTCATTAAAAAAGTTGCAAAAGAAGGCATTACCATGATTGTTGTAACCCATGAAATGTCATTTGCTTCCGATGTTGCCAATCATGTCATCTTTATGGACGAAGGTGTAATTGTTGAAGAAGGTACTCCAAATGAGATATTCACCCGTCCGAAAGAAGAACGGACGAAACAGTTTTTAAAGAGAATCCTGCCGGAGGCAGTATATTATATTTAGCCCGCGCAGGTGTGGGGTTATGAAACGGTAAATAAGCTATATGGCAGACAAGAGGTTACGATTTGATTTTATTCTGTAAACAGAATCTAATTTGATTTAAGATAATAACCTTAATAAAGGCAAATAAAATTTACAATAATTAAAAGTTGATAATTAAATGTTGATTAACTAAAAGGAGGATAGTGTAATGGGAATGAAAAAGAAACAAACGAAAAAGGTATATGAATTAATACTGCCTTTTCTATTACCGGTTTTATTTATTCTGATATGGTTTATATGGACTTTAATTTTAAATCCCAAGACTATCCTGCCATCTCCGTTTGAAATAATTGACAAGGCGCTATCCATGACTGCCAACAGACAGTTAGGCGAATACACCCTGATCACCTTAAAACGAGCTTTAGCCGGATTCTTAATCGGAGGTGGAAGCGGTTTTCTGCTGGGGCTGGCAAACGGAATATTGCGTCCGGCCGATATCAGTTTGAATCCAACAATACGGATATTCCGGAACATTCCGGTTCTTGTGTTTCTGACATTTGTGATACTACTGTTTGGGACAGGAGAAAGAGTTAAAATTATCCTGGTCGCAGCCGATGTCTTTTTCCCCATCTATATCAATACTTATGGCGGGATAAAATCAATGGATAAAGGGTTAATTGATATGGGAAAAGCATATGGTTTAAACAATTTAGCTCTGTTGAAAGAGCTTGTTTTTCCGGGAGCTTTTTTTTCTTTGTTTACCAGTATACGGCAATCCCTTAGGACAATGTGGACGGTCTTGATTGCAATAGAGATAATTATACCGGATAAGGGCATAGGATCGATGGCTTTATCAGCGGTAAAATCCGCGCAGATGGATCAATTGGCAATAAGTATAATCTTATATGCCGTATTAAGTAAGTTATCCGATGGTATTGCAGGAGCATTTGAACGGAGGGTATTGAGCTGGAAAACCGATCTGAAAATTTAGAAGCGTTAAATAAATAATCCGATGGGTAACTTCACTGTGAAAAGACTAAGAACAGGCAGCCAATACAAAGGAAATCACCTTTTGTAACTTGCTGAATGAATGAAAAAAATTGTGGTTTTACAGGGAAAGAGGTGAATCAATTGTGTGAAAATAAGAAGGGATATTCCATTGAAATTAAAGAGCTTGGTAAAAATCATGGCAGTCTTACGGTATTCCATGATTTTAATATTACAATCGAAGCCGGTGATTTTGTAGCCATTGTAGGCCCAAGCGGTTCCGGAAAAAGTACCTTGTTACGTATGATATCAGGTCTTGACAGCTTTTCTTCAGGCAGTATTAAGATAGATGGAAAGGAAATAGCAGGAGTTAATAAAGGGGTAAGGGTTGTATTTCAGGAAGCTGCTTTGATTCCCTGGAGAAATATCATTAAAAATGTAATCTTTGGAACCATTGATAAAAATGAAGCAACAGCCGCACAGATTTTAGAGAAAGCAGGCCTCATTAATAAGAAATACGCATGGCCCAACGCCCTGACTGACGGCGAGAAACAAAGGGTTTCCTTAGCCAGGGCACTTGCCGGAAAACCCAATATTCTGCTTCTTGATGATCCTTTGGGTACACTTGATGCACTGACCAAAATGGAGATACAGGGGTTAATTGAAAAACTCTGGCTGGAACTTGGCTTCACGGCAGTTCTTGTTACCCGTGATGTAAGTGAAGCCGTCAGGCTGGCAAACAGGGTAATTCTATTAGAGAAGAATAACAGCAATATGGATTTGCAGATTACATTGTCGCGGCCGAGGATAAAAGATAATGATGCCGGTTATTTTGAACAGTATATCCTAAATAAACTTACGGAAGATAAGAATGCCGGGGAGGAGGCCAAAAGACTTGAATATACCATATAGAAGGAATGCCGTTAATAAAAAATGCTATTAAGTAGGAATGCTATTAATACAGCATTATAATGAAATGTGCTATCGTATCATAAAAGGCGATTGCTTGATGAAAAAAGTGCTTAATGATGCTATAAATGGGATTACTTTACTTTCTGAGCTTACTTATGTCGATAACAAAAATATTGGCACACTTGGACATTCATATGGCGGGAATACTGTTTTATTTCTTTCTGCGGTTGATGAACGAATAGCTTTTAGCTGTGCAAGCGGCAGTGCTTGTACTTATAAAAATCGAATGTTAAACTATGTAGGGATTGAAATGGCAAGTGTAATTCCGAACTTTCATAGCAAATATGATATATTCGATTTGGTATCATGTATTGCACCAAGACAGCTACTTATTGTTTCTGCGGAAGATGATAAATATTCAAGAGATGCGACTTATATCGTTGAAAAAGCCAGCCCGGCATATGCAGAGCTCAATGCTTTAAACCACCTATACCACAAGAGATATCGAGGTGGTCATGGATTGACGAAAGAAAGATTCGATTTTATTATTGATTGGCTCAATTCAAATGCAAAACATTGTATAGTATAAGCATAATTAGACGTTGTTTTACTTCGGTATGTTTATTTATGGTGTTAATATATTTATGAAGAGCACTATTTTTCATATCATAAAAACAACAATATTATCTAACATAGCTTTAAATTTCAAGTTTCTAAAATTTCTAAAAACACTCCCAACTGGTAACTGCCGTAAACTCAAACAGCTACACTACCGAAAACTCAAACAATTGTTTGCCCTTCCGTATAGCCCAGCTCTGAAAGGTAAATATTTTTCGCACTAATTAATTTGAAATTACACCATACTTCTCTACGAAAGTGTATAATAAAAGAAAAAACTTTTTCGCAGAGGAGAGAAAATGACGCGTGCAGAAAAA
>JAEWAK010000011.1 GCA_023391695.1 Bacillota bacterium
ATATCAGAATGATAACTTTACAGGAACCAAATGGACATATACTGCAGATTCGTCCTGGGTTGGCACAGATGTCAATGACCAGATGACATCTGTTAAAGTTTTAGCGGCTGTATTCTATGCAGACATAAATTACGGCGGAACAGCAGTAGCATTGCAACCGGGAAGCTATACAATGACACAGTTGAACGCAAAAGGAATTCCGAATGACTGGATGTCCTCCCTTAAGATACCAAGCGGCTGGACAGTTGAAGTATATCAGAATGATAATCTCACAGGAACCAAATGGACATTTACTGCAAGTTCTTCCTCGGTTGGTTCAGCTGTCAATGACCAGATGACATCCGTTAAGATTTATATTGGTTCACCTGTATCCACTTTTATTACAACTTGTGTAAAGGATGATCTTAATAACGAGGACATGTACATATTTGACAGGGAAATATCCGGTCTCGGTTATAAAAAGGTTTTAGAAGATACAAATGTAACTAAGCAGAATTTAATCAATTATGTCCAAAGATCAGATGTAACAACCGTATATCATACGGGGCACGGTAATGAGGGGCTTGTTGCCACCGCAGACGGATATGTGACTTATGATACGATGACCCTGAATGCACAAAATACTATATTTGCAACATGCCTAACATTAGTACCTTCACAGTGGCGAAGCAAATTTGGTCCAAGTGCACAGAGTCTATTGGGCTACACTAAGGTTTCATATGATTGGACTGATAATGCAGTAGCAAGGGATTTGGTTGGAGCACTTAAAAATGGAAATAATTACATGAAATCATGGTATTTGGCCAATGCGAGCCAAAGTTCGTTAAGTGACCGTTGGTGCGGATATGTAAGGGAAGGATCCAATATTGTGGAATATTCAGCAAGAAATTATACTGTACCCAACTCAACAACAAGTACTACTATGCAACTGGTAAGTAAAAATGGAAAAGTAAAGGTTGCCGATAATTTATTAAAGGCCGGCAAAATATTCGATACCAAATTTAAACATGTCAAAATACATGACTTCAACATGAATAAGGTTGGAGGTAAAGAAAAAAAGAAATCTGTATTCTTCGATACCGGAGATAAGTTCTTAAATTATGTAGATGCTTCAGCGGAAAAGGCTCAGGCTATAGCAGATAATTGGCTGCAGACTCAAAATTTGATGCAGCAGGATGCGAAGCTGGATGCTGTGACACCTGTACAGGCTGTACTTACTTCAGGCAGTGCATCTAAAATTGTTGGCTATATTGTTCGATATACCCGTGATATTGATGGTCTGAGTTTAAGAGCGACAGGGAAGGAAGATTTTATATCCGTACTTGTCAATGGAGATACTGTAGTATCATGTTCAAAGGAATGGTCCGATATCAGTGGCGTTGATTCAAGCTTTAGCGACACAAAAGACTTACTGTCTGTTTCAGATGCAATAAAGATAGCTGGCGAATCAATTTCGCAACTAGTTAAAGCAGAATCTTTTGAAATTATAGATGCAAAACCATGCTACGGAAAGGTTCAAGATAAGGTAGTTCCGGCTTATGAACTGATAAGTCCGGATGGAACTGGGATTATAATCAATGCGATTACTGCGGAGATAATCTGAGATTAAATGAAAAATTACAGGAGAGGGTGTTCAATCATTGTGGGATCAGTACCAGCAATCACTTCAATAATTGATTGGATGGGGACCGACAAAAATAATTAATAAAGACTTATACTTTACTAAGGGCCGTTATTTTTATAGCGGCTCATTTTTTAGTTAAAATGTGTATAAGGAAATATAAGTATGACCTATTTCCTTTATTTTGAAGTATAAACAGAACCTCTAATGGCAGCCTGGCGATCATAGCAAAAACTTTAGACCCATAGCTTTGCGTCCTTATCTTTCGATAAGTTTGCCATGTTTCATAAGTCTCCATTTATATCTCCTTATACTAAATGAACTATTAAGGTTTTAAAACAACTTTGATACAGTTATCGGTTTTGGTATCAAAAGCTTCATAGCCATAAGGGGCCTGGTCCATGGGAAGCTTATGGGTAATAATATCGCTGGGATCGACTCTGCCTTCTGCAATCAGCTTATAAAGTGTGGGCATAATGGGAATTACGGGGGCTTGTCCCGTCCGGATATTAACATTGCGGTTCATGATATCCCCGAAAGGAAAGGCATTATACCGGCCTCCGTAAACACCTGTTACCTGTATCGTTCCGCCCTTTCGTACGGCCTGTGTTGCCATGACAAAGGCACCCAGATAACCGCTTTGCAGCCTTAGTCCCGAACCCACAAATTCCATAGGAGTCATTTTTCCGTCCATTCCTACACAGTCTATTACCACATCTGCTCCGCTGTGGGTTATTTCTTTCAGATATTCTCCTGTGTTTTGATGCTGTTCAAAATTTACGGTTTCCACTTTATTGTGCTTTTTGGCATGTTCCAAACGGTAACCGATATAATCTACGGCGATAACCCTTTCCGCACCGAAAACCCAGGCGAATTTTTGAGCCAGCAGGCCGATGGGACCGCACCCCAGCACAGTCACCGTGTTACCTTTTTCAACTCCCGCATTTAACACACTCCAGTAGGCCGTGGAAACCGCGTCTGCTATCAATACCAGTTTCTCATCTTCCAATTCGCAATTATCCGGAATCCGGAATGGTGTAAAGTTACCGTAAGGTACTCTCATATATTCCGCCTGTCCGCCAGGATATCCGCCGAAGGTTTCCGAATAACCGAAAAATCCCCCTGCCTCTCCGTTCGGATTGGAATTATCACACATGCAAGTCAGTCCGTGAGTACAATAATAACATTCGCCGCAGCTTACATTAAAAGGAATGATTACCCGGTCTCCCTTCTTTAGCTTGGTAACTTCCGGCCCTGTTTCTTCTACAATACCCATGGGTTCATGGCCTATAATATAGCCTTGCGGCAGATTCGGAACCATATCATGAATCAGGTGCAGGTCGGAACCGCAGATTGCCGTGTTTGTAATTGTCACTATGATGTCATCCGGTTTTTGGATGGTTGGTGCCGGAACATCTTTTACCATTACTTTTTTTATTCCCTGAAAAGTTACAGCTTTCATTTAGTTTACCCTCCTTCTTTATTTATCAAGTGTTGCAAAGGTTCCGCGTCTGCTGGTATCTCCGGGAAACAGATCCATGCTTGCTATCTGTATGGCCGTCGTGGAAGACTCCAGATCCATTTGAAACTGTTTTTTCAGATCAACAGGATGGAGCCAGCCTTTTTCGATCATGAGTGCTGAAATTTCGCCGTGCATACGTATCGCATTATTTAATTCGCTGCGCAGTACGGTTCTGACTTCGGGAGATGCTGCTTCCGTCAGTGCAATTGCAAGATTCCTGACTCCGCTTTTGGAATTTAGCAGAAATGCCGTAGACATTGTGGCATCAACAAGCTTAGGCATTCCTTCCGAATTTCTCACTTCTAAATAATCATTGATCAACGTTTTACCTCCTTATCTTATTAAAGGTGCTTTCTCCAATAGTTTTTGTAATGCCTGAATGGATGTAATGGATTGCTTTACATCACGCTCCAGCAATGCTTTTAAATCCTGATCAAATACAACTCCCTCCATCATTTTGGATAAAGCCATACAAACCGTTTTCAGATTCAGCACTTCGTGTATCTGCATGGTTTCATTCGGTGCCAGTTTTTCATTTGTCATAGTATCACCTTAGCTTTCTTATCATTTTTCAATTCAGTAATGAGAACATAAGAACTTAATTGATTGTATCTGTTATATTTTTTCATAAAAAAGCAGAAATATTCGGGAGATTTTTAACTTCGATTGCAACAAGTATGGATAAAATAGACACTAATATTTAAAAAAAATTATGAAATACGGAGTTGATATAAAATTAATCTAAACTTTACGTTTTATTTACAATATAATATGTGTTATAATACATTTATATGGGCTATTTTAGAATACTATGTTGATTTTAAGGAGTTGCGGTATGAGTTTTTTTGATGTATTAACCTTGGTCGGAGGCTTGGCTTTATTCCTGTATGGTATGAATACCATGGGAAATGGATTAGAAAAATCATCAGGAGGAAAACTAGAAAATTTATTGGAAAAGCTGACCTCCAATCCAATAAAGGCAGTGTTATTGGGTATGAGTGTAACGGCGATTATACAGTCATCCTCCGCAACGACAGTTATGGTTGTAGGCTTTGTAAATTCGGGCATTATGAAATTATCACAGGCAGTAGGAATCATCATGGGGGCTAATATCGGCACTACGGTCACATCCTGGCTCTTAAGCCTTTCCGGTATTGAAAGTAATAATTTCTATATTAAATTGCTGAAACCAACGGCATTTTCACCGATACTGGCATTGGTCGGTGTTATATTCCTCTTATTTATTAAGAATGAAAAGAAAAAAAATATAGGTTCTATAATGATTGGATTTTCAATTTTAATGTTTGGAATGGAAACTATGAGCAATGCGGTAATACCTTTGGCAAATGTTCCGGAATTTACAAACATTTTAACAATGTTTTCGCAGCCATTGCTGGGCATGCTGGCAGGTGCTTTACTTACCGCGGTTATACAAAGTTCTTCTGCGTCCGTCGGGATATTGCAGGCTTTATGTATGACAGGCTCCGTAAGTTTTGGAACCGCATTGCCGATTATTATGGGACAGAACATCGGAACTTGTATTACGGCGATACTTTCGGCTATTGGTGCCAACAAAAATGCGAAAAGAGCGGCGTTGATCCATTTATATTTCAATCTGATCGGAACAACTTTATTTATGATAGTATTCTATACTTTGAATATATTTATTAAATTTTCTTTTTTACATGATATGGTAAACCCGGCAGGTATTGCAGTTATACATAGTTTTTTTAATATAATATCTACGATTATTTTATTGCCGTTTTCAAAAGGCCTGGAAAGACTGGCATACCTTTCCATACCTGATGAAAAGCAGGAAGCTGAGGATACGAAGAAGAATGATTTTCAACTACTGGATATCCGTTTTCTTGATAAAACAACTTTTGCAACGGAACAGTGTAAGAATGTTACAATTAATATGGCGGAACTTACAAAGAATTCGTTATACAAAGCGATGGGGTTACTGGAAAAGTATGATGCGGATATTGAAAAAGAGATTCGGGAAATGGAAAATAAGGTTGATAAATATGAAGATGAACTTGGTACATACCTTGTTAAATTGAGTACTAAAAACCTTACGGAAAAGGATTCCAGGACAATATCCATATTGTTACACTGCATTGGTGACTTTGAGCGAATTTCAGATCATGCAATTAACATTATGGAAACGGCAAAAGAAATACATGATAAGGAATTAAAATTTTCCAAGGAAGCATTAGTGGAAATCACAATATTTACCCAGGCGATTAAAGATATTGTATCTACTTCAATTAAAGCTTTTGAAACAGATGATTTTGCACTTGCCACCACGGTAGAACCTTTGGAGGAAGTTATTGACGGCATTAATGAGCATTTAAAAAAGAGGCATATAAGGCGTCTCCGAACTGGAAACTGTACAATCGAACTTGGTTTTGTTTTATCCGATATAATAAATAATTATGAAAGAATCGCCGACCATTGCTCCAACATAGCGGTCTGGCTGCTTCATTCAAAGGAAGACGGCTTGGATACACATGAATATCTGGATAAGATTAAGCAGGGAAATAATGAAGAATTTAAGAATCAATATATTCAATTTAAGGAAATGTATAAATTACCTTAAAAAATTATAATTTATAAAATGAGCAGCGGTATTTTGAAAACAGAATACCGCTGTTCTTATTTTATTACATTCGGTTTAGATATCTCCATAACGTGGTTCTGCTGATACCTAACTGCTTGGCTGCGGCACTATGGTTTCCACGCTTTTGGGACAGAACCTTAAGGATAATGTCATGGGTGATCTCATCCAGGGAACGGTTTAGGTTCAGAAAAGATTCGTCATCATCTGCCGTATAATTGCTTATAACCGTATTCCGTTCCTTATCCAGAAGCTCCATAACGGAATTGCCGGTAATATAAGGTGTTATGGTTAGGGTGGCAAGTTCATTAAGCAGCCGCTTGAACTGGGTATAGTTCTGGGGCCATTCGTATTGCTGGAGCATCTCCATGGCTCTGGGTTCAAAGCCGATAAGCTGCCTGCCCAGTTCCACATTCAGGGAACCTAAGTAAATGCTGGACAGGCTGGGTATTTCCATGGCACGTTCCCTTAAGGGAGCCAGACAGATGGTCAGGCAGGAGAGCCGTTTGACAAATTCCTGTCCGGGCTCCGGAATCAGGCCATCGCGTTTACAGGTACAGGAGAAAATCAACCGGTTGCGTTTGCTGAGGCTGATATCGATAATCTGGGACAACAGTTGGTTGCTGCGTTCTTTCGGAAGAGTCTCCACACTTTTAAAGTAAATCGTATTGCTGTTGTCGTTAAAAGGAGAGTTATAGTGGTTAGTCAGGTACTCCCAGCTTTTATCGTTTAACAGTTCACAGTCAATGGTTACGAGAGGGTTGGTATGATAGGGACTCTTGGTGTAAATGATCCGGGCAATCTGCTCCTTGCCGGTCCCGTTCTCTCCGGTGATCATAACAGGTAAGGAACTCTGGCTGATCCGGTTGATGGAATCCAAAAGGCCGCCCATGGCACCGGTAATGCTGTAGAAGCTGTTGAAGAAAAGTTCTTCCGCTTCTTTTTTATTGGAAAACTTGATTCCGTATTTACTTGTGGCAATCGGTATCTTGGAAGCGGTAACATAAAATACAATGTAATTCTGGCTCCGGTAGTCAATAAGACGGCTGATAACGGAAAAAAGTGTTCCGTTTATATTGCGGAACATTTTATGGTTTTGTGAGGAAATAATCTGGGGAATCTCAGAGCGGAGCATTTCATATAACTCTTCCGTATCTTCCTTATTCCAGGTTGAAAGATAGACTTCTCCTTTCGGGGAAAAAACGATGGTACAGCTTCCATCTTCCGCAATTACCTGTTTTAAAAACCTGTTTTCCTGCTTCAGCTGCAGATAGCCGGTACTTAATTTTACAGCCTGGTCAAATGCACTTATGATACCTTCATTGCCGGAAGTAATCAGAATGGCATTCAGGCTTAAGTTTTTTGCCGTAGTGTAGGTGATCATATCACCTACTACCATGCGGTAACCGTTCTGTTTTAATTGGTTTAAGGTGTCATTTACCTCATCCTTGCTGCGGATGGTGACAATGTCAATCTTATATTGCAGCAGGTCACAGAGCAGGTGGGCACTTCCCGTAATACTGGGAAAGCCGACGATGGCATAACGGTCGGAATAATTTTCTGCCAGCTTTATGGCACGGAGGATATCGTATACGGACAGGGAAATCTCCACTACAGGAATACTTGTCATTCTGCTTACCATTTCTGCGGTACCGCCGCGGGAGATGATGACATCATAATTATTCTGCAGATTATGGCGGACGATTTCCACGCCATAGTTCAAATCACCTGCATATACGTCAAGTTCCAGGTCGCTCCGCTCATTTGCAATCTTTTGCATGGCGGTCTTCATAGCTTCATAAGGGGCTATTCCCAGTATTTTTATTTTGGGGGTTGGCATACTATCACATCCTAACTGTTTCAATTTGAAATTATTGTAACATAAATGGACTGGGGTTACAAATGGAAATTTTCATATGTTTCAAAATAAAACGAAAATTAAAGAAAGGAAGATTGATATCCGGAAAAAAATTGATTAATATAGTAATGGAGGGAATGGCAATAAATAATGACGTTCACATATGAAACAATAAAGGTGGTGAAAATATGATAACGCTGTTAATCATAGCAGATGATTTTACAGGAGCTCTTGATACGGGAGTCCAGTTTGCACAAAGCGGCGCGGCCACCAGGGTAGTAACAGATACGGATTATGATTACAGTCAGGTGGACGCGGAGGTCAGGGTATTGGTAATGGATGCGGAGACCAGACATCTTAATTCCAGGGAAGCTTACAATATCGTATATACTATTACGAAAAAAGCGGTACAACACGGGATTCCTTATATTTATAAGAAAACAGATTCCGCATTACGGGGAAATATCGGAAGTGAATTGTCGGCAGTTCTTCATGGGGCAGGTGAAAAGTCACTTTCCTTTTTTCCGGCATTTCCTAAAATGGGTCGTATAACAAAGAATGGAATCCATTACATAGACGGCATTCCGGTTGAAGAAAGCGTCTTTGGAAAAGATCCTTATGAACCGGTGATATGTTCCTATATTCCGGAGCTGATAAGGCTCCAGACTGAGGTAGAAGTAAGGCTGGCAAGTGAAGGAAGCGGTCCGGCTGCAGACAGATGCAACCCGGAAATAGTCGTATGGGACGCACAAACTGATACACAGCTGGAAATGCCGGCGTGCAGTCTTTATAAAGAAAATAAGCTTCACATCATGTCGGGCTGTGCAGGATTTGCCTCCGTACTTCCGGAACTGTTAGGCCTTAAAGGAAACCCGCCTTTTATGCCAGGTTTTATTCCAAGATTTTTCGTGGTATGCGGAAGTGTTAATCCTATTACGGTAAGCCAGCTTGATTATGCAGAGAACCATAACTTTTTTCGGATCAGGCTGAGCACAGAAGAAAAAATGGAGAAAAGTTATTTAAGGAGTGATGAAGGTCAGAAAATGCTGGATAATTTAAAAGACCTGATCGAATCAAAAACTTGTTCCATCCTGGACAGTAATGATCTTCCCGGAGGCAGTTCCACTATGGAATATGCGGATAAGCATCATATCAGCACGGATGAAACCAGGGTTTTGATTGCGGATAACTTAGGATATATCGTAAAGGAGCTGATTGGAAGAGGATTGAAAAGTACCATGATGATTACCGGCGGAGATACTCTGATCGGATGTATGAAGCAGATGGGAGTATATGAGATGGAACCTGTTTGCGAGATGGCACCGGGAATCGTATTATCCGGGTTTCCTGTACAGGATAAGCCCTGCTACATAATATCCAAATCAGGAGGCTTCGGAGGAGAACGGTTATTGAAGGAACTGGCTGAACAGATTATGCCGGTATGGAAAGAAGAGAGTCAGGAGGTTTAGGTTTCGTCCTGATTGTACGTGCGCCAGAGCGCACAGATTGGAGTTTAATATGTTGACGGATTATGTATTGCAGATGCCCCGGTCCGTATATGCCGGTGAGCTTGCACTGGAAAATATACCAAAGATTATGAAAGGGGTTAAAAAGGCAGCCGTATTCAGCGACTCCGGAATCATAGGAGTAGGCCTGCTTGAGTATCCCCTGTCACTGATAAAGGAAACGGGTGTCCAGACGGTGGTACTTGATGACCTCCCTGCGGAGCCGACTTGTGACCAGGCCCAGGAAGCAGTAAACCGGTTTAAGGCATCGGGTGCCGATTTTATCATAGCAGTCGGCGGCGGCAGTGTGATGGATATTGCAAAGCTTTCTTCTGTCCTGGCTACGGACCGGTATGGAGTAAGGGACCTTTTAGACAACCCATCCTTAGGGCAAAAATATATTAAGACCCTGATGATCCCAACGACTGCAGGAACCGGTTCGGAAGCTACTCCTAACAGCATTGTGACAGTCCCGGAGAAAGAGCTGAAGGTAGGCATTGTCAACACGGCCATGATCGCTGACTATGTAATCCTGGACAGCCGGATGATTAAGAAGCTTCCGAGAAAGATAGCGGCCTCTACGGGTGTAGATGCCCTTGCCCATGCAATTGAGTGCTTTACTTCCAAAAAGGCCAATCCGTTCAGTGACACCTTTGCATTGGAAGCACTGGATATGATACTGAACAATATTGAAGAGGCCTGTGACAATCCGGATGCCATGGATGCAAAGAAGGCAATGCTGACGGCTTCTTTTTATGCCGGGATTGCAATAACTGCTTCCGGAACCACGGCAGTCCATGCCTTATCCTATCCTCTTGGCGGGAAATACCATATTCCTCATGGCGTAGCCAATGCCATTATGCTGGTGCCGGTAATGAAGTTCAACGAACCTGCTTGCAGGGAGAGATTTGCATTGGCTTACGACAGGGTAGTTAAGACGGAAAAGACAGCTAAGACTATGGAAGAGAAATCGGCATGGATCATTAACAGACTGGATGAAATCGTAAAACACCTGGATATCCCGGTCAGTTTAAAGGCTTACGGAATCGGGAACGGGGATCTGGAAGACCTGGTATCGGCCGGTATGGAGGTCCAAAGGCTTCTGGTCAATAATATGCGTGAAATTACAACCGATGATGCAAGACAATTATATCTGGAAATTATGTAGTGGATAATAGAAAAAAACAGACAGGAGGATATTATGGTAGAGCTAAAAGGTATCATCGTCCCGATTCTTACACCTATGAATGAGGATGAAAGTATTAACGAGAAAGAACTTCGCAGCCAGGTAAACCGCCAGATTGAAAATGGCATCCATGGAATTTTCCCATTTGGTACAAACGGGGAAGGCTATATTTTAAGTGAAACAGAAAAAGAACAGGTTTTAAGCATTGTAATTGATGAAGTAAAAGGGCGTGTTCCGGTCTATGCAGGTACAGGTTGTATCAGTACCAGGGACACCATCAGACAGTCCCTTATGGGCAGGTCCCTGGGGGCAGATGTGCTTTCGGTCATTACTCCTTCCTTTGCAGCCGCATCCCAGAATGAACTTTATGAGCACTATACCGCAGTTGCAAAAGCGGTCGATATGCCCATCGTGCTTTATAATATTCCGGCAAGAACCGGCAATGCCATCACACCGGACACCGTCGGAAGGTTAAGCAAGATTGGCAATATTGTGGGGGCCAAGGACAGCAGCGGTAATTTTGATAATATGCTCCAGTATATTGAGCAGACAAAAGACAGAAAAGACTTTGCGGTATTTTCCGGAAATGATTCCTTGATTCTGTGGAACCTGTTAGCCGGGGGAAAAGGCGGTATTGCAGGTTGTGCCAATGTTTATCCGAAGAACATGGCTTCCATTTATGACCGTTATGCAGCGGGGGATCTTGAGGGTGCAAGGCAGGCACAGGATGCAATCCGGTCTTTCCGTAACTGCTTTAAGTTCGGCAATCCCAATACCATTGTGAAAACTACCGTGGCTCTTATGGGATACCCGGTTGGCAAGTGCCGTGCACCGTTTAACCAGGTTTCGGAGGAAGGCGTTGCGGCAATCAGGAAAGTCCTTAAGGAGAATAAAGCGGCAGGCATGTGCTGATGTGGCACAGACTGGAGGAAATGAAATGGCTGAAAAAATGATTATTGGTATTACTATGGGGGATCCGGCAGGCATAGGACCTGAGATTACGGCAAAAGCTCTGGGGAACCCCGTACTGTATGACAGGTGCAGCCCGGTGGTTATCGGAGATGCCTGTGTAATGGAAGCGGCACTTAAAATTGTCGGAAGAGAGGAACTGAAAATACACTCTGTGTTGTCTGTCAGCGAATGCCTCTTCACACCGGGAACCATTGATGTATATGATATGAAGCTTGTAGACATGGATAAACTGGAGCGGGGCAGGGTTTCATTTATGGCAGGGGATGCGGCTTTTCGGTATGTTAAGAAAGTAATTGAACTGGCAATGTCCGGTGAAGTGGATGGAACCGTGACCAATGCCCTGAATAAGGAGGCCATCAATCTGGCGGGACACCACTTTTCAGGTCATACGGAAATCTACGCGGAATTTACGAAAACCAAAAAATATACCATGATGCTTGCCCATGAAGACCTAAGGGTCGTACATGTATCCACACACGTTTCCTTAAGGGAAGCCTGTGACAGGGTGAAAAAGGCCAGAGTCTTTGAAGTCATTGAGATAGCCAACCGGGCCTGCCTGGATATGGGAATACAAAAACCAAAGATCGGTGTAGCAGGATTAAATCCCCACAGCGGGGAAAACGGCCTTTTCGGACGGGAAGAGATTGAGGAAATCATTCCGGCAATCGAAGAAGCAAAGGCAAAAGGTATTGATGCAGACGGGCCGGTTCCGCCGGACACCCTGTTTTCCAAAGCGAGAGGAGGATGGTATGACATCGCAGTGGCCATGTATCATGACCAGGGGCATATCCCGCTTAAAGTGGTTGGTTTTATATATAACCGTGAAGCCGGTAAGTGGGATGCGGTTTCCGGGGTTAATATTACTCTGGGGCTTCCCATCGTCAGGGCTTCGGTGGACCATGGAACCGCCTTTGACCAGGCCGGTCTAGGTGTGGCAAGTGAATTGAGCCTGGTAAATGCAGTCGATTATGCCATCACGCTGGCAAAGAGTAATAAGGATTAATAAGTTGAAAGAAATTAAGAGTAAGAAAGGAATGCCATGCAGAGGATCTTTCAACCTGATTTATTGTGGCAGGGGACTGTTGTTAAATTCAAGAAATATAAATTATTCCGGACACAAGTTCAGTAAATTGAATATTACAACAGCTCCTTTAATGGGTGTAAAAAAATGATAGTGGATAAGTTAGCAAATCTGGCCTTCTATAAACCTATGATCCGGAATCTGGATAAAGGGATAGAAGCAGTCAGGAAACAGGAGAAGATGGAAGTTGGTAGGTACGAATTTGACGGCGGGTATTTTATGATTCAAAAGGGGATGACACAGCCCATGGAGGAAGGGACCTTTGAGGCTCACAAAAAGTATGTGGATATTCAGATTCTCATGGAAGGAAGTGAGGAGGTAGCCTGGGCGGAACTTTCGGATCTGAAGGAAGAGACAGCATATAACGAAGAAAAGGATGCTGCCAGATATACGGGTGAGGCCAGCCATATCTTCCATGTAACAGCCGGGATGTGCTATGTAGCTTTCCCCCATGACGGCCATAAACCGGTGCGGCATATCAAGGAGCAGCAGTCTTATACAAAGATTGTGATGAAACTTCCGGTCGAATAGAATAACGGACCCGCAGGCCGGCATCGGTATTAGAACGTGTTTGAAAAATCATTGCACCGTTCTGAACAAACACGCTCTGGAAAGATGTAGCAGAAAACTATAAAATATTTAGGAGGAATTACATATGCTGGATAATTCAGTAGTACGTACAGATGTAAAAGATATGACAAAGAAGCCCGAGCAGATACCGATTCCGAAAGGGAAAGAACTGATTACTTCCCTTGGACCGGGGCTTGTGCTTTCCATGGCCTTCCTTGGCACGGGGGATTTGGTAAGCTCCTCGGTATCCGGTGCTAATTACGGATATTTATTAATGTGGTCATTGGTCCTGGCCCTGATATGCCGTACCTTTATCGTATCTTCCATTGCAAAGTATACACTTTGTAACCGATTTGGGGATACACAGATCCTTGAGGGTTATGGAAGACTCATTAAATGGTTTCCGGGTGTATTGAGTTTTATTGTTATTATTGCCGGTTTCACCAACCAATGTACTATGTTAAATGCCACCGCTACCGCTTTACATGGATTGTTCAGTGCGGCTGCCGGACAGGGGTTTTTAGGTACCTGGGGTATTTTTATCTGTGCAATAGCAGTAATGGCTCTTACGGTTTACATGGTTTCAAAAAAGAAACAGTTTAAAATATTTGAATATATTGCACGTATTACATCAGTAATCATTATATTATTTTACATACTAACATTATTTAAACTTGGTCATTTTGATGTAGGTGGTTTCCTGAAAGGAATCTTTACTTTCCAGGTCACATCGGATGATTCGAAGGGATTATTCGGGCCTCTTTTGGTTGCTTGTTCAACAATCGGTGCCGTAGGCGGTAATATGCCCAACCTTCTGTATTCCGGTTTTATGAAGGATAAAGGCTGGATTGGACCGAAATACCGTAAATTGCAGATGCTTGACCTTATAACTGGTATGGCTCCCCTTTTCCTGATTAATATGCTTTTCTGGTCTGTTGCGGCTGAGGCGGTTTATACCAAAGGCGGAAAACTTGAAACAATCCAGGATCTGGCAAACATGATGCAGAACATTATGGGTCCTGCCGGCCCTGTAGTACTTTGGCTTTGTATCTTTGGTGCGGCTTTCACAAGCTATCCAAGCCAGACCAGAGGTTTTGCACAGCTTACGGCGAATGGATTACATCTTGGAACAAAATCAGGCCAGAAGTGGATTGGTAAAGATGAGGAAGATCCTAAGTTTAGAATCATTCAGCTGGCTGTCTTTACGATTCTTCCAATCATAGCATCCATACCCGGAGCACCTGATATGATCGTGCTTAATGTACTTGGTACTGCGCTTGCAACCTGTATTTCACTTCCTGTTATTATTGTGGGGATCATTATATTAACATCTTCAAAAAAATATATGATGGATTATGCGGTGAATAAGCCATGGCAGACAGCCATTCTTTTAATACTTTGTGTGATTGCATTCTTTACCGCATTCCAGCTGATTCCTCAGATTCCGGGGATGTTTATAAATGCATTTGGCTTATAATAGAATCAGCAGAATATTTATAACAACCGGACGGACTCAGCGGAGTCCGTCCGCCGTTATCGTGAAAACAACGGATCAGCGGATATTTAAAGATCGGGCGTTGCTTTGTAACCGCTAAAAACCACCAAATATGTTGTAATTTTGTCGGAGGAAATATGAATAATAAACATGATGTAATTATTGTCGGAATGGGGCTGGCCTCCCTTGCGGCGGCAGCCAGGTTAAGTGAACTTGGAATAAAGGATATCGGTATCTATGGCACAGCATACGGCGGAACCCCTTATATTGCGGCAATTAATTTTGTACTGCCGGATAATCCGTATGGCGATACGGCTGAACAGTACTATGAAGATATGATTCGTGCAGGATATGAGGTTAATAACCGCGAATTGGTAAAAGAAATGACATCCCATACCATGGACGGCTATCATCTTTTAAAGCGCTGGGGCGTAGAATTTGCCGAAAATCCGGATGGGACCGTAAAGCTTCGCCATCTCTCCGGACACACATATCCCCGCTCCTTATGCTGCACTACCGAGCTTATCGGTGTGGAAATGGTAAAGAAGCTGACTAAAGGGCTTAAAAAGATTGGCATTGACGTGAATATGGGATATGAGTGCGCAAAGGTATTAGCGGACGGAAAGAAAGCATCAGGTATTACGGTAATTAATAAAGAAGGCCGGGTCCTGAATATCTATGCCCCGGTCGTCATAGCTGCCTGGGGCGGTGTTGGCAATCTTTTCGGCACCTCCACTTATCCACAGGATATTAAGGGCAATACCCTGGCAATTGCAAAAGATGCAGGTGCAAAACTGGTTGATATTGAATTTCTGGAATATGAGCCAATGGTAGTCTTAAGCCCTCCGGGAGCCATTGGTGAACCGTGTCCTACGGCTATGCTGGGGGAAGGTGCCCATCTGCTGAATACACAAGGTGAGCGTTTTATGCTTAAAGTGCGCCCCCAGGGGGAAGGCGGGTCACCGAAAACACTGATCAATAAACAGATCTGGAAAGAAGCAGAAGCAGGGAAGGGAACGCCACACGGGGGCGCCTGGGTCGACCTGCGCCACATTGACCGTGAGGTGCTGAAAGGATATCCCTGGTTTTATAACCGCCTGATAGATAATGGAGTTGACCCGTGCAGGGAACTTATTGAAGTTGGACCCATGGCCCATAGCTTTTCCGGAGGTATCCGGGTGGATACGGATTACCAGTCTGATATTCGGGGGTTTTATGCAGTGGGAGAGGCCTGCGGCGGAGTACATGGAGCCTGCCGCTGTGCGGGAAATGCTGCAAGCCAGGCAACATTGTCGGGCTTCCTTTGTGCTGAGGCAATAATTCGTAACGGTATTCCGGCAGCTGAGAATAAAGAATATCCGGCAGAATATCATAAGTGCCGGGAAATCTATGACAGATATGTCCCTGAAATCAAAGAGATTGCGGTGAAAGCCTTAGGTATCTACCGCAGAGGCGAAACCCTTATACAGGCTAAAGAAACCATAGATCAGATGCTGGCATCGGAGGATATAGATAAAGATACTCTTACAAAGCAAATTGTAAAATCCATAGACCTGATGGCAGGTGCGGCCCTTAACAGAAAGGAAAGCCGTGGAACCCACATGCGTCTGGATTATCCTGATACCGTGACAGAGTATGAGAAAGAATTTACTGTATGATTAAAGGCAGCTGCAATATAGTCCGATAAGATCATCAGATCGGATCCGCAGTGTAAACAAGACCGTTTTGCATTTGCCGAAATAGGAAGGAGTATTCCATGTTAAGAGGGAGAACAGCAATTATAACCGGAGCCAGCAAGGGAATTGGCAGGCAGATTGCCCTGGAATTGTCAAAGCAGGGAGCGGATGTGATTATTAACGGAAACAATCAGGAATCACTGGAGAAGCTAAAAGACGAGATCGAACCCCAGGGAACCAGGTGCAAAATTGTACCGGGAGATATCTCCCTCTTTGAAACGTCTGTAAAATTAGCAGGAACCTGTATGGATATGTATGGGAAAATTGATATCCTGGTTAATAATGCCGGTATTAACAGCCGTATCCCATTTCTGGAATTATCTATAAAAGATTGGAGCCGTATGCTGGAGGTTAATTTAAACGGGACTTTCTATGCCTGTAAATGTGTACTGCCCTATATGATTAAACAAAAAAGCGGCAGTATTATTAACATATCTTCGACGGCAGGTAAGACTGCCCATGCCAATGCTTCCGTCTGCTATGGAGCCTCCAAGGCAGCGGTGAATTCCCTGACACAGAAATTAGCCTATGATATGGCCGGGTATAACATCAGGGTTAATGGAGTATGTCCCGGTCCGATCCTTACGGATATGTCGGAGCAGTGGACAAAGGAGTACTGCAGGGAGGTTGAAAAAAAGATACCGCTTAAGCATGCCGGCGAAGCAAAAAATGTAGCCGATACAGTGGTTTTCCTTGCGTCGGATATGGCAGCATTTATAACAGGGGAAACCATTAACGTAAATGGCGGCAGCTATATGAATTAAATATGGTTACTGATAAGCCTTACGGTTTCTTAGTAACATTTTACGCACAGCATGCAGTTCGATAAGAAAAGACAGAACCGGTAGTTTAAACCAAGATTCTGTCTTTTCTTATCCTGACTGTTTTCTATTCGCCCGCTGCTTCAATAAAGAAGTCCACCCGCCTGTTTTTTGCTCTTCCTGTTTTGGTATCGTTATCAGCAACAGGATAGAATTCACTGTAGCCGACGGCAGAAAATTTCTCCGGCTCAAATTCAGATATCTCCAAAAGCCGTCTCAGAACATTAACAGCCCGGCTGGTAGATAGTTCCCAGTTACTGTCATACTTGCTGGTGTTGATTGGATGGTCATCGGTATGTCCCTCTATCCGTATTATTTTAATTGAGTCGTCATACACGGTCAGTATATCTGAAATCCGGTTAAGCAACGGTTCCGCAGTGGGATTGATATCAGCTTTGCCTGACTCGAAAAAAACGGAAGCCGCCACACGTAACAGAATCTCTTTATTACCTTTCTTCGTTACGCTCAGCTGATCAGAAAGTCCGGCCTCATCAATATAAGCTTTTATGTACTCGTAGAGGTTATTAAAGCTTTCCTCGTCATGCAGCGTGCTTTCCTGGTCAGACAGTATGCTTTCCTGATCAGGCAGGACGCCCTCCTGCCCTGGCAATACACTGCTATGGTCGGGCAATATAGTTGATTCGGCAGCAACGGCTATTACATTCTGCCCGCTCGCAGACTTGGACTTGGATGCTTCGGCCGCTTGACTCATCATGGCGAATGAAAACAGAATTACGAATATCGCAAGCAAGTCTGTCATCAGGTCGCTGTAACTATCCTGCCAGTTTGCTTCGTCCCCATCTTCATCTTCATCGCCTAATCTTCCAAATTTACCTCTGCTGTTCATAGTTGATTAGCCATCTCCTTCGCTTTAAATGTATCGCCCTGCTCCTGTTCCTCTGCTGCATCCAGGTCTAAATTTGCATAGGCCGATAATTCTTCTTTTATCAGTTTTGGATTCTTTCCCTGCTGTATGGAAGCAAGTCCCTCAATCAACAATTCTCTTCTTGATTCTTCTTCTTTATTCATGATCTTCAGCCTTTTAGCCAGCGGAGAAAAGATTATATAAGCTATGAAAGCCCCGTAAAAAGAGGATACCAGCTCAAGTGCCATCATAGGTCCCAGAGCAGTCGGATCTTCTAAGTTATTTAACATGGGTATAAGACCTACATAGGTTCCAAGGAGACCTAAGGCCGGTGCTGTAGCTGCTAACATATCTAACATGGAAGCACCTTTCTGGTGTCTTTGTTTCATGAAGTAGGTTGAACCCTCCAATAAATTTCTGAGCTGCTCCTCGTCTGCGCCATCCACGATAAGACGCATTCCTCTCCTGATGAATTCGTCCTCGGTATACTGATCTATATAATCTTCAAGAGCCAGTATGCCCTCTTTTCTTGATATTTCAGCGAACTTTACTAAAGTGACGATATCTTCTTTTAAATCAAATTCATCTCTTTTAAAAGCCCTTTTTACAACTGAACCGAAAGTTTTTAGCCTTTGGGGAGGAAAAGCTATTATAAAAGATCCAAGTGTACCGCCAAATATGATAAATGCCGAGGGTAAATTCCAGAATAAAACCGGTTCTCCAGTTACTATGATTGAACCAACTACAAAGGATACACCTATTAGCAGTCCGATCCATGTTGTGCTTTTTAATTTTGACAATGTGAAAACCTCCTATTTAGTCGCAGCTTTTGTACTCATGACAGTCCTTTGGCAATACAAAAGAACACTTTACCGTCATTTCCACTATTACATAATTTTACATATGAAAAAACCAAAAATTTGACTTTGGACTTTTGCATATAATACAGGATGTATATCGGCTGTTTTGGTAATTGGGTTAACACTTTTTTTTCAAAATAATTAATTTTTATTGGTAAATAGGACAGAAATACTATTACAAACTTCGGAATCCCGGTTTTATACTATTTAATTCCACCGGGAATGTTCATAGACCTTAGGATTGGCTACGTGGGGCCATTGTTTTCCCCGGAGGATGGCAGCACATCCTTCGGCACACATTACGGCCATATTGACAACGGCTTCCCTTGTTTGGGCGGCACTGTGGGGAGAGAGGATAAGATTTTTGGCCGTAAAGAAGATATGGTCTTCTTTCGGCGGTTCTTTCACGAATACATCCGTTGCGGCACCTGCTATGATATCCTGGTTCAAAGCTTCGACCAGGTCTTCTTCCCGGATGATTCCGCCGCGGGCACAGTTGATGATAACAGAAGAGGGTTTCATCAGTTTTAAATGTTCCAGACGGATCATGCCTGCAGTTTCAGGGGTCAGGGGTGTGTGGACGGTAACGGCATCGGAGGTAAACAGCACCTCTTCCATGGAGCGGCAGCAGCGGATTCCCATTTTTGCCATGTCTTCTTCTGTATATGCAGGGTCATAGGCACATACGTTCATACCGATTGACCGGGCAAGCTTCGCTACACGCTTGCCAATGTCACCGGTTCCCAGGATTCCAAGAGTCCTGTTATGAAGCTCAAAAGCCTTTCCGGAACTGCGGATTGCGAAATTGCCTTTCACGGTTTCATTATGAGCTTCTACCAGGTTGTTGGCCAGGGCAAAAAGCATGGCAATGGTATGTTCGGCTACCGCATCCGCATTCGCGCCTGGAGTAATGACCACAGGGATTCCCCGCTCTGTTGCCGCTTCAATATCCACACTGTCGTAGCCCACACCGGTTCGTCCGATTACTTCCAGGTTTTTTGCCCCCTCGATTTCTTCCCGGTTTAAATGGGCAATACGGACAATCATGCAATTGGCTTTCTGTACTTCCTCCATATATTCGCTGGGATTGGGATTATCCGCTACATAGATACTGCCTTCTTTTTCCATTATTTCGTATCCCTCTTTGCACAGAGGCTGTGTCATAACTATATGTTTCATTACTAAACCCTTTGTATATCACATCGGCCTGCCCATGTGATATTGCCACAAAAATCAAGTTGAAAGAATCAATATGTGGCTTTCCTTTCTTCCTTTTATTTTCCTTCAACCTTTACTTCTGTCCTGATTCGTATCCTATTGATTCCATAAGCTAAGGCTGCCTTCTTTATCAAAAGCAAGCGGTTTACAGCTGCTATCTGCGGTAAGGCCCGGAATGTCCTTTATCTTATCCAGATAAGCCCTGGAAAGATAGATTTCATCCAGGGAAAGAGTATTCCGGATGAGTACGATCCTTGGATTTTTATTATCAATTTCGTTACAGGTTTTAATGGCTGCCCGGATAGCCATTTCATCATTTTTCAGGACCATAGCCAGTTTAACAGGTAAAAAGACTGTTGATGTCAGGGCATTGGGATAAGTCTCCATAAAATTCATTTTATTAAAAAAGCGCAGGGTAGTAGTATCTGCCTGTCCGATACCCAGACCGTTGCCGTGGGATTCCTTGGAAAGGTCAAGCACAACGGTTCTTTGCTTTTGGATACCCCCTGAGCCGTAAGGAGTCGACCAGGTTCCGGTGATGTTAGGGTCCATGCCGCTGCCGGAGAAATTCTTTCCGATTTCCTTTACAATTAGTACATCTGTCTCGTCTACCAGTATTCCGGGCATCAGTGAAAAGGCATATTTTAAAAGTTCCGGTTCCTGGAGTGGAATCTCTTCATTTTTCATGACCGCGATCCGGTTGGTCTCATCAAAGGCATTTTCTATAGCTGCCACGGCAAAAAGAACATTGGTATGGGTTCGGACATAATTGCCAAAGAGCGGGATTCTGGTCTTAAAGTATTTAAAGCCGTCATTATGCATATTGTCAGCGCCCTTTTGTTTGCCAAGACCGATGCACAGCATTTTGGTTATGCCCGATTCATAAGGGCCTCTGAAAGCACTGTGGGGTTTAATGCGGTTTACGGCTACGATTCCGTCAGCCCGGGCAGCATGCTTATCAATGTGGACAGGCAGCACTTTTCCTTTATCTACCACACTACCGATCTGAACGGTTTCCATGGATGAGACAATGGGGCATCCGCAGAATTCTTCCGTAATTCCATAACCTGAAAGAATTGCTTTTTGGCCTTCTGCCGTGGCTCCGCCGTGACTTCCCATGGCGGGAATGATGAAGGGCTTCGCTCCTGCTGCTTTGAGAAAACGGACCGTTTCACGAAGGATAATGTTCATATTGGCGATACCCCGGCTGCTGCCGGTTACCGCTATGGACATACCCGGTTTAATGAGAGCTTCCAGATGTCTGGAATTCAGCTGCTTTCTGGTTTCTTCCGCCACATCTTCTATATGTTCGCGGGAAAAGGTCTGACGGACCCGGAACATATCCGGTATGGCGGTATCTTTTAATAATCCCTCAATTACACTATAATCTTTGAAAAGTATTTGTTCCATATTAATATCCCTCCTGGTAATATAAATATATTACCAGGAGGGATAAATGTCTTTAACCGGATATTAGCCATATTTACCTAATTCTTGGGTAGATGCGCCAGGGGAATCTCAAACTGGGAGTCGATGGCATAAGGGCTGTTTTTTGATACATTTATACCGATATCGGAATTAGCACGGTTATAATATTGTATCGGTGAGATGCCGACGGCGTTTTTAAACATACGGCTGAAGGTGTGAAGCTGTATACCAAGGAGACCGGCAATCTGGGTTATGGAATAATCCGTGGTTAACAGCAGGTCTTTGGCTCTGTCGATTCTGCGGGAGTTAATATAATTACAGGGAGAGAGGCCATAAGTACTTTTAAAGACCGTAGAAAAATAGGAAACATTATATCCGCATAAGGAGGCCAGCACAGAAACAGAGAGTGTGTCCGCCAGATGGGCATCTATAAACTGAAGTGCGGGCTGCAGCCGGCATGATGGGACAGTATTATCGTCAGTGGCGGCAATGGCAGGCAGTATGTCATAACTTATTTGACCGATTTTTTGATTTTTTCTGAGAATGCGGTAGACAAGGTTTGCCATCTGGGAATTTATGATTTCTTCCGCAAAAGAATCTCCCTGTATTGCCTCATGGAATATATCTTTTAATATACTTTCTTCAAACCGGTTTAGCATGGTAACTGCCGGTATTGTATCCAGCAGGCAGGACAGGTCCTCTGAACAGGAGAATTTAACATCAAAGCTTTGGAAATTATCGATACCGTAGATCGCATGGAGTGTGCCGGGGCACAGGCGAAGGAACATTCCCTTACTAACCGTAATGGAAATATCTTCAAGCTGGACCATGGCTTCTCCGCCAAGTCCATAAATACAGTGGAAGTATTTGTGGCTGTGCGGAGGAATGTACTCATCCCTGTCTTTCTTCTGTTTTACGATACGGTGAAGTTTAAGCATTTCCTTTAAGACCTCCATAAAATCATGCTTTATTTAAAGTATAACAAAGCATGCAATGCTTGTAAAGGCCAGATGTCTGGGTGAAGGACGTTTGCGCTGGCCTGTAACAAAGTTTTGGTGAATTTAAAATATAAGAATATATTCTGATTTGCAGGGATTGAATTAAAATCAAAGGAGATTATATAATTAAACCGGAGGTGCCTTTGTAAGTAAATTGTAAATGTACATTTAAGTGAACCGTGACATTCGTCACTATTTTATGTATTGACCATCTTTTATAATTAGGTATATAAAAATTATTGGAGGTGCATATAATGATTGCATGTTTACAGGATGCAGTAAAACGTTATGGTAATATACAGGCGCTGGATCATGTAAGTTTTGATATTCATAAAGGGGAGATCCTGGGATTGCTGGGACCGAACGGTGCGGGAAAAACCACGGTTATTCATGCATTGGCCGGTCTTATCGGGATCGATTCCGGTGAAATCACATTACTGGGAGAAAGACAGTCTGTGAATAATATAAAACTAAAGAAAAATATTGGATTGGTAACTCAGGAAATAACCGTGTTTGAGGAACTTACGGCGGAGGAAAACCTGCGGTTTTTCGGCGGTTTGTACGGAGTCAAAGGCGAAGCATTGAAAAAGAGGGTTAAGGAAACACTGGACTTCGTAGGCCTTACCGAATATGCCGGGAAAGTTCCAAACACATTCTCCGGCGGCATGCAGCGCAGGCTTAATATTGCCTGTGCGCTGGTTCATGAACCCGGCTTTCTCATTCTGGATGAGCCAACGGTAGGTATCGATCCCCAGTCCCGCAGTTATATTTTGGAGTCTGTCAAACAGCTTACGAAACAGGGGACCACGGTACTGTATACTTCCCACTATATGGAGGAAGTGCAGGCAATCGCTTCCCGTATTGTGATAATGGATCAGGGGCGGGTGATCGTGTCAGGAACCCTTGAGGAACTGATCAGCCGTATCCAGCATGAAGAGACCATACGAATTACCGTAACCGTTCCTTCGGAAACGCTTGCCGATAACTTCCGGGCGATACAGGGAGTCAAGTCGGTGGTGCAGAGCGGAGCTGATTATATTATTCTCTCCGGGGCAGGTTCCGGTAATTTAAACCGGGTTCTGGCTGTTGCACAGCAGGGCGGCGGCGTTATCAACATTTCTGCCGAAAAGCCCACCCTGGAAGATGTATTCCTTACCCTTACCGGTAAGAAACTTCGCGACGAGGAGGGGAATGCATGAAAGGTACACAGTTTTCCTTAATTTTCGGCTACTATATGAAGCGAATGATACGGGGATGGTTCGGCCTGTTTATCTTTGTCGTTTTACCGGTAGTGATAGCTTCCCTGATCAGTTTTATTTACTCTCAGAATATGGGAGAGGAAATCTACGTTAACGGTTTTAATATGGTTTCCACCCGTATCAGTATCTATATGATGCTTTTGTTCCAGTTAAACGGCGGTATTTATCTGCTGGATTTTCTGAATCATGATTTGGTTAAACCCATGAGGTGGCGTCTTAAGGTTTCACCCTGTCAGCCCCATGTATTTATGTATGCCGGGACTATTGCCTGCACGGTCTTTACTGCGGTACAGGGTTTGATGATTATCGCTGCTTCTGCCTTATTTCTGGATGCATACTGGGGAAATCTTTGGGTGGCGCTCCTGGCAGTCATTTTTATCTCTGTTATTTCCCAGATGTTTAATATCCTGCTGCTTATTCTTACCCGCAGTATAGGTTCGGCAGAGAGCCTGTCCTGGTTGATAACCTCGATTATGGCAATGTTTGGAGGAACTCTGTTTACATTACCGGATAATGCTTTCTTTCGATTCATGAAAGAATTTGGGACACCTTTTTCCCTTGCCCAAAGCGCTATATTGGGATCGGGCTTCCTCAAAAGCACCAAAACCGGCGTATGGTTTTATCTAACGGCGCTGCTTGCCATCGTAGTGCTGTTGTGCGCGGTGGCGGTTCCACTGGGAAGGAGGAAGCTGTTATGACGATCTTTCGGTTTGCATTAATGCGAAGCATGCGGAAAAGGCTTACTTTAATATCCCTTTGTGCAGTACCCTTTGCCATGGTTTTATTTCCTCCTGTCTGGGTGTCGGAAAACGGATTCGGTTTTTCTTTCTACGGGCTGGTGATTCTCTACGCCGCATTTTTACTGGTACGTTCCATTATGACCGACCGTATAAACAAAATCACCGTTCGGATTTTTGCCGCGCCGGTTACGAATTTTCAGTATCTTTTCCAGAACCTGCTGGGTTTTCTGCTGCTCCTCTCCATCCAGATCGTGGCAGTCCTAAGCCTGGGTGCCGTATTGTACGGATGGGAAGCCGCTGCAGTTTGCAAGCTTATGCTGGGGTATATCCTGTTTGCTATGAGTTCCATCGCATTTTCACTGGCGTGGAACTCCCTGTTCCGAAGCAAAGAGATGTCTGACGGGGTTTTTAGTGTTATAATATCTCTGATGGCTCTGCTCGGCGGGGTATTTATTCCGGTTTCCATACTGCCGGGTATTCTGCAGAAGATAGGTATGCTGTTTCCGACCTACTGGCTTTCCAGTGCCCTGTTATCAGTACGATATGGATATAAGGGGCAGGGCTTCTGGCTGGCTGCCGTTATGCTTCTACTGTTTACGGTCATTTTTTTACTTTTTGGCAGTAAGCGCAGATTGGAGTAAATGATTCGATAAAAGGCGGTGATTGATATGGAGGGAAGCCTCCTTGCTTATGAACGGATAGCGGTTGTTTACCGCATTGCCGGAATTGCCCTGCTGTATATACTGTGGGCTGTGACCGGAAGGAATATGGCGGGTATGTTCCTACTTTTGTTTCTGGTGATTCTGATGTTGTTTCGCTGGCGCTTTCCTAAACTGATATGGACTTTGCTCCTTGACCAGCTTGCAGTAATTGCAGCAGCCGCCATGTGGGAAAACGGCGCTTATGCCCTGAGTCTTGGCGTATTTGAGGTGATATATGCAGGGTGTCCGATTCTGCTCCTGCCCGCCATTTTCTACCTGGTGTTTTACCGGCAGGAAATTTTCCTGGGAGTACTGCTGGTCCAGGGAATATTTACGGGGCTCGCCTTGTATGGCTGGCGCAGGCAGCAGCAGTCCCTGCTAAAGAGGATGGACAGTGACAGTAAACGGTATTATAAACTGGAGGATTTAAAGCAGGAGCTGCTTGCTGCCAATATACAAGTGGCAAAAATGGCTGAGCTTTCGGAGCGCAGCCGTATTGCCCGTGAAATCCACGATAACGCCGGGCATGAAATCGTAGCTGCCTATATGTCGCTGCAGACCGTCCAGGAGCTGTTAAAAATGGATACCGCCCAGGCGGAAGAACTATTTTTGGAAGCCTTGGAAAGCCTGGAAGCCGGTATCCGGAAAATACGCGAAGCGGTACACAATCTTGCACCTCTTGCCGATATGGGAGTGGACGCTCTCCACAGGCTCTGTGAGGGATTTACTTATTGCCCTGTGGAATTTAAGGTGTATGGCGACCTTTTTCGGGTCCCCGTCTATCTGTGGATGATTCTGGAAGTCTGTCTTAAGGAGTCCCTCACCAATATCCTGCGCCACTCAGCTGCAGAAAGTGTTAAGGTATCATTAGACATTACAAACCATATCGTCCGGTTATGCGTAGAAAATGATGGAACCGGAAAAAGTGCCGCATCCTTCGGGATCGGGCTTCGTAACTTAAGACAGCGGGCAGGGGCTGTCGGCGGGAATATTTCAGTGGATGATAAGGACGGATTTCGTCTTGTATGTGTACTGCCAATTCAGACAGAAGGGAGTTTTTGATATGAATATCATCATTGCGGATGACGATCCGCTGATCTGTAAAAGCCTTACTATTCTGCTGTCAAAGGAAGCTGATATCCGGGTGTTGGGAACAGCAAATAACGGGGAGCAGGCAGTCCGGTTATGCGAACAGGATCCTCCCGACCTTATACTGATGGACATTCGGATGCCGGATGTGGACGGCATTCAGGCAACCCGGCTGATTAAGAAGAGGTTTCCTAAGATCCGGATAATGATGCTGACCACCTTCCAGGATAAGCCCAACATACAGATGGCACTTAAAGCAGGAGCGGAAGGATATCTGCTGAAAACCGATAAAATAGCGGATATTGCAGGAAAACTCCGTATGCTTTATGAAGGAACCGCAGTTCTTGACAGCGGAGTATTAAAAACCCTGACGGCCCCACCTGTCTCCTCTTTTGAAAAACTGACTCCCCGTGAAAAGGATGTATTTGACCTTGTTACTCAGGGTTTAACCAACAAGGAAATAGCTTCCCAGCTTTTCTTAGGAGAAGGCACGGTACGCAATGTATTATCCGTCGTTATGGACAAACTGAATGTGAAAAACCGGACACAGCTTAGCCTGATTGCAATGGGAAAGCAGGACGAGAGGTGATGTTTTACAGGTAATGCAATAATTAAACTATTTTGGGGTTTTCTATGGTTCTTTCATTTATTACATTACCTGTATTTAAAGTAGTCTTTGGTTCGATAAGCATTACATGAACTTCTTCTTTGGCAACAGGCATATGTTTAACACCTTTGGGGATTACGATGCATTCACCTTCATGGAGGTTTACATCCTTCTCTTGGAATTTAATTGTCAATTCTCCCTTAAGTACATAAAACATTTCATCTTCATTTTCATGGGTATGCCACAAAAAATCACCTTTTAATTTAGCTAATTTTACGTAGGATTCATTAACTTCACCGATAATTCTGGGGCTCCAGTATTCGTTAAAAAAGCTGAATTTTTCTTCTAAATTAATTTTATCCATTTAATAACCTCCAATTTTTGCTCTGCTATGGTATTTTTGGAAGAGTTTCCGGGATGTAAGCTTAGAGAAAACATCTACATCTCCTTTGGAAGAAATTATACAATTACTATGTTTCTAAATCAACAAAAAGTTAGATTTCAGGTATTTTTATTTTTTCAATTTTCCGGTAAGGAAATTTTTGGTATAATAGAGTTAATTAAAACCATCCGGCCATAAGAATTAACGGGCTGGATATATTTGTTTTTTTAAAAAAAATTTTTTAAACACTTTATCACTCTTATTCGTTTTATAATTGTATAAACCAAGAGAGGGGCAGGGAAATGATAGATAAACTATATCAGGACTATTATAATAAACTTTTATGGTTTTGCATAAGCCTCTCCGGCAATACAGCTATGGCTGAAGATGTTGTGCAGGATACCTTTATGCGCGCATTGGAAAATGCACCCGTCTTCAATGAGTTGAATGAAGCACAAAGCCGTTCCTGGTTATACAAAACAGCGAAAAATATCTTTATTGATAAGGTCCGCAGGAACAAAAAAGAACCTGCTCCGAAGGAAGAACCTGTCACGGAAGACGATTTAAGCGAAATTATTGTCAGAATGCTGTGCAATCAATTGCCGGGGGAAGAAGGTACGTTATTTTGGATGAGATACATGGATGGGTATAATTCCCATGAACTGGGTGAAATGTTTAACCTATCGCCGTCCACCATTCGTTCCAAGCTGTCGTCAGCCAGAAAGAAAATGTCAAAGATGTATTTTCAATCAATTAGTAAAGGAGAATTGTAAATGGATAAGAAAAAGCTGGTTGCAAACGCAACCATATGTGATGCAAGAAATGTAAGTGAAAATGTATTGGACCAATATGAAAGTATAGCAATTAACGCTGCTTTAATGCTGGTTTCCGAAGAGGCGAAAGAGTTACTGGCAAAGCATGATGTTAATATTAATGCGGCGGATATTCTGGAAGTATCAAAAGATGCGGAAGTCATTGCAGAAAATGGCAGGTACGAATTAAATGCCGGAACATTATTTAATAAAGAAGTGGTATTGGTAGTGAACGGCTCCTTATGTTTACAAAAAGACGTATCACCGGAGACGATCGAGCGGATTCATAAAATTATTGTAAACGGCTCTGTTGAGTATCCTGATACCCTGGCTGGGAAGATGCCTTCCATAAAAGTTAATGGTTCTATTGTAACATATCCGGGTGATGCAGTCAGACTAAAGAAACGGTTTATTTTGGATAAGAGTTTCATTTTGAGAGCAAAGGATACCAGGTACTACGCTCACGATTCGGTTATTATTACGGATGAAACGCTGGATATTGATGCTTTATTGAAAAAAGGCGCATCTTTTATAACCGGGAAGGCAGTCATAGCAGAAAAGATTTTTGAGTCAGCCGTTTCACTGTTTGATGAGAAGTCTGATATAAAAATGATTCCGGAAGGTTATGTGTATATGCAGGGATGTACCCTTACCAATGCTTTGGTCAGCAAAAACGGCGGCCGTATATGGATTGATGGTAACTTAAAAATCGATAATGAAAGTGAAAAGGCCCTTCATGATCTGGAATCGGCTGTCATAGAGGGCAGTATTATAACCAGCAGGAAATATGAGAAGATTATTTTAAGTAAGGATATCCGGTATTCCGATATTCAGTTCGTCAGGGAAAAAGTGTTGGAAGATAAAGGAATTATTAAAGTTGATATGAGGATGTTGAACAAGTATGAAGGCGGAATAACCATAATTGACTGTGGCATTGTTAATATTGATGAGGAGGCCACACCGGATGTCCTTGAAGAAAAATTGGAAATCGTCGAATGCGGCCTGGTTAATTGTTATCCGGATCAGAGAGGGGCAGTTGAGCTGATTTCACGGGATTGCGGGAAAATTGACAGTTCGGGGAAAATGACATCGGATGAGGTTAAGGATATAATTTCAGGCATGGGCTTTTTTGATAAAGATACCAAGGTAATAAATGCGACTAATTACTGCATGTAGCAGTATTGTTTTGACCTGCGTGAAGTAGTTTTGACCTGCGCTGAAATAGAAGCATAGGTGTGAATAAATCGAAGGGATAAAAAACGAATAGGATTTGGCGTGTAATCGTTTGTTACGCCAAATCCTATTATTGGTGTTCAGAAAGGCAATTCTGCAACAGCCCTGGGAAATATGTTGGGAAAACTTTAGCTTTATGTTATACAACCTGTCCGTAAACAGATAAATTTACAGCCCGGCCTGATTAAATGCCTTATTAGTCGGTAACCAGATTTTGATTATCGGCATCCGCTAAATAAACCACAGCGCTTTCAAGCCTTCGTTCTTTAATCTTCGTAACCTTGATGACTAATCCGTATTCTTCCAGTTCCGGCGTACTGTCATCACTTGGAATACTGCCTAAAAGTCCAAAGACCATTCCGCCAAAGGTATCATAATCCTCGTCGGGAAGAGCTACCCCTAGGGCAAGGGAAACTTCATCAAGGGGAGCAGTACCCTGTATAGTCCAGGTTTTCGAATCAATACGTTCAATCAATGGTTTTTCTACGGGGACAGTAATATCATCTTCCAGATCTCCAACCAATTGTTCCAACAAATCATTCATTGTTATAATTCCGCTCATGCCGCCATATTCATCAACAACGACGGCAAAATGGTTACGGGCAATTTTCATATTCCGGAATAATACATCCGCACGGACTGTTTCCGGAACAAAATAAGCGTCCTGTACCGCATGTTTCATTACATCCTCACGGTTTTTTGCCGCAAGCCGGAAATAGTCTTTGGCGTATAAAATACCGATTATATTGTCAGGACTGTCTGAACAGATCGGATAGATGGAATGTTTACTTTCATTTATAGTTTGGGACCACTGTTCATCGGTTTCATCAAGCCATAACATTGAAACCTCCGTACGGTGGGTCATAATTTCACCTGCTGAAGTATCATCAAATTCAAATATGTTTTGTATCATATTTTTTTCATCTGCCTGAATGGTGCCATTTTCTTTACCTGCATCCAATAGCATGCGTATTTCTTCTTCCGCATTTTCGTTTTCTTCGCTGTTGGGGTCAATGCCAAACAAGCGTAACAGGCCGTTCGCGGATACGGTAAAAAACCAGACGGCAGGAGCAAATATTTTAGACAGCGCATAGATCAGCCTGGACATACCAAGTGCCAGTTTTTCTGCATTTTTCATTGCGATTCTTTTTGGAATTAATTCGCCAAGAAGGACTGTAAAATAAGTTAAAATTACGGTTATGATCGCTACTGATATTGCACCAAGTATAGAAGCTGGAATATTTATACCCAGTTTTATAAACAATTTCGTCAGTCTGTCCGAAAAGTTTTCCGAAGCAACCGCACTGCTTAAAAGATTAACTAAGGTAATGCCTACCTGTATTGTCGCAAGGAAACGCGCGGGCTGTTCGGTAAGTTTTGTGAGCCTGACGGCACGCTTATCACCGGCGGCGGAAAGTTTTGCAAGCTTATTGTCATTCATTGTAATAACCGCGATTTCCGCACAGGCAAAAATAGCATTCAGCAGTATGAATATAAGTTGCAATAAAAGTAGCCAAACTAAATTATCTTCTGACAAAAGAATAACCTCCTAAATATTGTAGTTTTATGTGAAGCTTCTGTTTTATGTAACCGCAAATAAATTAATGATATCTTACATAATTAATTGCAGATAACCTGAAACAATCAGCCTTTCACCGTATAATGGATTGTTGTAACTTAAAATTAATAAAAAAAGCACATTACAAAAAAAACAATACATGATTGTTCTTAAGTTATGTGCTTATAATTTTTATATTTATGATTATTATTTATAATAAAAAAGTTTATAATAAAAAAGCATCGTCGCTCAGGTTCCGGAGAATCGTCCAATTCTATACACCTATCCTTTCTTAATGATAGATTATAGCAAAACTGTAAAACTATGTCAAGCCTTGTTTTCATCAGTCCACAGGATAAAAGCATGTATAAACCCATGAAAGAATATCTTTCTCGTAGGTAAGGAATCTCTATGATATGCATGATAGAAGGGTTAAAGAAGTTGAAATGAAAGAAGATCCTTAGGAAAATTGTTGATAGCTATAATTTTGGCTATTGACATTCAGGATATGAACCTGTAAAATTAGAATGAACATTCTAGAATGATCGTTCTGTTTTAATTTTTAATATAATGGGTTTTTGTTATTGGCAATATAAATTTCAGGAGATAGAAGACATGTTTAATCATTACAAAAAGGTACAACGGACAATACTCGAAACAACCCTGCGCCTGCTTACCGACTACGACCTGCAGGCAACATCCATGGCGATGATTTCCAAAGAATCCGGCATTTCCATTGGGAGTATTTATCATCATTTTTCCAGTAAAGAAGAGATTATTAATGAACTATACCGGGGGATTGCTGCATTTCAAACGGATCTTGTATTGAAGGACTATTTTACCGATATTCCCATCCGGGAGCGTTTTGAGACTGCCTGGAGAAGAGTGTTTGAAACTGGTATGGATTATCCGGATGCCTTCCGGTTCCTGGAGCAATATTCCCTTTCCCCGTATATATACGAAGAGTCCAAACAGGAAGCGTTTGAAACGAACTGGTGCAAAACACTGGCTGATTTATATAATGAGGCTGCTTTGAAAGGTTTATTCATCGGAATGAATCCAAGACTTATGGTTCAGATGCATTACGGTAATGCCGTTTTTCTTGTCAAAGCCTATCTGCAGAATAATCTTGACCTTAATACGGTGGTGATCCGGTCGGTAATAGGCACATTCTGGAATTCGGTCAGTACGGCAAAGGGATTTGGGACCTTGTCCATAAATATATCCGAAAGTATTGAAGATACGGATACAAAAGAATCCTTTCAATTGTTTTGGGATTAATGATAATTATCAATCCAAAACCGGAATATATAGATATTTATTTTATCATTAGAAAAAAAGATGTCACGCATTGAGAATATCACATTGCCGCAGCGGCTTGCAGGTAAGAACTGGATGAATTATATAAAGCTATATGGCATAAATTAGTATAGCATACCCATGATGCGATGCATCCTATGCGTTTGCATGGGGAGGGGGAGTAATGTCCGATTCAAATGTTACTAAGCTGGCGCTTGCAAATTCTTTAAAAAATCTGATGGCAAAAAGGCCCTTTGGCAGGATTTGTGTAAGTGATATTGCCGGTGATTGCGGTCTCACAAGGCAGGCTTTTTACTATCATTTCAAGGACAAATATGATCTTATGAACTGGATCTACGAAACGGAGACAGCTCGTTTTATAAGAATTAATAAGGATATGGGACACTGTATGGACGGTTTAAGGGATTTATGTGATTATATGCGGCAAAATAAGACGTTTTATGCAAATGCGCTGAATACCACAGGGCAGAATTCCTTTCAGGAATATCTCCATGAGTCTATCTTTCATATTGTAATCAGTGGAGCAGGGAGTATAGATAATACCGAATCAGAAGAAAAATGGAGCTTTTATGCGGAAGCCATAGCCGTTATTTTTGTGGGACTGACGGTACGCTGGGCAAACAATGGCATGAAAGAAGATCCGGTTGAGTACATAGGAAAACTAAGAAGCTTATTTGACGGCAGCCTGTTTCATGCCTTGGAAAAGCAGTGCATGAATATTTTAAGTCAGAATTTGAACGTAACACAATAAAAATCTTACAGATGTATGCAAGTGTAAAGTTTTTTTACACTTGCATTTTCTGTCTAGTTACATTCTGCCGGTAAAGTGTTACACTGCAATATAGACGATTTATTATTCAGAGGTAATATATGGTTAAAGAAAAAATCAGTTCGGCGGCAGTTAATCTGGCTTATGCTTATCTGGATGCCAATCCAAAACAGCATATGCTAAATTTGCTGCATATGGTAGATAAATTAGACCGGAAGGATATTATAAAATCACAGCGGGAAGCTTTCCGTAATACCATCGGAGATGAGGACAGTGTGTGGCACAAGCTTATATTAAGCTTGTGGGACGATATTGATCCGGGAATCAGAAAGAAATTTTTTAAAAACTTTATATTCAATGCCACATTATTCAGTAATAAAAAACATGATAAACTGCAGGAAAAATACGGCTGCAACATACCCTGGGCGATCCTCATGGATCCTACTTCCGCCTGCAGCCTGAAATGTGCCGGCTGCTGGGCGGCGGAATATGGCAGCCAGATGTCCATGAAGTTTGAAACACTGGACAGCATTATCAAACAAGGAAAACAAATGGGAATCCATTTTTATGCCTATTCGGGCGGGGAGCCCCTTTTGCGGAAAAAAGATATCATTAAGCTTTGTGAAAAACACAAAGATTGTATCTTTACGGCTTTTACGAACGGTGTGCTTATCGATGAGAAATTTGCCGATGAAATGCTGCGGGTAAAGAACTTTATTCCGGGCATCAGTATTGAAGGTTTTGAAAAAGAAACGGATGCAAGGCGCGGAGCTGGGACTTATAAGGCAGTTACCCGGGCAATGGAAATATTAAAGCGTAAAAAGCTGGCCTTTGGAGCCTCCTGCTGTTATACCAGGCAAAATACGGAGGTAATCGGCAGTGAAGCATTTCTGGATGATTTAATTGCAAAAGGTGCAAAGTTTGCATGGTTCTTTACCTACATGCCGATAGGGGCCGGTGCGGTTCCTGAGCTCATGGTAACGGCGGAACAACGGGAATTTATGTACCGTCAGATACGCAGTTACCGCAAAACGAAACCTCTGTTTACCATGGATTTCTGGAATGACGGTGAGTATGTGGACGGATGCATAGCCGGAGGCAGGCGGTATCTGCATATCAATGCGGGCGGTGATATTGAACCATGTGCATTTATACATTATTCGGACTCCAATATCCATCAGAAAACCTTGCTGGAAGCCTTAAGGTCTCCGCTGTTTATGCAGTATTATAAAAACCAGCCCTTTAATAATAACCACTTAAGGCCCTGTCCCCTCCTTGACAATCCGGAGCGCCTTGTAGAGGTGGTCAAAGCCTCCAACGCCAAATCCACGGATTTTATTCAACCGGAAGATGTAAATGATTTAAAATTTAAGTGTGCGGACACCGCTGAAAAATGGGCGCTGACTGCCGACCGTTTATGGAAGGATACCCATCCCTGCGATAAATGTGCGGCATATGTACGGGATACGGAAAAATAATTGGGATTTAGCTAGGGCGTGTCTGAAAACTCATTGCACCGTTCTGAACGCCCCACTTTCTGGTATACTGCGTCGCAATTTTGGGAACGTAGACCCGCTACGCCCCCAAAATCGCTTCTTGTCTCCCACAAAGTGGAACATTCAGCCCGATACAAGCAGTTTTCAGACACACCCTAGTAATTAGAAAAGTAATATACAGGAAACGCTATACGCCCTGACAGCAGTCTTAATGGCTGCTGATTCCGGACGTATTTTTTATGTGACAGGATATAACATAAGACCCTCCGGGAGGAAACGCCATGATGCGCCAGTGAAAATATCACTGAAGTGGACAGCACGCCAGTTCCAAAGTCTGACAAGCCGGACTATGACAAGCACACTATGACAAGCCAGGTAATTTCTTGTATCCTGGGAACTCCGGTCCTATGAGATAAAAATATCAACCGGCAGGAGGCATACTTCAGCGTTTGGAATATATGTATATTTGTGCATGATTGCTAAATGAGCATATAGGTTTTTGTTGAAAACTACACAAAATGACGGAATATATTGACAAGGAAAATTACTGGGAATATAATTTAAATACATTTTATAAATACACTTTATAAAATGTATTTGTAAAAATACTATGCAAAATAAAATGCCATAAAAAGGAGAGGAAAAGTGATGAAACATGATATTTTTACGCTGAAAGGAAAAGTAGCAATCGTAACAGGCGGTAACCAGGGTATTGGTAAAATTGTGGCGGGATATATTGCGGATGCGGGGGCGGACGTTGTTATTATTGACAGGAATGATGCCTCGTCGGTAGCAGAAGAAATCGCAAAGGAATACGGTGTACGTACTGCGGCAATAACATGCAACGTTACAAAACAGGAAGAAGTAGAAAGAGCAGTTAACGAGGCCGCCCAAAAGATGGGAACCTTAGACTTGTTATTTAATAATGCGGGGATATGCCTACATAAAGATGCATTGGATTGTACGGCCCAGGACTGGCTGAAGGTAGTCGATGTTAACTTAAACGGAATTTTCTTTGTGGCCCAGGCATTTGGAAAGTATCTGGTAAACAATGGGAAAAAAGGCAATATTGTGAACACTGCGTCTATGTCGGCTACAATAGTGAACATTCCTCAGGGGCAGGCATCCTATAACTCATCCAAAGCAGGGGTCGTACATCTTACAAAATCCCTGGCTGTGGAGTGGGCACAGAAGGGAATCCGTGTAAACTCAATCAGTCCGGGCTATATTATGACGGAGATGACGGGAACGGTCCGTAAAGACTGGCAGGATATCTGGGTAAGTTCAATACCGTTTAAACGCATGGGAAAACCGGAAGAATTGGCAGGAGCCGTTATTTATCTGTTATCGGATGCGGCAACTTACACATCGGGCTGTGACCTGTTAATCGACGGATGTTTTACACTGGTATAGAGAACGGCAAAGAAAAAATAAATGAAAGCAGTAAAAAAGCAGTAAAGAAAGCAGGAGGAGAATACAGTGGAATATTTACTGGGTACGGATATTGGTACTTCCGGGACAAAAACCATATTGACAGATAAAAAGGGAAACCTGATTGCACAGGACCTGCAGGAATACGATGTAATGACACCCAAGCCTTTATGGGCGGAGCAGTGGCCGGGAGTGTGGCTGGAGGCGGCAAAGGATTCCATCCGGAATACGGTGAAGAAGTCAAAGATAGCACCCGAGGATATAAAAGGAATTGCAATCAGCGGGCTTTACGGCGGGTCAGGAATCCCATTGGATGAAGAGATGAATCCGGTTCGGCCTTGTATGATATGGATGGACGGACGGGCGAGAGAAGAGACGGAATGGGTGCTGGAACATATTGGAGAAGAAAAATTACTGGAGCTTACCTGGAACGGAGCGAATCCTTATTATGGTTTCACGAAAATATTATGGATGAAGAATAACGAACCGGAAAACTGGGCAAAGACAAAACTCTTTTTACCTCCTAATAATTACATAATATACAAAATGACGGGTAAAGTGGCAATCGATTATTCTTCGGCCGGCAACATCGGCGGAATCTTTGATATGAATACAAGAACCTGGTCGCAGGAAATGATGGACCTTATGGATATTCCAATGTCCATGATGCCTCAGAAGATAGTAGAGTCAACCGACATTGCAGGCGGACTTACGAAAGAAATAGCAAAAGATTTAGGCCTTGAGGAGGGAATGCCGGTGATCGCCTCCGGAATTGACTGCGGTGCGGCAAATATCGGACTGGGGGTTTTGGAACCGGGGGTATATGCCGCAGCAATCGGAACTTCCATGTGCGCGGCACTGATCTCGGATAAACCGGTAAAAGGAAAAGGATTGATTATCTGGCCTTATTTGTTTCAGCCTAAGAAATTATCTTATTGCTTTGCCGGAGGGGCAACGGCGGGAGCAATTGTAAAATGGTTCCGGAAAACCATGTGTGAGCTGGAACTGGAAGAAGAGAAAAATGGCGGTCCGAATGCATATGACATTTTAAATGCAGCCGCAGAAAAAATAGCGCCAGGCAGCGAAGGATTGGTAGTACTTCCGTACTTTATGGGTGAGAGAAGCCCTATCTGGGATCCGGATGCAAAAGGAACCATAGTGGGATTGTCCCTGTCCCATACAAAGGCGCATATTTACAGGGCATTTTTAGAAGCAGTGGCATATTCCCTTAAGAATGCCATGGAAGCAACCGGGGAAAACTTAGGGGAATCCATCCTGTTAGCCGGCGGCGTTACCAAATCCAGGCTTTGGAGACAGATATTTGCAGATGTGACCGGCTACCCGGTAGTCTGCCCCATACAGGATGTGGAAGCCAACTTAGGAGATGTTATGTTAGCCGGGATCGGAACGGGTATTTTATCTTATGAAGATGTGAAAACCTGGCAGGTATTGGATGAAAAGATTCTGCCAATTGAGGAAAACCATAAAATCTACAGCCGGTATTACAAGGTATACCGATCCATATATCAAAATCTGAAAGGGGATATGAAGGATATTTCTGAATTATTATAGAATGTTCTGGTTTATTTTGAAACTGAGGAGGTGGTATTTAGAGGAGAGATATATTTATGTTTTATGAAAGTAATTATAAAGAAAGTAATTCAAAGAAAGTAATTACAAAGAAAGTAATTACAAAGAAAGTAATTCAAAGAAAGTAATTACAAAGAAAATAATTACAAAGACAGTAATTACAAAAAACAGTAATTACAAAAACAGTTATCACACACAGGAGAAGGTATGTCAAAGCGGATATTCGCATTTCGTTTTGTTACATGCCGGGTTGAAAGAAAATAAAGCGAAAGAAAGGATGCCACAAAAAGAGTCTTTCAACCGGTTTTATCAGTGGCAGTATCGCAGGCGGTCCTGCGATAGGTATGGGGATTAAAGATGAAGAAAAAGTTATTGGCAATTACATTGGCAGCAGTATTGGGGGTATTATTAGGAGCATGCAGTCCAAAAGAAACCGATACGGTGAAACAAACCGGTACCGTAAAAACAGAAGAGACCAATACCGGCGGAGAACCCTCCGGTGCGGCAGGCGGTGAAATTTGGTATTCTACTAAAAATTCCACGGAAACGGTCCATGTTGCAATGGCAAAAGGTGTTACGGATGCGGCGGCTATGCTTGGTTTTTCAGGTAATGTTACCGTAGCGGAAGCAGATGCGGCAAAGCAGAATGACCAAATGAACAATTTAATTGAAAACGTAAAACCGGCAGCTATCGTGTTAAACCCGTATGACAGCGACAGTGTGTCAGATGTTATTACAAAATGTAATGAAGCTGGTATCCCCTTAGCGGTTATTGATAATCAGGCAAATAATGCCAAGGTAGCAGTTTCCGTATTGTTTGACAGCATTGCCTCCGGTAAGGCGGCAGGGGAGGAAGCGATTCGCCTGCTTACGGAGAAATATGGGGAACCCAAAGGTGTTGTAGTGAATTTATATGGCGAAGTGGTATCCCAGGTATTTAAAGAAAGGGCCCAGGGATTTGAAGAGGTAATAAAACAGTATCCGAATGTTGAATTGATTTCCGTACTTGGTGCTCCGGAGGCGGATGTGGCAACAAGTGCATTAAATAATATTATAGCGGACACCGATTCCCAGGGTAAAACCATTGACCTGATTAATACACCTACGGATACGGCTACCATTGGAGCAATTGAAGCACTTAAAACCAATGATATGTGGTATTCGGCAGGAGATGAGAAGCATGTATTTATTATTTCCCATGACGGCTTGGGAGAAATCCTTGACTACGTACAGGAAGGTTATGTAGATTCTGAAATCGCAATTGATGTATTTGGCGTAGGCGGTATAGCGGCGGAGGTACTGAACGAATATGCGATGAAGGGCAAAGCAGTTCCTGCTTCCGGAACTTTTAAACCCCAGGGCAAATACCTTAATACGGAAGTAGAATTCTCAGAAGGCAGCAACGGACCCACTATTTTATTATCTCCCATTAAAGTTACAAAAGAGAATGCGGATAACCCGCTCATCTGGGGAAATGCAACAGGAGAATAAATTCATTTAACCTATCAGGGATGTCTTTTGCCTGGTCGGCGAAAGTCAGACTTAATTGACAAATCAATGTTCGGGGCTGTTACCGAATTTATCTCACTTGTTTCAGGAATGTGAGTTATTTTTTGAAATTTACGCAGTGTATGACTCACATCCTGCCGCAAGTAATATAATGTACGAATTTTGCAGCAGCCCCTATAAAGTGAGAAAGGCTGAAAAAAATTTGGATAACAATGTTCTTCTTGAAATAAAAAATGTATCAAAATCCTTTGGAACTACGCAGGCTCTTAAAGATATTTCCATTCAAATCAGGCCGGGGATGATACATTCCTTTTTAGGCAGAAACGGTGCTGGAAAATCTACTATTGTAAACATTATTGCAGGGGTGTATCCCCAGACAACCGGGGAAGTATATTTTGATGGAAAAAATATTAAGAATTTAAATATTTTCAACCGGCAGGAAATCGGTATCAGGCTGGTGCCCCAGCATGAGAATTCGTTTCCGGACCTTACGGTGGCGGAAAACATATTTGCGGGATTATTGCCAAAGACGAAACGGGGATTGATCGACTGGAAAACCATGAACGAAGCGGCGAAAAAAGAGCTGGAAGAATATGGCCTGGACATCGAACCTATCGAAAGGGTAAGAAACTTAAGTTCCATCGATGCCAGAAAGTTAAATATTATCCGGGCAATGCACGGCGGTGCAAGGCTGATCATCCTGGACGAGCCTACTACGGCACTGACCAATAAAGAGCGGGATGAATTATTCGTATTTATAAGAAAACTGAAAGAAGAAGGAACCGCATTTATTTTCATATCCCATTATTTGGGCGAAGTAAAAGAGTTGTCGGATGAGATCACGGTACTCAGGGATGGCTGTATGTACCGGGTTGAAAATCCGAAAGAAGCAACGGAAGATTACTTATCAAGCCTGGTGGCCGGGGAAGAAGTACAGCTGACCAAGAGGGAGTATAAACAAAAGTATGATGAAAAAGATAAGCTGTTTGAATGCAAAAATCTTACAGGTACAGGCTTAAGTGACGTGTCGGTGGATATCTATCGTGGGGAAATACTTGGAATTGTGGGGTTCCCGGGATCCGGCGCACGTGAAATGTGCCGTGCCTTATTTGGTATTAACAAATTGGACAGAGGAGAAATCTTATATAAAGGAAAAAAAATATCGGTTAAAAGCCCTAAAGATGCCATCCGTAACGGTGTGGCATATATTTCTTTTGACAGGCACAGAGAAGGTTTAACGCCTCAGTTTTCAGTAAATTACAACATTGGTATGAGTATATTACATAGTAAACTCAAAAGGCCTTTTGGGTTCCTTGATTTAAAAAAGGAACGGGAAATATCGGAGGAATATAAAGAAATGCTGAAAATCAAATGCAATGGCATAGATGCTCCGATTGGCAGCCTGTCCGGCGGCAACCAGCAAAAAGTAGTAGTCAGCCGTTCTTTAGGTTCTGATCCGAAGCTGCTTATACTGGATGAACCCACGATCGGAATTGATATTAAGAGCAGGGAAGAAATTATATCAGCTATTGGTGATATGACCCGCTCCGGCATGAGTGTCCTATATCTTACAAATGATTATGAGGAACTGCTAAGGGTAGCAGACAGGCTGATATTCTTCAAAGATTCAAGGATTGTGGCACAAGTAATAAACAAAGATTTGAGCATTGACCGTGTAACGGAAATTCGAGATCAGGTAAAGGGAGAATAGTAAATTGAAAACTAAGAAAACAAAAACGAAAAGAGATATATTAAATATTTGTATGAATAATATCGTATGGATACTGCTTATTGTTTCCATATTAATTATGGGGGTGTTTAAATCATCCTTTTATTCGTTTGGTATCTTGTCTAATATATTGGTTCAGGGAACAGTTTTAGGTTTACTGGCGGTTGCCGTGTCTATGGTAATCCTCTTAGGTGACATTAATCTGTCTACCGTAGGAACCGCAGGATTTTCAGCACTGATCGGTGTAATGCTGATGAAAAACGGCCTGCCTGTTCCTTTGGCTGTTTTGGTTATTCCCCTGGTAGGCGGTCTGATCGGTTTGGTAAACGGATTGATTGTAACAAAGTTAAAAGCAAATGCTTTAATCGAAACCCTTGCTATGAATATGGTATTGCAGGGTGCATTGCTTGCCATTACCAATGGTAATACCATTTCGCAGCTGCCGGACGGGTATAAATATGTCAGCCAGGGAAAAATCGGCATCTTTCCGGTAATGCCCATAGTACTGTTCGTAGTATTTATTATTTTCTATATTATATGGAACAAAACAGCTTTCGGACGCAGCTTATTTGCGGTAGGCGGGAATGAACACAGTGCTTATATTGCAGGTATCAACGTAACTGCCATTAAGATAGGCGCATTTGTGATCTCCGGATTATTATCGGGTTTGGCAGGATATCTGTTATCCGGTTATATGGGAGCAGTAACCTCTTCCTTTGGAAAGTCTTATGAAATGCAGTGTATTGCGGCGGCCGTTGTAGGAGGTGTCAGCTTAACCGGCGGCAAAGGATCAATTTTAGGAGTTCTTGGCGGAACTTTGCTGCTTACAGTGATCCAGGTGGGTCTTGCAATTCTTGGAATTCCGTCAACAATGATAACCTTAGCCGGCGGCTTGATGATATTTGTAGCTGTAATTATTGATGCATCCCGTAATATGTATCAGGCAGGAAAATAATGTTACTGTTCACATCCCTGCAAAAGCAGCAGTGTTGTGAACAATAACGCGCTTCGCGATGTACACAAAACGCAAAGACAGCGTTTTGGCGCGGCAATCCTCCGGTTTTCTGTGACTTCCGCTCCGCTTCACTCACAAAAAGCACGTCGCGTGTACAGGCAGTGAACAGTAACAAAATAACTTCTCCTTTTCATTATTGAGCTTTTGTGTTATACTTTTCGTGATATGGAATTACTGTTTTTACAGGTAGAAAAGGGACTTTTGGACTCTGATCCGTTCTATCATTATAAGAAAAGAAGAATATATGAATACGAAAAAATGCTGGAGAATTAAATGAATATTTTCGACATTAAGCAAAACAATCGGAAAAAGATATATTTTTATATCCGAAAAAAGAATTTAGCAACAAAGCAGGATATCGCCTATGATTTGCAGCTGAGTCTGCCTACGGTTACGCAGAATTTGGAGTATTTGGTTAAACAGGGGCTGATAGGTTCTGAATACAAAGTAGCGAATAAATCAGGCGGTAGAAAGCCGGTTGCTTATTCTTATATTGCTGATGCAAAAGTTTCAATCGGACTGGATATTACAAAACATCATATTAAAAGTATTATTATAGATTTAGATGGCAATGTTGTGAAATATATTTATAAAAGGCAGAACTACCGGCGGGACGACGAATATTTAAAGCTTCTGGGAGAGGCGGTAGAGACGATTATAGAAAGCGTGCAGCTGGACAGAAAAAAAATATTGGGAGTGGGAATCGCCATGCCTGGGCTTATCAACCAGGTGGAAGGTTATGTGATTGACGGCAGGGTAATCGATAATACGGGAATGAGCTGCGAAGACTTTGCAAAGTATATACCGTATCCCGCCAAATTGATTCATGACTCCAATGCTTCCGGCTTTTCTGAAATCTGGATGTCTTCTGATATACATGATGCTTTTTATATCAGTTTATGTAATAGTGTGGGCGGTTCTGTTTTGCTGAATGACAACGTATATATGGGGGACGGTTTATACAGCGGTGAAATCGGACACTTAAATCTGATACCGAATGGGGAACCCTGTTATTGCGGACAAAAAGGGTGCTTTGATGCATACTGTAATGCGGAACGCCTTGCTAATTATGCCGGAGGCGACCTGGAATTGTTTTTCCAAAGGCTGGGGCAGGGAGAGGAAGAACTTCAGAAAGTATGGGAGGAATACCTGGATTATTTAGCCACGGCAGTGAATGATATCAGAATGCTTTTTGGATGCACCGTTATTTTAGGGGGATATGTAGGAGCATATATGAAAGATTATATGGAGGCATTGTATAAAAAAGTAGATGCCAAAAGCCCCTTCGGGGAGGAAACCTCCAGTTACTTGATCCCCTGCAAAAATAAGATAGAGTCCGTAGCAACAGGAGCCGCACTCTATTTTGTGGAAGAGTTTTTTAAAAATTTATGTTAGAAAAGTATTTCAGCCGGAATTAAAACTTAGCCTGATCGGTAGGTCTGCTTAAGTTTAATTCCGGCTGTTTTAAGTATTAGGAAATTATCCTTTGATACCTGTTGAAGCAATACCTTCCACCAGGTACTTCTGCATGGTCAGAAATATTACAAAGATAGGAAGCAATGACAGTGTCGCCATTGCAAACATTGCGCCCCAGTCAGAACCTGCGGTGGGGTCTGCAAACATTTTAAGTGCATAGCTTACCGGATACGTTAATGGATCGCTTAAATAGATCAGCGCTGATAGAAAGTCATCCCACCTCCACATAAAGGAAAAAATGGCACTTGTAACTAAGGATGGCTTTATAAGGGGGAGTATAATTCTAAAAAAGATTGTATAAACACTGCACCCGTCCATATTGGCCGCCTCATCAAGGTCCATGGGAATTCCTTTGATAAACTGGATATTTAAGAATATAAAAAATCCCTGGCCTAGAAATTGTGGTACAATAATCGGTAAATAACTTCCCACCCATCCTAAACGGTTAAATAGGATATACTGGGGAATCATAATTACCTGAAAGGGAAGCATCATTGCTAAAAGCATACAGGAAAACCACAGGCTTTTCAGTTTGAAATCACATCTTGCAAAGCCATAGGCAACAACGGCGGAAGAAGCAACGGCGCCGATGGTCGAAAGACCGGCTATGATAAAGGAATTTTTAAAAAATATTCCGAAGGAGTACCCGCCGAAGCCTTCCCAGCCGGTTATATAATTTTTCAGGGTAAATGTTTTAGGGAACAGATGCTGTGCCGTTTTTAAAATCTCATTTGTGTCTTTAAAAGAGCTGAGAGCCATCCAAAGCACCGGATATATCATGACTACGGCAAACAGGAATGTAAACACATGATAAATTACTTTGGTTACCCTTCTTTTTATAATGTAATTATTCATAAGTTTCACCTCTCTGCTTCATAATATACCCACCTCTTTTGTGTCCGGAATAAAACAAAAGTAATGAGACCTACAAAAAGAACCATAACCCATGCCATGGCACAGCCATACCCTAATTTGCCGTAGCTAAAGGAATTCTGGTACATGTACACGGTGTAGAACAGGGTAGTATCCCTGGGCTTTCCCTGTGTGATGATATAGCTTTGGGTAAATGCCATAAATCCGTTTATGATCTGGTTAATCAGGTTGAAGAAAATAGTCGGTGTAAGCATTGGCAGCGTAATTTTGATAAAACGGTATATACCGCCTGCACCGTCTACTTTAGCCGATTCATATAAGCTTACCGGAATCTGTTTCAGGCCGGATAAAAATATCAGCATGGACGAACCAAACTGCCATATGGCCAAAACAATCAGGGTCCAGATTGCCGTATCTGTCTGTCCAAGCCAGGCAACCGTACTGTTAATCCCGACCGACTGCAGCAGTGCATTAAACACACCGTCACTGGCAAACATCCGCTTCCATAATATTGCCACCGCCACACTTGAGCCGATGATGGAAGGCAGGTAATAGACCGCACGGTAAAATCCGGACAGCTTTGAGGATTTTACTAAGAGCATTGCAACAATAAGTGCCATTATTAATCTAAGGGGAACTGAAAATACGACATAATACAGGGTTGCACCAAAGGATTTCCAAAAGGTAGGATCCTTCGTGAACATGGTTATGTAGTTCTCAAGGCCGATAAATGCCGGAGTTTTTAAAATATTATATCGCATAAAGGAAAATCCGAACGAAAAAATCATGGGCAGAACAATGAAACCGAAAAATCCTATCAGGAAGGGCAGGATAAATACATATCCTGCAACTTCCTTACTGTTCATGGTCTGGCCAAAGGTCCTTTTACGTTTCGGAGGCATATTATTTTTTCTCAATGAAATTATCTCCAATCTGTTAAAAGTCTTCTACTTGGCTGCTTCCTCCAAAATCTGTTTGGAGTTGGTAACAAATTCATTTGCTGCATCTTCCGCATTAATTTCACCGTAGCGGAGGGTCTCTACCATCTTTTTGCCGAACTCTTCTACTTCATTGGAGCCGGACGGATTAGGAGCATCGATCGGTTCCGCAATCTTGGTTACTTTCGCAATGTAATCGAATACCTGGGCTGTTACTTCATCCACCTTACCCTTCACAAAATCCGCAATTTTTGTGTTAACCGGGATTCCGCGTTCAGCCATTAAAATCTCATTTGCTTCTTCACTGTTTATGAACCAGTCAATAAATTTTGCTGCGGCTTCCTTATTTTTGGAAGTCTCCGCTATGGAGAAAAAGAGGCTTGGCTTCAAATAGATCGGCTGCTTTACGGCATCTGCAGTAGTGGGATACATACAGATTCCAAGATCCCTTCCGGCAGCTGCCGAGATACTGATAAACTGGTTGGAGAAGGAGAAATCGTTCCAGGTGGTCTGGTCTATGATCGGTTTGGTCTCAACCACATCCGGATTTTTTTCTACCAGTAAATTTACCGGAATGCTGAATTCAGCATTAGTAAACTTATCTACATTGGCAAAATGTAACAAGCTTATATCGGCTTTTCCTTCTTTCAGCAGGTCGTATAAATGAGAGTCGGCCGTTCTGGCGAGAATTTGCATCATATTGATGCCGCCGTCAAAATAGGTCTTAACACCGGTTTTTTCATAGATTGTCTGGCCAATATCATATAACTCGTCGATGGTTGGCTGTTCCGGAATTGTAACACCTGCTTTTTTTACTACTTCTTTGTCATAAACCATCATAGGTGCATTGCTGCCCAGGCTGAGAGCGTATATCCCGCCGTCAATTTTACCGCTTTCGATAATACTTTCCGGTATATTGGACGTATCAATGGTTCCGTCCTGAATAAATGTACTTAAGTCTGCCAGCTGGTTGCTTCCCTTAAACTGGTTGATGTAAGCATAATCCTGCTGCATAATATCAGGCAGGTTTCCGCCGGCCGCCATTGTGGAAACTTTGTCCCAATAACCGGACCAGTCCGTAAATTCCGTTTTAATTGTTACGTTGGGATTATTTGTCATGTATAATTCCACTGCTTTTTGTGTCAGATCGTTTCTTGTCTGGTTTCCCCACCAAACCAGGCTTAAAGTTACTTTTTTTTCACCGGAAGATGTATTCTCCGCAGTTTTGGTATTGTTCGTCGGTGATGTCTTGTTTATGCTGCATCCTGCCAGGAGTCCCGTAACCATTACGGTCAGCATAAGTAAAGATAAAAATTTCTTTTTCATTCAAATACCTCCTTTGTAATTTTTGCTAAGGCAATGTTACCAGTAAATGTGCCCGCAGCCCGGAAAAACCCGCATTGTGAGTTTCTTCAGGTTGTATTGTAATTATATTACATAGTGCACAAAAGTAAATTTAAAAAATGGCTTTTTATAGGTTAAAAAAACGCTTTTTTGCGAATTTTTGGGAAAAACCCTTTATTTTGTTTGTCGATTTTTATATAATTTGCTTATGAGGAGGTGGACAATTGTATCATATAAAAAAACTATTGGACTGCTATGTCAATCTGCCCTTAAAGAAAAAAATAATTGGGATTGTTTATATCTCTTTTCTATTCCTTGGCATCGGTTTTTTCATCAATCTGCACAAACTGACGGATTATTATGACCGGGATATGTATCAGGCCAATGCACAGCTATTGGATAATGTTATATCCAATATCGAGTCGGAAATGGCTGCAATTTCCAATATGTCGGATTATATCATTGCGGATAATGTCATACAGGTAAGTCTTACCAGGCTGGCGGATTCCAACAATAAGTCGGCATCTTACAGGAGGGATGCCTATGAAGCACTGTATACCTATATGTTCTTAAATGATTATATCCGATCCATTACTCTGGTGACCGGTGATTCTGTTATTACAATGGGAGATTCCCTGGAGGAATCCGAACTGGATCTTGACAAGATCAATGAACAGGCAGCAGATGCCAATGGGGGAACCCTGTGGATTTCCGATAAGGCAACAAACTATTCCAGCTTTTGTGTCCGTCAGATCAGGCAGAAGAAATATCTGAATCTTAGAAAATTGGGTACTTTATATATAAAAGCGGATTTGGACAGTATTATTGCCGATGCCCTGGAAAATGCAGGGTATACGCCGGATATCACGGAATTTTTTCTGTATCATGAGGGGGATCAGATTTATCCGGAAAAAGCGGTTTATGAACAGAGTAGGATAACGGAAAAAAATTTAACCGAGAACTATCGGGTCGAAAGCATTGACGGGAAGAAAAAGTTTATCATTTACGGCAATATGAATTATGTCCCATGGAATTATTATTATTTCAGGGATTATAACCGGTTATTTTACCAGGCGACCCAGGTTAAACTGTCAGCGGTATTACTGACGGCGGCTTTTTTAATTATATCCGTAATTTTTTCAAACATTTTACTGAAAAACATCTTTAAGCATTTTGATTATTTAATCCATAAAATGAAAGAATTCGGCGGGGAACCTGCCCTCCCGACGGCTAACAAGTATAACTATCTGGGCCGGCAGGACGAAATCGGGCGGCTCCACCGCACCTTTGACGAAATGACCATAAAGGTGAAAACCTTGCTTGATGAGAATTACGATAAGCAGCTGCTTTTAAAGGATGCTACCATAAAAATCCTGGAACAGCAGATAAATCCGCATTTTCTGTATAATACCCTGGATACGATCAATTTAATGGCCCAGATGGAGGGAAACGAAGAAATTTCCACCATGGTTTTATCCCTGGGCAATTTATTCCGGGCTTCCATTATGCAGCAAAAGGATCTGATACCGCTGGAGGAGGAACTTGAATTTTTAAACAGTTATATCCAGATCCAAAAAATACGGTTTAAGGACCGGTTACAGATTACAATCGACATTCCGGAAAAGTACAGTAAAATACTTGTCCCCAAACTGAGCATACAGCCGTTGGTGGAAAATGCATTAAAGCATTCCATGGAATTCAGTTTTGAACCTTGTGAAATTTTTCTGACCTTAAGTGAGAAAGAGGAGTGTTACCAGCTTAAAGTTGCCAATACGGGCTCTTATTTTGAAAACGACCTGCTGGACAAAATCCGCCAGAATACATTAAAGCCACTGGGAACCGGCGTTGGTTTAATGAATATTGATTCCCGCCTGCGTCTGCTGTTCGGCGAAGAATATGGTTTGTCCTTTCTCAACCGGGACAATATGGCAATTGTATTATTACAGATACCAAAGGAAACCTCAATATAGCATCCGGCTCAGACCCAGGTAACTCAGGCTGGGGTTCGAAAGCCGGGAGATGAGCCGGATGCTGCACCGGTATATCAGCACACGAGAGACGGAGTAGAATAAAGGTTACAATCCAGCCGCAAGGCTTACGTGTAACGAAATAAAGAAAGGGAGAGAAATAAATATGTTACTAAGACTGATCATTGTAGACGATGAAGATACCATTCGCAATGCAATTTCCAGGATGATTGATTTTAACGCCTTGGGTTATGAACTTGTCGGAACTGCAAGAAATGGAATGGAAGCCATTGATATCATATGTGATAATTTTCCCGATGTGATCATAACTGACCTGAAAATGCCGGTATTAAGCGGCCTGGAGCTTATTGAACGAATTTCCTGCCTGGATGCGGATATAGATTATATTATTTTATCCGGGTATGGGGAATTTGAATTTGCCAAACAGGCAATGAAATACGGCGTACAGAATTACTTATTAAAACCGACGGACAAACAGGAATTAATTAACGCACTGACTGAAATACGCAAAAAACGTGATTTAAAAAATGAAAAGGCACATTTTCAGCAGAAACAGATTTTAAATAATGTCCGTTTTCCCATGGAACAATGTTTTTTAATGGAGGCTCTTGAAGAGAACCAGGATTTCATGAATTGTTTTAATAAATATCAATTCTTGCTGGACTTTCCGGATAATTGTCTGCATGTCTGTATCTGTTCTTTTGTTGAAGACAGATTTCTGAACGATTTTTTAAAAGACGCCCGTGATATTATATCAAAAGAGAAGCTTCCCCTGTTTTTTCCCATGATAGCTGTCATGAATAGTGTTTTGCTGATATTTCCCATCGATTCCTTAGGCCAGCAGGATAAATTACGTATGGAATTCGAAGAACTGGAATATAAATCCCAGTCGGTGTCTTTTGCCACTAATTTTCTCCATTTTAACAGCTGTGCGGAATTATTTGAAACCGTAGTAAAAAAAATCTCCAGATACGGCCAGGTCCTTCTGTTTGATGATAACGGCGGCAAATATGAAATTTACAATAACCTGACATCGCCCAAGAAAATCAGGGATCTTAAAAATGAGTTAATAACTTCACCTACCCTTTCCGATGCAAATGAATATATCCGTTCCACATTTTCTTTGGTAGATCAGCCGGAAGCTGCGAAAAACCTGGCGGTGGCACTGTTCCTCCGGCTTGATACCGCTCAGAATGAGGATACTATTGATATTGCCTGTGATTTTTTCAGAAAGCTGTATTCCTGTACCACAATAGAAGCCATACAGGACTTATTGCAGGGAATTATTATTAAGAACCTCCTGGAGGAACACACGGAAGTAAAGAATAAATCCACCATAGCCACTTTAAAGGCCTATGTTAAAATGCATTACAATGCGGAGAATCTTTCCCTGAAATGGCTGGCCGAAAATTATCTGTTTATCAGCGTCGGCTACCTGAGCAAACAATTTGTAAAAGAGGAAGGAATGCGGTTTTCGGACTACCTCAACGGACTTCGGATGGAGGAAGCCAAAAAGCTCCTTTCCCTCTATTCCTTCGATAATGTAAAAGATATTGCCAGACAGGTAGGGTTTGGCAACAATCCCCATTATTTCAGCCAGGTTTTCAAACGTTATACAGGGTATACTCCCAGAGAATATCTTGAAAATAAAGAAAAATGAAAGGAAAAAACAGTATGACAAAAGAATTACTTTTAGAAAAAATCGATTTAATCGTAAGTAAACTGATGAATATGGGAGGTGCTGATTATGACAATGACAAATCATCCTCGGAAAGTGATATAAAATCCGGACTGATAGCACGTGATTTCGGGATCGAAGAATGGGACTGGCCCCAAGGCGTGGGTTTATACGGTTTGAATAAACTGCAGCAGATTCATGGGAATACAGCCTATCTGGAGTTTTTTGGGAACTGGTTTAAAACGAATATGGAGAAGGGACTTCCCGCAGCCAATGTCAACACGACCGCCCCTTTACTGACTTTGGTGGATCTATTGGATACATTAGGGAATCCGGATTATGAAGCCCTGTGTTTAAAACGGGCCGAATGGATTATGAAGGAACTTCCCAAAACCAGGGAAAACGGTTTTGAACATGTTACCAGTGCAATCGGCAACCGGAATGCTGCCGCTCGGCACGAAGGGGAATTGTGGATTGATACTTTATTTATGGCAGTACTGTTCTTAAATAAAATGGGACACAGATATGACAGGGAGGACTGGATCGCAGAATCCATCCATCAGGTGCTGTTACATATAAAATACCTGTATGATAAGAAAACAGGTTTATTTTATCATGGCTGGACCTTTATTGAAAACAATAATTTCGGTGAAATATTCTGGTGCCGCGGAAATTCCTGGTTCACCTTTGGTATTGTTGATTTCATAGAAGCCTTTCATGGCAGTATGGAAGAGGGGTTGAGAATATACCTGGAAGATACTTTTAAGGCCCAGGTTAACAGGCTTATGGAATTACAGTCGGAAAGCGGTCTCTGGCATACGGTTCTGGATGATAAGAGCAGCTATGAGGAAGTTTCCGGCAGTGCGGCCATTGCAACCGGCATATTAAAGGGAATCAAACTGGGAATTCTTAAGGACTCCTGTAAAGCAAGCGCCGACAAGGCCATTGAAGCCATCTGCCGGAATATTGACAGCGACGGCACCGTATTGAAGGTATCCGCAGGAACCGGAATTGGAATGAATGCGAAACACTATCACGATATTATGATAGCACCTATGGCTTATGGACAGTCCCTGGCATTGGTGGCGCTTTGTGAAGCTTTGGAGGCGTTTTAGTCATTCAGACCTTATCTGCCGGAAAAACGATTCCGGTCTGTTTTCTTGCTTCATCCGACATAAGCATTTCATACTGGGAATATTTAAGGTATTCTTCCACGGACTCTTTGCCGTTTACCGCATTGGCAAAAGCCTTTACTGCATAGTACATATTTACGGGGACTTTCTCAATTGGAAAGTTAATTTCTTCGCCGTTTTTCTTGCGGATTTTAACGGACCTGGGGTCAGCCAGCTTATCTATAACCATAATTCCTTCTTCTCCCATGATCTGGCTTGGAAGGCTGCTGGTTGTTATTTTAGAATAAATGAGCTGTACCTGCATTTTATTTTTATAATTTGCGGTTATGGAACCGGCACCGTCAATGTTGTTTTCCAAAAAGATACTGTCTGCCTGTATCTTATCCGGCATGCCAAACAAAGCTGCTAAAAAATGAATACAATACACCCCGATATCCATTAAGGCACCGTTGGAGAGTTCGGGTTTAAAGGCATTTTCTATAATGCCTTTTTTAAAATTATCATAACGGGAGGAATATTGGCAGAACTGGAAAATAGCCTGGCGTATTTCGCCCAGTTCCTTTAGGTTCTCTTTAATGATACGGAAACCGGGGTCATGCAGGAAGCGTATCTCTTCCAGGAGGATGACCTGATTCTTCCTTGCGCTTTCCTGCATAGTCATAAATTCCCCGGTGTTTGACGCAATGGATTTTTCCACTAAAACATGTTTGCCGGCATTCATCAAAAATACTGCCTGACTGCAATGGCTTGCATTGGGACTTGCAATATAGACGGCATCAAGGAGGGGGTCCGCCGCTAATTTTTCCAGACTGTCATAACTGACTTCTGCTCCGTGTTTTTCGGCAAATTGCCTGCCTCTGTCCCTATCCCTGGAATAGACTGCGTAAAAATTTATTTCCGGAATATCCGCACAAGCCTGTAAAAATACTTCGACAATATGGCTTGTACCTATAACTGCAAAATTTATCATAATTAACCTCATTTCTGCACATGTTTTCTGTGTATTTGAAGTTTGCGCCAAGTGTAATTAACATGCTTATACTTTACAGACTTTGATTAAGCAGGCACAAACTGTATTCCTATAATGCTAGCATGCAAGAGCATTATTGTCAATCTGCTTACCGGTTTTCTCGGTTTTCTTCAGGAGAAACGTAAGGACCTGTGTTTGTCCTGCGGCTTTCTTGATAAAGTTTATTATTTATATTTTCTTTACTTGTAAAATGGAATGAATCATATAAAATGTAAAATTATATATCAGTTTACAAGAATCAGAAGGGAGAGCGGTTATTAATGACGGCAACGCAAATGAAATATTTTATGGCTTTGGCAGAAGGGGAAAACCAATCCATAACACAGATTGCAGAAAGATATAAGGTGAACCGCTCAACAGTAAGCCGGTCGCTGACTGCCCTGGTGGACCAGGGGCTGCTGGATGAGCAATATAATATAACTTCCGTGGGAAAGCAATATTTATCCGAATATAGATACAAGCACGAAGTTATTACACGCTGGTTAATGAAAAACGGTATAGAGGAAGAAGATGCCAGCCGTGATACCTATAAGATACTGGAAGTGTGCTCTGAAAAAACAATCCGTATGCTGGGGCAGGGCGGGGAGTTCTGCAAGGCCTGCAGTTATTTCAGGGAAAAAGGGCATAAGCTGGTGATTGAAGGAAATGAGATTTGCAATTACATAAAGAGGGGGGAGTATCAGATTCCTTTTGTTTTCCATAAAGATAAAAGGAGGAGTCCGGATCAGATATCCATGGCAAATGAAGCATTTTACCATCCGGCGACCCTGGTAATTACCAAAAATTCAGGATATCTTTCCTTAAGATCGAGACAGATGGAACAAAGCTCCTTGATTGATAAGATTAATCTGGCCGGAAAGGTAAACAGTTTGAAGTACGAATATCAAAACCAGATAAAGGAAGCGGACATAACGGAAACAATGGCGAAACTTCCTTTGGAAGCCATGAAGTTTATCTATATCAAAGAGGACGAAATTTTACAGGGGTATGCCAATCTTACCATGACCTGTTCGGTAGGAATCCTTCACATGCCGGAGAGCACTGCGATTCTGACCATATATTTGTGATTGTTTATAGGAAGCAGACGGACTTTTACCTTTGTAATAAAAACGGTATTTGTTGTTACATATTAACATAATTGAGAAATTTTATCACAACCTGCGGAAAGAAGTCTGTGCATATTATGCAACAGCAGGAAAAATGTGGGTTTGATGACTGCAAAATGCGGAAAAATCACTGTTTTAGAGCATGATATGCAACAAAAAAACGTCTTGACTGAGTAAAAAACGTATGATATGTTGTGCTTGTAACAACAAAACATTTTATGAATGCTGTTGAACCGTAATCCTAGGCAGGGCTCTGACAGCATTATAAAATCCCAATGAGTTAGCCGTGTCTAACTAATGAGTTGTGCAGGAGGGGAAGCTAGCTCATAATAAATTCTCATAAACTCATTTTAGATCTCTCAAGGAGGGGATTCCCTTAAAAAGGGAAGAAAGGAGCAATATTATGAAAAATTTGTTTAAAAAGCTTGTTGGAATCGTGGCCGCACTGGCTATCGTGGCAACGGTAATAGGACCGGGGGTTACTGCCGAGGCGGCAACCGTTACCGGTTATACCTGGGAATATACAACTGACAACGGTGCTACCTGGTCAACGGTACCTGCTGCAATGAAGGCAGCTATTTACCGTATTGACTATGACGGAACGGATCTTACCGTTATCTCCAAAGGCTGGGTGCCCATATATGGTGTTCAAGGCCGAATCTCAGTGATAAGAACTACAACACCAAATTCGGTATTTACCAGCGATAATCTTTTATTTGATGATGAGGCATTTATCCCTGATGTGACAGCGCCTTTTTATCTGTATTTTGAAATTGAGCAGGCAGCAGGAACTCATTCACAAGTTTACACCAGGATTTCCAATTTAACCTATTAATAATTAATAAATAACTGGAACGAGAGGAACACAATGTCTAAGAGCATTATAAAGAAAATTATACCGTTTATTTTAATTTTTACATTGGTGCTTCCTTCCGGTCTGGGTCAGATTCTCCCTGTCGTTGCCTCAGGTAATGACGGGGAGTCTGTGATTCTGACAGAAGAGACCGGAGAGGAAGAAGTCAGTGCTGGCGAAGACGGTGCGGGAGATGTAAATAATTCAGGAGAAGCAGATGCAGAAGAGGGGAATAATTCGGAAGAAACCGGTATGGAAGAAAGGGAGTTTACAGAAGAAACCGGTGTAGATGGAGAGACTGTTCCGGAAGAAGGAAGCATTTCGGATGGGGAGAGTCTTTTGGAAAATTTGACGATTTTAGGGGATTCGACAGAAGAAGCAGTGGAGGAAATCTATGCGGTGCCTCTGAAGAGCTACGGTATTATTTCAAGCAGCGGTTCGGCAACAGAGTCATTTAGTGTCAATATGCCTGCCTGGAATGAGAGAGCCATGCTTAAAGTAGCCTCGGGAGGAGCTGTTTCCGTGACCTTTCAGATTTACAGTACCATACCATATGATTATTTGCAGGTATTGAAATGGGAGGAAAGCGAAAAATACGATATTGGAACGGCCTATGCCAACATAAGTGACAATAAGGAACTGGCGGACATAAAAATGGGCACGTTTACTGATGGGACGGATGCTTATTTGGGACAATATCCCGCCATGGAGCAGTATTTTTCGGAGGAAACGAATGATTTGTATGATCAAACGGCCGTGGTTAGCAGGGATTCCCAAACCGGGTATACCTATCTTACCTTGAACCTTGAAAATATAGATGACCTGATGAAAAAACTGGTAATAAAGAGTGCTTTTTATACCACCAGTGCAACAGTATCAAGGCCGGCAAATACCAGCTACCTTGTCTTTGATTTGGACAGCAGGATACGGATAGATATTGAGGAGTACATATACGGCGAAACGAAATCCGTGCAGATAAGTGATGCCCGGGGGAATTCGCCGAAGCAAAGGGCGTCCAATTTAGTGGACACTGGAACGCTGAACACTGTCCAGAAGCTTTTTTCAACAGTATTAACAGAAGCAGGAGCGGATGAAGGGGCGGAAGATACACTGACGATTAAAGGAATGCTTAACGAGGAAGCCTTTGAGGGTACGTATGGAGTTATTTTTGTCAGAGAATTGATAAACAAACCGATTGCTGAAAAGACGGCTTCAGACATCTTATATTATTATCACCCTTATTATAACACCAATTTCCGAAACTTAGATATCAGTGGATACCAGTTTGAATTAACCTTTGACCTGACCGCCGAAAATCTGGTATTCGGAGTTCCCCTCAGCATAAAGACGAAGGATGGTGCGGCAGATTATTCAACATATGACGATGCAAAACTGGATACGGTTTCATCCAATTATGTTATGCTCCATGTGCTGCCGGGAGTTGCGGAAACCATTGTTATGTTTGACGAAAGCGGAGAAGTAAGACTTACGACTGACTCCAGTGTGATAAGTGAGGATTATAGCTTTACCGTGGACAGAGACAGTGAGGAACTGAAGTCCCGGGAAATTTACCGGACGGTGGAAACCATTGCGGCAGCGGATGAAGACGGAATTCCTTACTTTAAGCCTTATTATTATGAAATTAAGACGGCCAGCGGTTCTGCCGTTAAGCTGATTCAGAACGTGGAGATTGCGGTTAAGGTTCCGGAGGGCTGGAATGAGAACGAAATATATGCTGTAAACAGATTTTATAATGAGAATGAAACGATAAGAAATAATTATTATAAACCGTCGGACCTCCTCATTAAGGATGGATACATCATTTTTCAGACAGATTATTCATCTGGTGAGATTTATTTGTATCTTCAGGATACGCCGGCAGATTTAAATGCGCTGGAGAACGGCCTTTATAGGGTAAAAATAGCAGCCATGCACAGCAGCCAGGACGGCAGAATGTCCATGGCGAACGCTGCACTGGTAAAGGATGCTTTCCTGAAGGTAAGTACGGATGGAGACGGCAGCAAGGTAAAGGAGCTGTATCTGGACTTCCAGGTTATGTATATCGGAGATACGGCGGGTTACTTATCCAATGTGGGAACTGCAAACACTTATGGGGTTGATGTTGAAGCTGCCGAAATCGCCTGGGGGAATATTACGGATTACGTTACCGTGGAGGGAAGTGACGACCTGCTGGTGGACTTCTGGCACAAGGCGAATTTTGATTATGATTTGTACCTGGTTAAGTCGGCTAAAATCACCTTGCAGGATTATACCGGACAAAACGGCACCAATGCTCTGTATCAGAATTATTATCCGGTATATTTTGAAGTTCCGCCTATGGATATGGACCCTACCGACGGAATCGGCGCCCAGGTAGTACGTCTTATGGTAAACCATTGTGTGAAACTGGAGGACAGTACTGCACTTCCAACTTACCAAAAAACAGTATTAAAAAAAGCTATTCTGGAAGGAAAGGCCATTAACGGAGAGGTTTATACAACGGAAAGCTTCAATGCCCTGAAGGATGTGATAGCAGCTGCTGAAAATGTTTACAGCAGTAATCCTCACCCTGAGACAATTAAAAACAATGCGGAAGCAATCCGGGCTGCCATAAACGCCCTTGTGGTGGACGAAAGCAAATTGGCGGATAAAACGCAACTGGAGGCTAAACTTTCCGAAGCGAAAGCAATCCCGGAGGCAAATTATACTGCCAGCAGCTATTTAGAGCTTCAAACTGCAATTACAGCGGCTGAAAAAATATATAAGAAAGAAGCGGCAAGACAGGCAGAAGTGGATGCCCAGGTTGTTGCACTTCAGGCTGTCATAGATGCTCTGGTTCCGGTTAATCTCGGTGCAACCCCGCCCTCACAGCTTCCCGACGGTAAATACACCATTCCCATCCGGTTATGGCATGCCATCAAGGACAGTCAATCCATGGGGGATGCGGCAGTGGTGAGCAAAGGGATACTGGAGATAAAAGACGGCAAGGCAACCCTGCAAATGGAGATGCTGCCTTTAACCTTTGCCGGACTGACCGGATACTTAATGCAGTTTAATATCTTAACCGATTACACCATAGGCACCAGCGGTTATCCGGAAAACTATACCAGGAATCCTGCCGCGGTTTTGGAAACCCATGATTACATAGACCAATATAACAGGGAAGACAGTAAGGATGAAATCTGCAGGGGACAAAAATACCCCAAGACCCTTGCCGTAAATGTAACCCTTCCGGAGACTGCCGGAGTAAATTACACCTGGGTGCATGTATATGTACCGGTAATGGGTGAGCTGGACAGCGGGGATCAGGAGGCTAGATTACGCCTTGATTATACGGCAATTGCCAAAAAAGGCGAACCGACAATCTCACTGGATCATAATACTTTGGAATTAACACCGGGAGCCACCAAAACACTGGCAGCATCCCTGACTGATTCGGAGGAGGCCATAGTGTGGGCTACGGATAACAGTACGGCAGCGTCGGTTGACAATAACGGTCTGGTGACTGCCCTTGCCCCGGGAACTGCTGTCATTACGGCATCCGCCGGAGATATATCAGCCTCCTGCGTTGTAACCGTGAAGACGGAAAATTCCGGTGGCGGAACAGGAAATCCGGGCACCCCCGGTGATTCCGATGAAAGTCTGGAAGACGGCACCTACTCCATTCCGGTAAAATTATGGCATGCCAGCAAGAATCAGGCTTCCATGGGTAATGCGGCCTTAAGCCAGTCAGGCAAGCTGGTTATTAAGAATGGGGAAGGGACCTTATATATTACCTTCCAGAAGATGAACTATGCCGGACAGTCCGGATATTTATCGGAACTAAATCCTTCTGCCGTCATATCAACTTATTCGGTAGTGGACCGGTTTAACAGCGAAACCAGCACGGATGAGCGGTGCAGGGGACAGAAATACCCGAAAAGGCTGGCCGTTCCGGTTGTTCCGGGCGAAGAATTTACGGATGTCAGCGTATATGTACCGGTTATGGGCAGTTTGGGAGTAGGCGAACAGGATGCCAGATTAAAATTGAATTATGCATCTGCAAAATATATCTCAAGCTCAACAGATCTGGAAAATGAGGCTTCCGGCAATGACTTATATTTTAAAGAAGGAGAAGCCGTAGAAGGCACCGGAGCAGATTCGGAAGGAACGGCAGAACTTGTAATAGATGACGACGGAATAAAATATTTTTACGAAAATGGCGAGAAAATAACCTCAAAGCTTATTAATTACAGAGGAAGAGTTTATTATGCAGGGGAAGACGGAGCGGTAGTGACTTCCAGGTTTGTTACCTATGAAGGCAGGAAATACTATGCCGGGGAAAGCGGCGCCATGGAAACTTATGTCATGATAACGGAGAATAATAAGTCTTATTATGCCGGAAAAGGCGGGGTAATAGTAACCTCTGTTTTATTCAGTTATAAGGGGAAAAACTATTATGCTTATAAAACCGGAAGAATCGCTGTCTCTGCAGTGGTGACTTATGAGGGCGATAAATATTACGCCGGAGAAGACGGCGCTGTCGTAACCTCTAAAATGATAACTTATAAGGGGAAAAAGTATTACGCCTATAAGACGGGAATCCTTGCAGCTTCTGCCATGGTTAATTTAGACGGTAAAAAATATTATGCCTATAAGACCGGAAGGATCGCAACCTCAGCCATGGTAACCTATAAAGGCAAAAAATATTATGCTTACCAGACCGGAAGAATCGCAACCTCCGCCATGGTAACCTACAAGGGCAAAAAATATTATGCCTACCAGACCGGAAGGATCGCCGCCTCCGATATAGTAACCTATTACGGCAAAAAATATTATGCCTATAAGACCGGAAGGATCGCAACCTCCGACATAATAACCTTTAAGGACAGTCAGTATTATACCTATAAAACCGGAAGGATCGCCGCTTCCGTCCTAGTAACCTATAAGGATCATAAATACTATGCGGGCAAAGACGGTATTCTTGTAAAATCAAAATGGGTAACAATAGACGGTACGCGCTGTTACTTTAATAAAACCGGCAAATTGGTTAAGACTTTATAAAACGGTTTTGACCATGGGCTCCTTCGTGGGAAAGCCATAGAAACGAGGAGGACGGTTAATGGACAGATAGAAAAGACAGGTTGGAAGAAAATAATATTAAGAAAGGATGCCACATACCGGTTCTTCCAACCTTTTTATTTGTGGCAGGGGGGCTGTTGCAAAATTCATAATCTAACTTGCGGGAGGATATGATTTATATTTCTCAGATATTTTGTGAAAAGTATGTGCGAATGGCTTCTGGAAAGAATGGAGCCGTTTATTCACGCAGATTGGAATAAAATAGGGGGAATATAAGACGTATTCCAGACACAAGTTCAGTAAATTAATTATTTTACAACAGTCCCTGCAATGGTTGAAAACATGAAAAAGCAAGGCGGAAACAAGAATAAAAATGTAATGCTGTTTGGAATCTTTATTTTATTTGCAGCCTTATCCTTAAAAATACCCGCTTCGGCAGCAAAAATAGAAGACGGTACCTATCAGGTTCAGGTAGATTTATGGAACGCTGCTGCGGATAAGGCATCAATGGGCAACGCGGCATTAAACCATGAAGCGGTGTTAACGGTAAAGGACGGAGCAGGGACTTTAAAAGTTGAGTTTAAAGGAATGACATTTTCGGGATTGACAGGGTACCTGTCACAGTTGGATTTGCTTACGGACATCCGGTTTAATGAAGTTAACTATCCTGAAACATATAACACCGTTCCTGCTACGGTAATATCAACGCACGATTTTGTGGATGAGTATAACAGTGCCGACAGTACGGATATCAACTGCGCAGGAAAGCCCTATCCCAAAGAACTGTCGGTTCCGGTGGAACTGGGGACAGAATATACCTGGGTGCATGTTTATGTACCCATAATGGGCAGCTTTGGTGCCGGAGACCAGGAAGCAAGGCTTAAAATTGATTACAGTACATTAAAAAAAGCGGAGGTAAAAGCTGTTCAGAAACTTACCCTGAATAAACAGAAAGTGACATTGGCAGTGGGAAAAACCGCAGCCATTAAAGCGGCGGCCACTCCGTCCGGTCCGGTTAAGTATGCCTCCAGTAATAAAAAGGTAGTAACAGTCAGTGCGAAAGGGGTAATCAAGGCAGTGAAAAAGGGAACTGCCAGGATAGCTGTTTCCTGCAATGGGGTGAAGAAATATGTTCAGGTTACGGTTAAGTAAGGTACCGATTTTTTTGTCAGCTGTACTGCTTTTATCCCTTCTGTCAGGGATCTCTGTCCGTTCAGAAAAATTAGAGGCCGCAACTAATTTTAAGGACGGAATCTATTCCATACCGGTAAGCCTGTGGAATGCTTCTAAGAATGAAGCTTCCATGGGAAACAAGTCTCTTTACCAGGCGGGAAAATTAGTGGTATCTGAGGGGAATGCCGTCTTATTTATGATGTTTACCGGTATGGAATTCTCCGGAATGTCAGGATATCTGATGCAGCTGGATTTAATGGAAGATATTCAGTTTAATGAATTTAAGTATCCGAAAGATTATACTTTAATACCTGCTGAGGTAATATCCGCTTATGCAGTGGTGGATGAATTTAACGGCCCGGATTCTGCGGATATCAACTGTGCGGGGAAACGGTATCCGAAGGTAGTTTCACTGCCGGTCGAAACAGGGACAGAATATACCTGGATCCATGTGTATGTACCCGTCATGGGAAGCTTAGGCTTTGGGGATCAGGTATGCAGGATAAAGCTTTCTTATGATGGCCTAAAAGAAATGACGGAAGAAGAGAAGGAATTTTGGCAGGAACAGGAACAGGACGAGGCAGAGAATGGGGAAAAAGAAGAAGGCGGTCAGAGCGAAAATACAGACAGCGTGGAACCACCCGTAAACGGAGCGGAAACGGACCGTGATGAGGGAACAGATCTGCCGGATAATGAAGATAGTACGAATACGGAGGAAGGGGCGGAAGAAGACCCGAATCATACAAAAAATACCAGTAATGCTGAAAAAGACAATAATACGGAAAAAGACGATTATACAGAAAAAGACGGTAATGCGGATAGTCAAACGGATAAATCGGAACTGAATAAAGTAATAACCGGGGCAGAAGCCATGCTGAAGAAAAAAGAGGAATATACCGAGGCGGGCCTCATCAAATTACAGGCAGCGGTGGAAGCTGCCAAAAAGGTAGTAAACAGTACTGCCGCAACGCAGAATATGTTGGATGCGCAGCTGGCTGCATTACGGGAGGCAATAAAGGAAACGGTAAAAAAACCGGCAGAGCTGCTGGATAAAGAAAATTTGGAAGATGGAAAATACAGTGTTTCTATTGATTTATGGCACGCTACCTCGGATAAGGCCTCCATGGGGAATCCAGCTTTTAACCATGAGGCTTTGCTTACGGTTGAAAAGGGCATCTATACCCTAGAGATTTCCACACGCCCCATGACGGTGGGCCCCATAACTGCCTGCCTGCAAACCCTGCAGATAAAGCAGGCGGACGGAACCTATCAATATGCTGCCATTACAGCCAGAAATAATCCGGATGGGCAGCCCAGCATTTTTAAGCTGCAGTTACCCTCCAGAGAGGAATACATAGAAGTTCTCATAGACCCTAAGGTAGAGGTTATGGGGGAGGATCCCCTGCCCGCCAGGCTGAAAATAAGTTGGGATACCTTAACGGCCCAGTCCGAGGGGACAGTATTGAAAGAGAGTATAAAAGTGAATACTGTCGGACTAAAAAGCAGCAGTGTGGATATTACGGACCAGGTAACCGGGGTGAGAATAACCGCGGATGCAAATATAATTCCGGACGGCGCAGCAATGAAAGTAACGGTTATTAAGGCAGGAGAGGAATACCAAAAGGCAGAAGAACTTCTGGAAGGAACAAAAACCCTTTTGGCCCTTTATGACATTTCCTTTACCACACAGGATTCCGAAACAGAACCTGCCGGTATGGTGCAGGTATATCTGCCGGTTCCCGGTAATTTACTCCCGGAGAAAACAGTGGTTTACCGGATAGAAGACAGCACAAAAACTTTGATGTCAGGAAAAGCGGAATCCGGTTATTATGTTTTTGCCACAAACCATTTCAGCCTCTTTGCCCTGGCAGAGGCGGAGGACAGGGAAGATAAGGAAGAACCCGCTATGGGAAATACCGGGTCTTTTACCCAGGACAAAACAGAGCAGGATATTGCGGAGACAGAGAAAGAATTGGCAGGACAGCCGTCTGTACAAAATACTTCAGAAAAATATTCCTCTCTTTCTGCTGCTGTCCCGGGGCAAAAGGCAGCCGTAATAATGCTTGGTATATCCGCAGCATGCTCAATAACAATAACTGTCCTTGTAATTCTTATAATAATCAAATCCGCTGAAAGAAGAAGGAGGCAATATGAGTAATAAGAAAGATAGAATAAGTATACAGGAATTTTCAAAGCTTAGAATTAAAGTGATTTGTATACTATTCGTTCTTGCGGTATTTAACTTTAGGGAAAGCCTGCCGGTTTTCGCAGCCGCGGGTGTCTATACCGCCACCGCCAATCCTTATTACCGCCATCCAGTCACCGGGATAGTGGAAGATGCGGGCAACAACGAGGGAATCGGACAGGGAATGACGGAAAGTGTTTTGCACCCCGTTGCTCTCATTGAGGAAACGGAGGAAGGAAGTATCTATGTTACCGTAAGATTTTTTTTGGCGGAATATATTTCGGATGTAAAGTTTTGGACCCAGAAAAGAGAGGATACGGACTGGATCAGTATTTCCCATACTATTATGCAGGAGAATGCCGGGGAAGAGTACTGTACCGATTACCGGTTTCAGATTCCTGCCAAGGATGCAGTGGTAAAAAGCAGCTTTTTTGTTTCTCCAATGGGCAGAAATGTTATATTTTATATGGATTTTACGGACTTAAAAGAAGGAAGCTCGGACTTTATAGTAAGTGCCGGAGCGGATTCTGCCCATGGGGCAGAAATAACGGAGAGTGCCGGTGAACTGCTTGCTTCGGCCCAGGGACTGGTTCTTTCGGATGTTACGCTTTTAACCTCCGGGCAGGACACGGAGGAAGGGAATGACGCCGGGTCGGTCCAGGTAGCAGGAACAGAATTCACAGGAACAAAAGATACAGGAACAAAAGATACAGAAACAAAAGTTATAGGAACAGTAGCTGCAGGAATAGAAATTACTGCGGCAGAATCCCGGGGTACGGAAATAAAAGGAACAGAAACCGCAATTCCGTCCCTTCCCTGGAAGCTGGTCTGGCAGTGTATTCTGATCATCACCCTGCCGGGATTTCTGGTGGGAGCAGGTCTGCTGGCATTGCTGAGAATTTTGGGAAGAAAGGAAGAAGAAAATGAAAGATAAAAGCCTTAAGCTGTTTTCTATTACTGTTCTTTGTATTTTTATTCTCTCCGGTTGTGTTGACCAAAGCGGGGGAGCAGTTAAGGCAAACGGCAATTCCCTCGAGATGAATGGCAAGCCGGAAGAGACAGACAGTGAAACAGTTGGGAGAAACACCGGCACTGGAAAAACGGAGGACCTGATAATCCTGGCCACTTCCATGGCAACCGTCGCCATCTGCGAGAAACTGGACCTTCCCCTGGACGGCATACCCGACAGCAACCTCTCCGAACCGCCAAAACGGTATAAGGACCTGCCAAGGATTGGGCTTGCCATGTCACCGGATATGGAAATAGTCGCTTCCATGAATCCGGACTGGATCTTATCACCGGTCAGTCTGATTTCGGATCTGAAGCCCAAATATGAAGCCATTGATACCAGTTACGCTTTCCTTAATTTAAGCAGTGTGGCAGGGATGTACAAATCCATTGAAGAACTGGGGATTCTCTTTGACAGAGAGGAAGAAGCCAGGATATTAACGGGTGAATTTGAGAACTTTTATAATACTTATAAAGAAAGCCATAAACAGTTTTCTTCCCCTTCCGTATTAATACTGATGGGGTTACCCGGGTCTTATGTAGCTGCCACGGAACATTCCTATGTAGGAAGCCTTGTGAAAATGGCGGGGGCAGTCAATGTTTACCGGGAGGAAGGGGCAGACTTTATCACCGCCAATACGGAGGATATGTTAAAGAGGGATCCGGATATTATACTAAGGACAGCCCATGCCCTTCCGGAGGAAGTAATGGAGATGTTTTCGGAAGAATTTAAAACCAATGATATCTGGAAGAACTTTCGCGCGGTGAAAGAGGAAAAAGTATATGATCTGCCTTATGATAAATTTGGAATGAGTGCCACCTTTGACTATCCGGAAGCATTAAACACACTGGATAAAATTTTTTATGAGGAGGCACAGGAAAAATGAAAAGGAAAAAAATAAAAGCCCTACTGGCTTTTGGGTTAACATTTCTGCTTCTTGTTTTCCTGTTTTTATGGTCGGTTAATACAGGAAGCTTAAAAGTCAGCGGTGCCCAGCTTTTTAAAGGGCTGTTTATTGAGTATGACGATGAGGTGGCGGCTGTTTATAATCTGCGTTTTCCCAGGATTATTCTATCCATGCTGGTAGGGGCGGCTCTGGCAGTATCCGGGGTACTTTTTCAGGCCGTATTAAAAAATCCGCTGACAGACCCGGGTATAATCGGAGTATCAGGAGGAGCCAGCTTTACCGCCGTTTTGATTACCGCATTTTTACCGGAATTATTTCTGTTCATACCACTGGCAGCTTTTGCCGGCGGTATCCTCTCCTTTCTGATTGTCTATCTGCTGGCCTTTAAGGATGGCCCAAACCCCTTAAGGATCATTCTGGTCGGGGTGGCGGTAAGTACTTTTTTTTCCGGACTTTCTACTGCCGTGAATTCCATGAACGGAGGCAGCTTATCGGGAGTGGCGGCTATTGTAAACGGCAATATTACCATGAAGACCTGGGAAGATGTAAAAACCGCAATGTATTACATACCCGTATGCCTCATCCTTTCCATATTTCTGGCCGGCCGCTGCAATCTTCTGGCCCTGGATGACAAGACTGCAAAGGGCATCGGTGTAAATGTAGGCCGTGCAAGACTGCTGATTTCACTGACTGCAGTCTTGCTTGCCTCCATAGCCACGGCGGTAGCCGGGATTATCAGCTTTATCGGATTGATTGTTCCCCATATGGCAAGGATTTTTGTCGGCAGCGGACATAAGCTTTTGCTGCCTTATTCTATGATACTCGGTGCATTGGTTTTTCTTCTGGCAGATACCATTGGAAGAACGGCTGCACAGCCCTATGAAATCAGTGCTTCCGTCATAATGGCAGTGGCAGGAGGGCCTTTTTTTATCATGCTGCTGAAAGGAAGGAGCCGCTATGGTAGTTGAAAATCTCACCTTTTCCTATGAAAAAAACAACCTGGGCAAAAATTTATGTAAGGATAATAATGTGCTGGAAGAAGTATCCTTTACGGTAAACAAAGGTAAAATCACAACATTTTTAGGTGCAAATGGCTGCGGTAAAACGACGCTGTTCCACCTTATGACCAAGAACCTGATTCCGGGGAAAGGTAAAATTCTGTTGGACGGGAAAAACATTTTGGATATGAAGCAGAAGGAGTTCGCCAGAAAGGTTGCCATTGTGCATCAGAATAATGAGGCAGCAGGGGATATTACCGTAGAAAAGCTGGTATCCTACGGGCGAACGCCCCATCTTTCCCTGTTTAAGGCAGCAGTCAAGGAAGATAAGCCCATCATTGACTGGGCTATGGAAATCACGGGAGTCAGCCGGTACCGTTACCGGGAGTTAAAAAGCCTTTCCGGAGGGCAAAGGCAGCGGGTATGGATCGCCATGGCCCTAGCCCAGAAAACCGATATCTTATTTCTGGATGAACCCACTACTTATCTGGATATCTGTTATCAGGTCGAATTACTGGAATTGATAAGAAGGCTGAATCAGGAATATGCCCTTACCGTCATTATGGTATTGCATGATATAAATCAAGCCGTTTATTACAGTGATGAGATAATCGGTTTAAAGGAAGGCAGAATATTGGTACAGGGGCCGCCGGAGACGGTGATAACACCGGAGTATATCGAAAGGATTTACGGAATCCGACTGGAGGTGAAACAGTGGAAGGAGAAAAAATTTGTTATAACAGTAAGGTAAAACTACATAAGGTATCTTCAGGGGATTTCCCGGAAAGGGTATATGAAGACAGCTGTCTAAAGCTTAAAAAACTGCCGAAAACCGCCGCAGATAAAAAACGCAGCCGGGAAAAGGCAGTGATTGCCTGCATGATCAGGATTTATTGTAAAGGAAATAAGCATGGATCCCCGATATGCCCTAAGTGCATGGAACTGCTGTCCTATGCCCATAAAAAAACAGATGTCTGCCCTTTTATGGAGACAAAAACTTTCTGCAGCAACTGCAGGGTACACTGCTATGATAAGACAAGAAGGGAAGAAATCCGCCGGGTCATGAAATATGCGGGCTGGAGAATATTATTTGTCCACCCGGTTATGGCAGTAAAACATGTAATCCTTACCGTAAAAAACCATGAGGGAAAAGAAAGAGAGGAGAATGGCAAAATGAAGTATAATCCGGTTAAATTAATATTTATCCTGTTTGCATTTGTATCCCTGGGCATCGGCATGGTTGGAATAATCCTCCCGGTCCTTCCGACAACACCGTTTTTATTATTGTCTTCTTTTTGCTTTGCAAAAGGTTCAAAACGGTTCCATACCTGGTTCTGTTCCACAAAGCTTTACCGGAATCACCTGGACAGCTTTGTAAAGTCCCGGTCCATGACTTTAAGGACGAAAATACGGATTCTTATTCCTGCGTCCCTGATGCTTATAACAGCCTTCTGTTTTACACCCGGCCTTCACGGCAAAATAGCCATTTTGTGTGTAATTCTGTTTAAATATTATTATTTTATTTTCCGTATAAAGACGGTACCGGGAGAAGAGCCCGAAGACTTTAAAAAGGAAGGGATTACAAAGGATAAATATCAGGGACTGGAGGTAAAACAGGATGCTGAATAAAAGATTAATACGTTTTTTAAAAGGAGCCAAAAGATATGTTGCATTGACCGTTGCCTGCCAGTGGTTTGCCCTTGCCGCAAATATACTGGTAATGCTGTCCTTTGACCTTTTCTTAAACCGCCTGCTAAAGGATGGATCAAATACGGAGTTGGTTTTCTGGGTTTTAGGAGGTATCCTGGCGGCGGTACTCTTAAAAAGCCTGTGCCATATGCTGGCGGCCAAATTCTCCTTAAAGGCTTCCTCCATGGTAAAGCAAACCTTACGAGATAAGATTTATGAAAAACTGCTTAAATTAGGAGCGGCTTACCAGGAGAAAATTTCCACCGCAGAGGCGGTGCAGGCAGCAGTGGAGGGAGTGGAGCAACTGGAAGTTTATTATGGGAAATACCTCCCCCAGTTCTTTTACAGCCTTTTAGCCCCTGTCACTTTATTTGCCGTTCTGGTTCCCGTAAGCAGAACGGCTGCCCTGGTACTTCTTCTATGTGTGCCGTTAATTCCCGTTACCATTATGGCCATACAAAAAATAGCAAAAAGGACCGGAAGAAAATATTGGAAGAGTTATGCGGACCTGGGGGAACGTTTTCTGGAAAATCTCCAGGGACTGACTACGCTTAAAATATATCAGGCAGACCGGAGAAAGGCAGAAGAAATGGACCGGGAAGCGGAAACCTTCCGAAAGGCTACCATGAAGGTACTTTCCATACAGCTGAATTCCATTGCCATTATGGATTTGGTTGCCTACGGCGGTGCGGCGGCCGGTATTATTTTAGCCTGTCTGGAATACGCAGGAGGAAGAATTTCCTTTGCCGGCGTATTTTTTATAATTATACTGTCTGCGGAGTTTTTCCTGCCCCTCCGGGTACTTGGCTCTTATTTCCATATTGCCATGAACGGCATGGCAGCCAGTGAAAAGATTTTTTACCTGTTGGATCTGAAAGAAGAGGGGGAAAGGGTGAAAGACACCGCATTGACAGTTGATAAAATACAATGCAGGGATTTGACTTTTTCCTATAATACGGAGAGGGTCATATTAAAGGGAATTAATTTTGAAATGAATCCACGGCAGTTTATTTCCCTGGTAGGGGAATCAGGATGCGGCAAAAGCACCATAACCGCCTTGCTTACGGGAAAACTCAAAGGTTATGGGGGAAGTCTATGTCTTGGCGGCAGGGAATTATCCGGGCTTCCGGAGGAGGAACTGCTCCGCAGGGTTACTTTAGTAAGCCATAACAGTTACCTGTTTAAAGGAAGTGTTGAGGAAAACCTGCGGATGGGAAAGGCAGAGGCCACAAAAGCCGAGATGGATCATGCGCTAAAGGAAGTCGGCCTGTATGATTTCATTTATGGCAGGGGAGGCCTTGCATTCCGGCTTTCGGAGAAGGCGGCAAACCTTTCCGGCGGACAGGCGCAGAGGCTGGCACTGGCAAGAGCATTGCTGCACAATTCACAGGTCTATATCTTTGATGAGGTAACTTCTAATATTGACAGGGACAGTGAAAAACAGATTATGTCCGTAATTTACGGGATCGCCAGAAAAAAGATGGTATTTTTCATATCGCACCGGCTCCTTAACGTAGTGGAATCGGACTGCATTTACGTACTTGAGGGAGGGCGGATGGTCCAAAAAGGAAGGCATGAAGAATTAATCAGGGAGGAAGGCATTTATAAAAAGCTTTTTGATAAGCAGAGGGAACTGGAGTCTTACAGCGGCAAAGGGAAAAAAGTGCCTTATTTCAACCGTCAGGGAAAGAAGGAAGGAGTCAGCCATGCATAGAAAAGGTATTGTTGTTATGGGCAAATTAATCGGGCTGGTAAAACCCCTTATTCACATAATGGTATTGGCAACACTCTTTGGAGTGGCAGGAAACCTGTGCGCGGTTTCCATAACTGCCCTGGGAGGGCATGCCGTAATTGCGATAATGGGGAAAGAACCGGGAGGAGATTTTTCCTTAGGAATGGTTTTTATAGTTTTATGTGCATGCAGCCTGCTCAGGGGAATTATGCGGTATGGGGAACAGGTATGTAACCATTATATTGCCTTTAAGATACTGGCGTTAATCAGGCACCGGGTATTTTCCGCGCTAAGGAAACTGGCCCCGGCAAAACTGGAGGGCAGGGATAAGGGAAACCTGGTTTCTATCATAACAGGCGATATCGAGTTATTGGAGGTTTTTTATGCCCACACTATCTCACCTGTTGCAATAGCCTTTATTACCTCCGTGCTATTGTGTTTCTATTTAGGAAGTTATCACCCGGGTTACGGATTGATTGCCGGATCAGGTTATCTTCTGGTCGGAGCGGGATTTCCGCTGCTGCTGTACAGGGCAGGCAGAGGGCTGGGGCTGGTATGTAGGAATGCCCTGGGAGAAATGAACAGTTATCTTCTGGATTCCCTAAGGGGACTCACGGAGATCCTGCAATATCATCAGGGGGAAAACAGAAGGCAGGCCCTGAGGCAGAAAACAGAGGAATTAGAAAAAAAACAGCTAAAACTAAAGAGGCTGGAAGGGATTACAAAAGTAATAAATGATGGGGCGGTCTATTTTTTTTCCCTGACTATATTGATAACCGGGATTGTTCTATACCGGCAGGGAAAGGTAGACTTTGAAGGTGTTTTAATTCCTCTGTTGGTCATGATGGGCTCATTTGGGCCGGTGATTGCCTTGAGCGGCCTGTCCAATAATCTGATACATACTTTGGCAAGCGGCAACCGGGTACTTGACCTTCTGGAAGAGAGCCCTGCCGTAACTGAAATTACGGGGCAGGAAACAGTGGAGTTTGACGGAGGGGTATGTGAAGGAATTTCATTTGATTACGGAGGGGAAGAGGTCTTAAACAACATCTCTCTTTCCTTTGCCAAAAATGAAATCATAGGGATCTGCGGAAGAAGCGGCTGCGGCAAATCTACCTTGTTAAAGCTGCTCCTGCGCTTTTTTGACGTAAGGGAAGGAAGGATTGTAATTTCTGAAAGAGATATTCGCAGGATTAATACCGTAAATCTTTGGGAAATGGAAAGCTATGTTACACAGGAAACCCATCTGTTCCATGCTTCCATAGCTGAAAATATCGGAATAGCGAAAGAGGGAGCCACAAGGGAAGAAATAGAAGCAGCCGCACAAAAAGCATCCCTGCATGAGTTTATTATGTCTCTGTCTGGAGGGTATGATACGGATGCAGGCGAACTGGGTGAGCGGCTCTCGGGGGGCGAGAGGCAGAGAATCGGCGTGGCAAGGGCATTTCTTCGGAACGGAACCTTTTTATTGCTGGATGAACCTACAAGTAATCTGGACAGCCTGAATGAAGGAATTATTCTAAAAGCCATTATGGAAGAAAAAAATAATAAAACCATATTGTTGGTATCCCACCGGGCTTCAACCTTAAATATAGCCGATACGGTTTATGAGCTGGACTGACGTCGGCATGTACTGTCTGGTTCAGCTTTAGATATAACGCAAAACAGGATGCGATTTATCTGATTCGGAGCCAGACAGTTCAAGCCTTAAAGCGGGACTGAGTAATTTACCTCTTGATTATTCCACGCTTTTCAGTGATGCTACCATATCAATGTACTTAAATTTTCTGCCCATGATATAATTGACAAATATGGTAAAGACCAGCATGAACAGGAAACCGGCGGCGATGCCAAGAGGGGCGGTAAACGGGAGAATTTCCAGGTCCGGTGTGGTGGCCTGTTCCAGTATTGCACGAAGCAGCAAAGAGCCGGTAAGGTAACCAAAAGGCAGCCCGAACAGGGTGATCCAAATGTTTTCGCGCAATACCAGTCGTTTCATCTCCTTTTGATAAAATCCCAAAACTTTCAGCGTTGCGAGCTCCCGGATTCGCTCATAATAGTTCATGCGTCCCAGCACCATCATGACGGCAAAGGCAAGCAAGCCGGAGAATGAGATCAATATGATCTGGAAACTCTGCAAACTTTCCAGAACGACCAGCATATTATTTCGCATTTCGTCCTTTGTTTCAACCAGTGAAATTCTCGGATCGCTTTTCAGCTTGTTCAGAGCAAGCCCTTCTCCGGTTACTAACAGTGTCCTTACAAGGAAGGGGAGACTTGACACCTTTGAAAAAGCGGTTTTCCCGACATAGACTTCGTTTCCCACAGGAAAATCCACAATATTCGCAACTTTAAGTGTAATTACCGTTCCATCCAGACTTTCTGCGGTGAGTGTATCACCGATATCTACGGCAAGAGCTTTCGCCATTCTCGGGGTGATAAACGCCCCGTCCTCGGATAAATGAACCGGGTTTCCGTTTGTATCCTTGAAGTTTAAGCTTTTTTGTTTATCGTCCATAATTACCATATAGGGGCTTTGCACAGCGCCGCCTTCACCATAAAGATAAACGCTGAACGCCATTGTTGCGTCAATACCTATTGCACTGTTCAGCGTGTTATAAATATCGGAAAGCTGTTCGCCGGTCTGGGGGGTCCGGAGTTTGATTTCCACGTTATACCGCACCGTTTCATCAAAGGCCTTGTCAAGCATGGCGTTAATAGAGTTCATCAGGCCGAAGCCGCACAGAATCAGAGAAGTGGAGCCGATAATACCGACCAGCCCCATGAACATCCGCGCTTTGTTACGGAACAGGTTCCTTGTCACGATTTTCCCGCTGAAGCTTAAGTTTCGCCAAAATGGTGCGATTCGTTCCAGCAGGATCCGGTGGCCCTGTGCCGGCGGCTTTGGCCGCATCAGCGCAGCCGGTGTCAGTTTCAGAGATTTACGGCAGGAGAGTATCGTCCCGCCGCAGGTAACCGCCGCCACACAGAGTACCGATAGGAAGAAATGCGGTGTAAAGGGTATGACTCCGGTCGCTTCAATTGTATAATAGGTAATCCCAATGCTGTACAGGAATTCCGCAATCAGGTATCTGGCAATGATCCATCCCAAAATCGTGCTCGGAATGGTAAGCAAAACCCCAAAAAGTATATACCGTCCTGAGATTTCCTTTTTGGAATAGCCTAAAGAGCGAAGTGTTCCCAAATGCTGGCGTTGGTTCTCCATCATACGGGATACGGTAATCCATGTCACGAGGGCCGCCGTCAGGAAAAAAGCGATGGAAAACAACAGGCCGATTTGTTTTACACCGGTCATAGCGTCCGCAACCTTTCGGTAACTGGTCTGATGATGGCGGCTGAGAATATTGGCGCCATTCAGCGTTTCGCGTACTTTATTTGAAATTTCTTCCTGTGAAAGAGGTGATCCTGCAGGAACGGTCAGGACGATTTCATTGAAAGCAACGTCCGGTAAAGAGGCGGCATTGGTGTAGGCAAATCCATATTTACGGTAGTCGGGAACGGTTAGGCCTTCGGGTGCGTAATAAACATATTCCACATCCCGGACAATTCCTTTGATCAGCCACCTGGTCTGTTTTTCACCTTCTCCTGCCGTGATCCAGTCACCGACAGACAGTCCGTGGGCCTGTGCGAAGCGGCTGTCAAGCAAAAGGGCGTTTGTTTCATTTTCATCCAGTTTGCTGCCGTCCAAAAGCTCAGGCACATTGATTAAGGCTTCTTCCCCGGCAGCATGTATATGAAGCACTGCGCCTGTGGAGCCGGGCAGTGAAAGGTCTGTTACTTTCCGTCGCTGTGCTTCTTGAATTTCGACCAAAGATCGTATGTTATCCAAATCGGAGTCTGAAATTTCAGCCTTGTAAATCCAATAATCTGCGAGATTTGCACTTTCGTAATAATCGGCTACTACGCGCTCAACCGTACTCACATACAGGTTGATGCCGCTAAAAAGGGCAATTCCGAGGGAACAGATACACACGATCGCAAGAAATGACCAGCGGTTTTCCCTTGCGTCCCGAAAAACCTTTTTTCGAAGCATATCTACCATTTGATCCCCTCCAATTCCACAGGAGATTCTTCAATGTGCTCCTTTATAACTGCGCCGTTTTTCATTTCAATGAGCCGGTCGGCGATTGGTGCGATAAGGGAATTGTGCGTAATGATGATTACGGTTTTACCCATTTTGCGGCTTACATCCGATAATACTTTCAAAACAGTTTTGCCTGTTTCCGTATCAAGGGCGCCGGTAGGCTCATCACAGAGAAGTAAATCCGGGTTTTTGCAAACTGCCCTGGCTATGGCGACCCGCTGCTGCTCTCCCCCGGAAAGCTGTGCCGGAAAATTGTACATCCGGTCCTTCAACCCTACGATTCGCAAGGCTTCCTCCGGTTCCAGGGGTGATCTGCATACCTGTTTTGCAAGTTCGACGTTTTCAATGGCGGTAAGATTGGGGATAAGATTGTAAAACTGAAAGATAAACCCGATTTCATACCGCCTGTAATCGGTCAGCCTGTCGTCATCCATAGCGGTAATATCATTCCCGCCAAAAAGTATTTTTCCCGATGTGGCTTTCTCCATGCCGCCCAACAGGTTCAGTACGGTACTTTTCCCCGCGCCGCTTGGACCGAGTATAATGCAGAGTTCACCGCCATGGACCTGGAACGATACCTGATTAGCCGCATGAATGGTGACCTCTCCCATTTGATAATCCTTGCTTACTTTATCAAAGATAATGTTTGTCATATGGATATCCTCCTTTTGAATTATGAACTTTATTCATATTTACAGTTCATATGTTATCATGAGGCTCTTGACTTGTCAAGCGACAAATGATACAATATTTACTAAATAAGTTTATATAGTTCATATAATTTGAGGTGAATGGATTGTGGGATAATCAAAAAAAGGAGAAAAAGCCCTATCCGTAACCAAGAGGTTTGGACATGTTTGTAAAATACATTGCCCGTTCCCAGTTGCGCTAAAGTGCAGAAAGATCGGGTAATATCAGTAAAATAGTGGAATCGTGGGCCCGAAAGCGAGCCAAATTGCAAGATGCATTTCATTGGCGGTACGGGCATAACGCGAATCAGGACAGACCTGACCTTGTAAATAAATCAGGGAGTTTATGGAACGATAGAAAGGAAAAAACGACATTGGACGGATTTGAAAAAAGAAGAAATGATAAGAAAAAAGCCATTATGCAAACGGCTTTGGAGTTATTCGACCAATATGGATTTGATCGGGTAACCGTAACGGAGATCGCAGAAAAAGCACATGTTTCCAAGGTATCCATCTATAATTTTTTTGAGAGCAAGGATAATCTCCGGCGTATTCTCATAAAAGACATGCTGGATGAAAGCTTGGAAAAGATAAAGGAGCTGATTGAAGGAGAGGGGAATTTCGTTGATAAAATTGAGCAGTATATTCAGGTACGGACCTGGTATTATGGAAAATACAGCTTGCAGTTCTTTTTTGAAGCTATTGAAAGCGATCCGGACCTCCGGCAATATTTTGATGATTTTAACACCTCCAACAAGCGGCTTGTCATGAAATTTATCGAGAAAGGCAAACGCTGCGGAGTTTTCACGCAGGATGCATCCGAAGCCACTATTGAGATATGTATTGATATGATTCAAACCTATTTATTCCACAATAAAGAATTCCGCAATCGGGTCGAACGCAATCCCGAATTGGCACGGGAAATTAATATGATGTTTCTGGATGGCCTGATCAGGGGAAAAGATAGTGGAAAAGCTTGATGAAGACTTTACAAAGGGAAATCCTTCGCGCTCATACGCTGCCGGGCAAAAGCACGGAAAACGAGATTGCTATTTCTCCAACTAAAAATAATTTGCTAAAAATAAAGCCTTTCTATATAATTATATGGAAGAAATAAATTTTTATCCGAAACTTAAGTTTTCTTAAACTGCCGGATGCCTATGTATACCGGTAACGAACGGACAGATTGAAAGGAAAATGAATTTGCAGCAGGAGAATGGCAATCTTGAATTACATATACAATATAATCTTACCGAAGATGAAATTACCGTACTTTCCTGCAGGGGTTACACAACAGCAGTAACCATACCGCCGTGTATTAAGGGCTATCCCGTAAAAAAGATCGGGGCATATGCATTTTCGGATCCGGAGAGGGGTTTTACCATGCTCTCAGAAAATGCGGAAGTTCTGGTTGAAATGATACCCGGAATAAAAGTTCCCGGAAGCCAGGAAGCTTATATCCATGGGAACAGGCTGCAGGAAATTTCATTGCCGGAGAGCATTGAAGTAATTGATGAATATGCCTTTTATAATTGCAAGGAACTGGTCACGATAAATTTACCGGGAGGTAAAATAAAGATAGAAAACGGAGCTTTTATGAACTGTGAAAAGCTTAAACAGATCAATGTAGCGGCAGCTCCGGAGGATTTGACCAGTGTAAGGGGAATATTGACGGAACTTACAAGCGAATTGTGTATAACCTTTTCCCAGGGAGATGAAAAAGGAGTATTCATTTTCCCGGAATATTATGAGGATGCTATTGAGAATACACCGGCCCGGCTTTTTCAATATTTGCTTTACGGGGCAGGTTATCGCTACCGTCAGTGTTTTGATCTGGGAAAGCTTGATATAATGGCGTATGATATGGTTTTTTTATCGGCGGAAATCCGGAATATTCATGAGACAGCCCTGGGAATTGCTTTTTCCAGACTGCAATTCCCGTATAAATTACATGAAACCATGAAAAAACAGTATATGGATTTTATAGCCTTACACATAGAAAAAGCACTTAAGTTAATGATTTTACAGGATGATACTAAGGGACTTCTCTTTTTAACAGGTCTTGGTATCATGTCGGAAGAAAACTTTGCAGCTGCCCAGGAGGAAGCAGTACAGACAGGACATAAGGAAGGTGCCGGGATTTTACTTAAAGAACGGCTGCAATCTTATCCTCCAAGGGAAAAGAAATATGAATTGTAGGGAAAGACTTTTCACGCGAATGCTTCCAGGCATAAACTTCAGAGGCCTGGAAGCATTGGGCAGGAATTGGGTAGTGTGAATTATGGAAGAAAACAGGGAAAAACAGCTGAAAAAAATAGGAGAATCGATTATATCCGGCTCAAGATCGGAATTGTCTTTGTATATGCGGTTTTTAAGCCTTCCCTTAAGCAGTTTACGGTATGAAATGAGGCCCGGAACCAAGTTTTTGGGTACGGACGGGGTTTGGTTATACTATGAGCCGGAAGTTTTGATTGATTGTTTTAAAAACAATCCGGTTTTTGTAAACAGAACCTACCTGCATGTGGTGCTTCATTGTATTTTCAGGCATCTTTTTAAACCCCACAGAGAGAATAAAGCGATTTGGGATCTTGCCTGTGATATTGCCATGGAGTATATTATTGACGGTATAAACTATCGCTGCGTCAGATATCCCGCCTCCAGGTTCCGCCTGGTATTTTATGAAAATCTCAGGAATAAATTCAAGGTTCCCACTGCTGAAAAAATATACGGACTGCTCTTAGAGCTGGATATGGCTCCCCCCGAGCATGAGCAGCTTGAAATTGAGTTTCGGATGGACGACCATTCCCTCTGGCCGGACGGGGATATAAAACAGAATCCCGATACGGAGTCCCTGGAGCAGAAATGGAAAGAGATCAGTGAGAAGATGCAGACCCAGATGGAGACCTTTTCCAATGAAGAAGCAACGAACTCGGATACGCTCAGGGAGGAAGTAAGGGTAGAGAACCGTAAGAAATATGATTACAGAAGCTTTTTAAAGAAATTTGCCGTAATCCGGGAAGAGCCCGTACCGGATATGGATGCTTTTGATACGGTCCTGTATACTTACGGCCTGCAGCTATACGGTAATATGCCTTTAATTGAACCCCAGGAAACCAGGGAAACGAAAAAAATTGAAGAAATTGTTATTGCAATCGATACGTCCCTTTCCTGCTCCGGTGAGCTGGTGAGGGAATTTCTTAAGCAGACTTATACTATTTTAAAAGAAACCGAAAGCTATTTCAGAAAAATAAATATACATATTATCCAATGCGATGAACAGGTACGTTCTGACCGGGTAATTGCCAGCCAGGATGAATTAAAGGAATATATGGAGCATTTTGAATTAATCGGAAACGGCGGTACGGATTTCCGGCCTGTTTTTGACTACGTAAACGGGCTGATAAACCGGAAAGTATTTAAAAGTCTCAGAGGCCTCATTTATTTTACGGATGGCCAGGGTATCTTCCCGAAAGTAAAACCGCCCTATGATACCGCATTTGCTTTTTTAAGGGAAAATTATGAAGAGGCTTTTGTTCCTCCCTGGGCTATGAAGCTGATTATTGAACCGGAGGCTTTAACCCATCAGGGAAGTCTCCCGCCTCCTCTTGGTGAGTTGCGGGAAAAAGCAAGAGAGGAATCGGATTAGTGTGAAATAAAAGACATTTCACACTTCTTATTTGGGCAGTATCGCAAGCCAGCTTGCGATATGCATGGGTGTTAGTGTGAATAGTCTCGCGAAAGACATGCGAGCCATTGGAAGAATAGCAAAAGCGGCTATTCTTCGCGATCTATGCCGGGAAGGCATGGGCGTTAGTGTGAATTATTGAAAAGCATAATTCACAGCCTGATTAATACGTGCACCAGAGCGCACAGACGGGAGCTATTATGAATATTAAACGTGCAAAAGAAGAAATTATAAATACCGTTAAAGCTTATCTTGCAACGGATGAATACGGTAATTACCGTATCCCATATCTGAGGCAGAGGCCTCTGCTGCTGATCGGCCCTCCGGGTATCGGTAAAACCCAGATAATGGAGCAGGTGGCAGGGGAATGCAGGGTGGCTTTGGTAGCTTATACCATTACCCATCATACCAGACAAAGTGCGGTCGGGCTTCCATTTATACGGAAAAAAGAATATGACGGGAAGGAATATTCCGTAACGGAATACACCATGAGTGAAATAATAGCTTCGGTTTATGATAAAATCGAACTTACGGGACTGAAAGAGGGTATCCTGTTTATTGATGAGATTAACTGTGTATCGGAAACCCTGGCACCTACCATGCTTCAGTTCCTGCAGTATAAATCCTTCGGAAACAGGAGGATACCAAAAGGATGGATTATCATTACAGCGGGAAACCCTCCGGAATACAATCGTTCCGTACGTGATTTTGATACCGTGACCCTTGACAGGGTGAGGAAAATAACCTTAGAGCCGGATTTAAAAGTCTGGAAGGAATATGCCTATAAACAAGGAATCCACGGAGCCGTTATTTCCTACCTGGATATCAGGAAAGAAAATTTCTACCGCGTGGAAACCACACCAGACGGGACTTTCTTTGCTACTGCCAGGGGCTGGGAGGATCTTTCGGAAATGCTTATAACCTGTGAGGAGCTTTCCCTGCCGGTAACGGAAGAGCTGGTGCTCCAGTATATTCAGTATAATTCCATTGCCAGGGATTTTGCCAATTATTATGAATTATATAATAAATATAAAGAGGTGTATTCCATCGAGGAAATACTGAAAGGGAACATCACCCAGAAGGCCATCCTTAAGATCGGACGCGCCCCTTTTGATGAGAAACTGAATGTGATCGGGCTTTTACTTAGCCGGTTAAATGATAGATTCAAAGATGTTTACCTTACTGATCTGTATACGGACAGGTTATTTTCCTGCCTGAAAGAGTGGAAGCAGCAGATATTTGAAACAGGAGCGGGATTACCGGAGGAACTTTTAAAGAGCATGATAAAAGACCTGGAGGAGAAGCAGCAGATAAAAATAGAAAGCGGGCAGTCCGATAAAGCGGAAATTACGGTCTCAGGACAGCTCCGTGACCGTTTGGGCAGGTTTGCAAAGGAATTAAGGGATCAGAATAGGAAGGAGCCGGCACAAGGTTTTGAACTGGTAAAACAAGGCTTTGAACAGGATGCCTTAAGGCGTAAGGAAACAGCATCAGCGGCATCGAAAGCTTTGGAATATGTCTTTGCGTTTATGGAAACTGCTTTTGGCGAAAGCCAGGAGATGGTTATTTTTGTTACGGAACTTACCGTAAATTATTACAGTTCCAGATTTATAGGAGAATATGGCAGTGAGCCGTATATGAAATACAACCGCAGCCTGTTATTTGAAGAAAGGCATAAGGATATATTAAAGGAAATTGATCAATTAAATTTATAAACGAAATGAAAAAAGTTGTTCTGCGTTTAGTATCCGCTTTGTCTGAGGAAGGAGAAAAAGGATGAGCAAGAAGAATACGCATTTTTTTGAGAGGGTTTACAGTATTGTTTCCCAGATCCCGGAAGGTTGCGTCGCCACCTACGGCCAGATTGCCTTGATGATAGGAAATCCCTATGCATCCCGGATTGTAGGGTATGCAATGCACAGTGCCCCGCCGGAACAGAATCTGCCCTGCCACAGGGTCGTCAACCGGGAAGGCAGACTGGCTCCCGGCAATATATTCGGCGGACAAGATATACAGCGCGCCAGGCTTGAAAAAGAAGGGATCACTTTTTTGGAAAACGGCTGTATCGATATGGAAAAACACTTATGGAAGTTTTATACATCTTACGAAGAGGATAAATGAATGTGCACCTTTATATCAAGGAGCATAACCACATTTTTGTCCGGGGGCTTATGGATTTAGGAATCGCCTATTATAAACAGAGAAACATTTTAATTATTTTAACCTTACAAGTAAGTCCCCCCGCTCCTTAACGGAGGCCACTGAAAAAGTTCTTACTTTTTGATTTAAATTGGTAATATTGCAAAATCTTGCAGTTTAAAAATTTATTTGCACTTTGAAAACATTGAATAGTGCTATTTTAGTTAAGGATAACCCTTAT
>JAEWAK010000042.1 GCA_023391695.1 Bacillota bacterium
ATAAGGGATATCCTTAACTAAAATAGCACTATTCAATGTTTTCAAAGTGCAAATAAATTTTTAAACTGCAAGATTTTGCAATATTACCAATTTAAATCAAAAAGTAAGAACTTTTTCAGTGGCCTCCTTAGCAAAGTGTAAGCGGTGGGTTAGGGATATAACTTTTCAGTCGGAGTTTATGCTTAGTTCATGCTCCGACTGAAATACCTGCGTAGCAGGTATAAGGTTATGAGCAAGTAGCGGACCCTGAATAACCGCTTTGACTTCAAGTCAAAGCGGTTATTCGCCTTCTGCTTTTCCCGGCTCTACTCTATACATAGCTATACTGCTGTTAGCGAAGACCTTGCCCTCCGGCAATGTATCGCCACTTTATGATATAAAAAGGGACATATCGGATTCCTCCGCATTGGCAAGCATGGCGGCTGCACCTCCCGGTTTTACACCATCAATTAATTCTTCCATTTTTATGCCCATGACATCCATACTCATAGTACAGGCAATCAGTTCGACCCCATTGTCAATGGAAGCCCGGATAAGGCTTTCCAGACTGTCAACATTCTTATTTTTCATTACCCTGCGGATCATTCTGGCGCCCATACCTCCCATATTCATTTTGGATAAAGTTAATTTTTTACTGCCCTTTGGCATCATAAAGCCGAACATTTTACTGACTATATCTTTCTTTACGGTTATTTTCCCGGGTTTTCTTAAAATATTCAGCCCCCAGAAAGTAAAGAACATACTGACCTTGCGTCCCATGGCGGCCGAAGCATTCGCTATGACAAAGGAGGCTATGGCTTTATCCAGGTCCCCCGAAAATACAATAATATTCTTATTGTTGCCTTGTGACGGAATATCTTCGCAGTCCTTATTCTTTTCACTGTCTTCACAGCCCTTTTTCAATGTGGCTTTTGTGATACCCTTATCGGAATCCATGCCAAGAAAAGTATTGCCGGTTCTTCTGCACCAGGCTTTCACGTCTGCCCCAAATGCCGGATCGGTGGCGGTAATTTCGACGATATCCCCTTCCTTAGCATTTTTTACAGTCTGGGATAATTTCATGACCGGACCGGGACATTGCAATCCGCAGGCATTGATTTCAATTTTGTCATTGAGCGGCTTATCAAGGTTTAAGGCTGCGGCTGTTAATTCCTCATCTTCCGCTATCCTGTCTTCTTCCCTGGTTACCATGGATATTTTACCATAAATGCTGTTGTACAAACGGTAACCGCCGGACAGGTTATAACATTCAAATCCATGCTGCTTTAAAATACGGCAGGCCAGATAGCCCCTCAGTCCGATCTGGCAGATTACGTATACCGGCCTGGATTTATTCAGATTCTTAAGGTTCTCCCGCAGTTCATCCAGGGGAATATTGATAAATCCATCAATGGTGCCGTTCTCATATTCCAGCCCGGTACGGATATCCAGCAAGGTAACACTGCCGTCCCTTGGCAATTGGTCCACATCATGCCAATGAAAGATTTTTACTTTATCGGTCAATATATTTTCAGCCGTGTACCCGGCCATATTTACCGGGTCCTTTGCCGAGGAATAAGGGGGTGCATAAGCAAGTTCAAGCCCTGTCAGGTCATACACCGTCATTCCGGCCCGGATAGCGGTTGCAAGTACGTCAAGCCTTTTATCCGTACCTTCATAGCCCACTGCCTGGGCTCCTAAGAGTTTTCCGTTCTCCTTCTCAAAAATAAGTTTTATGGACATATTCACTGCCCCGGGATAATAGGAAGCATGGGAATTGGACCAGGTAAATGATTTTTCATAATTTAAATTTAACTGTTTTGCCCTGGCTTCGGTTATGCCGGTAGTTGCAACGGTCAAATCAAAGCATTTTAATATTCCTGTTCCCTGGGTTCCGTCATAGGTACTTTCCACACCGCAGATATGGTCGGCAGCAATCCTGCCCTGTTTATTGGCAGGACCGGCAAGGGGGATAAAACCGGCTTCCCCGGTAACAAAGTCCCTGATTTCAACTGCATCACCGACAGCATAAATATCTTTATCCGAAGTCTGCATATGTTCATTGACCACGATTGCCCCCCTTGGATTAACGGCTAATCCGGCCTTTTTGGCAAGGGCACCATCCGGTCTTACTCCCACGGACATAATAACCATATCCGTAACAATTTCCCCCTTCCCCAGGATTACTTTTAAACTATCTTCGAAATTACGGATTTCTCTTACCCCGTCTTTTAAAATTAAATTAACTTCTTTGCTTCTCAGATGGTTATGCACATCCGCAGCCATATCCGAATCAAGAGGAGCAATCACATGGTCCGCAAATTCGACCACCGTAACTTTAAGTCCGGCTTTATGAAGGTTTTCCGCCATCTCAATGCCGATATAACCTCCTCCTGCTACCACGGCACGATGTACTTCTTTCCTGCCGGTAAATTCCTTAATCCGGTAAGTATCCGGTATATTACGGAGGGTGAACACCTTCTCATTATCCGCACCTGGTATACTCAATCTGGCCGGTTGTGCTCCGGGAGATAATATTAACTTGTCAAAACTTTCTTCATAGGTCCGGCCGGTTTTTAAGTTTTTTACCGTTACGGTTTTATTAACGGTATCAATATCCGTAACCTCCTGTAATATCCTTACGTCTACCCGGAACCTTGCATGGAAACTCTCCGGAGTCTGTATGGTAAGAACTTCCTTCTCCGTAATATCACCGCCGATATAATAAGGCAGGCCGCAGTTGGCAAAGGAAATATACTCTCCGCGTTCAAACATAATAATTGCGGCATGCTCATCCAGCCTGCGAAGCCGTGCTGCAGCTGAAGCTCCCCCTGCCACTCCTCCAACTATTATAATTTTTCTCATCTTAACTCCTATCTGTGCGCTTTGGCGCACGTACTAAAATTTCTGATATTTTTATCACGAATATTATGTAAGAATAATAGCATTCTGGCAAAAAAATAACTGTGACTGTGTCACAGTTAAAAATCCCTGGTAAAAATATCGCTGTGTTCCAACAGGCTTTCTACGGTATCAAAACCAAGCCGGTGAAGCAATTCGATCACATATGGATTGTCTATGGGAGTCGGGTAGGTTGCGGCCTCCCCGTAATCATTCACGTGCCTCCTGCCCTCATGGCGGTCTATCATGACTTTTGGGCCCCCGACACACCCGCCGACACATCCCATTCCTTCAAAAAAGTTCGCAGTGGTTTTTCCTTCCTTTAGCTGGTCGATCATTTCACGGCAGGCTGGTACCCCGTCGGCCTGCCTGGTCTTTACGGTAATTTCCCTGTGGGGATTCAGCCTTTCCACGGTTTTTTGCACGGCTTCGCTTACTCCTCCGGTTCGGGCATAGATTCTTCCTGCCCTTGAGGAATGGTCTTTCTCACTCTCTTCCAGCTCAGAGGGGTCTATCCCCGCAAATTCAAAAATATCCTGTACTTCCTGAAAGGTAAGGACATAATCCACGGCATCCGCGATATCCTTCTCTCTGGCTTCCGCCTTTTTGGCAAGGCAGGGCCCTACAAATATGGTAACCGCATCCGGATGCAGTACTTTAATCGTTCTTCCGCTGGCCACCATAGGAGATACCGCTCCGGGAACATGAGGCATCAATTCCTTGTATACTTTACGGATCATTCCAATCCACATAGGGCAGCAGCAGCTGGTTAACTGATAATCCGTTTCACTAATAATATTTTTATCAAATTCCAAGGCTTCTTTTAAGGTTAGGATATCCGCAAACAGGGCAACTTCGATCATACCCGCAAACCCGAGTTTTTTAAAGGCCGTACGGAGCTTACCGGGAGTGACCTCTTTACTGAACTGGCCTAAAAATGCCGGGGCAATTAAAGCATAAACCGGGCCCTTGGCACTGCGAAGGGCATCCAGGGCGGGAAGGATATCCCTGCTGGCAGTTAATTTCTCCGATTTGCAGTTATCGATACAGGCATAACAGCCCGTACAAAGATCCTTATCTATGATGATTCTTCCTTCCTTATCCTTTGTGATTGCATCAAAAATACAGCTTTCGGAACAGGCAGTCGGCCGGTCGGGAGGGCAGTTGCAGTTACCGATTCTGATAACCGGAGCGTATTTGCCCGGGTTTAATAAACAGTCCAGATGATGTGGATCATAATCCTGTATCTGTTTAAGTTTTGCCGGATCTTCCAACGCATCCTTTAAAAGCCTGCGGTACAGTTCTTCAAATGTTGTCATACTTTATTCCTCCTAAATTCCATGCATGTTATATCCTGAACCTAAACCCGGCTCAGGCTCTTGTTGCTCCAGTCGGAACCGGCAAACAAGCTTGCTATTCCTCGTTCCGCTTTCATTCTATCATAAATTTTGGTAAAGCTTAATCATTATTATGGACTATCTCATATTATATCTGTTTTTACAAATTTTATCAGAATTTACATATTCTATTAATTGTAAATAATAGTGAAATCTGATAAAATTATGTTGCAAATCGCAAATTATATCGAATTTTGTCATTTGCAAAATGCCATTTTTGATGAGGAGTTAAGCCAACAGCATATGGCAAATAAAAATTAAATGGAGGATTCAATCATGAAAGCAGTAATTGCAAAAAAAGGCTGTAATGGATGTGGCCTGTGCACAGATATTTGTCCATCGGTATTTCGGATGACTAATAAAGCATATGCCGAAGTTTATGCGGACGAGGTACTAAAAAAAGATGTAAAAGATGCCAGGCTGGCAGAGGAAAACTGTCCGGTTTCCATTATATCCGTCAATGAATAACCTGGGGAATTGAGTCCGGTTCCTTCCATTAAATACATACGGCAAAAAGTCCACCGCTACTTACCAGAAGTTTGGATGCCGATTATTGATAAACAATCATACATAAACACAGACTTTAAAGCATGAGCCTGTTAAAAGAAATACTTCCTGCCTTCACCGGTATGCGGGCAAAGTCCTTTTCTTTCTAACAGGCTCTTAATTATAAATTTATATATTCCCGGACTCCGATGTCCGTATTCCGTGATGATCCCCGCCGGTATCCGCACATTCCTTAAGGGTGTGCCAGCCCAGAACCGCACATTTTACCCTGGCAGGCATATGGGATATATCTTTCAGTGCAATAGCATCTTCTAATGCCTCCAGTTTTTCCTCCTCGGTTACCTCATGTTTTATCATCCCAAAAAAAAGATCCGCAAGCTCCATTGCTTCTTCCATTGGCTTACCTTTAATTAAATCAATCATAATGGATGCGGATGCCTGGGATATGGCGCAGCCTTTTCCCGTATAACCGGCATCGATGATTACTCCGTCTTTCATACGCAGTTCCAATTCAATTTCATCCCCGCAGCTTGGATTTACCCCGTTTCGTTTTACTGTCGGGTCTTCGATATGGTGCTTGTTGCGTTTGGAATTGGTATGCTCCTGCAATACTTCCGTATAGATTTGTTCAATTCCCATAACCCAGCCACCTCCTTACTTTTTTCAGACTTTGGATAAATATATCAATCTCTTCTTTTGTGTTGTAAAAATAAAAACTGATCCTGCAGGTTGCGGCTGCCCCCATATATTTCATAAGAGGCTGTGCGCAGTGGTGGCCTGCCCTTATCGCAATCCCGTCCGCATCCAGGATGGATGCCGTATCGTGGGGATGCACCCCTTCCACATTAAAGGAAATAACACCGCACCTGTCCTTTACAGCGGCTGTTTCACCGTATATTTTAACCGCCGGAACCGTTGCTAACTGCTGCAGGGCATATCCGGTCAATTCTTCCTCAATATTCTGTATGGTATCATATCCGACTTGATTCAGATAACGGATGGCTTCCGCCAGTCCTACGGCACCGCCTACATTCGGCGTCCCTGCTTCAAATTTATTCGGGAGAGGTGCAAAAGTTGCCTCCTGTTCATAAACATATTCAATCATTTCACCTCCGGTGAGAAAAGGAGGCATATCATTTAACAGCTTTTCCTTTCCATACAGTACACCGATCCCCATGGGTCCTAACATCTTATGACCGGAAAATACAAGAAAATCCACGTCTGATTTTTTTACGTCCACCGGGTAATGGGGAACCCCCTGGGCACTGTCTACCACAACCACCGCACCTACACCATGGGCTTTTTTGATGATTTTTTCTATGGGATGAATGGTCCCTAAAACATTGGAGACATGGGCAACGGATACGATTTTTGTACGCTCTGTTATCTTCTTTTCCACATCTTCTTCCAATATATGACCGGCATGGTCCAGATAAAGATAGGTAAGCACCGCACCTTTTTCTTTTGCAACCTGCTGCCAGGGAATAATATTGCTGTGGTGTTCGGATATGGCTATCACAATTTCATCCCCTGCCTCTAAAACAGACCTGCCGTAACTGTATGCAATCAAATTCAAAGCTTCCGTTGTATTCCTGGTAAAAATGACCTCTTGGGGACTTCCGGCATGTATAAATTCTGCCGTGACATTACGGGCTTCTTCATATACATCCGTCGCTTCCACACTCAGGCGGTATAAACCCCGGTAGGGATTGGCATTATGTTTTCTATAGTATTCTTCCACTGCCTGAATTACGGAATCGGGTTTCTGGCTGGTTGCGGCATTATCCAGATAGACCAGCGGCTTATCATGGAATGTACTACTAAGTACCGGAAAATCACTTCTGAATCGATTTAACATGGCTTAACCTCTCTTTCACATAATCTTTTATCCCCTCCTGTACCGAAGTATATGGGATTTTTCCAATAACAGGTTCAAACCAGGCTTCAATTATCAATTTTTTGGCAGATAACTCATCCAGACCCCTGGACATCATATAAAACAACTGATTTTCATCAATTTTACCGCTGTTGGCAGCATGTTTGCCTTCTACATTCTCTTCCCCGCACAGGATTAATGGTGCCGAAACATTTTTAATCCTGGGGCTGAATAATAAGGTATATTCCGTTTCATGGCCTGCGGCGCCGGACGCCCCTTTTTTAAAGTCCAGCGTACCCCTGAATTTTTTACTGCTTTCATCCAGGAGTGCCCCGTTTAAAATCAATTCACTGCGTGTCAGCCTGCCAATATGATTCACTACATAATTAAAATCCAGGGAACGGTTCTTATCACCAAAATAAATGGTATTAATGTCAATATTACTGTAATCCCCGGTCAAATCGGCATGTAACCCGTTAATTACCTTACATCCTCCCAGCTCTCCCTGGACGAAATTAATTTTTCCGCCCTCCGAAAGTTTGGCACCAATATTATTGAAATGAACCGCCCTTTCATTCAGCAATTGGATCTGAATAAGGTTAATAACCGCATTTTCCCCTGCATAAAGATAGGTTAAACCGTCATGAAAAACCGGCCCATCTTCCTCCCCCCGATAAACTGTCACAACCGTTACTTCACTGTTCTCTTCCGCTATAATATGATTTAAATCTACAACCGTAGAATTTTCTTCATCCAATTCATATTCCAGATAAACCGGTTCTTCCACCTTCCTCCCGGCAGGCACCCTTATGGAAAACCCACAGTTTCTGTGAACCTTACTAAACTGCACTGCCTCCGCTCCCACACCGGTATCAATGGATGAAAACGTATCCAGGAATGGAAACAAATCCAGGGATGAAAACAAATCCGTTTCACCCATACTGTTTTTAAAGGAAATTCCTTCTAATAATTCTGCCTTGGACCTGACAGGATTTTTAGTATATTCCTTAATATCCGGTATATTATCCTGTATGGATATATCATTAACACCCAGCCAGCTCCAGGTTCTGACCGGTAATTTATTTAAATTATTTAATTCCAATTTCATATCCCAACCTCCTTTTATAACGTATACCTATGGAAACTTCTATAACCTGCTTTAGATATTTCATATGCTGTCCAAATAACTTCCGCACATTTTCGCAATATCCTATGATAGACAGAAAATGCTCATACTTAAAATTAAGCATATGAAATACCTCCTCCAACTTAAAAGCTGCCAGGATCGATCCCCTATCCTATACTGCCTTCCATCTCCAGCTGGATTAAGTGATTCATTTCAACCGCATATTCCAAAGGCAGTTCCTTGGCTATCGGTTCCGCAAAGCCGCCCACTATCATAGCTCTGGCTTCCGTTTCACTCATCCCGCGGCTCATAAGATAAAAAATGGTATCATCGCTGATTCTGCCGATTTTGGCTTCATGGCCTATATCCACTTCATCATTTCGGATATCCATAACGGGTATGGTATCGGACCTTGAATCGCTGTCTAACATCAGGGATTCGCAGGATACGGAGGATTTACTGAAACTTGCTTTACTGTCTATCTTTACCGAACTGCGGAAAGTACAGCAACCGCCGCCTTTGGATATGGATTTGGCATTCATGTGGGATGAAGTATGGGGTGCCCCGTGTACTACTTTCACTCCCGTATCCAGGTTCTGTCCTTTTCCCGCAAAGGTAATACCGGTATATTCCATCTTGGAATTTTCCCCTTTTAATATGGTCATGGGGTAAAGACAGGAAACGTGGGAACCAAAGGAACCGGATACCCACTCCATGGTTCCGCCCTTTTCCACCAAAGCCCGCTTTGTATTTAAATTGTACATGTTCTTGGACCAGTTCTCTATGGTCGAATACCTTAACCTGGCATTTTCCCCTACAAATAATTCAACACAGCCCGCATGCAGATTGGCAACATTATACTTTGGGGCAGAACATCCTTCAATAAAATGGAGGGTAGCACCTTTATCCACTATGATTAAAGTATGTTCAAACTGTCCTGCCCCGGGGGCATTAAGACGGAAATAGGATTGGAGCGGTATCTCCACGGAGATGCCGGGCGGGACATATACAAAGGAGCCGCCGGACCATACGGCACCGTGGAGAGCCGCAAATTTATGGTCCCCCGGCGTAACCAGCTTCATGAAACGTTCCCGTACCATGTCTTCGTGTTCACGGAGCGCACTTTCCATATCCGTATAGATAACACCCAGGCTCTTAACCTCCTCCCGTATGTTATGGTACACTACTTCGGAATCATATTGGGCTCCTACACCGGCCAGGGAAGTTCTCTCCGCCTGTGGTATTCCCAGCCTTTCAAAGGTGTTTTTTATATCCTCCGGCACTTCTTCCCAGGTAGCCTGCATTTTGGTATTGGGACGGACATAGGTCACAATGTCATTCATATTTAATCCGTCCAGGCTGGGCCCCCATTTAGGAAGCTCCGTGCTGTTGTAAGTTTTCAGGGAACTCTGCCTGAATTCCCTCATCCACTTCGGATCATTCTTTTCTAAGGATATGGAATTCACGATTCCGGATGTAAGTCCTTTTCCTGCCAAAAAGGACGGCTTTACCTCGTCTTTGATATCATAAATGGTACGGTCTATATCTTCAACATATGTTTTGTTCTTTTCTGAGACTTCCATACTGCTGCTCCTTTCAATGTACAACCTTCGGTGTAAATTCCCGGAAGCCGAATTTATTTACCTGCTCAATCAAGGAAGCATCCCCGGATTTTATAATCCTTCCGTTCTGTAATATATGGACCCGGTCTACCGGCAGGTATTCCAGAATTTTCGTATTGTGGGTGATAACGATCAAGGAATTTTTCTTATTTCGAAAGGCCTCTACCCCTTTGGACACAATCTTTATCGCATCTACATCCAGTCCCGAATCCGTTTCATCCAGAATTGCCAGTTTCGGCTCCAGCATGAGCATCTGCAGGATTTCGGATTTCTTCTTCTCTCCGCCGGAGAATCCTACATTCAGGTACCGAGAGGCATAATCCTTATCCATATTTAAAGATTCCATGGTTCTATTTAATTCTTTTTTATAGGCAAATACACGTATAGGTTTTCCGGTAACTGCCATTTTGGAAGTTCTAAGGAAATTCTCAAGGGAAACCCCCGATAATTCTTCCGGATTCTGAAAAGAAAGGAAAATCCCTTTCTTAGCCCTGACATCCGCCCTTTCCTGCGTGATATCCTCTCCCTCAAAATGAATGCTCCCTTCCTTTATTAAGTATCCGGGATGTCCCATAATGGCATAACCCAGAGTTGATTTTCCTGCACCGTTAGGCCCCATAATCACATGGATTTCTCCCTGATTTACAGATAAATTTAAGTTATTCAGGATTATTTTATCCTCTGCACATACCTGCAGGTTATTGATTTCCAATATTTTATTTGACATTTTTTCTACCTTTTTTTCCTTTCCTCACAAATATTCGCGGATACTAATCCTGTTTCCATCTAACCTCTGCAAGATTAATTCCTACTAAATTAATTCCTACTAATTTAATCCCTATTATAATACTCGGGTATAATTTATGCAAGAGTCTAATCAAAAATAGTTACAAACTTTTACCCCGCCCATTCCAGGTGGCAATCCTTTCAAGGTTTATCAGAATAAAAATTCAGCAATACGTGAAACCTATTAGTCAAACAGTTAAATAATACCTTAGGAGGAATCTTTATGTCTACTCCCCTTGTCCATGTGGCTCCGATTCCGTCCATAACAGGCAGTGATGTTGTGGTAAAAACCTTAACCGAAACGACGGAAACCCTTGGCCTTGGAAAAGTAGTTGTGGAACTGGATGCGAAAAAAACAATTCAGATCTATGTAGACCATATCGAAAAGAAACGCAGGGAGCTGGGATTAGCTTAGTCCCCTTCGTGAAACCACCCGAAAAATATAAAAAGGTTATTGCAGATCATTCTGTTACCTGCAATAACCTTTTTATAAAAGCAGATATTTAAAATCTACTTAACCCAAGGGGGCCTTTTTCAGCAGCCTCCGCTAAGAAATACGTGGACTTACTTTTAAATTTAAATTCTGTTCTTTTTCCACTTCTGATATAAGTATATAACTAATTGTGTTATAATCCCTGAAATAAACCCGATGATGATCCAGCCTAAAAAAGCCATAAAGCCTGCCAGGTCGCCCCACCCGCTCAAATCCTTCATAAACATGGTGTACAGGTTGACAAACCCGATCAGGATTCCGGCCAGGAATACGACAGCCGCAATTTTCAGCCGATAGTAAATGAATATTGCAGATATTCCGCCTAAAATGATCGAAAGAATTAAAAATGCAATTATATTCTGAATTACTAAATCATTGGACAAAATAAACCTGACCCCTATTACTAAAAACAGAAAACTGAAGAAAGCCACGGATAATCCGCTAAATATACCATATTTAAGATTATGTTCTTTCATAATTCCCCCTTACATATCACAAGCTTGCCTGCGATACTGCCACAATTTAAAAATGCGAAACTAATTTCGCAGGTTGTAAGAATCTAAGCGCAGCATCCTCTATCTGTTCAACTTCCCGTCATGATACTGCTTCTGCGGTATCATGACGGAAGGAATAATATTTTACAATTCACTTTGTGCATATGCTTTTTTCTTCATACTTTCACTAGTCAGCACATTATCCCACACACTTAAATAAAACCTGGTAAATTCCCATACCGGGGGCGTTCCAGCAAAGCTGCTATAATTCCTATGCGAAAGTATGCCTTCGGCCGTTCGGATATTTTATTGCATGGTATTTAAGAAAATACCCATCCCTAAAAAAGTGGAGTTGCCATAAAACACATATTTTATAACACCTCCGTTTACTTCAGCGCATTATCACTTTCCGTCATACTTGACCGGATTAGCTTTTTCATGACCGGCCTTAGCCTTACCCTGGATTTCCGGTACAGGTTTTGCATCATTTTGGGGAATATGCATACCCTCTTTTCCTTCCGTTCCGTGGGGCGCTCTTGGGTCCGGCCGTCTCATTCCCGCTTTTGCCATATTCTCAAACCTCCCTATACATCATTATTTTTTACCGATTGTTTTTTAGCGTTTCTGTTCTGGTTCTGATTTTCACGGGTTATGGGAGTCTGCCCGTTTGCTTTTTCCATTCTTGCTTTTTTATTATCCGGTTGACTGTCTTTTGGCATATTATATCTCCTCACTCACTGTTTAGTCAATATGTCTAACTCCCGCCTCCAGGGCGGAACTTCCTTAAAAGGTTAAATTCATATACCTTAAGTATGTTCCGTAACCTGAAACCATATTCACAGACTTCCTTAATAGGTTAAAATTTTACAGAGGAATTCTTGCCATTGAGGAACAAAAGAAGTAAAATAGAAAAAAGCCTTGGAAGGAGTTAGAGTACCAGGTTAAAAATACATTTTTCAAGTGCGCAAAAAATCTGCGCGAAATGGAGGTTCGTGTGAAATAAAAAACATTTCACATTTCTTATTTGTGCAGTATCGCAAGCTAACTTGCGATATGCATGAGTGTTAGGTTTCATCTGATTTGTACGTGCGCCGGAGCGCACAGATAGGAGTTAATTATGAAATTAGTAATTATCAGACATGGCGAAAGTGAATGGAATAAGTTAAATTTATTTACCGGCTGGAAGGATGTGGACCTTTCCCCAAAAGGCAGGGAGGAAGCAATGACGGCAGGAAAACTTTTAAGGGAAAATGATTTTGACTTTGATATCTGTTATACTTCTTATTTAAAAAGAGCGATCCATACCTTGAATTATGTATTGGATGAAATGGACCGGGCCTGGCTTCCTGTCATAAAATCCTGGAAATTAAATGAACGGCATTACGGAGCCCTCCAGGGCCTTAATAAATCGGAAACCGCTAATAAGTACGGGGAGGAACAGGTTAAAATCTGGCGGCGTTCCTTTGATATCCGCCCTCCCAGATTATCGGAGGAAGATGAACAAAATCCGCAGAACCAGATACAGTACAGGGAATTTGACCGGAATAATCTCCCCTTGTGCGAAAGTCTTAAGGATACCATCCATCGGGTAATACCTTACTACAATGAGGTCATCCAAAAAGATATGCAGGCGGGGAAAAGAGTCCTGATCGCAGCTCATGGCAATTCCATCCGTTCTCTGGTGAAATATCTGGATAAGCTTTCGGAAGAAGAAATTATTGAAGTAAATATTCCAACCGGAGTACCCTTAATTTATGAATTTGATCCGGACTTAAAAGTAACAAATAAATATTACCTGGGAGACCAGGACGCAATAAAAGCCCGCATGGAACAAGTTTCAAGTCAGGGCAAAGCAAAATAATACACGGTTGTATGAAATTTATCTTGCTTCCCATGAAAAAAACCGGCGCATGCAACGTCAAAATACAAAAACTTTTGTCGCCTCATAATGTTTTGGTATCAGAATTTTTTTGTGCTCATATAATAACTAAAAAGAATAAAGGGCGGTTGTATGTTATTTAATAACAATATTTTGTCCAACTGCAAAAACCAAATCAGTGTATTCAATATTTTCCGAAAACTATGGGAACAGCATGTATTCTGGACCAGGTCGTTTATTATAAGTACTGCTTCTGAACTTGCGGACCTGGACCTGGTGACGGAAAGGCTGCTGCGTAACCCGACTGATTTCGCCGTTGCCCTCCGGAATTTTTATGGGCTGGATAAAGCCAGAGCCTTTGAAGGATTATTAAAAGAACACCTTTTAATTGCTGCAAGCCTGGTCAACAATACCAAAAACGGCAATACGGAAGCAGCTTATGAAGACAGAAGAAAATGGCACAAAAATGCAGATGAAATATCTGCTTTCCTTGGAGAAATCAATCCATACTGGTCTGCCAGGCAATTCCGGTCCCTTCTTTATGACCACCTGAAAATGACTGAAGATGAGGCCGTATACCGGCTGAATGGGAAATATGCTTCCGATATAGCATTATTTGATTCAATTGAAGCACAGGCCTTGGAAATGGCGGATTTTATGGCTTATGGAATCTTAAACCAGTTTTTTTTCAATCCTGGAAATAAAGCAAGGCCATAATATCTAACATAGGGTTATAAACCTGTCAGGAATTACAGGGTGAAAAATGTTTTTATTTTTCACCCTGTTTCCAATGGCATTTAAAAACCGTGTCCGGGTGCTGCCTGTCTTAAGGCATACGAGTTCCGGCGGTCATTGGTTTCATTGGTTTTATAATCTTGCATAATTAATAATTTTATGTTATTATGTTAGTATTAAATTTTTTTAGGAGGAAAGTTATAATGGAACCTGACCCTGACGGGGATAGTATTATATTTCAGATATTAATACTAATTATTTTAACCTTAATTAACGCATTCTTTTCATGTGCCGAAATGGCAACGGTTTCTGTTAATAAAAACAAGATAAAAAGATTAGCAGAATCCGGCAATAAAAAAGCAGATTTAGTACAAAAATTATTAGAGGAACCCACAAAATTCTTATCAACAATTCAGGTAGCTATCACATTTGCCGGATTCTTTTCCAGTGCATCTGCCGCCACCGGACTCTCCGGGCCTTTAGGGCAATGGTTAACAGGCCTTAAGATTCCATATGGTGATCAAATTTCCTTAATCTCGATTACTATATTACTCTCCTATTTCACTTTGGTATTCGGTGAATTGGTACCAAAAAGAATTGCACTGCAAAATGCAGAAGGAATCAGTATGTTTACCGTAAGGCCGATCCTGGCCATATCCAAAGCAGCTTCTCCTTTTATACGGCTGCTGTCCGCTTCCACTAATTTAATCATGAGATTATTCGGGGCAAAAAATGATATAACGGAAGATATTTTATCAAGGGAGGAAATCAAATCCCTGGTAGAAGAAGGACAAGTTCATGGTGTCCTCAATGAAAATGAAAAAGAAATGATCAATTCCATCATAGAATTTGATGATAAACTTGCCAAGGAGATAATGACTCCCAGGATTAATATATATGCAATCGATATTTTGGATCCGCTGGAGGAATATATAGATGAGCTGCTGGAAACAAAGTACTCCAGAATACCGGTTTATGAAGATGATATCGACAATATTATCGGTATTTTATATTCCAAAGATTTTATGCGCGAAGCCGTTAAAGTCGGTTACCGTAATATAGATATCCGGTCCATCCTGACGAAACCCTATTTGGTACCGGACAGTAAAAATATTTATGAATTATTTAAAGAACTGCAGTTATCCAAAAATCATATTGCCGTACTAATTGATGAATACGGCGGTTTCTCCGGTATCGTCACCATGGAAGATCTGGTGGAAGAAGTTATGGGTGATATTGAAGATGAATATGATATCACGACACCTAAAATTAAGAAACTGGATAACTCCACTTATCTGATTGACGGTTTATTAACCATCGATGAATTAAACAGTAAGCTGGATTTAAATATTTCTTCGGATAATTATGAGACGATCTCCGGATTACTGATCGATACCATGGGTGAAATCCCGGATGACCATGATGACCGTACCATAGAGTTTAATAACCTGGTATTTAAAATTGAAAGTGTTAACAAAAAAAGAATTGATAAGATCAAGCTTTATATCGGAAGTACAGAGTAAATATAAGAAAGAGTCTGGCTTGCCAGACTTTAGCGCTGACGCGCTAACTTGATCATAAATAATTAACAGTCCCGGAACATAAGCTGCAATATCCTGCTTATGGATCGGGACTGTTCTTATTCCAAAGGAATTTAACCGGGAAATTAACCGAAAAGATTAAAGGTTAAGAATATGGTGGCTGTCAGGGATGCAACCAGGGATACAACCGTAATCTGGGTATTGATAGAAGGCCCTGCCGTATCTTTAAAAGGGTCACCCACCGTATCACCAACAATGGCAGCTTTGTGTGTATCTGAATTCTTCCCGCCATTATGGCCGGATTCCACATACTTTTTCGTATTATCCCATAACCCGCCTGCATTAGACATAAATAATGCGAAGATCAAACCGCTGACGATATTACCCGTAATGAAACCGCCGATTGCCTGCACACCGCCGATAAAGCCAACTAAAAGTGTTGCAACGATGGTCATGAGTCCGGCCGGAACCAGTTCCTTTAAAGCGCCTGTAGTCGCTATTTCAATACACTTATCATATTCGGGAACAACACCTTTTTTGCCTTCTTTTAATCCGGCAATTTCCCTGAACTGACGGTGGATTTCATCTACCATACGCTGTGCATTCCGGTCTACGCCAAGCATTAACATGGCGGAAAATACCGGAGGTATGGCAGCTCCAAATAACAGTCCGAAAAATACGGTAGGATTTAAAATATCAAATCCGGTTATTAATGCTAAGCCTGCACCGGCAGCAGCTTCATTTACTTCACTGATGAAGGCACCCAAAAGTGCAATTACCGTAAGGCCGGCCGCACCGATGGAAAAGCCCTTGGTTACCGCTTTGACCGTATTGCCGGCACTGTCTAAGGAATCTGTAATTTCAAGGGCTTTCTCACCCAAATCGCCCATTTCCACCAGACCCCTGGCATTATCAACAATAGGACCATATGCGTCGTTGGATATTATCATACCAACAATAGAAAGCATACCGACAGCAGCCATAGAAATACCGAACATGGCATAACCTTCGCCAAGAGGTTCACATATTTTGTAGGCAGCCAGTGCAGATACGCCGATACCAATCATAGAAGGCAGAGTGCTCAATAACCCATAAGAAATTCCAGATAATATAGTAAAGGCTGGTCCGGAACCGGAAGCTTTTGCAACCTCATGAACCGGTTTCTTTGTGTCATCCGTGAAATAGTCACTTGCAATACCAATAACAACACCAACAATCAACCCGGTTGCACTTGCAAACCATACACGCCATTCAAAATGGAAAACATAGGTTGCAAGGGCTGTTAAAACACCAAAGATAACCATAGTTACATATGTATTACTGTTAAGAGCCTTTGTGGGGCTACCTTTTTCATCCATTTTTGCAGTTAAGACACCAATGATGGAAGCCAATAAACCAATTGCCGCATAGCAGAATACCATGCTGGCATTTAAAGAGCCGCCTTTTATTTTGTCTATAGCAGTCGCCATAACCAAAGCAGCTGCCATGGAAGCTACATTGGAGTCAAAAAGGTCTGCACCCATACCTGCGACATCACCGACGTTGTCACCTACATTATCTGCAATAACAGCCGGGTTTCTTGGGTCGTCTTCCGGTATGCCAAGTTCAACCTTGCCGACCAAATCAGCACTGATATCCGCAGTTTTTGTGAAGATACCACCTCCTGCTTTAGCAAAGAGCGCCATGGAACTGGCACCGAAGCTGAAGCCCAGTAAGGCAGTTGTATTATTGGTTAAAAGGAGAACTAAAGTAACTCCAAGAAGGCTTGAACCGACAACAGCCATTCCCATTACAGCACCGCCGCGGAATCCGGACATAAAAGAAGGTTTGATACCTTTCGTGGAAGCTTCCGCAGATTTTATATTAGCTATTGTTGCAATACTGATACCGACTTTTCCGGCAATTCCGGAAAAAACGGTTCCGAATAAATAAGCTGCAGCCATTAAGATATTCTCTAACGGGTTGCCGTTCCAGACCGGAGAAGGCAGGAATACGAAAATAATAACTGCTGCTGCCGCGCAAAAGCGTGAAAGTGTTTTATACTCTTTTGCTAAAAACGTGTTTGCACCATTTCTTATCAGCTTACCGACCTCAGCAATGCGTTTGTTGGAGGAGGGTTGTGAAACTACCCATTTATAGAGCCAGAATGCAGCCCCAAATGCCAGGATAGAAATGATAATTGATACAACCTGAAAAAATACTACGTCAAAATCCAATTTACTCATCTCCTATTCAATTATTTTGGCTATTTTAAACCACATAATTGATAGTATCACTTTTGTGTTTATTGTTCAATAGAAAGGTTTCAATTTTATATAATTATAGCACTTTAAATAATAATTCCTTTCTCTTTTTATATTTTTGTAGTAAAATCAACCTTTTTATATACTTTTTTCGACATACTCTATACACATATACCGAGTTCTACGGCAATCGATTTATTGTTACATTTTTTTACATAGAAAAACCCCTCCTGTGGGACTTCCGCTAAGGAGGGGGGTTCTATACCGGGAATAAATTCCGTTTTATATATCTTTACAATAATTTAGAAGATATGGATTCCGTTGTTCTGGCTTTATTATCTCTGGACTGGTTATAGTGTTTGACAAAATACTGCATGTATAAAACCTCCAGCAGATACAGCTGCACCATGGAGGTTGAAGATGCTCCCCCATCCAGGGGGCCTTCATTGGAACCGCACAACAACAACACATCAGCCTGATGGGTCAGGGCGGTCTTAGCAAATCTTGTAATGCAGATGGATTTACAGGCATTTTGCTTGGCAAGCCTGTGCACTTCAATCATATCCTTCGTGGAACCGGAATAGGAAAATATGACTGCCAGATCCCTTGAGTCAAGCAGGGAAGCTGCCATACACTGCATATGTAAGTCAGCCACAAATTCAACGTTAGGCAGGATTCGCATAAACTTCTGCTTCGCTTCCAGAGCGATCACACCGGAGGAGCCGATGCCGAAAAAATGTATCCTTTTTGCCGCAGATATCAAATCAACTGCTTTGATGACTGCGTCAAAATCTAATAAATGAAAGGTTTCGTTCAATGCCGCCAGGTTGATTGACAGAGTTTTGCTGCAAACAGTTTTTACGTCATCTTCCAGATCGATGGTACCTGCTATTGCACTTCCTGTCCCTTTTTTGCCGGCAATATCCTGTGCCAGCAGCATTTTTAATTCCTGATATCCGTTCAGTTTTAAGGCTTTACAGAACCGGAAAACGGTTGTATCCCCAACACCGCACATTTCTGCCAAATCAGTTATGGAGGTATATAACACCTTCTGCGGATTTTCGAAAACAAAATCTGCGACCAATTTTTCTGATTTTGTAAATTTAGCGTAACTGCCTTCTATTCTGGTATAGATCCCTTCCATAACCCAAGCTCCTTTTATTTTTTACTGTTTATTGCATTCACAAATCTCCTGGTAATATCCATGGGCCGTGTTATTGCAGTTCCTACTACAGCTGCATGTACGCCACAGTCTAATGCGGTTTTTAACTGCTCCGGCGTCCATATTCCGCCTTCCGCTATGACCGGAATACTTAAAGTTTTTGCAAGCTTTTTCATCAGTTTTATGTTGGGAAGCTCTGTCCCAATTGTTTCGCCGGTATAGCCGCTTAAAGTAGTACCAACCAGATCAAATCCGATCTCTTCCGCATGAACCGCATCTTCGTAAGTGGAACAGTCTCCCATAAACAGCATATCCGGATATTTCTTACGTATTATTACGAAAAAATCATCCAGGCTTAAGCCCTGGGGCCTTAACCGGTTGGTCGCATCCACTGCGATGATATCCGGTTTGCTTTCCATAAGGGTATCCACCGCTTCTTCCGTGGGAGTTATATATACCTCACTGTCCGGATATACCTGTTTATATAAACCTATAACCGGTAAATTAACTGCCTTCTTAATATCAGTAATATCCTCCGGAGTATTCGCACGTATTCCGCAGGCACCTCCCAGTTGAGCCGCATATGCCATTCTTGACATGATACAGGAACCGTAAAGGGGCTCGTCGCTTAGAGCCTGGCATGATACGATTAATCCGCCTTTTATCCTGTTCAGAACTTCCTGTTTTCCAATCATCAATGCCTCCAGTCCCGGCCTCTTACAGACCATTATCTACTTAATTTTAGCCTTTTTCTCCTTTATTTACAATAAAAATCTGCCCTGCCTCCGGCCAAAACGGACACGTCCAGGACCCATCGCTACGCTTTGTAAGCAGGGACTTCCTAGATAGGTTAAATTATAAGAACTAAATCACAGCGGAATGCTATAAGCCAATTATAAAAATTATTTTCACAAATAAATAAAAATTTTTTCTTTTTTCTTAATATTATATAAGATACTCCGAATTGTCAATTGATTTTTACATTATATTTATGCAGATTTTACTTATTTCCGGAAACAATTTTTATTTTCACTTGATTTTTCGGCCGGATGTAATATACTATAATTAAAGTATGAGATGTAAACTTGAAAGGTACAGGTGAAAATATGAATTTAATAAAAGCAAGTGATTATAATGATTTAAGCAGAAAAGCAGCCAATGTTGTTTCTGCCCAGGTAATTTTAAAACCGAACTGTGTACTAGGCCTGGCAACCGGCTCTACTCCCATTGGAACCTATAAGCAGTTAATTGACTGGTATAAGAAAGGTGACGTCGATTTCTCAAAAGTGACTACCATTAACCTGGATGAATACTGTGGTTTATCCCCGGAGAACAACCAAAGTTACCGGTATTTTATGGACCATAATTTCTTCCATCACATAAATATAGACAGAAAAAATACCAATGTCCCCAATGGTCTGGCTGGGAATTATGAGGAAGAATGCACCCGTTATGACAATCTGATCGCAGGCCTTGGCGGAATTGACTTACAGCTTTTAGGAATCGGGCGGAACGGCCATATCGGGTTTAATGAACCGGACGTTTCCTTTGAAAAAACCACCCATGTCGTTGATTTGGATGAATCTACCATAGAAGCAAATGCAAGATTTTTCGAAACGGTTGACGAAGTTCCAAAAAAAGCAATTACAATGGGTATTAAATCAATCATGCAGGCAAAAAAAGTTTTACTGATTGCAGGCGGACCGGATAAAAAGGAAATTATCGAAAAAGCTGTATTCGGCCCCGTAACACCGGATGTACCTGCATCCATACTGCAGTTCCATCCCGATTTGACTGTTGTTTATTGTTTTGAATAGGAGGCAGTTATGATTTATAAGAATGCGGAAGTATTTATTGACGGAAAGTTCAGGAAGGCTGATATCAAAACCCAAAACGGGCGTTTTGACTCGATCCAATATAAAGAAGACTTACTAGACAGGGATGCTTCTTCCGAAGCCGGGACCACCCCTTCCGGTACCGCCCCCGGGACGGATGACAAAGACTCCCTGGATTGCTCGGGCAAACAGATTATTCCCGGTTTCATAGAGCTGCATTCCCACGGCTGCATCGGTTATGACTTTACCACTGCCGGAACCGGTGATATGGAGAAGATGTGTGAATTCTATGCTCATAATGGAGTTACATCCATTCTGGCAACTACTATGACTATCGATCACGATATATATAAAAAGGCCATGCTCCATATAAAGGAATTCATGGAAAACCAAAAAAAAGGCAGCAGAGTAATCGGAATCAACATGGAAGGACCTTTTCTGGGAGCCGATAAAAAAGGTGCCCATGATATCAGATACCTTCTGCCTATCGACGAAGAAAAATACAGGGAATTAAATGACTTATCCGGAGATAATATAAGAATTATCGACCTGGACCCCAACCTGCCAGGATCCATTGATTTTATTCAAAAATACAGCAAAAATAAAGTCATATCCCTTGCCCATACAAGCTGCACCTATGATCTGGCGGCAAAGGCCATTGAAGCCGGCGCTACCCATGTTACCCATTTATTTAACGCCATGAACGGCTTACACCACAGGGAGCCCGGATTAGTCGGCGCCGTTTCCGATTTTGATGTCCATGCGGAAATGATCTGTGACGGGATCCATATCCATCCTGCCGTAATCCGTATGATGTATAAAGCAGCTTCCGATAAGCTTATTCTCATATCCGATTCCATGAGTGCCGCCGGGTTAGAAGACGGAATCTATGAACTTGGCGGACAGAAGGTATATGTGAAAGAGGGTAAGGCAGCCTTGGAGGACGGAACCATTGCAGGTTCCACTACTACGGTATATAAAGCCTTTAAGAATGTTATCAAATACGGGATCCCAGTTGAACAGGCGATTCTCAGCGCCACTTATATTCCTGCCAAGGCAATCAGGGCTGATCGGGAAATCGGTTCCATAGAAGTTGGTAAAAAGGCCGATTTTATTATTATGGACCAGGATTATAACATAGAGAAAGTATTCAGAGACGGTGTTATCATTTAAAGAACATTTAGAACAGGTACCATATATTATTTAAATTTCGCAATTATACTTATAAACCAGCAATCGGCCATAGGATACTCCAAAGTATTTTTGTAAATATTAAGAATATGGTACCTGTTTTACAATTTTTTATATATTGTTGAATCTCTAATTAAAAAATATATATTACCAGATCACTGAGTTTCTATACCGCCCCCAGAATTACATGAATATATTTAATATCAGTAATTCAGCCAGACCTACTGCCCATGCTATGGTAGTTGTAATGGACCATACGCGGATCTGTTCTTTTGTTTCCGTAATTCCGCTCAAACGATTTACTACCCAATAGAAACTGTCATTAAAGTAAGAGAAGAATAAGGCTCCTATACAAGCCGCAAAAGCTCCCAATAACATGCTTCCGCCGGCAGCTTCCACAATGGGTGCCGTTATGCCGGCTGCGGTAATCATGGCAACCGTACCGGAACCCTGTACAAACCGGACCAGCGTTGCTATTATAAAGGGAAGTAATATAACCGGGATGGAAGTTGCCGCAATTCCCTGGGCAATGTAGTCACCAACTCCTGCAACTTTTAGTACTTGTCCCAATGCACCGCCCCCACCGGTTACAAAGATAATAACACCTGCGGATTTCATACTGTCCTCCAGTGCACTGATTACTTCTTTCCGGGGCACGGAAACGGTCAATGTATAAATGGAAATAATGAGTCCGATTGCAACCGCAATAATCGGTTTGCCAAGAAATATTAAAATACCGTAAATACCTGTTGTAAGGGATAAAGCACTTAAAACTGTATTTAATAAGATTAAAATAATCGGCAAAAGTAAGGGCAAAAAGGCTAAAATGGCAGACGGTAATTTTTTATCCTTCTCATCCGATATGATATCATATACCGGTTTCTGGTATGCCGGCCTTTCCCAGCCATCACCGCTTTCATTGGGCAGCTGGTATATTTTCTTTCCAAGCAATTTACCGTAAAGCATGGTAACAATAGCCATTGGTAAAGCAATCACGATACCCAGTAATATAAACTGGCCTACATCAACTCCGAAAGTTCCGGCCACACCAAGAGGCCCCGGAGTTGGCGGTACCAGAGAATGGGTAATAACAAGCCCGCTGGCAAGTGCTATCGACAAACCTACTATGGATTTTTTTGTTTTACGGGATAGGGCTTTGGCAAGAGGTGATAAAATAACAAAACCGGAATCACAAAAAATCGGTATGGATACCAAAAAACCTGTGAGGGATAGGGCCATTTCTTCCCTGCCTTTTCCGAAAATCTTTAAAAAAGTCCTTGCCATTCTTTCTGCCGCACCGGACATTTCAAAAATCTGTCCCATCATGATACCAAATCCGATGATGATACCAATACTTCCAAGTGTACTCCCGAAGCCGGCACTTATGGCATCTACCGTATCGGCCGGTGCCAGGCCTCCAACCAGACCGACTATAACTGCCGCAATAATCAAAGCCAAAAAAACATGTATCTTTGTTTTTAAAATAAGTAATATTAATGTAATTAACCCAATACCTAACCCAATTAACATCTGAGCTCCTGAAACTTCCATGATACCTTCTCCTTTCAAAATACCTTACATTTTCCCCATTATTTTATAAAGTTTTTTGAATATTTCACTCCCAATAATATAGCTTCCACCATACTGATTTCACTGGCGATCCCTTTACCCGCAATATCCATTGCCGTTCCATGGTCTACGGAGGTTCGAAGAATCGGCATTCCCCCGGTTATTGCTATGGTTCTTTCAAAATCCAGTGTCTTTGTGGCTATATGACCCTGATCATGATATAAAGACAATACACTGTTAAACCTTCCTTTCAGCGCCAGGTGGAATACCGAATCGGCACCGATGGGACCGGCCACATCATACCCTTCTGCCTGAAGTTCTAATACGGCAGGTGTTACATGATCCACTTCTTCATTACCGAATAAACCGTGTTCACCGCTGTGAGGATTCAAGCCGGCAACAGCCATGGTACCCTCCGTTACACCAAGCTTTAAAAGAACTTCCTTGCACCGTTTCACATAATCCTTAATCCGGTCTTTGGTGACCAGATCACAGGCCTGCCTTAAGGATACATGCCGGGTCAGGAAGAAAACCCGCATTCCATGTACTTCAAACATAGTAAGAGGGTCCCTAGTGCCGGTTAATGCACCAAAAATCTCCGTATGGCCGATATAGTTAATACTTCCGGCCTTTAAAGACTCCTTGTTGATCGGCGTGGTGGATACGGCTGCTACTTCACCCCTTTTGGCCAGCTCAATACTTTTTTCAATATATTCAAAAGCTGCTCTTCCACACATACCGCTAACCTCTCCGATTTTGAATTCCTTCATGTCAACGTTATCCAGGTCAATTAAATTCAGTACTCCTTCTTCATACACTCCTTCCTTCGGATGATTTATGACATTTACCTTTAACAGTATCCCGGTAAACCGGATGGCATCCTTAATAATCTTCTTATCTCCTATAACCACACAGCAAGCCGCTTCCAATACCTGCCTGTCGGCTATGGCTTTCACTACAATTTCCGGTCCTATACCGGCCGGGTCCCCTAAGGGAATCGCAATATATGGTTTATTCATGCACTACATCTCCTCTATATTTAAATTTAACAGCTTAAAACGTTTCCAATATTACTTTCCTTGTCAGTCAAAGCAGATATCCGGGAGCCGCTAAACTGCGGCTCTATCCCTGTACCTGCCATGCAGACGCTCCAAGGTACTCCAATTGAAGCAAGAGCAGACAAGAACCCCGCTTGCTTAAAAACAAGCAAATTCCAAACCCATTGCTTATACCTGTGCACTGTAAATTCCGAATCCACCTCGTATACTTGTGTACTGTAACATGAACTAATTTGTAAGGTTAAATTTCCAGTGTTAAGTATACAGTTTTTCTTTCAGATAACGAATACATAGATTCATTGCATTTTTTTCTCCGGCCATACCTCCTTTGGTAATCACTTTTAGCCCTTCAAACTCACCGGATATCAATTCACCATAAGCAGCCAAAGGGACTACTTCATCCAATAACCGGATTCCCGCTGCGTTCAGTTTTCTGCTTACCGCCACCGTAATATCTCCGCCGCTGGTATAAATCCCTTTAAAGTCAGGGTTTTTACTCAGTATGAGGTAAGTTATTTCTGCCAGGGAATCGTTGATCCGGTTGCTGACGTCTTCAGGACTACACTGTAACAGTTCTGCATATTCCGCGAAATTCAGCCGGTTTTCCGGCAAAATTCCGTTACCGACCGCGGCACATATTTCATAATCCCGGCAGTTATTAAGGATTTCATTTACAACCCTTTCGATTTCCAGCTTCCTTTTCTCTTCACTTTCAACCAGCTCTTTTGTATCGATAAAAACCTTTAATACTTTCTGGGCCAGAAATAATTCATCCATCTGGATTTTAGCTACCGCATTGACACTGCCTACCGTGGCAAGGATTTTATATCTGCTTTTTTTCTCCCGGGGTACAATCAGTTTTCTGGTAATGGCTGCAGTAAAGCTTCCAGGGTCCACAGCTACGAACCTAACGCCGCTTTCAATGATACCGTCGGCAATAATTTCCAAGTCTTCCTGAGAAACGCAGTCAAATACGATAATCCGGTATCCCTGTTCCTTAAATTTATTAATTTCAGCCGCAAGATGCTCCCTACCCAGCATAATATCACGGATATACAGGGATGCCACCGGATAAACGGACTGGCTGCTTATAATATCCTTTGCAACCGAGGTATTAACCGGGGTTTTGGGATCCAGGGCAGCTTCCGTTTTATGCAGCGGAACGGTATTTACAAGCAGATAACCGCCTACCAGAATGCGGTTTGCCTGGGGAAAACAGGGAACTACCATAGCGATGGCATCATTGTCCAATGCATCTAAGAGCGCATCGGTTTCCCTGCCCAGATTACCTCTTAGGGTACTGTCAATTCGTTTGGAATAAACCCGTACATCCTCACTTTTTAACAGGTTAGCCACATTATAAACACGGTTATAGGCTATGGACGGTTCCACTGCTCTGCTGTCCGTGGGATAAACAATGCAGTCACTTTCCGATAATTTACTTAACGCAAGTCTTTCCGTGTTCATTACGGTATACGTATTGTAATTGATTTTTTTAAGAAGTACGCCGGTTGCATTGGCACCCGTTAAATCATCGGCTATAATAACACATTGGGGCATTTTGACTCCTCCTACACTATAATCATATTGATTTTCATTTGCCTGATTTTCTGTTCTTCTTCCTGATTTAAGGATTTGTTCGTTACGACCCCGATATAATCCGATAAATGATTGATCCGCATCAATGCCTGCTTTCCGAATTTCGTTTCATCCACTGCCAGGTAAGGTCTGCTGGTATTTTTACAGATGATACGTTTTAATACTGCTTTATTTAATGTAGGAGTCAGTACATTAAAATTATCATCAATGGACATGGCACCTAAAAATGCAATCTCAGTCCTTATATCCTCCATCATTTGATTGGCAAAAGGCCCCAGCATACTGCCGGTTGATTTCTGGACATTACCTCCGCATAACATTAAATGCACATCGGATTCGAGTAAGATCCGGGCTATTTCCAGATCATTGGTAATAACGGTGATACCCGATATGTTTCGGATACGTTTTGCAATTTCATAGGTTGTGGTTCCGGCATCTAAAAATACCGTATCCCCTTTTTTCACATATCCGGCACATTTGTCCGCTATTTTCATTTTTTGTTCAATTTGCAAAGTCCGTTTTTCCATATAGGAAACTTCTCTCTTAATTACCGCACCTCCATGGCACCGCTCGATAATACCATCCTGTTTTAGCTTTTCTAAGTCCCTTCGTATTGTCATCAGGCTGACATCCAGTACTTTAGCCAGTTCTTCTACCTGAACGACGCCTGTTTCACTGATCATCTGAAGGATTTTAGAATGTCTTTCCGCTGCAAGCATAACAGCAGTCACTCCTTATTCGAATTTTTGTTTGTAAATTTTCTTTTTTGTTTGTTTATGTTTCATATCATATATTTTTTACATCGATTTGTCAATAAAATCGGATAAATTGTTCATTCTGGCTAATCCAAATATATTTTCGACTCATTTTCGAACATTCTAGAATAAACTGTTATAATATCTCCATTTACCCATTATTTAATTCAAGGACATCTTACATCCCAATGCATAAAACAAATTTTATCGCACATGCTAAACTATGATAAAATGAAAGGAGGAATTATTATGGAAGGCAATCCAAGTATCCAGTGTGTTGTTTCAGAGTGCAGATATCATGCCGGTAAAGAAGATTATTGTACGCTTGATCAGATCTCCGTTGGCAGAGTAGATGCCGTATCGTCTACCTCTGAAGATACGGACTGTGAATCTTTTATAGCAAAAGATAAAACTTTCTAATTATCTTAAGTAACTAATGACTATTGTCTTGACTTATGTCTATTGTAAATATTAAATAACCGGATCGTCCTTACATAGGTAAACAAATGCTGTAAGGATTTTCCGGTTATTTTTATTTAAATTCAAATTTACTTCCATTAGCCCAGTCCACCGACTGGCTCATATTTTGATGAACCGGGACAGTACACTACTCAAATTCTCGTTCCCTGTAATGATGGGCCTGCTCTAACATCATATCTTTTACTTTCATAAGACGGATCTGGGTACTGCGTTCATTTTCGTCCAGTTTCATCTTGATATATTTGATATTCTCCTGCATCTCAGGGATCATGACATGTTCCAGGGCATTTACCCGCCTTCTGGTTTTTTCAATTTCCGCTGCCATCAGCTGACAGGCTTTCTCGCATTCCGCCAGCCGCAACATGTCCGGCAGGATATCCTGCAAGGATTTTACTGCGTCATCCAGGTCACTGGAGGTAAATGCAAACCCATAGGGATAAATATCATTCTCATCCGGTGTTTTGGTTTTATATTCAAATACCGGCAAATCCACACTCATTACATTACAGGTATGGGTTTCCAGATAAACCTCCTGCCTGGGTGCCATCAGGGCAACATTTAAAACTTCGTCCTCCATCCCTGCACGGGCCAAAACAAAATTTTTGTTAGCGGCAGTTATCATCCTTTCGACCTTTTCACGCAGGGCTTTATTCTCACGCACCAGCTCGAGGAATTGGCGCATCAGCTCATCCCGTTTATCCTTTAAAAGTTTATGGCCCCGGACTGCTGTCGCCAACTTCTTTTTAAGCCTGGTAAGCTCCATACGTGTCGGGTTAATCTGTGTCTTAGCCATAAGAAGCACCTCCTTCCAAAACCCCAAAATACAAGGTCTGTATACGACACCGTTTCATAGCTTCCATACCCGGCTGCCCTTAACCCTGCTTTCCATAATATTGATCCAGAAATTCATCTTTAATTCTCTTAAGTTCCGCTCTTGGAAGAATGGATAAAAGCTTCCAGCCGATTTCCAGGGTTTCTTCAATATCCCGGTTGGTCTGATAACCCTGGGACACATATTCCTGTTCAAAGGCATCGGCAAACCTGGCATATAGCTTATCAATATCAGTTAAGGCTGCCTCACCCAATACCACCATCAGCTCTTTCGCTTCTTTTCCCCTTGCATAGGCTGCAAATAACTGGTTCATGGTATTGGCATGGTCGGCGCGGGTTTTGCCTTCCCCGATCCCCTTATCTTTCAGACGGGAAAGAGATGGCAGTACATCAATGGGCGGTGCCACGCTTTGGCGGTATAATTCCCGACTGAGGATGATTTGTCCCTCGGTAATGTAGCCGGTTAAATCAGGGATCGGATGGGTCTTGTCATCTTCCGGCATGGTCAGTATGGGAATCATGGTAATGCTTCCTGCCTTGCCTTTCTGCCGTCCCGCACGTTCGTAAAGGGAAGCCAGGTCCGTATACATATAACCCGGATATCCGCGGCGACCCGGAACTTCCTTGCGGGCAGCGGATACTTCACGCAGGGAATCGGCATAGTTTGTAATATCCGTTAAAATTACAAGCACATGCATATCTTTTTCAAATGCCAGATATTCTGCCGCCGTAAGCGCCATACGGGGTGTGGCAATACGTTCTACCGCCGGGTCATTTGCCAGGTTTACAAACATAACGGTACGATCGATGGCACCGGTCTGGCGGAAACTTTCCGTAAAGAAATTAGCTTCTTCAAAGGTAATACCCATAGCGGCAAATACTACGGCAAAGGGTTCGCTGGTTCCCCTTACCTTAGCCTGGCGCGCTATCTGGGCAGCCAGTTCCGCATGGGGTAAACCGCTTGCGGAGAAGATCGGCAGCTTCTGTCCGCGGACCAGGGTATTTAAACCGTCAATTGCCGATACTCCAGTCTGGATAAATTCCTGGGGATAATTCCTGGCTGCCGGATTCATGGGCAGTCCGTTGATATCCATACGTTTCTCCGGTAAGATCTCCGGACCTTTGTCAATGGGGCGGCCCAATCCGTCGAATACACGGCTTAACATATCATCGGATACGCCAAGCTCCATGCTCCGGCCTAAAAACCTTACCCTGCTGTTGGATAAGTTAATCCCTGCAGCATTTTCAAATAACTGTACCAGGGCATTCCCCTCATCAATTTCAAGAACCTTGCAGCGGCGTTTTTCACCGCTTGCCAGTTCAATTTCAGCCAGCTCGTTGTATTTAACATCTTCAACACCATGCACCAGCATAAGAGGACCTGCAACCTCTCTAATGGATCTGTATTCTTTTGGCATCAGGATTCCTCCTTTTGTGTCAATTGATCAATTTCCCGATATAAACCATTTAAAATATCTTCATATTCTTTCTCTATTTTATCATTGGTTATATACTTAAAACGGCCGATTTTTTCACGCACGGCGAGTTTTACCAGATCATCCGCCTGCACACCTTTATTTAAGGCTTCCGAAGTAACATCAAAAAACTTCAGCACTAATTCCATCATTTTAAACTGTTTATTTAAAGGAGTATAAGTATCTACTTCGTGGAAGGCATCCTGATGCAGAAAATCTTCGCGGATGGAGCGGGCTGCTTCCAGTTTTAAGCGGTCCGGTGCGGAAAGAGCATCCATACCTACCAATTTAACGATTTCCTCCAGCTCCGATTCATCATGAAGAAGCCTCATGATACGGGCCCTGGCCGGCATCCAGTTTTCATCCACCTGGGCATTAAACCATTTTCCCATATTGTCGACATAGAGGGAATAACTGGTCAGCCAGTTGATTGCCGGAAAGTGCCGCCGGTAAGCCAGGTTTGAATCAAGTCCCCAGAATACCTTGACGATACGCAGGGTTGCCTGGGATACCGGTTCCGAAATGTCACCGCCGGGAGGTGATACGGCACCGATAACGGATAAAGCTCCTTCCCTGCCTTCCCTTCCTAAGGATATTACCCTGCCTGCCCGTTCGTAAAACTGGGCAAGGCGGCTTCCTAAATAAGCCGGGTAGCCTTCTTCACCGGGCATTTCTTCCAGACGGCCGGACATTTCACGAAGGGCTTCCGCCCATCTGGAAGTGGAGTCAGCCATCAGTGCTACGGAAAATCCCATATCACGGAAGTATTCCGCTATAGTTATTCCCACATAGATGGAAGCTTCTCTGGCCGCAACCGGCATATCAGAGGTATTGGCTATCAGCACGGTCCTCTCCATCAGGGAATGACCCGTCTTCGGGTCCTTTAATTCGGGGAATTCATTTAATACGTCCGTCATTTCATTGCCGCGTTCACCGCAGCCGATATAGACTACGATATCGGCTTCCGCCCATTTTGCCAGCTGATGCTGCACCACGGTTTTGCCGCTGCCAAAGGGTCCCGGAACCGATGCCACACCGCCCTTGGCTATGGGGAATAACGTATCAATGACACGCTGTCCTGTTACCAAAGGCATGGAAGGCGACAGCTTTTCTTTATAGGGCCTGCCGACACGAACCGGCCATTTCTGCATCATGGCAACCTTTGACACATGACCGTTTGCACTTTGAACCAGGGCCACCGTGTCTTCTATGGTATAATCACCTTCCAGTATGGTGGTAATTTGGCCGCTTACACCCTGGGGCACCATAATTTTATGCTCTACAATTTCCGTTTCGTTAACAAAACCAAGGATATCACCGGCCTCTACCACATCCCCTGTGTTAAGGGCCGGAACAAAATGCCACTTTCTGGTTCTTTCCAGAGATGGGATTTCCACGCCGCGGGTCAGGTTATTACCCGTCGCATTCATAATATTTACTAACGGCCGCTGGATTCCATCAAATATACTTCCTATGAGTCCCGGTCCAAGTTCTACACTTAAGGGTGCGCCGGTGGATTCTACCGGTTCACCGGGTCCTAAGCCTGAGGTTTCCTCATAAACCTGGATAGAAGCCTGGTCACCGTGAATTTCAATTATTTCACCAATCAGTCTCTGTTCACTTACACGTACTACATCGAACATATTGGCATCACGCATTCCCTCTGCAATTACTAAAGGACCGGCAACTTTTTTTATCGTGCCTTTACTCATTTGCTATTCTCCTGCTTCTTTTAATTGTTATTGAAAATAATATCGGAACCGACTGCCTGTTCCACCGATTTTTTAACATTTAACATTCCCTTGCCCGTATTGCCGTATACGCCCGGAATCGGTATGATTGCAGGCAGTTTTGCAATCCGGTAACGGTCTATTTCCGATTCCAGTTTTGCCTGAAGTGCTTCCGTTATATAAATAACTGCATACTGCCCTTCCGCAAGGCTTTTTAATTTCTTCGCAGCTTCTTCTCCTTCACCGACCGGATAGGTATCCAATCCCAATGCCGCGAAACCGTAAATACTGTCACGGTCACCTAATACTGCGATTTTATACATACATTTCCCTCAATCTTTCCTGAATCGAATCCTCCGGAAGGCCGTTTAATTTCCCTGACAGCAAAATCCGGACCGATTTTATTTCATTTTCCCGTGCTAAAATATACGCAGCCAGTGGTGATAGGGTAAATGAATTATATTTCTGGGGCCGGATATGTCTGATAATCAGGTTATCACACCATCTTTCAAAAGCGGACGGTGATTCCTTGAGGGCTTGTACCGCATCGGAATAAACGGTATTTTCCAGGTAACCGTATATTGCTGCTTCCCCCTCCAGTGCGGCATCGATCAGTTTCCCTCTGTCCAGAGTTTTGCAGTCCGCTACGGCCCTCTCCAGAAATTCGCGGTGTTTACCGGTTCTAAAACTGCGTATGGCAATTTTTATATCCGACGCCGCCACTTTAAGTTCCGCGTACTGAAGGAGCAGTTCATTGCCTGATTCCCCGGCCATTTTATAGATGGTGCTTAAGGCTGCCTTATCAATAATCACATCACATAACTGACTGTCACCCGTATGCAATTGAACCTGATAAGCCTCTTCCCCACAAGCTCGCATATATTCCGGGAGAGCTGAAAAATCATGTTCCTTTACCGCCTTATATATGATTTCCGGCTTTAATGTGCCATTTGACAGATAAATGTCCGGAACTTCCTGATTTTGGTATACCTGCTTTATGGCTGCCTTTAAATTATGATAATCATTTCCATACAGGAAAGTATGAAACACAGATATGTCTTTTACCAGTTCACGTATTAATTCCCACGTTTTTTCTCGTTCGGCTGCTAATAGCTGGTCTGCATTCTCACCGTTTCCTTTCCCCCAACCTCTGTCTGCGAGAAAACGTAAGCAGGCATCATGGCTTTTGCAGGCCAAAAGCTGGTCAAAGGAGGATTTATCCAGTAATTCAAGTTCTTTTGAACGAATACGTGCGACTGCATAAATGTATTGGTTATCAGCCATGCTCTTAATCTCCTTTTATTTTTTGACGTATCTTGAAAATTACTTTTTGGATTGAATTATTCAAAGACTGCATAAACTATTGAAACAGCACTCCCCGGACCTTATCCTGTAAGGTTTCCCTGGCAGCAAAAATAAGCGCCTCAAAAGAGCAGTTTACTTCAATATCCCCATAATCCAACACAAATCCGCCTTCTATATCCGCTGTTGCCTCAGAAATGGTTAACTCTGCATTCTTTTTGCCCACCAATGCAGTTTCTAATGAACCAGCAAAATCTTTCGGTAAACGTTCCCGGTCTTTTGACGATAACCGGATTTGTCCTCTTTGATTCAAGGTATATTTTATGACCATCTTAAGAACCTTTTCAAAATAATCCTGCTCCGGTAACTGCGTAAGGGTTTCTTTCGCTTTTTGTATCACATCAGAAATAATTTCCTGCTTCGCATTTAAGATCAGTTTCTTTTCCTGCAGGCTGGCTGCCGATTCTGCCCTGCTTAGAATTGCTTTAATTTCAATCTGTGACTGTTCGAGAATTTCCGCACATTTTTTATCCGCTTCATCTTTTGCGTCAGCAAGTATTTCTTCGGCTCTTTTATTTGCTTTCGCTATTTCGTTCTGTGCAGCCAAAGCCGCATCTTCCTCAATATGCTTTATTATTTTATCTAATCCAGTCATAGCCTGGTTCTCCTAACTGTTAAATGTTAATGGCGGTTACTCCTATAACGGATAATATAGATATCAGTAACGCCAGAATTGCATAGGTTTCAACCATTGCGGGAAAAATCATGGCTTTACCGAAAGACTCCGGTTTTTTCGCAACAACAGCAATACTGGCAACAGATGCACGGGCCTGGCGGATAGCTGAAATATAACCAACGATTGCCATAGGCAGGCAGGCGGCTAAATACAGCAGTCCTTTTTCCAGGGATATGTCGGAGTTCCCACCTAAAACACCAATTTGTGATAAAGTGATAAATGCAATCAATAATCCGTAAATACCCTGTGTACCAGGAAGCAATTGTAAGATAAGAACCTTACCGAACTTACTGTCATCTTCCGTAATAACTCCTGCAGCCGCTTCACCTGCCATTCCTACACCGATAGCAGATCCAATACCGGCAAGCAATGACGCCAGTGCGGCACCTGTTAAAGCAAAAACAATCCCTAAATTATCCATTTTTATTTTCCTCCTTGAATCTGTAAAATTTAGTTTTCACACGAAACGGCTGAAACTTCCGTCCGCCGCCGCCATAAAATTTTCCGAAAAACTCAACGTACTGTAAACGGTTGGTATGCACATATGCCCCCAGGGCATTGATACCTATATTCAGCGTATGTCCGAAAAGGACTATAATTACAAATGGGATAATACCCAAAGTACCGCCGCCGGCCATTGCAGCCATCTGGTTGATAACCGTACCGATAACGCCAGTTGCAAGACCTAAAGCCAATAAACGGGAATAAGATAATACATCACTTAAATACCCGGTAATGCCGTATAGAGCATATAGCCCTTTTAAAAACCTTTTAAACGGATTTTTAGATTCCCTGCCGTTGGTCAGTATAATTCCCACGGCTGCCAATGCAGCAAAAACCCCTGCCGTATTCCTCAGGGCGGAAGGCAGTATAAAGCCGATTCCCAGAATATCCGTAACCATCTTCATGCTCAACAGCACTAAAACAGAACTGATTAATAAAATAAACCACAGTATTACATCATAAAACAAGGTCTGAAAATCCCTCTGTTTTATAGCCTGGTAAAATTTCATGCCCAGTCCGGTCAATAGATGAATGATACCAAGAAGCATGGAAAACGTAAGCATTCGCATCGGTTCATTCACAGGGAAAAACCATAATGGCGGGATGGTTACTTTCTGCCCGAAATAAGTTTTAGTTACTACATCCAGCAAGTCACCAAAATAACTTCCGAACATAACGCCCCAGAAAACAGTTGATATACCGCAGAACAGATACATTTTAAGGGTTCTTCTCATGGATTCTTCCATGGTATTTTTATACTTTATCAACCCTACGGCACATCCTGCCGCAATAATCGCACCATAACCTGCATCGGATAACATTAATCCAAACAGCAGATAGTAAAACAGAGACATTACCATGGTAGGATCTACTTCACCCTTTGCCGGCGGACTGTAGGATTCCACGATTCCTTCCAGCGGGTTTGAAAATCCGTTATTGCTTAGCAACACTGGGACATCCTCCCCTTCAAAGGGCTGCTCCAGTTCGACTGCGGCTTCAAATTTATGCTCCAACTCCTCCGCAAGCTCTGCTGCTTTTACTTCCGGAATATATCCGGTTAATATAAACGCTTTTTCGGATTGCAGCAAATGACTGATTACTTCATATTTTCCCAGTCTCATTGCCTCATAATCCTGTAAGAAACAAATATCCTCTCTCCGTTCCTTAAAAGACTGTATTTCTTCTTCCGCCTTTGTGATAAATAAATTTGTTTCCGAAATCCGCAGTTCCAATTCCTGTATCTGCTGTGCGGGAACTTGTCCGGCTGCGGAACCCGGGCTTGAAAATCCCAACCCACGGAGTTTTTCATAAACTTCATCCGACTTATCTTTAAGGCATAAAAGGAAGACACAGGTCTGCTCCCGGGAGGCGCTGATAATCTCTGCTTCCACAAAAGCTTCACTAGGTAAATATTCACTAATCATATCCGCGGTCCAGGTATTCGGTAACGTTCCAATAAAGGCTTTCGTACTTTTTGTGCCGGCAAAATCCACAGGTATATCAAGCCCGGTCCAAGGCCGTAAAACTTCCAGCTGTGTTCTGAACTTTAAAATTTCGGCTTTTCCCTCGGAATTTTTTTTCGTAAGTAAACGGATACGGTTTACCATACCTGTAACCGATTCATATTTCGCTGGAAAGGAATTATACCGCTCAGGGGATACTTCCGTTCTTCCGTTTAATTTATTCAGCAGGGATTTTTTATCCGGAATATAAGTATCCAAAGCCTGTAGTGCTTCTTTTGCGGCAGCAATATTTTTCTGCAGTAATTCTTCCATAACGGAAACATCTGCTTTCCGAAAAATATTATCTTCGGTTATCACATCATTGACTTCAACCACGCCGCGGCGCTGCAGCAATTCCAGTAACTGCTTACGCTCTTTTTTTAATCCATAAATACTAATACGCCGCATTTGCAGCACTGCCATAACAAAGACACCTCCTTAGTAAGTGGTATGAAAAACTTTTCTGGCATACCTTTTTTCCTCCGGTAAATCCAGGCATGCTTTTAACCCCATCTGCCAGGCAGGTAGGGTCATAACACTTCTGAAAGAACAAGGTCTATGGCGGCCCGTTCTTTATTTTTACCCATTTCTTTTAACAGTAAAATCTCCTGTTCTGCCCGTAAGTCCGCAGATTTTAATAATTCTGCGCCTTCCAGCTGTGCCTGCTTTTTATCTTCGTCCGCTTTTAACCGAGCTTCTTTTGTTTTTGCGGCAATTAATGTTTTTGCGTCTTCCTGTGCTTTTAAAATAATTGCCTCTCCGTTAATAACCGCTTCCTTTTCTAACCCTACCGCGGTAAGCTCTGCCTGGCGAACAGCCTGCACTGTCTCTTTTGCCATCCTTTCACCTCCATAACAAATTTATTAGTGAAAATTAATTTTTCACCATTAAGACACATGTATTTTCAAATTTTAATAATTTGTAGGGTGACAAGCTTAAGTATTGTCCCTATTTATTAATTTTTGTTTCTTTTTTTGATAAATAAAAATACTGCGATGACAAAAGCAAGGCCCAGAACAACAACGGTAACCTTGGTATAGACATCCGTACCCGCCACGATCTTCTCCCAGGAAGAACTGGCCGCTACTCCCAAATATACCAGTACCGTGTTCCAAATCAGGGAACCTAAAGTTGTCAGGATAAAAAATAAGCCGAATTTCATCTTGGCCATTCCCGCCGGTATGGATATCAGGCTCCGGACAATAGGTACACAGCGGCATAGGAACACCGTACTTTTTCCTTTACTGTTAAACCAGTCACAGGCTTTAAAAACATCCTCTTTTTTAAAATGCAGGATCTGCCCGATTTTTCCGTCTAAAATTTTGCCTAATCGCTCAGCCGAAAGGATATTTCCAACGCCGTATAAAACGCAGGCTCCCAACAGGGACCCGGCTGTGGAAGCAATAATAACGCCAAAAACATGTAATTCTGTATAAGTCGTCATAAAGCCTCCAAAAGTCAGAATAACCTCTGAGGGTATTGGCGGAAAAATATTTTCCAAAGCAATTAATAATGTAATACCTAAGTAACCAAATTGATTCATAAAATCAACGATCCACTCCTGCATGTCTGTCTCCTTCTGGTGAAATAACGGGTCAAACACCCCGTATATCAATTATATTGTATGGAATGACTTTTTACAACCATGATTTTACCTAAATTTTGTTTATCTTTTAACAGATAACATTGCGTTTTTTTCCCAAAACCCTTAAACCCTTACATAGAATCCATCCTATGGACAAATACTAATCCTACTATATACAAAAAGGAGCTTTTTATGAATAAAAAACATTATAATGTATCCGGATTATTAAACGAACAGATTAAGCTGCAGGTAAAAAATGTATTGCACGATATCAAAGGTGTCAATACGGTGGACGTAGATCTGACCAACGGTTCCATCGAAGTCGGTTACAATGATGCTGCCGATACCGATGAAATAATGCAGGGAATTGAGCGGGTCGGATGTAAAATCGAATAGCGGAAATACCTTAAACTTCCACTTAAATTATGTATATTTTTTTATTATATATCCATAATAAATAGTGGATACAGAAATAACTGTTTTGATATGTTTTATCAAATAATACTTTGTATCATTTGATACCTGGAATCAAATCAGTACTATATTGAAGTATCCATTCATATAAAATTGAAATTTGCAGTTTCGTCTCGGATTGCAAGCATAAATTGAATTCATTTCAATTTAATAAAAAAGAGACAGATAAAAGCGGGGATTTAAATCCCTGCTTTTATCATTTAATCTTTTAAAACGAACGAAAACTGAATATTGAGTGGGACACAAAAATAATGAAGTCCGGCTGTTGCAAATGATAAATCTACCGTGACTGGCTTTATTAATATTATAACGGATAATCAGCCCTTATATTGTTATATTCTTGTCATTTCCATATTCTTGCCATTCCATATTTTTGCCATTCTATCTTCTTACCATTCTGTTTTTCCTTACATTTATTCCCGAATTCCTTTTGCATAATAAAATATTATTCAGACATAATAATGAATGGATACCAAAACAAATTCCTTTTATGAATCTGATTCATAATTGAATTCGTTATACCGTATCCACTTCCGATAAAAATTGAAGTTTGCAGTTTAGTCTCAGAATTGCAAAAAAAAATTCTTTACCAAAACTGTAGGAGATGGTTAAGTTGGACTGGCTTATTGTCAAGAAAAATACTGTTTCAGATGATGATGGTAAAAATGATTTTTAATCGAATGAAAACTGAATATTGAGTGAGACACAAAAATAAAAGCAGGGATTTTCATAATCTCTGCTTTTATTTATCATTTCCCTTTCACACGCCTGACCTTATTTATGATAAATCTGCTTTTGGGAAGAGTCGGGATCCTGCCTAAGTGAAAGGTAAGATTCTGTCTTGGCACGTAATAACTTATATTAGCGGCTAAATAAGTTAAACTTGCTTTCATAATCCCGATTGTGACCATTTCCCCGGGACAGCGGTGACCGTCATAATGATCACCTCCGCCCTGGGGTATAAATCCGTAAGGTTTATCATTCCATTTCCGGAATCTCTCCGGATAGAATTCATAAGGTTTTCTCCATATACGGGAATCATGGTCAATGCCGTAAACATCCAGGAGCACCAGAGTACCTTTTTTAAATAAATAATTGTTCCATACAAAATCATTCCTTACCCTCGCTCCCACAAATGGGGTAAAGGGATAAAAACGCCTTATTTCCTGGACAAACATCAGATCGTAATTATTTTCATTCCTCACTATTTTTATCCGGCTGTCCGGATGTTCATGAAAAGTTAATGCACCGAAAGTAATATAAGTAGCGATTGCAACGATTGGCCTTATGATATTGATCAACTCCACTGCCGCCGTCTGGGTGCTTAACAGTTTTCCCTTTAAGTTCCGGTGCCAGGCAATGGTATAGGCAGCCGTATTTTTGTTTTGGGCCAGGCTTTCATGACGAATGCGTATAATTATGTCCCTTATCCAGGCTTCTGACCGCTTTCTGGCACATTTTCCTTCATAATATCTTAAACCTATGCCTCCGAAACCGTCTACCAGTTTTCCCAGATCACAGGCTCTTTTCTCCGTCTCTGAATTATTTAACGGGACACCGGCCCATTCACAGGCAATTTTACACATGATTTTCTGAACTTCATCAAAAAGTACAATATGATTCGGATGTAAAAAAGTGCCCTGTCCTTTACGGGCTTTTCTTTCCCAATCTATTGCAGCCATTTCCCACTGATCCTGTGTAATTTTTTCAAGCCGGCTTAAATTGTAAGGTGTCATAATGGACATAAACATGGCTTTCCGGTGCTTATGCGCATTCCCGTCCAGGGACTGTACTCCATGTTCACCGAATAATGTTTTCTGTACTCTTTTTGGGGCGGCTCCTTTTCTTGTAAAATTACGGTTATCATAAAATATCTTCGAAGCTTCTTCCCCGCTGATACAGATGACTTTTTCGCCCATCAGCCGGGTTATAAAGATATCCGACCGGTATTTCCTGCACCTTTTTTGTATAAATTCATAACCTTCCATCCATAGGGCTAAACTGCTGGTTTTATCCTTTGGCACTTTATCAATTGCATTCATTTTTTGTCTCCTACTTTTCCATTTTTTATATCATTGGTTATTATGTGATAAAAATGAAAAAAAATACCAAAACAAACTTCCGAATGCCTATGACAATAGTCAAAGCGGATATTCTTAGGTCCGCTACGCTACTTGCTTGTAAGGTTAAATAAAAGGGAAGCAAAATCACCGCCGGCCTGATCTAAATCTTTCCGGTTAATAACAAGACCGATATTCATCAATTCATCACCATATGCTTCCATGGTCCCTCCAAGGCTATTTACCTGATATAAAGTCCCCTCATTCAGACCTGCCGCTTTAAGGCGCAGCCAGCCGGCATTTACTTTGTTTAAACGCTGGTAATATCCTGCGATGGCCTTCGACTTATCTTCCGATACCACGATCCAGGCCGTGTCATTCCCATGAAAGGGACTTTTTAACCGGTAAAAAGTACCCTGCTGTAACAGACTGCGGTTTTCCTTATAATACCGTATCTGTTCTTTCACCGCCTCGATTTCTTCCTCCGTCAGTTTATTTATATCCAGTTCGTAACCGAAGGCACCGAAAAATGCCGTATTGGCTCTTGTCTGGATCGGGGTCAGTCTGCCAAGCTGATGATTTGGAACCGCCGAAACATGGGCACCCATACTGGAGATAGGGTAAACCATACTGGTTCCATACTGTATTTTTAACCTTTCACTTCCATCCGTATTATCACTGCACCAGGTTTGAGGCGCAAAATATAACATACCCGGGTCAAAGCGTCCGCCGCCGCTTGCACAGGATTCAAATAAAATATCCGGAAACTCCGCGATCAGTCTTGTATATAAATCATAGACACCTAAAATATATTTATGCATTACCATTCCCTGCTCTTCCGGCTGTGCAATCCTTGAATAGCACTCCGTAATATAACGGTTCATATCCCATTTAATATAGGAAATTTTCGATTCCCTTATAATACCGGCAATCATGGAATGAATATGATCCACTACTTCTTTCCTTGAAAAATCCAACACATGCTGGGTGCGGCTTAAACTTTCAAAACGTCCCGGAACAGATATAATGTAATCCGGATGGTTCCGGTATAAATCACTGTTTTTATTGGTCATTTCCGGTTCGATCCACAGACCGAACTGCATGCCAAGGGTTTCGATTTTTTCGGACAAACCGCGAATACCGCCCGGCAGTTTTTCTTTGTTTACATACCAGTCCCCCAGACTCTGCCTGTCATCGTCCCTGGTACCAAACCACCCGTCATCCAGTACAAATAATTCAACACCCACTGATTTTGCTTTTTCTGCAATTTTTAAAATGGATTCTTCGTTAAAATCCATATAAGTAGCTTCCCAGTTATTTAACAGGACCGGGCGGACTTTATCCCTCCACTTGCCTCTCACCAGTCTGGTCCGGTAAAGTTTGTGATAAGTTTGGCTCATTTTATTTAATCCCCGGTCGGAATATACCATCACCGCTTCCGGAGTCTGGAAGACCTCTCCCGGTTTTAAAGGCCATTCAAAATTACCCGGGTGAATTCCCATTATCACTCTGGTCATATCATGGGTACAGACTTCTACCTGGGCTAAGAAACTTCCGCTGTATACAAGACTGAATCCATAAACTTCTCCTGTGTGTTCCGTTGTTTCCGGACGTTTCAGGGCGAGAAAGGGATTATGCTCCGTACTGCTGGCGCCACGCATACTATAAACAGACTGGATTCCCTGTTCCAGTTTTCTCAATTTAACATAGCGTTCTCTTGCCCATGCCCCGGACAGCTGCAGCATCTCAAAATCCATATCCGCAAAGTCAATACTTGCACTCATGGCATTAGTCAGGCAGATGGCTTCTGGTCCTTCCTGTATGAATTTGGCATTCCTTGCCAGAACCGGTAAGTCCTCATATATGGTATAAGAAAGGATCAACCTGGTTTTGGTCAGGGAGTCAAACAGTTCAATTTCAAGGCTGTCTGCCTCCCTTTCCTCTTCTACATATACTGCCGGAAGGGGTTCCAGCTTTTTCTTTCCCTTATAGATAGCATGACCGGCATATTCAAAATTACTGATTCTGCTTCCTTTCTCCTGTTTTATTTCAAAAGCAGGGTAGCGGTAATCTCCGGTACCATAAGAGGGATATTCCTGCTTGGTATACTGCAAATAAAGTTTCGAAGGCTCCGGACAGTGGGATGCCGCCTGGCTCCGCTTCATTTCTTCATGTAAATGGGCAAAAGAATCCCTGTCCAGAACTTTCTTTCCGTAATATAAATTTCCCAGTTGATTATCTTCCATAATTTCAATAATATAACTGATTTCTTTATTATAAAGATGGAATTCTTTCGATTGTTCATGATATATAATTGGCATAGTTTTCTCCCTTATCTGATTTTATCCTATTTAAGTTGGTGTACTGATTCTGTTTTTCTAAACCATACAGAGCGTGTTTGAAACATGCTAGTGCCGGACTGGATGCTCCTCTTTGTGTAAGGCAAGAAGCAGGCTTAAGTTAAATAGAAGACAGTTCCGGCTAAAATACCTCTCGTTGCAGGTATAAGGTTAGCGCCGCAGCGGACCTTTAATCTTAGCCTTAACTTTCTTACAGCTTACCGCCGCTGGTTGCAATTCCTTCTATAAATTGCTTCTGGAATATAAGGTAAATGACGATCATTGGTATACATGCAAGTAAAGATGCCGCCATAAGTTCCGGATAGTTGGAGGCAAATTGTCCCTGCAATTTTGCTAATGCTGCCGACAAAGGCATGGTATTTTGTTCTGTATTTACGACCAAAGGCCACATCAGGTCTTTATAGGCAAACAGTGCCGTAAAAATTCCCAGGGCAACCATGGAGGATTTCGTAAGGGGAGCCATAACATATAAAAATCGCTGAGCAATATTACATCCGTCCAGTGTGGCTGCTTCCTCTAAATCCTTTGGAAGGCTCATATACGCCTGCCTTAGGAGGAACGTACCGAATGCCGTCACCAAACCCGGAAAAATAAGGGCAAAACTTGTATTTAACATCCCAATTTTACTTACCATCAAATATTGCGGAATAATGAATATCTGCCCGGGTACCATCATTTGAAACAGTACTAAGGAAAAAGCGATATCCCGCCCTTTAAACTCCAGGCGTCCGAAGGCATAACCTGCCATAGTAGCCGTAAGTACCGCACACAAAACACGGCCTGCAATCAGGATCATGGTATTGATATATAATCTATCAAAATGCATTTTGCTTAAGACCGATTCAAAAGCTTCCGTTCTCCAAACCGACGGAAAAATAATAAACGGATTCATCTGTGTTGATTCGGATATTGTTTTAAATGAAGTTAATATCATCCATAAAAAGGGAACAAGCATGGTTATAGCTCCAATTATTAGTACCACATGTATGACAACAATACTGAATTTTCTCTGTTTTCCCATATCCCCTTCTCCTTTCTAATTGTAGTTAACCCATTTTTTCTGATATTTTACCTGAATAACCGTTATGACCATAATAACCAGCAGCAGTAACATTACAATGGCCGAACCATAACCTTTGTTCGATTCAATAAAAGAGTATTTATAGAATAAATACACCAGCGACTGGGTTTTGGGAAACGCCGGATTGGTCCTGTCCATCATCATATAAATTACATCAAAAACCTGCATGGCCCCGATAATCCTTGTAATAGCTACAAAGAACATGGTAGGAGAGATTAAAGGCAGGGTTATGGAGAAAAATTGTTTTATTCCGCCTGCACCGTCAATCTCCGAGGCTTCATAATAATCCCTGGGAATTTCCTGGAGACCTGCCAGGAAAAGCACCATATTATAACCGATTACCGACCATACACCAACTGCTGCGATAAAAACAAATGTAAAATCAGGACTTGAAATCCAGTTTACGGATTTTAAACCAATCGCATTTAACAGGTGGTTTAATAAACCGAATTCGGAGTTATATAACCATCTCCAAACCATGGCAACCGCAGCCGGTGCCGCAACCATGGGAAGAAAGTAAATTGTCCTGTAAACGGTACGGCCGAATATCTTGCGGTTTAACAATACGGCAAGAACAATTGCGATCGCAATGGAAAAAGGCACCTCTACGACAGCATACTTGAAGGTGTTAAGCAGAGCCTGCCAGACACTGTCATCCGCAATCAGTTTTTTATAATTGTCAAAGCCTACAAATATGTTTCCTTTACCAAACGCTCCTGTTTTAAAAAAACTCTGGTATAAAGTCTGGAAAATAGGTATTATATTCAAAATAACCAGGCCGATCATGGTAGGCAGAATAAATAACCAACCCCAGATAAATTCATTTCTTTTCTGCTTTATCCCTTTTGATTTCACTTTTCCTGACACAATATCATCTCCTTATATGATTTCTCCTTAAGAAATTTATCCCTGAGAAGAAGGGCAGGCTTCCCCCATTGCCACCTGGTCGATGCCTGCCACAATTGCTCTTCTATCCTTCTATATCAGAACCCATTATCAGCCCCAATGCCGTAACCGCTTCTACTGTTCTTCTGCCAGGGTTGCATTCATTTCGGTAGTAATGTCCGCACATACATCTTCTACACTCTTAGCACCTGTCCATGCATCCACCAGCTTTTCACCGATCATGTTTTCCCAGGTTACTGTTGTTTTGGAATATGGCCGGATTACCAGATCATTCATCATATCCAGATACGCCTGCAGGTTAAAATCCGGGTAAGCTTTGGTCCAGTTTGCAACCGTTCCTTCATAAGCGGAAATAACAATACCTAAGTCAGATTGTTTTTGCTGAGCTTCCTGTGAGCCCATATATTCAATCAGGGCCCAGGCTTCATCCAGTTTATCCGTATTGGCCGCTGCCGCCCAGCCAAGACCATTGTATATGGACGCTCTTCTTCCGGTAGCCCCGTCTTTCGGAAGTACGGCAATATCACAGTTTTCTTTTACATAATCATTGTTGCAAAGTTCTGCAAGCATCCAGGAACCCTGAGTGATCATAGCAACTTTACCTGCCTCAAATAAAGCTTCCGGATTATTTTCAGTCATTGTTTCATAATTCGGTGTCAATCCTTCTTTTACTAAGCCGGAAGCAAAATTAATTGCCTTGATGGTACCTTCCTGATCAAATCCGGAAGCTTTCTTATCGTCTGTAATAATTGTACCTCCCATATCATAAACCATATTATACCAACCATCCTGGGTATTGCTTGGTTTGATCGCATATCCATATTGGCTTCCGTCCGGTTTGGTCAGTTTTTTACATGCTTCTTTAAAATCCTCCCAGGTCCAGGAATCATCCGGATAGGAAAGACCCGCTTCATCAAACATGGTCTTGTTGTACCATAAAGCAATCGTATCGATATCTTTGGGTACCGCATATTGTTTTTCACCCTGCCATTTATAGATATTTACAATATCCTCAGGGAATTTGGACATATCAACTTTTTCACTTTTTGCAATTCGATCGGTCAGGTCCAGTAACATTTCATATTCCGAATATTTTGAGATTTCATTGGAGTGCATCCAGAATACGTCCGGCAGTGTTCCGCCTGTCGCACCGGCTTCCAGCATGGTCCAGTACTGGTCCCATGGAGTAACCTGGATTTCTGCCTTAATTCCGGTCTGAGCCGTAAAATCATCTATTATTTTTCTTATTCCCGGTTCCTGATTCGTATCCCAGATTGCTACGATCAATGTATCACCGGATACCTCTGCCGTCCCATCGGCAGCCGGGGTTGTTTCTTCCCCTGTAGCTTCGCTTACCTCACCGGAATTACCGGCAGAACCTTCATTGGGTTTGCTGTTACCGCCGCAAGCGGATAAAGACATTACCATAATTGCTGCCATTACCACTGTCAATAACTTCTTTAATTTCATAAATAAACCTCCTCGTCTTTATAATGCCTTCTGTTCTACCGAATCTATAATTCAGATTCAGTGTGTTTATAATTATATAGGCACATTAACAATAATGAAATGGATTTATGTTATATGAACATGTCATTATGTTACTTTTTTTAGTGATTACAGGCAAATGCTTATGCACTTTAACCACTAAAGCAAAACCATAGCGGATATTCCAGGTCTGCTGCGCTGGGATTCTAATCTTATACCTGCTATCCTGGCACTTCAATCGGAGCCCTGTCTCCGATTGAAACAAATAAGTCTCTCTCTTACACTTACGCTTTGTAAGGTGGAAAATGTATTTGCAATTTTAACCGCAGAATACAGGGATTGTACTTTAATCCCCATATCTTTGATTGAATAAATGATAAATATCTGATAGAATTATTATAACTATTCAGCACACCCGGGAAGCGAATTAAAAAACAAGCTTAAATAATGTATTTTGTTTAATCAGCGCCGGTGTACTGCAAATTATCCGGAAAATCTGCCTAAATACCAAGCAGCCGGTACACCAGAATATCCGTATTAAAAATATTATTAATATTTATTTGAAAATTATGTATATTTCCATATTTAACATGCATAAGCGCAGTAACTGAATAGCCGCTTTGACTATCGGGACGAGTACAATTTGACAGGGAAAATATTTCGGAGAGGTTTGAAAGGAGAGGTTTTATGGAAAAACCTACCACCTATAATACGAGAGTCGGATTTCGTTGTCTTAGAAATATCAAAAAACAAACGAATGATTTGTATCTGGTCCACTGCGGACACCAGCAGTGTACACCCGGGTATACCTATAATCACAAGATACCGAATGAATACCATCTTCATTTTGTATTAAACGGCAAAGGCTCTTTAATTATAGACGGAAATCATTATCATATAACAAAAGAAACTATTTTCTTAATACCAAAAGATGTTCCCATCCAATATAATGCAGATATGGAGGATCCCTGGGAATACATCTGGGTCACTTTTGACGGTGATAAAGCAATTGATTATTTAAATTATTCGGGTCTTTCTGCCGATAATCCGGTTGCGATATCTACCATACCCATAGCCACCTATCTGCCCATGGTTAAAAAGATGCTGGATACCAATATCCTGACCCTGGCAAATGAAATACGGCGGGTAGGTTATTTGTTTGATCTGCTTTCCACACTGATTGATGCCCAAAGTTCAACCCGGAGCAAAGAAAAGCAATACGATTATCCCAGTGAAACCTATGTAGAACACGCACTTCAATATATCTCCTTAAACAATGCCCATGTAAAGGTCAGTGATATAGCACGCTATATCGGTATTAACCGTTCTTACCTTACCTCCATATTTAAAAAGGAGCTGCAGGTTTCCCCCCAGGAATATCTGGTTAATTACCGGTTACGGATTGCAGCTGAGCTGATTAAAACAACGAATCTGTCCATACAGGATATTTCTGCCCAGGCCGGTTATGATAACCCATTTAATTTTTCAAAAATGTTTAAAATCACTTATGGAGTCAGCCCGAAAACTTATCGGCTGCAAAATACAAAAGCCTCTGAACCGGCGGAATAACCGGACTTTCTAAAAGATTTGCCGGCGTATGGCAGCCGATTGATAAAACTTACATTTGTATCCTAATATAAGACAAACAGGCTGGGCATGGTGCCCAGCCTGGATCAGGTTTATTGATACATTTTTTCTGCTTATTTTGTAATCTTTTTCTTTTGGGAAATTATTACGGCACCGCCAAGTAAAACCACTACACCGGCAATTCCTGCAATCGGTAATATATTGTCTTTTTTGCCGGCGGACTCTTCTTCTGCCGGAGCATTCGCCGTTACTTTCGCAACATCAATATTTCCTTCCTTCCCGGTATCCAGAGCTTCTTCATCCACTGCCGTATCGGTTACCATATTATCGGTGGCAATACCGGAGGTAGCCATTAATTCAGGTTCTTTGCCCTCTACTACGTTTACCATATCTTTTCCTAAGATACTGTAGATATAATCGATGTTTTCCTCGGTGTAGGGAAGGATGCCGACTTCGACGGCCCCGTCAACGGGAGCCGTATGCATAATGCCAATTTCCTTACCCTCTAACTCATTGATTTTATCCTGGAAAAGGATTTTATTTACTTCATCCTGTTTATCCAGTAATTTTTCGTCCACTGCTTCAGAGGATGCCAAAGAATCCGGTGCCGCTTCCATGGTTGTATAAAGCATTACTTCTTCTCCTTTAACAACTTTAACACTGTCCTTGCCGAAAATATCATACAGGTAAGCTGCATTTTCATCACTGTAGGGTGTGATGCCGATTTCAACGTAATTATCGACAGGACCGGTATAGGTAACCGTAAATCCCAGTTTTTGAAATTCATCAAAATGGTCCGTAAATACATACTGGTCAATTTCTTTCTGCAATTCCGCCAAATCACTGTCTGTAACCGTATCCTGTGCCGCAACTTCAGCTGCCTTATTCTCAACGGTTCCAGCTAATGCCAGGCCGGTGGAAAAGGCGGATAAACATACCCCTAACATTAACGCTTTTACGAATTTTGTTTTTATCATAGTTTATACCTCATCTTTCTCAATATTATATTTATGGTTGTCATTTTATGGATTCATAGCTTTTTAAATGTTTGTGACAGTCCGGCCGCTGCGGTCCTAACGGACAGCGTGGCTTTTATTTGTGAGAATACTTTAGTGCCTCCTTTCTAAGTGCCTTTACATTGATTAGACGAGAGTATCAAACCGATGGTTCCAAAATTTTTTTATTTAACTTATTTAATTGTATTGGGTTATTCAAATGGATGGAAGCTGAACTGTTATAAGCTTCCTCAGAGCCCCGCCGCGTTGTAGGTAAAGAATGAATTAATCCATGGCATTAGTAAATCCATGTGATTAGTAATCCGTTGGATTACGGCATACTAAAGGGCTGCTGCAGATATATCATTTATTTACCAAAGGGGAAAAATAAATTTTGTCCTGCAACAGCCCTGTATTATATTGATTTAATTTTTCAGACGTTAGATTTCAATTACCTTAGATTGTTTTTTTATTGTCCTTTTTCCTTCCATCCTGCCTTCAGCCTCCATGCATACCGCAGGCTGCCTTATGTTTCTGCTTAAATAAGCATAGGCATTTGTAAAAACATTGACTAATTAAAACAATTAATAACGGCTTCGATAAATTCTATATAGGTATTACATCCGGTTATTTTTGCCGCATTTTGTTTCTCCAGTAAAAGTACGATTAAATTGTCATAAACATCATGAAAGATTTCTCTTTCATCTTCATTGATTGCAAATAACAATACAATATTAATGTAATTATTATCCCATTTAAGGGGTTTCTTTTCATTTATGAGTACAAACATTCCTGTTTTATTGGCATTCGTTTTCATGGAATGAGGCACGGCAATATGTCCGAAGGCCGTGGATGCCCTCATTTCCCTGTCCAATACGTCATCATAGTAGGATTTATCTATATAACCTTCCTTTAACATAATATCCGTCATAAAACGGATAATCTCCTGTTTATTTTTAAAATCCATATTTTTATAAAAAAACTTGGGATTGGAAATTTCCATAAGATGTTTTTTCAGCCTGGCTTTAATTTTTCTTAAATTTATTTTTTGTATTTTATCTTCTATTAACTGAAAATCCCCGCTGCTTAAGAAAGGCGTCACCATTACCCAGTCAATATGGATCATATCATAGACCGGAACGGTAGAGATGACCAGATCCGCTTTCTCCGTAACTTTTATTTCATCTATGGCGGTAATGACCGTTTTGATTTCCAGGCGTTCCCCGAAACGTTCCTTTAATTTTTCTGCCATTTTATTGGAGAAATCATAATATTGTGGAAACAGGATAATACAGCTGATGATTTTCCTTTTGGATCTCTGGCTTTCCAAGTTTCCTCCGATATGAAGGGCAATATAAGCAATCTCATCTTCCTTAATGTCATAATGGGTTATCTGCCTTAATTTGTCCGCCACTTCAACAGCGCACTCAAAAATGAGGGGGCATGTATTTTTGATATGATTTAAAAGGGGGTTTTTCGTTGTATATCCGTTTTCCAGCCGCATCAGCAAATTTTTAATATGGAGTGTAAATTTAACGACAAAATCCTTATTATTGGTATCTATATAATAGGTTCTTTTCAGTAAATCCAGTATTTCCTCTACAATTTCGACACATTTTTTCCCTACTATATTCTCAATATTGTCACTGTTTAAAGTGGCGAAATCAACTTTCATAAGATGACTCAACAATATTATCGTTAATTCTTCCACTTCAATCAGGCTGTAACGGATTTCAAAATTCCGTTCAATTTCAGCAGCAATATTCTGGGCTAATTCCTGCTCTCTTATGCCAAAATTCCTGCCTTCCTTTCTTGAACTGCCAAAGGTCCGTTTTTTCCTGATACGGTCCATTCCTATTACAATATCAAGTACAAGATGCAGGAGCGCATATTCATTAACAAAATAATGGAACTTATTGCATTCTTTTCTGATAATGGTCTGTAACAGTTCCAGATCATAATCGGGGAATTCCTTTTCCAATACGGCAAGACTCATGATGTTTTCGCTGAATTCCTCATATAAAATCAGGCTTAATAATTTTCTTTTGTCCAGTTCCTGGCCTTCCAAAGAAACATAGGAATTGGCCGAGGCCAGTATTAATTCAAATTCCAGCAGCCTTTTTTTCACTTTGATCATGTCTTTTTTTATCGTTTCATAACTGACATAAATTTCATCCGCCAGTTCATACAAATCCGTCTTTTTATCGCCGCCCGCATCATTTGTAATCAGTCTGGTAATAATATAATTTACTCTCTCTTTTGAAGTCTGAGGCAGTTTTTTACCGGGATTACCCAGTAATTTCCTTGCTTTTGCAGAATTAATGGAATAACCTTTGCGTGAAGAAGTAATCAGTCCCTTTTCCTGATAATTTATTTCCGCAACATAACTTTTGACGCTTCGCTCCGAAACCGATAACTCACTGGCTAAGCTGGCTGCGGTCATCCAGTCACCGTTATCGGACATGATTTTAATCAGCTGTATGCATTTACTCTTCATCTTAATCATCCATCTCCTGTGCAATTATATTTCCATACCCTGACGGTCAGTCACTCTAAATTTAATATACCGATTGCAAACAGTACACATGCAATTCCCATAATTCCAGTCAAAGTTACGTTTTCCCCAAACAATGCTACCCCTAATATGGTTGCCACTACCGGTTCAATTGATGCAATTATGGATACTTTACTTGCCTCAATATATTTTAATGCTTTGGTGTATAAGATATACGGTATCACGCTGCACATTATGGCTATCACCACAATTGCCAGTATGGAAACAGGCTGTCCGGTTATGACGGCTGCTATCCCTTTTACATCACCGACAAAAATACCTCCGATCCCGGCCAGTAAAAATGTATACACCAATATGGTCAGCGGATGGTATTTCCTGACCAGAATTTTGGCAAAGATACCATAAAGGGCATAACCCATAGCCGCACAAATACCAAAAAGCAGCCCTTTAGCCGGAATTCCTTCCGTCCTGCTGTTTAAAACGCCGGAAACCAAGGCACAGCCTGCTACGGATAACAGCATTGCCACACCTTTTTTTACCGTAAGTTTTTCCTTAAAAACCGGTATGGATAATAGCGTCACAAAGATCGGCGAGGTATACAACAGTACCGCGGCTACGGAAAGGGAAGTTAAGGAAACCGTTATGCAATAACAGGTATTAAAAAACAACATGCTAAAAATACCCGTTCCGATAAACCACTTTATATCCCCGGCCTCTATCTTTAATTTATTTCTGTCGGTAATCAGTAAATAAATCCCCAGCAAAACTGCGGAAACACTTAATCTTGCCACCACCATCTGAATGGGTGAAAAGCCAAAACCCGAAAGTATTTTAACCGTAACTCCCAGGGTTCCCCACAGGCATGCGGCCAGAATCACAAATATGGGTGCTATCTTTTTTATATTCAATTTTATTTCTTCCTTTATGATTTCGTTGATTTCACTGCTGAAAAGTCTCCTTCAAAACCTGGCATGATATAAGTATTTTTATTTAATCAGTCAGCCAGAAGGGGACTTTTTTAAGTAATTTTTTTCTGCATGGCTTTTGGGAGATTTAACAGCAAGTAACTGTAAAACCTCCCCTGCCAGAAATAGCGGTCATTTATTCCATCTGCTGCCAAAGCGGCTATTCGCTTTCCGCCCTGCTACATACTCAGGTCTTCGCCGTTTGTTTCTACTACTTTTCTATACCAGTCATAACTGTCTTTAAAACTTCTCCTGCCGGAACCGTTCCCGTAATTATCCAAATCAACATGGATAAATCCATACCTTTTACTCATTTCCGAAGAGGAGCAGCTTATTATATCAATCGGCCCCCAAGGATAGTAGCCGATTACATCCACACCATCCAAAACAGCTTCCTTCATCTGTTCAATATGGGCTTTTAAGTATTCAACACGGTAAGCATCATGAATGCTGCCGTCTTCTTCTACCTTGTCAAAGGCTCCCATACCATTCTCAGCAATCATAATAGGTAACTGGTATCTGTCATAATACATATTTAGTTTTGTTCTCAGGCCCACCGGATCAATCCCCCAGCCCCAGTCACTGGACTTAATATAGGGATTATCATAGGAGGTCTTTTTCTTCTTTATGCTCTCGGCATCGCAGATTCTGGTATAATAATAGGAAATTGCCATAAAATCAGCCGTATTTTTTAAGATTTCTTCATCCTCTTCACCGAATTCGATGTGAATATTGTTATCATCATAAAAACGGAAAGCATAGCCCGGATATTTCCCGCGGAGCAAAACATCCCCATATAAGAATTCCATCTGGTTTCTTTTATAATTGGCAAGTACATCTTCCGGCTTGCAGGTCGCAGGGTAACTGATACCGTCACAGAACATCATGCCAATGTGCAGATCCTGATCCAGTTCCCTTGCATACCTGGTAGCCTTGGCGCAGGCAACCATTTCATTATGGACGCCCTGGTATTTTGCTTCCAGAAGGTTTTCTACCTTATCTTCCGCGATCCCCAAGTGGTTAAAGGATTCATGTACAATAAGGTTTATCTGGTTTACAATGATCCAGTACTTAACTTTTCCTTTATACCGGTCAAACAAAACCTGACAGTATCTCACAAAGAAATCAATCACTTCCCTGGAATACCAGCCGGTATACTTAAGGGTTAAATTAAGGGGCATCTCATAATGGGATATGGTAATAACCGGCTCCATCCCGTTTGCAAGGACTTCGTCAATTAATGCATCATAAAATTTAAGTCCTTCTTCGTTTGGCATCGTTTCATCCCCATCAGGGAAAATCCTGGCCCAGTTAATGGAGGTCCGAAAGGAGTTCATCCCCAGTCCCTTCAGTAATTTTAAATCCTCTTTATAAGTATGGTAAAAATCAATTCCCCACCTTTTCGGATAAACTCCCGTCCGGTCTGCCATTGCTTCTTTAATTTCTTTTGTTGTAATTTCTTCATTATATTTCTTATTCAGGGGGATATCTTCACGAAAAAGGTTAATATCAGCAACACACCAGCCTTTTCCTCCTTCTTTCCAGGCACCTTCACACTGGTTGGCGGCCAATGCGCCGCCCCAGAAGAACTCCTTTTTAAAACCTTTTATTTTATTCATACCCATTGCGGTTATTCTCCTTTCTCCAGTTTTGCTATCCTCATTTCAAAGGATTCAAATACTTTGTATAGCTGCTTGGCCAGATTCAGTTCACTGTAAATTGTCATAAGGGTATCCTGGGCATGGGTAAATAATAAGGAATATCCGATTCCTTCTCCCCTGGCCTCCCCCTGGATCATATCTGTCTGGACAGCATGGGCTTCGGTTATTTTTTCCTGGGCCTGTTTTAATTTGCCGGCTGCGAGAGGATAATTACCTTCTGAAATTGCATTTATGGCTTCCGTTATATGAAGCCTTGCATCTCCTGCACTGATAATTATACTCATGGCAGAGTTTACCATTCTATCATCTTCCATTAAACTTACTCCTTTTGTACTGCTTCTTCGCTTATTTTTTGTTTTTCATAGGTTTTATAGAACGGATACCAGATAATTGTTGATACTGCCACAACGATTACCAGTAAAAGTAATCCGGTTACACTCTTTGTCAATATCCAGGTCGAAATAGGGAAAGGAGCGTACCACATATCAAATACCATGGTTGGAATCGGGGCTATTGCTATTACTTTCGTGAATATCCATACAATAATGGGAAGTATAATACCCTGCAGCCACATGGGGAACATCATGATAGGATTCCATGCAATGGCTCCGAAAACAACGGGCTCGTTGATATTAAAGATTCCCGGAACGATACAGGCTTTACCCAGTGCATTTAAAGATTTGCTTTTTGAAAGAGCCATCATGATAACTACAGGAAGTGTACAGCCGATACCCCCTACCCATAAATATGCGGAGTAAATTACTTCGGAAGTTACCACATTCAGACTGGAGGCAGTTGCCGTACCTGCCGCAGCCAGGCCCACATTGGCAGTAATGGCCGCCAAAAGAACCGGTTTGGTAACAGGAGTAAGCACCCAGCTGGAAATACCCATGGAATATAAAAAGCAGTATACAAACATGATAACCACAAAGCCGTAAGGTGTTTGCATAAAGCCGGCAATCGGCATAAAAATGGAAAGAATCATATTATAAATATCTACATTCATAATCAATACTACAATCCAGCCCGCCAATACGACAATTCCGATCGGCAGCATGGAATCAAACCAGGATCTGACGAAATCGGGAATTACGGAATTTTCTTTAAAGAAAGAAAACTTGCCAAAGATGCTCATGATAACACCGGTAAATATACCGCAGAAAATTGCGATAAACATACCTCCCGCACCTAAGGCATCGTGGTCAAAACCGGGAGCCCCGCCTAATACCACCTGGGGTGTTATAACCATTAAGTATAGGATTATTCCTGTCATTCCGGCTATCAGACGCTGTTTACGCAGTTTTTTCTTTTCCATTAAGTTAAAGGGAATTAAAAATGCAACAAATAATGATATTTTACCCATGGTCCATCCGAAGGGAGTCCAGAAAGAAGGCAGGGAAGGAAAATAATTATTTAATATTGCCAGTAAACAAAATACGGAACCAAGCAGGATAAAGGGCAGGGTCTGCATAATAGAATCTTTTAAAGTTACTACCCAAACATTATTATTGATCTTGCTCATTCTAGGTGCAAAACTATTTTCTAACCAATTAACTAAACCTTTCATTTTTGCAATCTCCTTTCGTATCAGAACAGTGACAGAATATGGTCAAGTGCCTTCTCGCCGTTTAATGTTGCATAATATTCCGGCTTCATCAATTGCACCTTAATGTCCGCATCTCCGATAATCTCGTCCACTTCGTCTAACAAATAAGCCAGGTGGGGTCCGATCATTAAACAGTCAATTTCATCAATATAATTTTCAATTTCCGATTCGCTTCGTGCATTGACCGTAATTTCAAGCCCTCTGGCCGTCGCCGCCTTCCGGATGTTTGCTGCCATAAATCCGCTGGAAGCACCGGAACCGCATACCAGTAAAACATTGTGTTTTTTCATAGCTGTCTCTCCTTCCGCCGCTGTCTGCGGCATAAAATCTATTAAAAGAAGCCGCTCTTGCGGATTCTTTCAAGGTGTAATGTTTTTTCACCTTCCCAATATGATGCCCATAAACGGTATCTCATATAATGGAGTGTGAGTACTTATCGCAATTAGGCCTTACGACAGTTAACATTATAAAAATAATGAAAAATAAAAATATGAAATATTAAACATATGAAATTATAAACATATGAAAATAATAAAAATGTGAAACAAGTTTCAATGTGAAATTTAATTTCACAGGATGAAAGAAACTGGTGGTGCAACCATTCTATTACTTTATTTTCTTTCAGCCTTTCTTTATAATCAGATTATATAAAATTTAGAATGTCCAAACAAATAATTATTTTCACTGTTAACGTGCAAATAGATACATAACCTGCAGGCAAAGACATCGATCTCGTAACACGCAGGTACGCTCCCGCCGGTCCGGTTTTATGAAACAAAATAATGGAACTGTCGTAAAATAGCCTAGCTTCCTCTGTTTAAAGGCTCTTTTACGACAGTCCCATTATTTACTCATAACATATATTTTAAGGTTTTCCGACAGGTAAACTACATGGCTCCTTTTAACTCTTCATAACTTTTTTCTTCGATATTTTTAATTTGTTTTTTACTCATGGCGAAATTAAAAATGGATTCACTTGCATGTACAAAATCATAAAAATTACAATTACCCGTTCTTTCCCCGATTCCAAAAAGCGTGCAGTCAATAAAAGCCGCACCGGCTTTTGCACCGATAATGGAATTCGCTACGGCCATACCTAAATCATTGTGGACATGCATCTCCAGCTCAACATCCGAATGGGATTTTATAGTTTCCACAATTTCTTTCGTACGGTTTGGTGTCAATATTCCTACGGTATCCGCCAGGCGTATGGTCGTGACCCCTGCTTTTTTCAGCTCTTTAATCAGGCTCAGGATAAAACCGATATCAGACCTGGAGGCATCCTCAAGCCCCACTGTCACATCAACCTCATTGCTTTTTGCAAGACTTACGCATTCCAAAATATTCTTCTGCACCCATGCCTTATTTTTCTTTAATTTACTGTAGATCTGGATATAGGATACCGGGGTACCTATGTGGATTATATGGGGTTTGCAGCCTATGGAGTATTTTACGTCGTTAATATTCATCCTGCTCCATACGGATATTTTGGCATTCTTTGTATTTTCTATTATTTCACTGATCCCGTCGGATTCCGCAGGACTTAAGCAGGGTACTCCCGCTTCGATTTCATAAACACCGACCTCATCCAGTAATTTAGCAATTTTGACTTTATCCTTCGTACGAAGTGCAATACCTGGGCTTTGTTCACCGTCCCTTAAAGTTGTATCTACGATATATTTATTCTCTTTCATCGGCAATCACCTCGGCAGCAAGCCTTCCAAACTCCTGATCACTTAAACTGGTTCCATTTTCCGTACAGACTTCCTTGACTAAATTCAGTATTTTTTCTACGGTCTTATCCTCCGGAACAATCAATTTTAATTCTTCCATTTTTAATTTGATTGCTTTCATACCGGAATGTTTTCCGATTACGATTTCCGACCGGCCGCCGACACACGCTGGTTCATAGGCTTCATAAGTGGCAGGATTCTTCATGATTCCGTCGGCATGGATACCGGCCTCCACCTTGAATATATTTTTACCTATGACCGGCTTTTTGTTACTGACGGCAATTCCCGTTATTTTTTCAAAAAGTCCCTTAAGTTCCGGCAGCACGGTTAAATCCCGGTTTGGCTTATGTCTGATGGCAAGCCGCAAGGCCATGATCACTTCCTCCGTAGCGGCATTATTTTTTACCCCCGCGAAGCTTGCGGTAACATCCGTACCGTAATTTAAAAGCCACTGGACTGCCAGGGCACTGGCACAGCTGTAAGTATTTTCGGGACAGAAATTGATCTTACTATTTGGCAGTGCCCTTTTGATTTCATTCATTGTCTTATCATAGGAACCGCACATTAAATCATCCAGTCCGGTAATGCGAAGTTCCTTACAGTGATTCATTGCCCTTAGCTTAATTATTTCCCTTACATCATTCATTTGTACTTCATGAATCATTTTATCGATATTTTCCTCATGATGACAGGTGTATCGGCTAAAGCCAGGATACAGCATTCTCTCATCCGCATAATCAATGTGCAGTACATAATTCCCTTCCCGGGGTAATTCCTCCATTCTTTCATAAACCGCTTTTGACAGCTCGATCATATCCGCCCCAATTACCAATAACAGCCCGCAAAATGCATGTAAGTCTTCTTTTGATGGCAGTCGTCCATCAAATCCGGTTAGCGTATTATCTATAATTCGAATCATACTGCCATCTCTCCCTTCCTCATCCTAAAGCCTCATTCGTATAAACCTGAGACGCCGGTTAAAGCATTAATTCCTTCACCGGCTCCCCTCCTTCGATATGCTGTTCTATAATGGCTTCCACATCATCCTCCGTCAGGTTGCCATACCATACCCCTTCCGGATAAACTACTGCAATGGGGCCTTTGTCACAAATACCAAAACATCCCGTATTGGTAATCATCACATCACCGGACAAATCCCGGTCCCCCACCTCTTCCATGAATTTTTGGACAATATCCACGGAATCTTTTGAAAAACAGAATCCTTTCTGAACTCCGTTGATACGACAGCTGGTACAGATAAAAATGTGATACTTCGGACTAACCATAATTTTCTCCTTTCATTCTCTGTATTTCTTTATAATTCCTGTTGACTGCTTTATTGTTATCCCGCCTTAAGGCGGTATAAACCTTTTATTTCCGTCAGAGGCTTGTAAAAATCATATTGTTTGCACTGTCCGTAATTATATCCCCCCTAACTGGGCTGCAACTTTCTTGACGGAATCTTCTATACGGTCATAAGTGGCAAAAACCCGGATTCCCCTCTGGCTTAATTTATACTTCGGAGACTCCCCGATCCTCATTGCTATAACCGCGTCACAGTCGGCTATGGTCTTAATAATTGCCTCTATCCTATCTTCCTTATCACCGCATTCTTCCTTTCCGTCACAATATTTTTCAATGTTCCTTCTTTCTTTAAAAACCGCATTTCCATGGTTATATTCGTATACATAGAATTCCGAAACCTGGCCGAAATGCTGATCCACCAACATTCCGCTTTTGGTTGCCACCGCAACCTGGAAGGTTCTTTCCTCATCCGTTAATGTTTTATCCTTAACCTCAGACACCGGTTCAGCCTCCTTTTCTTTATGACAGGCATTAAATTCTAAGGACCGGTCACTTCCCAAAGTTCCGATGGCATCCGCACGGCACTGTTTGCAGTGGTACATCTGCTGTATGGTTTCCCCGCACTGTTTCCGCATTGCCATGATTTCATGGTTATTCACCAAAGGCAAATTTTCAAATACACTGCCGGGTACCGGGATCAGCTGCATGATATTTGTGATGGTTCCGCCTGTTTCCTTTACTTTTTTTACTACTTCCGGAATATGCCCGTCATTAATTCCTTTTAACATAACTATATTTACTTTACAGACGATACCTTGTAAAGCGAGCATTTTAATGCCGGCCAACTGATTGGCCATCAATATGGCAGCGGCTGTTTCACCATAATAATATGCCCCCATGTAATTGATATACTTATAAATTTTCCCGCCGATTTCCGGGTCCACCGCATTCATGGTTACCGTAACGTGGGATACTCCCAAATCAATTAACTCTCCCGCATATTGGGGAAGCATAAGTCCGTTGGTGGACAGGCAGAAAGTTACTTCTTTGTCCTGTCCGCGGATCAGCTCCAGGGTTTTTTTCGTTTCCTCAAAGTTGGCCAGAGCATCTCCGGGGCCTGCAATTCCTACAACAGAAAGATTCGGGACCCGTTTTTTCACTTCCATATATTTATGGAAGGCTTCCTCCGGTTTTAAGATTTTTGTTGTAACACCGGGCCTGCTTTCGTTGGGACAGTCGTATTTTCTGACACAGTAATTGCAGCTGATGTTACATTTCGGAGCAACCGGCAGATGCATTCTGGCATAGTCATGGGCACCGCAGTTAAAGCAGGGATGTGCAGCCGTTTTTTCCTCTATTGTTTTTTCCCTGGCACTAAAATCCTTCTTATTCAGATTAAGTTCTACTATATTACTGTTTTCCTGCCGTTTTATATCTGCCCCCATTTCTTCTTTGTAATATCTGTCATACAGTTTTTCCCGGAATGTGGTTTCTTTTTTGGCTAAAATAACATTGGAGATCTCATCCAGAAAACTGAGTGCCCCCTCATAGCCTAAAGTACGAAGCCTTTGTCCCCCGACTCTGTCATGGACGGGAAAACTCCGGCGTACTAAATCAATACCGAGTTTTTCGGCTATTCTCCTTCCGTCGGAATTGCCGATCAATACATTTACCCCTAATTCTCTGGCATGTTCTTCAATGGTCTGAAAGTCCACATCATCCAGTATTTTATAGCCGGTAATGAAATAGCTGTCCGCAGTTTCTTTTATTTCATCTTCCAGCAGGCCCTTTAAGCTGCCGCATTTGGAACCGGTGGCTGTGATCATCGGCATAATTCCATTTTCAACACACAGACGGACCGTACTGTATACAAAATCCGGTTCCCCATAGATTGCTGCCCTGGCTTCCCCGTTATATTTATGGGCATCCACCATGGCATCCAGAAACCGCCCTCTCATGTTTAACAGCTTTTCCGGGATTTTTTGCCGGGAGATTTCCGATAAAAGCTTTAGAAATACATCGTTATCCCGCAGGCTGACCGGTAAGTTACATTTTTTATACGGAACTCCAAAGGTTTCATTCAGATATTCGGCCACGGAAGGATTCTCTTCCGTAAAAGAAGATAATTCTATGGTGAATCTGGCACCGGCCATTTTTTTAATATCTTCTATGTCAGTACCCCCAGAAGGTAATTTCTCATATTGGGGTTTATAGATTCCGTCCAGGTTCTCTGATAAATCAGGCAGCAATATATAATCAATGGAGTAGCTATCCAATAATTCCTTTAAATACCTGGTGTCCGCAGGAGAAAGAGTGCTGGTAATAATATTCACTTTTTCATTAGGAGCAGGATCCATTTCAATATACTTTACAAGCTGATACAGGGCTTTCATATATCCTTCAAACTGAGTGCCGGCATATCCCGCCGATGGTACCGGTATAATCCGGATATTCCTATATTCCGGATTTTCCTCATAAAATTTATTGATAATCCGGACAATATCTTCACCGATCGTCTCTGCAAGGCAGGTCGTTGCTACCGCAATGACCTCCGGAGCATAGACCGTAATCAGATTTTTAAGGCCTTTTATTAAATTCTGCTCTCCGCCGTATACGGTTCCTTCTTCGCTCAGGGAGGAAGATGCAATATCCACTGGCTCATTATAATGGGTGGCCATATGTCTTCTGATATAAGTGCTGCACCCCTGGGAACCATGAAGAATGGACATACATTTTTTGATTCCATAAAATGCCGTCACGGCACCCATTGGCATGCACATCTTGCAAGGATTAACGTTTAAATTGACTAATGTCCCTCTCATACCGACCTCTTTTCCGCATAATAAGGATTTCCCCCTTTTTGCCAATACTTCATCACAATTCTGCCTGTATATACTTCCACACCGGATTGTTTATGCTCCTGTTAATTTCCCTTGTAAAATTGATAACCCCGTCGAAGCCGCACAAAGGATGCTTTCTTTCATGGTTGTGGTCACAGAATGCAATACCGAGTTTATACGCCAGCGGCCTTTCCTTTACCCCTCCTACCAGAATATGGGCACCTTTTTCTTTCATAAACTTTTCCAGTTCGGCCGGATTGGCATCATCCAGGATCACGGTATCTTTGTTTACAAGGCTTTCAATGATTTCATAATCATCCTTTTTACCTGTCTGGGTTCCGACTACGACTGTTTCCATTCCCATGGACTGAAACTGCCGGATCAGGGAGATTGCCTTAAAGCCTCCGCCCACATATATGGCTGCTTTTTTACCCTTCAGGTTTTTACGGTATTGCGTAAGGAAATCCTGAAGTTTTTTCGTCTCTTTTGCGGTAAATTCAATGGCTTTCTGCCTGGCTTTTTCATCTTTTAAGGCTTCTGCAATACGGATCAGGGAATTTGTGGTGTCTTCAATCCCAAAAAAACTTACTTTAATAAAAGGGATCCCCATCTCTTCTTCCATCCGGTTTGCCAGGTAAGTGCTGGAACCGGCGCACTGGACAATATTTAATTCAGCCTCCGAAGCCTTGATTAAGGACTCATAACTGGAATCACCGGTAAAGGTTGCTACCACCGGAACCCCGATTTTATTCAGATAGTCCTTTATGATCCACATTTCCCCTGCCAGGTTGAAATCCCCCAGAATATTAACCCCTTTTTTCCTGTCGGATTTATGGTCCGATATTAACTCCATAATGGCATTACAGGCCATTTTATATCCCACGGATTTGTTGCCGGAAAACCCCGGTGACTTGACCGGTATCACACGCATGTTATATTTTGCCGACATGGCCTTACAGACCGCATTCACGTCATCCCCAATTACCCCCACGATACAGGTGGCATATACAAAAATCAATCTGGGACAGTATTTTTCCGCTATTTCTTCAATCGCAGCCGTTAATTTCTTCTCTCCGCCGAAAATAACATCCTGCTCCCTTAAATCCGTGGAAAAACTGTTGCGGTATAGATCGTCCCCGCTGGATAAGCTCCCCCTGATATCCCAGGTATAACTGGCACATCCGATGGGGCCATGCACGATGTGAAATGCATCGGTTATGGGATTTAATACAACCCTGGCTCCGCAATAGACACAAGCCCGCTGGCTGACGGAACCTGATACACTGTTTGCATCACATTTCATTCCGCTGCCGCCGCATCCGTCCTGCTTATACAATATAAATTCTTTTCTCTCATCTAATACGCTTGCATTTTCCATATGATCCATTTCCTTTCGTGATATTTTAATATTATAAATACAAAAATTCGGTTAAAATCACATAATTCCCGCAAAATGACACATTTGTCTTCCTGCGAGAATTATATTGTTATGCAAATCCCCCGTAAGGGTCCATATACGGCGCAAATAATTGGCGTTATATTTGATTTACATCGTTTATATATTAATAGTCCTGGAGTGTGTTTTGCAATACAAAACCCGGGGATTTTCTGCGCGAAACCATACGTTTTATATAATTTCCATGCAGAAACGTAACTTTCAGGTGATACGGCCGAATCGTTATGAATTACGATTACATTACCATTTCAAAATCCTCTTCCGTACTGTCCCTGTCCTGTCTGTCCATAAGGGCATTGGTAATTAATTCAGCCAGTCTCATACCGCCTTTATAGCCAACCAGGGGCATATAAGAATGAATATAACGGTCAATAATAGGAAATCCCGCCCTTACAAAAGGAATGTCTTCCGCCCTTGCAATATATTTACCATGGGTACCGCCGATCAAAAGGTCTACGCCCTCTTCCTTAATCCATTGATGCAGCTCGTATAAGTCACCGGAAGCTTTCGCCTTGCAGCCTTCCATGCCGAATTTGGTAAACAGGTTTTCTGCTGCTGTCTCAAAGGCTTCACCCGGTGTTCCGGTTACCAGATATTTCGGAATGATGCCCATTTCCATTGCAAATTCCGCTAATCCAAGTACCGTGTCCGGATCCCCGAAGATGGCTGCCTTCTTATTATAGGTATAGGGATGGATATCAATAAGGATATCCACTAACTGTCCCCGTTCTTCTTCGATCCCGTAGGGCACCTCCTCTTTGGTAAAGCTTTGCAGTTCCATAATATATTTATCCGTATTGCCGATTCCGATAGGCATCGGTAAGGTTTTAAAGGGCACATGGCATTTCTTATCCAAAGCTTGTGCACCTGCCTCACTGGCAAAATTACCGATTGCCAGGGTAAGTTCCGAATCACCCAGCCTGATTATCTCTTCCACGGTAGTTCCGCCCTTGGGGTACATTTCATACTTGCCTGTCATGGGACTGTCCATGACCCCGCTGGTATCCGGAAGCATGGTATAGGTAATTCCCATTAACTGCGCAAGCCGTTTCATTTCCCTCATGTCGCCCGGATTGACAAAACCGGGCATTATGGCTAATCTACCGTTTTTCTTACCGGAAGATTTAGACAGGTAATTGATGAAGCTGGCTACCATGTTGGAAAAGCCGGTTACATGGGAACCTTTATAACTTGGGGTATTAGTGTGAACCATATACCTGCCTTCCGGTATATCGATCCCCTGAATCAGTGCATTTAAGTCATCTCCGATGGTTTCGGAAAGACAGGTCGTATGCACTGCAATGATGGTTGGCTTATAGATATCAAATATATTCTTTGCCGCTGTTTTTAAATTGCTGCCGCCGCCGAATACGGAAGCACCTTCCGTAAAGGAACTGGAGGATGCCATTGCCGGATCCTTAAAATGCCTGGTTAAATACATTCTGTGGAAAGCACAGCACCCCTGTGAACCGTGACTGTGAGGCATACATTCGTGAACGCCCAGTGCCGCATACATGGCACCTACCGGCTGGCAGGTCTTGGCAGGATTAATTCTTAAGGCACTTCTGTCATATTGTTCTTTTTTCGTATAATCTAGCATGCTTTACCACCTCCTATTGAACCCTCCAGGATTGGAGCCGTCTTCCAGGGTGTCTTTACATAACTCCAAGCCGGGGTATAGATGCCCATGGTTATATCTCTTGCAAAATTTACAGCTCCGCGGAAACCGGAATAAGGTCCGCTGTAATCATAGGAATGGAGCTGTCTGGATAAGGTGCCGCCTTTTTGTGCAATATATTTATCTTTAATACCGGAGAAGAATATATCGGGCTTTAATAATTTTAAAAACTCCTCCGTTTCAAAGTGGTTCAAGTCATCTACCATATAAGTTCCGTCACTCATATCCTTAACCATACCGCCATAATAGCCCAGAAGTTTTTCTTCTTTTAAGCGGTTTAAATCTTCTTCCGACAGATATACATGGAATTTTTCTGTATCCGGTGATACGGTGATGGATTCAATGTTCTTACTGTCCGCATCGGGTTTTACAAAAGGAATGACTTCCCTTCCTTCATACTCTTCCCTGTGTCCGAATTCATAGCCGGCCAGTATGGTATGGACTCCCAAATCATTTAGCAGGAACTGATAGTGATGTGCCCTGGAACCGCCTACATAAATGGCAGCGGTTTTACCCTTTAATTTGGATTTATAATAAGCCATATCTTCTTCAATCAAATCCAGTTCATCCGCAATGACCGCTTCCGTCCTTTCAGTAAGTTCCGGGTCATTAAAATACCTGGCTATATTTCTTAATGATTCGATGGTGCCCTCCACTCCGACAAAGTTTATCTTCATCCAGGGAATTCCGTACTTGGATTCGATTAATTCGGCAATATAGTTAATGGACCTGTGGCACTGTACCAAACTTAAATTTGCCTGATGGGCATTTTTTAAGTCATCCATACTGCTGTCACCGGTGAAAGTGGATACCACTTCATAACCGATACGCTTTAATAACCGCTCTGTTTCCCAGCCGTCACCGCCGATATTGTATTCGCCTAATATATTAACGGCAAATTTGGTCTTAATTTTCCTGTCGCCTTCTCCGATTACATATCGGACCAGCTGGTTATTGGCAATATGATGGCCGGCTGACTGGCTTACACCTTTATACCCTTCACAGCTGAAGGCAATGCATTTAATGTTATATTCCTGTTCCGCCCATTTGGCAACGGCATGGATATCATCACCGATAAGACCAACCGGGCAGGTGGAACAGATCATGATAGTGGAAGGATGGAATAACTCCATGGCTTCCTCTATGGCCTTTTTTAACTTCTTTTCTCCGCCGAATACGATATCCGGTTCCTGCATATCCGTAGAAAAACAATACTGCAGGTAATTATCAACACCGTCCTCTTTTTTTCCTTTATGTCTTCTGGTACCCCAGGAATAAAAGGCACAGCCAATTGGCCCGTGGGTAATGATAAATGCATCTTTGATGGGTCCGAGAACAACCCCCTTACAGCCTGCATAACAGCATCCTCTCTGTGTTATGATGCCCGGTATGGTACGGACATTTGCCGCAATCTCATTTTTTTCACTCGGGTTAACAGCAACCATATGCTCTTTACGGTTTTTATATACTCTTGAGCTATATTGGTCGAGAACCTTTTCCATTACACTCATACTAATCCTCCTCCTGTTAATAAGCCTCCGTTGTCATCTCTCCGTTACGTACCCTGTAATTTTCATCGATCGGAAGAACAAATATTTTCCCGTCGCCGGGATTGCCGGTAGAATTTACATCCATTATGGCCGTGACTGCCTTTTCTACTTCCTCATCCTCAACTATCATGGTAAAAACCCTCTTGGGTATTAACCGGTTCATCTCTGATAAATATTCTCCGGCTGGGGTTTGTGGAACCTCTCCTGCATCTACAATAGAACGTAATAATGACATATCAATTAATTTTTTACCTCTGCCTAAGACTCTCCTGCAGGTAAAGGCCGGAATACCGGCTTCTGCCAGGGCTTCCTTGGTAACATTGACTTTATTCTGTCTTACGATCGCCATTACTTCTTTCATACTAACCCTCCATTCTGCCGCAAACCCGCTAATTTGGGCGGCAGCACAAATTTGTCGTTTGAAAAATCTTGTTTTTTCAAACTAACTCCTATCTGTGCGCTTTGATGCACGTACTAAGCCATTACAGCCCTTTTGTTCTTGTACTGATGGTATATGCTTCTTCCACCGGGCTTACGAAGATCCTGCCATCGCCGAAATGTCCGGTTTCACCGGTTCTGGCATATTTCATGATGATCTTGACAACATCCTCCTTATCAGCCTCCTCCACGACAATCAATAACATTTCTTTGGGAATTTCATCATAAAAAACTTCGCCGACCTTAACACCTTTTTGCTTGCCGCGTCCATAAACATCCATTTTGGTTACTGCCGGATATCCTGCTGATAATAACTCTGATAAAACAATGCCGACTTTTTCCGGTCTGATAATCGCTCTCACTAATAACATAAAATTACCTCCTAGTTAAATGTTTGGTGACTGTCCAGCCACTAGATATCCATTAATCCGTGTTCCATTAATAATTCTTCCAGTCTTTCCTGTTTCATTGGCTTTGGTATTACAAACATATCATTTCCGTCTATCTTATTCGCTAATGCACGATATTCATCTGCCTGATTTGCCGACTTATCAAAATCGATTACTGTTTTTTTATTGATTTCCGCTCTTTGTACCATGTTATCCCTGGGCACGAAATGAATCATCTGGGAACCAAGCTCCTTTGCAAAAGCCGACACCAGGTCCGCTTCCCCATCAACCTTTCTGGAATTGCAGATGATACCGCCGAGCCTTACACCACCGGTGTTAGCATATTTCTGGATGCCTTTTGAGATATTGTTGGCTGCATATAAAGCCATCATTTCCCCGGAAGCAACGATATAAATTTCCTGTGCTTTACCTTCACGGATAGGCATTGCAAATCCCCCGCATACAACGTCACCTAATACGTCATAAAACACGTAATCCAGGTCATCCGTATAAGCCCCAAGCTGTTCCAACAGGTTGATGGAGGTTATGATACCCCGGCCTGCACATCCCACACCGGGTTCCGGTCCGCCGGACTCCACACACCTTATTTCTGCAAATCCGTTTTTCATGATATAATCAAGGTCAATATCTTCTCCTTCTTCACGAAGTGTATCAAGTACTGTTTTTTGTGCCAGCCCTCCAAGAATTAATCTTGTGGAATCCGCTTTGGGATCGCATCCGACTATCATAATTTTTTTCCCCATTTCACCTAAACCTGCAGTCAAATTCTGGGTTGTAGTTGATTTTCCAATTCCGCCCTTACCATAAATTGCAACCTGTCTCATAATCAATTCCTCCTTAATTTCGTTGATTACCAAAAAACATTAATCAGTTACCCTTGCGGTACACTGCCGCGGTAATTCCCATAACAGAACAAAGAGTGTGCCTCCTGCCCTGAGAATTTTTTGTGCAATAGGCCGTAATTTCTATTGCATAAAAAAACGTCATTACTTATTTAGTAATGACGTCTCTGTCAAATAGAGTGCATGCAATTTCTATAGGTAAGATTCTAGCATTGGTAAAATAATTATTCAATACACTGATTTGTCAATAATTTTTCTCATTAAGGGGTGTTTTTGCACATTATTAACTATTAACTTTATCTATTTTATATTAGAATAACAATAATTCAAATACCCATAACCTGTTACTCGCTATGCTGCCATATCAGCGGAGGCCCCGCCTCCACCGATCAATTAAGTCTAAAACTTTCGCCGAACAGACTCCCTTGACAGATTAAATTAATAGATTTTATATATGCGGCTTCCACATATTGTTTATATTTGTTAAAAAATAGTACAGCATATTATGAAAACAGGCCGGGTCCTTATTAAAGTTGAGAACCCGGCCTTAGTTTTATCTGGCATTTATTATAATAATTTTATGGTATTTTATTCTTCATCCTGTAATGCATCGCAGCCGGATTCACCGGTACGTACTTTTACTACGTTTTCCGCATCGTAAACAAATATCTTGCCATCCCCGATATTTCCGGTGTATAAAGCTTTTTTCGCTTCTTCAATTACCAGATCTACCGGAACTTTACATACGGTAATTTCTACTTTAACTTTCGGAAGCAGGTTCATTTCCAGCGGAATCCCACGATAATATTCGGTTGCACCTTTTTGCATACCGCAGCCAAGTACATTGGTAACTGTCATACCGGTTACGCCGATGGCGTTCATAGCCTGCTTCAAAGTTTCAAATTTACTTTGCTTTGCAATAATAACAACCGTAGTAAGTTTTAAGCCATCCGGATCAGGCCCCGAATAACCGACCTTCGAAACAGGAATTGCCTGCTGGACAGGAGTTCCAAATGAAGCAGACGGTGTCTTCTGGATTTCGCTTACAACATCAACCGTAGGCATAAAATCCGCATAGGCACTCGTCAAACCGTGTTCTTTTATATCCAGACCCATGATTTCTTCTTCTTTTGATACCCTGAGTCCAACGGTATGTTTTATAATCTGGAAGGTAATTGTAATTGCTACAGTAACCCAAGCCATAACAGATATGACACCGATAAATTGTGTAAACAATAAAGATGCCCCGCCGCCATAAAATAAACCGTCTTCCCGGGCAAACAATCCTACCATAAGAGTACCTGCCGCGCCGCAAAGTCCATGTACACCAACGGCACCGACCGGATCATCCACCTTTAGTTTCTTATCAATAAATTCTATACCAAATACAACTACAAAACCTGCAATGATACCAATGACTGCCGCACCAAAAGGTGTTACCAGGTCGCACCCTGCGGTAATTGCTACCAAACCTGCAAGGGAACCGTTTAATGTCATGGATACATCCGGCTTTTTATAACGTATCCAGGTAATACACATTACGGTTATTGTAGCTACAGCCGCTGCCATATTGGTTGTTACAAAAATACTGCCCATGGATACAAGAACATCATCACCGGTAGCAGATACGGTGGAACCGCCGTTAAATCCGAACCAGCAGAACCATAATATAAATACGCCCAATGCCCCCAGTGTCAGGCTGTGCCCTGGTATTGCCTTTGAAATACCGTTTTTGTCATACTTGCCAATACGGGGTCCCAAGATCTTGGCCCCAATAAATGCGGCAATGCCTCCGACCATATGAACAGCCGTAGAACCCGCAAAATCATGGAAACCTAATTGAGCCAGCCAGCCCCCGCCCCAGATCCAATGCCCGGAAACCGGATAAATAACTGCGCTTATGGCCATGCTGTAGATGCAATAAGCTGAAAACTTGGTTCTTTCCGCCATGGCACCGGAGACAATGGTTGCTGCCGTGGCACAGAACACAGTCTGGAATATCAAAAATGCCATCAGTGGAACACCGGAGGGCAATATGGATGAGTAATCCCCTTTAACCATGGGATCGAAACCGCCAATTATTGCACTGCTGCCGCCGAACATAATCCCAAAACCCAATAACCAGTAGATAGGTGTTCCCAAACAAAAATCCATTAAATTCTTCATGATAATATTACCGGCATTTTTTGCCCTGGTAAAACCGGTCTCTACCATGGCAAATCCAGCCTGCATAAAAAAAACAAGCGCTGCCGCAATCAAAACCCATATCGTATTTTCTGATGAGTACATATTTTTATCCTCCTAAATAAAAAAAACATATAATTTGATTGATTGTAATCATTCAAACTACACGTCTTTGCGTTTATTGTTACATTTCATGTGATTATTCAGTCACAACGGTTCTAACGAACCGATGTACACAAAATATGCTGAAATTTGCATATGTTAGCCACATCCCCTACCTTTAGCCTGCAATATAATAAATAAAGATTACCCATCTTACATCCCTCCTTCTATAAATAATAGTTATACATGACTACTTTTTATAATAAAATGTTTACTGCCGGCAGATATAAAATAAAGCGGAAAAGAGTTTCAACCAAAAATAAGTAATAGGTTTACCACGGCTGGCCCAGCTTTTCCCATACTTTTAAAGTGCATATCCCCTTAGTTTATGGTATAATATCGGCAGACATTATACCTGCGCCGAACACATTGCGTGCACATCAACGTTACGAAGTACCGCATACCATGATAGCTTGCAAATATGGGATAATGTAAAAAAATATGAAATTCCTAAAAAAAAAGGTGCTGTAGAATGAACTCTACAGCACCTTTGCTTTATTACCATAGTATATATGGCACAATATCTTCTGTCAATATTTTTTTATTTAAAATTATTTTTTCTATCATTTTTAACAAATTTTCTAAATCGTAAGAAGTAAAATTAATGTAATTTTTATAAATTAAATTAAAAATAAATAAAATTTTCTCAAATTAATCCCTTGATCCTGTCTTCCACTGCATAGATGGATTCGGTCGGTTCAAACCGATCAGCTACATTACCGTTACGGTCAATTAAAAATTTGGTGAAATTCCACTTAATGCTGGGATTTTTTTCATATTCAGGATCGGCTTCCGACAGCATCTTCTTTAATACGGACGTTAATTCGTGTCTTTCATCAAACCCTGCAAAACCTTTTTGGCTTACCAGAAATTTAAACAATGGATGGGCATTTTCACCATTCACTTCAATTTTAGAAAACATGGGAAAAGTGATTCCGAATTTTGCATCACAGAAGCTTAATATTTCCTCATTGGTACCCGGGGCCTGATTCCCGAATTGATTACAGGGAAAATCCAGAATTACAAAATCCTCCTGACCGTATTTTTCATATAAATCCTGTAATTCATCGTATTGGGGTGTAAAACCGCATTTGGTTGCGGAATTAATAATTAGTATTACTTTCCCCTTATATTTTTCCAAGGATACCTCTTCTTCCTTTATGTCTTTTACTGTAAAATCATAAATATTCATACATTTCCTCCTTAAAATAAACTATCTATATTAATAATATTCCATAAATCGGAATTATTATTGTTTTCAATTAAATTGTATTCAATTTATTTTATTTTGTCAATACTTTTTTCTTGACTTTTTTTTTATTCTTTATTACTATTAAATTGTATAAAATTAATTTAAAATTAAGTTAATTGATAGTTTATAGATAGATCATAACTTTCAGCCACAGCGGTTTTGAAGAACCACATATTTATGCATTTAAGCACCATATAAAGGCTGAAGTGATTAGATAATATTTCGCCGGAAATTATAAAACAGAAAGGATTGTTTAAATATATGACCAATAACCAAAATAAAAGACCGAAAACTAATGCCGCAGCCACGAATAAGGATGCTATGCTAAAGCTGGATAATCAGCTCTGCTTTGCCTTATATGTCTGTTCCAAGGAAATCATCCGGAAATATAAACCCATACTGGATCCTTTAGACTTAACTTATACCGGATATATTACCCTTTTGGCTTTATGGGAAGCGGATGAAGTTACGGTTAAAGACCTGGGTACCAGGTTATACCTGGACTCCGGAACCCTCACACCCCTGTTAAAAAAACTGGAAGCTCAGGGTTATATAGAAAGAAGCCGCAGTGTTACAGATGAACGGAATGTTGTGATAAAACTGACACATGAAGGCCGTAAACTCAAGAATAAAGCATACCGTATACCGCAGGATTTAATCTGTTCCGTAAATTTGGGAGATATTGATGCTTACGGTCTTTTGAGCAGCCTGCATCAGTTTATGGAGCGGATCATCGATACTTAATAAACCGATTCCCGAGTCAATGCGGGGATTCCCATTCCCTTTGCTGCATGTTCATATCCCCAAAAGCTATAGAAATTGGTTTTGTATCATTATTTCCAGCTGTATTATACTTACAGGAGAATGTACGGCAATTTAGCAGCTTATAAAATACGTATCCTCCTATTTGCACGGTGCTGTTAAGAATATAATGAATTACATTCTCCCTGTAAGCCCTGGAATTCCTTTTCCTTGAAATACTATTGTTTTACAACCATATTATACATCGCTACCACATCTGTCCCGATATTCGAAAAGTCCCCTCTTAACATTTTAAGAACAGTTTTTTCAATATTAATTTCTTCCGCTGTCCTTATACCCATTTTTCTGATAAGCGGTAAAGACGGACACCATCCGTATAGCCCGTGGTTTAATAAAAATATCCCAACCATGCTCGTCACACAGGACCAGAATCTTCCACCCCTTATTCCCATTAAAGTACCAAGCACTATCAGGGATCCGGCATGTACCTCCAGTACCCTTTCCGTATCCCATTCGCAGTTCAGCTGTTTGATCTTTTTGGACAGTTCCGCCTTACTGCTGTTCTTTACCCTGTTCAGCTTGCAGATTGTCTGGTTTCTTATCATATTGTTTTGACCCGGACAGGTTTTTAAGGGTACCCGGTGTGTTGTATGCGGTATCTTTTTCATTTGCTTTTTCATTAAATCACACTCCTTTCAATTTATCCAGGTTAGTATGTGCCTAAAATTCCATATCATACTGATTTTATATTTTCTGAGATTTAACTTTTATTTTTCCTTCCAGATACTTCATAAACTATTGCCATTATGGTAAAATAGTTAAAAAGATTTTCGAGGGAGGAAAATAGTATGAAATTATTATTGAGGTTGGGAAAAGAGGCCATTAAATATAAAGCCTTATATCTCATAGCTATAATTTCCACATTTACACTAACTTTAATCAACCTTGCAGCCCCGAAAGTCCTCTCATCCATGACGGCAATTGTACAGGAAGGCGAAACGGATGCGGCGGTGAGAAGGATAATTTTATTAACGGTTCTACTGATTGCCTTATATCTGCTGCGTATCTTATTCCGCTATCTGAGTAACTATCTTGCGCATAAAGCCGCCTGGAATCTGGTTGAGGATTTAAGGGTACATGTATATAAACATATACAGGAGTTTTCCATGAATTTTTTCCATGATAAACAGACCGGGGATTTAATGAGCCGCGTCATCAATGACACGGCAACCTTTGAACTTCTGTATGCCCATATTATTCCGGAAATGGTCACCAATGTAGTTACGGTTATCGGAGTCATGATTATATTACTGACCATTAATGTCAAGCTGGCATTATTAACCTGTATTCCCATCCCTTTGATCTTATTATCCGGCTGGATTTTCGCCACTAAGATACGCCCCAATTTCAAGGTATCCCAAAAGGCTTTGGCTGAATTAAACGCCAAGCTCCAGGATAACTTCTCCGGTATCCACGAAATCCAGGCTTTCGGTCAGGAAGAATATGAACAAGGCCAGGTTACGGAACAGGCCGGCCATTTTACCAGGGCTATGCTCCACGCCTTAAATTTAAGTGCCGTATTCCACCCCGCAGTGGAATTTCTTTCCTCGGCGGGAACCGTAATTGTAGTCGGGATAGGAGGATTATTAGCCTTTCACGGTGAACTCTCCATTGCCGATATTGTTGCCTTTTTATTATATTTATCCCTATTCTATACACCCATATCCGGTCTGGCGAGGCTCCTGGAAGAAGTACAGCAGGCTTATGCCGGGGCAGAACGTGTCATGGTAATACTGGATACCCCAACTGAGATTAAAAATAATAAAGATGCGGAAGAATTAAAGGAGGTTAAGGGCAGTGTTGCCTTTGAATCCGTAGATTTCGAATACGAAGAAAAGGTTTCCGTATTAAAAGATATCAGTTTTAGCTGCCAGCCAGGCCAGATGGTTGCACTGGTAGGTCCCACCGGTGTAGGAAAAACTACCTTGACCCAGTTAATATCAAGGTTTTATGATCCTACCAAGGGAAGGGTTTTAATTGACGGTAAGGATATCAAAAATGTGACACTGGAAAGCCTCCGTGCCAATATTGCCCCTGTGCTCCAGGATACTTTCCTGTTCAACGGCACCATAGCGGAAAACATCGGCTATGCGGATCCCACGGCAGACATGGAAGAAATCATTGCAGCAGCAAAAGCAGCCAGAATCCATGAAAATATTATGGATATGCCCCACCGCTATGAAACCAATGTAGGAGAAAGAGGCATGCGCTTATCCGGCGGCCAGAAACAGAGAATCGCCATTGCCAGGGCAATTTTAAGGAAAGCCCCCATTATTATTCTGGATGAAGCTACCGCCTCCGTAGATGTTGAAACGGAACGGGAGATCCAAAAGGCTATCAGCGACCTTGCCGGAACCAGAACCATCGTTGCCATTGCCCACCGGCTTTCCACCATCCGGAATGCAGATCTGATCCTGGTACTGGAAGAAGGCAGAATCGTACAGCAAGGTACCCATCAGGAATTAATGAACCAGGAAGGGTTATACAGAAGATTAAATCTTGCACAGAATAAACAGGCTTCTTAAATTTTTAACCAGTCAACGCTGCGGAATAGATTATGAGGTTGCAGCAAAGCGGAATGCGAATATCCGCTTTGACAAATAAGCTTTTTAAGATAAACCACAGGTTTTTATTTCCTCCGGCGGGCTTTTACAGATGCAGGTACGGTATATATGGGTATAAAATATATATCTTAATGAGTAATGAACTAATTATATTAACATATAATAAAACAAATAAATTTATTTGAGGGCTTCCATGACCATACATGTTGTCCAGCCTGGAGAAACCTTAAGCTCCATATCCGCTTTATATAACATTCCCACCGGGAGATTAATACAGGAAAACGGTATTAATAATCCCGATAATTTAGCAATTGGCCAAACTATCGTTATTGTCCCCCCTGAGTCGGTATATACAGTTCAGGACGGAGATACGTTAGAAAGCATTGCTGAAGAAAATGGTATTTCGTTAATGGAGCTGCTAAGAAATAATCCCTATCTTTCTGATAGAGAATTTATATATCCCGGCGAAACCTTAGTTATAAGTTATCAGACAAATAAATCCAGAGCGATTGCTACCAGTGGTTATACATTTCATTATATAGACAGAGATATCTTAAGGAAAACACTTCCGTTTTTATCCTACCTGACCATCTTTAATTACCGGGTCACAAGCGAAGGTGAAATCGTGGAAGAGGAAGATTTGGACATCATACAAATGGCGAAAGAATACGGTGTTGCCCCCATGATGTTCGTATCTACTTTTACCGAACGGGGAATAAGCAGCGGCGAAGTCGTTTTTAATCTCTTAAGAAATCCTGAAACGGTGGAACGGCTGACTGATAACGTACTCCGCATATTGGGCAGCAAGGGTTTTTATGGTGTGAATTTTTACCTGGAACATATCAGTCTGGAGAATATTGACCAGGTTGCAGAGAATCTCAGCGGGATAGCCGCCACTTTACATGCGGAAGGATACAGGGTATTGGTTACGGTTACTCCGGAAATTTATGTGGAAAATCTGCAAATAACCTTTGATCCAATCGATTATTCAAAGATAGCGGTATCCGTAGATGCTATTGTTTTTACATCTTATGAGTGGGGAACGTCATACAGCTGCCCAAGTTCATTTGCCCCTGTTAATGTAGTGAGAGAGTTATTAAATTATGTAACCCAAATGGTACCTCCTGAGAAAATTTTTATAGGCCTTATCACCATTGGTTATGATTGGCAGCTTCCTTATGTGCCTGGTGCCTCCGGCGCTAACTCCGTCACTACGGACAGTGCAATACAGATCGCAGTTGAATACGGTTCGGCAATCCGATTCAACGAACCGGCCCAGGCACCTTATTTTTATTATCTTGAGAATGAAGAAAACCTGCATATAATATGGTTCAAAGATGCAAGAAGTTTTGATGCGATAGCCGGACTGGTGCAGGAATACGGACTCCAGGGTTTATCCATCTGGACTATTATGAGTTTCAATACACAAATGTGGTTTGTCATTAATACGCAATACAATATAGAAAAGCTTCCAAATATTACTGTTTAGTGAAAGTCTGCTATTTATAGAATGGTAATTAAATTTTGCAGATCCCCTGGATCAGCTGTTTAGCATATAGTTAATTTAACTCCAGATTTAAAGGTTTATATTGAAGATGAGTAAAAACCGTTCATATCACATCTCCTGCTTAAACGCATATATTAATTATAAATGTTTACTCTACCCAGAGGATGCGAGGTTTGTATGATAATTCACGTAGTTGAGCCGGGAGATACCCTGGCCTCCATTGCAAACCAGTACGGTGTAACGCAGGACAGGATAATTACCGATAACGAACTGCCAAATCCCGATAATTTAGTAGTTGGGCAAAGCATAGTGATTTTATATACAGAAGTAACCCATACGGTAGCCGCAGGGGATACTTTATATGGAATTGCAGAGCAATACGGGGTTACTCCAACCCGGATACTTCAGAATAACCCTTGGATCAGTGAGGAGGAAGGATTAATTCCGGGTCAGTTGGTTGTAATCCGTTTTCAAACAGATGAATATCTGGGAAGCATTACAACAAACGGCTATGCCTATACCTTTATTGACCGCACCGTATTAAGAAAAACCTTACCTTTTCTTACTTATTTATCCATATTTAATTATGGTTTTACTCCAGAAGGCGAACTGATTCCTGCAGATGATGAAGAATTGATTCAAATTGCGCTGGACTTTAATGTAGCGCCATTGATGGTACTTGCTCCGATGGATGCCCAGGGAGCCTTCAGCAATGCGCTTGCCCATGCAATGTTTGTCAATACGGAAGGGCAAAACCAGTTAATCCAGAATGTCTTATCCACCTTACAGGCGAAAAATTACAGAGGTGTGGATATTGATTTTGAATTTGTTTTACCCGAAGACCGGGAATTATTTATTGCTTTTATCACCAATATGAAAAATGCACTGGAACCGGAGGGTTATATCGTAACCGTAGCTTTAGCACCCAAAACCTCCGGGGAACAGGCCGGCCTTTTATATTCGGCACATGACTACCCTGCCATTGGTGCAATAGCAGACCTGGTATTGCTTATGACATATGAATGGGGATATACTTTCGGGCCGCCCATGGCAACCGCTCCCTTAGCCAGTGTAAGAAGAGTTCTGGAATATGGTGTATCGGTAATAGACCCTGATAAAATTCTGATGGGTATGCCCAACTATGCTTATGACTGGCCGCTGCCATTTATAATGAACCAGACCCAGGCAGAATCCATCAGTAATGTGCAGGCCATCGAACGTGCTGTGGAGCATGGGGTAACCATACAGTTTGATGAACCGGCCCAGGCCCCCTTTTATTACTACACCGATGAACAGAGCACAGCACATGTGGTCTGGTTTGACGATGCCAGAAGCATGAACGCAAAATACCGTTTAATACCGGAATATAACCTCCAGGGTGACGGGATATGGCAGATCATGAATTTCTTCCCTCAAAGCTGGCTAGTGGTTAATTCTCTGTTTACCGTTAATAAGGTTTAATAATTTATATTGTTCACTGAAACAAGGTATAATAACTATGCGATTATAGTGACAGTGCAATACCAATAAAATGCCGGCTGCCTGAAAAAACATCAAGCAGCCGGCATAATTATCGTCAATACATGGACAAAAGATATTTAAGTGCATGTTTGTCCGTACTAATCAAATCCAAAATACCTCAATATACCCAAATATATTCCATAAGCAAATTGGTATTGATCATTTCTCAGCCTTTCCGCATCTGAAGTATTAGTCACATATCCCAATTCTATCAGAATTGAAGGCATATTCGTTCTCCTCAATACGTATAGGGAGGGATTCGCCCGTATTCCGTTATCGTTGGTTCCGACTGTCATAGTAATACTATCCATAATTGGCTCGGCAAACCAATTCGATTGGGTACCATATTGATAGATATATATCTCGGTACCATTCACTGCCGGATCCGGATTTGAATTACAGTGTATGCTTATAAAATAATTAGCCGGCCATTCATTTGCCAAACGGACTCTTTCTGCCAGACTGGTTGTGTTGTTGGTACCCAGTACGGTAGTAGGTGTCGGCCTGGATACACGGGCTGCAAATCTGGAATCATTGTTCAATAAGTTTTGTAAATAGATTCCCACCTGATAATTTACTTCCGATTCAGTCACACCGTTGGCTTCCGCGCCACTGTTAAAAGTACCGCTGGGATTGTGGCCCTGATCTATAAAAATATTGATAGGCAAAGTAGCACTTCCTTTCCATAATACTATACTCATTATATTCTGCTTTTGGTGAGATGCTACTTTATAATATAATATTTATCGGCCATCAATATAAATATAACTATTATCTTAAGTTCTGAGCTTATCCTTTGGCTCCGCCATGACCGCTGCTTTTACTCGGCATTCAAAACACGGCTTAAAAATTCCCTGGTACGTTCTTCGGCAGGATTATTAAAAATCTGTTCCGGTCTTCCCTCTTCCGCAATAACGCCTTTGTCCATAAAAACGACTCGGTTGGATACTTCTTTTGCAAACCCCATTTCATGGGTTACCACAAGCATGGTAAGACCGGATCCTGCAAGTTCCTTCATTACCTTAAGGACCTCCCCTACCATTTCAGGGTCCAGCGCTGATGTCGGTTCATCAAAGAGCATGACATCCGGTTCCATGGATAAAGCCCTGGCAATGGCCACACGCTGCTTTTGCCCTCCGGATAATTGCCTTGGTTTTGCATTGATATATTGCTCCATGCCAACTATTTTTAAATATTTCATGGCGACTTTCCTTGCTTCTTCTTTGGAGCGTCCCAAGACTTTAATTTGTCCGACCATACAGTTACTTAACACATCATGATTGTTGAATAAATTAAATTGCTGGAATACCATGCCAAGCTTTGTCCGGTAAGCATAAATATCGTGTTTATCGTCCAGTATATTTTCCCCTTTATAAATAATCTGCCCGCCGGACGGCTTTTCCAACAGGTTTACGCAGCGCAGCAGCGTTGACTTGCCGGAACCGGAGGAACCGATGATACAAACTACTTCACCTTTATTTACGGAGAAATCAATATCTTTTAACACTTCGTGAGTTCCAAAGGACTTACTCAGATGTTGAATATCAATTACTTTTTCCATTCTATACAATCAACCTCTTTCCATGAATATAACTTCCCGGCTGCTTAAGCTTCCGGGAGTAAGTTTTAAACCTGCATCTGATTTCCCATCATAATGTAATTATCCGGTCCGTCCAGTTTTCTTTCAATGGCACGTAAAATTCTGGTTACCGTAAAGGTCATGATAAAGTATAATACACAGGCTACGAAGAAAGACTCAAAATATCTGAAATTATTTCCCGCAACGGACTTGGTCTGGAAAAATAATTCGGAAACCGCAATTACATTTAATACCGAAGTATCTTTTATGTTAATAACAAATTCATTGCCGGTTGCAGGTAAAATATTGCGGATAACCTGGGGCAATACGACATGTATCATAGTTTTAATGTGGTTCATACCTACTGCCGCCGCCGCTTCAAACTGGCCCTTATCAATGGAAACAATACCGCCGCGGACGATTTCGGACATATAGGCTCCGGTATTTATGGAAACAATAAATATAGCCGCAACCGATTTATTCATATCAATATGGAAGGCCTGGGCAGAACCATAATAAATAACCATGGCCTGTACAATCATGGGTGTTCCGCGGAAGAATTCAATATAAACGGAGAGAATCACATTGATGATCTTCAGTATAATTTTTTTAATACCGCGCTCCGGCGCGGGAATGGTACGGACAATACCTACCATCAAACCGATAAGCCATCCTAAACTCGTTCCTATCATTGATATATAAAGGGTAGCACCGGCACCTCGTAAAAACATCGGCCAGTTATTAGTAATAATTTTCATAAGCCAATCCAGGCTCATAGTAATACCTCCTTAGTCCATACTCTCTCTATTTGTTTCGGCATAACAAGGCACTGCCATCCTGTCAGTGTCTTGTTATGCCCACAAAAGAAACCGGCTGCATTTATATACACCCGGTTTCACAATATCATTACCTGGCCGCCGGCTGGTTTGCTATGGCAGCATCCATAATGCTGGTTTGTTCTTCCTCTGAGATGTCTGCTAAAATTTCATTGATTTTAGCAGTTAATTCACTACCTTTTGCAATGCCTACCGCGATAGCGGTATCATCATCCGATGTCTGAAATCCGTCTGTAAATTCTACCATTGCAAAGTTTTCGTTTACAGCGGATGCACTGACACCCTCCGGGCGTTCCGATACATAACCGTCAATAATACCGGATTCCAGTGCTACTCTCATAGCCGGGAAGTTATCCATGGCAGTTTCCTTTTTAACACCTTCAATCTGATCGATAACCGAATAATGGAAAGTATTTAACTGGGCTGTAACTTTAGCTCCTTTAAAATCCTGGATGGAAGCGGCATTTTCATATTGGCCGCCTTTTTTTACCACCATTACCAAATTAGATTTATAGTAATTGTCGGTGAAATCAATGGTTTCCTTTCTTTCGGCTGTGGGAGACATACCGGCGATAATGGCATCTATCTTGCCGGAAGTCAGTGCCGGAACAAGGCCGTCCCATTCTGTCTTCACAATAACCAGTTTCTTTCCTAATCCATCTGCAATTTTCTTTGCAATCTCTACATCATAACCGCCTGCAAATTCCGCACTGCCCTCTATTGCAACACCACCGTTGGAATCATCCATCTGGGTCCAGTTAAACGGTGCATAGCCCGCTTCCATACCTACCTTAAAAGTATCCTCTCCGGCTGATCCGGAATCCTCTGACCCTGTATCTGCTGTACTGGTGTTCTCCGCCGCAGCTCCTTCCGAGCCCGGATTTTGGGAATCTGTTTTGGTACCGCATCCTGCCAGTAACATAATTGCCGATAATGACATTGCCAATAATACTGTCAATTTCTTTTTCATAACTTATTCTCTCCTTCTTTCTGTAAATTTAATTCGATATACCAGGGATTGTCCTAAACCTAATCCAGGACGTACTTCCTATAACATAAAAAAAGACCTGAGGTAAACTCAGGTCCAATATACACATTGTCCTAACATCCCCTTCTTTCCCAAATGAGATAGCACAACTCAATAAACTGGGATGTTTATTGAGACAGTCCTGCAGCTATTGACTGCAGGCCCAGCAAATAATCCTGAGAGAATTACCCACTTCGGCGATATTTCCTTCTCGATAGCATCTTTGCTTCTCAAACTCCACTAAAGACTGTTAAATACCGCGCCTCTACCTCACCCGTAAAAGTGAGGCCGATATTAAATTATGTTATATATCTTACAACATCCTATTATATCTGTCAATCTGGGAAATGATAATTTATTGCTATTTTTAAGGCAGTTCAGGGACAAATTCCCATTTACTTACCGGGCCTCCGTTCAAAAGTTAAGTCTGGCTTTGGCCGGCTAAGCGGAAGACTTCATTGACACGTCAGTATTTAGTTGAAGGAAACAATTTTAATTTAAGGAAAAATATTTTTGTGAAACCCGTAAATCCAGGAACCAGAATGATTTTTTCTTCATACTATAAATTAGCTTAAATTAAATTTATTAATTGTATTTAAAATACAGGAGGAATTATTATGTTAAAACTCAATGACATATCTGTAGGGAATTACGCTACGGTTGAAGATTTGTCATCCACTGAATTACTAAGGGAAAGAATGCTGGCCTTAGGACTTACGAAAGGCGCTAAGATTGAGGTGATACGAAAAGGACCATCGGGTGACCCTACCGTTTATAATATCAGGGGGGCCATGATTGCTTTACGGAAAGAGGAAGCATCATTAGTTACTGTCACAGGAGGCTGTTAATGGGTTTAACATTTCAATCCACTCAATGCTGCTCCCTGGAAGATCTCTTTCAGATTGATAAAAAAGAAGAACAATATGTCATCGCCCTGGCGGGCAACCCAAATACCGGTAAAAGCACCGTATTCAATGCATTAACCGGACTTCACCAGCACACGGGCAACTGGCCCGGTAAAACTGTTGTAAACGCAAGAGGGGAATATAAACACAACGGACTGGATAACATTCTGGTTGACCTTCCGGGAACCTATTCCTTATTTGCCTCCTCCGTTGAGGAAGAAGTAGCCAGGAATTTTATATGCTTCGGCAATTCCAATGCCGTTATTGTAGTAAGTGACGCCACCTGCCTGGAAAGGAATTTAAATCTGGTATATCAGGTCATGGAGCTGACCGACAATGTGGTATTATGTATTAACCTGATGGACGAAGCGAAGAAAAAGAATATCATAATAGACGCAAAGGGTATAGAAAAAGAGCTTGGAATCCCGGTAGTTTTATGTGCCGCAAGAAACGGCACCGGAATGAAGGACCTCAAAGAAGCAGTCTATAAAGTTACCGCAGGGCTTATTAATCCGAAACCGAATACGGTTATATATGACGGTTTTATAGAGGATAAAGTTAATTCAATCCTGCCGCTGCTGAAAAAAAGTATGAAAGGGATTAATCCCAGATGGCTTGCCCTGAGATTGATAGACGGGGATACCAAACTTCTGGATGCCATATCCGGACAAATGGAGCCTGAAATAGCAGAAGCAATAAACCAGTCGGTAAATGCTTTGGAAATAGAGTCCGGTGCCATGAATATCCGGGATGAAATAACCAAACAACTCTATAAAAAAGCAGAAGAAACAGCCGGTAAATACGTAATTGAAAATGCTTTAAAAACCGCCAGGGACCGAAAGATCGATAATTATATAACTTCTCGCGTTTTTGGAATTCCCCTTATGCTGCTCTTGTTAGCCTTAGTATTCTGGATCACCATCAGCGGTGCTAATATACCTTCTTCCATGCTGGCGGATTTATTTTTTCATATTGAAGATAAAATTACTTTATTATTTAACAGCCTGGGTGCCCCTGACTGGCTTCACGGCGCCCTTGTACTCGGACTGTACCGCACTATGGCCTGGGTCATCTCCGTTATGCTGCCCCCCATGGCAATTTTCTTCCCCTTATTTACCATATTGGAAGATTTGGGATATCTGCCAAGGGTAGCCTTTAACCTGGACCATTTATTTAAAAAGGCATGTGCCCATGGCAAACAATGCCTTACCATGTGTATGGGATTTGGCTGCAACGCTGCCGGCATTGTATCCTGCAGGATCATAGAATCCCCCAGGGAACGTTTAATCGCCACTTTAACCAACAATTTCGTTCCCTGCAACGGAAGGTTTCCTACTTTAATTGCCATATCCTCCGTATTCCTTGTAACGAAGGCAGGAACCGGTTTAGGTTTGCTTCCGGCTTTAGCCATCACCGCACTGGTTATTATAGGGATAGGTGTGACCCTGTTAGTGTCTTACGGATTATCCAAGACCCTGTTAAAAGGGATTCCCTCTACCTTTACCCTGGAACTGCCGCCTTACCGGGTTCCGAAAATAGGCCGCGTATTATATACTTCCATCATAGACAGAACGGTTTTTGTCCTTTGGAGGGCCGTTATGGTAGCTGCTCCCGCAGGCATTCTCATATGGATACTTGCCAATATCTATATTGGTGATTTAAGTATAGTAGGTCACATAGCCGCATTCCTGGATCCTTTTGCCGGACTGATCGGTCTGGACGGATATATACTGATGGCTTTCCTCCTAGGTATGCCGGCAAATGAAATTGTACTTCCCATATTGCTCATGTGCTATTTGTCATCCGGTTCCATGATTGAATTCGAAAGTATAGATTCTCTTCGGACTATTCTGCTGGACCAGGGCTGGACGTATCTGACGGCACTTAATGTCATGCTGTTCTGCCTCCTGCACTGGCCTTGTGCCACAACCCTCTTAACCATAAGAAAGGAAACTGGGAGTATAAAATGGACTCTGCTGGGCGCAGCGATACCGACGGGAATCGCAATCGCAGTCTGCTTTATCACAGCTACCATTTTCAGAATATTTAACTGGGCCTGAAAAACCGGCTCCGACCTCCGCTGAAAAGTTAAGTCTTCCCGTCTGCAGAGGCGGGAGACTTCCTTGATCGGCTAAACTAAGGAAACAGGCCGGCTTTTCTCTCCCATCCTCCGGTTTAGCCCAAACTATTATTTTTTTGTCTTCCGGTAAACAAGAAACTTTTCCATTACCCTAGGATTATTATCAAAAAAATCAATGAGATCATGGATACCGATTAATATTTCATTACTCATCGTATGCTCCATTTTTTCCGTACTTTCCAGTAAGCCGTCTTTTATATTTAAAATTGTCAGAAACCGTTCAATTAAATTATGCCGGTTAAGCAAGGTTTTCCCCAGGGCTAATCCATCCGGCTCCAGCATGATAACTCCATATTTTTCATATTTAATCAAATTAATATCTGCCAGTTTTTGAATCATTTTTGTAACCGAGGGCGGCTGTACGTTTAGAGCAGCAGCCAGGTCATTTACCCTGGTAAATCCGTTTTCCTCCGAAAGCCGGAAAATCATTTCCATATAATCCTGTGCTGATGCAGATAATACCTCCTGGTCTTTTCTCATATATTCACGAAAGGTAAAAAATTCATGTTCCGGCATTTTGGCCCTCAACTGGTGTCTTCGCTTCTTTTATATATGATTATTCGAATAAAAAGTTAGATATGCCATAATCATTTTATATTTGCCGTAACCGAAACTTCACCGTATGAAAATTGGATATTTACTTAAAAAATAAGCATGCTAAAGCAGATATCCGAAGTCCTCTTTGCTAATCATAACCCCTTTAAGTCCAGGTATGTTTCTGCCGCTTCCCATCCATTGATTAAAAGTACGATCCGGTGATTTCCCGGATAATGCCGCCTGGTAGTTAAATCCGCAAAACTATGAGGTCTTATGCCAGCTATCCCGTTCCCGCCGGTTACGGTTTTATCCGTTATTAAAAACAGCTTGCGGGAAGTACTCCCGCCCGCTTTCACAAAATCTATTCCATATTCAATACGAAGGTGTACCGGTTCCTTTCCGTTAAATTCAATCTGATACCTGATTTCACAGGTTTCCCCTATCTTTAATACAGCCGGTTCCACCCGGATGGCCGCACTTTTCGTCAGTTCTGCCGTATTTTCCGGGTAGCCGAATAAATCCAAAGCCCTGGAATCCGCTTTACGTATCAATGTCCTTAAGCCCTGACGCAGGATCCAGTCCGTGTAAGGGTGTACCCCTTTCCACCGGTAAGCCGTATCAAGTACAATATCCGGATTATCCTTTGCAATATCATTCAGATTATTGGCAACGCTTTTACGCACATAAAGTGATTCATCTTTCTTAAGCAGCTCCAATACAGTAAGTACCGGGGCGGGATCAGTTTTAAATACGGACAGGCTGATGCCCCAGGGTAATCTTGGGCGGCAGCCTTCGCTGGAAAGCCTTCTGACATGTTCTCTGCCATGCTTTGCCCAGACTGCCATCTGCTTCATTCCCCGTTCAGTGTCTCTGATCAAAAATGGCCTGATTGCAAATTCTGCGGAAGATTTCTGTGTAAACCGTTCCAGGGCTTCCATGGACAGGTCCCAGTGCTCTTCTGCCTGTCCGTATACTTCCACAAAATCCGGCATGATCAGATAAGGAAAACCGTAACAGGATTCTTCGATTGCAAATAATATCTGAATAGCCTCTTCATAATCAGCCGGCAGATATTTTCCCATTGCCTGACTGATCTGCCTCATCCGTGCCTTTAATTCAAGATCTGTCCAGGTATCATCCATAACCTCCGAGATAAACTCTTTTACAGGAAAAGGCTTATACACGGAATGGAGCCGCTCTCCAAATCCATGTAAAAAAGCTTTATCATACATATCCTTTAAACGTTCCGCCATAATACGCTCCTTTATTGCCCACTAACGGGACAGGTAATTTCTAATGTCATTGTCTACATTTCCGGTAAACTCCAAACCTTATTTTTACCGACAAAGGTAAACGGAAATACTACTTAATTATACCATGAATTCCTGACAACGGTATGTCAGATTAACATTTTCACTTAAAGGGGTATCACCCGGTTTACTAAGTTAACACCGGTGCCGGCCTGGTATATTAAAACAGTCTTTCCAGTAATATATTGTAGAAATTTGTAAAACAAACAGTTACAATGATGGAAGAAGAATTATGTAATGTGACTATTCCGTCACAGCGGTCCTTACGAACAAGACTTTTTAACCTTTGGGAGGTTATTTAAAATGAAAAAAATTTATTTGATTATCCTGTCATTCCTTGTACTTATAGTTGCCGGAGCGGCAGGTTATCAGTATCTGAATAAAGATAAGAACAATCTTGAAATGTCCTACCCCTCTTTTTTGGATGCCGTGAACCAAAATCAGGTGGAATCCGTTACGTTAGATCAGAATGGCAATACCTTTAAGGCATTACTTGGCAATGAACCAACTACAGCATATACCGTACCAAATCCCAAAACAGAAAACTTTACCGAATTTTTATTGCTTCATGACATTTCGATTAACTACGGCCAAAATAATCCGTTGGTTAAAGTACTGCAGGTTTTATTTTTAATCATTATCGCAGGCGGCGTTTTTCTGTATATCCGCAAAGGAGGCAGCAATAAGCCCATGATTTCCGATGCCAATAAAAATTCCGGAAACAATTCGTTAATTACCTTAAACCAGATTGCCGGCAATACGGAAGCTAAATTAATGGTAGAAGATATTATTGAATTTATAAAACAGCCGGAGAAATATTCGGCGGTCGGTGCCAGGATGCCCAAAGGCCTTTTGTTATACGGTCCGCCGGGAACCGGTAAAACCATGATGGCCAAAGCCATTGCCGGAGAAGCCAATGTTCCTTTTTATGCCATGAGCGGCTCAGACTTTGTCCAAATGTACGTCGGTGTCGGTGCAAGCCGGATCCGTAACCTGTTTAATAAAGCAAAAAAGAGTGAAAAAGCCGTTATTTTCATTGACGAAATTGATGCCATCGGTAAAAAGAGGGCCAGAAATACCTCTGCCAGCAACGATGAACGTGACCAGACCCTGAATGCACTGCTTACCGAGATGTCCGGTTTCCATGAAAACAAAGGAGTTGTTGTAATTGGTGCCACCAACCGTCTGGATACGTTGGATGAAGCCCTGCTCCGGCCCGGCCGTTTTGACAGGCAGATAGAAATCGCCCTGCCGGATGTAAATGCCAGAAAGAAAATCCTTTCCCTGTATGCTGACCAAAAACCTTTATCAGATGATGTGGACCTGGATGCCCTTTCTAAATCCACCGTGTATTTCAGCGGTGCCATGCTTGAGAATCTTTTAAATGAGGCTGCCATTAATGCTGCCAACGAAAAACAAGCCGCTATCAATAACGGGCATATTGAAAAAGCCTTTTATACCGTAATTGCCGGAGCACCTATGTTAGACCGGAGCTTTATTTCCGACCGTGACCGTAATATAACTGCCTATCATGAAGCCGGTCACGCTTTGGCAACCAAACTGCTGCAGCCGGAACATTATATATCCAAAGTTACCATTATCCCAAGTGTCCGGGGAGCGGGCGGATTTAATCTGAGCATACCAAAAGATATGATGTTCCAGACCCAAAAACAGATTAAGGCAAATATTCAAATGCTGCTGGCCGGCCGCGCTGCGGAAGAGCTTATCTTCGGCGAGGACGAAATAACCACCGGAGCCAGCAATGATATCCAAAAGGCCTCCTCCATGATCGTTGATTATATTAATAAATACGGTATGGACCAGGATATGGGCTTATTCAGTACAAAGGTTCTGGAGGACGGTTATGATAAGGAACTGATAGGCAAATGCAGATCCCAAATGAACAGCTTATATGAAGATATTAAGAAGTTACTGGAAAATAATCTTGATTTACTTGAGAATATCACGGCCGAACTCTTGGAAAAAGAATCTTTAAACGGTGAGGATATCAACCGCATCTGTGCGTAAGGCTGATATATACCATTTAAACGTGGCTGTCTTAAAGAGCAAAGCGTATGCCTGCGGCATACGCTCGCGCTAAGCGCGTCCGACAAAGCCGGCAAGCTCAAAACGTGGGAGTATGCCTCTTGCCGGCCGGGCTTTTTTACGTAATAGGACGTAATTTCTATTGCTCAAGAAAGTGTCTGATTTGTAAGTGTCTGACTTGTCAGACTCTGGCGATGACGCGCTGTCACTTCAGTGACAATTTCCCATGGCGCGTCATGCACAGCCCCTTGCTTACTTTTCTTTATTTGCAGTCATATCAGGAACCAATACGGACATACCGTCCGCAACGGCGGCTTCATAAGTACCTTCAGCCGGGATTTGTAAAGTTTCAAAGGTATAATCCGTTTCCAAAGCATCCGATACGTATGTAATAATCTGTTTTTTCCCAAGATCAGTCTTTACATAGGTTATTGAAGTATCGAGAATGGATAATAGGACTTTCGGATCGGAAATTTTAAACTTCTCATAACATTTTTTTAAAAGCAATCGCTGCCTTGCCGTCCTTCCAAAATCGTTTGCCAGGCCGTCTGCATTTTCCACATACCGGGTCCTCAAATACCCCAAAGCCTGGTTGCCGTTTAATATCTGATTTCCGGCTGTCAGCGTACGGTTTTCGGGTTCGGAAATAAAGTTAGTTTTATTCAGATGGGCGGCTTCCTCTTCCGTCAATTCCATTTCGACTCCGCCCAGCAGGTTAACAATACGTTCAAACCCGCCATAATCTACTACAACCGCACCGTCTATGCTTAAGTCAAAGTTTGTTTCCAGGGTTCTTTTTAAAAGTTCCGTTCCGCCAATGTCATAGGAAGCTTTTAACTTATTCTTACCTTCTCCCGGAATCTCGACATAGGTATCCCGTAAATAGGAAGCCAGTGTTATAGTTTTTAACTCCGGCCGGATAGTTGCCAAAATGATACTGTCAGCCATATGTTTATCAGCAGTGCCGCCTGAGCCGTCAATCCCTACTAAAAGGATGCGGCTCGTATCAGCCGGTTCCGATTCCTCCGGCTCCGCCGCCTGTTCTCCTTGGCTTAAATCCGTGGAAAGATCACCCGGACTTTGGACATTCCGATTTTTTTCACCGCAGGCAGCCAGGCTTCCGGTGAGAATAATAAAACATAACAGTGCAGCAAAAAAAGCCAAACCTTTTTTCTTTGGAGCCCCATTCATAATTTGCGAAAATCGATTTTTCATTTGCTTTTTACCTCCATAAAAATAAGTGGAAAATGCAATTAATTTATCGGCAGACCGTTTTGTTATTGTTTCCAAAATAGTTAAACTGTAAATTCTACGGTATTCTTCATTTTGCTTTCCTATCACGTCCTCATCGCAATAAATTTCCATATCGTTATTCGCTGATTTTACCATATAATATACGAACGGATTGAACCAATGTATGGCATTGACTAATAAGAACAGAAATTTAATGTATAAATCCTGGTGTCTGTAATGAATTAATTCGTGTTTCAGAATAATTCTTATCCGGACCGGCTTTTGCTCTTCGGAAGGAAGAATAATTTTAGGCTGTAATATTCCAAGCAGCATGGGGGAGGAAACAAATTTGCAGACCATAACCTTAATTTTTTTCCTGATCTTCAGCTCTGCCATTAAATCATCCATTATCTCCCTGGTTTCTTCCTGAACCGCCGGCATCATCCAACGATTTAATTTTTTCAAAAAAACAATATAAGTAAATACATGATAAAATAGAAAAATGCCAAAGCCTGAAATCCAAAGCATTGATAAAAGGCGTAATATATCAATTCCATTGTTTTTTATCAATGGTAATTTAATATCCTCCCGGGTTGTAAGACCGGGTTGTTCTGTTTTTATATTTGCTCTTCCAACAGTATTTAAAACCTCGGAAGCCATTGCCCCGTTTTGAATACCGGTTTCCGGGTCCGGTCTTACGGCAGTCATATTACCGGAGGTTAAATCATACCCGTTCCCGTTGTCCGTTAGTTCCGTCTGTGCCGAAGGAGGCAGGAGCGGTACCTCGATTATTCCCAGATTAAAGGGGAGTATCATCCTGACTGCCAGTATCACCCATATATAATATTTCCATCTGACCGAATATTTTTTATAAGTCAGTTTATCTAAAAAGGCGGCCAGAAGGATTACTGCCGAACAGGAAACGGATATTTCCGCAAAAGTCCTTAGCAGGTTATTCAATATTATCGCCGCCTTTCTTTATGATCCGTATAATGTCATCAATATCTTCTTCACAGATGGTATTATCCTGGACAAGGGAAGCTATCAGTTTTTTATAGGAATTGTTATAAAAATGTTCTAAAAATGTCTTTGTCTCCTTGGAGCAATATACCTCTTCCTCAATTAAAGGAATATAGTATTTTAACCGCCCCTTCTTCCTGCACTCAATAAATTTTCGTTCTTCCAGCCTCGATAATAACACTTGTACGGTTGAGCGCGACCAGTTTTTCGCCTCCATTAAAACTTCAATTATTTTACCGGTTCCAATCGGTTCTTTGCTGTTCCAGATCACTTTCATAACATTTAATTCCGAATCCGGAAGCCTTTCGATAGAATTTGAATTCAACAGGTTCTTTTTCATATAATTCCTTTCCGCTTTGTTAATGCAAATGCGTATTCATTGTATCAGTATATAACAATCAATTAATTGAGTTTATATAATTATAAAACTTTGGTTGACAATTGTCAATATATTTATGACGACAATTGTCAACCAATAATTAAATATAATATTTATCCCAAAACAACAAAATCTCGGGAAAAGTTACACTTTTTTTATAAAATATAAAAAGCTGCTGCAAATCAGTTTAATTTTCCCAATAAAAGGGTATGAAACCAATTCACAGCAGCCCGATGATCGATCACTTGCCTTAATACATAGATTATATGACCGGAACCTGTCACATTTCCCGATTTTATTTTAAGGCTTCCACATAACTTACTGCTGATAAAGCTGCCTATTAAGATGGGGTTCTGGATTACTTATTTTTTCAATAATTCCTTTATTTTATCCTCTATTTTAACAGGATTTACAACCGGAGCATATCTATGAATGACGTTACCGTTTTTATCGATGAGGAATTTGGTAAAATTCCACTTAATATTATTACCTAAAACACCTTTTCCTTCACTTTTTAAAAACTGATAGAGCGGATGGGTATTATCTCCATTCACATCAATTTTCTGGAACATGTCAAAAGTCACCCCGTAATTTAGCTGGCAGAATGAGTTGATTTCATCATTCCCTGCCGGGTCCTGTTTTGCAAACTGGTTACAGGGGAAACCCAATATGGCAAATCCCTCATTCTTATATTTTTCATATAATTCTTCCAGCTCTTTAAACTGGGGGGTAAATCCGCACTTGCTGGCAGTATTAACAACGAGTAGCACTTTCCCTTTATACTCATCCATATTTATTTCTCTGCCATTCATTTTTTTTGCTGAATAATCATAGAAATTCATCCCTTATCTTCCTTTCGATTTTTCATTGTATTTTACGCCATTTAATTGTATACAATTTATTTTGATGAATTTATAATACTACTTCCCTCAATTTTTGTCAACCTTTATTCTATTATTTATATGCAAAATACATACTATTCAGCCTTACGGCTTCATAGCAATATTTTATGAACATGCGTTTGGAACTCGGGTTTGAATGGACTTTAACCATCCGCTTAGCACCCTGCATTATACAACGTACCGCATTTAACGAAAGGCTCACTGGCGATTACCGTGGTCGGATTTACACCGACTGGTGTGGTCCAGCTTAGCCGGATACACGACGCACAACAAAAAAAGAAATCCATGTTTACCCGTTCCCATGGATTTCTTTTTATTGTACCTACAAATTAATAAAGTTGCTTTGAACATAATCTATTCCGGCACTCTCTTATCCGACATAAATCAAGCCGCCGTGCATACGTGTGGTCATATACCACCGGAGCAGGTCAAATTCGATTTGCCTTCCCTCATCCGAGGCAGTTGCAATGATACTGTCATCCCCGATATCCGCACCGGTAACGGTTATCCAGTGCCAGGCCTGAAGGTTTACTTCTTCCCCTCTGGACAGGTTTAAAAAAGCCAGAGGGGAATTGGATAAAAGGCCTTGTTTTACAAATTCCGCAAGTTTCTCCGGATAACGCTTTCTGGTAAAGCAATTATCAACGGAAAACACTTCCGTATCTAAATGCAGCCCTCTGTCTTTCCCAAAAAGTTCAATACCCTTTACAAACTTGTCCACATGATTCACACCCATTGCACCGGGTGTAATATAACGGAATACTTCCTCCATATGCCTGACAAAATCTATCCGCTCCAGGCTGAACGGCTGAAATAATTCCTTATTTTTTTCCCTGGTCTGGGCAAGATAAGCTGTAATATTGGAGGCACAGGTCGGTCCGCATCCGGCTTCCCTGTTCCACGCCTTTGAATACCAGGCCTGATCGGCACCAAAATAACTTCTATGTTCTAAGCTGTCTGTAATAGTCAGCAATTCCGGTTTTTCAATGGAAACTTTCATATAATACCAACCTTCTTTCTCTGTCCGGTTCCTTGATTATATTTGCAATCAAGAACTCATTCAATTAGCTTATCCGGCTGTCAAACAAAAAATACTCATAGGGCATGTTTTGTTCCTCATATTATATACGTTATCCCCAAAGGATGCAACAAAAACCTTACAGGGGGATTTGCCTGTAAAGTTAAAACAGGCTATCGTAAGCGGTGTAATAGATATTACTGCTTTGGGTATTGCTATTATTTACACAGTACAATTGCTACATCATTTACATTGGTTCCCGTCGCTCCTGTCATAATTAAACCGTCCACTGCCTTTAAGCCATGGTAGGAATCATTATTATTAAGAATTTCATCTATATCCAATCCCTGGCTGCTTAATTTATCCAGAGTCTCACCGTCTACCATACCGCCGGCGGCATCGGTGGGGCCGTCGGTACCGTCGGAACCCAAAGAGAATATAAGAGTATCCTTCATACCGGCTATGCCTTTTGCTGCCGTTAAGGCCAGTTCCTGATTTCTTCCGCCAAGTCCGTTTCCCTTAATCTTAACGGTGGTTTCCCCTCCAACGATGATTGCACAGGGAGCCTGTATGCCGTACAGTGTCCCATTACGTACTTCCCTGGCTATGGATGAAACGAATTTCCCGGCTTCGCCGGCTTCACATTCCAAAGTGGATGATAAGATATAGGGAGCGTACCCCAGTTCTTTTGCATTTTCGGCAGCCGCCCTGCATAATTCGCTGACACTTCCGGTTATTACCGTTTCCACATTGCCTAACTCTTTTGGTGTTTCTTTGTTTAAAGCTTTCAGAATGGATTCATTAAAATCCAAGTTGTACTTTTTAACGATATTAAGTGCCTCATCCACAGTAGAACTATCCGGATAAGCCGGACCGGATGCTATGGAATCCAGGCGGTCACCGATAACATCGGATAAAACGATGGAATAAACTTTAGCCGGAGCACAAAGGGAAGCGAATTTGCCGCCTTTTACATCGGATAAATGTTTACGGATGGTATTCATCTCCACAATATTGGCACCGCATTTTAACAAATCTCCCGTTACTTTTTTAATATCCTCAAGAGTAAGGCCGCAGGCCGGTTTTTCAAATAATGCCGAACCTCCGCCGGATACTAAAAATATAACCTGATCTGTTTCGCTTAAGCCCTTGACGGCTTCTATTGCACGGGTAGTACCAAGAACGGAATTTTCATCCGGTACCGGATGTCCGGCTTCTATGATTTCAAATCCGTCAATATCTCCCTGGGAATGGTCGTACTTTGTAACAACAATTCCTTTTTTAATCGATGGGCCCAATATTTTTTTCGCGGCTTCCGCCATTGTCCATGCGGCTTTTCCTATGGATACCACCACAATATCTCCTGTAAAAGTTTTATTAACCAGTGCTTTTTCCACTGCTTTGTGGGGCAGTACATTTTTAATGGATTCCCTTATTATTGTATATGCCTCGCTTCTAATGCCTTCCATCTTTAACCTCCAATGTTTATTCTCCGATTATCGTGCCCGAAATTTTAGCATAATATCTGGCCAAAGCGCTGTGGTCATCGCCCCCGAAACTATCTGCACGCAATGTCTGCATCATTTCCATTACCTGGGAGGTAAGGGGCAGGGGTGCTCCCACTTCATGTGCCGTTTCCAGTGCATTATTGAGATCTTTAATATGTAAGTCGATCTTGAATCCCGGTTTAAAATTATCCTCCAGCATCATGGGAACCTTGGCATTCATGACGGTGGAACCTGCCAGACCGCCCTTGATTGCACCGAATACCAACTCAGGATCCACTCCGGCTTTTTTCGCCAGTGTAAATGCTTCCGCACAGACTGCTATATTTAAGGCTACAATAACCTGATTTGCTAATTTTGTTGTATTACCTGCCCCTATTTTACCGCAGTATACGGCACTTGCGCCCATGCACAGCAGGATATCCTTAACACTTTCAAACACTTCCCGGTCACCGCCGGCCATAATGGATAAGGTACCGTCAACTGCCTTCGGCTCTCCGCCGGATACCGGGGCATCGATCATTTTTACCCCTTTTTCGGTACAGGCTTTCTCAATTTCCTGGGATGCAAGGGGTGCAATGGAACTCATATCAATTAAAACGGTACCCGGCCTGGCCCCTTTTAATACTCCGTTTTCCCCCATTACTGCGGTTTTGACATGGGGTGAGTTTGGCAGCATGGTTATGACAATATCACTTTGTTTAGAAACCCCGGCAGCCGTACCTGCAAAGGCGGCTCCTGCTGCGGTTACTTCCTCCACTGCTGCGGAGTTAACATCAAAAACGGTTAAATCATAACCGGCTTTTAGTAAATTTTTGCTCATGGGTTTACCCATGATTCCCAATCCGATAAATCCAATTTTCATAATAAAATCCTCTTCTATAATCTATAATAATCACTTATTTACAATATTAACTGGTTCTCCCGCAAGAAATGCCTTAAGATTCCCGACTGCGGTCTCCATCAGCCGTTGTCTGGATTCCTTAGGAGCCCAGGCTATATGGGGCGTTATGATAATGTTCTTTGCAGATAATAAGGGATTGTCCGCTTTAATCGGCTCGGCAGATACCACATCTATGGCAGCTCCTGCTACCTTGCCGCTGTTTAAGGCATCTTTTAAATCTTCCTCTACAATCAACGGTCCTCTGGAATCATTGATGATCAAAACCCCGTCCTTCATCTTCGCAATGGAATCTTTATTGATGATCCCCTCTGTTTCCGGAAACAGGGGACAATGCAGGGTGATAACATCGGAAGCGGCAAATAACTCATCCAGTTCCCCATACCTGCAGGTCTCGCTTTCCAGTTCCTTAAATTTACTGCGGGAATAGGCCAGTATTTTCATACCAAGTGCCTGGGCTATCTTAGCGGTTTCCTGTCCGATTCTTCCAAAACCGATTATGCCCATTGTTTTTCCGGCTAATTCGATTAACGGGTAATTCCAGTAACAGTAATCCTGGCTTTTCGCCCAGTCCCCTTTCATAACGCTGTCGGAATGGGCACCGATATGATGGCATAATTCCAGAAGAAGGGCAATGGTAAACTGGCTTACCGCAGCGGTGCTGTAAGCCGGTACATTTGCCACAGGTATTCCTTTCTGCTTTGCGGTTTCTACATCCACCACATTGTAACCCGTTGCCAAAACCCCGATAAACTTAATGCCGGGGCAGGCTTTTAATACATTCTTATCAATAACTGTTTTGTTCGTATAGATTATTTCCGCATTACCAATACGCTCTATGGTCAAATCACCCGGGGTCCTGTCATAAACCGTTAAATCCCCCAAAGCTCCCAGACTATCCCAGCTTAAATCACCGGGATTCTCCGTATATCCGTCTAGTACTACTATTTTCATCCGTATCTCCTTATATGTACAAACAAAACCTGATTTATCAGTTACAGTTAAGCCTTACCGCTGAATTGTAACATTTATTATTACATGCTAATATAGAACGGTTAGAAAAACAATACTATTTATAATTTTACAGTAAGAAAAGCATCTGTCAACCTCATATTGATAAAATCATTAAAATCCAATATAAAATCATAAAAATTATCGGTTTCCATGCCGGTCCTTTCAGTAGAGCTAATCCGGAAGGAGGGCCCATGCCCGGTTGATAACACGTTTTGTATTGGCAAGTATGATATCTCCTTCTTCCTCTCCCCAGGGTTTCACTTCCATGGATAGGACATACGGATTTTCCAGGTTAAAAAATCCTTCTTCTTTTAATACCCGGAAGAAATCAAGCAGTTCATTTGTATCATTGGCACTGTCCCAAAAACCGAACCGGGGATGCATATCCCCATAGGCTTTAGCCCCCTTCTTAGCTACGGCATTGCCGATGTGCAGATGAGTGATATAAGGCCTTAAGGTCTGTATTACAAACCTGCTGGTTTCATAGGTGGTAGGAAAATGGGATAAATCCACAAGCAGGCCAAAATTATTACAAACCGTTCTCATATCTGCCGCAAACCGGGCCGCATAGGGAGCCGGCCCGATCAAGACGGCCTTATCCATATCAAAATCAAAAACTTCTAAATTAACCTGTATATTTTTCTTTGCCGCATAATCACATACGGCCTTTGTGGTTTTTAGAAGCTGGGAATAGGCCTGTTCCTTTGTTTTTTCTTCCCATTTACCGGCTAAGAAGGCGATTCCCCCGGCACCTAAATACTCGGCTTCATCCACAGCCTCCAAAAGGGTTGCTTCCGCTTTCAGTCTGCCCTCTTCCTTTAAATCATTGGGATTTAAACCGTTGGACAATAACCTGGGCTGGGCTCCGTAACAAACCTTAAGACGGGACTGCTCCAGAAGCTTTTTCGCCTTTTCCCTTTCACCGTCATCCTTAATCTGTGTGATCTCAATGGCGTCAAAAAAATCATCACAGGCTATGGTCTTAATGGAATCCAGTAGCTTGTACTTATCAGGCGGATGGCTCATCCATTGGATTGTTCCGATTTGAAAGTATTTGTGTATTGAATCCTTCATAATTACCTCTCCTTCCGCCGCCAAAGGCGGCACAAAACTAATGAAATTAATCTTTCAATTGAAATCCATTGATTCCCAAATCAAAAAAATTTCTATTACCTGATGTCATATCTGAAATACAGTTCCAGGGTTTCCGGACTGCCTTACATAATATTTATTTCCACAGTACCGACCTCCATATCATAATAATTGCCGCTTAAAATAAGCTCGCAGCCCGGAGAAGATATTTCCACGTTTTTGTTTTATCCTATAATCCCCTAAACCTTTTCGATTACAATCATTTCATGGTCATTCAGGGTATCAATCATAAACGACTTCCTATTGCCATCCCCTATGATGGCAACTGTCTCTTTCCCCACCGTAAGAGTTGCCTTTAAAGCTCCGGTATACTCTACCCGAAACATCACAGTTACAGGGCCAACCGGAAGCGTCTCCTCACAGGTTCCCGGGGGACAGTTACAGCCGCTTAAATTAACCAGGTGTATAATATAATTATCCCCCTGTTTATAAAAATTAACATTGATATGTCCCCGGCTTTTAACCGTAATGGGAATGGAATTCCCGGATGTCCAGCGGATACTGCCAGCAAGCAGGTCTCCGTGATCCGGTATCAGCTCTTTTCCGTAACAGCGGTCAATATCACCGGCGAAATAAACCACCCTGGAACCGGTTGCCAGGGTGCCGGCGAATACCGGCGCAATATTCTCTCTTTCTTCCCGAATCCAACTGAATTCCGGCGGATAGATGGGGAATGGGGGAATATAACTGCATACCGGCTCCAGGGTGCCGTCACTTTCAACAAGCTGGATCCCTCCGCCAAAGGGCAATATATCCGTATCTTCAAACCCGGCAAATATCTCATGGCGCTCTTTGGGAAGCCGGATATAATTATGTGCCTCCTGATTCATCCAGCTGCCATCCTGCCTGCCGAAGGCTCCGCAGGCTTCCCCCCTGTGCCTTAATCCTAACAGCCGGTAAATAGGGCTGTCAACCGGCTTTTCCCCCTCTTCGTCAAGGGTTCCCGTCTTTCCCGTAATAATGAGATTTTTCCCCTTTTTTAAAAAGTCACAGATATCTTTCTGCTGTTTTTCCGTTAAAATGGCAACTTCCGGAAGGATTAAGGTCTCTATGCGGTCCTCATATTTTCCGATGTCATCAGCAGCAATGGGCAGGAAGGGGATTCCGGCTCTGGAAAGGGCTCTTAAAATACCGGCCCAGGGATAGGACAGTTTCTCAACATATTCCTCTCTTCCGTAAAAATCAATGTTTTTCTGGCTCCAGACAACGGCCACATTGGCAAGATTCTTCCGGTTATATAAATATTTTTCATTCTTTTCATGCCAGGTTAAGGTAGAAATACTTGCAGAAAACTGTCTCCGGTCATTGGTACTGCCTCCGATATGATGATACCAGGGGGATATGCCGCCTGCGATTCCTGCCTGCATCCAGGCTTTGGTTTCTTTTGCCGGGCCGGAGGACAAGCGGAAAGTACGGTTTCCTTTAAAGTAATGGGACATACTCTCCAGCACAATCCTGTTTTCATCACTTGCCAACCGCAGCAATGTACCGTTTGCAGAGTTTTGTTCAAATCCGTTTAAGGAATCCCTGGTCTGGTGATCACTGAAGATAATCCGGCTTCGTTCACACAGGGCTTTGATATCCGTAAAGCTTCCCACGGAACCAAACGGATCCGCATTAATCATTCCAAACCAAAGGCAGTCTTTCCCGCCGGCTTTTTTTGTGGTCTCATTAAACAAATCCCAGTTTGCATTACGGCACTCATAACCAAAACGGATCCATGCACGATAGACCGGGTCTTCAAAGGATACCTCCTTAGGCAGATCCAGTCCGTAATCTTCTTTAAACTTCTTTTTACAATTCTCACAATAACATATCGTATTTCTTCCAAGTCCTTTCCAGCTGTTGTCTGCAAACCCGTCCGGATGGTATTTCCCGATGATTTCTTCTAAAACAGCCGGTATGTATTCCTTATAATATCCGCTGTTGACACAGGATACATATCTTCCCTGGGTCATAATCGGTTTTCCGTTCCTGTCATGGGCAAACCATTCGGGATGCAGATCATAAAATTCCTTCGTCGTACAATTAATATCCATTCTGGCTATAACGGCCAGTCCGGCTTCCCTGGCTGCCTGATTAAATTCCCCAAAGAAATCTCTCTCCCCCAGATGGGCTGCCTTGTACTGCTTGGGAAATTTACTCGGATAGTAAGCAACAATTCCGCCACAGTTGATTATGACACCCTGGATCCTGGTCGTTTTCCAGTATTTTTTCCAAAATTCCAGGTCACATGACAGAGGATCATCCTCTGTCAAATTGGTTTGTCCAAATCGGTATAGTCTTTGATACCATGGGTCACCGATCTTTTTGCTCATACCTTGGCCCTCCTTAAATTTAGTTTTCTTAAATCTAATGTTTCGTGAACTTCAAAGTTAAATACTGAAACTTTGCAGTAAAACATGTTCCGATTTACTAGTATATGTGCTTTCTTACTGCCAGGTTTTAATTTTTAATATACCGTCTCAATCAGATAAGCCGCATATTGATTTAACATAGGGAGCAATACCCTGGATGAAGCCTGCAGCTCTTTCCTGCCGTCGGCAGAAAGCCGGTAAATATGCTTTGGACTGATTTCATTAAAAGTGACTTCAATATTATGGATGGGAATCGGCTCAAATACCGTTGTACCGTTAAACCCCGATAAATTAAGGAACTGAAGCAGGTACTGCCCTTCACTGCACCGGTCAAAAAATACTTCCACCTGTTTCGCTGCATTGGTTTCAATTGGATTTTTTACGGGTTTTATATAATCCAGGATATTCAATAATACATACTTGAAATCTTCATATCCCTGTTTATAATACAGCGTACCCGGCTGCCAGGGGATATAGACGTTTCTCCCTTTTATGGCTATGGAAGGCTGTTCCGTGACTTCATGGCCGAAGCATCGTTCCGGGGGACCGTACCTGCCCGGTGTAACAAGGGGAAGTATTGTATTACCGTTATCTTCCGTATCCATAAAATAGTATTCTTTATCCAGGTAAATCCAGTCCCGGTTTTTAAAATTTTTAAAAATAGCTTTCGGTTCCGTAAGAAGGTATCCACCTCTTACATTTTTTAATTTATCCTTTAAACGTACCCCGAAAAGTTCCGAAAGCTCTTCTTCATTCTCTATCAGGGATAATCCGGTAGCCGCCACACCTGCCTTTGTATTCTTCAAAGCCTGTAAAAATACTTTGTTTTTCACCAGGCGGATTCCGGGTATGAGGATCAGCTCATAACGGTCCAGCTTATCCGCTAATGAATCCAGGACGGCAGCCTCTGCCACGTCAAAAAGACGGTGTTCTTCTTTCAGCATTTTAAAGATTCCCAGGTATTCCTGGGAGGCAGGGCTGTGGACTCCGAAGGGCGAAGGATTGATTAACAGTATTTTAGCCTGGCTGGTAAAATTCCCGAAATACTCTTCGTATTTTTTATGGAACCGAAATACTTCCTTCACCGTTTCAAAATTATCCCTGTCCGGATACCCTTCAAAGGAACCGATGATGCACCAGTCAAGCCCTCCGCCGGAGGCCATGTTACCGTATAGGCGGATCTGGTTTAAATATTTAGAGACACCCATAAAGCGGCAGTAAATATCTACGGCATTAATGACACAGTTGCTGGAAATCTTATTCTCAAAACTGCCTTCCACTACGGATACGTTATTCTCACTGGTATAGATCCAGAAGGGATAGGGGCGGTCAAGGGCAGAATTGGATTCATTTCTTACCATATCCACGCCCTGGTGGTTATAAGTACAAACCAGCACTTCAGGATTTAACTTTCTCACTTCGCTGCTGATTTTCTGTAACAGTTCGTCCACCGTCACCTGCTTAAATTCCTTATATTTCCGAAAAGCCTCATCGTCTTCCGCCCAGACAGCGGGAAGCTCCATGTGATACCTGTCACGGAAGCGGGCCTTGCAGCTGTCACACTGGCAGATTCCCACATAGTTATCACTGTAATCCCTGGTCTGGTAACCAAACATATTAAAGAAAACCCCGTCCACCGGATAACGGTTTATTACCTCCCGCAGAATTTTCAGGGTACACTCCTGCTGATAGTTTCCGTTGACACAGGTTGCCACTGTATCATGATATCTTACCGGCTCCCCGTGTATGGATTTGGTAAACCATTCCTTATGTTTTTCATATATACTTTCGTGGGTCTTGCTGAAATCAAATCTTGCAATAACCCGGATATTGTTTGAATGACATTTTTCTATTAACCTGCCAAAGAAATCCCCTTCCATATAAGGATTCCGGTACTGGAATTCCAGGTCCGTGGGATAAAAGGAGGTGATCCCGCCGCAGCCCACCATGCAGGCATTGGCCCCGAACTCCTTTAAGGTATCGATATAACTGTCAATATCCATTTTTGCGTCAATATCACGGAGATTGTTTTGGATCATCCGTAATTTATTTTCCATCCACCAGGCCATTTCCTTCACCTCCTATTTGAATTAATATCATATCCCAGACATCCAGTCTCTTTAATTCCATATGAACATAACCGTCCTTCTCTTCCCATATTATATCCTGTCCCCCGATTACGGAAGTTACATTTGTTACCACCCCGGAGGACTCGGGTTTTACCTTTAACTTCAGGTTATAATAAGGGACCGAATTGGCCAAAGGACGCTGTCCGATACCGTTTACCAGATGTATCATGATTTTATCTTCCTTGCCATAAACCATTGCCTGCAATCCGTTTACCGTATCCATGGAAAACTTCTTTTTATCCCCAAGTAAATAATCCAGGCAGTTTTTCATTAACTGGTAATACTCACTGAATTTATATTCCAGGGCAAGATGACTTAGTTCAAAAGGCAGAAACATTACCTGCCCCTGACCCGTTTTCTTTAAAGTACATAAGGGTATATCCGTACGGGATACACACATACTGGCCCGTTCCGGCGGTGCACCGACACCATCCATAGGTGCAAAAGGCGGGACCAGGGTCAACAGAGTTTTTGTGTTTTCACCCGGAACGCAGTATAATACCCTTCCCCGGTGAGGCAGCAGTTCAACCTCTTCCAAATTACTTTTTAATACCTTTCCGTCCTGCTCAAACCGAATATAACTGGCAGAAAGGGAAGGGCCTGCCGACATAACCGGATCGACCCCGGCAAACTCTGCGGCGTCCGGCATATCCGTGTCACTGCAGCTCTCAAGAATTACCTTGCCTCCGAAAGCCGTATATTCTTTTAACAGATTAACCGTATTTTGGCTAAACTTAAAGTCTCCGGGGACTAAAACTACCGGATACTGTTTTAATTTATCCGGGTTTAAATGCAGTTCATCCAATAAGTCAAACTGGTACTGGGTATTTAACATGACTTCCGCCCAGCCCATGGCTGCCTCGCTGCCGTTCCACAGCATTAAAACCTGTGCCAGACTGACGGCATCTTCCATATCGGATTCACACTTCTTTATACTGTGGTTGATCTGTCTGACACTATGTAAGATTCTCCTGTCACGGATGGTATCATTAAAACCGGTAAGGGAATGCCAGATTATCCCCTGGTTTGCCGGCACCTGGCTCATCCAGTAGAGATACTCGGCTGTGGGAATGCCCGTATGCCTCCAGTCCATTCCGGGGGAAGAATGAATGATTCCGCAGGGGTTCGGCTTATTTTCCACACTGTTCCCAATCTTCATATTCAGGGCAGGTTTCCAGGCCTTTGGTATGTTCCTGTAACCTTTTGATAAAATGTCCTGTGCTTCCGTACATATCAGATCTGCCGTGGAATACCTGTTATCCAGGTTATCTATCCGGTTCTTTCTGTCTTCCTCAAAAGTGGAATAATATAAGATAACCGGTACCTCCGGTCGGGTTTCTTTCACCAGGGCGTATATTTTGCCGATATTTTCCCGCAGACACAGATCCGCCCAATCCGGTTCAAAATCTTCCTTCCTCTCCGGAAGCTCCTTCCCGTATAATTTATAATATTTGCTCCGGCAGTTCCCGCAGTGGCATTCTTCCACATGGGGCGCATTAAAAAAGATCCCGTCAATATCGTAATTTTCCAATACTTCTTTCACCACGGGCATGGCTAAATCTTCATTCCGGTAACCTCCGTTTACACAGGTAGTTACTAACAGCGACCATTCACCCATACGGTCTTTCCCGTATATAAGGGGCTTTTTGTCCGTATCGCAGACAAACCAGCCCGGTTTTTGAAGGTAAACGAAATCATCCGTTTTACTGAAATCAAATCTGGCGATTACCTTAATGGTCTGTTTATGACATTCCTTCAGAAGTTCTTTCAGTAAATCATAGTTTTTCGGAAGATATTCATTCACATGGTGAAATTTAATCCTGCTCGGATACCAGGCATAAATACCGCCTACATTCAGGACTACCGCATTTGCTTCCAGTTCCTTTAAATCTGCGGCTATTTTTTCCGGCTTCATCTCAGGTGTATCTTTTATCTGAAGATTATACTGAACGATGCGCAGTGGCTTTTGCCACCATTTTTTCTTTTTCATAATTTAAGCTCCGTTAATTTCAATATTATTACTGCTTAATCCCGCTTACAGCAATACTTTGCACAATGTGCTTCTGCAATAATAAAAAGATAATCGTCAAAGGAATGGCACTGACTACGGCAACCGCCATCCGCGGCCCGTAATATACCGCATCCTGCTGGGCATTAAAAGCTGCTACGCCAACGGATATCATCTGTTTTGCCGCAGTTTTAATGGTAACCAGAGGCCAGAGGTAAGAATTCCAGTTTGCAAGGATCTGCAGGATACTTAAAGTTGCAATTAAGGGTTTGGACAAAGGTATAATAATCTTTAAGAATATTGTCCATTCCCCTGCCCCGTCAATAAAAGCGGATTCTCGGAGGGAATCCGGAATGGATTCTATATTCTGTTTGGCAAAAAAGGTACCGTATACATAGGCAAAGCTGCCGAAAATCAAAGGATAATAGGTATCTAACATTCCCCAGTTCTTATACTGCATAAATAAAGGGATCATCCTGGATTCAAAAGGTATCATCATAACCGCAAGCATAAAGATAAACCAGAATTTTTTCAGTACAAAATCCCCTTTTGCAAAAGCATAGCCGCACATTAACGCAAAAAATACGGATAAAATGGTATTGGCTGCCGTTACAAAGATGGTATTTGCATAAAGCTTCGCCAGCGGAATTGCAGTAAATGCATATTGATAGTTGAACCAGGTAAATTTCCCGGGCAGTAATGAAAAGGCCGGCAGCTCAGACAATGCATTACGGTCAAAGGAAAGGACCATACACCAGTACAGCGGAATTAATACAATAACCAACATAACAAACAATATAAGACAGATCATTAATTTTCTTAATTTCTTAGCTTTCATTTTCCCCGCTCCTATTCTTTATTTTTCTTGAAGAAACCAGTCATCTTTAGATTTACTAAAGTAATTGCCAGGGTAACTGCAAATAATATCATGGCACCTGCGGAAGCGATTCCGTATTGCGGGGTTTCAAAACTAAACTGGTAAATATACATTAATATTGTCTGTAAGGTACCGCCCGGGCGTCCGGCAGAAGTATTTCCCCCAAGGATGAAAAGGTCGGTAAAACGTGCCAGCCCGCCGATGATATTGGTTATAAAAAGGAATGCAAAACAGGAAACCATCTGCGGTATTGTAATATGCAGCCAGCTCTGGAAACCGGTAGCACCGTCTACCTCGGCAGCCTCATAGACTTCCGACGGTATGGATTGGAGACTTGCCAGGTTTATCAGCATGGAATAACCCAGATTGCTCCATACAGACAGTATGGTTGCACCGAATTTACCAAAATTGGCATTGGTAAGCCATCCTATGTTAACTTCATGTCCGGTTATAAAAGATAAAGCATTATTTAATAAACCGTTATTTGCTTTTAATACAATTTGAAATACCAGTATTACACTTACACCGGTAATAATATTGGGTAAATAATATCCGACACGGAAAAATCCCTGGGCTTTTCCGCGTCCGATACTGTTGATCAGGGAAGCCAGTATAAAGCCGACCGGAATGGATACCAGGCTCATTAGGGCTAAAACAACCGTATTATAGACAGCTCTTAAAAAGGAAGAATTGCTTAAAATTAATTTATAATTCTTAAGTCCGGTAAATTTCTCACCAAATCCGACTACGGAAACATCATAAAAACTATATTTAATAGTAGTTAACATTGGGATATAAGTAAGTATAATCAAAGTCAGGATACTGACAATAATAAAAGAGTACCATGTCAGTTGTCTTTTCACCTTATACCAACCTAATTTATTGTTTTTCATAGGCTCTCCTTATATTAAAAATATAGTTATTCAATTCTCTCAGTTTACCAGCGCCAAAATAGAAAGAAAGCATATTGGGTTTGCTTTCGAGCAGAAAACGCTGTGGAATAAACACAAAATTTTATCAAATGACAGTATCCGAACGGCGTTTCGGATACTGTCATTACCATCTATTTATTGCGCTGTAATTTTATAAAAATTACTGAATGGAACCAAGATAATCATTTAAATTTTTCTGGACAAATTCCACCGCTTTATTCGCATCGGAATTACCGACAAACATTTCATTTAATACGGAAGTCACATCATTCGCAAAAGTACCGAAGTTGCCGCTGTCATAGCATTCATTGGTAGAAGCACTGAATTCCAATGGCTGCTGCTGCAATACAGACTCGATCGCGTTATAATATTCCGGTTTTACATTTTCCTTTAATTTAGGCAGAGCGGTTAAGTTGTTCGGAATTGTATTACAGTCAACCAGCCATTGCTGTATTACTTCATCGGCTGCCATAAATTTAATGAATTCCCAGGCTAACTCTTTATTTTGGCTGGTGTTGCAGATCGCCATGTTCCAGTCTCCCATGTGACTGGATGTGATACCTGCATGAACACCGCTTTGTATTGCAGGAAGAGGTACAAACATGAAACGGTCTAAAAGATCCGCTGCAGCTATTTGGTTATAATCATCCATAGGAGCTTCCGAAATACGCATTGCAAGATTATTTTCAGCTTTATTGGCAACGGAGGTATCCAGTCCTTCCAAATAGTCTGAACTTGAGAAAGCATATAATTCAGTTACATATTCCAAAGCCTTTTTCGTTGCGTCTGTAGTAAAATCGGCTTTTGTTTCACTTAAAGTTTTACCGAACTGAAATACCGGTGCATTGAAACCACGGGATGCCCAGATGTAGTTTTTATTGGCACTTGCAGCTTCTAACATACTTATACCAAAAGTCTGGTTTCCGGAAACGGGGTCCGTACCTGTTGTTTTCCCGGCTAAGGATAATAAATCATCAAATGTCCAGGATGCATCCGGTACGGCGGCACCATAATCTTCAAAAATCTGTTTATCTACTATAACGACCAGCGGATTGGCGGTAATTGAAATACCGTATGGTATGTATTTGGAAAAATCTCCGCCGTTATCCTCTGTTCTGCGCATTGCCAACATACTGAACTGACCGTCTAATTCGGGATTTTTTTCAAGATAAGGGCCAAAGGGTTCTGCAATCGCAGTAATGGATGAACCGTGAAGCAATACATCTACATCACCGGACAAGGCGGAAGTCTGAAGTACTGCCTTCCAGTTATCCCATGGGCTTGTTTCAATTTCAAGTTTTACATTCGGATATAATTCATTCCATCTTTGAATAACCTGATCATATCCGGGTAACTTTATTCCTGTAACCAGGTCTGTGGTCCCGGTTTCACCGACTGTGGTAAACAGTCCGGGGCCGGCAATTTTTAAAGTCCCGCTGACATCGCTTATAACCGTATTCCCCTTTGTTTTTGTACCTGCTTCTGCCGTAGCTGCAGTTTCCGTATTGGTTCCTGCCGTATTTGTTTCAGCCCCCGTACCGGTATTATTTTTTGCAGAGCACGCCGACAAAGAAACTACCATGACCAGACATAATATGAATGACATAAATTTTTTCGTTGTTTTCATAAGAAACCTCCTCGATATAATTTACAAAATAAAATTTATATAAGTTTAACTGTTAATGTGTTTTGCAAGTATTGATAACCAACTTTGTTAATCTTTTAACCAACACATATAGCTTGTTCCTTAATCTGGTTACCGTTCTCACCTTCTCCTTTCCCTTTTTATTATTCACATTAACAATTTCCTTCCGAATAGTGAAAGCGGGTATATACAAAAACCAGTTATTCAAAATGGTGTTTCATTGTTTTATCAGCCAGCACAGAGTTTTTTTCTTCAATTACTTTTATAATCGTCCTGTGTTCCGATATACTGTGTTCCGAAATATTTTTTATAAATTCCGTTATATTACCTTTCCGGCAAACAAGGTTTACATATTCGCCGATTAAAGGATTCCCGCTTGCTCTGATTATAATGTCATGAAATTTCCTATCCAAAATAGAAAACGCTTTCCATTCTTCGCAATTAACATCTACCGATCGATTAATACTACTCCACATAGCTTCCAATTCATTTTGAACCTTTTTCAAATCAGCTAAATCTTCATATGAAATATGAATGATAGCTTTTTCCAAAGCAACTCTTTCTAAAGCCCCAAGTATCTCAAAACAGTAACCGCGTTCAATGTCATTGCCTGCTACCACCACACCATAGCCTTGAATACGCTCCAAAAGACCTTCTTCCACCAGAACATTAAAAGCTTTCCGGATCGGCGTCCTGCTGACCTCCATTATTTTACCCAGTTCTGTTTCAATCAGTTTTTGATTGGTTTTAAAAGTTCCATCCCTGATTCCATCTCTTAATTTATCCGCTACCATATCAGTAATTGAAATATGTACAATAGGCTGATTTGATTCCATACCCGTAAACATCACCTCTTTTGTGTTAGATTATGCAGTCACTAGATTATAAACATATTGCCTTTTTATGTTTATTGTATGCAATCTTTCAACTTTTTACTATTATTTAGTTGTTTTTTTGCTTGTTATCAAGTTTCTTGTATACATTCTACCATGTCAATTCGTGTTTGTACATAACAATAGTTCCCATAATATTTCTGTTTTTTTATGCATTTTAAACAAATTACTGGATTTTTATGAAAATCAAAAACGGCCTGCCAGTTATGGCGGGCCGTTTTTTGTATACAATAAACCTGATTTCTATTTTTATTTAATTTCCAAATTGTATGCAATAATTTTATCCCGAAGAGACTTGGTACTTTTCTGAAAGTGAATATCCATATATTTTCTGGCTATTTCAGCTTCATGCTGTTCCAGGGCATTTATGATATCGTCATGTTCTTTGCAGCTGTACGGAATACGTCCTTTCTGGAAAGGTACAAAGTTTAATACCATACGGGTTTTCCGGTGAAGAATGGCAAGCTGTTCCTCCAATATGGGATTATGTGATAATTTTGCAATATATATATGAAATTCAATATCATAATTATCCGCGTCTTCCGGATTTACCTCCGCACATGCCCGCATTTTATTATTAATTTCTTTTAATTCCTTAAGCTGTTCCTCCGTAATATGACCGGCTGCACTGTAAACGGAAAGCTGTTCCAATACGCCGCGTACTTCATACAGCTGGACCACATCATTAATGCCAATAGTGGTAACAACAACCCCGACTCTGGGATTATGTACCACCAGTCCTTCCGACTGCAGTATACGAAATGCTTCCCTTACCGGCGTGCGGCTGACATTTAACTGCTTGCTCAATTCCACTTCGCGGATTTTATCCCCGGACTTTAAGGTCCGGTTCATAATATCATCACGAATTTTCTGGGCAACCATCTCCGCTATGGATTCCTGTACTACCCTCATCGAATTATTTGTCATTTTTTAACGTCTCCTGACTATATTTTGTGATAATAATACCATAGAAGAAACCGTCTGGCAAGCCAGAGTCTGGTGGCGTCTTTGGCTGCTTACGACATAAGTTTCCTGGTTGTCCGCCTTACAACCAGGCTGGTGGGGATCCGGGTTACACCAGGTTCATAGATTCCTTCACCGGCAATAATGCTGCTTAGGATCTTTGCCGCTTCCCTTCCTATGCTGTCCCGGTCCTGATGGACGGTTGTAATGGCCGGCGATACGTATTCACAAAGCGGCAGGTCATCAAAACCGACCAGGGATATATCCTCCGGTATACGAAAACCCTGGCTGGTTAAAACCGAGACGGCTGCGGCAACATATTCGTCATAAGCCGCATATATGGCGGTCGGCATATCATCCCAGCACTGGCTCAGTAATTTCCGCACAGCCTGTTCACCGGATTCTCTTGTGTATTTTACAGCTTCAGCAAAATAGGCTTCCTTACGTTCCAGCCCCTTTTTGTCCATAAATTCGATATAAGCTTCATACCGCTCTTTTGCAGCTATGCTTTCCTTTATATTCGAAGCAATATGTGCTATTTTCCTATGGCCTAACAGGTACAGGTGTTCCAGGGCCTGTAAGGTTCCCATACGGTTATCGGATATTATGGTACACACATCCGGGTATATGGTTTCAACCGAAACTTTGGGCAGATCCGATTCCAGTACGCATTGAACGGAATCATTAAACTTGATACTGCCGGCAATAATCACACCGTCAACACCCCTTGAGTTGCATTTATCAAGCAGGGACATTTTTCCGGAGCCGGAGGAATTATTTAAAAAAATGGTATCATATCCGTACTGGCCGATGTTAAACTGGAAACTTTGCAGAATTTTATTAAAATGAGGATGGACTATCCCCAGTCCTTTTTCTTCCGAATAGATTACACCTATAAGCCAGGATCTTTGGGTAGCCAATGTTCTGGCATAGTGGCTGGGTGTATAACCGGTTTCTTCAATTGCTTTGTTTATGGCTTTTTTCGCTTTTTCACTTACACCGTAATAATTATTTATTACCTTTGATACGGTAGATATGGAGTAGCCCGTAATATTGGATATATCATATATTGTTAACATTTTCTCCCCCTATAATAATAAAATATTATAAAAAGTCAAAGTGGTTTCCGCATTCCGATTTGCTGCATACTCATAACCTGTTACAATTTATAAGGCAATTTGGAAAGCGCTTTATATTTACTTTATTATATTTCGTTTGCTTTGTGCCGTCAATCTTTTTTGCAGCTCCGTTTAAAATTTTCGGGATTCTGCCTTCCCCGGTTATGGTCAGTTCAAATTTACAACACTGTCTAAAAGCGGACTTCACCGTCATAAGTCAGTATCGCTTTATATAAATCCGGCCGGCGGTCACGGAAGATTCCCCATTCAATCCGTTGTTCTGCAATCGCATCCAGATCAAATTCAGCCATTAATACGCTTTCTTTTGTTCTGTCCGCTTCCGCTATTTTCTCACCCACCGCATTGGTAATAAAGGAAGAACCATAGAATTTAATTTCAGAATCCCCTATTTTTTCACTGCCGACCCGGTTAGAAGCAACGACTGGCATTAAATTGCAGGCGGCATGTCCGATCATGCAGCGCTGCCAGTGATCCTTAGAATCCACTTCCGGGCTTTCCGGCTCGGAACCTATGGCAGTGGGATAAAATAAGATCTCAGCCCCCATTAAAGCCATGCATCTTGCGGCTTCCGGGTACCACTGGTCCCAGCAGATACCCACTCCGATCTTTCCATATCTGGTATTCCAGACTTTAAATCCCGTATCTCCGGGATTAAAATAATATTTTTCTTCATACCCCGGTCCGTCGGGTATATGGCTCTTCCGGTAGACTCCCATGACTTCTCCGTCGGCATCGATTACGGCCAGTGCATTATACCTGGCATTGTTTTTCTTTTCATAAAAGCTGATTGGAAGCACCACTTCCAGCTCTTTTGCAATGGATTTGAAATGATTTATTGCTTTATTTTCGCTGACTTCCGTAGCGTAATTATAATAATCCGGTTTTTCTTTCTGGCAGAAATACAGAGTTTCAAACAATTCCTGAATTAATATGATCCGGGCGCCTTTCCCGGCTGCCTGGCGTACCAGGCGTTCCGCCTTTGCAATGTTATCCTCTATGTTCTCTGTGCAGCTCATCTGGGTAGCCGCAACTTTTACTTTTCTCATTGTTCCCTCATTCCTGCGCACCTTTTCTGCGCATCTAAAGTTTGTACCAAGGTTTAGCTAGTACAGTGTCCGCTTGGTGCTTTTCAGTGGAGTCCCCGGCATTTGCTGGGTTATGCAGTGTACATTGCCGCCCTCTTTAATTAAAGGCATTCCGTCTGCTTTTACGATTTTTCGGTCTGTGAATATCTTTTGTAAAATATCTGTGGCCAAATCATCTGTTTCTGCGGCATCTTCACCGAATACCGGCAGGATAATTCCATTGTTTACAATATAAAAGTTCAGATAACTTAAGGTTAATCTCACTCCGTTATAAAAACGGGCCGGCGGCTGGGGTATTTCAATTATTTTAAGTTTTCTTCCCTTAGCATCTGTTGCTTTCTTTAAAATATCCAAATTTTCCATGGTTATTTCATAATTGGGATCGCTTTTGTCATGGCAGGCCTGAAGCAGGATTGACCCCGGACCTGCAAAGCAGGCAATATTATCCACATGCCCGTCGGTCTCGTCTCCGTACAGGCCCTTGTTCAGCCAGATGATCTTACTGACGTTTAAATGCTTTTTTACTTCTTCTTCGATCTGTTCCCGGGTAAGTCCAGGATTCCGGTTCGGATGGAGCAGGCATTGCCTGGTCGTAAGCAGGGTGCCTTCCCCATCAACATGGATGGAGCCGCCCTCCAATACAAGGGGGGCATCCAAGTTTTTTACCTTATAGTAATTTAATACTTTTAAAGCGACTTCATTATCCAGGTCATAAGGCTTATACTTTTCGCCCCAGGCATTAAACCGCCAGTTAATGCCCTGAAATTCCATATTGCCGTTCCGGATAAACGTAGGTCCGTTATCCCGGCACCAGGCATCATTATGAGGGATTATGAGGATTTCGGCGAATGTCCCGCATATTCTCCGTACTTCCTTTTCATCCGCTTCATTCACGATTAACGTAACCGTCTCAAATTCCGATATGGCCTTTGCTACGGCAGCATAACCTTCACATACTTCTTTATAATTATCCGGCCAGACTAAGGATTCCCTGACCGGCCATTCTATCAATGTCCTTTCGTGCCTTTCCCATTCCGCCGGCATAAAAAATTTACTTTCATCCAATATTCCAACCTCCACATGAAAACCTGTATTCTTCATCCTATTTATTATACCCGGACAGGCGCGGTCTGACAATCCCGATTTTAACCTTACTTGTTTCAGTCGAAGTTAATGCTTCGACTGAAATACCTGCGTAGCAGGTATAAGGTTATGAGCAAGTAGCGTAGCGGATTGCGAATATCCGCTTTGACCCCCGGCCTTTTACAGGAAGAAACCTCGTATTTTTATTCCTGTATTGACATCTTAAGATTAATTTTACATAATTGTATTAGGGTGTGTCTGAAAACTCATTGCACCGTTCTGAACGCCCCACTTTGTGGTATACTGCGTCGTGATTTTGGGAACGTAGACCCGCTACGCCCCCAAAATCGCTCCTTGCCTCCCACAAAGTGGAACATTCAGCCCGGCACAAGCAGTTTTCAGACACACCCTAGATAAACAAATCAGTTCCTATAAATTTATACCATAAAAACCAAAACATGTTCCCATAGTCAGATACGCGGCGGAAAAACACCGCCTTTTATTCGGAAGTTTGAAAAAGCAGCTTCCGGTAAATTATACTGTACTTATAGGGTAAAGAAGGTAATATTATGATTCTGATAACTACGGCGCTTTATTGTGAAGCTCTGCCCTTCATACAGTTGTATCATTTAAAGAAAGATACTGCTTTTGTTAAATTCCAGGTTTTTAAGAATGAGGATATGCTGCTTCTGATTACAAAACCCGGTGCCGTTCAGGCTGCAATTGCCGTTGCTTCCTTATGTACCGCAATTGCTCCCGCGGCAGGGGATATCTTCCTGAATCTGGGGGTATGCGGTACCCACCGGGAAAGTGATTCCCTGGGCTCGGTTTTTTTATGCAATCAAATTATTGATAAAGAATCGAAGCGCAGCTTTTATCCGGATTTACTTTTGGCACATCCCTACGAAGAAAGGTGTGTTATTACAAGCCCGGTTATTATAAATAATAAAGAAACAGATAGTGAACGAACCGGGTCATACCCCGGGGTTTATCTGATCGATATGGAAGCATCGGGTTTATTCCAGGCGGCCTCTTATTTTTATCAGCCGCACCAGATGATTTTTCTGAAAATAGTTTCTGATTATTTAAAGAATACGGATATGGCACCGGAGAAAATAACCGGACTGATACAGGGAAATATGACTGCCATTACGGAATGGATAAGCCAGGTTAAGGACGGTTTTTCAAAAGCTGCTCCAACATTCACTTCCGAAGAAGAAAAACTTTTAACAGAACTGGCAGTAGACTTACGGTTATCCGTATCCTCAGAGCTTAAGCTTCGCCAGTTATTTAAATATTATAAATTAAAAGAAGGGGGCTTTGCCGGCAGGCTTAAGGGTTTTCTGTCCGATACACCGCTGCCCTGCAAAACAAAAACGGAAGGGAAGAAGTATTTTGAACAACTTAAGCAAACCTTTATTTAACCCTTTTTTCTCCCATATTTACATTGAAAAAGAGGCTTTGGAGCATCCGAATACCAGGAAAATCCTGAATCAGTTTCCCAAAGCGGTGCATATAGAAATTAATCATTATAAAGATGTGTTTTGCAGGAGCCATCAGAACTACCTGCTTCAAAAGCAGTCCCCCTGTTTAATCCTTGCCAAAAAGAGGAATACCTTCGTTTATGAAGGTGCGCCAGTCTGCCAGGATTTTGGAAACCGGCATTTTTATTATACCTCCACCGTCATGAACTGTTTTTATGACTGTGAATACTGCTATCTGCAGGGAATGTACCCTTCCGGGAATATTGTAATTTTTGTGAATCTGGAAGATTTCTTCCGGCCTGTGGAGGAACTTTTAAAAAAATTCCCGGTCTATTTATGTATATCATATGATACGGATTTGCTGGCTTTTGAAAATATGCTGGGTTATGTCAGGGAATGGCTTAATTTTGCCGGACTTCATCCTGACCTGACCATTGAATTGCGGACGAAAAGCGCTAATTTTCATGCCCTGGATGAACAGAAAGCCCTGGATAATTTTATACTGGCCTGGACACTTACGCCCGATGCCATCCAAAAAAGCTGCGAACATCATACCCCCTCTGTAAAGATAAGGCTCTCCTGCATAAAGAAGGCTATGGAGAAAGGCTTTCCGGTCCGTCTTTGTTTTGACCCGCTGTTATACCGTAAAGACTGGCCTTCCCTTTATGATGCCATGATAGAAACAGTCTTTTTGCAGTTACCCGCTGATAAAATCAGGGATGCCAGCCTTGGAGTATTCCGGGTATCCCACGACTATTTAAAAAAGATGAGGAAACAGCGCCCTGATTCGGCCATTATCCAATACCCTTATGAAAACGACAACGGCGTCTGCCATTATGGCCGGGAGCTTTCCCGGGAAATGATCTCCCATGTCTATAACCGGCTGAAAGAATATATACCTGAGGAAAAAATTTATGTATGGAAGGAAACACACTAAATGAAAGCAGCAATTGTCACCGGAGCCTCGTCCGGAATCGGGCTGGAAATCAGCAAAATACTGTTAGCCAAAGCTTATAAAGTATATGGCATCGGAAGGAATTTCACAGATACGCTCCTGTCTTCGGAGCATTTTGTAAGAATAACCTGTGATATTGCCAAAACTTCAGAACTGGCTGCAAAAATAAATGAAATCCGGCAGTCTGACGAAATCCATATATTGGTCAACAATGCCGGCGTCGGTTATTTTGGCCCCCACGAAGAACTAAATCCCAAAAAAATCCATGAGATGGTGGCGGTTAACCTGGAAGCCCCCATGATACTGACCCAATTACTGCTCCGGGATTTAAAGAAGCATGCCGGATACATTATTAATATTTCCTCCGTAACGGCTCATAAATCCAATACCCACGGCTGTGCCTACGGAGCCACGAAAGCCGGCCTTACCAGTTTTACCGAGAGCCTCTTTGATGAAGTCAGAAAATATGGCGTAAAGGCCGTAACCATACACCCGGATATGACGAAATCCAATTTCTACCGGAATGCCAATTTTTCCGAAGGCAGTACGGCAGATACTTATCTGCTGCCGGAAGAGGTTGCCGCTGCAGTGGATATGATTTTAAACCAGCGGGAAGGAATGCTCCTGTCCGAGATCACCATAAAACCCCAAAAGCATCAGATAAAGAAAAGGTAAATCAGAAATTCCATGATAGGATTTGGATATCAAAAGCCCAATTTAATGTTTCGAGTGAATACAGTATATATATTCAATTAGCTGCCTTTCCCTCGAACACTATATTTTTACAAGAATTCCTTTTCTTCCATCATCTGTATGAATTTACCGGCAATCACCGGGTCAAAACTTTTTATGGGTTATTTTGCCAAATTTCGGATCAATTTCCATGTATGCCTTTAATTTTATCTTTATCCAGTACGATCTCCTGTCCATACGCAGCCCTTGTAAACATTTTTTCTGCTTCCGCTAAAGGCAGCCCTTTCAATATCATGTGATTGGGATCCGTCTCACCCAGACCGCTTTTATAGAGGGAATAAATATACCCTACTCCCTGGGGAAGGAAGCCAAGCAGCCTGGCTCCTATGGAATCCGCCGCCAGGGCATCGGTGGAAGCGATTACAAGCCCTTTTGTATCCACGGTTTTCCCTTCTGACGGCCCGGTGCCGATCATGGCTTTGTCCGCACTGATTATTGCCAGGTCAATGGGCATTTTTTTTGCCATGGCCCCAATAAAGCCATGGAGGTCTTCATGAATTCCCAAATTCTTTTTGGGAAAGCCATGGATCTCTGCAGGCGGCCAGCCCAGGGCAATATTTTTGATGGAGGCAGTGACCGTAGCTTCCTCATGCTGCTTTAACTGGGAGAAACTGATTAGGACATCCGTTTTTTCGATCAGATTATTGATTTTGGTTTTCGGAATAACAGAGTGTTCCAGCTCCAGTTCCGTAAAAGGTCCGTGATTCAGGTCGACAAACCGGACATCTTCCTCTTCAATGATTTTATCGTATCCGTTGGCTTTAAATACATTCCCCGTTTCCTCCCCGCCGGAACCTGCCGCCACTATGATTTCCCCGGGACGATATCTTTTCACATACCGAATCAGTTCCTTCAGGGTATGAGGCCCTACAACGGTTCCGGTCTCCGGCGGCTTTGAATTTACCCAGTTTGGGGTAATTACAACTACTTCCCCTTCTTTTATAATTTCATTGACCGGCAGCAAATCCAGGGCTTCCGTTAAAGATTGCTGCTCAGCTTTACTTCCCGCTATGCTGACATATGGCTGTTTTACTTTTTTCTCTCTCATTGCTGCTCCTGTTATATCCGGCGAAGGCAAAAGTACCCTTCCGTTCCGTATTCTTAATATAATCGTTTCAGATTATTTATAACCGCTTAAAAGGTTTTATATTCATCCAAACCAACCTTTACATTAAGAACCGCATTAAGGCCGGTATACTGGGATGTAATTTCTAATCATGCACAAAACTTTTGGCCTGCCGGGGAAAAATAAAAAATCCCCAAATAAAACCGGGAATTTTTTATGGCTTACTATTTTGATTTTTTGGAAGAACCTGATGAAGAAGATGATGCCGATGACTGCGGTGACGATTTTTCGGATCCTTGTTTCTTCTTAGGCGCCTTCTTTGGATTTTTATCTCCCATGTTCATTCACCACCTTTTTATTATTTTAGTGATATTATAAAATATTGTATCGCTTAAAGGGCTTATTGTCAAACTTATTTTTCCAGTTCGTCCCATATTTTCACTTTGATTTCTCTTCAAAATGAGACAATTTTTTATAGAAACCAGGCCGGTCCTGAAATTTTTTTACCTACCCCTGATGTTTTAAACAGAGTAATATGTTATAATATTACGAAAGATGTAACTAATTCCCTCTAACGGTAAAAGAACAAAGAAATTCCCTCAAATAGATTTACAGGCACTGTTCGTTGAAACCGCAGTACCTGAATTGTGGCCATAAGAAAAATAACAGGTTAAGGAGTGTTTATTATGAGTAAAAAAGCTTTACTGGTAATCGATGTACAAAATGACTTAGTGGCAGAACACCCATACCGGGAAGAGGTTATGATAAACTCCCTGTTCAACTTAGTCTCTGCCTGTAGAAGCAAGGATATTGAAGTAATTTATGTACAGCATGACGGGGATGAAGAGGAATTGACCCCCGGCTCAGACGGCTGGCAGATTTATGACGCTATAAAACCTGCCTCATTTGAAAAGGTATTCCATAAGAATTATAACAGTGCCTTTAAAAACACCGGCTTAAAAGATTACCTGGAGAGCAAAGGCATTAACACCTTAATCATCGGAGGAATGCAGACTGAATACTGTATCGATACCAGCTGCAAGGTGGCCTTTGAATACGGTTATGATTTAATTATAGCAGAAGATGCCGTATCAACCTTTGACCGGGCCGACATGACCGGTCAAGAACTGTGCCGGTTTTATCTTTACGGCATATGGAATAACCGTTTCGGAACCGTGAAAGACAGCGAAGAAATAATAAATACCTTATAAACCGTAATTCTTTCCGTGTGATTGATATTCCTTTGAGCCAACCTTTTATAACCGCCTAAATGAGCCTGTCTCTGCTTCCATTCATTTACCAACCCTTTTAAAGATCGGTCTGTAAACGATGCTTTCTTAAGACAGGCTCAAGAATCAAATATTTATTTATAATATAGGAAACCACAGAAATGATTTTTGCTGCATATTAACCTTTTAAGTAACGGATACTTCTTCCTACATCCGTAATGCCGTCCGGTGTCGGCCGGTCGTTCTCAACAATCAGCCATTCCGTTCCAATTCTTTCCGACATTTCACGGATTCCTTTCACATTGTTGAAGCCTTCGCCAATTGCGCAGGGATGGCCTTCAAAGTTACCGTCTTTTAAATGAACCAGTGAGATCTTATCCGCATGGTTCTTAATAAAGGAACACGGTTCCACACCTGCATTAAATACCCAGTAAGTATCTATTTCCAAATTGCAGATTTCCGCAATGGACTCCAACGGTAGACTGCCACCCTCCAGTTTGACGAATTCATGGGAATGGTTATGGTATAATAATTCCATACCGTTATCCTCAACTGCTTTTTTCGCATTGCTCATTACCCTGATGACATGGTCAACTTCTTCTTTGCTGGCAGTTGGGGCATAAGCGCAGACAATGTACTTGCAGCCCAGGGTTTTATTATACCCAATAATTTCATCTAATTTAAATTCAAGGTCATTCAGACTCTGGTGGCTGGAAATAACTTCAATCCCTACTTCGTTGATAAAATCCTTTAATTCCTCCGCTGCCATTCCTGCATAGCCGGCAAACTCCACACCTTCATACCCCAGTTCCTTAACCTTTTTGATACCTGCCTTAAATTCTTCGGCATTCTCGTAAGTATCCCTTATTGTATATAACTGTAATCCTATCTTCATAATACCATCCTCCTGCTTATTTTATGTTTTTATTTATTACAAATCCCAATCTGACTCCCATATTATATCCAAACCCCTTAATTTCCACAACGTATCTGGATAATGTCAAAACGAATATTCGTTACAGTTCGGCCTTACGGCTGAATTTAACAAATTATGCACGGAAATTATGCATTCCGCAAAAGATTAAGCCCAATACATTTCAATCTGCTGGCTGTCAAAAATGATAGTTCTTTTCAATACTTCAATTGCTTTTTCCAGGCCTTCTTTGGTAGTCATTAATCCGTCTTCATGTTCAATTGAAATAACCCCGTCGTATCCGGTCTTACGAAGTTCACTGAAGATCCTGCGCCATACATCCTCACCATGTCCATAGCCTACGGTACGAAAAACCCAGGCACGGTCCTCTATATCGCTGAATTTTGCAGTATCCAGTACACCGTTTACTGCCGTTACGTAAGGGTCGATCGCCGTATCCTTTGCATGGAAATGATAAATGGCACCTTTTAATTCACGGATCGCCGCTACGGGGTCAATTCCCTGCCAGAATAAATGGGAAGGGTCCAGATTGGCACCAATGGCAGGGCCCACCGCTTCACGAAGCTTTAACAAAGTCGCGGGATTATATACACAGAATCCGGGATGCAGTTCCAGGGCAATCTGAGTTACGCCATGAGCATTGGCAAACTCACACGTCTTCTTCCAGTATGGAATTAATTTTTCGTTCCACTGCCATTCTTTAATTTTCTGGAAATCTTCCGGCCAGGCGGTCACTACCCAGTTCGGATACCGGGAAGTCTCACTGTCTCCGGGGCATCCGGAGAAACCGACAACGGTTTTTACTCCCGTCTTTTCCGCTAACAATATGGCCGCTTCAAACTGTTCATGATATTCCTTTGCAATCTCCTTATTGGGGTGCAGAGGGTTACCGTGGCAGGCAAAAGCCGCAACATCCAGTCCGTATTTTTTAATGGTATCCATAAAAGCTTCTAAAAGTTCCGGCTGTTCCAAAAATCTTCTTGCATCCGCATGGGCTGTTCCCGGAAAACCTCCGCATCCGATTTCTACCTGCTGTACTCCCAGGGATTTTAAATACGTCAAAGTTTCATCCAGAGACATATCCCCCAACAGTACCGTCATTACACCTAATTTCATATTTCATCCTCCATATAAAGTACTATATTTAGTTAAAGTAAACCGGTGCCCCCGTCTTGGCAGATTCATAAATAGCATCCAGGATTCTGGTTACTACGGCTGCCTGTTCCGGTAGTACAGTCAATTCACCTTTTCCTAAGATAGCGTTGGCAAATACGGTTTGTTCGACTACCTGGGGAGAAGAATCCTGGCCTTCATAGAATGCAACGCCGCCGGCATCCAGACTCGGTTTCGTTACATACTGCCTGTCATGTTTTACTCCGTTGATACGAAGGCCGTCCTGCATATCCGCACCTGCCCTGGTACCGCATAAAACAGTCTTTGCTTCCATGACATCCAGGGTATTTAACGCCCAGCTGGCTTCCAGGGTTATGGCTGCACCGTTCTCCATGACAACAAATCCGAAAGCACTGTCTTCCACACTGAATTCTTCCGGCTTCCAGGGACCAAACGCATTGCCCTGGTCCGTATCCTCATTGAGTTTATGATAAGTTGTTCCAACTGCATATTTAGGCTTATAGTTATCCATGGTCCAGAGTGTTAAGTCGAGGGCATGGGTTCCGATATCGATTAACGGTCCTCCGCCCTGTTCGTATTCATTTAAAAATACGCCCCAGGTCGGCACGGCACGTCGGCGGATTGCTTTTGCCTTGGCATAATATACCTCACCCAGTACACCTGCTTCACATTCCTTTTTCAGGTACTGGCTGTCACTGCGGTAACGGTTCTGATAACCGATGGTAAGGATCTTACCGGTTTCCTTTGCGGCCTCCACCATGGTGCAGGCTTCCTTATAATTAAGAGCCATGGGTTTTTCACACATAACATGCTTGTCGGCATGCAGGGCATCTACGGTTATCACTGCATGGGAACGGTTCGGGGTGCATACATATACCGCATCCAGGTTTTCTTTTAATAATTCCTTATAATCCGTATAAACTTTAGCCCCTTCCGTGCCGAATTCTTTGGAAGCTTTTACTGCCTTTTCTTCGATTATGTCACAAAATGCTACCATATCGGCAAATCCTGCACTCTTAATTGCCGGCATGTGTTTTCCGTTTGCAATTCCTCCACAGCCTATGATTCCTACCTTTAATTTATCCATTACTTTACCTCCATACTTTTTCAATTGTATTTTCAACATATTTTGATTATAATGATTTTAATGGAAAATGTCATGCCACTTAGTGGTATTATAGTGACAAAAAATGCTGCTTATCGGAGGTCTTATGAAGAATAATTTTTCCTATGAATATGTCCGTGATAATATAAATCAGATCGTATGCTGGAAAGTGGACAACAACCATTACTGGCCCCATTTCCACAGCAGTATTGAAATCATATATGTAACCGCCGGTGAACTGAAAGTTACCCTGAACGGCCAGGTCTACCTGGTAAGGCAGAATCATTTTTTAATCATCCCCAGCTATTTTATCCACAGTTACGCCACAGATACCTATTCCAGCGCTTATATATTAATAATTCCCCTGGAATCCATCCCTTCCTATAAAACTACATTTTCCAAAAAGACCTTTGCCGCCCTGCTAGTGGAACAGCCTCCTCAGGAAGAGGAACTAAAGCACTGTCTGGACGCATTATGCAGTGTCCAGAAAAATGTGAATCCGTCTGCCCTGGAAAATGTATTAAAAGGTTATACCTATGTGTTTTTAGGACTGTTGATCAGTCATGTCGGCCTGGTGGATATTACGGATACCAAAATGATTTCCCTCGCCCAGGAAATCCTTATATACCTCCAGGAACATTATCTTCTGCCCCTGAAATTAGAAGAAATCGCGGAACATTTCGGATACAGCCGGAGCCGTTTTTCCCATATTTTCAATGAATTCTTTGACTGTAAGCTGGTGGAATACTTAAACGGCCTCCGGTGCCGCCATGCCCTGGAATTACTCCGTGAAAAAAATACGACCATTACCGATATCGCATTGGCTTCCGGTTTTGACAGCACCCGTACCTTTTACCGGGCTTTTCAGAAATGCTTTGGCTGCACTCCCAACGAATCTTTAATAAAATAATACGAATTCCTTAAATTTCGTTAATAAATGTGTATTGGGAAATCTATATGCTATAATGGTTATGCATAACGAATTTACCTCTTTTGTAAAGGAGCCCGAGTATTAACCAGGAGGATAACCTATGAAGCATGGCAGAATTTTCTTTACCGCCCTTACCCTGATAACAGTGCTTGCCATATCAGGAGGGTGTTCCAAACAGAATACACCGGCAGACGCCGTTTATGACGAAATAGATACCGCAGATACCATTTTGGAAATACCCGCAGAAACCCAAAGCAGCCCGGCCACACAGAAACTTAAGGAAACTTCCATTCCTTCCGACAGTACGAACTTATTTCCTGCCTATGAATATGTCAATGGCGTAAAACAATATGGATTTATTGATGAAACGGGAACCTTTATCATTCTGCCCGGTTATTCCTCCGTAACTGATTTTAGCGACGGTTATGCCATCATCAGCGGTATCGAGGATTATAAAGTAATTGATAAAAGCGGCAAAATAATTTATGAAAGTGACACTCCCACCAGGCCTTACCGTAACGGTGCGGCGGTTTTTATGAAATCCGTGGACGGCAGCCTGAAAGAAGGCTATATTGATACCAGCGGAAAAACCATAATCAAACCCAGGTTCCTTCAAGCCGATGATTTCAGGAAAGATAATACAGCCTTTGTATCAACCGAAACCGGTAAATATGCCTTAATTGACAAAAGCGGCAATATATTGGAAAGTTACCGGTTAGATAAAAAATATAATAATGTCATAACTTTTAAGGACGGTTATATCATTTATTCCGATGAAGCCAGCGGTAATACCGGCGTAGTGGATTATAAAGGTGAGGAGATTTTCAAACCGGCATATAAAATAATCACTTACCTTGGTGAGGGTTTATTTGCCGTAAAAGATCCGGCAATGGAATATAGCGTTACAAAGAATACCCACCCCGATGCCATCTTTGATAAGGACGGCACCCAGCTGACGGACTATATATTTTATGATATCAGCGAATTTCATAACGGTTATGCATCCGCCACCAACAGCCAGTATACTTACTTTATTGACAAAAAAGGCAAGGAAGTAACGGACCTTCCAAAGATAGAGGGCCGGGGCACAATGACCCTGACGGGTGATATCGTAAAAGCAGAAATCGACGATGACCTCATCTATATGACCAGGGACGGAATGGTTATATGGCAGAATGACCGGACTCATACCCTTTCTTCCCAAATAACCGTTAAGGAATTAAAATATAAGCCAAATAAATATGTGTATGTGTATTACCCTTATATAGAAGGTTTACCGGCTTCCATACAGACTTCCGTCAATGGCACCTTATATAAGCTTTTTACGGATAGCAGGGCGGATATCAGGGAAGAAGACGGATTATCCGTTGAAGATACTTTTAAGACCGAACTTCTAAAGGATTTGATTATTATCAATAAAAACGGATATGACTATCCGATTGGTGCCGCACATGGTTCTCCCATCCGCGATTATTATTTTATTGATACGAAGACCGGTGAATTTTATGATTTAAGCGACCTGTTTAAAAAGAAAAGTAATTATGAAAAGCTAATTAATCAAATAATCGGCAAAAAGATCGAAGCTCAAAGCAAACAGGACGATTCCTACTTTTTTCCCGATAGTTTTGAGGGCATTAAGGAGAATCAGCCTTTTATAATTACGAAGGAAGCCCTTGTCATCTATTTTTATCCTTATGAAATTGCTGCCTATGCTGCAGGTTTCCCGGAATTTAAAATCCCTTTTGAACAGCTGAAAGAAGTCATTGATTATGAAGGCAGTTTCTGGAATTCTTTTCAGGATACTATAGAAAGCCTGAATTAAGAATATCAGACTTCCTTGATCGTTTAAAAAGTAAAAGTCCCATACCGGCTCTATGGCTGATATGCTGCCCCTATATAGGACATTGAATATAACAATTCCTATATGGGGGTATTTCTATGTCGGTATGGGGCTTTTTTCCGCTATTTTTACATATCTTCCAATAATTTACTGATATTTTATGTAAATTTTACCCTATATTAAATTTAATATGATTTATGTAAAGTAAAATGAAACCGAAGAGATTTTTAGAATATTGAAGGAGGCATGTATATGTACTTTTTTACACATCTTTTCATTTCAAAAACGCTTTACAAACATTTTTCAGGTGAAATGCCCCTGGACAGGAAAGCCTTTGCCTATGGCAATATCAGACCGGATATTTTAAGAGGAAGTGACCATAATTCCCACACCTTGGAAAATTATCTGTTTGCCGTTAACGAACAGGCCCGGCAATTGACCGGAAATGAAACCTCCATAAAGGAGTTTTCCGTTGATTTAGGCGAGATCTGCCACTATGTATGCGATTTTTTTTGTTACTATCATTTAAACGAAGAGATATATCATAAAATGCTCCGCCACTTCATCTACGAACTCCGACTTCATTACGAGCTGTACAAAATATACTTCCGGCATAATTTAAAAATAACTTCCACCAGGAAAGAGCCAAGGAAAAACATTTCATCCATCATATTGGAAATGCGCAAGGAATACCTGCTGGAGCCGGAAAGTTATAAACGGGATATTGATTATGCCTTTCACACTGCTATCTGGACCTGTGAATCCATCTTATTTTACAGGAAGGACCCTTCCCTTCCGACCAGGGAGAAGGAAGCCAAAACCCTATCCTTATTACCGGTTGAAGGAGGCAGGTTATGAAAGTTGCTTTATTTACCGATACCTATTTACCCCAGATAAACGGTGTGACAAATACCTTGGGAAAGCTTGTATCTTACTATGAAGCCTCCGGTATTGAATATAAAATATTCGTTCCCAGATACGATATGGAACAAATCAATGAGAACATTGAACGTTACTACAGCCTAAAATTCTTTTTATACCCGGAATCCCGGATCACCTTTCCGAATCTGTTTCGAATGACCGGATCCTTAACGGAATTCCGACCCGATCTTATTCATCTGATGACCGAATGCAACATGGGTATTGCAGGTCTGCGTTACGGCAAGAAACATGGCATTCCAACCATCTCCAACTATACAACCAACTTTTCCCAATATACCAATTACTATAAAATCAATTTTTTGGAACAGGCCGTCTGGAACTACATGAAATGGTTCCATACCCAGAATGATATTACCCTGTGTCCTTCCCACGCCGCACAGGAATTACTGAAAAAACACGGAATTTATAATACGGATATTTTCTCCAGGGGCATTGATTCGGAAAATTTTAATCCGATGTACCGGAATACAGAATTCCGGAAAAGCTCAGGAATTGACGGCAAGACCGTATTTCTCTATGTTGGAAGGATCTCCGTGGAGAAGGATCTGGATATACTAAGTGAAAGTTACAATACAATCCATGAAATTTATAAAGACCGGATCGCACTTATCATAACCGGGGATGGTCCCTATATCAGAAAATGCAAAAGTATGTTTCCGGACGACACCATATTCACGGGCTTTAAAAAAGGAAGGGAACTGGCTGAAATATATGCATCCAGCGATATATTCATCTGTCCTTCTTCCACCGAAACCTTCGGCAACGTGGTCCTGGAAGCCATGGCCTCAGGGCTTCCGGTCATTGGTGCGGATGCCGGCGGAGTCGGTGAAATCATACGACACAGGAATACGGGGCTTAAATTCCAGCCAAGGAACACGAAAGAACTTACCGGATGCATGAGGATGCTTCTGTCAGATACCAAATTGCGGAATACCCTGCAAAAAAACGGACGTGAAATTGGCATGAACCGTTCCTGGAACAAGATATTTGACGGTCTTATGGACATATACCAGGAAATATTAATGAAGAGAGGGATGAGCACCCAGAGTGCTTAAGGTTTCAAAATGATGCAAAAAGTACTGGATGGCACAAATGTCCGTTCCATATTAAAAGGGAGAATTCCGGGGCAGGTTATAATCCAATATACAAACAGCTGCAACGCAACCTGCCCCCAATGCAGTATGCGCCGCACAGAAAATTTTGAACGTTCCAAGCTGCAGGAAAGGGAAATCCGGAAAATCATAGATTCCGCAGCCAGACAGAAAATACAGGCCCTCTCCTTTACCGGCGGCGAACCCTTCCTCTACCAGGAACGGCTCATTTCCCTGATCCAATATGCGTCGGAGCTTGGAATTCCTTACCTAAGAACCGGCACCAACGGATTTATGTTTACCAATACGGAAAGCAATAATTTTACCGATAAAATAGAGCGGTTTGCGGAAAAATTAGCAAAAACCAGGCTGCGAAATTTCTGGATCAGCATCGATTCCTGTGAACCGAGAACCCACGAAGAAATGCGGGGCCTGGAAGGTGTTATAAGCGGAATTGAAAAGGCATTGCCGGTTTTCCACCGGTACGGCATCTATCCGGCCGCTAATTTAGGCATTAACCGGTATACGGGAGGAAAAGATAAAATCCCATCTGTCATGGCGGATAAAGAAGAATTCTACGGGGCATTCCGGGAAGCTTTTTCAAGTTTCTATCAGTTCGTAATAAATATGGGTTTTACCATGGTAAACGCCTGTTACCCCATGAGCGTGGAAAGTTCTGCCGGTTCCGGAATGAATGCGGTTTATGGCGCTACCTCGGGCAATCCGGTCATTTCCTTTACTAAAGAAGAGAAAATCCAGATGTTTAAAGCTTTAATGGACACGATTCCGGAATTCCGTAAAAAAATCCGTATCTTCACTCCCCTGGTATCCCTCTACTCCCTGATCCGGCAATTGGAAGGAGCGACCGCTTTCTCCTTTCCCTGCAGGGGCGGTATTGACTTCTTTTTTATCGATGCTGCAGACGGCAATACCTATCCCTGCGGTTACCGGGGAAATGAAAATATGGGCAAATTTTATGAACTGGAGGTCAGTTCCTTAAAAGCCAGGCCCTACTGTAAAGAATGTGACTGGGAATGCTTCCGTGACCCTTCCGAACTGATCGGCTATATAATCCATTCCCTGCGTAATCCATTCAGTTATTTGGCAAACAGTAAAAAAGATTCGGTCTACCGGCATTTATGGAAAGAAGATATCAAGTATTATGAGTTATGTGATTACTTTGACGGAAGAAAAGCCATTCGATTTTAGGCTGTTAAAAATATTTCGTTTTACTTGATAAAACCGGCATTCCGAACCGTTAAGAAAGCATATATTTAAATAATAAACTTAAATTGGGGATTCCCTGGCTGAAATGACTGCTAAAGCTTATTTTATCCGGTCAGGCAATTGGTACCGTTATCAGCTTGGCGGCACACTAGTACAACATTCAACTGGCTATAAACGTTATATTCGGTTCAGGGATATACATGAAAGTGCTGCATAAATTAATGAAACACCATGGAGTGATGGTCTGCATCTGTACCTATCTCGTAACCTGGTTTTTATTTGGATATATCTATTGCCGTATCGCCAATATCTCCCATGGCCAGTCCTTTGTATTTCAGGAGGATATCCTGTTACAGACGAAAAATATTGAATTTCAAAAAAAATTAAATATCCGGATAAATAATAATATAACCAGGGAATTATTTATTAACTACGATAAAAGTTTCATCCTTATGAAAATGGCCAAAAGCAACAGTGCCCTTATAACCTATAACTTGTCCCCTGCCGGAATTAACCCTATAGGAGCTGTCTGGGCGGATTATTATATTGCCAAGTGGAAGGCGGAGGGATTTAATTACTGCAGCGCAAGGATTCTTGCTCCTGGCCAGCTTATCACCGGCAGTACGAAATATGCGAAAATCCTGTTCAGCATTTACAGCATTCCTGCCGAAACCCTTACCGGCCTTAACTCAAAAGAACCGGTTTACCTTCCCGAACTCTATACCCGGTCAGTAAAAAAGCAACAGGAGTTTTATATCTGGGTCGATGAAAATGAATTTGATTTATTAAATGAGCAGTGGACCTTTACCGGAAATTCCAATAAATTTGCTTCCCTGGATTATGGGAAATACTTTGTTTCAAATTCGGTCAATTTTTTTGATTCTGCCATTGATATTATTTACAATTACGAAACCCAGAAACAGTTTAAATATCCGTTGATAGATTTTCTGTATTTCAGTGCCGTTACCATAACGACTTTAGGCTATGGGGATATTCTTCCCAATTCCTCGCTGGTACGGGGGCTGGTTATGTCCGAAAGCATTATTGGGGCTATTATTCTGGCCATATCCATTTCCTTTTTGTATGACAGGATTAAGAATTGGAGGGTTGTGTGATCAATAAACTCGAACGGACGGCAGAAGGAAGGGTCCGGTATTAACTGAGTATGTAGAAGGAACCCCTATGTCACTATAGTTCCGAAAAATGTTTATAACAGCCTGAAAAGGGATAAACTCGCTTCGCTCAAACAGTATCCCTTTTCAGGCCTGGCACATTTCCCGGGACTTAAGTGACATAAGGGACCCTTCTGATATACTCAGTTAATACCGGACCCTTCCTTCTGCCTGTGTATTGTGCTTTGAATATTTTTTACTAGGATAAAATAAGACGTTCAAACCCGTTGAACGCCTTGATTTTATTGCAGCAGGATACTTTATTGAACTTATATTGTGGCTGAATAGCCATCTTATACTTTTCATTCTATCCTTGGTTTATCCGGACAGCAATCCGGTTCTTTTGTTTTCGCCGACCGGGATAATTTTAAAAGATAATAACACTCTTCCCTTGCCATATGGTCGGCCATGAGCGGCATAAGGGTTCCCAAAAGCCGGCTGTTAAGACGCTGTTCCAGTATTTCCTCCAACAATTCCTTAAAAGGCACCATAATTTCCTCTGCCTGTTCGTTTAACCTTTTAAGGGCAGGAAAACAATCTAGTCCGATACGTAAATATCCTTCAACTTGTACGGATTTCATATATAAATCTGTAAATTCTTTCTCATACCAATTGTTTTTTCTTATCATATCTTTTTCAACCTCATCCAGGTTAGCAGCTACACCGGCGGCATGGCCGACCGCATCGGATAACCATAGAAGATGATAATGTATCGGGTGATAGATTGGATTTTCTCCTTCAGAGGCCGTACCAAGCACGATTAAATATTCCTCCAGCTCATTAATCATATGGTTGAAAAATGTGGAGGATAAATGAACTTTAATACCGGAAGTTAAGGTAAGGGAAAGAAGTTCTAATTTAAATTTCCTAAATTTATATGTAACTTCGTATGCCTGCTGATTTAACTGGTTCAGTTCCGATTGGGAAAGCTGCTTTCTTGCTTTATCCAGTAATTCATCATAAATATCCATAAATTTTTTTGCATTTTTTATCGCTTCCGCTTCATCCGGGGCAAGGGAATAATAGATAAATCTTGCATGGTCTCCCATGATCTGAAGCCAAAACCGGTGCTCAAAAAGTACTTCATTTGTTAACATAATATTTACCAATTAATACCTCACACTTTTTTATTTTATAGTATATGCGGTTTCTGCCCGTGATAATTATAAAATCATTATTAATTTTTAAATTAACATCAGAAGTAAAAATATTGGCATAAATTGGTACAAACAGAAATTGAAAGAACCTTAAAGGAAAAAATTTACAAATCAGTACAACAAATTGGAAAATTGGCAAAAAAACCTTGACCTAGAGTTATCTCTAGGAGATATAATCAAGCTATGGATTGTAAACGGAAATTCCGTTAATAATAAATAATCCAGGAAAAGAGGTATATTATGAAAACAATCAGTATGTCAAACGGAGCTGTCCATGCTTCCGAAATTTCATTGGGTTGTATGAGAATAGCGGATTTATCTGAGAAAGAAGCGGCAAACTTAATTCAGACCGCATTAGAGGAAGGCATTAATTTTTTTGATCATGCCGACATATATGCCGGCGGTAAATCCGAAGAATTATTTGCCAAAGCACTCGGTATGAACAAAAACCTCCGCGAAGATATGATCATCCAGACAAAATGCGGTATCCGCCCGGGCTTCTTCGATTTTTCCAAAGAACATATTTTAGAAGCTGTAGACGGCAGTTTAAAGCGCCTGAATACGGAATATATTGACGTATTGCTGCTGCACCGGCCCGATGCCCTGGTTGAACCGGAAGAGGTTGCAAAAGCCTTCGATCAGTTACTTGGCAGCGGAAAAGTACGGAATTTTGGCGTAAGCAACCAGAATCCCATGCAGATCGAACTTTTGAGCCGTTATTTAAATCAAAAAATAATAGCCAACCAGTTACAGTTAAGCATTACCAATACCGGAATGATCGATGCCGGTCTAAACGTTAACATGGAAATTGACAGCTCCGTAGTCCGTGACGGAAGTATCCTTGACTACTGCCGTTTAAAGAATATTACCATCCAGGCATGGTCTCCTTTCCAATACGGTTTCTTTGAAGGGGTATTTTTAAATAATGCTAAATTCCCTGAATTGAATAAGAAGATTGATGAAATTGCGGAAGCAAAAGGGGTAACCAATTCCGCCATTGTAGTTGCATGGATTTTAAGGCATCCTGCCAAGATCCAGACCATCGTAGGAACCACCAACGCAAACCGCCTGAAGGATATCTGCAAAGCTTCCGAGGTGGAATTGACAAGACAGGAATGGTATGAAATATACAGGGCTGCCGGGAATAAACTTCCGTAAGTCTGTTAAAAAGCCGCTTAAAACTTTCGGTTACCGGTACCTGCTACGGTTAATCAAATGTTTTTAAGCGGTTTTTTAATTTCTGTATGTCATTTTGCCGGAACAATTCTGACTAAAAAAATAACCGGAATAATAATCCCAATAGTATCCTATCCCTGCAGACCATAAAATAGAGCATTCAATAAAATTCTATTCGGATCCTGGCTAAGTTCCCATATCATTGCGCCGCCCAATCCTTTTGATCTAATATACCCGGCCTTTAAGTAAATCGATTCCTCGTCATCATAACTGATAAAAGTGTTGCCGTTAAAGAGCCAGGGTACCTTGGACTGCGTATGGAAGTACCTGGTAAATTCCGGTTTTTTCAGGTAATAAGCCGCAATATCGCTATAGTTGATGGAAGAACTCCCTTTATATCGCTGGTACAAACCGTTATTTATGTCAGCCACTCCACTGTATATATGTCCGTAAAAAGGAACACCCATGACAATTTTATCAGCCGGAAATCCGGCATTTAGCCACATATTGACACTTTGGTCCACACTCCACTTAAATTGGGGAGAAACATCCTTATTAGGAAACAAAGGAGCGTTAAAATCCGTATATTTATCCCAGCTTCCATGAACATCATAGGTCATGATATTTCCATAATCCACATATTTCTCCAGGATATTCAGTTCCGTATTGCTGATATAGGTCTCGGCCCCTGCCCCTGCAAAGGAAAGAATATAATGTTTACCGTCTTTCATTCCCCTTGCATCCAGCTTCTCCCGCAGCTTCTTCATCAACAGGGTAAAATTTTGTTTATCTTCCGGTCTGCTGACGTTAGTGTTTAATCCTCCTCCCACCGGATACTCCCAATCGATGTCTACGCCTTCAAATCCATATTTCACAATAAACTCCACACAACTGTCCGCAAAAGCTGTCCTGGATGCATTGTTAAGTGCTGCATCGGAAAACCTGCCTGACCAGGCCCAGCCTCCAACTGAAATAATTGTTTTAAGTCCGGGATATTTTTTCTTTAACTCATTTAACTTTGCAAAATTTTCGAAATCAACATCCGGATAACCCGGCGTAATTCTTAAATCACAGCCGATGTTGGCAAATGCATAATTGATGTGGGTCAATTTACCGGCATCAATCCTGTCCGGATAAAAACAGGAATAGGCCGCCCATGCGGCATAATAACCTACTATTTTTGTTTCTGAAATCTTGAAGCCTATGGGGGCTTTCGGAACCGCCTTATCCGGTTTTACCGCAAAAATACCGGATTGATAAGAATTAATTATCACAAAAATAATGATTAATATTACTACATATCGTTGTTTTTTCTCTGGGAACTTTTTCACCTGAATTACCTCATCCTTAATTTTATAAAATTGAAAAAGCAGATAAACGAAATAACCGTCTTTTATTGCCGGTAAAATATTTAGTTATTATAAATTTAGGTTATCAACCGTAAAAGGCAATGTCAACGAATAACCTTTCTTTAATCCCTAGTATATTATGGTAATTCCGGATGGTTCCTGTACGGATCAGAAAGAGAAGCGCCATGGGTATTCCCGCAGATTTTTTTGTCCAGGACACAATTTCTATAATATTTAAAATATAAAATAAATGGAATACATAAACTTTAGAACTCAAGGAACACTAGTAGAGAAAAAATAATTTTAAGGAGATGAAAAAAATGAAACATATTTATGCAGTTTTAATTAAATATGTCATGGTTACAGTGATAACCGGTGTTGTACTTGGCGGGCTCACCAATTTAACTTTCGGTGATATATTGTATATCTCTGCTGCAGTCACAATTCTAGCCTATATTATAGGTGACCTGTTGATCTTATCTGCAACCAATAATACCGTTGCTACTATTTCAGATTTTGTACTTTCATTGGTAGTTATCTATCTGTTTAATTTTTTATGGACTACAAAAATGATAACCTTTGGGGATGCATTGATTACGGCACTGGTAATCGGAGTAGGCGAGTGGTTTTTCCATAAATACGTTTACAACAGGGTTTTTCCTAAAACGCCGGATGAAGGCAGTAATATTTAAGCAATATAACAACAAAATTGAATCGGTATTATTTAGGGTTAAATGGGCTGTTCTTAAAATCAGAATATACCTGCAAGACGTATGGCAGGTTCCTGCATCTGAGATTTTAACAGCCCAATTTATTTCAATTGCGGGGTATTTGATATGTTTACGGATAAAAGATTAACCAGGGCTTATAAAAAAGCTAAAGTAGAATTCTTTGATGAAAATTCAAAATATATATTTTTCAGTGACTGTCACAGGGGTGACGACAGCGTATCCGATGAATTTGCAAGGAATCAGATCGTTTTCCTGCGTGCCCTTGAGTATTATAACAAGAATAAATATACTTATGTGGAAGTCGGGGATGGGGATGAACTTTGGGAATACCCGGACTTTAAAGTGATCCGTCTGGCCCACAGTGACGTATTTCTGGGCCTTAAGAAGTTTTGCGACGATAACCGGCTGCGTATCCTTTATGGCAACCATAACATCTATTTAAAGAATAAATATTATGTCAGAAATAATTACTATAACTATTATGACGAATATAACCAGGACAAACAGGAGCTTTTTAACGGTATCATTCCCTATGAAGCCATGGTACTCAAGAATAAAACTACAAATCAGGAAATATTCATTGTCCACGGTCATCAGGGAGATCTTATGAATGACCAGCTTTGGGTCATTTCTATGTTTATGCTGCGATATTTCTGGCGTTATCTCCATGTTGTGGGTTTTCATAACCCGGCAAGTCCGGCCAAGAACCTGTATAAACGCCATAAGATTGAAAAAACCTATAAGAAATGGATAAGAATGCATAAGAGAATACTTATCTGCGGCCATACCCACAGGCCCAGGTTCCCCAAGAAGAAGGAGCTTCCTTACTTTAATACCGGCTGCAGTATTCATACCAAAGGCATTACCGGTATTGAAATAATCGGCGGCAAAATATTAATGGTGGACTGGAGAATACGTACGGACGACAAAGGCGGCCTTGAAATCGTCCGTACCGTAATGAGGGGACCGGAACCCATTGAAAAGTACAGTTTAAAAAACTATCCTTATTAATATTCAGACACACCCTAACTATAAATTATAAGCAGGTTCCTGATATAATCAAGACTGATCTTTAAATCAAAATAACTGTCTCTCCCATAAGCTAAATCATGATCTGCCAAAATCCATTCGGGGCTGCAGGACCGGATTTGTTTCATAAGGGACGGTATATTGGCAATGCCGTAACCCGTCGGCCTGAACTCAAAAAAGCTGTGTTGTGCATCCCCCTTTTGGGAATTAAGTTCAAATACGTTGCCAACCTTGGTAATATCCTCCGCATAATAATCTTTTAAGTGGATTATGGGACAGCGCTGCCTGTATTCATCCAGGAAATATACCGGACTGGCACCTCCAATCGCCATCCAGCCTAAATCCGGTTCAAAGGCAAGGTTCTCAGCAGGAACATGATCCAGTATTACTTCCAGGAAGTATTTATCTTCCGATTTGTAAGCCAGTTCCCGGTCATGGTTATGGTATAACAGTGTGATACCGTTTTCACGGCAGCATTTCCCGATCCGGTTGACATCCTCTAAATATTGGTTTACCAGATTCCAATCCGAAAACTTTTCTTTCGGCAGACCGTTTATGGTAATAAATCTGCACCCTACCTCCTTATGCCTTGCAATGGTACCATCGATATCCTTCTTAAATTCATAATAATCCACATGGTTGCCCACGGCCTCCAGTTTCAGCTGGTCCAGTTTTTCGCGGATTTTCTTTGGTTCATTACCGAAAAACCCCAGAAATTCAATTCCTTCAAAGCCTAATCCCTTTAATTTTTCCAATACGGAAAACAAATCCTTTTCACACTCTTCCCGCAGGATAAATAAGGGTGCTGCCAGTTTTACATGCTTCATAATACATACCGCCTTTTTATCAGATTGATTTATACCTGAATTTCTTTTAATAACAGCATATACATAATATAAATGCAAGTCAATAAGCCTGGCAAAACTATACAGGATACTACATCATTAAGCTTAACTTATCCATACTCCGTCTTTGTTTATAATCCATTTCTCTTTCTCGTACTCTGCAGTTACCTTGTCTGAACCTATGGCTCCCAGGCCGCTTCTCCACTTTTCAATACCGCAGGTTATTTTTTTATCCTTTTCATGATAAACAGGATTTTTGATTTTGATCAGGATTCCCTTTTCAAAATAAAGATTCTCTTTATCAATGAGCCCTTCTTCAGCCAGTTCCTCAAAGGTACCTTCCTTGATTTCCAGGCCATATTTTTCTTTTAAATCATTTAACAGCTTCTCTTTTTCCATACTTGAAAGGTTCTTAAGTTCCGAGGTATCAAGGGCAAGGATTTCAATATCCCCGTTCAACCCCGGGTCATCCTTATATATGTCATCAATTATTGATAAATACCCTTCAACCAGCATATCCTCCAGAACCTTTATACTATAGGCAGATATCTGGGCGGGATAGGATTCCATAATAACCCCGTTATAGGCTATTTCTACCATATCCCCTGCCTGAATGCTTTCAAGCTCTGTTTTTTGCCCGTCCTTGTCATAGATAAGGGCCCCGGCGGTGTTTACTGAAATCTTATCGGATGACTTAAATTCATTACTGTTTTTATCCGGCATTACAAGCAGCCCTGAATTCGTATCAAGAACCAGTGCCTGAAAATTTGTCAGGGAAATCTGTTTTAAATAATTTATATCAATTCCCGAAGAATCCGTTTTATAAATATTATCTTTATATTCGATGGTATTTTCATTTATTACGTTAAATTTATCTGCTTCCCTATTTCCATCCATAAAAGCGATGGTATAAATCGGGGAAGGTTTTTCCTTTGCGGCTGCTTCCTTAACATAATTAATACTTTTCAGCTTATTGTACAGTTCTTTCGTCTTCTCCCCGTCAAGTGTTACAGCATTGCCCGCAACCTGATCCGTGACTTTAATTGTGTCAAATTTAATTTCCATTGCACCAAAGGATAACCCCGCTTTTGCACAGCCGGTTCCAAGTACGCAGATCAACAGTAAACTTATCACAAAATAAAATAGTTTATTCATTATATTACGTATAATCCAATTATCTCAGATGGTAATTGGATTTTTCCTTTCTCCCAGATTCTCTGGGCATTTTAATCCATCTCTGATATATTTTGAAAAGGCACTGTGGATCTGTATCTATTTTTTTACAGCT
>JAEWAK010000047.1 GCA_023391695.1 Bacillota bacterium
CACTCACTACGTTCGGCGCTGATATAATGTCTACCGACATTATATCATATTCGCAAGCTCCTATGATATGCGGGACTTCGTACCGTTGATGCGCACTCACTACGTTCGGCGCTGATATAATGTCTACCGACATTATATCATATCTGAAATTACAATACTTTACGTTTTTATTAATTAATATTTCAAATCATTTGCGAATTTCATTCTTTTTTATTAAAAAAATAATAGGGCTCCGCAACAATTCTAAATAGGTTTGTTTTGCACTGCGGGCCTTTTTATCTCATAGGACACATCTTCCTGTAAGGTAAAAAAAAATCTGCCTCATAAGACGTTCCATGTGGCAGATTTAAAAATATTATTTACTACTTAAGTATTTTTCTATATTTTCCATAGCTACTTCTTCATCAGGCCCGTCGGCAGAAACTGTTACTTCTTCTCCTGCTGCCAGCCCCAAGCTCATCATCCCCATAATGCTCTTGGCATTTACCCTCTTCTCATCACATTCCACGTAAATACTACTTTCATATTGACTTGCAACCTGAACCAGTAAAGCAACCGGTCTTGCCTCTAATCCTGTTGGGATTTTAATTAATATTTTCTTCGTTACCATAATTTACTTCCTCCTTCTGTTCCCTTAAGTTATCAGCTAAAATGCTCAGTTTACGCAATCTGTGGTTTACACCGGATTTACCGATAGGCGGACTAAGCAGCGCTCCCAATTCTTTTAATGAACTTTCCGGATATTCGATCCGCAGAGTTGCTATTTCTTCAAGCCCTTCTGATAGTTCACTGAAACCTATCTGGTTTTTAATATATAATATATCATCTATCTGCTTCGTTGCAGCCATAACTGTTTTATTTATATTGGCGGCTTCACAGTTAACCTGTCTGTTGATGGAATTTCTCATTTCCTTAAGGATCCGTACATTTTCCAGATTCATAAGGGCTACATGGGCTTCCATTATGTTTAAGAGATCGACAATCTGCGAACCTTCTTTGACGTATACAACGAAGTATTTTTTGCGGGTAACAATTTTGGCATCGATATCAAAACTATTGATAATTTCCTGCAGCTGCCTTGCTTTTGGCTCATTTGCAGCTACTATTTCAAAATGATAGGTTTTTTCCGGGTCGCTCATGGAACCTGCTGCTAAATATGCGCCCCTTATAAATGCTCTTTTGCAGCATACATTTTGAATTACAAGATTGCTTTTGATAGAGAGATTTTCTCCGATTTCCTTATATTCATCAATTAATTTCGTTGCCTGCAATACTTTTATTACAATATCATGGTCCATTATTATCAAACTATACATGGTACTGTTTTTTAAATTCGTATTTCGTTTAATAGAAATTTCTGTATTAATATTAAATGTTTTTTTGATTAAAGTAAAGTATTTTCTTGCAACTGTTACATTTTCCGTATGAATTTTTAAAATATACCGGTCATTCTCTGTTATAATGATACGGCCGCACAGACTGATTAAAGCCGCTAATTCCGCTATCTGACAATGTCTTGCAGGGCTGATTTGCTTTGATAATTCTTCCTTAATATCTTTGGAAAATGACATAATTGTTCACCTCACGAATTAACATGGCCAATTTTACTTTGCATTATCTCTTTGCATCTTTTTCTATGTCCCTGTGTTCTACCTTCAAACCATACTTAAGTTTCTTAAGGCGGTTCGTTAATTCGCCTGCCAGCGTAACGGAACGGTGTTTTCCTCCGGTACAGCCAATACTGATTACTAATTGGTTTTTACCCTCCAATACATAATTTGGTATCAGGAAAGTAATCATATCTTCTAATTTATCTAAAAATGTCCCGGCCATTTCGGAACGCATGACAAAATCCTTTACCGGCTGGTCATTCCCGGTCTGGTTTTTTAGTACAGGGTCATAGAAGGGATTTGGCAAAAACCTTACATCAAAAACCAAATCCGAATCCATTGGGATTCCATATTTGAATCCAAAGGAAAGAATCGTTATGAAAAAATTATTATATTTTTCATTCTCAATATATATTTTATCAACCTCAGACTTTAATTCACGAATCAGCATCTGGCTGGTGTCTATGATTACGTCTGCTTTCTTTTTTATAAATTCCAGCTTTTCGCGTTCATCTTCAATCCCCTGTTCCACGCGGCCGGAACCGGACAGGGGATGGATCCTTCTGGTCTCTTTGTACCTTTTTACAAGTACTTCGGTCTTCGCATCCAGAAACAATATCTCGTAATGATATCCATCCGTTTTCATCTTTTCCAATACTTCATCTAATTCTTCCAATGCCTGTCCGCTGCGGATATCGACTCCCAATGCTACCTTGTCAAATTTCTCCGTACCGTTAAAGGTAAGCTGTACAAGCTTGTAAATGAGTTGGATAGGAAGATTGTCAACACAGAAATACCCCGCATCTTCCAGCATTTTAAGTACTGAACTCTTACCTGCCCCTGACATCCCTGTTACAATAACCATCCTCATAGCAGCCTCGCAATCTGTTAGAAATCACCCAAAAATTTAACTTCCGGTTCTAACACAACTCCAAATTTATTATTAACAATCCGTATTACATCAGAAATTAAGGTTTTCACATCAACGGCCGTTGCTCCGCCTTTGTTAATGACAAAACCGCAATGTTTTTCTGAAATCTGTGCATTGCCAACCTGATAACCCCTTAAGCCGGAGTCCATAATCAGTTTCCCTGCGTAATACCCTGCCGGCCTTTTAAAAGTACTGCCGGCACTTGGATATTCGAGAGGCTGTTTTTCACGCCTTCTTCCGTTTAGCTCATTTATTTTATTTAAGATCTCCTCTTTATTACCTGGCTTAAAACCAAATGCAGCTTCTAAAACGATATAATGTTTCTCCTGAATCACCGTAGTCCGATAGCCCATTTTTAGTTCCTCTTTATTAAGCCTTAAAATATTTCCCTCTAAATCTAATACAGCCGCTTCCAATATGGTATACTTTATTTCCCCGTCATAAGCTCCTGCATTCATGGTTACGGCCCCCCCAAGGGTTCCCGGAATACCGGCAGCAAATTCAAAGCCTGTCAGACTATGCTCCGCTATTTCACCTGCCAGCCTGGATAATAAAACCCCTGCCTGGGCCCTTACTGTACCTTGTTCCTCATCAATAGAAATTTCACCAAATGTCCGGCCTAATTTTATTATGGTTCCCCGGTAACCTTTATCACTCACTAAAAGGTTACTGCCGTTTCCCATAATATAATAAGGCATGTTTTCCTCCCGGCACAATTTAACGGTTTGTGCCACCTGGGATACATTTTCCGGCAATATAAGAAATTGTGCGGGGCCACCGATTTCAAAGGTGGTGTGCTTCGCAAGAGGTTCTTCTATCAATATCTGCTTATCATCCAGTATGGTTTTCAATTTTTGATAAAATGCCTCATTCATATTCAACTCTAATTCCAATCCGCCGGGGTGCGATCCTCCCGGAACGTTTTATCTCACAGGACGAACTTTCCCATGAAATAAAAATCTTGTTCCTGCTGATGCATTCAAGGCAAATTTAATTTCATTTATAATTTCCTATGTGGTATTTAGTATATGCTTTTACGTAACTTTTATATGTTAATACCGCACTATTTTCCTATAATCAGTTTTGCGCTTCCATAGATTCCGGCGTCATTGCCTAACTCCGCCAGTTTAAACTCTTTATTTTTAAGAGCAAATAATACATTATTCTCATAATATTTCCTGATTAAATCAGTTAGCATACTGCCGGCTTTGGATACACCGCCGCCAATTACAAAGGCCTGGGGATCCACTATATGTGCAATATGGGACATGGCATTGCCCAGATACCTGCATAACTGATCCACCAGCTTAAGGGCCAGCTCGTCCCCTTCTTTTGCGTAATCAAAAATTGCTTTTGCGGAAAGATGCGGTATATCCCTGAGTCCCGAAGGTTGATCTGATTTTTCCAGAAGTCTTTTTGCTTCTTTTACGATTCCTGTTGCGGAAGCAAATTGTTCCAGACAGCCGTGTCTGCCGCAGTTGCATTTATCTTCTTCTTCATAATTAACCGTAATATGACCGATTTCTCCTGCAGCTCCGTTACTGCCGGTCAATATTTCACCGTTTAATATAACACCGCCGCCGACACCGGTTCCCAGGGTTACCATGATAAGATTTTTATAACCCCTGCCGCCGCCTTGCCACATTTCACCAAGGGCTGCTACATTTGCATCATTTCCCACCCTGGTTTCAAAACCGGTCAGGCGTTTTGTCTCCTCTGCCACATTAAAAACACCCCAGCCTAAATTAACACAGTTAATTACGGTTCCGTCCTCCGTAACAGGACCCGGAACACCAATTCCGATTCCAATGATATTGTCTTTTGACAGATTGTCTTCTGCTATTTTCTTTTTCACGGATTCTGCAACATCCTCTAATATATGGCTGCCGCTGTCTTCTTTCCTGGTAGGAATTTCCCACTTATCCGTCAAATTGCCGTTCTCCGTAAAAAGCCCTAATTTAACTGATGTTCCACCAATGTCAATACCAAAACATAATCTTTCCATCATTCTTATCCTCTTTATTTTGTTATATTATTCGTTACTATCCAGTTGAATAGTTACTATTAATCTTCTTCCTGTTTGGCTTTTTTCATTAAATTATTCGTAACCCGGTTATATAATTCCTGGGCGGCATTATAACCCATCTTTTTCTGTCTGTAGTTGACCGCTGCCGACTCACAGATAATTGCAAGGTTCCTGCCCGGTCTTATGGGAATGGAGTGGCATACGACTTTATTTCCCAGAAATTCCGTATACTGTTCCTCAAGACCCAGTCTGTCATATTCCTGATCCTTATTCCACTCTTCCAGTTTTATAACCAGATCAATTGACTGGGTATTCTTAACACTTTCCACACCGAAGAGGGTCTTAACGTCAATGATTCCGATACCTCTGAGTTCAATGAAATGTCTGGTGATATCCGGTGCGGTTCCGATCAGGGTATCATCGCTGACCTTCTTAATTTCAACCACATCATCGGTTACCAGACGGTGTCCCCTTTTAATCAGCTCAAGGGCAGCTTCACTTTTTCCAATACCGCTCTCGCCCATTATCAGGATTCCCTCACCATAGACGTCAACTAAAACACCATGAATGGAAATCCTGGGTGCCAGCTCCACATTCAGCCAGCGGATTACTTCCGCCATAAAGGATGAGGTGGTTTTTGCCGTACGTAAAATCGGAACCCCTTTTTCCGTTGCCATCTGAATCAGTTCCGGGGCAACATCTATATTCCGGCAGAAGACAATACAGGGTACTTTATAGTCCATGAGCCTGGACATAATACCATGTCCATGGTCTTTCTCCATCTTCTGCATATATGCATATTCCACATGCCCGATGACCTGGACACGCTCCGAATCAAAATAGTCAAAAAATCCTGCTAACTGCAGGGCAGGCCGGTTCACATCCGGCTGGCATAATTTAATATGTCTGATATCTATCTCAGGTGTAACAGTTTCAAGATTCATTTTCTCTATAAGCTTCGATAATTGTACCGTATACATAATTACATCCTTTCTCCACCGCAGCAATCTAGACTTATTCTAACACAGACTCTCCTATGCTGTAAATAACTTTATCACATCCGGGCAAAACCCCTGATCGTTTTAAACTTTCGCCGCCTGAACGGCATGATGCACTTAACCGGTTCAAGCCGAGCTTCCGACGGGTGTCATGGGCCTGAACCCCATGCAACCCACCAGGTTAATGAAAAAAATCATAAACCTGCTTTGCCGCCCTTATGTTCATGGTTTCCACCGCAGCCAGTTCCTCCACCTTTGCGGCTTTGATCTCTTCCAGGGACTGGTAATGTTTCATTAAAGCACGCCGCCTTGCAGTTCCGATTCCTTCAATATCATCCAGTACGGAATGCACCTGGGTCTTGCCGCGAAGCTGCCTGTGATATTCTATGGCAAACCGGTGGGTTTCATCCTGGATTCTCGTAATCAGTTTAAACGCTTCACCGTTATGGTCCAGGGGGATTTCTTCATTATTATATAAAAGCCCTCTGGTCCTGTGATTGTCGTCCTTGACCATACCGCAGACCGGAATATTCATCTTTAATTCTGCCAGTACTTTTTCCGCTATGTTTACCTGGCCTTTGCCGCCATCCATCAGGATGAGATCCGGATACCGGTTAAAGCTTCCGTATTCCGCGTCCAGATTCTTTTCCTTTAATTCCTGTTCTTCCTTTAGGCCATGGGTAAGTCGCCTTGTCAGTACCTCCTGCATGGAAGCATAGTCATCGGGTCCTTTCACCCATTTTATTTTAAACTTACGGTAATCGTTCCGTTTGGGCTTTCCGTTCTCGTAAACTACCATGGAGCCGACCGATTCAAAACCGCTTATGTTGGATATATCGAAAGCTTCTATACGGGACAGGCCCGGAATATTTAACATTTCCGCAATAGTCCCAAGTGCACCGGTGGTCTTGGCTTCTTCCCGTTTTATCTTTTCCGCATCCTGCTGCAGAACCATGGATGCATTTTTCCGCGCCAACTCCACAATCCTTTCCTTTTCCCCTTTAACCGGTACTTTAATATATACTTTCTGTCCGCGCTTGGAAGACAGCCATTCTTCTATGATCTCCGTTTCTTCCAGAGCTTCGCTCAATATCAGTTCACGGGGTATAAACGGAGTCCCTGCATAAAATTGTTTTACAAAGCTTGTCATTATACTGCTTTTTGTCTCATGTTCCACACCGGTCAGGTAAAAATGCTCCCTTCCGATTAATTTGCCGCTTCGGATAAAAAATACCTGCACCACGGCTTCATCTCCGGCCGATGCACTGGCCAGGATATCCCTGTCCTCTATTTCACCGCTGGTAATCTTTTGTTTTTCGGAGATCTGTTTTACGCTGTTTAACAAATCCCTGTATTCGGCGGCTGTCTCGTATTCCATATTCATCGCGGCATCGTTCATCTTCTGTTCTAACTGCTTTGTAACATGTGAAAAATTACCGTTTAAGAATTCCAGTACCTGATTGACGGATTCCCTGTAATCTTCTTCGGAAATATAGCCCTGGCAGGGAGCCTTACATTGTTTTATATGGTAATACAGGCACGGCCTCTCCTTCCCGATATCTTTGGGCAGATTACGGTTACAGGATCTGGTAAAATAGATCTTCCGTATAAGTTCAATGGTATCTTTTACGGATTTTGCACTGGTATAGGGGCCAAAATATTTGGCTTTGTCTTTCCCCCTTTGACGGGCAAATAAAATCCTTGGATAAGCTTCCTGGACGGTGACCTTAATATAAGGATAATTTTTATCATCCTTAAGCATGGTATTATATTTTGGTCTATGTTCTTTAATTAAATTACTTTCCAGGACCAGGGCCTCCAGTTCGGAATCCGTTATGATATATTCAAAATACTGGATTCTGGTTACCATCTGCGAAATCTTTGGGGTCAGATTCCGGCTGTTCTGAAAATACTGCCGTACCCGGTTCTTCAGGCTGATAGCCTTACCTACATATATGATGGTATCATGCTTATCATGCATGATGTATACCCCCGGCCTGGCTGGAAGCTTCTTTAGTTCTTCTTCTATGTCAAAAAACATGGCATACTCCTTTTTAAAAGTTTTCCTGTATCAGAACGTACCTAGAACGGACTTAATATTTACTAAAATTTAAGTTAATATCAAGTCCGTTCTCTTATTAATATAAAATCTATAACCTCAGCCGGAGCTATTACTAATATATCTTATGATTCAGACATCCTCCACTGAAAAGTCAAGCCGGACTACAGCCTGCGGAGGGGAGACTTTCCTGGCAGCTTAGATTCCTGATTCTGCCGGTAAAACTGGATTTTGAGAATCAACCGCAATACCGACTGTATTTTCCCCGTCTTCTGCTGTCAGGCCTTTCACTTCACGGAATATATCCATGAATTCTTTACCGGTTATGGTTTCTTTTTCTACCAGAAATGCAGCGATCTTATCCAACACATCACGGTTATCAGCCAATAGGGCTTCCGCTCTCTTATAGCACTCTTTTAAGATTGCCATAACTTCTTTATCAATTTCTGCTGCCGTGGCATCCCCGCAGTTTAATACCGCCCTTCCGTCCAGATAACGGTTCTCAATGGATTCCAGGCCCATTAAACCAAACTTTTCGGACATGCCATACTGCGTAACCATAGCTCTTGCAAGCTGGGTCGCCTTCTCAATATCATTGGAAGCTCCCGTCGTAATGGATTCAAATACCAGCTGCTCTGCGGCACGGCCGCCGTACAGGGTAACAATCCTTGCAATCAATTCGTCCTTGCTCATAAGGTACTTTTCTTCTTCCGGTACCTGCATTACATAACCTAAGGAACCCATAGTTCTTGGCACAATGGTGATCTTCTGGACCGGTTCCGCTTTCTTTTCCAGAGCGGTAACCAGTGCGTGGCCGACCTCATGGTAAGCTACGATCTTTTTTTCTTCCTTATTAAGGATACGGTCTTTTTTCTCTTTTCCGGCTACTACCACTTCTACCGATTCAAAGAGGTCTTCCTGTGTTACTACGGTTCTTCCCTTCTTTACGGCAAGAATTGCAGCTTCATTAATCATATTGGCCAGATCAGAACCCACTGCTCCCGAGGTGGCCAGTCCGATAGCTTCCAAATCTACGGAATCATGCATCAACACATCTTTTGCATGTACTTTTAAAATATCAATACGTCCCTTTAAATCCGGCTTATCCACGATAACACGGCGGTCAAACCGTCCCGGACGGAGCAACGCTTTGTCCAGAACTTCCGGACGGTTGGTTGCCGCAAGGATTACCAGCCCCTTAGAGGTATCAAATCCATCCATTTCGGATAAAAGCTGGTTCAAAGTCTGTTCTCTTTCATCATTTCCGCCCCCGTAATGGGAATCCCTACTCTTACCGATGGCATCCACTTCATCGATAAATATAATACAGGGCGCCATTGACTGTGCCTGTTTAAACAAGTCCCTTACCCTGGAAGCACCTACACCCACAAACATTTCAACAAAGTCGGAACCGGATAAGGAGAAGAAAGGTACTTTTGCCTCACCGGCCACAGCTTTGGCCAGCAATGTTTTACCGGTTCCTGGAGGTCCCACCAGCAGAGCGCCTTTTGGTAATTTGGCACCGATCCTGGTATACTTTCCGGGGTTATGGAGGAAATCCACCAGTTCCGTCAGGGATTCCTTAGCCTCCTCCTGGCCTGCAACATCTTTAAAATTTACACCGGTTTCTTTTTCCACATAAACCTTGGCATTGCTTTTGCCGACGCCGCCCATCATTCCTCCGCCGCTTTTGGATATCATTTTAAATAAAAACCACATTACCAGATAGATCAGAACAAACGGCAGTATCCAGGCCACTATAATATCCAGTATGGTGGTTCTGCCATCAATCACCTGGGGGTCAATCGTAACATCGGCTTCCAGCAGCCGGTCCGTTAATTTGCTGTCATTCATCAGCCCCGTATAATAGGAAATATTATAAAGAGGATTTGGCTGAGTGACCGGTTCAATTACAATTCGGTCCGATTGTACTGAAACAGATTTAACTTCACCTTTATCCAGCATATCTATAAATTTGTCATAGGAAACTTCAATATTGCTGCCTGCCTTTAACTGGTTTGTCATAAAACTAAACAAAGCCAGAGTAACAATAGCAGCAATCAAAACATAGAAAAAGGTTTTCTTATTATTCATTCCACGTTTGTTATTGTTATTTTTCTTGTTGTCCATACCATACCTCCTTCGTATCATTTATTTAATATTATAATGATAGGTATAAAGCTTATTCATATCTATTTGCTCTATTATGCTCGAATCATGACTCCGTATATTAATCGCTTTGATGCGAAATTCTTGTATTAGGGAAAAAAAGAATTAAATAGACACATTTCATTATAATGTTAGTACAATTATAAATCAATACATATGTCATGAATTTTTTCTGTTCTAAATAAAAAATATATTAACTTTTTTTATTTTTTTTAAAATTATACTGGATTTATTTAATCAATGATAGTATAATAGCTTGTGATTGTTTAAAAATGTACTTGCCAGGTTGTAAGTATATGAGAGTGATAAATGTGTAAGAATGGCTCTACCCTTGTTTAAAACGCCTTAAACCGATGGAACGCGTGTTAACATCGATTGTTTTTAGGGCTTTTTTCATTATTCAACCTACCTGCAAAAATATACCAGTAGGTTATAAGATCATATCAAAGTGGATTGCGGATAACTGCTTTGCAAAAACCGGCAGCAGTACATTACGTAGATCTGCTTTTGTTATGAGCAAGAGGTAAAGCAGGAGGAAATGGTTTTGCAATAAGATATGATTTCTTTCGTTATTTGTAAAAACAAAGGATTTATAAATAACGGATTTTGCTATGCGTTTAAGGCAGGGACGGAACAAAAAATCCCTACAGCGTTTGCAGGAAATTATTCATGATTCACTATACAATTTATATTTGCGGGGAAAATAAATGGTATTAACTGCAACTTATATCCACATAAAATTAATCGAATAATCCAACCAGGTATCAAAGTGTAACAAGCGGGTGGATATCCGCTTTGATCTGAAAAAGGTAAGCGTGTAACTAATTAATTTATATTATAATCAAAGGAGGAATCATAGAATGGGAGTTAAGTATGTATTTGTAACCGGAGGCGTTGTATCTGGCTTGGGAAAAGGTATCACCGCCGCCTCTTTAGGCAGGCTGTTAAAAGAGCGCGGATATCATGTAACAATGCAAAAGTTCGATCCTTATATCAATATTGACCCCGGTACCATGAATCCAATTCAGCATGGTGAGGTCTTCGTGACGGATGATGGTGCAGAAACTGATCTTGATTTAGGTCATTACGAGCGATTTATCGACGAAAGTTTAACAAAACAATCCAATGTAACGACAGGTAAAATATATTGGTCCGTTTTATCCAAAGAAAGGCGCGGTGATTTCGGCGGCGGCACTGTACAGGTCATCCCTCACATTACCAATGAAATCAAAAACCGTTTTTACCATAACGACGGATGTGATGAAACACAGATCGCCATCATCGAGGTCGGCGGTACTGTAGGTGACATTGAAAGTCAGCCATTTCTTGAAGCGATTCGCCAGTTCCAGCACGAAGTTGGACACGAAAACGCTATTCTTATCCATGTAACCTTAATCCCCTACTTAAAAGCTTCCGGTGAAATGAAAACCAAACCTACCCAGGCCAGTGTAAAAGAACTCCAGGGAATGGGAATACGCCCGGATATCATTGTTTGCAGGACCGAACTTCCTTTAGAACCCAGTATCAAAGATAAAATAGCCCTATTTTGTAATGTTCCAAGCAACCATGTGATTCAAAATCTGGACGTAGAGACCTTGTATGAAGCTCCTTTAGCATTGGAGAAAGAACATTTAGCCAATATCGCCTGCGAATGCCTTGCATTGGAATGTCCTACACCGGACCTGACGGCTTGGGAAAATATGGTCGAAGCATTAAAACATCCCTTAAAAGAAGTAACCGTTGCTTTAGTCGGCAAATATACCCAGCTGCATGATGCTTATATCAGTGTGGTTGAATCCCTGAAACACGGGGCAGTTGCCCACAATGCATCCATTAACATAAAATGGATTCCTTCCGAAACCTTAACCGATGAAAATGCAGTCGGTATGCTGTCCGATGTAAGCGGAATCTTAGTTCCCGGCGGTTTCGGTGACAGAGGTATCGAAGGTAAAATCTCTGCCATCAAATATGCCCGTGAAAACAGTATTCCATTCTTAGGCCTGTGCTTGGGAATGCAATTGGCCATCGTAGAATTCTCCCGCCATGTAATTGGTTTTAAAGATGCCCACAGCGTGGAACTTGATCCGGGTACCAGTCATCCGGTAATCCATCTCATGCCTGAGCAGGACGGCATCGAAGACATCGGCGGAACATTAAGATTAGGTTCCTACCCCTGTGTATTGGATGAATCCAGTAAAGCTTACGCGTTATACGGCCAGAAAACGATCCATGAAAGGCACCGTCACCGCTATGAAGTCAACAACTATTACCGTGAAGACTTTATCCGGGGCGGAATCAAGTTATCCGGTTTATCACCGGACGGCCGTATCGTTGAAATGATGGAATTAGAAAATCATCCCTGGTTTGTTGCCACCCAGGCTCACCCGGAATTTAAATCCCGCCCGAACAGGCCGCATCCTTTATTTAAAGGCTTTGTGGGGGCTGCTTTGGAGAATCAGAAATAAATCAGAATAAATAAATTAAATTTAAATAAATCGGAAATAGGACGAAATGATATTAAAATAACCGAATAATATAATTTCTGATAGTAATTCGGGTTTATGAAATATATGTATAGAAAAACAAGTTCATGGCTTTAATGGGTATGGACTTGTTTTTATTATGCCTGATTACCAGTTATTCTGTTGGCCATGCGAGTCAAAACGGATATTCCTGGTCCGCTACGCTACTTGCTCATAACCTTATACCTGCTGTGCAGGTACTTCAGTCGGAGCATGAACTACGGCTTAAAAGTTAAGTCCCTAACCCACCGCTTACACTCCGTTAAGGAGGCCACTGAAAAAGTTCCTGTTACAATTGAATGTACTATTTAGTATCTGATATAATTATTGTATCAAAATGTGGAGGTGATACGA
>JAEWAK010000007.1 GCA_023391695.1 Bacillota bacterium
GCAATTTTGGGAACGTAGACCCGCTACGCCCCCAAAATCGCTCCTTGTCTCCCACAAAGTGGAACATTCAGCCCGGCACAAGCAGTTTTCAGACACACCCTAGAATAACCTTCTTAAAATGATACCTTTTATGCAGTCCATCCCTCATATTTTTTTAATACCTCTTTCGCCTCCTTGATTTTCTCCGGTTCCGTACGCCAGATCTGAAACTCACTGATATCCTTAAGCCCCATAGAAACCCCTTCTTTCCGATATTCCATTCCACTGTCAATGATGGTTTTTCCAGACAAATGATACGCAGGTGCTTTGGAGTATGGAAGCAGTTCATTTATTACCCTGGCATTAACACCGCTTCCTGCCATAATCTCAATTCTTCCGGCACTCTTTTCGACAAGGTTTTTTATACATTCTTTGCCTTCCAGACAACTGTTCTTCTGCCCTGAAGTTAAAATCGTATGAATTCCAAGATCACAGGCCTGTTCCAAACACTGATACGGATCTTTACACACATCAAACGCCCGGTGAAGGGTGATTGGAATTCCATCCGCTTCCTTAATGAGTACCTCCATTTTATTCACATCCAGATTTCCGTCTTTTTGTAAAATACCAATTACGATCCCATCTGTGCCAAGATCTTTAAATTGCTTTATCTCATCCCGGATCACAGAGAATTCATACTCCGTATAATAGAAGTCACCAAATCTGGGACGTACTAATACATTTATTTTTATATCACATAATTTTCTTACTTTATTAAATAACGCCGGTGTTGGTGTTGTTCCTCCTATAACCAGATTGGAACAGAGTTCCAGCCTGTCTGCCCCTGCGTCTGCCGCCAGAATTGCCGACTCCACACTATCTACACATGCTTCTAAAACGTAATTCATATCGTAATCCTCTTTTCCCATTCTAATTTTTAGAACTAAGCATATAGCTTAGTAAACGCTCGTGCCAAGCACGTCCAGCAAAGCCGGTAATTTCATAACGCGCGAGTGTGCCTTTGCCCGATTCCAATGCTGACGCGCTGTCACTTCAGTGACTATTTCCTTTGTGGGGCGGCAAAGGAAAAGAAAATTCTCTCATCGAAAAACGCCTGAATCCTTTTAGATCCCGGCGTTTTTTAAGTAAAAGCGGATATTCCGGGTCTGCTGCGCTATGGCCCTTACCCTGCATATATTTCTGTAATTCTTTTGCTGTCCGTAACCCGTTCCAGCGGTTCCAGCGGGCGCCGTATCTTTTTATATTCCAGAAGATTTAAATCCTGTGCGCAGTTTCCCGGCGTCAATGCCATAATAAATCTCCTGGCAATCCGGTAAAAATCAGGTGTCAGATATCCCTGCTTTACCACCACTATTTCAAAGTCAAATGCACTTAACCGGTAAGTATTCAGCACCTCTTCCGATATGATGGGACCTCTTTCCGCCAGAATAAGCAATGTAATATTATCCTTTTTGAGTATTGCCGCAGCTGCTTTTTCTTCTTCATAAAATACCTCTACCAGCCTGGCCTTGTCAAGTCTTACCCGGACACTCTTTTCTTTATCAATACTCCCGCCTAACGTCACCGTGAAAGTATCACCGGCTTTTTTATCTTTACACAGTTCAACCGCGGGTGCGTCGATAAATCCTGCTATTAATATTTTCTTTTTGCTCTTTTCCAGAATAATTCTCAGCAAATAGGCATTATCACCTGCCGCACCGGCAGTAACATTATCGGCGGAATCCGAAAGAAATGCCGGGTATTCTTCTCCCTGCTCCAGCTGCGTAAGTGCTTCCTCCGGTTCCATGGATACACCCTGGAATTTAAACTTTTCCCTGTTATTCCAGATATAGCTTCCAAACTTCCTTGCCTCTTTTATACCCCTGGTTTTATCACCGGAGCCCGAAATTACTATGGCTCCGCCTCCCTGCGGGCAGTCGACCCAGGGCATGCCTGCAAAATAGGAGGCACACCATACATTTTCAATCGTTTCCAAATCGGGAAGCATTTTCATAATTTGAGCCCCCATCCCTGACTCCGTCATAAAATTTTCCCCGGGCATCATCATGGGGATGCGTATCAGTTCCGTCCAGGGCATAACCTCTTCCTCCAAAGCCCGGATCAGCATCCTGGCTGCACGTATCCGGGTTTCATCGATATCAATATGAGGTGCTGTCCTGTATCCGTAAATAATATTACACAGCTTTGACAATGTATATGTATTATTTGCATGTAAATCCAATGCGGCGGCGATAGGGACGGTCCCTCCCACTCTTTCTCTGATGAGACTCACCAATAAAGCATCTCCGCTGCCGACAAATTCCACCTCCAATGCTCCATGCAGCGGTAAAAACACACCGTTTACCGATCCGTCTGCAGGCAGCTGTTCTAAAATTTCTTCCACGATTTTCCGGTATTCTTCCAGTTTTAAAATGCCGCCCGGGCACGCATCCGCATAAATTCCCGGAATAACTTCATAACCGGCTTCCTGAAATTCTTTTATGCCGGCCATCTGCCGTATTAATTTATCTCCTTTCAGGTAAACCGTAAAATCTTCTTTTGTAGACATTAAAGGAGAAAAAGAATTGCTCTCCTGATGAATGCCCGCTACAAATATTTTTTTCTTCATATTCCACTCATCCTTTACATTATCAGTATTTTCAGATATAATCAGATATTAATTAACTTAAGTAAATTTATAATTCAACCAGAGATGCCTTGCATCCCAAAGTTTAATTCTAATTCAAATCCTATATAAGTAACCCGCTAATTGGCACAATACGCATGACGCTTAAGATGAAATTGCTATTAAAGTGACATCGCGGCAGCCCCAGGAGTCTGACAAGTCAGACTCTTTCTCGAAATAAACAACCTACGTCCGGTTTCCAAAAGTGATGATAAAACAATGATACTATAACAAATTCAGTAATAAGAAGGAGTGCCGTATGAAACAGAATACTATTAATGAGAGAAAAATATACCAGGAGCTTATCAGGGTCTCTAATTTATACTATTCCAATTGCACCATCTGGGACATGCTGAATTATATATCCAATATTTCCGGATTAATTACAGTGCTTGCTGATTCAGCATATCAACCGGTATCTGCCCGGTTTCCGACTGCTTCCGACAAACAGGAACCGGATCCTTCCCAATCGCTTAATATCATCCCTCTCAGTAAATTTCCGGATGCGGATTCCATTCTGCCGATAAAATTGTATGACAGGGTCCTGAATTTTAAGGTTCTGAACCTTCCTAACCAGACCCATTTTCTGTGTATCGAGAAAGACTTTGAAAGCAAGGACTCCTTTATTCAGACTATTATAAAAAATGCCCTGCCCTTTTTGGCTTTGACGGTAGATAAAGAATCCGTATCCGCCTTTAGCAATTATTCCAGTGACTATTATGATTTGTTTTTACAGATCCTCCACGGCGGCGCCGGAAATTCACCGGAAAAAATCAGGAATATCTGTAACATATATAACTTCAATCCTGATTTAAAACGAATCTGTATGACTATCCAGTTAGAAGATACTTCCACGTCTGCCGGTAAGTTAAAGGAGCTGACCAATCAGATCCGAATGAATCTGACCAATGAAAAGTACTTTCTAATTTCCCAGAAAGACTATATCAGTATCTTTCTGCTCTATTCAACGGAAAACCAGGACCTGGATATCATTACGCAAAGCTATGTGCTGGCGGAATCCCTTTTTGAAGAATTATCGGGAGACTATTCTTTACGGATCGGCTTCAGCAGCGCCCATACCGGTATTGAAACCATAGGTGCTTCCTTTGAGGAGAGCTTTAAATCCATCAATATACAAAAGCAGTTAAAGCTTCCAGAAAGCGCCTCCTCCTATTTTGAGCAAAGTATTTACCACATCCTGAATATACCGGAACTGCAGAATTTCAGAAAGCTGGCAAATGATATTATTTCTCCTTTGATCGAATATGACACGGTAAACGGGGCGAATTACTTTGAGACCCTGCAGCAGTATTATTTTAATTCCTTCAATATGCAAAAGACCGCCAATGCACTGTATATACACCGGAATACCTTAACTTACCGCCTTCAGCAGATCAAGGAGCTTCTAAAATTTGATTTTGATTTTGAACATAATATCGATGCTTTATTAACCTTGTATTTATGTGTCTGCGTCTATAAACTCGGATATCATCCGGGCAAATAAATCTACCCTTTAATACCGGAATTCATGTTTCCTTCCATAAAATATTTCTGGAGGAAGAAGAACAAAATTACCATTGGTATAATTGCTATGGCGGAAGCAGCCATCAGTAAGGCCCAGTCAACTCCATAGGAATTGGTAAACTGGCTTAATCCCAGGGATATGGTCCATTTTTCCGATTTGGTCAGGAAAATGAGGGGTCCCATAAAGTCCGTCCAGGACCAGACAAACGAGAATAAAGCAACTGTAACAATAGCCGGCTTTACCAGCGGAAGCGCAACCTTAAGATAGATCCACAGCTCGCTTGCACCGTCAATTCTGGCGGCTTCTAAAAGTTCCTCCGGCAGGCTTAAATAAAACTGCCGCATCAGAAAGATAAAATATGCCTTTCCCAGAAAGTCCGGCAGGACTAACGGAATATAGGTATTGATCCATCCGATTTTAGAAAACAAACTGTATAAAGGAATCATCGTAACCGTAAACGGAAGCATCATGGTTGCCATTACGATCAGGAATACCTTATCCCTGCCGGGCCATTTTAATTTACCAAAGGCATATCCTATCATCGGCGCTGAAATCACATTTCCCAGGACTGCAAGGCTGGTGATTCCTACCGTATTCAGTAAATACTCTAAATAGGGTATTGCCTCAAAAGCCTCTTTATAATTACCGAATAAAGCCGGATTTGGTATCCATTTGGGAGGATATGCAAAAATCTGATCCGATCCTTTTAGCGATGTACTTATCAACCATAAAAACGGAATAAGAAAAAATGCTCCCAGAACCAATAATGGGATATACCGGAGATAAAATTTTATTTTTCTTTTACTCATCTGTCATTCCCCCCTGAATTCGAAGCTTTAAAAAGCACAAAGGTAATAACAATCATCCCGATCAACATAATTACGGATAGTGCACTGGAATAACCGAATTTCAGATACTTAAAGCTTTCATTGTATATATTTACCGCATAAAACATCAGGGAATTCTTTATTCCGCCCAGGTTTCCGTTGCTTTTCGGGGATGAGGCCGCCACCATGTAGGACTGGGTAAAAGTATTAAAACCGACAATGATCCCGTTTATTACCTGGAAAAGGGTTATATCGGAAAGCATCGGCCAGGTGATAAAACGGAACTTCGCCCAGGAACTGCCGCCATCCAGTTCCACCGCTTCATAATATTCGCCGGATATATTCCCAACTCCGGCCAGGTAAACGATAACCGTGTTTCCTACACACCACAAAGTCATTAAGATTACGGCAGGTTTGGACCATTCCGCAGAGGACAGCCATAACGGCTGCGGCAAATGGAACAGTTTTAAGAAAGAATTTACCAGGCCATACTGCGGATTCAGCAGCCACATCCAGATAAGGGAACTGGCAACCGGCGGAACCAGGGAAGGCAAATAGTAAACCGTTCTGAAAAATCCTCTCCCCGGTATTTTCATATTCAATAATACCGCCGAAAAAACGGAAAGAGCGATCTGAAGGGTAACTCCTATAATTACAAAATAGAAAGAGTTATAAACCGATTTATAAAATACCGGATCCTTGAATATCTCAATATAATTATCAAACCCAATAAAATCAGGCGCTTTCATCAGATTATATTCCGTAAAGCTATAGTATACAGTTGAAAAAATCGGGTAAAGATTGAACAGAATCAGCCCGGCGACCCATGGTATCAAAAAAACTGCTGCCAGCCTGATCTGTAATCTTTGATATTTATAACGTTTTGCTTTTTTAATTTTCATTCCCATTGACCCATCTATCAGCCAGCGGCTGTAACTCATCATATAAATCCTGCAATGCTTCATCCACTGTCTTGTCCCCGCTGTAAATGGCTTCTTCCGCAAGGCCCTGTCCATCGGAATACTCGGAACTAAAGGGTACTGCCGGGAATGCTTTGGCCTTTCCGGCTAAAACGGTATCAACAAACCCTTTCAGCTGCGGTGCCTGGCTTACCAATTCTTCTGATTTTAATGCGCTGTAAGTTGTCGGAAGACTTCCTTTTGCCGCACAGAATTTAATATAAGCTTCATCCGAAGTCAGGTAATTAATCACATCAAATGCTTTCTCAGCATTTTTACTTGTTGCGGAAACGGATAACATTCCCCCCTGCAATCTGCCTGAACCGGCAAGCTCCGTTTTACTCTCCGTAACGGGTACTTCCACTGCTCCCCATTGAAAATTCTCCGGAGCATATTGGTTTATAAAGTTTTCAAACCATTCGCCTTCAATTGCAAATACTACCTTGCCCTGGAAAAACGGATTGTCGGCAGATGCATAGGTACCAAAACCACTCTTAAATTTTGTCACCGCATCAATTCCATAATCCGTATAATACTGAGCTTTGTAAGAAATAGCGTCCTTAAATTCCTGGCTTGTACACGTTACCTGATTTGTTTCAAAATCATAAAATTCCGCACCAAACAGGTATGGCATTTCAACCCGGTCGATCCAGGGATAATCAGGAACATAACCCAATCTGGTATAATCACCGGAATCATCCTTTAAAGCAGCCTTCTTAGAAATCTCCGCCATCTCTTCCAGAGTCTTGGGCGGTTCTGCATTTAATTCCTCCAATACGGCTTTATTGTAGAAAAGCATGTAGGAATCCATGGTATATGGCATGCCATACTGAACCTCATCGTAATTTCCTAATTTATAAACGGATTCATAAATATTGGATACCTCCATCCCTTTGCCGGCAATATAGTCATCGATTGGTGCCAGCATACCTGCCTCTGCCCATTTACTGCAGGTCGTATCAGCCGTATAAATAATATCGGGGCCGTCTCCGCTGGGAATAGCGGTAAGCATTTTATCTTCTGTCTGGGAAGCTAAAGTCTCAACCTGCACGTCGGACTGGCTGCTATTATAATCATCAATTACTGTCTGTAAAGCATCTGCTTCACTTCCGCTCCAGGTATGCCAGAAATTGATAACCGTTTTTTCACCGTTTTCTGCCGGTGCGGATGTTTCTGCCGGTGCGGATGTTTCTGCCGTGGCAGCCGTATCTGACTGCGTACCGGCTCCTGTACTTTCCGAATTTCCTTTTGATCCGCAGCCTGTTACGGAAAACACCAAACATGCCGCCATGGCAATACCGAATGCTTTTTTAAATTTTTTCATTTTTCTTTCCTCCTTATTCTAAAAAAAGCGGCCCCAAAATTATGATATGGTCCGCTTCTTTGCTTACATTATTTCGTATTAAATCATTTGAACTAAAGATAGTATATAAAACTATGGTATTAATGTCCTCGTTATTATGCACAAGAAACATCCGCATATTTTTAGGCAGGGTGCACAAGCGGTTTAAAACATCTTTTGCTATACTAGATTATTAATTACGGCACTTTCTAAATTTGATTATTCCGGGTAACCACATAAGGTCGAATACAATAGAAGAAATTGAATGAACACAAATTAATGACAGCCATGTAAAAACCACCATAAATAAATGAATAAATCAACAGGAGGATTAAAAACATGTTATTGAAACAACTAATGGAAGTCTATGATATTTTGGATGACAGTACTGCTTCAGGCAGTAAAATGAAAGATTACTATTTAAGATTAAAACCGGATGCGAATGTTGAAACCTTTGTACTGGACGGTCCCAAAGGCAGTACCGATGTAATCAGGATACTGATACCGGGCCGCTGCGGTAAAGCGAAGGGCGGAACTGCTCCTACGTTAGGAATTATCGGCCGTCTGGGCGGATTAGGTGCCAGACCGGAAATGACCGGCTTTGTGTCGGATGGTGACGGTGCTTGTACTGCACTTACCGTTGCCGCCAAATTATTGGACATGCAGGCAAAAGGCGATTATCTTACGGGAGATGTAATCGTTGCCACACATATTTGTCCCAATGCCCCGACGGAACCCCATCACCCCGTGCCTTTTATGGGTTCCCCGGTTGAAATGTCGCAAAATAATGAAACAGAGGTGTTGCCGGAAATGGATGCCATACTCTCTATCGATACAACAAAGGGCAACCGGCTGATCAACCACAGAGGCTTCGCCTTATCCAACACGGTAAAGGACGGTTATATTTTACGGGTATCCGATGACTTACTGGACATAATGCAGACCACTACTGGAGAACTCCCCTACATATTTCCGCTTGCCACCCAGGATATCACCCCCTACGGCAATGGTCTATATCACTTAAACAGTATTTTGCAGCCTACTGTCGCAACCTCCGTACCGGTAGTCGGTGTAGCAATTACTACACAAACCATGGTAGCCGGCTGTGCTACAGGCGCAAGCCACCATAACGATATAGAAGAAGCCGCACGCTTTTCTGTTGAAGTGGCCAAATATTTTGGGAAAGGGAACTGCCAATTCTATGACGAAAAAGAATTCCGGAAGTTAGTTAAATTATACGGAACTATGGAACATTTAAAGACTTTGGGGAAAGGGGCTGTTACTGAATAACCTGATAACCGCAATCGGTAGGAGTCGATGTATCATAATTACATTTAGGTTCTTTTTCTATTCCAGATTCTCTGATATAAACAGTAATCTTATACGAAAGAAATAGATTTATTATATTACTTTATAAGCTTCTTGGGAATGTAAACAAAAAATAATTAAAATTATTTAAGATATCAACTGTCAGAATGTTTGCCCCGTATGTTAAAATAAAACTTACGGGGCAAATTATTTAGCTTACATTTTTAGAATGTTTTACTTTCCGAATAAGAAGACAAATAGGATATAAAATTACTACTACAATATCAATAATAAAAACAATCTACCAAATCTATACAATCAATATTATCTGCCATATATGCTGCTAAAACTTGCATGAAATATTCAGGTTGTTGACAAACCTCAAAATCCAAACCTACGAGCCACTTTCCATCATATCTGGTTATTTCACTATATGGCAGTGACTTAATCATTGCCACGTATATTTATCCCAATGTTCCGACGGAACTCCATCAGCCCGTGCGTTTTAGGGATTCCCCGATTGTAATGCCGCAAAATAATGAAACAGAAGTAATACCGAAACGGATGCCATCCTCTCTTTCATACACCAAAAGGAACCCGCTGCGCTACAGGTGCAAGCCAATTAATATTTACTCATATTATTTATAGTATCGATAAGTATTGATGCTGTTATTTTATTATTTTTAACACTCATTTTTTGAATTAAATATTTCATTTTTGATTCGGGTAACGCTATACATCCCGCAGTGTACTTATTACCGGAATAGCAATGTAAAAATATTGCAGAACCTTTATATGGCAGATTCTCCGGATTATAGTTTATTATTAAAGAATATTGATAGGACTTCGTATACTTATACAATTGTTCTCCATACGATGAATTCCAATCTTGATTTACTTCTTTTGTTTGAAAATAACCATCCTTTTCCTTTGATGCAGATACAAGCATATTATAATATTTGCTTTCCGGATCACTGACCAGCCAATGTGTTTTATTTACCTCTATATATGGAATTCTTACGTTATCCGGTTTTGATGCGGTTCCAAAAGCGGTTGTGAAATTATATAAACCGGCAGGTGTTTTTTTATCTCCTTCCTGCTTTTTCCCAAGTCCATTTTTACCTACATATCCTATTGTAGAGAAATCTAACAGCCATTTTCCGGTAATGTCCTTAACATAGAAACTAATATTTGCTGATGTACTGTTTTCATTATCAGCGGAAACCGTAATAAGTTGATTACTATCTACTTTTAATTTGCCGATATCTTCCGCGGTTAAAGATGCCGGAACTCCTTTTGCTTTTATATAACCGCTTTTTATGGAAGAAAATTTACTGTAGACATTCTTTCCGCTTTCTTTACTATAGGCTCTTATCTTATAGTAATATCTCGTTCCCGCACTGATATTATCAACATATTTATTATTTTTAACATCCTTTATAAGGCTATATTTACCATTATATTCGGATGCCCGATAGATTCTATAACCATCACTGCCGGAAACTTCTTTCCAATTAATTTCCAACATATTATTTCCGAATTTTTTAATACTGGTAACTTTCGTATTGTCAACTGCTAAAACAGTTCTATAATTATTTATAATAAAACTAAATAAAATTAATATACTAATAAACTTTTTCATTGATTATCCTTCTCAGAGTTGTATTTTTATATAATATTTATCTCTTGTGTAATTATTTTTTATGCCGGTTACCGCTCCCCACTGATTCATTGATGTTCTTCTCTCTCCCATGTCTTTACTATAAATCAAAAGCATTGATGCATTGATAATCAGTAAAAGCAATCCTTCAATTACCGTCATAAATCCGTCATAAATATACTATTGTTTTTCAACCGTTTCGATTCGGAATTAAACCATGTGAATATTCTCACTCTCATCAAGTTTTCCAAGAATAAAAGCTGAAAAGATTGATACCTTTTCAGCTTTTATTCTAACGCTAAGATTATTTTAATTTTCTAAATTGTAACAAATTAATGCCTTTAATGTAATATTTAATTATTTTCCTGCATGTTGGTGTATCACATTAAAACTTAATTGTTATTTATTGGTTATACAATTGTTCCATATAGGCCGCATAATAATCTCCGGCTACTAACCGATTAATGGGTGTAATTTCTCCCGTGGCACTGTTATAGGTGCAAACAACCCAGGATAATTCGTCTCCTCCGGCCGGTGCTTCAAAAGTATAGGTACCCTCTGAGGTTGTTACTACAACTTTGGCACCGGAATTCACTAAGGTTCCGCCGCCATTGCCGGAGAAGTTATATACGTAATATGTATATATTCCGCCTTCTACGGGTTTATAGATGGAAGTCGTTTCAGGGCCATAGGAAGTTACATCATCCACATCCAGACGCAAATGAAGATTTTCTATCTCTTCTATCCCTTCCGGATATGTTTTATTGCCATAATAAATATGATAATTATCATTACCTTCCACCGGGCCGATCAGATGGGAATCCAGATCATAAGGATATTCTCCCCAAGTGAGTACGAAACTTGCCTGACCTTCTTCCTTTAAGGTAGCCATAACTACGTCCTGGTCTGTAAATGTAGTGCCACCCAATACAATCACATTACGTGTTGTTGCTGTATAAGTAACACCATAAACCGGTTCTCTGTTATCGGTCAGTTTAACGGTATAATACCCTTCCGGTAACCAGAAGCTGAATGCCGCACCACTGACAACCTCTGTTGTTACTAATTCCGTCGTATTATTAAAATCTTTATATATTTCCAAAGTAAATTCAAGCTCTTCATCTACCGGTTCACCGGTCAAAGCATCTATAATATTACCGGAAGCGGAACCATCCCAGAGCTCTTCCCCATGTTCCAGCTTAATCAAACTGCCGTTTACGATACTTGGGGAATTTTCTGCCACCGTGGTTAACTGAACTAATACTTTATAGTCCTGTTTAGCAAATACTACGATATAGTTACCCTGTTCCAAATTATCAACCATATAATATCCCTCTCCATCGGTACAGGATAAAATGGTATTCGGATTGGTAAAGATAGAATCCAATGCATCGGATACACTACCGTCATACTTAAGAATTCTGACATTCACACCCGGTAAAGCTTCGGTCGTTACTGCTCCTCCGGATACGACAACACTTCCGTCTTCTAATTCGACACTGCTTCCGGTTACCACCGTAACACGGCCGGAAATAGAGGCACCCACCGGTGTACCCGGATTTTCTGGTTCTTCCGGGTTACCGGGGTTTTCCGGTTCCTCAGGATTACCAGGATTTGACGGGTTATTATTATGAGAGGAGGAACCGCCAGAGGAAGAATTCTGTCCGGAACCGGTATTGACAGTCGGTTCGACAACAACAGTCCTTGCTGTCTCACCTGTTCCTACAATTACCCTCACGGAGGAACTTCCGGTAATAACCGGGATTAAATCCTCACTTTCTACCTGAATGGTCGTTGCTTCCGCTCCGGGAAGTATAACCAGATTGATCCTCTGCGTACAGGTCAAGATTAATGGAATACTGGAAGTAATGGTAGCACCTGAATAATTTGCACTTACCGGTATAGGTGTTGTGGAACTTCCGGAAATATTAACACTGGCCGCAGCATTTACCTGCAGTTCATTAACTGTTCCGTTGTTAACCAGATTTAAGTTGGTGGCACTGTTATTTACATGGATGGAGGCACTTGCAACCTCTTCAACAACCACTCTGGCATTGGGCGCCGATACATTAAGAATATTACCCACTGCCTGCTCATACCAGGTACTTGCCTTAATCTGAAGGATATCTACGGATTTAAATGTTCCTTGATTCACAATATCAGCATTAGGGGCATCAACCACTAAATTCTGCTTTTGATAATTTCCCTCAGGAATGTTGATATTCACTGCATCCGCTGTTTGGAGGGTAATCATAGAAGCGCCGCTGCTAAGCAGTGCATTTAATTCCTCCTGGTTTGTTACTGTTCCAGTTTTATCAACTACCTTGATCATAACGGAATCCGTTTTACCGCTTAAGGTTTTGGCTGTTATCTTAACTTCACCGACTTTTAATGCCTTAATCTTACCAAGGCTGTCGGGCTTTGCAATTTTGGTATTGGATGAACTCCAGACTGTTTTGTCGTTAGAAGTTGCAGGAGTTAAGGTTCTGTTTAAATCATATTTCTGTCCGAGATTTAATACAGTTACCTTATTATTGATTTTGATCGCTGTTGCAGAGTCCCTTACTGTAACTTTACTTAATAAATAATAAGTTACTTTGGGGGTTTTTACTGTGCAGGTAATATCTGTAGTACCTTTTTTTATTCCGGTTACCAATCCTTTACTTGTCACAGTTGCTACTTGTTTGTTACTGGATGTCCACTTGTAGGTTGAATTTTTTACTTTGTTGCTTACATTCAAGCTGTATTTTTCACCTACTAAAATGTCTACCGATTTAGAAATTGCCGGTTCTTTTACTGCTGCTTTGGCTAAAGTGCCGGGGCTTATTAAAATGGATGATATGATTAACGTGCACACCATTAATTTAGCCAGCAAATTTCTAAATAACTTTTTTCCATGCTGCATTTGTACATTTCCCTCTCTTTCTTATGTCGTTTTGGTATATTCAACAGATAGCTCTGCGAATAACAGAATTATGTATGAAAGGATGTAAATTATTGTATTTTACAAGCATTGCGTTTACAAATGACGGTTGTATATAGGAAATTATAACTATTTACAAATATCCGTCAATTGTGTTAATGTACAAATTTTTAATAAAATTTATAAATAAATTGTAGAAGACAATTTAGATAAGAGCAATAATGTACATAAAATAAGCTTGACAATTACAATTTATTAACTATTATTACACATTTAAACATAGTTGTAATATTTATCCAAGACATGGATGTGTTATTTTGTGGTTTAAGTATAATTCGATTTAACACAAGAATTATCTTCTTAACTCGTAAATTACTGGCTTGACTTTCCTGACGAGATAGAACAATATTTATTGCGAAAATGGTAAGATTCCTTACAATCTTGGAATCTATATGATCTGTTTTTAATCTTGATTTAGCGGGTTTACTTTTTTTCATGCGAAATGATCGATCTAATTATTTACAACCTTATAATTCATCTTTTAATACCTCCATCATGATACTAGCACCGTATTTAAAACCATATTCAAAGGCATCGGCTACTTCAAGTGCTCCTGTTTCGTTATGAAGTTCCATAAGTTTGTTAATATTTTTATAGTTTTGTTATCATATTTTCTCCTTCCTTAAGATAATTGGTGCAGATATTATTTAACCCATTTTTAAATAACCTATCAAAATATTGTAATATAAAATTATGAGCCCCTTTATTAATAAGATTCTGTATAGAAACTCTAATTGAATTATACTAAACTTGTACTTTCTTTTCTAATAATGACTTCATACTGACTTAATTTTTTAGTATTCTCATTTCTATGTATTTTTACTTATGTATTTTTCACGTCACTTTCATCTTACCAAATACTACTTTGCAGCAAATGTCAGTATAATATGCCCAATAATGTTATAATATAGTATTAAGGAGGAGCTTATTATGAAACAATTAAAAACGAAAATTAGTATAACACTTGATAATGACGTAATTAGAAAAATAAAACAACTTGCTGAAAAAGATGACAGATCATTTTCTCAATATGTTAACTTAGTTTTAAAAGAATATTTGAATACAAACTATAATTTAGATAATAAGGATTAATACATGTAACTTGTTTGCCTTATGCCAGGTATATGATTTATCTTACTTTTCGGTGTCAAGATACTTCATACTGGATATTTTCTTCTTGTAATAATGCTTTTTTCAAGATGTATTTGCAATATCATATGATATAATGTAATATATAATCAGTTAAATAACCAAAAAATTAAGGGAGAGAAAATCAACAAATGAAGACAACAGCACTGATAATGGCTGGTGGACGTGGTGAACGCTTCTGGCCTAAAAGTAGAAAAAACTTGCCCAAACAATTTTTATCCCTTACTGGAGACGGTAAGACGATGATACAATTAACTATAGAACGAATATTACCACTTGTAGCTATGGAAGATATCTATATATCAACCAATAAGGATTATAAATCCCTTGTTCTTGAACAACTTCCCAACATACCGAAAGAAAATATTTTATGTGAACCTTACAGCCGAAACACCGCACCCTGTATTGGGTTGGGAGCTGTACATATAGCTAAGAAATATGATGATGCAACAATGCTGGTATTACCCTCGGATCATCTCATAAAATATAACAGTATGTTTATCAACACATTAAAAGATGCCAGTGAAATAGCTCAGAACAACAGTAATTTAGTTACAATTGGAATTACTCCCGATTATCCGGAAACCGGTTATGGTTATATTAAATTTAATCCGAACCTTGGAGAAGGACGAGCCTTTGAAGTAGAACGGTTTGTGGAAAAACCAAGTTTGGAAATAGCTAAAGAATATCTGGCAACAGATGAATATCTGTGGAATAGTGGAATGTTTGTTTGGAAAGTATCTTCAATTCTCAATAAAATGCAAGAACTTATGCCAGTAACATATCAGGGTCTTCTAAACATCCAAGAGGCAATCGGTACTGAAGAAGAAGATAATGTTCTTGAAAGGGAATTCCTTAGTTTTAAATCAATTTCAATAGATTATGGAATTATGGAAAAATCTAAAAATATATACACACTTCCCGGAACATTCGGGTGGGATGATGTTGGTTCCTGGCTTGCTGTAGAACGAATTAAGAAGTCCAATGAATTTGGTAATGTAGTGGACGGTAATGTTATAACCATTGAATCGAAAAACTGTATCATTGAAGGCGGCAATAAATTGATTGCTACCGTTGGTATTGAGAATCTTATAATTGTTGATACGGAAGATGCTACACTTATTTGTGAAAAAGACAGCGCCGGAGATATTAAGAAGATACTGGAAAACTTAAAAATATGTAATAGGAATGAGTATATATAGTATAAAATAATTCATGTAAGAATATATAAAAACTAAGGAGAATTGAATATGAAAAATGCATTAATTACTGGAATTACAGGTCAGGACGGTTCTTACCTTGCAGAATTGCTTTTAGAAAACGGTTATAATGTTTATGGTATAATGAGAAGAAAAAGTGTTGTAGATTATGGTAATGTAGAACACATAAAAGATAAAATTAACTTTATTTATGCTGATATGACGGATGAAATATCTTTAATTAACGCAATGAAGATATCACAAGCCGATGAAGTATATAATCTGGCTGCCCAATCCTTTGTAGCAACTAGTTGGGAACAACCTCTTGCAACTGCTGATATTGATGCACTTGGTGTAACTAATATGTTAGAAGCAATCCGAACTGTAAAACCTACCTCTCGTTTTTATCAGGCTTCTACCAGTGAAATGTTTGGATTAGTACAGGAAATTCCCCAAAAAGAAACAACTCCCTTTTATCCCAGAAGTCCTTACGGTGTGGCAAAATTATATGGCCATTGGATTACGAAAAATTACCGTGAAAGTTATAATCTGTTTGCATGCAGCGGTATTTTATTTAATCATGAAAGTGAAAGACGCGGTAAAGAATTCGTTACAAGAAAGATTACGGATGCAGTTGCCAGAATTAAGTTAGGAGTACAGAATCATTTAGAGCTAGGTAATATGGATTCCAAACGTGATTGGGGACATTCCAAAGATTATGTTAAAGCAATGTGGCTCATGCTCCAGCAAGATACTCCGGATGATTATGTCATTGCTACTAATGAAACAAGGACAGTAAGGGAATTTGTAGAAATTGCATTTAAACATGTAGGAATTACTGTTGAATGGCAGGGATCCGGTATAGATGAAATCGGAATTGATACAGCAACCGGTAATACAATCGTTAAAATCAATCCGAAATTCTTCCGTCCTGCTGAAGTTGATATATTGCTGGGAGATTCGACCAAAGCAGAAGAAAACCTGGGATGGGAAAGAGAAATATCATTTGCAAATCTAGTGGAAAGAATGGTCATAAATGACATGGAATTAGTTGCAAAGGAAATCAAAGCTTCGAAATTATAAAATAAGGTGGCAAACATGAAAGCATTAATAATCGGCGGTGCCGGATTTGTAGGCAATTATTTAATAGATCACTTATACAAATGCGGATGGTCTGTTATAGCAACAAAAATGCCCAATCAAATTATTGATTATATGGGAATTGATATATGTAATCTTAATATTTTGAATAAAGATAATATTATTAATCTACTTGAAGAAACCAGACCCCAATATATTTTTCATCTGGCTGCCCAAAGTTCAGTAGCCTTGTCATGGGAAAATCCTCATTTAACGATTGATGTTAATATTCAAGGTAGCGTAAATGTATTAGAATCGCTTCGGCATCTCTCTTATAAACCACGCATCCTTCTTATAGGTTCCGGAGAAGAATACGGTAGCATTAATATGTCAGAGATTCCACTAGTGGAAAGTACTCCTCAGAGACCAAGTAATATATATGCTGCAACAAAATGTTTTCAAAATATGATAGGAAAAATATACACTGATAGTTATAATTTAGAAATAATGATGGTCAGAGCTTTTAATCATATAGGACCTATGCAGTCACCTTCCTTTGTTGTATCTGATTTCTGTAAGCAAGTTTCAGAAATTGAAAAAGGAATGAAAGAGCCCACTATTAAAGTTGGAAACCTTAATGTTAAGCGGGATTTCACAGATGTTAGAGATGTTGTTAGAGCATATTTTCTTCTCATCCAAAATGGTAAAAAAGGAGAGAGTTATAATGTTGGCAGTGGAAAAGCAATAGAGATTAATACGATTTTACAAAGGATTCTCTCTTTGTCAACCTGTACAATTTCTATATATAAAGATGAAAAAAAAATACGTCCGTCTGATACACCAATTATTGAAGCTAATATAACTAAACTTCAGGAATGTACTGGTTGGTCGGCAAGTATTCCTCTTGATCAGACAATTTCCGATACTTTAAATTATTGGAGAAACAATATTTAATGTCGATGAAGCCCAAGTACAATTTATTATATACTTGGGCTTTTAATATATATTTCTTATCTAGATAACTGCTGCTTTATAATTCTTAACAAACCAATCATAAGCAGATTCAATGCCTTCGTTTATTTCAATCTTATGTTTCCATCCTAAATTATGTATTTTATCAACTGAGGTTAATTTTCTCGGTGTTCCATCAGGCATACTTGAATTAAAAACTAAATCACCCTCAAAACCTACAATTTCTTTAATAATTTCTGCTAATTGTCTAATTGTAATTTCTTCTCCGGTACCAATATTAACATGTTGTTCACCGTCATATTTTTCTAAAAGAAAAATACAAGCATCTGCCATATCGTCCACATGTAAAAATTCTCTCAAAGGAGTTCCCGTACCCCATATTTCAACACTCTTTGCATTTTGAATTTTGGCTTCATGAAACTTACGTATTAAAGCCGGTAATACATGAGAGCTATTCAAATCAAAGTTGTCATTTGGTCCATATAAATTAGTTGGCATACAGCTAATAAAATTGTCTCCATATTGTCGTTTAAAAAATTTACACATTTCCAGGCCTGCAATCTTAGCGATTGCGTATGCTTCATTTGTTTCTTCTAATGGACCGGTTAATAAATATTCTTCTTTAATGGGTTGTGATGCCAGTTTCGGATATATGCACGTACTCCCAAGAAAAAGAAGCTTTTTAACATTGTAATCATGGGCAAATTTTATTACATTATTCTGCACAGCAAGATTCTCATAAATAAATTCCGCTGGCATTGTATTATTTGCATTAATCCCACCAACTTTAGCTGCGGCTAATACAACATATTCCGGTTTCTCTTTTTTAAAAAATTCAATAACATCTTTCTGTATCATTAAATCTAATTCTTGATGAGTTCTTCCTATTATATTTGTATATCCCTTTTTTTCAAGATTTCTTACTATTGCAGAACCAACTAATCCTTTATGACCCGCTACAAATATTTTACTATCTATATTCATATGTATATTCTCCTTGTAATCTCTAATGTTTCATATTAAAATATAGAAGATAGTATTATTTTATAAATTTACTATCCTTTAAGTTTTATCACTTTTAATAGTATATTATTATATCTATTTAATGGCAATATATAATATTGCTGCAAAATAGTATTATCTTGCTTTTACTTACTTATTAATTGGAGGTATTATGAAACAATCTTATTTTGAAACTTATTCCAATCCAGATACAGTTATTAGAAATCGAATAATAAATACGCCAAGTGAATTTGCAAAAAAAAATCTATTCTATATTCAAGAAACCGGTTATTTAAAAAGCTTTAATAGTCACTCTCATATCAGACAAAATTTAGGTTCTTTTTTGTTTTTTATTGTTTTATCAGGTGAAGGAACGTTAACTTACCAATCTAATATATACTCGTTACATAAGTATGATTTTGTATTTATAGATTGTATGGAAGAATATTCACATAAAAATAATTCAGATAATCCATGGGAATTACTTTGGATTCATTTTAATGGTCATAATGCTGTACAATATTATAATTATTTTAAGCAAACATCATCAAATATATTTAATCTAGCCTGTTATGAGGATATTATAAAAATACTATTTGAAATAATAAATTTACATAAAGAAAAAATATCAACAACTGAACTAATTACTTCAAAATTAATTACTGATATTTTAACTATGAGTATTACTCAGCAAATAGCTTTAAATCAAGTATTATCATATCAATCAATTGGTGAAAAAATACAAGAAATTCGTAATTATCTCGACAACAACTATATGTATAAAATCACCCTGGAAGATTTAGAGAAAAAGTTCTATATTAGTAAGTTTTACCTTTCCAGAGAATTTAAAAAAATATATGGAACAACTATTATTAACTATCTTCAGGATAAACGTATAACAAAAGCGAAAGAATTATTACGTTTTACTACTCAAAGTATTGAGGACATTGCTAATCAGTGTGGAATACCAGACTCTAATTACTTTAATAAAGTTTTTAAAAAATCCGAAGCCATGACTGCTTCGAATTATCGTAAAATGTGGTGATTTCTTACAACATATTAATCTTTAAGAGTAAAATAAATATCATAATTTGATTCTGATCATTTAAAATTTTGTAAGTTTTTTCCTATTTAATTGAATAAACAACACAATAATATAGCTAAGAGCTAATACCAGATGTGAAACAAGAAATGAAATTGATGCACCCAAAATGCCATACTTTTTCACCAAAACAAGGCTAAATATAAGTGCAAATATAGCAATTAGCATATAATTTATAAGAATTAAGTTTTGTTTTCTTAAGATAACCAATATATAGAACAATAACATAGATACGGCAAAAAAGCCTCCTCCAATTATTATTAAAATCAGCTCATTTTTTAACTCTGATATATCTATACCATAAAGAATTTCTAAAATGGGTATTCCAAATAATAATACACCTATCATGCAGCAGATAGTTAGTCCTAAAATCATAAGCATCTGTTTTTTTAAGCATGAAAAGAAATTATTAAATTGCTTTTTTTCTAAATATAGAGAGAATTTATTTAACATTGGAAAGAACAGGAAACCACTTATGGTATTAATTACCATAGCTGGCATAAATATAACATTGAAATAACCTTGTATTTCATCATTTAGCATATATTCTATTGCATACTTTGAACTGTTAAACATAAACACAGAAAGAAAAGAACTTAAAAAAAGTGGTGTACAGTCTAACAATAGTCGAATAACTTTATTCTTATTAGTTTTCTGATTTTTGTTTTTATAAATGAACTTTTTTGTTGTTTTTACTGCTATAAAATATGTAACAGCCAAATTAACAAATATCATTATTATTAATGCCAAAAAAATATTTCTAAATTTTAGAAATGTAATTAAAAAAGATAAAAAAGATGCAAATGTTCTAAAAAATAGAACACGTCCAGATAAATCAAGTCTGTTTTCTTGAAAAAGCAAACTTTGATAAACTTCTGCATAGGAATTAATTAGCATAAAAATTGTTAATAAACCTGTAAGTAATATCTTAGTGATTGTAAAGTTTGATATAGTAATAAATAATATGAAAATCAAACTCATAAAAAAAGATGTGACTAGTTTAACAGCAAAATAGTCTTCAAAATTATATTGATGTATATAGTCGGTTCTTTGAAATGTTTGCATACCATAAAGTCCTACCATATATAGAATCTGTGATGTTGTAAAAGCAATTGTAAATTCTCCAGCTGCGATTACTCCTGATATTCTACTAACTAACATGGACAGTAGTATAGTATTCAGTGCAAACATCATACTCCCCATTGTATTCCAAAAAAAACCTTTGTTTCTTATTATTTTCATATACTTATGTTCTATTATTTTATCCTAACATCTTATTTAGATGTTGCATAGAAAACTCTCTTTCCTCGTTTATCTTATTATTTACCTTTTTAAAATCTATGACTCCATCTATGAAATCACAATTTCCATTCACAAGTAATCGAGATTCCAAAGAAAAAACATTTAATAAATTTGTTATCCTTGATCCAGTATCTTTCCCATAATTCGAAATTTGAGAGAAAAATGGGCGATTAAAAATTATCGAAAAAACAGTACCATGAAAAGCATCCGTAACAACATAATCCGCATTCTTAACATACCATAACCATTTTTCAGGTGCCATATATGGATGACGTTTACACTTAATTTGTTTTTTCAAAGGAAAAGGGCAATAAACAATTTTTAACTTCTTGTTCTCAGATAACTTCTTAGCAAAATTAATTAGCTCAGTATCTGACTGCACTTGATAAACAAAAATATATTTATCTATTATACAATCATCTTTTTCAGCCAGCATTTCCCACTCTCTTGCTGTTAACAAAAACGCTGGATCGGCTACTCTAGGTGCCTTTAAATTGGTAATCTCCTCTATGATTTCTGTTGCTCTTTGTTCTCTCGTAGTAATATAGCTAAAATCTTCTGTTAACTCCTTAAATCTATTAACTAAATCTTCTCTTATATTATCTTGTGCAATGCTTGCGGCATAAACTACTTTCTTTTTCTTATCGTGCACAAAAGGCAAAAAGTTATTTTCATTATAATAATTAATTTTACAATTCCATAATTGATCCCCGCCAATAACAATCTTATCATAATGATCAGCAATTAGAGCGATCGTTTTATCATTATAATTCTCTTTAGAAGTATTCATCTTTGATCTCATATTTGCAAAAGATTTCTCCCTCGGAAGAATAAATACCATAAAATAACCAAGTCTTAATAAATATGTTAATAAACCAACTTTTTTTGCCATTGATAGTTTCCATGGCATTTGAACTTCATCAGGTAAATAGGTAATAGTTTCTACATTATTATATCCCAACTTATTTATGCCTTTTTCTATAGCATATGCCAAAAATAATGCACCGTAATTATTTACCATCCAATGATTAATAATTCCAATTTTTTTATCTTTATCATTTATCATATATATTTCCTTAGCCTTTCAACAAAATCATCTAAGATTCGTATTTTACTATTTTAATTTTTTAAGGTATCTCTTATATCCTTTTCTTCAATCGCAAATTTTTGTATAAGTGTATGTAATTTGCTCTCAAGCTGAGATATTTTTATCGACATAAAAAATACTTTCATAAGTAATATAAAAATGATAGCAAGAAAAACGAAATTTACCGTAGAACCAATACCCAATAAATTTGCCATAAATTCAGCTAATTCTGGAAATATACTAATTGTAATAAAACATATTGAAACGGCTATCCAAAACAAAGAATCTTCAATCTGCACTTGTGATTTTCTTATCTTTCTCATCATATACCAAAATGTCAAGATAGAAACAATAATTAAAATGATTCTAAAACTAGTCAACATACTAATTGCTCCTTTTTCTAAACCATTGCACTAAAAAGATAGATGAAACCATCCTAATCATATATTTAATTGCATTATTTAAATTCAAGTAGCTTTCTCCTGCAATACGTTCGTTCATCTCTACTTGTACTTCAATAACTTGTACACCACAGCGCATCAAATATGCAATTGTATCTGGTTCTGGTCCATAATTCATCGTATATGCGAATTCTTTTAAAACTTTCTTATTCAATAATCTCATACCAGAAGTAGGATCCGTTAAATTTTTACCCGTTGTTAACTTTATTGCTAACTGTATTACTTTACCTCCTAATACTCTAAGTCCTTTGGGCTTTTTCTGCATCTTATATCTTGACCCTATAATAATATCAGCTCCACTACTTACCATCTCGTTTATCATTGTCGATATGTAGCTGGGATTATGTTGCCCATCTCCGTCAAATTGTAATACTGCATCATAATTATTTTCATAGGCATACTTTATACCTGCTTGAAACCCCCCTGCTAATCCAAGATTAATTGGTAAGTCAAGCAACTCATAATTATTAGCTCTACAAATCTTAGCTGTCGAATCTCTAGAACCATCATTAACAACAAGGTAATCATATTGTGAATAATTAGCTTTTAAATTTTCAACTACACTCTCAATATTTTTTTCTTCATTAAAAGCTGGAATAATTATTAAGATCTTCATCTTTTTCTCCCTATAGTAATTGATAATTTCACACTATTGAACTTAAATTACCATTTAATTTCAATCTTAAATTTATGTATTATAAAATGATATAATCTTATAAAAAGTGGAAAAAACCCAAGTTTGTAAATGTTTTGTAAGATCTTTAGTTTAAATAAAGATATATTATGTTTCATAATATATCTATATTTTAAATAAACATTATTGCGCCAAGTTGGGAAAAACTTTGATAGAAATCTCCTCATATCCATAGTCTCTACTCCAATATGAGAATTTTTATCCTGTGATAAACCAACAAGTAATGATACGCCAAGATGGACAAAAGCCATTAAATCTAATAGTGTATTATACCTTATATTATCATACTTTTCCATAACATATCGTTTTGTTTCAACCATCGCATTTTTAGTTAATTCAATATCATCTCGTCCTATTGTCTTCATAGCAGATCCCAATCGAACAAAATAATTATATAGTGGCTTATCAATAAATGCTATTTTGCTTAATTTAGGATATATGCTAGCTAGTAGCATCATATCCTCTGCGATCCTTGGCGGTATTACAAAATCAATGGAATTTTTAATTATTTCAGCTAATATTATTTTATTCCAAAGAGCTGTATTAATAATAGATAGCGTGCCAATATTATCTGTAACATCTAATGTTTTACGTCCAAATTTAGTCATTTCATTAGAATATTCTCTTCCCGAAACATCATCAATCCTTTTGTAAGCACATACTGCCATTTCTGCTTTAGTACTTTCTGCCAGATCATATAATGTACTATACATTTTTACTTGTACTATATCATCGCTATCACAAAATCCTATATACTTACCTTGAGCCATTGCAATTCCAAACTTCCTTGCAAACCAAACACCTTTGTTCTCTGTATGAAAGGCACGGACTGTATCAGGATGTTGTCTAGCAAACCTATCTATAATCTCAGGAGATTTATCTTTAGAACCATCATCTACGCAAATAATCTCATAGGAATCTATATCTTGTCGTAGCAAAGAGACTATACACCGTTCCACATAATTCTGTGCATTATATATGGGAACAATAATACTAACCTTTATGTATGAATTATCACTCATTGTATAACCTCCTAATTCACTATATCTCAAATAATTCTAGCATAAAGAGCCATTTTTTTCAATATTATTTTGTATTATGACTGCAATTAAACTGCATATTGATTCGAAATTATAAATAAATATTAATTATGTCTATTGTCACTTGCTAAAGATTTTTTAATTCTAAATATAATATAAGTGAAACCTGCCTTAGTTACCCTTTTAAATTCTTGGTAAGTAAGATTTTTCAAAAATGTCTTTACAATATATGTAAATGAAAAATAATATCTCGACATTAAATTATCTCTTATCTTTTCAATTTGCTTCGCATCTGCATAAGGATAATTAACTAAACAATTAAGGTATCCGTCTTTATTCAGCCACTTTGAATAGTCTTCTGTAATTAGGTACCCATTTGATTTTACCCATTCATAAAAACCCGTTCCTGGAAATGGAACAGCTTGTTGAAAAAATACCATATCAGGATACAATTTCTTGGCAAATTTAAAGGTTTGTTCAATCGTTTCTCTATTATCACCAGTCAATCCTATCATAAAGCAACCGAAAACTTTTATACCTATTTTTTTTGTACTTTCTGCAAATTTTATTGATTCTTCTAGTTTGATTCCTTTTCTAGTTTGATTAAGGACTTCTTGGTTCCCTGATTCATATCCAACGACAAGTAAACGACATCCTGCTTCATGCATTTTCTTCATTATATCATAAGGTAAATCTGCTCGTGTATTACATGACCAAATAGGTTTTAAACCTCTCTTAATAATCTCATCACAAATTTCTACAACACGTCTCTTATCAGCTGTAAAAGTATCGTCTTCAATAAATATTTCCTGAATGTTAGGCATACTTTTACATATATATTCAATTTCATCAACAAAATTATTTACACTTCTTTTTCTGAACATACGTCCACTCATGGTCTCAGGATAGGAGCAAAAATTACATCTAAATGGGCATCCTCTTGAACTAAATATTTGTATCATTGGTTTACGAGCAAATGCATAAAAGTAATCATTAACATTTAAGAATTTCTCATACACCTTTGAAACAAAAGGAAGTAAATCTAAATCTTCAGTCCACTTTCTGTCTTCATTGTAAATAATTTCATTGCCTTTACGATAAGTTATTCCTTTAACATTTTCATAAATATGGTTAGCTTCAATAATCTCTGGTAAAGTAAAGTCGTATTCTTGCCTTGCTATTATATCAATTGCAGAACATTCATTTAGAACTGTTTCAGAAAGTGCAGTAGCGTGTGTACCACCAATAATAATAGTTGCTTTTTTATTTTGTTTTTTTATACTTTCAAGTACTTTATAATCTTCAAAACATGTTGGAGTAGTTACTTCTGCCATAATATAATCTGGCTCTGACTCTTTTACTAAACTAATTACATCTTGATTTGTAAAATTTTTCGTTATACAGTCTACTAGTTCAACATTATATCCTTTTTGTATACAAACTCCAGCTGCATAGCATAACCAATATGGATAATATAATGTACCACTTTTTGTTTTTTCTGGCCAACGACTGGTTCTGCTAATATTAAACTTATACGGAAGATTTAAAAATAGAATTTTCATAATTTACTTAGTCCTTTCAGTTAAAAAATACTTTTTGTAAATTTTATTGTTTATAAAGCGTAACTTAGCAATTTTGATTTTTAAAGTGACTTAATTTTATTCCAAACTAATATTTTGAATATTAATTGACAAATATCTATTATCCAAGCTATTGGGATTCGCATCAACTGGGCGAACGGTATCTAATGGTACTATTGTTAACGTAGTCGGTCCATCACTTTCACTTACTATAGGAACCTCAATAACGTTAGATCCCGGATTTATATAATGTTCATTTTCATTACCTAAATTATCTGATATCCTAACCGGCAAATTATTTTTAAGTGAAAAACATTGTATAAAAACACTACGTTTAGATAAATTATGATTATATAAAGTTATTGTTATAGGCTCATTCTGTACCCAGCTGTCGATAGTTAAGCCTTCAATAATTGATTCAACAATTATTTGTTCGGCTGTTTCATTTTTCTCAAGAACTTCATAATCAGCTGTTGCATAAACTTTTGAATAATTAGCTATATTCCAATTATCTTTTCGTTTTATTATGAATTGAGGGATTTTAATATTAAGTATAGTATCATATGAAGTTATAAATCCTTCATATATAATCTTATCTGGAGGAATTATCCCATTACTTTGGATTATTGTTTTAAGCATTTCTTTTGACATTAGATAATAATTATCCTCCAACCCCAATTCAAGTGATGCTTCACTATTTTTAAATTCAGAGAGAATAACTATATTTTCGTCTAAAGCAAGATTGTCATGCACATATGCATTTAGATCCTTATACTGGTTTGTATATGATTCCAAATTTTGTCTTTGATAATTCTCTTCATAATAGCTAAGCACGTTATTTGCTAAGCAAAAGGTAATATAAATTAAAAATACTGAAAAATATAATAGTTTTTTTCTTGACATACATATACACCATATACCCCAAATAATATAAATACACAAGAAGGATATAATCATCATTTTATAATTTTCTATATTCATAATTTTATTTATTACATTTTCAGTTAAAATTTTATTTGAATTACCATCTATACTAGAACCCATAACGGCAAAGATATTAATATTAGATATCATCATTATTAGTACACTGCCCAATAAAACACCTAATTTGTAATTATAATCTTTTAAATCAATCCTCATACATTGTAATAAAATAATCATCAATGGTGGAATCACATAATATAAGTGTCTAATATGAATTCTAATATTACTTTGATCAAAATTTTCTCTCCTGGTCAATAGCATTATAACAACACCAATAGTCACTATTGCCACAGTTAATATCAATCCGAACATTTGCTTGGTTGCCCAATTTAGTTTATTAATACATATTGTAGGAATTATAAACGCAAAAATTCCTGATATTACAATAAGAACCAGTATATAAATTAAGGTCGGATATATTAATTTTACATAAAGCATAGGATTAGAAAATGGAATGGTAGAAAATCTCTCTTCAACTATATGTACATTATTATTAATATTTTTATATATTAAAATATAACAACCAGTAAGTGAAGTAAAGGTTAAAATGTGTATGATTAATTTTAAAAAATAAAACTTTAGTTTTCTATTTATTATTCCAGATGCACAATAGAAAATACAAATTGCAACAAAAATACTTAGTGCTGATTCTTTGGTAATATAACACAAAAAAGACATAGTTCCTAACACCATAACATCTCTATTTCTTATTTCTCTCTTTTCAAATGTTATGAATGCAATGTACCATAACCACATAATAAGAGTAAATTGCAGATTCTCCTGGATCAGCTTTGTTGAATACGCGAATTCTGGCAGCAACGCCATTAAAACAACAGCCCATATTGCTTTCTTTTTAGTACCTAACATTTTTTGAGATAATAGATAAACTGGAATCAATCCTAAAATCATCATTGCTGAATTAAATACTCTGGCAACTTCCATACTTAATGAATAGTCATCAATAAAATGCACTGCCGAGAGAAGAATAGAATATAGATTAAAAAAATAATATACTGGTATCCCCCTTATGACTGTTGTTCCATTTTGGAAAATAGATTTACTGCTTCCCCAATGCATTATTTCATCACCAAACATGTTGGCAACACCATATTGGGTAGCTAATACTGCTCTAATACTAAAGAAAAATACCAAAATGCAAATAAATAGAAAATCTTCCTTCTGCGTAAAAAACTTGAGTCTTTTCATTATAATTCCTTTCGTTTACCAAAGTATTCAAGTAGTTTAGAATACTTCGTTTTGAAAATTAACAGAAATAACTTTTACTGATAATTTTCTTTTATCATCTTTAGAAGGTGTGAATATTTTATCACATATGATATCAATATTATTAAAGGTCCCATTATTTTCAATATCCAATGACAACCTTTTTTTAACACACTCCGATATAGATTCCTTATGCCGAATTTTATTATTAATATATATATATATATTACACGGTAAATTCAAATTGTATATTGCCTCCAACTCGATTGTTATTCTTCTAGTGTTTTTTCCAAAAATCATAGAATATTTCTTACCAATCCATCCATCTGCATATCTAATTGGTAAGTTCGAGAAAACCTTACGATGGACATATGCCATATACCTGCTGTATAATTTTCTGCTCATCCAATTATTTGCATATTTAGTATATAAGGTACTAGATTTATATAATTGAATACCTAAAGGTTTCTCTATTCCGCTATACTTTTGCATTAAGGCGGTAATTTCCTTCAAGCGTTTATCGCCACCTGTACTAGTCTTCGTATCTCCGTATTCCCTAGAACAAGCAAAAATTTCTTCCACATATTTTATATCACTTACTAGAGCCAATTTAATCCATAAATCCCAATCCATACACCAATGCAAATTAACATCTACATAACCAACTTCTTTTAAGTGCTTAGAACGAAAAAATGTAGCTGGTTGCATAATATAATCCCATACATTGACTAAAGTCCATAGATCAAATTCTTGAGTTGCTTCAAATATTTTCAACTTATTATCATTTTCATCTATAATATACCCATCGCCATATACCAATCCAAGCTTCTCATTTTTCTCAAATTCCTCTACTGCTCTAGCAATACAGCTTGGTTCATATATATCATCAGAATTTAGCCACGCAACTATTTCTCCCTTAGCCATTCTAAAACCCTTATTAATAGCATCACTTTGACCATTATCTTTTTCTGAAATATATGTGAGTTTATCTTTGAATTTACTTACAATTTCATGTGTGTTGTCGGTTGAACCACCATCAATGATTATATATTCTAAGTTCTCATAATTTTGTGATAACACACTATCTATCGTTTTTTGAATGAATCTTCCTTGATTAAATGATGGCGTTATAATTGACACTAATGGTTTCATATATGCTCCTCTCCCACTAAATCAAATTTAAATAATTGTATAGATAATTCTCGATTGTCATTGTTGATCCTTTTTTTGCTTGGACAGAAAGTTTTATTCATTATTAATGTTATTTCATGTTTTCCCGGTATAATTGGAGTATTTAATTCTAATTTTTTATTAAATTCTCCCTTTTCCTTGATAACAATCTCATCAATAAATATATTATCTATTACTATCCTCATACAAGCGGAGTTTTTATATGGCCATAAATGCCTGCCTTCAATTAATATGCCTTTAGTTATATTCTCAGTCTCATAATCAAACTTATATAACTTAGATAACCAATTATCTTCATATTTTCCTTCAAAATTTTCTTTTTTTTCTTTTGCTACAATGTGCGGCCGAAATCGTCCTTTTAGAATCATTCTTACACACTTTTTAAAATATGTATAATTAATTATATTGTACTTAATAAATAACCTTATAAAATTGAACTTAAATTTTTTACCTCTATTTCCCTTGCATATAAAATCAGCATATCCTTGTATCCAACTAATCGGGACAAAACCATAATATTTTTTAACTGTGGCACATATTTCACTATATACTTCATCTCTACGTGACAATGTTTTATTTTCTTCGTACATTCTTGAAGTTGCTATATAAACAGGAATATATGCGACTTTGCCCTTTTGAGCCATTCTTATCCATAATTCATAATCCATACAAAGCTGAAGACTTTTATCTAACATCCCAACTTCTTCAACAAACTTTTTTGTAAAAAATGCTGTTGGTTGACAAATAATACACTGTTCTGCTAATCGGCTTCTGCTAAACTTTTCAGTAAGATATCGTTCTATTATATTACTAGACTTGTCTATATAATATCCTTCTCCATATACCATATCTGTTGTAGGATGATTTTTAAAATATTTCACCATTATAGATATAGCACCTTCTAAATAGGTATCATCTGAATTAAGCCAACCTATTATGCTTCCATGCGCCGCACTTATTCCCTTATTTACTGCATCAGCTTGTCCTTCATCTTTTTCAGATACCCAAGTTATACGATTTCCGTAACTTTTAAGAATATCCACAGTTTGATCAGTAGACCCTCCATCAATAACTAAATATTCAATATTAGGATAGTCTTGATTTAATACACTTTCAATTGTTTCTTTAATAAACTCACCTTGATTATATGATGGAGTTATAATTGACACTAATGGTAATTCCTCGTATGTAGATTCTACATCTATTTTATTGTCATTATAAACCTTCTTAAGGCATTCAACGGTTTCCAGTGCACATTTTTTCCAAGAAAATATTTTTGTTCTTTCTTTACCCTTACTAATTAACATGGCTCTTAATTCTTTATCGTTTTCTAATATATTCAACTTTTCTGCAATATCTTCTGTGTTATAAGGATCAAAAATCAATGCACAGTCATCAACAACCTCTGGAATACTCCCACAGGAAGAACACGCAATTGCAACTCCGGATTTCATAGCTTCAACAAGTGGAATTCCAAAGCCTTCAAATAATGATGGAAAAACCATAATGGTAGCATTAGCAAATACACTTGGCATATCTTTTTGATCTACATATCCTAAATAAATAATATCATTTTTTAGATTACTATCATTAATGTACTTCTCAATCGATTCTTTCTGTTGTTTCCCATCTCCGGTAAAAACTAATTTTAAATTAGTGCCATATTTTTCTTTAAGAATTGAATATGATTTTAATAATGTAATATGATTTTTATGAGGCCATGTATTAGCAGGATAAAAAATATAATTAGATGCAATTGAATTATTGATTTTTTTTAATGAATCTTGGTTTATATCGCTATCAAAACATCCATCAGCACTTAAATAAGTTACTGCTATTTTATCAGCTGGTATATTATACTTATCTATAATTGTATCTTTCGAAAATTGTGATATTGTGATAATAGATGTTGCTTTATCTAAGGTCGATCTTGTAGATTTTTTTATCTCACTTAATACTTTTTTGGAGAAATATTGCGGAAAAAATTCGTGTTGTACATCTAATATAGAAACCACTGATGGAATCGAACAATTTTCAGGTGCCAAAAAAAATAGCGGACAGAACATTATATCTATTTTCATATAATCTATATAAAAATTCAGTTGAGCTTCTTTATCTGTTTTATTATCAATTTCATAAATTTTGATACTCTCTGAGTCTTGGAAAGAAGAAAACGCTATATTGTTTACAAAAACGGCAAGTTCAATTTCCTCAATCTTTCCCATTGCGTTTATTAGATTTCTGACATATTGTTCCGCTCCGCCTATTTTTCCCGGGTATAAGTTTTCAATATTTACTCCTATTATCATGTGCTCACCTATTTTATATATTTAATTTTTCTTAAAAATTTAATTATCTTATAATTTAATATGTTTTCTAATCTTTCTGATAGATTTTTGTTAAAATTGATCAAATTACTTTTTTCTTTTGTTAATGTTTCATTTTCTTGTTTTAAAGAACTGTACTCTTGCTCTAATTTCTTATTTTCTTCTTCTGCTTTAGTATATTGAAAACTAAGATTATCAATTCTAATTTGCATTTGTGCCCGTTCATTATCTTTTCGTTCAACAATATCTGTTAAAATGTTAATATTATTTAACCTGTCTTTTGCTTCTTTGTCAAGTTCTCTCACCATTGATGTTAATTTTTCAATATCTTTTAATCTATTATTACTATCATTTTCTATTTCAATAATAAATTCTTTTTTTATTTCAATTTCATTTAACAATGTCTGTACTCGATTTTGATATTTAATTAATTCATTTATAGTATGATTATAAGGAAGTAATTTCTGTTTTTTGTCTTCATTGTTTTTCTTGTTCAATGAAAATCCTATAGCCACATATTGTCTATTACCCTTATATCCAATTCCTTCATAATAATGTGAATTCCAGAATTTCTCAATCTCTTCTTCCGTAATCATTAAATTGTCAAATACTTTACTCTCTTCTGATAATTCATCACAAAAACAGGACAATATTTTTTTTATATCCTCGATTGAAAATGCTCCAACTGCATTTCTTTTTGATTCTTTCTCTGCCTTAATGTCACAAGTACATACTAAAGTTCCTTCCGGCTTTAACACTCTATATAATTCATTTATTGCCAAAATATAATTTGGATATGGTAAATGTTCAATAACTGAAGTTGTAGTTACAATATCAAAAGTACAATCTAAATAAGGCAGCTTCATTATATCACAAACTTCTAATGTAATTTTTTTATTAATTTCAAAGTAATTATCATCATTAAATCGCTTCATTAAGTTGATACTTTTTTCATCAAAATCAACTGCTGTTACATCTCCGCCCAAATTAGCCCATAGAAATGGCATAGAAGATACGCCGCATCCCGCATCTAATACTTTGGCATTTTTAAATATAGCCTTCTTCATTTCACCAATAACGTAGGAGTATTCTAACTTACGAATTGGCCATTTATTATAATTTACATAAATCATATATTCTGGATTATCTTTTGCTATTGGATAATCTTTATAAGCTTCACTTAATTTTCCAAAATATTCCGGAAGATATGTTTCATACTCATTAATTAATAAGCTGTACTCTATTCCTTTAGGATTAGAAAACACTCTCATATTTTACCCCTCTTTTCTATAATGGCTAAGCAAATTCTATTGTATCTATTTCTATTCCTACTCCAAGCATCCTTGAATCTTCTATCTTCAATTTTTCTTTAGGGCACCATAATATATTTGTATAGAATATTATCGAAAGAAAATCACCCTCTCTAACTTCATCACTTAATACAAGTTCTATTTTCCCTCTTTGTGATATCAAATCATATTTAAAGCATTCCTGTCCATTAATAGTTACTTCTAGGTACACACTATTCATGAACTCATCAGGAAACTCATTTAAATAATAAAATACTATTTTCTTTACATTATGAGTTGAAACCTTAAGTAAACACTTTCCTTCCTTGGCACGCATCCAACGGTAACGCGAATTTATATTTTTTTCTTCTTCATGAAAACCATACAAAAATACAATATTTTCATTTGGATAAAAATCAAATACACCTTCGCTCCCAGAACGTTGATTATATAAACAGTTTCCCGAAGGGTGACCCGCTTTATGCTTTAAATTCACCCTCATTGGATTAAATAAAAATTCTGCAGTAGGAGGCAATAAAAATAAATTCCCTGTTAAATCTTTTCTTACAAAAAAGGCATTACACCCATTAATATTAGTACCAACTAATTGATATCCCTTTCGTTCTGCTAAAACTTCCAAAGCTTTTAAAGATGCTCCATGTTTATCAGTTCCATCCCAAATGTGTTCTGCATTATATGGCATGCACCACTCATAATCCGGTGGAAATTTACCATTATATTCCATAATAACAACCCTTGGATTAACCTCGGAAATTGCATCAAAAATATAATAATCATTTCCATCAATATCAATACTTAATAGATCTATCTCACCCTCAAATTTTGCTTTTTGAAACAAATTATTAATATTATCTTTTGTTATAAATTCTTTCAAAACTGTTAGTTGTCCGGACTGAATTACACGAATAAATTTCTTGTTTATTTGTGTATAAGAATCCTCATCACATTCAATCCATAAGCCTTTCCAATCATGAAACAGAAGATAATGTGTATTACTTTCCAATCCATCTTGAACTCCAAACTCGATAAATTTTTTATTCGTGGTCCCTATTCTATGAAAAATTTCTTGAATTATGCCATCTTCATCATTTTGCGAGTAAACTTTATATCCATAATTTTCTAATGCTTTCTCATTTTCCATTCTTCTAATTGTGCCAATATCCCAACTTATCCCTCCCCATAGCCACTTATCACTATATAAATCAGAAAAAATTGAATTTAAGTATTCTTTTTTCATTGTTACTACTCCTTTATCTGTATTACATCAGATGGTAAATATATTTCTCCGCCAAAATTAGCCAGTCCCTCTGATATTACCTGGAACTTACCAGCTTTTTCTTTCCATGAGTATACTACCTGTGGATTTCTCTTATTTTCAACTGCAGCAATTGAAACCGTATATTCACCCTCGCTTAAATTGAGCGGGAGTTCAAAATAAATTTTTAAATTACCATTAACAAAAGATAAATTTTGGTTAAGCCAATTAGAATTACTACCATAAATTATAGTGCCAATTTTATTTTTAATTTGTATACCGACACATACATTATTCTTAACGACCTTTGATTCATATTCAATATATATCTTACAAAACTCACCAATAAAAAATACATCCTTTTGCTCGTCTATCAAATTAGTAATTTTACATTTAACTAATTCAACACTTTTATCACCAAATTCTATATTTTTTGAATCCCAAACTTTAGTTTCTTGTTTCATTCCCTTACTATATTCCAAAGCTTGATACATTTCTAAAATATCACTTGGTTGACCTTGACTTAATAGTTTCCCTTTATCAATCAATATAGCACGGTCACAAAAATTAACTATCGGGGCCGGATCATGAGATACCATTATAATAGTCACTCCTTGCTCTTTCATTTTTCGCAATCTATCATAACACTTTTGCTGAAAAAATACGTCACCAACAGATAAAGCTTCATCAACAATATATATATCTGGATCTAAACAAGCATATAAAGCAAATGCCAGGCGTACATACATTCCGGAAGAATATGTTTTAACAGGACTATTAATATGCTCTCCAATATCTGCAAATTCAATAATATCTTGAAGCTTTTCACTGATTTCCTGATGAGAAAATCCCTGCATACTGGCACTATTGAAAATATTCTGTATACCTGTAAGTTCAGGATGAAATCCAGTTCCAAGCTCCAAAAGTGATAAAATCTTACCATGAATAGATATTTTTCCAGCTGTTTGATATAAAGCTCCACATATAAGCTTTAATAAAGTACTTTTGCCCGCTCCATTTGCACCAATGATACCAACTGCTTCCCCTTTTTTTATTTCAAGATTAATATTATTTAAAGCCCAGTACTCTTTATGTAAACTTTTCCCAAGAACAGGTTCAATAAATCTATGGTAATCTTTTTTATATATTTTAAATATTTTTGATAAATTTTCAATTTTAATCATAGTATCCATCATATTAAATCCCTAATCTCCTGAGCATATTTACGTAGAAATAAGAATCCGATAACATTACTTATAATTGTAAAACATACCATCTTAATAAAATCCATAGCAGGTGGAATTTGTCCGAAAACTATTATTTGCTGAAGTGCATTTATATAAGGATAAGCTGGATTTATGTTTATTAAACCTAAAAATTGTGATGGTAATATTTCTTTAACATATACTATAGGTGTTATCCACATCCATATCATAATCAATACACCAATAATTTGTGTTGTATCTCTGAAGAATACATTTAAAGTAGATAAAAATATCGATAAACCGAATCCAAATAATATAAATAATATTAGTATTACCGGAACTATCATCCAGTACAAGCTTACACTTTTTAAAATTATAATTCCATATATAAAAATTAATAGATAATTAATAATACAGCTAAAATATGTAGATAAAGCTTTTTGAGCCAGGAAAACTATTTCCGGAACTGGTAGTTTCTTTAAAAATGAACTATTTTCGATAAAAGTATTAGTTCCTCTATTTATACATTCTTGAAAAGCCAGCCATCCAAACATACCGGCGCAAAGATATAGAGAAAAACTGCCGGTGCTATCCAAAGTGTCTAATTTAGCTTTCATAATGTTAGAAAATACGAAAGTATATACAATTATCTGAAACAATGGATTTAATATATTCCAAAAGAATCCCATAGATGAGCCTGCATAGCGGAATTTCAATTCGCCAATTGCATTTGCTAATATATAGTCTTTATATTCAAATAATGATTTTATCATCTGTTATCCCTCCAATATAACAACTGTAACTATTATAAAGTTTATGCACTGTTTTTCATTATACACTACCACTTTATAAAAGGCAATTTAAAATGGCTATGAAATTAAACGCTATATGATAAAATCTAAAGTATACAATTTAAAAGTTAATTTACGCTTATCTGCAATAATATGAAGATCGTTTGGGCAATAAGTAAAATCCATCATTAGCTCCAAAGTATGTGTACCACTACATATAAATTCTTCTAAGATTATTTCTTTATGAAATTCCCCAATCTCATCCAAAAAGGTTATACCTTTTATAACCCCATCAATATATATCATTATCTCTAAATTCTTATTTATTGGCCAAATATGATTTCCTAATAATAAAATTTTATTACTTGGATTTTTCAATTTTTTATTACATTTATATTTATCTGATAACCATCCATCATAATATTTTCCCGAAAATCTATTAATATACTTTTCTTTATGAGATAATAAAATTCTAAATTCTCTAATAATACGAGTTAAATATTTTATATCAAATTTCAAGTAGTATTTCACCATTAAAAGCAAAAGATATATATTTCTTTTTTCATTATTTAAATGTAATGAATAGCCATATACCCAAATAAGAGGGACATAACCATAATATTTATTTAGAGTATAACACACTTCTTCATTCACTTCTAATTTTCTGGACAACGTCTTATTTTCATTGTACATTCTTGATGCTGCTAAATATTTGGAAGTATACCTAATACATCCGTTCTGAGCTATCTTTATCCATAATTCATAGTCCATACATAGATTTAGGTTCTTATCAAGTAATCCGACTTGCTTAACTATATAATTAGTAAAAAATGCAGCAGGCTGACAAATAATACATGTCTCAGATAACCTCTTAGCATTAAAACGCTCAGTATTGTATCTGTCAATTATCTTACTGTTCTTATCTATAAAATACCCTTCACCATATACCATATCAGTTTCAGGGTGTTTATTCATAAAATTCACTACATGGTTTATTGCTCCTTCAGTATAAATATCGTCAGAATTTAACCACCCAATTATCGATCCTTTTGCCAAATTAATGCCTTTGTTTACAGCATCAGCTTGTCCATCATCTTTTTCAGATATCCAGTTAAGTTTTCCTTCATAACTCTTTAGTATACTAATAGTTTCATCTGTCGATCCGCCATCAATAACCCAATACTCAATATTAGGATAATTCTGATTCAATACGCTTTCAATTGTTTCTCGAATAAATTTTCCTTGATTAAAAGAGGGAGTAATAATTGTAACCAGTGGTAGATTACCATTTAAATTCTTATCTATTATCATATATTTCCGCTACCCTCTTTTCAATCAATCTTATTGCTTTTTCTTTGCCTAAATAATTTTCTACATGTCTCTTTGCTTTTACCACAATACTATTATATTTTTCCTTATCTTCAAATAATCTTACCATATGTTTAGAAGCACACACTATATTAGGTTCAGCCCACCTATTCCCTGGTTTATATGGTCCACATTCATCTTTAATTTCTACAAGCTCATAATCTACAAGACATGCTATTTCTTCATTCATAAATTCGATAGTGGATGACCAATTCGTAGAAATAGTAGGAGTACCCAGCAGCATAGCCTCAGCTAGTACCAGACCAAAACCTTCTGCTCTGTGTAATGAAACATATACATCTACGCATTTAATTAAGCTATTAACCTGACTTTTCTGCAGAACATCTGTTATATAATATATATTTTCATAGTCATTCATAATTTTTTGTATAGATTCCATATCTTTTTTCTGCATATTATTAATTTTTATTACTAAACCTACATCTTTATTTTCTTTTCCGAAGGCCCTCATGTAAGCTTGAATTGCCCCTAAAGGATTCTTTCTTTCCATAGTACTGTTACTATCATACATTATTAAGAATAAAAACTTATCTTCCGGTAATCTAAAATACGATCTGTCATAAATTTTATCTACAGGTGCGGTAACATAATATGGAATTGTTAAAACAGGTTTATCTGTTTTTTTTCTTATACTTTCACTGGCAAAATCTGATGGAGTCCATATCTCATCCAAATATGGTATACATTCGGTCCATTCATCCGGGAATTCCTCCAGTTCCCACAGCCAAAATGCTATATTGTATCGATAGTTCCAGGTATCTTTTTTAATTTTAAGATAAGCTATACCAAGTTCATATGGATTAATATGTATAATATTTATATTAAAAAGAGCCCTGTTTGAAATCTTATAATCCCATGTTGTATCATTCATTCTTAATGCACTTACCTGGACATAATTTAATATAGAAAAATCTACATTGCTTTCATTTAGCATATTAGCGATAAGTCGGCAACTTTGACCAAGTCCAATTTCTGCTCTAATATTACCAATGAGATTTATCCCATCTTTATATACATTCCTTTTAAAAGGTTGAATTTTCAACTTCTCTAAGCTTTTATAGCTTTTAACAATAAATAATCTTTTTATTTTTCTTAATACTTTTATAGGTAACACTTTTAATAATATTGGTTTACAACGATCAACAAGTGATAAAAAGGTATTCGAAATATTAATCATACGACTTATTTCCTTTCTTACTATATTTTATCACTCCATGAAAAATATGGGATAACATATAATAACAAGAATTTAATTTATTAATACCCATAGTGCGATACACCCCATAAGTCATTTTTGCTGATTTAATTTTATTACTTGATTTACCATTGTCGTTTAATCTATACATCAACAATGGTTCATCAATACCGTATGCTTGTCCGTGCTGCTTTAATATGGTTAACCAATTAATATAATCTTCATGATACTTATCATAAGACATAGGGTTTTCTTTTGCTACATCACTTAATAAAATAACTGAAGAACAAGCTATACAATTATGGTGTAATAGTTTATCATAGTTTACTATTTTAGGAACATGAATGATATTATTTGTAACTACTCCTTCATTAGTAATTAATTGTCTTCCAGTATAGCTTAAAATTGCATTATTATTCTCCATAATCTTGATTTGTTTTTTTAGTTTCCCATCAGCCCACCAATCATCAGCATCCAGGTAAGCTATGTACTTTCCTTTTGCCTGCTCTAGTCCTAAGTTTCTTGATAAAGCAACACCATTATTTATTTTATTCTTTAAATATATTACATTCTCTAAAGTTTTATAATTTTCCATCACATCATCTATGTTATCAGTAGAGCAATCATCAATTACAATTATTTCTATCGGAATATTTTGCCGTAAAACAGATTCAATAGATTTTTTAACGAATCTAGCACAATTATAAACAGGAATTATTACTGAAACTGTTGGTTTCTCCATCTTTACACTCTCAATTCAAATTATTAAAATTTATAATAGAAATTACCGAATAATTTATTTAATTCATTTATATACCGACAAAGAATTTTAATCAATGGATTAAATATACTTATTAATATAGTTTTTTTACCCATTTCCTCACGTAATTTTATAATCAACTCACAAGTATCTGCAAATTCGTTATCCTGAGGATGAAAAAAGCCTTTTTTTTCATGTAATATAAGCTGTAACAGATACTTTGATAAATTATTAATGTTCAACATACTTCTTTTATTATGTATCTTAGGAAATACAGGTGTGTATTTAGCTAGTTTAATCAATCTTGCGTAATTGCCTTTACAATTTTTTCCATAAACCATGGGTGGTCGTACAATTGCTATATGAAACATATCATCTTGTAATATCATAATCTCCTGTTCTGCCGCAAACTTAGATTTACCATAATAAGTTGTCGGATTAGGTATTGTTTCCTTTGTAATACAACTTTCATAAGTTCCGAACACAGCTGCCGTACTCATAAAAATAAACTGCTTAACATTCTTTTCTTTTGCTTTCTTAGCCACTTCGACTGCAAGCTTATGGTTTACATTAAAATAAAGCGATTCCATACTCTTTCTTTCTTTTTTATGAACAATTCCTGATAGATGCATTACTGTATCGTATAATGAAAAATCTACTTGACTCCAAGAACCATCTGAAGCACTGACTAAATCGACTGCTATATTTTTTATATTCATTTCAGAAATATATTCTTTAAATTTCTGCCCGATATAACTATGAGCGCCTATTACAAGTACCTTTTTCATATAAATACACATACCTTCCGCCTTGCAGTATATCTTAATTAAAATAATTTAACAGTAATATTAATCAATAGTCTCTGCTATACCCTCTTTCACGCCATCACGCCTTATAACACAACCTACCGTTTTAATAATACATCTTATATCAAACAGAAAACTCATTTTCTCTATGTATTTCCCATCCAGTTTTGCCTTTAATAGAATCGGTAATTCATCCCTTCCATTAATCTGTGCCCATCCGGTCAAACCTGGCCTCACATCATTTGCCTTATATTTATCCCGCTCCTCAATTAAATCATACTGATTCCATAAAGCAGGTCTCGGTCCAACAATGGACATATCCCCTTTTAATATGTTAAATAGCTGAGGAAGTTCATCCAAACTTGTCTTTCTTAACACCTTACCAATCGGCGTTATGTACTGTTCCGGGTGCTTAAGGAGATGAGTTGGAATATCCCTTGGTGTATCTATCCTCATAGTACGGAATTTTAATATATTAAATTCCCTCTTGTTCTTCCCAATCCTTTTTTGTAGAAAGAAAACAGGCCCTTTTGATGTTAATTTTATAAGAAGCATCAAAATAATAAACAACCAGGATAGTAATATTATTGTGACAAAAGATATAATAAAATCGCAATCTCTTTTTAAGTATTTTTTGTACATGCTCGTTTACCACCATTCATTCCATATAGTATTATTATAGTTAATTTTAAGCTGTAATACAAGGTTTTTATTATATTTCATTATATTTACAATTACTAACTTATCTCTCCCTTGTACTTTTTTATTATATTACTTGTAAATACACAAAATACATATTAAAATATATAGATAGGACTAACTACTAATATAATCATTAAGGAGAAAAGTATGAACGTGAAAACTTCACAATATAATAAAAGAACATCACACACTTCAAAAAATTCGAAAGTTTATAATAAATCAAGTAATAAACTTTATTTACTACCGTTAGTAATTATTACAGCCATATTACCGCTTATCATGCGTTTTCATGAATATGACCCGGGGTTATCCGGTTTTAACTGGTTTTCCGACACTAAATCCTGGTTTGATGCATTCTTATATTATAAACAGGTATTTTTTATCATTATTTGTACCATTATGTTATTATTAATACTCTACAAGGTATTTCATGATAAGATGGCTTTACATTTTTCTCCTTTGTTAATTCCGGTATTGATATTGGGATTGCTTACATTGCTTTCAACTATATTTTCAAATTATTCATCATATGGATTTACCGGAATTTATGAACAATTTGAATCGATCTTTGTTATCTTGGGTTATTGCTTGGTTGTAGTTTATGCTTTTTTCTTTATCAAATCAGAAGAAGATTTGCGATTTATTTTTCATTATTTTTTAATAGGCATATTAGTTATGGGCTTATTGGGTCTGTCCCAGGTTATCGGTCATGATTTTATTGGCACACAATTAGCCAAATACCTTATTTTGCCACATAAATATTGGAGCGAATTAGGCTTAAAATTCAATTTTGGGCCTAACCGGGTATACTTAACACTATATAATCCTAATTACGTGGGTGTATATGTTTCTTTAATCGTACCAATTTTAATTGGTTTGTTAATAACGGAAAAAAACAGAAATAAAATTATCTTATATACAGTAGCTTTGGTCGGTATGATTATAAGCCTTGTTGGTTCTCAGTCAAAGACAAGCTTAATCAGCCTTTTCGCCGCCGTAATATTAATTTTATTTTTCTTTCGAAAATACATATTTCGTAAATCAAAGATTATGATACCTATAATCAGTGTTAGTGCTGTTGCTGCTATATTAATCATAGTTTTTAATTTTGCTACATTAACTGGTACAATAAACAGTTTATTTAATGTTTCAAAAACTACACCTGCATTAACAGATATAAAAACAGAAGAGGTTCTAACTATAACTTACAAAAACAATGATTTAAAAGTAAATATAGAAGCAAACAATAGTAGTATCGGAATATTATTAGCCGACTCTGATGGTAATGAAATTGCTTACTCAATTGACGATGGTGGAAGTTTCGTAATTAACGACTCGCGTTTTTCAGGAATTCAGGTATTTCCTACCGTATACAACAATATAATATGTGTAAAAGCTAATATAGACGGAAAGGATTGGTATTTTACAAATCAATTAGGTGATAATACCTTCTATTACTTAAACAGTAAAGGCAAATTTGACAAAATCGTCACTGCAGATTCTGCTCTTCTCACAGGTTATGAAAAATTTGCTTCCGGAAGAGGTTATATTTGGTCCAGAACGATTCCATTGCTTAAAAAATATATCTTGCTGGGTTCCGGTGCCGATACCTTTACTATGGCTTTTCCGCAACAGGATTACGTTAATCAATATAATGCCGGTTTTGACGGACAGTTAATAACAAGACCGCATAATCTATACCTACAAATGGGTGTACAATCGGGAGTTCTTTCTCTTATAGCATTTTTAGTATTTTATTTAATGTACTTTATATCCAGCATTAAATTATTCTGGAAAGGGACTTTTAACAAATTCTACTCCCAAGCCGGGGTGTCCATATTTATCGGTTCCGTGGCTTATATGATAGCCGGTATATCGAATGATTCTACTATAACTGTTGCACCGGTGTTCTGGGTCTTAATTGGAATCGGCATTGCCATTAATTATAAATTAAAAGGGGAAACAGATAAATAAGTTTAGCCTTATAAAAAAGCCAAATGCTTAAATCGATAAAAATTACTGTTACATTATCGATAAGAGCATTTGGCTTTATTGTATTGATATTCTATAATCTACTTCGTCTTCTCTGCGTAAATCGCACTGACTTCCTCAATCCCCCCATGAGCAATAACCTTACCATGTTCCAGCAAGATAGCCTTATTGCATATCTTCTGAACCTGTGGCAAAGAATGAGATACAAATAACACAGTAACCCCTTTATCAAACATGGATTGAATCTTGGCTTCACACTTTTTCTTAAACTTGGCATCCCCAACAGCCAGAACTTCATCCAGGATCAATACATCCGGTTCCACTACCGTAGCTATGGCAAAACCAAGTCTGGACTTCATACCGGAGGAATAATTCTTAAGGGGAACATCAATAAACTTACCAAGCTCCGAAAATTCAATAATCTCATTATATTTTTCCGCAATAAATTCCCTTGGATAACCTAAAACAGCTCCATACAGGTATATATTCTCAGCACCGGTATATTCCGGCTCAAAACCGGCTCCAAGCTCTAAGAGAGGAGCAATTTTGCCTTTTACAGTAATGGACCCTTCCGTGGGTTTTAAAACTCCTGCTATAATTTTAAGCAAAGTACTCTTACCGGCACCATTCAGGCCTAAGATACCTAAACGGTCACCTTTATTCACTTTAAGGCTTACATTTTTTAATGCCCAAAATTCATTATACTTCAGTTCTTTTCTCACTAATTTTATAAAATACTCTTTCAGATTATCTACCTTCTGTGAAGACAGATTAAACCGCATACTTACATGTTTCACTTCAACTGCAGTTTTTTCCATGGTATGCCTCCTTTAACGTTCTTATTACTTAAATAACATAACATCTAAAACAACCGCTATATAGTCAGATTGAGGCTATACGTGCAGGATAAATTCGTCCTGTTTCTTCAGAAACATAAATGTACCGACAGCAAGGAAGCCAAAGCTGTAAATTATGGATAAAGCGAAAGCTCTTTGGTCCAAGACCATACCAAAAATGGAATTTCTAAAATTAACGACTATGGAATACAATGGATTAATATCCAATAGCCAGCCATAACCGGCATCAACAATTTTTTGCGGCTTATAAAAAATAGCAGAAGTATACATAATCATCATCAAAGCAACAGACCATATATATTCCAGGTCACGAAAGAACACGGACAAGGTGGCCAGTATTAAACCGATTCCGTAGGCCATAATCGGCATTAAAACCAAAGGTATAACAGCCTGGAACAAATAAAAGGTGGGTTGTACCTTTAAAACTATACCAACTAATACTAATATAATCAGTGAAATTAAAAATATAATATAATCGGTAAGTATACTTGCCAAAGGATACATATATTTAGGTACATACACTTTTTTAATCATACCGCTGTGTGTACGGATTGATTTCATGGCGACTTTAGTACTGTTGGAAAAGAAAGAATACAGCAATCTGCCCGATAATATGTAAACAGGAAATTGCCTGTCTTCATTGCCAAATAAGGTACCGAATACAATAGTTAAAACAAGCATGGTAAGGAGTGGTTCAATTAACGTCCATAAAATTCCCAGATAAGATCTTCTATATTTTAAAGTGATACCTTTTTTAATCAGCTCACCCAATAAAAATCGATATTTTGTAAAATTACTGATATATTTCTTCAATTTAACTCCTATCTGCCCAGGGTTACAGGCAATTACCCGGGCCTATTCCAATTTGAACAGGCCCGGCTGAAAAGTTTGGGTATAAATAACAAACACTTTTTTACTTACTTCTTTAAATCATTATATTCATACAATAAGTCATCAATTGGTACTTTATCCAGACGGTCAAATACATCCAACCGTTCCAGTTTAAAAGGACTTGGCTTACTATGATTTTTCTTAAAAGCCTTCGCCATGTCACTCTCTTTATAGATAAAGTTATCTTTCACATTATCCCATAATTTACTGCCATTGTCATCATTGATAGTAATTAAGCTCACACCTTTATCATCGAACATGGAAGGATCGATATCCTTAATACCCCAGAAATCGCCGATGGTTATATCACCAACCCTGTTCTTATAAGTGTATTCACAGGAGCTGCAGCTTGGCCTGGAAATATAGTCATTTAAAAATGCCCGGAAATAATTATTCTTCCTGGAGTTTACATTTAAGGTCTTACCGTTTTCAAATTCTATTATCATGCTGCATTTATGAATCAACCAGCCTGTGCTTTTATTTCGAAAGGTCAGATTGACTACCCTGGAATGATGTTTTTTATTTAAATAATCCAGGTACTGTATAAATATTTTCGGTGACGGTGCTGCATGGCATAAAATCTCACAAATAAATAAATTCTCATAATCTTTTCTTAAATAAGAACGGAGCGCCGCACATTCACAGGGTAACCCTGAGTATAATATGGTCTGATTATCCTTTAATAACTGCTTAATTTGAGGATAGATACCGTCAAAATCACTCTTAACATACTTGGAACCATAGAAAGCTTTCACATCTTCCATATTGTCGGCAATAGAGGATACCACCTTCATATCCTTATCATATTTAACGCCGACTACATATCCTTTTTTCTCTTCAATAACGTATCTTGCAAGTTCCGGGAAGATCGCTCCGGAAGAGCTCTTCATACGGACCTCTTCCTGCTTATTCATTACGGAGTATACCTTTGGATACTGCTCCTGGTATTCTATTTTATGGCTGGTTTTTCGGATACATGCCTTATTACACGCACCGCAATCAATACATTTTTCTTCATCTACCACCGGGTAACGGAAACCTTCCGCATCTTCCTCCATGGAGATTGCATTCGTAGGACATATTTCTTTGCAGGCATAGCAGCCATAACATTCATGCTTTCTGATCTGGGTCGGACAGGCTACGATTTTCTGCCGGTCATTATTCTTTAGCGCATCCAGTAAAAACAGCAAGGACGTCTGTCTCAGCTCCAATATCCTTTTCCTTAACTTTTCTGTATCCTCAATCTGAAACCTGGAAAAGTCTTCAAAATCCGCTGCATTATATAACAGGTGGGATTCTAAATTTACGGACTTTAGTAGATCCACCGTCCTGCTTCCGGTATTGGTATGAAGCATGGACACAAACGGTGTCTCATACATAATTGAAAAAACTGTTCCATGGAAGGAATTTGTTATAACGTATTCGGCATTCTCAATTAGACCTAAGAAATCCCCCGGATCTGATGTATAGCAGGTAGCAATTTCATTTTTAAATATCTTATTGGGCCTTCTCTGAACAATCGGCAGGCCTGTTGCGGTAGACACCTTATTGGCAAATGCCACAACCTCAGGATTGTGTTCCATCATATAGACGAAAATATATTTTCCTTTAATGTTAGGGACCGTTTTAATCGCATTATACTCATCCCTTGATAGAAGTAAAGTGGGATCCAGAACCACGTCCACTTGCTTTTTCGTAAGTTCCCTAACCGGTTTTTTCGCACTTCTTTCCCTGACGGAAATAGCAGTAAAACTCTTTAAACTGTTCCGGATCTGCTCATGATAGATCGGTAATATATAATCCCTGCCGATACTGGCAGCATAAGAGAATTTAAGCAGACCGGGTTTAACAAAGTCAAGAAAATAAGCCGGGTCAAACCCCCCGATATGCTCACTGTTCCATACCTGGTCACTGCCCACGATATAAGCGTCCAAATCAAGCTCAGCAGCTTCCAATTCCTCATAGGTTGAGTAATCACCCACCAGGTTAAGATGTTTTTTAATAAAATCAGTATAATTCTCATATCTTTCCAGACTTCTTGGATTCTGACGGCGGAGCTTAAATTTAGCCAGCCTTTTCTCCATTCCGTACTTATCTTTAAGCGGATTATATAAATCATCGATAATACTTGGATGATAATTAATAACTGAGGCTTCTATTTTATAATTTTTAAGGACTTTTTGCAGTGCCCAGGTCTGCAAAGTAGCTCCAAAGTTATGGGCACTATGAAATGTAATAACGCCAGCCTTCACGCTATTTCGCCTCCTTTAGTATTGTGTCAATTGATCCGGTATCATCAACTATAACGCGGATTTTATCTTTTAATTCTTTCACCTCATTTAATTTCTGCATGGAGGACGGAATTATAGCCAGGGAATAATTCTCCAGATTCCTTAATATATATTGTACATTCCTGCGGTATTTTTTTGAACCTCTGTATTTCTTTAAATCAAATTCATGGAAATAAAATACCTTCCTGCCCTGGAAAGCCTCAAATACATGCAGCAGCATAAGATCCATACCGGAATAATAAATAACATACTCAAAGTTCGTATCACCGTAAAACTTCTGTTTTTCCCGTATAGCCAGGGATTTTAGTTTTTTCTTTGTGTATGTATTCTCAATACCAAACCGGAAAGTCAAAGTAAATGCAAAATATTCGGACAGTCTGTAATTCCTTCCTGCGGATAAAGGAATATAACCAATCTCTTTATCCAGTAACGATAACAGCTTGGAAGACTTTTTCATGGCACCGGCTTTAAAATGGATAAAATAATTATTCAGCTTAAGATTCAGTTGATTCATTTTCTCTATAAAATATAAGTCTTCCTCATTATCACGTAATCCTTTGACATAAATGAGTACATTATCCTCTGTACCTTTTTTATAAACTTCTGTCTTAACTTTATTTTCTTCACCCAAAAATACCGTATCACATACATTTTTAGCCGTATCCGCAGAGTCCAGACTACAGAATTGTTCATAAAATTTTGGATATGCATACTCTTCCTTTTCAATCTCCGCAACCAGTTCACCTACCGTATCTACTTTAGGTAAATCCATGTCATCCAGACCAATATAGATACCCCTGTCACCTAAATATTCCTTGCGGTCATAAGTAAATAGAATAATCTTCTTTTTAGAGACAGCATAATCAAACATGATACTGGAATAATCCGTAATGAGCATATCACTTGCGTTTAAGAAATCGTAAGTTTCGTATTCACCCGGGAATTCCCTTACATGAATCAACTGGGTATAATCTATGCTCTTTTTCACAAAGGGATGCAGCTTTACATATAAAACCTGATCGTTCCTCAACTTATGATCCAGATGTGCCAGGTATCCAAAAATCTTCTCAACCTGCGCTTTGGATTCTTTTTTATGAAGCAATCCTCTCCAGGTAGGCATATAAACGATTACCTGCATATCCGTAAGGCCGCATTCTTTTCTGATCCTGTCTCTTCTGTCAGTACGGTAGAAAGAGGAATTCCTTGGATATCCGGATAATAATACTTTGCCTTCATATATTCTATCCAACATATAATCTTTTAAAAAGATATCCCGGGAAAATTCATTCTGGTATAATAAATAATCTGCGATATTAAAGTTCCTCTGCACATTGCCAAGCGCATATTCCCTGTCCGGTACAACTCTTCCCATCGCCTTAAGAGGCGTACCGTGCCAGGTATTAAGATATACCTGCTCCGGTTTCTTAATATAATACGGAGGCAGACTGGTATCCGTAACAAGGTACTTGGCTGCTGCTAAAGCACGTAAATATTCATCCGAATGGAGCTCCACAAAGGTTATGTGGTTAATATTATAATTTTTCAATAATGTATGATAGGTTTCATACAACTCTTTTTTCAGCACGAGTAAAATACGGAAGTCCTTATATTTATCCCTTCCGGTTTCATATATCATATTAAAAATATTACCTGCCAGATCATCCCCATGTTTCGATTCAAACAAAATGACCTTATCGTTCACAGCTAAGGTTTCATAATACTTTGTGTATTTCAAGTCCAATGGCAGATTAAACAATTTAAAAATACGTAACTTACCTAACATCTTATTAATCGCTGCCATTTTATTTTTTGCCTTTTTAAATTTTATCCATTTATTAACTATGTTATCCTTTATACCTATAAATTTTACAGCTATTCTATATACAATACCCGGCATACGTTCCCGTAAGGATACGTAATGAATGGTTTTCTTTCTGTCCACATAGTACTTCAAATGCTTTTTCAGTGAAGGGCCTGCCGTATAATGAAGATAATGATTCTGAGGCCAGTCAGGGATTTCTTTCTCTAAAAAATCCTGGGTTATATTGATGATTTCTTTTTTAAGCTCTAATTGTCCCTTCTTCGCATCGGAATAAAAAGACTCATACCGGAAAAAGAAGTGCCTTGTACATATATACTCCAGCTCCTCTTCAAAAGTATCGAATAAATCATGTTCTTTCATATAATCAAACAACAAGGTAAATGCTTTAACTATATCCTTCGTTGCTTCGGAAAAGCTATTTAAAAAACCTACCTGTGTTGTCTTTCTATAGTTATACAGGGGGTCCGGAACCACACCAATATTTTCAGCCATTACCGCCGCTTCAAATGCTAATACAAGGTCTTCAAAGCGGATCCCTTCCGGGAAACGAATATCGGAGAGCAAACTGCGCTTAAACAGCTTGTCCCAGGGAAACGGGGATATATGCACCAACTCAAACTTTCGCTCAGACATTCTAAAATTCTGGTTCATGGAGAATATATTCATGAGTTTGCGCTTTAGCTCTGTCCTGCCTTCTACTTCATATACATTATATCTGGCACATAAAACCAAATCATTCTGGTCTTTGACTGCCTTGGAATAAAGCTTCTCAGCCATATCAAGCTCAACAAAATCATCGCTGTCCACAAACATAATGAATTCACCCGCAGCACGGCCCAAACCGTAATTACGTGCATGACTAACGCCCCGATTCTCTGTCGTAAATACTTTGACTATATCAGGATATTTCTTTTCATATTTTTCTAATATCTTTATACTATTATCAGGGCTACCATCGTTCACTACAATAATTTCTATATCCTTCAAAGTCTGGTTTACCAGGCTTTCCATACACTGTTTCAGATATTTTTCCACATTGTAAACAGGAACAATAATACTCACCTTTATTTCATTCATTATAGAATTCCTCCTGGATTTCGGTTTCCACTAAGAAGGATTTTAACATAGATGGAAGAAGAATGCAATAATTATTAAGGATTCTTAAGGAGTAGGATATTTACTTAATTCGCTAGAAGAATACTATGAAACTTTCCTTTGTTATGTATATACAAGTATTATTGCATATACATTTTGTTCCTTACTCTTTTGTAAAATAAAAAGTTCTGGCCATGAAAGGCCAGAACTTTTTTTATTTAATAATGTTTAGATTATTTTGTTATTTTAACTGACTTGTTGTTAACAGTAATCTTATGTTTAATAAATACATTAGTCTTAATCTCATCATATACTGTGATAGATTTAACTCTTACAGTATCACCAGCTTTAACTCCTACACCTAAAGCAGCAGCATTTTCATAGCTTGATCCACCAACAACAACTTCAGCACCTACTACAGTTAAACCTTCTGATGCAGCACGTTTAATTTTGAATGCTTCAGCAATCACTTCACTAACAGTATCAAAATCCTCTACACTTAATGAACTCTTTTCCTGTGTAACAGTAGGAACTGGCTGTGTATTAGTAACTTTCAGGGAAGCAGTTAAAGTAGCACCTTTTGTATATCCAGCATAAGCATCTTTACCTACAACAGCTTTTACTTTATAAACACCTGTAGCAGCCTGAGTTGCAACATTATCTCCACCTAAAGATTCAATCTGTAATGCGGTTAATGATGCAACAGCACCAGCTTCATCAATCTTCATGCCTTTAGTATTGACTACAGCTAAAGATTTGCTATCAAGAGTATAGCTGAAATCTGCAGCTACTTTTTCAATTTTAGCACCATCTTTATTATAAGCATATACTGTAAAGGTAGCAACTTTGTCATTATCAGTGTCTTTAGTAGCAACAGCATCTAATGAAGTATGAGTTGCATCAAGACCTAATTTTGAAACTGTATCGTTTGTACCTGCAATAACATCAAAAACTTTTACATAAACTTTGATTGATTTATCATTCAAAGTTAATTCATAAGTGTTATTACCATCAAGCTCCCTACTAGCAGCATCAGCATTTACTGAAAATCTGATCTGGTTTTTATCCAATGTAGAATCTGCATCTGATGTTGTAACATTTATAATACTCTCAGAATCACCTGACTTGTGTACATATTCAACAGGATCATCATAAGTCATTTCATTATTATATTGATCTTTTACATTAACATCAATAACTACGCTATCGCCGCCAAGTAAAGTTGAATCAGATAATTCTACATTAGAACTATTTACAGAGATCTTGGTAGCTTTAACTTTGCTGCCTACTGTTATTTTAAGTAATTTAGTTGTATCTCCATATTTTGCTTTAATATAAGCTGTACCAGCTTTAACAGGATCTACATATACGGCAGTAGTATCATCATCTTTGCCATCTTCATCATAAGAAACAGTTAAGATATCTTTATCACTTGATTCAAAGCTATCAAAATTATATTCATAGATGTCATCGCCATTCTGATCTTTTGCTTTAATGAATAATCTGTAACCTTCTGCTTCAGCAGGAATAGTATCAGTTACATCATCTTTGCTGTCCCAATCTACATCATTGTAATCATCAGCATCAAGAACTGTATACTTAATTTCGCTTGCAACATTGGCAATTTCTTTTACAGACTTAATAACTGCTGAACTTTCAAATTTTACTTCTTCATCTTTATCTTCATCAAAAACAGTATAAGTTGCTTTAACAGTTAATGACTTCGGATAATCATATACAGTAACCTGCCATACATCATCTTCATCATCCCAGTCAATGTTAGCATCTGATTCTTCATAATCAAATTCTACATCATCCCAATCATCAACTTTAGATGAAACATCCACACCATTCTTATCGAATGCTTTCAGTTCAAGGTCAGTAGCTGTATCATACTGTACGGTCTTACCGCTAAGTACGATGGAAGCCACGTCGCCAACACTTGCTGTGAAAGATTTTTCAGTGTTGTCATAAGCTACTTTATAAGTAGTACCATCCGTAAGATCAAGATATAATTCTACAGTAGCTGTTTTGCCATCATTTGAGAATTTAATTTCTTTAACAACTTGCTTAATTCCATCAGCATCAGTAACAGTTAAGTTACTTGTTGTTAATTTTGTACTTTGATCAGTTGCAAAACCTAACTCAACTTTGTTAGTTGTAGTTTGTTTAAGTGACTGAATACCATCAAGAACAGTTACTTTAACGGAATCTGTTCTATTGTATTTGCTTGCAGTCGGAGTATTCCAAGCAGCTTTTGCATATACGGTAACAGTTGCTTCACCAATGCCTACAGCTTTAACAAGACCAGTTTTAGCATCTACAGTTGCAACTTCTTCGTTATCAGAATAGTATCTGATAGAGTCAGTTGAAGTAGAAGGAGTCTTAACAGCATTCAGGTCTTTTGTTTCATTAACATATAATGAGAAATCATCGGATCCGATATCAACGCTGCTAACACGTTGTCTGATTGTTAACTTCTGGGTGAAAGCTTTCAGCCATTTACCCTTGGAGTCTCTTGCAGTAACTTTGATTGTTACTGTACCAGGTGTCTTTGCTGTAACAACACCGGATTTGTTAATTGTAGCAATTGCTGAATTGCTGATTGTCCAAACATACTTGTTACCCTTGTATGTTTTACTCAGGCCGTAGTCTGTACCCTTATCGCCAACATATAAAACTGTTGGTGCGGCTTTTCCACCTTGTTTAACAATTTTAGTAGCTGTAGCTGCTGACGCATAATTAGGAACTGTCAGGCTTGCAACTACCATTGCTAAAGCAACAGTGGTGGCTAATTTCTTTTTAAAGAAATTTTTCCTCATATTCTTTCTTCCTCCTTAAAATATAGGTTTGGTTTGGTATTATATTTTGACAAATATAATCATTCCAATAACAAGTTGATTATAACAATAATCAAACGAAAGGTCAAGTCCTTTTAACTATAATTTTACTTTTTTTCTTATCCGAATTACTGGCTGTATACCCCGAGTTTTGCCTTATTTTTGACACATTCCAGTCATTTTTGAAATGAGCTTTCTGTACCAAAAAATTGGGTTTTACTCCCAGATACATTAGATAAATTACACCCTGTTTGTATGTTATATCCGTATTGAATTGATTATACCCGAGTCATAAAGAGCGAATATTATTATCATTACATATCCGGCATCTGTCTGACTTGATTCTATAATGCACTTTGATTGTGTCAATTTTATGTCATGGTTTTGTCATATTCAGTTTATTTTTTTGTAACAATTTTGTTATTCACCTGATAAATATCCGTGACGGAATGGATAAAGTACTTTTTTACTCTGTTTCTCAGATATTTTGTAGAATTATGACAACTATTAAGTCGTCCCGAAAAAAGCTGGTTAAAAACATGCTCCGATCGATTATTAAGTCAGCCAGTATCATAATGCATATTTTTTTACATATTAATAATATCCCTTCCGACATCTTTTGTGATGTATAAATACATATATGTTTCTTTTTAAGAACCTTTATGACTGGATAACAGCAAATATGTTTATTAAATTTCATCGGCAAGCGATTGAAATCCATATCAATTTGATTGGCAGACATAAAAATACACCTCCATTGAAACCATAATCTCAAGGAGGTGCATTAATAATATTATTTAATTTAAATTTTACAAAGTTTACGAAATATAGTCTTGGTCATTAAAATATAAATTTGTCAAAATGTTATCATCAATAATTATATCACTTATACCTTAATACGCTTTAACTTGTAAAACCAAGATTGCATTTATACATTGCCTGCAGTCTCCATCCTTTACTTCAAAATACTCTCCACCGTCTCCTGCATCTTATCGGAATCACATACCATATCATGCAATACATCCGCAGAACGTATCTCTTCAATGGCCTGGGGTACGGCTGTACCGGAAATCTTACTCAGCTCATCAACCAATTCAAAATCACTCATGGAATTATAGGTGCTGCTTATGGCATTCATGACACTGCGTGTAAATTTATAGGGGCTTGCGGTAGAGGCGATTATGCTCTTCGTCTTATCCCCGGTTTGCGCGGTATATTTCTGATATACGCTGGCTGCCACTGCCGTATGGGTATCAATGACATAGCCGGCTGCCTCGTATAGTTGTTTAATGGTTTCCGCCGTTTCCTTCTCGGAAGCATATCCGCCTGTAAATTCTGCCATATTGGCTTTCATTTCATCCGTTATGCCATATTCCCCGTCTGCACTTAAGGACTTCATCATGGCGAGGGTTTTATCCGCATCCCTTCCGGCGATCTGGTATATCAGCCTCTCTAAATTGCTGGATATTAAAATATCCATGGAAGGAGAAGTTGTTAAAATAAAATCACGGTTTCTGTTGTAGGTACCTGTCCGGAAGAAGTCAAACAAGACTTTATTCTCGTTGGAGGCACAGATCAGTTTATCAATGGGAAGACCCATGGTCTTGGCATAATAGGCTGCCAGTATATTACCGAAGTTTCCGGTAGGTACTACCACATTTATTTTTTCACCTTCCGTTATTTCACCGCTTTCCAAAAGCCTGCCATAGGAATAAACATAATATACGATCTGAGGTACAAGCCTGCCGATATTAATGGAATTGGCGGAAGAAAACCGATATCCTTTTTCTTTCAGATCCGCTGCAAGTTCTTTGTTATTAAACATTGCCTTTACACCATTCTGGGCATCGTCAAAATTGCCCCGGATACCGATTACGTAAGTATTATCCCCTTTCTGGGTCACCATCTGTTTTTCCTGGATAGGGCTTACTCCGTCCTTGGGATAAAATACAATGATCTTGGTTCCTTCCACACCGGCAAATCCGGCCAAGGCAGCTTTACCCGTATCACCGGAAGTGGCGGTTAGAATTACGATATCGTCTTTGACCTGATTTTTCCTGGCGGCAGTGGTCAGCAGGTGGGGAAGTATGGATAAAGCCATATCTTTAAACGCTATAGTAGCGCCATGAAACAGTTCCAGATAGAAAGCTCCGCCTGTCTTTACCAGAGGGGCTATTTCTTTTGTATCAAATTTTTCGTCATAAGCACGGTTAATACAGTTTTTTAATTCTTCTTCCGTAAAATCCGTAAAAAATAATTTCATGACTTCATATGCTGTTTCCTGGTAATTCAATTTTCCCAGTCGGTTTAAGGGAACCTCAAGTTTTGGAACCGTTACCGGTACATATAATCCTCCATCGTCCGCAAGTCCTTTCAGAATTGCCTGGGATGCCGTTATGGGTTCGCTGTTGCTGCGTGTACTCTGATACATAAGATTCATATAGGCTCATTCCTTTGTTATATTATAATTATAAATTAATTTGTTTAAATTTTCTGTATTATATCATGTTTAGCCTTTATGTACAATAATTAAATCTCATAATATTTTTAATATAACAAACTTTTCTATAATATAAAAACAGACCCGATATTCCATCACCACCTTACCCTTCCAGGTTTAGATGACTGAATATCAGGCCTGTCCTTATTTTTGAATTACCTCAAATTACTTGAAGAATTCATGACCACCGTATTGGAACAAGAACTTAAGATGATTGTCAAACCATCTCATACTGCTCTTGTCTGCCCTTGATCTTGCTGAGAAATATAAAGCGCCTTTGGAATAATCTTCCCCCTGCATTACTCTCTCAACTGCCTTGACTGTATCTTTCGAAATCTTAACCGACCAATAACGTTTGTCCTTAATCGGGGAGAATTGGTAGGTTCCCCCGTCTTTCTGGAATACAACCCCTTTAATGGTATCCGGAAAATCATCATCTTTCACTCTGTTCAGGATGACATTGGCTACAAGGATTTTTCCTTTGGTATCCTCTCCGGTAGCTTCGGCTTCCACGATTCGCTGCAGTATCTCGACTTCTTCATCGGATAATTCGATAACATTTTTTTTCTTCTTTTCTTTATCGGATTTTTTCGTATCTTTTGATGCTGAATCTTTCGAACTATTCTTGGAATCTTTATCAGAATCTTTTTTACTTTTGGATTCTGATTTTTCAGTATCTTCTGCTGTATCTGATACAGCTTCAACGGTATTTAGGTATATTTTTTCATTGGTTGAACTGCTATCAACCTTATCCTTAGCATCTGCTCCTGCCTGATCGGAGTTTGCTTTACTCTTGTTTTCTGATTGTTTATCCGAATCGTAATTATCTGCACTTATTATTATATTTTTATTTGATTTCCCCTCCGGAAACAGGTTCAGGGTCTGAAGCCCTAATCCCATTAACGCACCCTCTGTAGTTAAATCGAACAGTATGAATTGCCTTTCTAAAATGTTCTGATTGGTTCGTACTATTGCTTCATTAGCTGTTCCTTCCGCTATTTCTGCCGGTACACTGTGTGTTATCTCTGCTTTCGCATAAGCTTCCGCACTTTTATTGCCTGTACCGTAGATATAGTCCGGGCTAAGTAAGAATAAGACTGTGATCATGGTATAAGCAACTATTACCATGCTTGTCCTATATCTGCCGATATATGTCGGTATTAACTTACATATCGGCTCCTTAACCCTTTGAAGAAACGAGTGTATTTTTAGCATACATACATCCTCTTTTCTTTTTTATTATATCTCCGCCTACGGGAGTTTTACCAGCGTCTTAAAATATTAAATCCAGGCAAACCTCTTTAAAACGCTCATCATGCATTATATCATCTCGCCTTAAGCTGTCAATAAGCCTGCCTCAATTTTGGAGGATACAGCATAATTTAATTTCCATGTTTTACCATTAATTAGCTTAGTGCACAAAATTTATGGTATTTTTTACCACAGATCTATCTATATTGCATAAAAATATTTTAACTAATTATTAAGTATTTATTAACTATTTTTCACACCTTGTTTTCACTTTATACATTTTCTTATAAGTTTTTTTTACCAAAGCTGCGAAAAGTGTTGATAACAGTAGTTTTTTCTGTTTTTTGCACGTCACAACATTTAACATTTATGTAATATATATGTAACACTTATAGCAAGCCTCAATACTGCACCAGACCTTAATTCCATATAGCCATTCCACCACATAAACTAAAAATACCTACACTATTATTTTCTATACAGATAGAATATGCTCCAGGAATAAAATCATGTTCCTGGCGGCAGAGAAGCTGCGGCAAAATTCACCGTCTTTATTAGATATAAAATCCAATTTCCGATAATTATGTTAATAGGAAGAAAACCGTGTTCCTATCGCCAAATATGCGGCGGCAAAATCCACCGCCTTTTATCGGATATTAAAACCAAGTTATGCAACTGGAACAAAACTATATTCCAATAGTCAGATTCCCAGCGGTTCCACTGCCTGTTATCGGATATTATTAATATCCTGTTTCCATAAGTTCTCAATAGGAGCAAGACCATATTCCCATCATCATTACGCGGTCTTCCCTATTGACATCAGCAATTTATTATGTTGTAATTAAAAAAAACAGCAAAAGATAAAGCTGCGGACAGGAGGGACTATAACTTGCCGTCATTACCCGGAGTCTTAAAAGCAGTTAAAAAAAGCGGTGAAATTTATTACAGAGCTTCCATAACCTTTCAGAATAAACATATAAGCCTGGGCAGCTATTCTTCGGGAGAAGAAGCGCATCAGGCGTACCTGACAGCCGGTGAAATCCTTCACGGCTCCAGTCATATAATAGAAGATTATGACCCCTATTACGTCCTTTCATTTGAGAAATGGGTAATCCTGATTAATCTTCGTGATAACGGAATATACTTTAAGAATCCCATCTATTTAAAAAACCGTTACTTTATATACTATATTAATAAGAAGATACTGTTGAAATTTGATATTGATGACCTGTTTTATTATGCCCATCATAAGATTATGAAACGGGGCGGACATCTCTTTGTATCGGATTATGGCATGCAGGTTACCATCCTGTCCCGTTATGGGATAAAAAACTACGCCATTTCCGGCCGGGATTACCGTTTTGCCAACGGTGACAATACCGATTACCGCTACGGCAACATTGAAATCATTAACCGCTACCACGGTGTTTTAAAATCCATCCGGAAAGGTCTGCCTGTCTATACTGCCAAAATACATATAAACGGGGATTACATAATCGGCCGGTATGCAACTGAAATTGAAGCTGCCATTGCCTACAATAAAGCCGCCGGATTAATGAAAGAAAAAGGAATGGCAAAAGATTTCCCAGAAAATTACATAAGTGAAATAGATGAAATTGAGTATGCAAGAATCTATCATGGGGTAAGAATATCAAAAAAACTTAGAAATTATACTCTTTAATACTACAAAAGAAACAGAAATAATATTTTTTAAAATAATTAAAAAAAATGCTACCCTTTTTTAGATAATGTGTTATAATAAGTTTATATTATTCTTCTTCCATTTTCATATTTCAAAAAGAAGCCACCGGAATATTCCTTTACCAAAGGACCGGTGGCTAATTTTATATATATATAAATTCTCAGATAACAATATCTATATAAAGTAAATATTCGTCCTATTTGAACCTTAATACTACTCATATATTGAGTATATAGCTTTGTCCCACAACCCATTTTAAAATCCGGGAAGGCCAGAGGGTATTCTTTCACTGAACAGTAAAAATACCCTCTGGCCTTCCCGGATTTCACAACCTCCAAATACAAAGCGTCCGCTCTAACTTCTATTTTTTTAATTTCCTCCTGCAATATCTATCCCGCAGAGGATCCAGCAATTTTGCCGACACCACCAACAGGATTACCGATACAGCCAATTGCAGGAGTACACTGGTAAGAAACCACTCCTTCTGAGCTTCCAGGGTAATGGTACCGAAGTTTGACAAAAATTCGGTTAACCTGGAACCGGTGCCTATCTGGTCTTCAATCATGGAGAAAAATGTCATTCCCGGATTAATCAGCAGGATAAATATTAAACTTCCGACGTCCGGCGACTGGTAAAGCATATCTCCTCCGGAAAATTTATTCATCTTAATCTCCAGGATAAGCCGGCTGGCCCAAAGTATTGCCAGGGTCCCCACTCCAAGCACCAGCAGGACCCCGTAGGTGGATACGGTTGCCGTCGTGGTTTTCTTAAATAAGGTGGAGAAAAAGATTCCGATGCTGCCGACAAAAACGGCAGTCACAATTACCAAAAGCATAAATTCCATAAAATCCCCTAAAGAGACACCCCCAATTGTAAATACAATGGCCAAAACCGGAAGGCTTGAAAATGCAAGGAGGATCATCATACTGATGGACGATGCCAGTTTACCGGTAATAATCTGGAATGGGGTCAATTTTGTAGTAAGCAGTATATCCAGGGTTTGTTTTTCCCGCTCTCCGGATATGGAAGCTGCCGTCAATGCCGGTACGGTAAACAATACCAGACAAAATTCTACAGCAGTAATAATTGCATATATCAGTAGAATAGAGGCATAATCTACGGTTCCTCCGTATCTGCTGTCATATTCGAAGGTCACATAAAAGGCAAAAAGTCCGAATAATGCCAGAATGCCGTTATAGCCCAGCAAAATTATGGCTGTTCTCATACTCCGTACACTTGTTTTCAGCTCTCTTTGATATACCGGATTAAATCTCATTCCGACACCTCCTACTCTTCTCTGGCAGTTATCTGCATAAATAAGGATTCCAGGTTGCTTTCCTCCCTTTTAAAGGAGGATACCATGGCACCACTTTGTATCATGGCTGCAAGGATACCTGCTTCTTCCGTTTCATTGCCTTTAAACAGTATGGAAATACTGTTATCCCGGATCGTGATGTTCTGTACTAAGGTATTCTGCTTCAGAACTTCCACTGCCCTTTCTTGATTGGCGGTAAATTTCATTACGATGGGACTGGCAGTTCCTCTTGCCGATAATATTTCTTCCACGGTGCCGCTTACCACCATCTTACCCTTCTCGATTACGCCGATATTACTGCACATCTGGGCCAGTTCCGGTAAAATATGCGAACTGATCAATATGGTTTTTCCCTTGTTATGAAGTTCCTTTAATATATCCTTCATTTCAAACCGTGCCCTGGGGTCTAACCCGGAGGCCGGTTCATCCAGTATCAGCAGTTCCGGATTATGGACCAGGCTTCTCGCCAGGCATAAACGCTGCTTCATACCTCGGGACATTTCATCTACATAGCTGTCCGCCTGATCGGATAACCGGACCAGGTCCATCAGTTCCAGGCATAACTGTTTTGCTTTATTCCCTGCGATTCCATAAATGGAAGCATAAAATTCCATATATTCCAGGGCTTTTAAATTATCATATACTCCGAAGAAATCCGGCATATATCCTATTTTACTTTTTAACCCCTTGGGATTGGTTCTGGCATCCACCCCATCCACGTTCACGATACCCGAATCCGCCTTTAACAGTCCGGATACGATCCGCATGGTCGTGGTTTTACCGGCACCGTTTGGGCCTACGAATCCAAATATTTCTCCTTTTTTTATTTCCATATTTAAATTGTCAAGGGCAGTAAACTTACCGTACTTTTTTGTAAGGTTTTTAATTTCCAGCATTGGAATCCGCCTCCTTCCAATATGAAATATAGGGCAAGACCATCTGGTAACCTTTTAAGGACATTTTCGTACTGTAACGGACCGTAATGGTATTCTGCTCCGTCAGGTAATTCTCAATATCCGTTACGCTGCTGCCGGCTCCCTCAGTAAATACCTCGTCATAGTCTCCGGTTTTGTTATTCAGGAAATAGATATCCCCGTCAAAGGCACTCAGGTAATCACTGCTGCTGTCCTGATTTCTGGTTGACAAATACTCAAAAGATAATATATTATCCGCATCCGGGAGATGGTATTTTATGGTCATGTTATCACTGCTTAAGTAACGGGACTGATAATATTTATTATAGTAGCCTTCCGACATGATCATATAAGGATCCATGGACGGTACAAAGACCTTGTTACCGGAAGTATAATCCACATCTACCGGAAGTTTTACGGCCGTAGTTCCATAGGCTTTCATATCCTTTGTTAATTCACCCAGGAGATTGTTACTGCTGTCCTGCCCCACCGTACTGTCCCTTACGAAGCCGATAATGCAGCTGTTATGCTGATTATTGAGCAGGTTATTTTCCGTCAGATAATATAATACGTTTGACAGGCGGTTTATCTCTACCGTATTGTCCTTCACATCCCCGGTTCCGCCTGCCACCTGGTTAATAATGTCCGTATTGTATAATTCATCCCTGGTGGTCATGAAGATCGCATCCTTGCCTTCCAGGGACACGGTTTCCCCTTTTTTGATTTCTCCGATATTTATTACATAGCCGTCACTGGTTAGCATGGCATTGGTTATATCAAAATTAAATCCGTTGGTTACGGTTCCGTATACCTTATCCCCGGCATAATGGATGTCATAGTCCAGCTGGTTTGGCATATCATAGGACGCCGCCCACTGATAGTATACGGGTGAAAAGGCCGGGTTGTTTTTTACCTCCAGTACAGTACTCTGTGTACCGTAATTAATGGCGGTAATATAATTATCGTAATAGATTTCTTCCTTTTTTTTATAATCATACAGGTAGCTGCTATCCGCATTTCCCCGGAGTTCCGCTATACTGTAATTCCTTTCGATCGGAACGGAATAACTGTGGTTATAAGGCGCTGTCAGGGAAAAATAAAACTCCTCATTTACTTTACTGTCTTTCTGGAAATTAAGCAGCTTTACATATCCTGCATAAGGTTCGTTGATTCTTGTATCGGAACCGACAGCATAAACCAACAGAGTAAAGATTACGGCTGTCAAAGGCACTGCTGCCCAGGTCAGGCTTCTTTTGTCACACTTTCTTAAGATAATATAGGTAACCGGCCCGATGATACAGATATAAGCACCTAACAGGAAGATGTATCTTGCAACTTTCGGAACCTTTTTGGCATCCGTGTAAGACATGCTGTTATATACCCCATAATTTAAATAGGAACCGTAATATTCTTCTTCCAGCTGAGTGAGCTTTGTATTGCTCATGTTTTTGCAAATTTCATTGAGAATTGAAAGGCTGATGGTCCGGTTATCCTCACTTAATCCCATGTCAAAGCCAAACAGCTGCACCCTGCCAAGGCCCATTGGACTGGACTGCATTAAATTATATCCGTCTTCCGAAGCTATAATTGAACTGCCCTTTAAGGTAACATCGGTAATGTATTTATGGACCTTCTGAAGCTTTAGGCCGTTTATTTTATTCTTGCTCCATTCTTCAAATACGGCGTTGTCAATCACTATGGGTTTATTGCCGTAAGCGGTCAGCATCTCATTCCGGTCCTTGATGACTTCAAGAAAAACCTTTCTTTCTTCTTCATAATCCACCAGATCCTGTTTTAATTCCGCAAGAGAATCCCGGTCCATGCCAAAAGTAATATCTTTAGAGGTTTCGTTTCCCAAGGATTCAATGGAATAGGTCCCTCTTAATTCCGATAATGTCTCTTTTTCATATTCGCCGGTGCCAATAACCAGGGTCCCGCCGTTCATAACCCATTTTTCTATGGCTTCTAATTGTTTTTCACTTAACCGGCCGGTATCAAAATGGTTAATTATTATAATATCCAAAAGATCAAGTGCAAGATAGTCATCCGGGAGAGTATTTTCATCGAGATAAAATGTTCTTGTTCCAAAATCACTTATATAATCCAATTTTTCTTTCTCATCACTTAAAATGCCGGTATATGCCAGCTTTTCATAGTTTCCGATCTTTAACTCGTAGGTTTTTTCTACGACTGTGTTACCGTTGTTATTCTCTAATTTAACCTGCATAAAACCGGTATCATCCATAACAGGGAGGTTTATGGAAACGTTTTTTGTTTCCTTCGGGGCAATACTTACTTCCCTGCGGTATACCACATTATTTTTGGATTTTGGTACAATTACCTGCAGCCATCCATTAAACTCTCTGTTATTGTTGCTTATGGTCGCAGTAACATTCATATACCGGCCATACTTAACATATTGATCATATCCATAATGAACGGTCATAACCGGACCGGATTCTGTTACTGTATCGGAATCTTCCCTGACAGCCGCCGAAACTCTGGGAATCCTGCCGTCATAAATCCCAGGGAACAGGCCCGTTGATACTTTTGGTTCTGATCCGAAAGCAAACATAATACCAATGTTAATTAATATCAGTGCCATAACAGGAAAATTCATTTTCCGAAAATTCATTTTCCAAAGATTCATTTTCCAAAAATAATTTTTCCAAGAATTAATTTTTCGAAAATATTTTTTTCGAAAACGAAATATTCCGGCATATGGCCTCTGTCTTAATCTGATGTCATCGTTTTTCAAGCCCTTCTTCATTCCACCATGCCTTCCTTCTTTTCTTCCAAAGCAACTTCAAATACCGTTCCGTCAAAATCGCTTCTGACCTCAATGGTTCCGCCATGCATCAAAATTATGCTTTTTGCTATTGCAAGCCCTAATCCGGTTCCCCCTGTCTCACTGGATCTGGAACCTTCCACACGGTAGAAACGTTCAAATATATTCTGCAAATCTTTTTCCGGTATTAAATTACCGTAGTTTGTCACCGAAACCAATACTTTATTATCTTCTTTTGACAGTTTCAGTTTTACGCTTTTTCCGTCCCGGCCGTACTTAATTGCATTGCTGATTAAGTTTGCAAAAGCCCTTGCCAGGAGATTACCGTCCCCAACCACCACAACGGAAGTCAGGTTTGTATTGAATTCATACTCTAACCCGCTTTCCTGGAAGCTGGGATAAAATTCGTCCAGTAATTGATTGATAAATTTTACCATGTCAATTTCCGATAATTCCATGGTAACTTCGCCAAAGTTTAAATTCGTATAGGCAAACAAATCTTCAATCAGCTTTTCCAGCCTTTTGGACTTGCTGTAGGCTATTTCAACATAACGCTGCTTGACATCAAGTGTCAGTTTATCCTTATCCGAAACCAGTTCCAGATAACCTATAATAGAAGTCAGCGGAGTCCTTAAATCATGGGCCACACTGGTTATCAGTTCATTTTTCGTATATTCACTTTTACGTTCATTTTCCATCAGCAGCTTGATATCTACTGCCATCCGGTTTAATTTAGAAGCAATAAAACCAAATTCGTCACCGTTATTAATGTCTATTCTGGCATTGAAGTCACCGGAAGAGATCAGGGATATGCCGCCGGCTATTTTTTCAAGATAGGTTCCGAACTTTCTGGTAAGGAGCAAAAAGTAAGTGGTAAACAGCACTACGCCTGCAATTAAGGCAATACTTACCACTACAAAAATAAAGCCTTTTCCTGTTGGCTGTGTGTTTTGTTCCACAATACTGTTTTGTATGCTGTTAATCTGGTAGCGGTTTAAGAAGGCTCCGTTGTCTAAAAGTTTATTATTTAAACTGTTGCCGACTTTCTCTGAATCCAAAAGCAGATTCCCATTGCCGTTAAGAACGTGATATACCAGATATATTCCAAAAAATAAAGCCGCTTCCGAAAGAATGGTATATACTAAACTAAGGAGGCTATATAATACAATTTCAAAACGGAAGCTTTTAAATATACTATTTTTCAATTTTGTATCCAACTCCCCAAACAGTTTTTATGATTTGTGCATTACGGGAATCCATCTCGATTTTTTCCCGCAGCCTGCGGATATGGACCATAACCGTATTATTGGCTTCATACATTTTCTCATTCCAGACCCGTTCAAATATTTCATCCGTGCTGAAAACCCTGCCGGGATTGCTGGCCAGCAGATATAAAATATCAAATTCTATGGGGGTTAATTTTACTTCTTTTTCATAAGCGATGACCCGGTGGTCTTCTTTATTAATTACTAAATGGTTTACAACTATTTCTTTGTCGATCCTGTCTTCATGGGAATTGGGATTAAACTTGGTGTACCTTCTGAGCTGGGATTTCACCCGGGCCGTCAATTCCAGGGGATTAAAGGGTTTTATTACATAATCATCCGCCCCGGTACTGAGGCCGATAATCTTGTCTATGTCTGCTGACTTGGCGCTTAGCATAATGATGGGAATGGTGCTGGTATTACGTATGGTTTTACACATGTTTAAGCCGTCAATGCCAGGCATCATTATATCGAGGATAACCAATTTTATGTCTTCCTTATCCAATATTTCAAAGCCTTCTTTGGCACTGAAAGCCTTAAATACCTGATACCCGTCACTAACTAAATGTATTTCCACAAGTTCGGCAATTTCTCTGTCATCATCAACTACCAATATACTGGTCTGCTCCATAATCTGATTCTATCCTTTCTATATAATAAGTAGGAACAAAATAAAGTCATAAGGGTATTTGGTGTCTCATTTAGTATTCCGTTTACCGTAACCTTTACTCCTTGTCCTTTTCCGATTTGACTCTTATGCCTATCATTTATTATTGTTAGTCTGCTTTTTCCTGTTAATTTCATACTAGCATATATGGAATTAAAAGTCTTTAATTTTTTCTTACAAAACCTTGCTATTCCATGTCAGGTTTCTGACATTTTTTGGTTTATGTACAAAAATACCCCCATAAAATCCAGGATTTCAGGAGGTTTTTTAATGAGCAGCACTATAAGCCGAGTTCTGTATTAAATGATCATCTATCTTTGCCATATGTTGCCATATGGCTCATTTGCTTAAACAACGGTATCTGCCGCCGGCAGACGTTGCCAGCAAATCGCGACCTACCCTAAAGCACGACGGGCAGCCGTATCGCTTTAAAATTCGGTCTTGCTTCGAGTGGGGTTTACATATGCCCTGTCTGTTACCAGACAGGCGGTGGTCTCTTACTCCACCCTTCCAACCTTACCGGTATGCCGCAAAGAGCATACAGGCGGTATATTTCTGTTGCACTATCCTTGGAGTCACCTCCACCGGACGTTATCCGGCACCCTGCCCTATGAAGCTCGGACTTTCCTCACCTAAGGCCTTTCGGCAGCTAATAGGCGCGATCATCTGTGCTACTCACAGAATGATATTCTAACATGAAAACCAAAGAAAGTAAATACTGCGTTTCCAGAAAGTTTTTCTAAAAAAAATAAAAATCAAAGTATTAGAAACGCCGGATTCTTTCTCTGAACAATAAATGCACCGAGGTCTCCCGGAATTTAAAACCCCCGTGGGGTAAAGCGTCCAATTATACCCCAATAAATAGCTTCAAGTTCAAACCTTGAAACAACTTCCCCCCACAAACTCCTTCAGGATGGAGTTCTGGGGTACCACTTCACTGCTGACACCCAGGAAATAATCCAGGAATTTAAGCAGCCTTTTTGCTTCCACATATTCTTCCGATTCCCGGTCAATCCCAAATAAAACCGGTTCCGCATATTGCTTTAAAATAGCCAGTTCATAAATCAAAGCCGAATTAAACATGATGTCGGCATCTTCCTGGAAAGGAAATATATTTTCTTCCTCTCCTCTTCTTACGGACGGCCACATATTGATGGTTTTCTGGCCGGAAGCGCCTCTGGTTCTCGCATCCCGGACCATTCTCCTAAGAAGCCTTAAATCCGTGGTGGGAATCCGGTTATGTTCATCTATATTTAGGGAAGTCAGCGCACTGATATATATTTTAAATTTCCTCTCCCTGGGGAGGCTGTAAGAAAGCTTGTCATTTAAACCATGGATGCCTTCGATCACAAGAATGTCATTAGGTCCTAAAGTCTTATAATTGCCTTTATATTCCCGGTGGCCAGTTTTAAAATTAAAACTTGGCAGTTCCACCGTATTCCCTTTGAGCAGATCCGTCATATCCTTGTTAAAGCTTTCCAGGTCAATGGCATAAAGGGATTCATAATTTGGCTTTCCTTCCTCATCCAGAGGTGTTTTATCCCTTTCCACAAAATAATCATCTACCGCTATCGGATGCGGATTTAAGCCATGGGTTTTCAGTTGTATGGATAAACGGTGGGAAAAGGTCGTTTTACCCGAGGAGGAAGGGCCGGCTATCATAACCAGTTTCTTGCCCGACGCTTTGATCAGATCCGCGATTTCACCTATCTTCATCTCCTGGAGCGCTTCCTGGGTCAGGATCAAATCATTGATCCTGCCGTCCACTATGGCATCATTTAAGGCTCCAACCGTATCGATCTCCATGGTCTGGGACCAGCGGTTCGATTCCTTTAAGGTATGAAAAAGCTTATTCTGAGGCTTAAAAGGCTCTAAAACATTGGGATTGTCCTTCTCCGGCAGGAGTAGCATAAGGCCTTCATCGTATAAAAAGAGGTCAAAATTTTTTAAAAATCCGGTACTTGGAGGCATATAGCCAAAATAATAGTCCTCAAAACCTTCCAGGTTGTATATATTGGCCTTGGATACGCGGCGGTAACGGAATAACCGTTCTTTATCATGCATCCCGTATTGTTTAAATAATTCAATGGCATCGGCCGTACCAATGGACTTTTTCGTAATGGGCAGGTCCCTGTCAATTAAGGATCTCATTTTTTCTTTTATGGCCCTGCACTGTTCTTCACTGACCGGTTCTTTCGTATCCGCCTGGCAGTAAAGCCCGTTTCCTACGGAATATTCAATAGATATTTTACGGATATTTTGGGACCCTACTGCGCTGTAAATGGCCTTTAACATTACCAGGGTCAGCCCCCGGTTATAGGTTTTATGGCCAGCGTCGTCTGCCGTGGTTACAAAACGTATCCTGCAGTCTTCCTGCACAGTTTTTTGCAGTTCCCTTAATCGGTTATTTACAAATGCCAGTATAATATCATATTTATAATCCTTCTGATATTCCTTACTGATATCCAATAAAAGGATGCCTTTGGGATATTCCCTTACGTTACCGTTAATTTCCACCTGTATTGTTTCTTCCATTAAAAAACCTCCTTAAATCAGGAATACTCCCGGAACCTCCCTCAGTCACAGAAGCCCGCTATATACAGACTTCATGTGTAAAAAATGAGTATCCGGGAGTACTCATTTTAGAGTACTTAAAGTTTCAGTTGTCTCAGTTATAGATCTCCAAAATATGCTTATTTTGCTTTGCAGTTACTTTTCCCCACTTATTTATAATAAGATAACGCTTCATTTATATACAACATTTCCTGTTTCACTTCATCGAAACGCAACATTGCTTTTTCTGTGGGATTAGACTTCAGTTCCATTATTACTCCATTCTGCAGTCTGCACTCCCGGTCCAGGTACTCTCTCATAAGCGGTTCCCTTTGTTCCAACAATAACCTGCCGTACCTGTAAAATACTTCCCGGTCATAAGCTTTCATATCCGGCTTACGTTCCGCTTTCAGGATAAAATAATACTTTCCGTCTTCTTTTACCATCTGTTCCATTCCAATAGAAAAACCGGTCCGGTGCAAAAATTTACGGACCAGAAAAATTTCGGACTGGGGTTGGAGAATCAGTTCCCTGCAACGATCCACGGCATCCAATCCTTCCCCTAGTATTTTGGTCATCAGGGCTCCGCCCATGCCGGCTATTAATATGGTATCGGCTTCCCCCGGTTTTAGTTTATGCAATCCGTCTGACAGTCTGGTTTCGATTCGTTCCTCGTAACCATGGTTATTAATATTTTCTTTTGCCCGCTTAAGGGGACCTTTGTTTATATCCATTGCAATTACATTTGGTGCTATGTCGTTTTCAATGAGATATATCGATATGTAGGCATGGTCGCATCCTACATCGGCTACTCTGTTACCTTTCGTAACAGCACCTGCAACTGCCTGTAATCGCCTTGATAATTGCATTTAACTCCCATCTGTGCGATCCGCGCACATACAAATCAGGATGTTGAAAAACTGCTTTTGTTTTTTCAACCTAACACCCATGCATATCGCAAGCAGGCTTGCGATACTGCCTGAATAAGAAGTGTGAAATTGCCTTTTATTTTCATACTAACGCCCATGCTTTTTGGGCATAAATTGCGAAGAATAGCTGCTTTTGCTATTCTTCTAATGGCTCGCATGCCTTTCGCGAGACTGTTCACACTAGCTCCCATTGCATATCCGAAACTGGAGTTTCGGATACTGCCTGACATAAGACATTCGTTCTTTGCAGCTGAAAAATTTATTTTCAACTTTTCTCAACTGCTGCGTTTATCTTTGTACCTATGAATCTGTGCTGAAAGTTTACAGGCACAGAAAATTCCGGTTGAAAAGCCAGGGATTTTTATAACTCATCCTATTTCTTTTGTTCATTCTATGCCCGAACTTTTTACTTTTAAACCTTTTATTCCAAATAATCCTTTAACTTCCGGCTCCGGCTTGGATGTCTTAATTTACGTAATGCTTTTGCCTCGATCTGCCGGATTCTTTCTCGTGTTACATTAAATTCCTTGCCCACTTCCTCGAGGGTCCGGGCTCGTCCATCATCCAGTCCGAACCGAAGTCTTAATACCTTCTGCTCCCTGTCGGTTAAGGTGCCCAGCACATCAATTAACTGCTCTTTCAACAGGGTAAAAGCTGCCGCATCAGCCGGTACCGGTACATTGTCATCCTGTATGAAATCTCCCAGATGGCTGTCTTCCTCTTCCCCGATAGGTGTCTCTAAAGATACCGGCTCCTGGGATATTTTTTGGATCTCCCTTACCCGTTCTACGGGAATATTCATTTCTGCCGCAACCTCTTCCGGGGATGGTTCCCTGCCCAGTTCCTGAAGCAATTGCCTTTGTACCCGTATTAATTTATTAATGGTTTCCACCATGTGCACCGGTATACGGATGGTTCTGGCCTGATCCGCAATGGCCCTGGTAATGGCCTGTCTGATCCACCAGGTCGCATAGGTACTGAACTTAAATCCCTTGGTATAATCAAACTTTTCCACTGCTTTTATCAATCCTAAATTACCTTCCTGGATCAGATCCAAAAACATCATGCCCCTGCCTACATAACGTTTTGCTATGCTGACAACCAGACGGAGGTTCGCTTCCGCCAGCCGTTTCTTGGCATCCGAATCCCCCACCTTCATTCTTCTGGCCAGTTCGATTTCATCATCCGCACTTAACAGAGGAACTTTTCCGATTTCTTTTAAATACATTCTGACGGGGTCATCAATACTGATCCCCTCCGGAATGGAGAAATCGATCTCTTCTAAATCCTCTTCTTCCTCCAGTATAATGTCATCTTCCTCATCGGTTATTCTAAGCACGTCTACATTATTCGCTTCAAGAAATTCATATATCCGCTCAACCATAATGGGATCCATGTCAAAATCGACGAAGAAATCATTGATTTCCTGGAATTCAAGGACATTTTTCTTCTTTTTGGCAAAAACCAGTAATTCTTTCAGCTTTTCTGAAAACTTAACCATGCTCTCATCCATTATTTACCCATCCTCCTTTTGAATTACTTCCATAAGTTACTCATCTATAAAAAAGGCTGTATTTTACTATCCTTCCGTATTTGCAGCGATTCAGCCGTCCCGGATCAGTCCAAGCGCCAAGCGGACAGCATACTAGTATTTTAACCATCATTAAAAGAAATATGCAATTTCTGTAAGTCTGCCTGTTCCCGGATAATAAATTGAAGTGCCTGAATATCATTATTTTCAATGGCTTTCTTACTTTGTATATCCAAACTGTTCTTCTTGATACGCATCACGGTTTCTTCCAGTGCTTTCTTCCGTTCCGAATCACTCATCTCGCCCCGCATCGCCATGTTAAATAAGGATGCTGCTTCATTCTGCTCTTCTTTGCTTTCAAAACGGTTAATTATTTTAGCCGGTGTTACCACGTGTTCCGTCTCGTACTGATTAAATAACATCTGAGCCACCTGCTGGTACAGATCTTCCGTAAAGTCTCCGGGGCTTATTATATCCTTGATTTTATCAAATATTTTCGTATCTTCAATCAGCCAGGTAAGGAGTATTTTCTGGGATTGCTTCATACCGTCCTCGGGTACGTGCTTCTGCCTTCCTCCTTCCGTATTCTTCTCCCTGGGCTGGTCATTCTGCCCGAGAACCAGCTGGGAACCATAGCGGTTTACCAATTTTTTAAGATTCTCAAAACCAATTAAATATTTGGAGGCAACCGCCTCAATATAAATATTTCTCTCAATTTCCTCGGTAAACACCAGCATTTTTTTTGCTATGTCATTAAAAAACCTGGTTTTCTGCTCCGGATCTGCCAAATCGTATTCCCTCTCCATTACGTCTATCTCAAAAAGAAATGCATTTCTGGCAGTATCCATTCTCTTTTTAAATTCCTCAGCCCCCAGAGCCTTGATAAATTCATCCGGGTCCTTATAAGGTTTCATATCAATTACTTTGGCAGTTAAACCTGCTTCCTTTAAAATGGGGATTGCCCGGAGTGCTGCCTTGGTTCCGGCTTCATCACTGTCATAGGTCAATAATACCTCATTGGTATAGCGTTTTAATAAATTGGCCTGGAGCCCCGTAAAGGCAGTCCCCAGTGAAGCCACGGCATTGGTAAAGCCTGCCTGGTGCAGGGCAATTACATCCATATAACCTTCACAGATTATCATATTCGGCTTTCTGGAAATCCTGGCAAAATTCAGTCCGTACAGGTTACGGCTTTTATCAAAGAGTTTTGTTTCGGGAGAGTTTAAGTATTTTGGCATTCCATCTCCCATGACCCGGCCCCCAAAACCGATGACCCGGTTATTCACGTCCATAATCGGATACATGACCCGGTTCCAGAACTTATCATAGACTTTTTTGGTTTCATCAAAACTGATTAATCCGGATTCCTTTAATATACTGTCTTCATACCCCAGGTGTTTTAAGTACTGGTACAGGTCATCCCCGGTTTTATTGGAATACCCTATACCAAATTGTTTCATGGTTTCATCGGAAATTTCCCTTGCTTTTAAATACTTATATGCAGCTTGTCCCCGCTCGGACTTTAACTGATAGTAAAAGTATTTGGCTGCTTCCTTATTTATTTCCAGCAGTCTGGCCTTAAGGCCTGCCTGCCTTTTTGCTTCTTCGCTGTATTCTGCTTCCGGCAGGTTGACACCCACCCGGCTTGCCAAAAATTTTAAAGCCTCCACAAAAGTGTAATTCTCATATTCCATAATGAAAGTAAATACATTGCCGCCGACACCGCAGCCGAAGCAATGATACATTTGTTTTGAACCGCTTACACTAAAGGAAGGTGATTTCTCATTGTGAAACGGGCAGAGCCCCATATGGCTGCCGCCTTTTTTCTGAAGTTTAACGTAGGAACCGATAACGTCCACTATATCATTCTTAAGCCTAACTTCTTCCACCAATTCTTCAGGATAAAACATGGAACTCTCCTTTCTCGTTTTTTATTGTGTCATTTTATACATGAAAGTACCCTATTTTATAATTATTTATAAAGCCAATTACGGAATTACTTATCAAACCGGCTCTTTTGGGTCCGGCTGATCCGTTATCAAATAAATACATTTACAGTCACTCAATAGATGCTCCAGGACCTGGGTATGGTCAGTTCCTTGAATTTAGCCACCGCATACCGGTCCGTCATCCCGGCTATATAATCACAGACAACCCTGGTAGCTGCTTCGCCTTTATTCCGTATCATATACATATACTCTTCCGGCAGAAGTTCCAGGTTACCGGTATAATATTCAAACAGGTGGGCCAGCATGGCCTCTGCCTTCTGCTCCTCACCTTTTGCTACCGGATTGGTATATACGCTGCGGAACATATATTTTCTCATCTCAAGCATAGCCTGCTCTACCTCAGGAGACATGGTAATGTCATTGGTATCTTCACTGTGGATTACAATGTCATGAATGATGGTATTCAGCCGTTCTCTCAGGCTATGCCCTAAGATATCCGTAAATTCCCTTGGAATCTCTTCTTCGGTAATAATATGTCCCCGGATGGCATCATCCACATCATGGTTAATATATGCGATTTTGTCGGAAAGGCGGACAATTTTCCCTTCCAGGGTGTTTGGGCGGCCTTTGGTCTGATGGTTTAAGATGCCGTCCCTTACTTCCCTGGTAAGGTTAAGGCCTTCCCCGTGTTTCTCTAACAGTTCCACTACCCGAATGCTTTGTATATGATGTTCAAAGCCTTCCGGGCAGATTCTATTAAGGGCCCTCTCCCCCGCATGACCAAAAGGCGTATGGCCTAAATCATGACCAAGGGCAATGGCCTCAGTCAAATCTTCATTCAGACGCAATGCCCGGGCAATCGTCCTGGCATTCTGGGATACCTCCAGAGTATGGGTTAATCTTGTCCTGTAATGATCCCCCTCGGGAGCTAAGAATACCTGGGTTTTGTGTTTTAATCTGCGAAAGGACTTGGAATGCAGAATTCTGTCACGGTCTCTCTGGTAGATGGTCCGTATGTCACAGGGTTCCTCATGGTTATCACGTCCCATGGAGCTGTCACTGAAGGCTGCGTAAGGGCTTAGATATTCATGTTCTCTTTGTTCTAACTTCTGGCGCATATTCATTTTCTTTTCACATTCCCTATATCCCGATTTTTCTCCCATACTTGCTCCCGTCTGCATGCCCTGGCATGCAAGTCAATGCGGATATTCGCATTCCGCCCTGCTGCTTGCTCCCTCTTATATAGAATTACTGCCTATATTATTATATATTCTACCAAACCTGCTTATTTCCTTTTTTATTTTTAATTTATTTTTGCTATATAGGACAAAATTTCCCGCAGAACAAAAAAATCTGTAAATACATGTGCAGCCTCATATATAATAAAAGAAAAAAAGCGCTGATTTATCAGTGCCTTAAATCTTGTAATTGATATTTTGATATAGCCTGTTTTTAATATTCGTCCATTAGCAGAAATCCCGAAAAAGCAAACGAAAACCGCATGAAATCAACAAAGCGAGATAGACAAACCAATAGACGGTTATGAGCATAAAAATGGATATCCCGTTAAGGAGTATCTGCTTTTGTTTTGGAGAGGGAAATTCAGATGTTGATGGCGCTACCGAGGATTTGCTTATTGAAACCCTGTCACATGACAATATTGTCATGTGACAGGGTTGTCATGTACTATGAAGTATGTTATATTGTTTGTTAAGGAGGTGTATTATGCCTAAAGAAACATTTTATAACCTGCCAGAGAGTAAGCAAAAAGCTATTTTTGAAGCAGCTGTTCAAGAGTTTTCGACGCAACGATATAGCGATGCTTCTATTAACCAAATTGTGAAATCAGCAGGAATACCCCGAGGAAGCTTCTATCAGTATTTCAATGACAAGGCGGACATATTTGTGTTCGTAATTGGAAAAATTTCAACGGAAACCAAAGCTATTGAACAAAAAAACATGGTGGACTGCAGTGATTATGACGCCTTGACTCAGTTTGCAAACAAACTCGCCTCTACTATTGAACTTAATAGCTCTAAACCTGAATATGTACGTATCACAATGATACAGTCCCAAGAAAGCGATCCTTTTGTTAAAAATTTTTTTGAATTACAGGAGGAGCACAAGCAGGCGGTAATCAAACTTTTTGAGCGGGATAAACGGCGGGGGCTGGTTCGTGAGGATGTTGACGCTGCTGCTGTCATTGATATGGTTTATCTGCTTTCAAAAGAAACATTCTATGCCATAGGTTCAGATGGAAACACCTATCAAAAAAAAATGGAAACATTCTTAAGAATAATCCGTGAAGGAATAAGGAGGTCTTAGCATGAGCAACACTACGTTTTACGATGGAAAAGTGTCAACAGAGGGAGACGAGCTTTATTACAAAATACGCGGCGAAGGAAAGCCACTCTTATTTATTGCTCCAGCAGGCGGTAATGGCGATGGTTATTATCCTGTGGCCTGTATTCTGGCTGACAAGTACAAGGTTATCACATACGACAGGCGTGCAAATACCAGAAGCACAAAGAACTTTCCGAATGATTTTGATATACGCCAGCAAAGTCGAGACGCCCTTGCCGTGTTAACCGCTGCCGGGGAAACATCCGCAATCGTGGTCGGCAACAGCAGCGGTGCGGTCATCGCGCTTGATTTGGCTGCTGCTTATCCGGAGGCGGTTCATGCCGCAATTATCCATGAGGCCGCGATTCCGTCGGTGCTTCCCGACGCAGAAGCCGTAAAGTGGAGAGAATTTTTCAAATCCTGTTATGAGCTCGGTAAACGAAAAGGTGCGGCATGGGGCGCGATGAAATTTTACTTTGGTGTCGAATTGCCGGCTGTCCGGTTAATGATGGCTACCATGAAAGTGCTCAAATATATGAAACAGGATAAAATAACATGTAATGTGGAGCGCATTCCGTCAAAAGAAGCATCCGACATACTAATCTTTAATGAGTTATTACCCGTTACAGGATATAGGCCGGATTTTGACTCTCTAAAGAACAGCGGTGTTAAAATATTTATTGGTTGTGGTCAATACGGACTAAAGAAAAATGCATGGTATGCTAAAGCGGCGAAAATACTAGCCGACCGGCTCTCCTGCGATTTCGTCACATTTCCCGGACACCACGGCGAGTTTATGGGCAATCCCATACCTTGGGCAAAAGTATTACGGGAAACAATACAAAAAATAGACATTTAATTTATTGCTAACAATCTGATAAGCTAAAAGCCTTCATACTTCCAGCCGTTGTCATTATGGTAAATCATCAGCCGGGTCATTCCTCCGTCCACCGTAATATTTTCCCCGTTAATGAAGCCGCTGTCCTCACTGCACAGGAACATGGCTGTTTTGACAATATCGGAAGGCTCTCCGATCCGTTTTACGGGATGCTGCTTCTCATCCGCCTCACTCCAGCTGCCGTTTGCGGTATCGATCCATCCCGGCGCGATGGAATTGACCCTCACTTTTCCTGCCAGGCTTACGGCCAGGGCATGGGTCAAAGCGGTAATTGCCCCTTTGGCGGCCGTATAGCTTTCCGTATCTGCCTGGGACATGAAGGCCCTCGAGGAGGATATGTTAACTACTGCCCCGTTCTCATTAAAATAATTTAAAAACAGTTTGGTTAGCAGATAAGGAGCCGTTACTCCTACCCTTAAAACATAGTTAAAATCCTCGTAACTGCAGTCCGAAAGGATCCCTTTCCGGCTTAAGCAGGCATTGTTAATCAGATAATCGATTTTGCCGTATTTTTCAATAACCTTGGAAACAAAACAATTAAGAACTATTTCTTTTGCAATGTCACCCTGATAGAAAAAATCAGAAGGTACTCCCTTCTCCTCTAAATCAATTACAGCGGCTTTAGCTCCTGCAGCCGTAAATTCTTCCGTCATAGTCCGTCCGATTCCGTTTGCGCCGCCTGTAATTACCACTACTTTATCCTTAAAATTCATTTGCACCCTTCCCTTAACAAATACTTATTTTTCATCCATGCATTTTACTTTTGCAGGACAGTCCCCGCATCCGCAATTGCAGAACTTTCCTGCCTTTGCGGCTTTTACTTTCCGGTAAATGACATAACCTGCATAGATCGCTATCAATGCACCGATTATATATGGCATAAGCCCTCCTTTCTACAGAATAAAGCTGCCGGCCTGATAGACTAAAACTGCTGCCAGCCATGCAATTACCAACTGGAAAAATAACGTGAACAAGGTCCATTTCGTTGATTTCAGTTCCCTTGCAATAACACCCATGGCAGCCGCGCAGGGTGTGTATAATAAGCAAAATACCATTAAGGCATAGGCATTCAAAGGTCCAAAGCCCAGGGGTTTTAGTATCTGTACCAGGCTGCTCATGCCTTCGGTCGAATTAATGTTAGCGATTCCGAATAATACACCGAAACTGGCTACCACAACTTCCTTGGCTGCCAGGCCGGAGATTAAAGCTACCGCGATCTGCCATAAACCCAGACCAGCAGGCCGGAGTATGGGAACTAAATAGCGTCCCAACATTGCCCCGAAGCTGTCCGACATATCCTTGACCATACCATGAAAGCCATAGTTAAGTATAAACCATATGACGATGGATGCCAGGAATATGGTAGTTCCTGCCTTGGATAGGTAATCCTTTACTTTATCCCAGACATAGATTAATATGGTCCTGCCGTTGGGTGACTTATATTCCGGAAGCTCGATCAGCAAAGTATTGACGGTTTTATTTTTATCTTGCTTACTATCCATTTTATTCATAAGGTAAGCAGACAGAATACCGATTACCAGACCGATTACATACATGGAGAAAGCCGCTAGGGTTGCATATTTCCCGAAGAACATGCCGGAAATCAGTACATAAATGGGAATTTTGGCACTGCAGGACATAAACGGGGTTATTATTATGGTCCTGCGCCTGTCCTTCATATTCTCCAGGGTGCGGGACGCCATGACCGCCGGAACCGAACAGCCGAAGCCTAACAGCATGGGTATAAAGGCTCTTCCGGACAGGCCGATCTTCCCCATCAAGCCGTTCATTACATATGCTACACGGGACATATAACCGCTGTCCTCTAAAAATGCCAAAGCTAAAAATAAGATAAATATATTTGGCAAAAAGGTTAAAATACCGCCGACACCCGCTATGATTCCATTAATGACCAAAGAAGTCAGCACCTCACCGGTCCCGGTCACCTCAAGGAAATTTAATACCGTATTGGAAAAACCGTTCAAAACTATTTCAAACAGACCCTTTAGTGCGTCTCCGAAAGTAAAGGTCAAAAAGAATACCATAGCCATGATCAGCAGGAAAATGGGCATTCCAAAGTACTTATGGGTCAGTATCCTGTCCACTTTATCGGTTGCTTCTTCTTTTTTATTTTTATTTACCAGTACTTCTTCTATAATTTCTTCAATAAAATCATACTTTTGGTTAATAATATCGGTTTCATAACTGCGATTTACGATTCCTCTTAAATCCACCGGATATTGTTTCATGATCTGGGCATCCTGCTCCAAAAGCTTGATTGCATGCCATCTGAGGTTTTTGATCCGCGGGTATTTCTTTATTAATATATCTGAAATTTTATGGATTTTATTTTCTATATCATCCGTATAAACTACGGTTAATTCCTTATGCATACCATGTACGGGAATACTTTGTTTTGTTATCCGGTGCCCATGATGATGTTCCAGGTTATTATCTTTTCCTTTGGATTCATGATGCGCCACAGCATGCATTAATATATCCAGACCGGTTTTCTTTCTTGCCGAAACCGGTATAACCGGAATTCCAAGCATCTCCGGCAACCGGTGGAGGTCAATTTCCATTCCGCGCTCTTCCACAATATCCATCATATTTAAAGCCAATACTACCGGCTTCCCAAGCTCGATTAACTGCAGGGTTAAATACAGATTCCGCTCTAAACTGGAGGCATCCGCCACGTCGATGATCACATCCACATCATCCTCCAGAATATATTCCCTTGTCAGCTTTTCTTCCATGGTGTAGGAAGTTAAACTGTATGTACCAGGAAGATCCACTAATTTAAACTTATGGTTATGATACTTAAAAGCACCTTCTTTTTTCTCAACGGTAACTCCGGGCCAATTGGCTACCTTCAGCCTGGCTCCCGTATAGGCGTTGAAAAGGGTGGTTTTACCGCAGTTTGGGTTTCCCACAAATCCTACCTGCAGCCCTTCCTTCATCGTGCCACCTCCTCTATGCGGATGGCTTCTGCTATCTTATTCCCAATTGCCAGTCTGGTTCCTCTGACTTTAAAAACTACGGCTCCGTCTGTATTCCGGTTCATCATCTGTATCCTGGTTCCGCCGATCAACCCTAACGCTTCCAACCTGCGGCTTACCTCCAGGTCTAATTTTAATTCTTTTACAATATAATTATGTCCGATCTGTCCATCTTTAAGAGTCATAAACAGTTCACCTTTCCGGTATTTTCTTATTGAGAATAATTATCATTTAATTTGTGTTTATTATAACTCTCCGCCCCATCAAAGTCAACTCATGGTAAATATTGTTTTGTTACAGTTCAACCATAGATACTGGGAGGTATTTTATCATTTTCCATTTGATACCCCTTGACTTTCCCATTCGTGCTCTATATAATTAAATTGTAACTCTCGAACAAACGTTCTTTTAAGAGGATGATCTTTATTATGTTTGATACTTCATTTTCCGTTGATTCTCCATCCAATAACACGAAAAGCGGTATTCTCTATTCCAAACTTGAGACTGGAGTGATTGCCGCCTTTAACCCTGCCGGGAAAATTAAGCCCTTATATTTTCAATATAAAGATTTATACGGCGAAGACAATAATATTAAGATCGAAAGCGTCCTCTCCTCCAGAGAGGACCACTACGCAGGTCTTCCCGTAATTGTATATTCCTGTATGGCAGTTATCGAGAATAAGAAACTGCCGTGCAAGCTGCGTTATCATATAACGGAGCATTACTGGGAATTATTATATTAGTCTGCTTTTATGCAGTGTGCGTCAGTAAATTTTTATGTAATCAGTTTAATTTCCTGTTTTTTATGCAATAAGATACAATTTCCTGTTGCATAAAAAAAAAGAGCCCTCGGCTCTCTGACTTACATAGATACTGTTATTTATATCCGCATAATATCGTTATTTTACTAAGATATTTTTTGAAATTTATCACTATGCTCCGTAACAACAATTTTAAGTAATTCTATATCATTTTTCATAGCCTCATGTTCCATACCGGCTTTTTCATAAAAAGATGCGGACGGAATATAATTCTCCGTTAACAAACTTATATCAGGCCTGATCTCATTCTCCAGTATAACATTGATTTTGGCAAAACCATCCTGCATATCTTTTTCAAGTTTATTAAGCCTCTCATTAATCGGTTTTAATTTCTTATCCATCATATCCGATATGGCTAATAACAATTCATTATCGCTCAACCCCTGCACACCCCTTAACCAATATTGTAATTATTATATCACGGCTTATTAACAATGTCAAAAAAATGTAAATAAAAAATCAAGGTGACAAAGATTTGAATGAGTTCTAATCTGCTTTATCGCCTCTGTACTTTTCCTTTAAATAAAAAAAATCGAGGCGACAGGATTTGAACGGGTTCTAATCTGCTTTGTCGCCTCTGTACTTTTCCTTTAAATAAAAAAATCGAGGCGACAAGATTTGAACTTGCGACCTCTGCGTCCCTAACACAGCGCTCTAGCCAAGCTGAGCCACGCCTCGATTATTACCCTGCGAAATATCAGTTGTTTTCACAGCAGTTATATAATATAATATTCCGTGAAGAAAATCAAGCAAAATTTTTAAATTTTTTAAAAAATAAAAATAATTTAACAAGGCAACCAAATACTTCCTTTTATATAAAGCAAAATGGAATGTAAATATCCGTTTTGACTCTGTAAAACCAAATATTAATTAAACTTTCAGGATACCATGGAGGTCCCTTATGGATATACAAAGAAATTACCAAAAAGAAATGGATAAGCTGCTCTCTGTACTGGTTCAGGACAACATTACGCCCAATTTACTGTTACACAGCTGCTGTGCTCCCTGCAGCAGTTATGTATTGGAATACCTTACCCGGTTCTTTCATATCACCATATTTTATTATAATCCCAATATTTCCTTTGAAGAAGAATACTACAGGCGTATTGAAGAGCAAAAACGCCTGATCAGCCAATTACCGGTAAAGAATCCCATTCATTTTCTCCAGGGCATATATGAACCGGAACGTTTTTATAAATTGGCCAAAGGCTTTGAAACATCCCCGGAAGGCGGTGAGAGGTGTTTCCGTTGTTATGAACTCCGCCTTGAAGAAACTGTCAAGCTGGCAAAACAGGAGGGTTTTGATTATTTTACCACTACCCTTTCCATAAGCCCCCACAAAAATGCGGCGAAACTGAATGAAATCGGTGAACGGCTGTCCCAAAAATACGATACCCCCTACCTTGGAGCCGATTTTAAGAAAAAGAACGGTTATAAGCGTTCCATAGAACTTTCCAAAGAATATCAACTCTACCGCCAGGATTACTGCGGCTGTGTTTATTCAAAAGCAAACAGTCCTGTCCGGGATACAGCTCTTTCAGCAAATCCATAAATATATAATGAGAACAAAATTGTGTTCTTTGAATCAGATATACGTAGTCAAAGCGGATATTCCAGGTCCGCCACGCTACTTGCTCATAACCTTATACCTGCTACGCAGGTATTTCAGTCGGAGCATGAACTAAGCATGAACTCCGACTGAAAAGTTAAGTCCCTAACCCACCGCTTACACTTCGCTAAGAAGCGGGGACTTACTTGTAAGGTTAAAAAAGAAGCCCTTTATATTCGTCCTTTCATTCATAACAATCATATTCATAAGAATCATAACATTCAAAATATATATTCATAAATGAAAGGACGATTCAGGGCTTTAGTCTAAGCGGATTTTTTCATTCCTCTATGCTATATGTTCATAACCTATTGCGCGGCTATGCTGCTGTTAAGTTAAATAATAAGAATTATTAATCAAAATCTTTCGTACTACCCAAATGCAGCGGCTTTTTCCTGGGAGGTATTTTATCCAGAAGCTTTATATCTTTATAAAGGGGATAATACACTCCGCTTGGGGATATGCCTATTACATTATCTCCCGCCCAGCTGGTTTCAAAAACATCATCTACCGCTGTTTCCACAGTTTTTCTCATGATGACCGGAAAAGCCACTTCTATTTCTTCTCCGTTCCGGATATCGGACAGCTTAATAAAGCAATTTTTAACCCAGGGCAGTTCTCTTGCGCTTGTGGTTTCAACTTCACCACCAAAACTCCTCTTAACGGTCACTGCTCCGTAAGGTACATATTCCGGTATTCTTACGCACAATTCCCGGATGTCTGTCCTGGCTGTGATTTCCACCTTGCCTTCATGGGGAAGGTAACTGTACACCTCCACCCACCTGGAAGCTTTGTTAAGCAGCATATTGACGCTTACCCTTCCGTTTTCTTCCGTCACAATATTATTCCAGCCGTTATAAAGCCCCCTGGCACCGGAAGCCACACAGCAGACCTGGACATCCATAATATGTCCCCGGCCTTTCATGCCGCTGTATACAAAATCATTCGGTGCGGAATATCCGGCAAATGCACCTCTTAACCGGTCCGCCACTTTATAATAAGTCTTTTCCTGAGGGATATCATTTTCCTTGGTATCCGACTGCTTAATCCAGCCGGTATCAAGCAGCTGGGCTTCGGTAAGCTGGTTACGCAAAAACCTCTCCGCCTTGCCCCAGTATTCCGGATAACCGTTTTTAGCCAGAGTGATGGCTGTGCCTATGGCATCCACCAAGGTACAGGTTTCGTGTTCGTATCCCTGGTCCTCCAAGTCACCGGGTGTCCAGCCAAAGGAAGTACATTTTGAAAGGCCCCAGTCGTAACATTTTTTAACCCAGTTCATTAAAAAGGCATCGTGGGTAAATTCCGCATATCTGGCCAGTGAGGCAATGGTTCCCATTCTGGTATGGAAATGTCCGTTACGGTATCCAAGTCCTGCATTAAAACTGCCGTCTTCCCCGAAGGCACCGCTCCGGTATACGATATTGGAGACAAAATTTTCGCATAATTCCAGTGCATCCCGGTTTCCTGTATTCTGATGGTAACGGATCAAAGGATTTACTTGTCTTCCCCACATGGCGCAGGGATCCGGGCAAAGCCTTGTGACTACGGCATCAAAGGAAGGCCATCCATGTTCCGTATATTCCGAAGCGGGGTAATACCAGGAGGTCCTTTCTTTCCTTGCAATCCGCTTTAATGCGGCAACATGCCGGTCCGCCCGCTCTTTCACGGCTTCCTCCCCCGTATCGATAAACCAGGAGGTAAGCCCCAGTAAAACTGCCCTTTGGTCAATCATGGAGGCACTGTCTTCAAATCTGGCATCACAAGATTTTACGAATTCTTCCGTAAAATTGTTACGCCGGTAGCTCAGTCCATCCTCCTTAAAAAAGGACAGCAGGTTTTCCTTGTAATGTTTCTCTATCTCTCTTCCTTCTTCCGTTCCGGTCATGGCCCTGACTAAGGTCATGGAATCCACAAGACGTCCGTGGCTTGAACCGTAATCCCAGTTTCCATGGCTCATCCAGGCCGGATCGGATGCAAAAAAACCACTAAAAAACGGAATGTATCCTTTGTCCTCATCCGCAACACCTATCATTGCATTCAGGGCAATTCCGGCTCTGTCTGCCAGATCAAGGGTATCCGGTATTGGTCTGTTGGTATTATTAATCGGCATAATTTTTCTCCTTTTCTTTTGGTATGTTCAATATCTGCCTGGCCTCCTCCACAGACGCAGGCTCCAGTCCCATGGCCCTTATCAGATGTACCAGTTTTTCAACTACCTGGTAATTGTAACCGGCATCAACACCCTCTTCCAAATACGGACTGTCCTCAAATCCAATCCGCACCACCGTTGCACCCATGGCTATGGCCGCCGCCAGAAATGTCCAGTTATCACGGCTAAAATGGGTAACGCCCCACAGGCATCCCTCCGGGACAAAGGAGCGAAAAGCAGTCAGGGCTTCCATGGTGGGCTGCATGCCTCCCTTATGGCCAAATACCAGATTAAATAAGACCGGATCCCGGAAGGGCAGTTCCTTCCTTACCAGATTGATATTATGGATCATTCCGATATCGAACACCTCAATCTCAGGCAGGATCTGTTTATCATAGCAGACCCTGGCACAATAACGGATATCGTCAAAAGAATTGACATAGACGGCTTCCCCTAAATTTGTAGTGCCGCCGTTTAAGGAAGCACTTTCCACCCCGGGGTAATTTAACGGATTGCATCTTTCCTGTATGTTCATATTTGAAATACCGCCGGTAGAAGCCTGCACCACCACATCCCTTTTGGCCCTGATTTTTTCAAACAGTTCCGTTATCAGGGTTATATCCGGCGTCAGCATACCCTCCCTGTTCTTGCAATGGATATGGCACATACTTGCTCCCGCATCAATACTTTTTACAATATCGTCTGCTGCCATTTCCATGTCGACAGGCACAGCCGGTCCCGGAACCGGTGCCAGGGAAACAATTATTTTTCTCATAATAACATTCCTTTCACTTTAAAGACAGCGAGGCAATCATGGCTTCCCTTGCTCTTTCATAGCTTAATTCGCCGAATTTAAGGACCGGTATATCATACTGGGGATGCTCTACCAAAGCCATTGACATCTGGGCAAAAACAACTACATCCACCTCATTCACAAGTTCCTTAAGTGCCTCCCTTACTTTATCGTCATGCAAAGACCTGTTGCCCTCCATCAATGCTTCAAATGCCCCGTCCGCCACCTGAATGCGGGCGGAGACTTCCTTGTTTAATTTGGCTGCTTCTTCTAAAATTGTCTGTTTCACCGGCTGTGCACTGGTTGCAAGTGAAGATAAAATACCAATTCTCTTTCCTGCCTTTACGGCCTCAGCTGCTACCGGTTCTTCTATGCTGATCACCGGAATGGGGATCAGATCTCGGATGGATTTTGTCACCGTATTGACAGAAGTACAGGTTACTAAAATTGCATCGGCACCGGCATCTACGGCGCACATCATATAGTTGTACATCCTTCTTGCCACGGCCGGAGTTGCATGGCCTGCTGCCTGTGTTTCCTTAATCAGGGAACTGTCTGCAATATCCATTTGTTCCAATTCCGGATGTTTTTTTAAAAACGGTTTCGTAAACGGCTCAGACATTAATTCCATAAATTTATCCGACGTATGTAACGTACATAATTTCATATTAAACTCCAATCTGTGCGCTTAGGCGCACGTACAAATCAGGATGTTGAAAAAACTGCTTTTGTTTTTTCAACCTAACTCCTACCTGTGCGCCCTGGCGCACGCTCATTTTTACGTTTTCTGGGGGAATATCTCTATCTTCCCTGCAGGACTTCCACCACCTCTTTTAAAGTAGTTTTTTCTCCCACATTTCCGGGGAAAATAATATAGGGGATGCCGGGGAATTTACTGTTTTCATCGGTCTTCCAGACCGGGATGCCGGGAGCAGCCTGGCCTAATACCAGTGCCTGTTTTACCTTTAAGGCTTTTACTCCGATATCGCTGGAAGTGATACCGCCTTTGGCAATGACAAACCCCGGTTTTACTTTCAGGTTTCCAACCAATGCCTGGACCCCTTCCGATATCTTTACGGAACGCAGGAGCGCTTTTTCCGGTGTATCGTCATGAAGCACCAGCAGCCTGCGCCTGGTATAAACGACAGCCGTAATGCCTCTTTCCAGGAGTTTTTGGCTTTCCAAGACAACTCTTTCCACTTCTTCCTCCAGTTTATCTTCCAATACCAGATCGGAATTAAATTCAAGGAATTCCAGATTGCTTAAGAGTTTCAGTTCCTCCAGTTGTTCCGTGGTTTTTGCAGTATGGGAACCGACCACGATGATACCGCCGTTTTTGTTATTTTCCGAAATCATATCGGCTTTGGTCAGTAAAGGTTTGTCCTTGATTCCGCCGATGGCTTTTACAAAGGAAGCCGCCGTACGGAGCATAAAGCTTTTCCCCCCGGCCATTGCCCGGTATAAGGCAATGGCAAATACATAGGCATCCCGGTATTCAAGGGCATTTACCACTACCTTGTTATATTCCCTTACCTTCATGAGCTGATTTTCGATGGTATCGATATCCAGGCTTCTGAGGCTTTCCAGGCTGATGCTTGTAACCGATTCCGCCTTATATTTTCCCATGGATTTTTCTTCAATGTACCTGCAAAGATCGGAATTCGTAAAACCAAACGTCTTATCTTTCGCAAATTCCGTATCACCGGCCGGAACCAGGGTTCCGTTATAATTGACGTAATGAATGTTTTCCGCGGTCAACCGTCCGCCTTCCTTAAAAAAGGGAAATAAAATTTCTCCGTCTGTTTTTTTCCCGCCGTATTCTTCCAAAACATTCCTTAAAATTTCGGTTTCCAAAGGATAATGCCCCCGAAGCGTGGAATCTCCCCGGCTTACAATCAGGTATTCCTGTCCGGTTTCCTCCCCGGCTTTCACAATATTAGCCCCAATTTTCCTATGGAGCTTTATAGTCTGTTCTTCCGTTAAGCCCCTGGAGTTGGTTAATATATAAAATAACTTTTCAGGTGCAAGTAAGCCTTTTTTAATCGTTTCCTTTGACCAGTCGGTAAAGACATAGATACCGTGAACTGTCTGTACCCCCGTGGGATCATCATCCAGCACAATGATTTTTCGGCCGCTTTTTTCTATTTCCTCATCCAATAAACTTTGGATCTGTTCCGGCTCCACATTATATTGCCTGTATTTTTTTAAGATGTCCTCTAATGCTGTCTGGCCCATAAGCTTCCCCCTTTCTTTCCGACTGCTGCTTTTTTCACTTTCATCAAGCTGGTACGCAAGCCCTTCTTTCTCCAATTTGTTGTTTCTGAAAAGGAAAGGAATGGGCCTGTACCGGTTGGAGTTATTATTAACTTCAGGTAACCTCATACTCTTGTTACAATTCAACCTTGGATACCGTAAGGTGTTTTCCGCGAGCCTCCCTTCGCTCCGGTCACTGAAAATCCAAGTTTAACACGTTCAAATTTATAGATTCTGCATAATTTCTGTACATAAATTTGTTACTATTCAACCGCAAAGCTTTACTGTAACTTACTCTTTCTTTAATACCCATACATCTCTTGCTTTTATTTTATTTAAACCGGTTAAAGTTTCTCCGGTAAAATAATGGGTCAATCTGTCTTCTTTAAAATTAATCTCCGCTTCTTCCCGGTTATGGTTAATGACAAAAACCACACTGGCTTTCTCCGAGGTACGGCAGGTAATCTCAACGTTTGGGGCAGCCTCATACACAGGGTTTATATGTAAATCACAGCACACCTTATCCGTTAAATCCCTTAGGAATTCCTCATCCGGTTCGGTACCGATGTAATAAGCCAGACCTTCCCCGTATTGGTTCCTGGTAAAACAGGAAATCCCTTCGTAAAAGTCCTTTCCATAGACACCCAGGGACTTAGCCGTCACCGGATGTACCACATCACACAGGAAACCGCAGGCGTACTTGTTCTGAAACCCTGAAACCGGATCGGTTATTACAATCTCATTTCGTTCCTCCGGACATAAGGCATCCGTTTCTTCTACCCATATTCCCAGAACCTCTTTTAAAGGCCCGGGATATTCTCCGAAGATGCAGCGGTCATTTTCATCTGCCAGTCCTGTCATGGTAGTGGCAATAAAAGTTCCGCCCTGCTTTACAAATTCCTCAATGCGCTCCGCAACACCTTCCTTCATCATGTACAACATGGGCGCGACGATGACTTTATAGGGTTGTAAGTCCGCTTCCACACTTAAGATATCTACCGGAAGGTTTTTATCATAAAAGGTTTTGTAGTATTTTGATACGGTATTTAAGTAATCCATATCCTTGCTTGGACCGCTGGATAATTCCAGAGCCCACCAGTTATTCCAGTCAAAGAGGATGCCTGCCTGGGCTTTTATTCTTCCGTCGATAAAGGCATCCCCGATCTTATTTAATTCTTCTCCGATATGGGCACATTCTTTAAAAATCCTGGTATCCCCATGACCGGCATGGGATATTACCGCACCATGGAATTTTTCCTGCCCGGCAACGGACTGCCTTAACTGGAAATACAGGCAGGTATCCGAACCGTGTGCCATGGCCTGGTAGCTGAGAATCCGGACCTCTCCCGGCCTCTTTAATTTATTATAAGGCTGCCAGTTCTGCTGGTTGGGGGACTGTTCCGCAAGCAGGAAGGACTGTCCGCCCTTTAATCCTCTCATAATATCCAGTTTGAAAGCGACAAAGCTTTTATCATGGGTCGGACTGGGGTAGTTATCCCAGCCTAAATAATCCATATGTTTTACCATTTCAAACTGGTCCAGCTTCTTTATAAAACCGGATATGTTGGTCTGTACCGGAATGTCCGGCGTATATTTTTTTATAATATCATATTCATTTAAGAAGCACTCCGCCGTGGAATCTGTGACAAAACGCATATAATCCAGCTGGATGCCCGGGTTAAACCGGTAATCGTCATTTAATTCCGTAGGTAAGGTTATTTCTTCAAAACTGTATACGGTCCTGCCCCAAAATGAAGTATGCCATTTTTCGTTTAAAGTTTGAATCGTCTGATAACGTTTTTTCAGCCAGAGACGGAATTTTGCCTGGCAGTTCGGACAGTAGCAATAGGTTCCGTATTCGTTGGCGACATGCCATATGGCCAAAGCCGGGTGGTTCCGATAACGCTTTGCCATCTGCTCCGTTATGGCTCCTGCCCGTTCCCTGTATTTTAAGCTGTTATAGCAGAAAAACACCCTCATTCCGTGGGTCCTCTTCCTTCCGGCTATATCTACCGGAAGCACCTCCGGATATCTGGTGGATAACCAGGCCGGCTGGGCGGTGGTAGGAGTGGCCAGGCAAACGGATATGTTATGCTGTGCAAATTTATCCATCAAGTTATCCAGCCATTCAAAATCGTACACACCTTCATCCGGTTCTAATTTCGCCCAGGAGAACACCGGAAGGGTCACCAGGTTAATTCCTGCTTTTTTAAATAGTTTTATGTCAATTTCTATGGTTTCATTATCCCATTGGTCGGGATTATAGTCTCCTCCATAAAAAATCTTATCTGATAATTTAAGCATTTTTACCTCCTGTTTCTATGCTTGACCCCATTTTTTACAGAAGCGGTTATAGATTACAATTCTTCACACTGTTTCTGGCAACCAGTTTTGTTCCAACCTCAATTTTCATAATACCTTCCACATCTTCGTTCATATCAATGATTGTATTGGCCGCTATCACCCCCATTTCATGTTTCGGGATATGGATTGTGGTCAGAGGCGGATCCAGCATTTCTGCCAAATTCATATTATCAAATCCGATAATGGAGATATCGTCGGGAATCTTGTATCCTAACTCCCTGAATACCCTCATGGCACACATAGCTACGATATCGTTATCGGCAAAAAATGCGGCGGGAAGATTTTCCCTGCCCGTTAATTTATGCTTTAACTCACGGTAGACGGATTCTCCGCCGTCCGTAACGATTTCCATAATATTTTCCCGTTCAATCTCCAGTCCATTACTTTCCATTTCCCGCAAAAAGCCATAATACCTCTCGGTAAAGTTATTTGCATTTTCAATAATATGCAGATAGCCGATTCTTTTGTGTCCCATTTCCTTAAAATGCCGGACTGCCTCATAAACCCCTTTTTCATTGTTTATGGTTATGCAATTGATATCCTTGCTCCGCATATAATTGTCCATGATTAATAAGGGGACTTTAATTTGGGAAAATGCATCAATATGTTCTTCTTTCATTTCCGTGGCAAGGATCAGGACGCCTTTCACATTTCCAAGATCCAGTTTTTTTGTTTCTTCCATAATTGACTTTTCATCAATATAGGAAATCATGAGATTGTAACCTCTGGCTTTTACCTGGCTTTCCACGCCCTCCATAATTTCAGAAAACAATTGGGAAAAGTACGGGGTGGAACCCGGAGCGATTCCATGTTTTCTGTATACGATAAACAGGATATTCTTTTTCTGGGCTGCTTCACCGGGCAGGAGTTCTTCAAACCCTAACTCCTTTACGGCCTGGCGCACTTTATTTCTGGTAGCCTCACTGATACCGGGCCTGTCGTTTAACACCATGGATACTGTGGAAGGGGATAAATTCAACATTTCCGCTAAGTCTTTTACTTTAATATTCATTATAACTCCCATCTGTGCGCTTTAGCACACGTACAAATCAGGATGGTGAAAATCTTTACAGCTTATTTCACCTTATAACCATCCTTATTCTTTTTCTAATTGGCAGGATATACAATTTTCAAATCCTATTATACACTATAAGGGCCGTTTATTTAACAGATCCTACCATTCCTTCCACAAAGGATTTTTGCAATAAGAAGAATACGATCAGAGTAGGTATGGTCGATATAATGATCCCCACCATGATCATACCGTAATCCGGGTTAAAATCAGCCGCCAGATTGGATACCATAAGGGGAAGGGTGAACTTGCTGTTACTCTGCAGGGCTATTAAAGGCCACATGTAATTGTTCCAGCTTGCCATAAAGGCAAAAATACCGGCTGCCGCATAAGTTGATTTCATCATAGGTACGTAAATCCGGAAGAATATCTGGTATTCATTTAATCCGTCCACCCTTGCTGCCTGGATGGTTTCCAAAGGAAAGGAATGGGTATTCTGCTTAAAGAAAAAGATTAAAAACGGTGTTCCGATGGCCGGGAGGATAATCGCCAGATTCGTATTCAGCAGCTTCATATCCGCAAACATTCGGAACATGGGGATGATTTTAGCTGCAAAGGGAACCATCATGGAGGCAATCAGGGCTAAAAACAGGATATCTTTTCCCTTACCCGGGTATATGATAAAGGCATAACCCGCGAGGGAACAAATCCCCAGGGATACCACCGTAATGATAATTGCCAGTTCCGTCGAGTTTAAAAACGCCCTCCAGAGGTCGGCATGCTCAAAGGCATTGGTAACATTTTTTATAAGTGAAGAACCAAAGGATAACTTGCCCATGGTTATGTCTTTCGAATCATTGGTTGCTCCCACGATCATCCAGATAAAAGGAAAAACGGATATAAAGGATACAACGGTTAGAAACAAGTTTTTAAAAAACAGACTTAATTTATTCATTTTAAACTCCCATCTGTGTGCCCTGGCACACGTACAAATCAGGCTATTGAAAAAACTGCTTTTGTTTCAACCTAACTCCCATCTGTGCGCCCTAGCGCACATTCCAATCAGGATGTTGAAAAACTGTTTTTGTTTTTTCAACCTAACTCCCATCTGTGCGCTTTGTCGCACATACAAATCAGGCTATTGAAAAAACTGCTTTTGTTTTTTCAACCTACATCTCCGTACCTTTCATCTTTATTTTCTATCAGCCTTTTCACCGGTGACTTTATTCTGAACAATGGTTAGAAGAACAACCAGTAAAAGTACAACATAGGAAACCGCAGCGGAATATCCGTAACTTGGTACAAAATTAAAAGATAAATCATATATGTACTGGGAAATGGTCCTGGTGGCATTCCCGGGGCCTCCGTTGGTTAAGTTTACCACTTCGTCAAAGAGCTGGAGTGTGGAATTTAATGCCATAATACTGGTCAGGAAAACGATTGGCTTTAACAGCGGAAAAGTAATTTTAAAAAAACTCTGAAAGAAATTACAGCCATCCATTTTAGCCGCTTCATATACGGAGTTATCAATGTTCTGCATCGCCGATAAGAAAAATATCATGTAATAACCGGTATGTCTCCAGATCAGGGCAAGAATGATTACGATTTTTGACCATACCGGATCCAGTACAAAGGGAATCGCCCGGTCAATTACATTCAGGTGTAACAATAGCTGGTTAATAATCCCGTCAATGGCAAATAGATTTTTAAAAATAATTGCATAGGAGATTAAGGAAGTCACGCAGGGAAGGAAAATACAGGTCCTGTAAACCCCTCTTAATTTTATCTTCGGATCATTTAAGAATACGGCTATCAGCAATGCCAGAAACAACATGACCGGCAGCTGCACCGCAGCGTACAGCAGGGTATTCGTTATGGTGGTCCAAAAGGTGGCGTCTTTCATCATCCGGATATAATTGGCCAATCCGTCAAATTGCAGGTTTGCCCCTTTTCCTGTTTTTAAGGATAGGATAAATGCCTGAACCATAGGTATATAACTAAAAATAAGGACGAAGGCTGCAGCCGTAAAAACCATTGACCATCCTGTCCAGTAATACTTTTTCTTTTCTTTTCTGACCATGAAATTCTCCTTTCAAATCTTGGAAAAAAGGACTGATGCAAAACCGTCGCCGGGAAAATATAAGTTTTGCATCAGCCTTTGTCAGTTCCTATTGAATCGATTGTTCAAACTGAGCTGCCGCTTCTTTTAAACACTCGTCCAAATCGGCACCGCCTAAGAATTTCGGAGTAATCGCCGTAAGTGCTGCCTGTGCTTCCGATGAGAAAGCCCCCGTATTTACAATCGGTACATTATTCAGCCATCCCGCAAGGTCGGCATTTACTTTCTGGCCGCCGTAAAAATCATGTGCCGCACTGTAGGCAGGTACAATACTTGCCGGAAGATAAGTACCGATAATGTTCTTCTGTTCCAACAGGGTATTGTAAAGATCCTTATTGCCTGCAAAGGTCTTGGCAAGGAAATCTGCCGCCGCATCGGCATTTTTGCTGTTACTTAAGACATACCAGCTGGAACCGCCCTGATTGGAGCAATTTGTGGCACCTTCCGTATTTAATTTAGGAATGGGGGCTACCGCCCATTTACCGCTTTGGTCTGTAGCCGCCATAACTGTGGACGAAATCCAGGAACCCCTGATTACACAGGCTACATCCCCGCTGTTGATTGCTCCGGCAAATTCCGTCCAGTCACTGACAACTTTTACGTTATCCGATTTATTTAACTTATCAAAAATAGAGAAACACTCTTTTAATGCAGCGTTATTTTCAAAATTTACTTTTCCTTCCTCATCTGTAAACCAGGTTCCCGCTGACTGGAGCATAATCTGGAATTCGGAGATATCGTTAGGGTTAAACGTCTGAAGCAGGTGGCCTTTTTCCTTTAATTTATTGCCCAGTTCCATATATTCGTCCCAGGTCAGGTCCTGCATATCTTCTATGGTATAACCGGCTTCCGTAATATAATCCGTGCGGTAGAATAAACCGGTCACGCCGGTATCAAAGGGAACTCCGTAGCCCACATTGTCATAAGATACCGCAGCTTTTTTATAACCTGCAAAATCGCTGTAATTAATGACATCATCCATGGGCATGAAGGCACCCGGATAGGACATTAAATATCCCTGTGCGGCTAAATCGCTGATTAAAACAATATCCGGTAAATCCTCGGTAACGCCGGAAGCTAATACGGTATGTATCTTTTGGAGAACATCCTGTTTTGCCATCTCGACAAAATTAACCTTTGCACCGTCATATAATTTATCCGCTTCTTCCAGCGCATAACCGTTAAAGTTTTTGTCCCAGGCCCATACGGTAATTTCTTTCTCTTCTCCAGAAGCAGAACCTGTCTCGTTATCAGACCGGGTATTTTCGTTGGTTTTTGTACTCTGTGCCGCATCTGCTGCCTCATCACTCTTTTTACCGCAGCCCGCTGTCATAACCGTAATCATCATCAGGATTAATAATACAGCCACTCCACGTCTTTTCATTTTAAATCCTCCCTTGAATTTTGTTAAATTATTCATGAAGAAATTCAATATCTTCAAATATTTCTTCAATCAAATCTTATAACTTTTTCATGGATGTGTCAATATTAATTAATCATTTTATCACAATTATTCTATTTATTTATATATTCTATACGCCATTCAATCGTTTACTTATGCTTATTGTATATTAAAACTTATTGGCATGCGTTTTATATTGCTTTTATTTTATGAATTTTATTAAATATATTTAATAAATTTTAACCAGAGACTTATTCAAAGACTTTATTTATACCTTGCTTACAAGCTCCGTATCCAGTTCAAATTCTTAAGAACCCATTTTTCTTTATTCATCGCCTAATTCAGTAAAATCAAGAACCCATTTTTTCAATACATCAGCCGGTTTGAATTATCCCATTACTCAGACCTCCAAACTTCCGGTATATTCCGCTTCTTATTCCATTACTTTCATTGGTGCTTTCCCATCTAATTCATCTATCATATTAAGAACAAGTATATTCCAATTTATAAATCCGCTGTTCATGATCGGTTCGCCTGTAAAAGGATTGTAATATTCGTGCAGGCTTCCTGTTTTTTTCAGATCCTGTCCAAGGAGCTTTAGCGTCCTGTCGCAAATTATCTTCGCTTCTTTTTGGTATCCGTAGTTCATCAGTCCCCGGAAAACAATATAATTCGCTACCAGCCATATTGGTCCTAACCAGTTGGAAGGATTGTTACTTACGGATAAATCAAACATTTTTTCATCCTTGGCTAAAGTTGCGACTCCATAGTCGCTGTTAAAGGTAGCTTCATCAAATACATGCTTCACCAGGGAAGCCGCCTGTTCCTTTGTGGCAAAGCCGGACCACATGGGAATAAAACCGGACCAGACACGGATTTTAATGGGAAGGGTTTTCCAGAATACGCTAAGTCCTTCGTGGAACCAGTCAAATTTTCTGGTTTTGATATCCACATCCACCGAATAAAAAAACTGATCCCTGTTATCCCAACATTCTTCCTGTATGGCGGTTATCAGATTTTCAGCTTTTTGAAAATATTCCTTTTCTTGTTTCTCATTATCGCCAAGAGATTTATAAATCTTTGCCATGGCTTTTAATTCCGTTACCATAAAACTGTTTAAAAAGATGTTGGCAGTGGAAAATTTAGGTCTTCCAAAGGAAGCCGGATCATTATCCATGCCAATCATAATATCATCACACCATACAAAGAGTCCGCAGCTTTGGAAAAAGTAATTTCCATAATAGCATTCAAAATATTTCTCCAATTTATTTAAACTGCTTCTGATCCATTCATAATCCCTGATATAATCACTTATTAAGCATATCTGGTTACAAAGAAAGGGTTTATGCATGTTCATGAGAACTCCTTCTTTGTGTTTCATATTTAAGTAAGGTTCCTTCCATTTTCCGGCTTCAATCATCATGGGAACATAACCGTCCTCCAGCTGATGATCTAAAAAGTTATAAATATTCCCCTTTGCATGTTGAATAATTTTTTCCCTCATGGCAGGGCCGGTATCGGCATCCGCCAGATTTAACAGGCCGTATACCGACCAATAAGTATCCCAGTCCCATACGTTTCCGTCGTATACCGAACCGGGGTCTATAAACGGATGACGTATGAAACTCACGGGTTCCTTCAATACCGATTCAATATGATTTAAGATAAAGTTCCTGATATCTTTTTTATAATCCTTCATAATTTTTCTCCATTCCTGCGCATGATTTTTGCGCATCTTAAGTTTTGCGCCAAGGATTACGCAGGCACAAAACTTTTGAGGTTGAAAGTGTATTTCTTTCAACCTTAACCTCATTCCTGCGCATGTTTTCCGCGCATTCAAAGTTGCGCAAAGTATGCTTTGCGTACTTGGGTTATGCAGGCACAAACAATGTATGAATCTTGTTTATAGTTTCATTTTTCTTTTTTATGTTAAAATTTTTATAGAGATACCGGTATGCTACAGAGCGAGGCATGGGAGAGTGGCGAAAGACCCTCTTATCCCGAAACCTTATATGTGTCGTCATCCTTTACAAGCACAAACATGATACCGCTTCTGCGGTATCACAGCTTTTTTCTTCACGCCTCATCCCTTCACCGCCCCCGCCGTCATACCTTCAATCACGGCTTTATTTAAGATCATATAGATAACCAGCATGGGAATTACGCTCATGGATACGGAAGCAAATATGGCTCCCCAGTTCTTGGATCCAAATTCATCCTGGAAATATAATAAACCGGTCTGTATGGTTTTCAATTTTGTGTCATTGATAAAGGTCATAGAAAACAATAAATCGTTCCATTTAAAGAAAAACTGCAAAACCAAAACCGTTACAATGGCATTTTTCATAAGAGGCACTACTACTTCCCACATTAATCTATAAATTCCGCAGCCGTCAACCACCGCCGCCTCTAAAATCTCATCCGGCAGAGCCCTTAAAAAGCCGGTTACCAGATAAATGGAGAGGGACAAGCCAAAAGCAATATAGGCAAGTATTAAGCCTGTTCTTGTATTAATTAAATTCATTTTATTATACATTTGGAACAGCGGTATTAAAGCGGTTGCAATCGGCACCATAATACCCACTCCAAAAAATTTTGCCACTTTATCTTTATATTTAAAATCCATTTTTGTTACTGCAAAACCCACGGTTACAGCAAATACAACAATAAAAAATAATGCCGCAAGGGTATTGATCAAACTGTTTTTAAAGAATACCGCCATATTTCCTCTGGTCCAGGCATCAATATAGTTTTGTATGTAAAAACCATCATTTAATGCATAGGCAGGTTTGCTGACAAATTCCGCAGGCTGTTTTAAAGAAGCAGTAAGCATCCAAAAAATAGGATAGATCTCTATTAAGACTAAAACTAATGTAAATAAAGAAATCAATATGGATTTCATTTTTATTTTACCTTTTTTCATTCCACGCCCCTCCTTCTTAATCTTTCTTGTCAAATCGGTTAATAATTCCGGAACCTATGATACATAGCAGGAAAATAAATACGGCTATTACACTGCCGTACCCAACTTTGCCATAAGTAAAGGAAACATTATACATATACATGGATAAGGATTTCGTCGCATTTCCGGGGCCCCCTTTTGTAAGCGCCAATGCAGATTCAAACATTTTCACCGTTCCGGTAAAACTGAATACTAAACTGGTAAGAATAATCGGGCGGAGCAATGGCGCCAGGATACTCTTAAACAGGTTAATTGCATTACATCCGTCTATTTTTGCGGCTTCAATGATTTCACCCGGAATATCAAGAAGCGCTCCGTAAAAAATCACGGAATAAAATCCCATGGCAACCCAGATATCCATGGCGCTCAAAGCACCCAGGGCCGTAGATGCCTGGCCGATCCAGGGCTGCACCCATTCCTGAAGGCCTATACCCGATAGTATACTGTTTAATAAACCGTAATTGGGCTGTATTTCGTATATTTTAACAAATAACTGCCCAACCGCTACGGTAGGAAGTACCACCGGGAAAAATACCAGGGTACGTACAACATTTTTAAAATTATTCAGCCAGAACCGGAAAAATAACGCTAATGCCAGGCCCAAACCTACCTGTCCGGCCATAACAACTGCTATATATTTTAAATTAACTATGAGAGCCTGAATAAAATTCTTATCCGTAAATAATCTTTGGTAATTCTTTAATCCGGCAAATTCCCATTTCAATCCCGGTGAGCCTTCAAAGAAGGAATAATATAAGGACCATACAACCGGTAAAATAACGATTATGGAATATAGGATCAATGCCGGTCCGATAAATAATAAAATTGCTTTTTTATTTCCTAAAACTCTTTTCATTCATCTACCCACTTTTCTTTCCAAGCATGTTTTAATCTGATTTTCTTCTTTTCTTAAAAGCAGGAGCAATAGGGTAGAAATTATCTATTGCTCCTTAAGTGTCTGATTATTATTAATTTTGACTTCCGTCATATGCATCCTGGATGGCCTGCATATAATCCTGGGCTGAGACATCGCCATTTACCAAGGTCTGTACATAATCACCCGCTACGGTGGAAGTTTCACTGTTCATAGCCGCTTCAAACCAGGTACTTGCTTTTGTAACTTTTCCTAATTCATCTGCAACTATTTGTGAATAAGTACTAAGGTCACCTGCTACATCGTATTTATAGCCTTTCACAGCACCAAACTGTGTCATAGCTTCATTACCAAGGTTTTCAACCATGTATTTTAACCAGCCTGCCGTTCCTTCATCGTATTTGCCTTTATCCAAGGCAAGGATATTGCCGCAGTTCATGGAATACTCCGTAATGATACCTTTTGTTTCATCCACGACCGGAATATTAAAGAATCCGATTCCGTCATCTCCGGCAGGGTTGGTATCGGCAGTAAGTGCTTCGGTAAACCAGCTTCCGTTATAGAACATAGCCGCTTCTCCGGCTAATAACATATTACCGGCCGTATTCTGGTCAACCGTTGTAATACCTTCTCCAAAATATCCTTTTGCTGCTAAATCCTGAAGTTTCTGGGCTGCTGCCACATAACCCGGATCTGTGTATTTCGCTTCGCCGTTTGCAGCTTTTTGCATAGCGTCAACCCCCATACTTCTCATAACGTATGCATTGATCAAACGGGTAAGGGGCCATCTGTCCGCACCGCCGGCTGTTAAAGGCTGAATTCCTGCCGCCTGTAATTTTGCACAGGCTGCTTCAAAATCCTCCCAGGTTACCGGAACTTCCACGCCTGCCTGTTCAAACAGAGCCTTGTTATACCAGAAGCCTTCCACATTCATACCAAGTGGTAAATCATATAATTCCTCGGTGCCTGATAAGGTTTTTAATAAGGAAACCGCACCTTCATCCAGCATATCATATACGCCTAAGTCCTGCAGCGCCTTGCCTACGTCCAATAACTTGCCTGCCTCAATAAGTTCAACAATCGGTTTGCCGGATTCATAAACAAATACATCCGGCAAATCATCGGAAGCCACCAGAGTAGCAACTTTTTGTTTTAAACTGTCAGAAGAAACCAATTCAAATTCATATTCAAAATTCGGATTTACTTCCGCAATATATCTTTTCGTTAAATCTGTTATTAATTTACCGTTGTCTTTATCCTCTGCCCAGATAGATAAAATCTTGATTTTTTTAGCTATCTGCTTGTCATCCCCGGCTGCCGTATTCGCCGTATCGGTTGTGTCTGCTCCGGTGTCTGTCTGCGTTTCTTTTCCTGAACCCTTATCACCTGTGGATGTATCGGTTTTCTTACCGCCGCAGCCGGTAAGCATGACTGCAGCCATTGTTACGATCAATAAAATTGATAATATACGCTTTTTCATTATGGACCCCCTGTGTTGTAAAATCCTTTTTCAATATTTTTGTTTATAACTTATAGAATTTTCCGGAATTTCTTCTATACATATACAATATCACATACTCAAAATATTTTTTAGTCTATGATTTCTTGTAAATTGTATAATTTTTTTAGATTTTCCTCCTGTTAATTGCATTTTTATTTTTTTCTGATACACCCTTTATATTCATTTGGCTTCTGACCCGTATTTTTCTTAAAAATATTGCAGAAATAATGGTAATCATTGTATCCGACCATCTCACTTACTTCCATTACCTTATGCCCCTGCAACAGCAGTTCTTTCGCATGGTTTAACCGCAGCTGTGTTAAATATTTTATATAGGACATGCCCACTTCATCTTTAAATAACACACTTAAATAAGCCGGATTCATATTGACCATATCGGCAAGCTCATTCAGGCCGATATCCTTGTTATAATTCAGCTTGATATAATCTAAGAGCTGTATTATGATCCTGTGGCTGCTGCCGGACTTGCTCTCTTCTATCCTTTCGGTAATTTTATGGATAATATCCCTTACATACCGGTCTATTTCTTCAAAAGTTTCCTGTACCTCGATATCTTTATAGGAAACTAAATATTCCCGTTCATATTGTTTTTTCTGCTCCAAAAATACGCCTATGGTAACACAAAGGAATTTAAAGCTCTCATTCTTATATTCCTCTATGGTTGTATTCTGGCTCCCTATATCTTTTAGTATATTTTCTGTCTGTTCCCGCACGGTGGCCGCTTCTTCCTTGATAATACCCTGGATCAGCCGGTCCATGTGGGTATTTAATGCCTGCTTTCTTGCAAGCTTTTCCTTTTCCTCAATCACAGCCTGTTCATGGCCTTCCAATTCTTTTTCTACCCCAGCCAGGACCTCCGTCAGCTTTTCCAAAGTGATCGGCTTATCAATATAACCCTTGACGCCAAGTGTTAAGGCCCTTCTGGCATATTCAAATTCAGTGTAGCCGCTGATCACGATAAAGACCGTATCCGGAAGAAAATCCTTGGCTTCTTCAATTAAGGACAGGCCGTCCAATCCCGGAATCCGGATATCCGTAATCACAATATCAGGTTTACAGTTCCTTACCACCTCCAAAGCCGTAATGCCGTCATAAGCGAAACCCGTAACTTCAAATCTCGGCTTCATCCTGGCTATCAGGGCTTTGATTCCTTCAACTACAATAAATTCGTCATCAATTACTACCAACTTATACATGGACTTACCCCCTAACTTCTGGCCTGTACAACAATCGTCACTGTTGTACCGACATTTGGTTCACTTGCAAAAGAAACTCCATATTCCGCACCATAAAATAACTCTATCCGTTCTTTCACATTATTAACACCATATCCGGTATCCAGAACCGAAAGGTCTGCTATGCCGATTCCGTTGTCCTTTATGTTAAAATACAATTTATCGTCCCTTATGCGCCCTTCTATTTTGATATAGCCTTTGCCGATTTTGGCTTCCAGACCGTGATACATGGCATTTTCCACAAAGGGCTGCAAAATAAAAGTAATAATTTTATAATCCATGATTTCCTCCAGGTCCAGGACCAGGTCGAAGCGGTTATTATAACGCATATTCTGTATGGTCATATATTCCTGTATCCTTCTGACTTCATCCCGGACCGTTATGAATTTATCCCCTTTATTCAAACTCAGCTTAAAGGTGTTGGAAAGAGCAAGTACCATTTTGGCGATGTCATCGTCCTGTTTGATAATGGCCATAAAATACAGGGAATCCAGGGTGTTATATAAAAAGTGGGGATTTATCTGGGCCTGAAGGAGAAGCAATTCGGCTTCCCGTTCATTTAGCTGGGCACTTAAGAGACGTTCCCTGAGTTCCAGGTTATTGTTGACCATTTCCTTGAATTTATTGCCGATCAAGCCGATTTCACTGTTATCAAATTCATCTTCTATATGCCGGCTGCCTTCTCCGACCGATTCGATTGTCTTTTCCAGGATATTTAAAGGTTTACTGATCTGGTTTGATATAATCCTGGAAATATAAACACTCAGCAGGATTAAGAAAACCACTGCCACCAGAGTAACACCGCCGATATAAGCACTGTCCCGTTTTAACTCTTCTTTTTCGATTACATTGACTGCCATCCATCCGGTAGAATCATTTAAATAACTGCTGAACAGGTATTTTCCCTTCGTATTGTTTTTTAAATAGTCCTCCAAAATAATATTCTTGGCGGACTGGTCACCGTTAAAATAAACACTTGGATAAATACTGCCCTGGTCTATGATCATGTAACGGTTGGTGGAATACCCCTCCTTTAAGGTCCCAAAGGCTTTGTCCAGCAGTTTTTTGCTGATATTCACCACCATGAATCCCATGGAACGGTTTGTCCTTGGGTTAATTAAATTTTTGACATAGGAGATGGTATCCCCTTCCTGGTCCGGTATCAATACATTATAGCCGTAAAAAACTTCCCTGCCCTTGGCTTCCCGTGCCTTCCTGACCCAGTCTTCTTCCAGGAAATTATCCTTGGAATAGTAATACCGGTAGTAACCTTTGGGAATACTTCTCTTTGAGAAAAAAAGTACATTTCCGTATTCGTTGATGATGGATATTCCATCAATGAGCACGTCGTGAGAAGCGATTTCACTTATGGCCCGGTTAATGGTCAGGCTGTTTATACTGGCAAAATACCTGCCGTTTTTATTGTTGTCTTCACTGGTTAACGCCTTCTTAAAAGCATCATCCGTCAAAACATTTCTACCCAGTTCAATAATACTTTTCAACTGGATATCAATAATATTGCTTGACACCTGCAGATTATAGGTATGGGAATTTTTATAATTATTTTCTATGGTTACTTTGGATATATTATAGACTGTCACACCAAGCAAAGTACTGGCAAACAATATCCCGATTATCATCGCCAGCAGTATCTGGTCTTTAATTTTCATTTTTTTTAATAATTCCATTGCAGCCGTACCCCTTTTTAAACGATATATTAAGTCTGATGCCTATTGTGCCCCATTTACACGTTTTACGCTTTTCCGGATAATTAAACTGGTACCTGCTTCAATTTTCATGATCCCCGGCTCATCTTTATTCATATCAATAATTGTATTGGCAGCAATGACACCAATCCTGTGTTTCGGAACCTGAACGGTGGTGAGGGGCGGATCTGACATTTCCGAAAGCGCCATATTGTCGAAGCCAATAATGGAGATATCCTCCGGGATTTTATATCCCAGTTCCTTAAATGCCCTCAGGGCACAAATTGCTACGATGTCATTATCCGCAAAAAAGGCAGTAGGAAGATTTTCTTTTTCTTTTAACATGTCCTTAAGTTCCCGGTACACCAGGTCGCTTCCGTAGGAAGTAATTTCAAAAATATTCTCCCGTTCTATGTACAACCCGCATATACCGGCTGCCCTCAGGTACCCAAAATACCGTTCCGAAAAGTTCCAGGCATTATTCATTACATGCAGATAACCAATCCGCTTATGTCCCATATCCGCAAGATGCTTCACGGCTTCATAAACACCTTTCTCGTTATTAATGGTAATACAGTTAAATTCCTTATGTTCCATATAATTATCCAGGATAACCACCGGAACGTTTATATTCTCAAAAGCAGTAATCTGGTCCTCCCTCATGTCCGTGGCAAGGATCAAAATACCTTCCACATTTTCATTCCTTATTTTTTCTATCTCAGTCCCCTCCGATTTCTCATCGATATAAGAAACCATAAGATTATATCCTCTCGCTTTAATCTGGCTTTCCACCCCTTCCATGATTTCCGAAAATAAGGGCGAAAAATAAGGGGAAACCTCGGGTGCCGTCCCATACTTGCGGTATACAACAAAAAGGAACCTTTTCTTGTCTTCTCTTTCTACCGTAAGTAATTCTTCATAACCCAGGTCTTTGACTGCCTGCAGTACCCTTCCCCTGGTGGTTTCACTGATGCCGGGTCTATTATTTAACACCAAGGATACGGTTGAAGCTGATAAATTCAATATTTTGGCCAAATCCTTAACCTTAATTCCCATCTGACCTTCTCCTCATATGCAGATAAAATTTTATAAATATTTTAATTTTTTTCTAAATTCTTCAATTAGCAATTTTATACACAGCCAATATAAAGATGATGTATCCATGATCTTTTTTAGTGATTTTTTAGGTTTTCGTAATTTTAATTGTACATTATTTATATATAAAATCAATAGTTATTTAATTCATTATTAAAATTTTATAAATTATGTCCTTAATTTTAAATAACAATTAACCTGTCAAGTAAGTTTAAACTCCTGATTCTGCAGACGGGAGCTGGAGTTAACTTTTCAGTGGGGGGTCAGAGTTTGGTCGGGGCTTCCATAATAGCAGCATAGTTGCATAACAGATTATGAACATGCATTAAAGCGGAATGCGAATATTCCTCGCGATATCCAAGGGTGAAACTGTAATACTAATTTACTATATTAATTTAAAATTAATGGTATCTTTATTGAAAATCACGCCTTCCTATGCTAAACTGTATATGATATTTTATGCAAAAAATTGGACTGCAGGTATTGGTTTACCTGCGGCAGTTACATTTCTTTTCGTGAATGCAATTTTCATCTGTACCTGTCTATGGAGGTACTGCATTTTAAAACAGAAAGGGCATGTAATAAGATTGCTAATTCATGCAAGCTTTGTACCAGAAGCTCGCGAAAGAATGTTGGAAAGTATAGCTTCGTGTGAGAGTACTGGCTACCAGCCGATGAGGTAAATACGTTTTAAATTATCTCCCTTTTATCGGGCAGTTTCCGCAGCTTGTTTCTGATATGCCGTGTAAAATAAGCTGCTAATACTTTTTATTATATATTTAGGATTGCATTTAGGATTAATCAAACTTAAGTTTGAATTCCGGAAAAGAGGTCAAAATGAGATGTCCCTCCTGCGGCTCTGATAATTGTCATATTATTGAAGAAGTCGAAACCCACCAGAAAGGGTTTGGTTTCTTTAAAGGCTGCTGTGGTTATCTGATACTGGGTCCCATCGGCTGGTTATGCGGACTGTGCGGTATGGGAGAAGGCCATACTTCCAGAAAAGCCTTCTGGGTATGTAACCGCTGCGGCAAAAAATTCAGGGTATAAACAGAATGAAAAAGATCGAACAGGATTCCATACAATCGCAAAAAGCCTATCAGATATGGTGTAAGTGTATGGTTTTCGGAGAACGTACAGGCTGTCATCAGCTGCCGGAACGCAGTTTCTTTATAAAAGGTTACCAAATGCCCCTATGTGCAAGATGTACCGGTGTAATCCTCGGGTATTTAACTGCAGTTCCTGGTTTCCTCTTATTTGGAACCAGCACTCTGCTATCCGTACTCGGCTGTATATGCATGTTAACAGACTGGGGTCTGCAAGCCTGTAAAGTCAAAACTTCAACCAATTTACGCCGTCTTATTACCGGCATGCTGGGCGGATATGGTATTATGTCCATTCAAATCCGCCTGATAATAAAGTTAATAACTATGCTTCTATGAACCTGAGGGAGGTGGGATACGATGCTTGAAGAAAAAATGGATGCTTTATCCGATGAAGATATTATAGCTTTAATCCGGGGCAATGACCCGGACGCCATGGACTATATGCTGAACCGTTATAAGAACCTGGTGAGAAAAAAAGCCAAAGCTCTCTATTTAATCGGCGGCGATAAAGACGATTTAATACAGGAAGGCATGATCGGCCTTTATAAAGCCATTCGGGATTACAATCCTGATAAGGATAATTCCTTTCACAATTTTGCCGATTTATGTATATCCAGACAGATATACAGTGCCATCAAGGCTTCCAACCGGAAAAAGAACCTTCCCCTTAATACTTATGTATCCTTATATACCCCTGCATACAGTGAGAATACGGACCTGGACGAGAAAGAAACCCTTGTCGATCTGATGTATGAAAATAAAATTTCAAATCCTGAAGAATTAGTTATTGACAAAGAGAGTACTAATATGTTAGAATATGAACTCGTAAGGCATTTAAGTCAGTTCGAAAAAGATGTTTTGGATTTATATTTGTTTGACTTTTCATATTTACAAATTGCGGACAAATTAAAAAAGGAACCTAAGTCGATCGACAACGCCTTGCAGAGAATTAAGCTTAAGCTTAACAAAGTACTGAAAGAATTATATTAAAGTACAACTGCCCCCGTAGCTCAGTCGGTAGAGCGTTACCTTGGTAAGGTAAAGGTCTCGAGTTCAAGTCTCGTCGGGAGCTTATCGAAAAAAGCTTGTAAGTTTGGGGTTACAGCGATTTCAAGAAAAATTTAACCACTCATTTCCGAGTGGTTTTTTTTATGTCTTGGGGTTTATTTTGGGTTTGTTAATACAAAGATTGACCGCAATAAAAAGCAACTACCAAGAAGGAAGTTACTGAAAGAAAAGTATCCCAAAGGATACTATCTTGTTGTAATTCTAAAATAAATCGTATTCTTTAATGGAATTTTATACAGAATTTGTAACTTTAATAGAGCAGAATGCAGATTATATAGATAAATTACCACCAAATAAAAAAAATTTGTTTCATTACATTCTGGATTATACTCCATATACTTATATCTGGTTATGGTAAAAAGGGAATGGGATAAATTAAAATTCCTAAAAGAGCTGCTTAATAATAAGGTTTATAACAAAGCCAGCATAAGCCTTTCTTTAATAATCAGAAAATTATTTAAAAATGAAAATCATATCAATTAAAACATTGAAAATAATATGCTTACCCAGGCAGCCGGTAGGACGGTCATGCCATCCGTTTCGAGTCTTGCGAAAGGGGTGGTGCTTATGTACATTACATATAGTGACTTATTCACATTTGTAATCATGCTTGTACCTATCATAACACTCGTTAAAGATAACAAACGCAAAAAATAGCCGTCCTGGACTCCGCTAAAAGTTAGGACGACTATTCTGTAGTTAACCAAATATTTTACCGGAACGGATAGGTTGGAGCTATCCTCCGGCTAACTTGGTTAGTATATTATACAACTTTAGTACTAAAGCGTCAACGTGTCAAAATGTTAAGACTGTGTCAATTTACTGTAGAGATTTTGAAAACAGTGAACACCTTTATCACATTAAGTTTTGTGTTATATCTTTCTTTTGATAAAACCACCACTCAGCAAGATATTTGTAAAGTGTGCTTCGAATCGCCTTCAGCAACAGGCACCTCTTTGGCACCAGTCATTACTTTTCCCGCCTCCTGATTATATTTTTAACAGCAATTCCCTGTTTGCGGCAGCCAGCAATGCACCGGATAATACGGCATCATCCATTAATTCGCCCGGAACAATTTCATATTTTCCCCGATTGGCAAGAAATGCATATTCTTCCGTGTAACGGCGAATCCGTGAAAACAGAATTTCCCCCATTTTGGCAACACCTCCGCCGATTACTATCTTCTCCGGCGCTAAAAGAGCAAGGACATTTGCCAGTCCGACTGCAAAGCTTCCTGCAATTTTATCCAATTCTTCCTTACAGAATGTATCTTCCTTCCGAACGCCCTCCGCAAGCTCCTGGCAGGTAATATTTCTGCCGTCCTCCCGGTACAGACAGGAGGTCCGGGGAATGTATCCGACTTTATTTAAACGTTCCTCGATGCTTCTGCCGGAGCAGAGAAGCTCCAGCCTTGTCATGGAGTTACAGGTGCCGCTGTGCCAGTCCGGCACCCAGCTGTTACCCAGATAAGAAGCTCCGTAACCGGCTCCGTCATAGTATTTTCCGTTCAGATAAAAACCGCCGCCGATCCCGGTGCCGATATTCGTATAGAACAGGCTGCGGCATCCGGTTCCGGCTCCCAGGTAAAGTTCGGCCAGACCGCCAGCGACCGTGTCATTAATCACGACGACCGGCTTATGGAAGGTCCTTTCAAACCAATTTTGCAGTTGGTAATCTTTCCAGCCGGGGACCTGCAGTGAACAGAGAATGCGGCCGGCTTCCGTTTCCAGGGGACCTCCGAAACCAACACCGATTCCCATTATATCCTGCCCCTCCGCACTGAGCGCCCGGATACTCTCTTCCAGCCATCTAAGAACGTCCCGTGCTTCAAAGGGCTTTTGTAATTTCACACATCGGCGATGGAGAATTGAACCGTCCTTAAGACCCACGGTAATCTGCTGCTTGGTTCCTCCAATTTCTATACCGAGGTATTTATTCATGCCACTTTGCTCCATATTTTTCTTCAATTGCGGAAATCATCCGGACTCTCTCCTCATGACGGCCGCCTTCAAATTCTGCTCCAAAAAATTCGTCCACGATCATCTTGGCAAGCTCCGGTCCGACTACACGGACACCCATTGCGATAATGTTGGCATCATTATGCTGTACGGTCAGTCTGGCAGAATAGGGCTCGCTGCATACCGCAGCACGAATTCCCGGCACCTTGTTGGCAGCCAGAGAAATGCCTATACCGGTTCCGCAAATTAAAACACCTTTATCCACTTCACCCTGCATTATTGCTTCCGCAACCTTTCGTCCCGGCTCGGGATAGTTAACTTTGACTTTGGGATCATAAGCCCCAAAATCCAAACATTCATATCCTTTTTTCTTTAGGTGCTCCATCAAAATATTTTTAAGTTCAATAGCGATATGGTCACATCCAAATCCAACTTTCATGTTCTTCCCCTCCTCTTTCTTCCGCTACTGTAAATTTTCTGATAAAACGGGGCTGTTGCAAAATAATTAATTTACTGAACCTGTGTCTGGAATATGCTTTTTATGTTACAAACCGTGAGGGCAAGGATAATTCACTTTCCCTAAGTCATTCGCACATACTTTTCACAAATATCTGCGAAATATAAATCATATTCCCCCACAAGTAAGTTATATTTTGAATTTACGCCAGCCCCTATAATATTACTTGTTCCTTGCCATACACATTGTTTCTTATTGTAAACATTGTTTCCGGATATAATTACTTTTGGAATTCAACCGCATTTTCCTTAGTAACCAGAATGGAATCAACCGGTGTTTTCTCCGGGAAGGTTCCAACCTGTCCGGTTGTCCCGTTTTCACACGCTTCAATTAATAAATCCAGGCTGGTTGCACCAATCTTAGCCGAATCCTGCGCTACCGTAGCACTTAGCTGTCCATTTGCAACGGAGACAATAGCTTCTTCATCACCGTCGGTACCAACAATAAGAATTTCACCGACTTTTCCTGCATTGATAACTGCCTGCATAGCACCTAAAGCCATACCGTCATTACAGCAGTAAATACCTTTTAAGTCTTGATTCTGCTGGATTAAAGTAGTTGCAATGTCAAGGGCTTTCTGGCGGTCCCAGTCGGCTGCCTGACTGCTTATAATATCCATTCCTCCATTTTCAAAAGCCTCTTTAGCACCCTGAGTTCTGTCTTCGGAGGACTGATTTCCGGATTTACCTTCGATAATGGCAACCTTGGCGCCCTTCTCCGCATTGTCTACAATATACTGTGCTCCCTTATTACCAACCGCAACATTATCCGTTGCAACAAATGCCACACTTGCACCACCCTGGTTTGCAAGCTCAGTTTCATCAAATTTTTCATCCACATTAACAATAGTAATACCTTTTTTTGTGGCTTCACCTATTCCGGTCAGCACATTAACGGAAGAGAGCGGTGCAATTGCAATCCCTGAATAGCCTTTTGAGATACAGCTTTCCAGAATGGCCAGCTGGCCTTCCAGGTCATCCTCGCTCTGTGCCGAATAAAGATCTACCTTAACTCCTTTTGCCGCTGCTTCCTCTTCCACGCCCTTCCACATCTTTACCCAGAAGTCCGTAGCCTGGGTCTTTAGGATCACCGCATACGTCTTTTCTCCTTCAGCGGTGTTCCCGGTCTCTCCCGTGGATTCTGAGGTGGATGCACCGGGTGTAGGTGTCCCGGGCGTTTCCGAAGAAGGTGTTTTAGAGCCGCATGCCACCAGCCCCATTGCCATTACAAGTGATACTACTACCGCCAATAATCTTTTTTTCATTTTACATTCTCCTTTTACTTTTTTATAATGAACTGTTTCCAGTCATCAGCATGTTAATTCTTTTCTTCCTGCATTTCTGCAAAAGCTGCATAAGCACCTCCGATTACTCCCCCCGCATGGGTATGTTCCGGAAAAACAAACTCCAGATTTTGGGAAGGATAAGGATGTCTTGTCTTTCTCTTGATCTGTTCCGTCAGCCTCGTCATGGGAAAATCTTTCATAATCATTACGCCGCCCCCCATAATAACATAGTCCGGGTCCAGTATGGTAATTTCCGTACTGATTGGTATTGCCAGCATATCCACATATTCCTGAATAACCGGAGTATCCCCGTGCTTTGTAAAAATATCCGATATATCCGTATCCTTAAAGTACCTATCCCGTAAGGTCTGGAGATATAAACCGGAGCATCTTTTTTCCGCACAGCCGATATTTCCGCAAGCACATACTTCATTCAGCTTCCAGAAGGGAATGTGCCCCAGCTCACCTGCCGCACCGTTTTTCCCGGCGTAAATCTGTCCGTTAATATATACGGCATTTCCAAATCCTGTCCCAAGGTACATCCCTAAGATCGTATTCTTTTTTTGACGATCCAGGCCGTATTTTTTGATGTCATTTAATAACAGATAATTCACATCTCTGTCTACAAATACCGGAAGGCCGATTTTTTCCTTCAACATATGTCCCAGGTCAATGTTCTCCAGCCCTTTTAAATTCGGGGTAGAATAGACAAAGCTTTTATCCTTGCTTACCATGGATGGAACACCTACGGCTACCGCCAGTATCCGGCCGGCAAGCTGATACTGTTCTATATATTCCAGAATTTCTCTGCTCAGATTGTCTACCGCATGTTCCCCAAGTAAGGTCGTACTGTATTTTTTTTCAAAATGATATAATGTACCATCCTGTGTTACACTTCCAAATCTGAGATTGGTTCCTCCGATATCAATACCGATAACCAGTTTCATTGGCAGGGACCCCCTAATTATTACTTATAGCCTTTTCATAATTGTCTATCATCTTGTCCCAGGCCTTTCTAAGGTCCGGGTCCAGTCCAAAGAGCCCGGAAGTTCCTACGATAAATACTTCTGCGCCGGCTTCCGTCAGCTCTTTAAAGGTATTCGCATTACAGGAACCATCCACTTCAATCAGGTAATGTAAGCCCTTTTCTTCCTTTAATCTCTTTAGCTCGTTAATTTTATCCAGCATTTCACGGATAAAAGGCTGTCCTGCAAATCCCGGATCCACACTCATAACAGTTATTTTATCAACCAGATGAAGGTAGTACTGGATACAAGAAACCGGTGTGGCCGGATTCAATACAACACCGACCTTGCAGCCATTCCCACGAATTTTATTGATAATCCGGAAGGCATCGGCATTTATTGTTTCAGCATGTGGGCAGATATAACCTGCCCCTGCCTTTGCCAGAGGCTCTATAAAGTCATCCGGTGTTGTAACCATCAGATGGCAGTCCAGCGGAATATCGCAAACAGGTCTGATGGTCCGGCAAAAATCCGGAGACAGGGTAATATTCTTTACAAAATGTCCGTCCATAATATCTACGTGAAAGAAATCTGCCCTTGTATTAAGGATCTCTATCTGCTCCTTGATGTTGAGTAAATCCATACACATCAAAGACGGGTTAAACATTGGTTTCATTTTTTACACCCATTGCATATCGCAGGCAGCCCTGCGATACCGCCACAAATAAAAAGGAATGAAAGAATCATACTGTGGCAACCTTTCTTTTTTTAATTTTCTTTCACTATTCCCGTTATGATACCGCTTCTGCAGTAACATAAATAGTTGAAGACGAATTCTGGAATGTATACTCTTTGTGCTAATTCAGAATTCTTTCTAAGGTGAACTATGTTTTTATAATTCACTTTGTGAAGCTATTTTTTCTTCACATTTCAGCGTATGTTTCATAATTTGTGAAACCGGCGCTATTAAAATTTTGTGATGATATTATGCGGTGATAATATAGGTATTCGCTTTGCGGATGAATTTTTCAAAAATCCTTTTCTCCCGCTCTACTTATTTCCTGGCCTTTGCTACCAGATGGTCAATTGCCACGGAGATAATGATTAACGCTCCCATGACTATTTTCTGATAACTGCTTGGAATGGTAAGCGCTGTCATACCATAGTTAATCAGACCGATAATCATACCGCCGATAACAACGCCGGCAATATTGCCCTTTCCTCCCATAAAGCTGGTACCTCCGATAATGGTTGCAGCAATCGCATAAGTTTCGTAACCGGTTCCAGCTGTTGGTGCTGCTGCGCCGACACGTCCCAGCAGGACGATCCCCGCGATTCCGGCACAGGTGCCTGAAATCATGAATACCAGTAGGGTATGGAGCTTTACGTTAACACCGGAATACCATGCGGCTTCCTGGTTTCCGCCTAGTGCATAAATATTGCGGCCGGCTTTGCATTTGATCGTAAAGAATGCACAGATGGCTGCCGCGATCAACGCTATGATAACCGGAACAGGAACCAGGAATATACTTGCACTCATTGCATTGCTGAATAAAACCGGAAAACCGTAAATATTTCTGGAATCCGAAATTACCAGCATGGCCCCCTGAAAAATAGATTGGGTACCCAGGGTAATAATAAACGGATGCAGCCCGGTCTTATTTACCAGCAGCCCATTGCACAGCCCCATCAGGGTTCCGAGCAGGATACCAAGGATAATTGCAGGAACGACCGGTACACCGTGTACCATCATAACTGCCGTCAACATGCCCACCAGACCGGCAACTGCACCAACGGATAAATCGATACCGGCTATCAGGATAGCGAAGAACTCACCGAGTGCAAGCAGAATATTTACCGCACTCTGTTTTAAGATCTGTGGAATACTGTCTGCATTGAAAATGCTGCTGGGCTTCGCTATCACCAGAATCGCCAGAAGCAGTAAAAAAATACCGATGGTTCCATATTTCTGCCATAATACTCCTAAACTCGGCATTGTGTTTCCATTTTCAATTTTTTTGCTCATAACTGTTCTCCTTATTTTTATTATTCTCCGGTAGATGCCTTTACGATCTTTTCTTCGGTGGCTTCCGATATATCGTAAGTTTTACGGATCTTCCCATTACGGAAAATGCAAATCCTGTCACATACGGACAGCAATTCCGGCAGTTCAGAGGAAACCATCAGCACCCCTTTTCCTTCACTGGCAAGTTTTCTCATCAGGATATAAATTTCACTTTTGCTTCCAACGTCTATGCCTTTTGTGGGTTCATCAAAAATGATTATCCTGGAGTCGGCAGCCATCCATTTTCCGAGAATTACTTTTTGCTGGTTTCCACCGGATAACTCCGTAATTTTTTGATTGATATCACGGCATTTAATGTTCATATTTTCTTTTTCTTTGATTGCATAATTTTCTTCCGCCCTGTTGTCAACAAGCCCTACCAATCCCTGGCACCTGGACCCTTTTAAGAATGGTACGATTGAGATGTTCTGCCTGATACTGAAATTATGCAAAAAGCCTGTCTCACGCCGGTTTTCCGTCACCATTGCAAGCCCCCTTTTGATTGCCTCATACGGGTTGCGGATGACCGCCTCTTTCCCGTCTATAAAAATTTGCCCAGCACTCTTTGGTTCTGCTCCGAAGATCGCATTCATCAGCTCGCTCCGTCCCGATCCTACAAGACCGGCAAGGCCGAGGATTTCTCCTTTATGCAGTTGGAAAGAAACATTTTCAACACGCCCGTCCTGTCTGGAAATGTTCCTGGCTTCAAAAATAACCGGTTCTTTTTTAAGGTCCACCCCTGTTTCATTATGATAGGTACCTTTGATTTCACGGCCAACCATCATTTTTACAATATCATCCACCGTTACTTCCCCTACCTCCCTGGTCCCTACGTAGGAGCCATCCTTTAAAACCGTAACCCGATCACCGATTTGTTTGATCTCATCCATTTTATGGGAGATATAAACGATACCTTTTCCTTCCGATTTCAGCTGTCGGATAATCCGAAACAGGTGCTCCGTTTCAGCCGTTGTCAGGGAAGTAGTGGGCTCGTCCATGACTATAATATCCGAATTAGAAACAATGGCTTTTGCAATTTCACACTGTTGCTTTTCGGAAATGCTGATTTCTTTTACGATCTGTTTCGGGTTTCTCTTTAAACCTACTTTTTCCATTACACCCAGGGCCAGTTCATTCATTTTTTTATAATCAACAACGGACAGCCCTGCCATTTTTTTTGTCGGAAGCTTTCCAACAAATAAATTTTCCAGGATGGAAAGCTCATTAATGACACTAAGTTCCTGATAGATAATGCTGATTCCGCATTCATAGGAATCCTTCGGGGTCAGATAGCTAAATTCCCTACTCTTTACCGTAATCTTTCCGGCGTTAGGCCGGTACACACCACTTAGAATTTTCATAAGAGTTGATTTTCCGGCGCCGTTCTCACCCATCAGCACATGAACTTCACCTGCCCTGATTTCAAAGGCAATAGAATTCAAGGCTTTGACACCTGGAAATTCTTTTGTAACTCCTTCCATTTTAACCAATACATTCATATCATTTTTTTTCTCCATTTTATCCTCCATCTTACCCTTCCTTCACTCTTCTCCTTTCATCCACGCTGCAAAACTTAATCAACCACGTAAAGGTTTACGTATATATTTTTAATAAAAATCAGTTTATTATAACTAATTTTTCATTTGTAAATTATTTGATTAAGCTATATGTCTCTTAACTATCACTTACAGAAACTTGTTTTTATATGTTTTTACGTAAAGGTTTACGTTATTGATAAAATATAAATCTCACACTTGTGAGATTTATCCCTAAAAATCAGGTCGAACTTCTTATTACCAAAGTAACCGGTATGATGGTTTTCTTTTCTTTGATCTCTTTGTTTTGAATCATCCGTAATATGGTTTTCCCTGCACACAGTGCCAATTGGCTGGTATCCTGGGCGATCGTCGTAATCGGAGGACTGGAAAATTCGGAAAGAGAAACATTGTCAAATCCTACAACCTTGACATCTTCCGGTACACGGTAACCCTCTTTTTTCAGTACATTAATACAACCTAATGCCATCATATCATTGGTAGCAAAGATTCCGTCAAAAAAACAGCCTTTTGCATTCATCAAACGCTCCATGGTCTCTTTTGCATTCCTATATTCCGGGAAACAGCTGACTTCCATTTTGTCATCATAAGGTATCTGATACTCTTCCAGAGCCTTAATAAACCCGGCCTTTCTGGAACGGATCGTGGAGGCATAGCGCAGATCCCTGAGAAACATAATTCTCCGGCACCCTTTTTCCAAAAGTTCCTTTGTCGCCAGGTATCCGCCTTTTTCATTGTCGGATAAAATCAACACTTCCGCATTTTTTGGAGCCCTGTCAATATATACTACCGGAATATTCTGTACATTCCCGATATTCTTAATCTCATTCTGCCCTGATATATATATTATACCGTCTACATTCTTTTCGATCAGATTCTTAATATGCATATCCTCCACATTATAATCTTCGTTCGAATCGCTGATCAGAAGAGAATATTTATACTTTAAGAAAAATATATCCAGGTCATGGATTATCTTTGCAAAAAATTCATTGGTAATGTCCGGAACAATGACTCCTACGCTTTGGCTCCGGTTAGTCCTGAGTCCAATGGCATTCACATTAGGCGTAAAACCGCATTCCTTGATCGTCCGTATAACTTTTTCTTCTGTTTCTTTTGAATAGCCGCCATTTCCGTTAATTACCCTGGAAACTGTTGCCGTTGATACTCCAGCCCTTTTTGCCACATCGATTATAGAAGTTTTTCTTTTTTCAATCATATATTCCCTTCCTGTAGATTTATGCTGCGTAAAGGTTTACGTATCTTTCAACAATATCCTACAATAGAATGCTTGTTTTGTCAATTCCAATTTTATTTTTTCGACGTAATGTTTAAAGTTTAATCTTATTTTTTGTACAATATATACAAAATTGAATTTCCTTAACCGAAAAAAAACTAGATATTTTTCAAAGGCAGGGTAAGACAGTGGTCCGCCGACATCGCGCACGATAGCGCTGGACAAAGGGAAACATTCACGGTAAAACGTAAGACAAGAACCTTGCCTTTTTGCAGGCGCCCATATTGATATGCTCCAAGATACTACCAGCCTTGAGGATTAAGCCAGTGACCGCTCCCCGGCTGCAAATGTAAGATTATTTAGTAACCGCAGGCCTCTGCCCCAAAATTAATGAACCCTTCATCTCCAGCTACATATAATAAAAAATAAATATTTTTAGTTGAGGTTGTCCATGACCATATATGTTGTACAACCGGGAGATACGGTTGATTCAATTGCAGAGCAGTTTGGTATATCCATTGCCAAATTAATAGGGGATAACGATTTGGAAGACTTGGAAAACCTGGTTGTAGGGCAAGCCCTGGTAATTGTATACCCCGAACAGACTTATATGGTTCAGGAAGGCGATACCTTAGCCGGTATTGCCGATGCCCACGGCATTACCCTAATCCAGTTATTAAGAAATAATCCGGAGCTTTCGGACAGGGATTTTATATATGCGGGAGAGACATTAATAATCAGTTATGGCAATAAAATCGGCAGTATGGCTACAAACGGCTTTGCATATCCGTTTATCGACCGGGCCACATTAAGAAAGACTCTGCCTTTCCTTACCTATCTGACCATATTTAATTACAGGGCGACGGAAGAAGGCGACCTTATCGATATTGAAGATGAAGAGGTGATCCAATTAGCAAAAGATTATGGTGTTGCACCTGTTATGTTAATATCCACACTGTCTTATCAGGGTGCTGACAGTATAGATGTTGCCTACAGCATTTTAAGTAATCCTGCTGTACAGGACAGATTAATCACCAATATACTTAATACCTTAAAAACAAAAGGATATTATGCCGTCGATATCTATATTCAGTATATAAATCCGGAGAACCGTAATCTTGTTGAAAACTACATTGTAAATCTGACAACCCGCCTGAACAATGAAGGCTATCCTGTTATCGTTACTTTAACCCCCACAACATTTACCGGTGAAATAATTAATATTGATTATACGATTATTGGCCAGGCAGCAAACAGCATACTGCTTCTATCTTACGAATGGGGTTTTTCTTACGGACCTCCTGCTTCAGTAACTCCGATCAGTACGGCCAGGGCATTACTGGATTATGCCGTAACCCAGGTTCCTCCGGAAAAAATATATTTTGGTATCCCAATCATCGGTTATGACTGGCAGCTGCCTTATATTCCGGGTGTTTCAAGGGCTAATTCCCTCAGTACCAATGCGGCTGTCCGGCTGGCCAGTGAAGTTGGTGCTACCATTCAATATGATGAAACGATCCAGGCACCCTACTACTATTATGTCAGCTACGATGACGGGGTTCCTTCCTATCACGTGGTATGGTTTAAAGATGCAAGGAGAATTGACGTATTACTGGCCCTGGTACCCGAATACGGATTCCAGGGTGTTGCTATCTGGAATATAATGCAGTATTATTCACAGCTATGGCTGTTGGTTAACAGCCAATATGAAATAGAAACCGTTCCAAATTTAACATAATTATCCATAATTGTTATATATTCTCATTGTTAAATTTAAAACAATTTGGTACCATGGATATGTTATATTCCCCAGTATAACATCCCTAAATTTAGGGGCTGCTGCAAAATAATTAATTTACTGAACTTGTGTCTCCCACAAGTAAGTTATATTTTGAATTTTGCAGCAGCCCCTTTTTATAATAATATTGATCGAAACTGTGCCAACCACCTAACGGAATCATATAATATAACAAAATGACAATTGGAGTTAAAATATTGCGGTATAATAATTATTATTTCCCTTTTACCTATAATCATTATAATCCTCCCGATGTACAGCAGACGGATACAGAACGGCTGCAGGCACTAATATCGGTAAGATAATATGAATTATATAAACCGTGATTGGATAAATCGAACATATATAATGTACCGCATCCATTATCCGCACTAATTTGGATAAAATTTATAATTTACATTATACAAAAAGCCATAAATGGTATATAATATCATAAATATTAATTTTATCTCCAATCACGGGAATATTGAATGATCTGATTGAGAAAGGACATATATATATGGATCGAGTATTTATTAAACAGATGAAAAAGATTAATAAAATGGAAGATGATATTTTAAATCCGAAAGAATATTCATTGCTGAAAAACAATATATCACCTATTGTGGATAAAATACAGGAAAAAATCCCGGAAAAATTAAGTTCTACTTTAGAAACGGCATTTTATAAGAGCTTCCGGCTGTTTTTTGAAAAAGGGAACAAGTATATTGAAAAAACTTATGACAAGGAAAATAAACAATTTGAGTTTGAAGTAAATGATTATGCAATTGATAAAAAATTTAACGGCAAATCCATCCGAAGACTTGATAAACCGGCTAATTATTCCAATATCGTAAATACCTCTTTTTCCATACTGGAAGGGGGTTTATTAGGTGCGCTGGGAATCGGATTACCTGACATCCCCCTGTTTATATCCGTAATCCTGAAAACAATCAATGAAGTAGCCCTAAGTTACGGTTTTGACTACGATACCAACGAAGAAAAAGCATATATACTGCTTTTAATCCGCGGAGCATTGTCAAAAGACAAGCGGCAGAAAGAAATCAACAAAGAAATTGATGCTTTTGCGGAAAAAATCGATAACCGGATATCCGAAGAAACCGATCTGGAAGAACACATGAAATTAACCGCAGCCGTCTTATCAGATAATCTTCTGACAGCAAAATTCATCCAGGGTATTCCGATTGTAGGAGCGGTAGGCGGTATCGTAAATTATAATATCATTCAGAAAGTCGGCCGTTACAGTAAATTAAAATATAAGAAGAGATATCTTCAAAAAAAATTCAGTGATAAAAATTAGCCTTTAATATCCGTTTACTTATTCTAGCTGCAGCCCGGCTAAAAATAAGGAAGCTGCTGTAATAGTCCCCGGTACTCATGACCGTTGTCCTATTTTGCAGCTTCCTTTTTATTTAGATAATACCCGGACATGCAAATAGATATTGCCTCTGCCAACCGGCAGCGGTCCCTTTTTCAAAGTTAAGCCAACCTCTGTCTTACGATCTCATAAGATAAGATGCCCATGGCTACCGAAGCATTTAAAGAATCAATATTGCCGAACATGGGAATCTTCGCGGCAAAATCACACTTTTCTTTAATTAATCTCCCGACCCCTTCTCCTTCACTTCCGATCACCAGGCCCATAGGCCCACGAAGGTTCAGTTTATACATGGAATCTCCCTCCATATCGGCACAGACAAACCAAAGTCCTTTTTCTTTCAGTTCTTCTATGGTGGCTGCCAGGTTGGTTACCTTGGCTACCGGTGTATAATTAATAGCTCCTGCCGAGGTTTTGGCTACCGTTGCGGTCAATCCTACCGCCCGCCTTTTGGGGATTATGACTCCATGGGCACCTGCCTGATTTGCTGTTCTTATAATAGCCCCCAGATTATGGGGATCTTCGATACTGTCCAGTAAAATCAAGAAGGGCGGCTCCCCTTTTTCTGCGGCTGCCTTTAGCATGTCCTCAACTTCCGCATATTCATATGCTGCTGCATAAGCGATAACACCCTGATGTTTTCCGGATTCGGACAGCTGGTCCAGTCTCTCTTTTTTCACAAAGGTTATGATGGTATCCCCTTTTTTTGCTTCCCGGGTTATGGACTTAATGGGTCCATCCTGACAGCCGTCCAGTATGAACAGCCTGTCGATGGTTTTTCCGGAGCGGAATGCTTCCAGTACCGCATTACGGCCCTCTATTGTAAATTCTTCATATCTCACTTAATTTGACCTCCATGTACAATGACATCCGTAAGCTGTCACCTTAATCCTGATTTTATTATTTCCAATATACGTGCAAATTCATTATTCAGATACAGATATCCGATTAACGCTTCGAAGCCGGTAGCAACGCGGTACTCTGTGATACTGGCATTTTTGGCGGATGTAAAGGACTTCGCATTGCGTCCCCTCTTATATACAGCCAGTTCTGCTTCTGAGAGCATGTCCTGGGTCCGGTGGAACAGCTCCATTTGTGCAGGAGCTTTTACCAGACTGCTGACTTTTTTGTGCAATTTATTAACAGGGGCGTTTCCATTCTCAACAACTAATGTACGTATAACCAAATCATAAACCACATCCCCGATAAACGCAAGGGTAAGCGGCGAATAGGTTTTAATGTCCGTATCCGGCAAATCCATCCGCTGTTTTATATACCGGATCAGTTCCAGCTCTTCCCTATCCTTTGAATCCGTCTGAACCTGAGTGTTGCCATCTATGCCCTTTTCCATCGTACGCCTTCTCTCGTATCTTCCAGCAGGATACCTTTTTCCAACAATAGATTTCTGATCTCATCTGCTTTAGTAAAATCTTTATTCTTTCTTGCATTTTGTCTGTCCTGAATTAACTGATCAATTTCCTCATCCAAAAGTTCTTCTTTTTTCTTTACCTGAATTCCTAATATATCACTGAGTTTAGTGATTCTGTCCAAAACTTTCTGAATCAGCTCCTTTGAATTGCCGGAAGTTATTTTTGAATTGGCTGCTTTTACGATTTCAAAAATGACCGCAATGGCATCTGCCGTGTTAAAATCATCATCCATAGCCGCATCAAATTTTTCATTTAAGCCGTCTGCTTCAACCAGGATATTCTTTTCTTCCCCGGTCAGTTCTCTGTCTTTTGCCGTTTCCAAAAGGTGTTCTAAATTATAGACGGCAGTAAGTATACGCTCCAAGCCGTTCTTGGAAGCTTCCATTAAATCCCTGCTGAAATTAACCGGGCTTCTGTAATGCGCACTTAACATGAAGAAACGCAGTACCTGAAGAGAATATTTTTCACTGATTTCCCTTACGGTAAAAAAGTTGCCGTCTGATTTGGACATTTTTTTGTTGTCAACATTCAAAAAGGCATTGTGCATCCAGTATCTTGCAAATTCCTTATCATTGCAGGCTTCGCTTTGTGCGATTTCATTTTCATGATGAGGGAACACCAGGTCTTCCCCTCCTGCATGGATATCAATCTGTTCTCCTAAATATTTTTTACTCATAACGGAACATTCAATATGCCAGCCCGGCCTGCCGTCACTCCAGGGAGAGGTCCAGTAGGGTTCCCCTTCCTTTTTGGGTTTCCAGAGGACGAAATCCATGGGGTCTTCCTTTTCATCACTGACTGCGATACGGATACCGGCTTCCAGGTCATCTATATTCTTCTTTGATAATTTACCATAATCTTTAAAACTCCTGGTTCTAAAATAAACCGTACCGTTTTTCTCATAAGCATGCCCCTTTTTAATCAGGGTCGAAATCATCTCGACCATGCCGTCAATTTCTTGTGTTGCCTTGGGATTGGTGGTAGCCGGTATTACATTCAGACCTTCCAGATCCTTATGGCACTCTTCTATATATCTTTCCGAGATTTCGGCAGCGGATACACCTTCTTCATTGGCTTTTTTAATAATCTTGTCATCCACATCCGTAAAATTGGTTACAAAATTCACCTTATAGCCTTTATATTCCAGGTATCTCCTTACCGTGTCAAACACGATAACCGGCCTGGCATTCCCAATGTGGATATAATTATACACCGTAGGGCCGCATACATACATGCGAACCTGCCCTTCTTCAATTGGAATAAATTCTTCCTTTTTCTTCGTTAAAGTATTATAAATCTTCATTCATATACCCATTCCATACCGCACCCTTCCTGCGGTATTGCCACCTACAATAGAATACGGGCATAGCGTGCATTCTATTATAAAAAATAAATCAGTTGGAAAAATCCCTTTGTGGCTTTCCTTTCTTAAAATTTTCTTCCAACCTTCCGGACATAACGCCCATGCCTTATTGCTTTTCTAATTTTTCCAGTCTTTCACAGACCTGCTTAAATTCGTCCTTCAGTCTTTCATTTTCCTGCTGCAGTCTGATCAGGTCATTATAAACCGGGTCGGGAAGATGTATCTGATCCATATCTTCTCTTGGAATCTTCACATTATCCCTCTTTACCACACGGCCCGGCACACCTACAACCGTGGAATTAGGGGGAATTTCGGATAATACGACGGAACCTGCCCCGATTTTGGAATTTTCACCAACCGTAAAGGAACCTAATATTTTAGCACCTGCACTGATCATTACATTGTTGCCGATGGTTGGGTGTCTTTTCCCGCTTTCTTTACCGGTACCGCCTAAGGTCACTCCCTGATACAAAGTTACATTATCACCTACAATTGCGGTTTCTCCAATCACAACTCCGTGCCCGTGGTCAATAAACAGCCCCTTGCCTATGGTTGCACCCGGATGTATTTCGATTCCGGTTTTTCTTACGGTCCTCTGTGAAAACCATCTGGCAAGAAAATAATGTTTATTCTCATATAATTTATGTGCAACCCGAAACCTTATAATTGCACGAAAACTAGGATATAAAAATACTTCAAAAGGTGTTTTTATTGCCGGATCTCTTTCCTTTATGATTCGCATTTCTTCTTTAATATATCCGATAAAGCCCATAAAATCAACCTCCTATGATTTAACAGCCCAAAAAATTTTCGCAAATGAAACTCCCTCACATTTCCTGTAAAACGAAAAAACCCCGTCTCTTACTGATTAAGAGACGAAGTTTATCCGTGGTTCCACTCTATTTTGCATCAGATTCCCGATGGAAATCCTAATTACAATCTTATGTCAGATAACGGCTGTATACCGGATCAAGCTAAGCTTTGGCCTCACCTAATCAGCTCCCAAATGCACTTCGTTCTTATTCTGGCAAAGAATGCTTTCAGCCGGTGACATTCTATCTCTGCTGCCTTTCTAATAACTACTTTTTTGTTCATCGCTTTTTGTCTTATATTAAAATTCAATACTATATCTATTCTATGCAATATCTTTAAAAATGTCAATAATGAAGTGCCGGATTACACAATATCATTTATAAATAATTTACGGTAAACCTTTAATTTATTTATTTTATTCATGATTTCCCTGTGGTCTCCCTTAATTACCCGGGCAGCTGTCTCTTCCTCGTTCAGCTTACCAAAAAACAGCCTGGTAAGCTCCGCAATATCCGCCCCAAATTCAGGTTCCTCCTCCGTCCGTGCGGCCTGACAGCCATATTCCGTAAAACGCAGCCGATACACACCGTTATTCTCATGAATAATGGAATCCTCCACTTTAAGAAGCAACGTTACTTCTTCCTCTGCGGTAATGTTTTTTATAAAAGCTTTCCAGTTCACGATCCTTACCATGATCTTCGGAGTAAAGTGGCGGGTATCCGTACCGCTTCCGTGATTTTTTGCTCCGATTTTCCCGGCAGCCGCTTTTATAAAGAGTTCTTTATCCTCCGGTTTACAGATACATTCCCCTATGCCAAGCCCGCCGTCGGTCATATAGGATATATAACCGCTTATTTCTCCCCTAAGGGTTAGTAACAGGACTTCTCCCTTACCGCTTTCCATTTCATGGATCAGGCGCTTATAATAATAGGGGGACCGTTCCGTATAAATATCATAATTTTTTGCTAAAAAGTGATTGGTGAAAGCGGTCAGTTCCGCAATTTCTTCCTCATCCGTACTTTTTATTCCATATACTTTAATGTCTTTTGCCGAGTATATACAGGATAACTCTCCTGCATTGCTTTTATGCCCTGCATTAATCAGCTCCCGCTTCCAGGGCTCCTGTTCATAAACGGTCCGGAATCCAAATGGCAGATAAATAGCTTCCGCGGCGGGCATAAGGTAAGTAAAGGGCATATGTTCTTCATACATCTGGTAAAGGGAGGTTTCCAGCAGCATTTTCATCAGTCCCTGCCTTCTGTCCTGCTGCCTGGTTGCAACCCCTACGATATAATTTAACGGTTCCGGTTTGCCTCCGGCCATTACCATATAGGGATTTAAATGCAGCATTGCACTGGGCCGTTCCTGTTTATATATACTTAAAACCCGGTTATCCTTCATTTTCCATTTAAAGTAAAAGTCTGTGTAAGAATCCGTATCTTCAAAACACTCCTGCCACAGGGAATAGAGGTCTTTCATAATTTCCTCATCGCTTTTCCCTGCTGTGCGTATTTCCTTTACCGTATTATATAATTTATAATCCATGTTTGTTCCTGTTTTAATAATACCAGCCCCTTTTTTCCTTTGAATATATTTTAAAATTTTATTATGAGCCGGGCATTAAATTTAGCCCGTTAAAATCTCTTAGGACAGCCGGAACAGCCTGCACATCCCCTGACGGTTTGCCCTTCCGTCCGGTCATCATATCTGTAATTATCTACGGTAGTCAGTAAACAGACCGCATTGGAGGAAATACCCAAGCCCTCGCCGGTAAAACCCAAGCCTTCTTCGGTGGTGGCTTTAATATTGACCTGACTTTCCTCAATACCCAAGGCTTTTGCAATATTCGCAATCATCTTTGGTATATAGGGCGCCATCTTTGGCTTTTGCGCAATTATGGTCGCATCGATATTCTCTATAATATACAGATTATCCTCAATGAGTAACTTTACCTTTTTTAGGAGGTCCAGACTTGAAATTCCTTTATAAGCCTCATCCGTATCGGGGAAATGCCTGCCTATATCGCCCAGCGCCGCAGCCCCCAGCAATCCGTCCATAATAGCATGGAGAAGCACATCCGCATCGGAATGCCCCAGCAGCCCTTTTTCATAAGGAATATCTACGCCGCCTATTATTAAAGCACGCCCTTCTGCCAGGCGGTGCACATCATATCCTGATCCAATTCTCATAATTCCTACCATTTACCGCAGACCCTGCCTGCGGTACTGCCACAAAATAAATGTGAAAGAACCTTGGTGTGGCATCCTTTCTTAATCTGTATTTTCTTCCACGCTTCCCCTTATGGTGCTTGACTGCCTAAAAAAGCCTTAAAGCGGCACATATGGGTTAACCCTATTATATACTATATCTCCCAATATAATCTAGTTAATTTATTAATAATTTTTTTCAGGTAATTATCTATACGGCAGCGGTAAGGGTTATATTCTTGTTTTCATATAACCGGAAAGAGTTTGACCCGTGAGGCTCTGGCACTGAGGCTCTGGCACTTCATTGGCATTTTCCCCGGTGCGACATGTGCATCTTCCCGAAGGGTTTGTTCCCCGGCAGGACATAATTGGTCGGATTTTAGTTCAATCAAATACAAATATCCTATGGTACAAAAAAAGATTGCCGGATGACAATCTCTTGAGATAGCGAAGGACGGATTTGAACCGCCGACACCGCGGGTATGAACCGCGTGCTCTAGCCAACTGAGCTACTTCGCCGCATATGATAAAGTTCAGCTTCCATGTTCCTCGCTTTGGCTGTTCCTCATTTTTACCGTAAAAATGGGACCTATAGGGCTCGAACCTATGACCCTCTGCTTGTAAGGCAGATGCTCTCCCAGCTGAGCTAAGATCCCATTATTGTACTGCTTTTCAACAGGTACTTTATCATTATATTTACGAAACCTGTTTTTGTCAAGTATTTTTTTACGTGAACTTAAAGTTTTTGTTATAGTTCAGCCATGGATACAGCGAGGTGTTTTTTGTGAACAGAGCAGGGCAGACAGCCTTTTGGAGCGCCATTTACCCTGTTCCCTTCTGATTATATTTTAAATACTTTCATCTGTTTATCCAAATTTTCTGCCGTAACTGCCAGATCAAGGGCATCTTTTCCGACAATTTCACTGTTCGTGGTTACCTGCTCCGCATGCTCGAGTAAGCCTTCGGATGTAGCAAGTATTTCCTCGGCTCCGGCGGACTGTTCTTCCGTAATGGCAGCAACGGAAGTTGCTACCTGGTCAACGTTCTTAACCTTTTCTATCATGTCATGGACCAGATCATTGGTTTCATTTACTGCGGTATATATGGTATCAAAAGTACTGCTGGTTGTAACGATTAATCTGGTACTTGTCTGGATACTATCCACACTTTCCTTTGTTTTTAATGCAGTACTGTGTACTAAACTGTTAACGTTGTTAATCAGGTCTGATATGTTTTGTACGGCTCCTGCGCTGGTTTCAGCAAGCTTTCGGATCTCTTCCGCCACAACAGCAAAGCCTCTTCCGGATTCTCCCGCCCTGGCTGCCTCAATTGCCGCATTTAAGGACAATAAATTGGTTTCCGAAGCGATTTCGCCGATTAATGTAATAATATCATTAATCTTAACGGTAGACTCCCCTACTTCTTCTACTGCTGATTCCAGAGAATTTATAGCATTTTCCACATTATTCATGGCCTCATTGACCTGTACCATATCATTCCGGCCTCTTTCCGATACCTGTACCGTTTCTTTCATTTTATGGCTTGCCCGCTGTCCTATAGAGTCTGCTTCGGACACTACAAGAGCCAGGGTCGTTGCATTTTCGGCCACTTCGCTGACGGATTTGGCAAGTTCGTCCACCGTGGTATTTAAATCCTGCATGGAGTTGGACTGGGTCTGGGCGGAACTGTACAAAGTCTCGGATACATTACTGCTTTTCTCCGCCTGCCCGCTTAACTGCCTGGACATGCTGCCGACCTCCGAGATGATACCCCGCATGGTTTCTATGAATTTCTGCATACTTTTACTCATGACAGCAACTTCATCATTGCCTTTCGTTTCTACATTAACCGTAAAATCGCCCTGTGTTATCTGCTCAATGGTACCGGTCAGCTTCTTAATCGGATTAATAATTACATGGATTACCCTCTCCATGATTACCATCAGTAAGAGAATAGATATAATTGCTGCAATGCTTATAAATACCTGAAGATCAGTTAACTCCTTAAGCACTTCCGATTCCGGTACATACGAAGCCAGTACCCAGTTGGTATTATCGATATTTTCCAGGTAAGCGAGATACGTGCTGTCTTTCTCTTTTAATTTAAAAACTTCTTTGTTATCCGCACCCAGCTCCTTCTGTATTCCGGTCAGCAAGGGATTATCCGGATTTTCATCCAGCTTCTTTGCAATCAATTCCGTATCCTGATGTGCAATAATCGTATCATTTCCTTTATCTATCAAAAAAACGGTTCCTGTGTCCATAAGTTTCATACCGGCAATCATAGAGGATACTTCTTTCAGGAATATATCCACTGATGCAACTTCCGTAACAGAATCACCATTATGTAATTTCACAGATGCACTCAATACACTTTCTCCGGTATTGGCATCAATATAGGTTGCCCCGAATCCAAAGGATTCACGGTTAATTCCTTCCTTGAACCAATCCCTGTCCGTTACCACATAATCGGCAGAAGGAACAAAATCAAAAGCGTTAATGACTTCTCCCTGGTCGGTGCCAATATATACACCATACGGAAAACTGTCATTTTTGTCCTTGGTAGAGGCCAGGTACTTTAACAGTTCCTCATCCGTAAAATCAACCTGCTCCAAAGTATTCTGTACTTCATTTAAAGATGAAATAATATCCTGTGACCAGGTCTCGATTTCATTCGCATTGGCACCGGACATAGATTTTATTATCTGGTTGCCATAGTTTAAAATAATACCTTTGGAAGCCTGGAATGTAATTGTCAGTAATGCTATGATTGATACAATAATAATGGGTATTACTCCAAATATTAACTTCGCTTTGGTACTTCCTGTCCGGCTTCTTCCTTTTTCTTTTGTCTTTTTTCCTTCCATAAAAACCTGCTTTCTGATTAAGTCCATGTTGTTTATTTACTAGTAACGGCGATATTGCTCATTTTAAATTAACACATTTTATTAGTCAAGTCAAAATATAAACAAATCTCACAAGTTAATCTTATTATTTACTGTATTTTTTCCATAAAAAAGGTCTGGCCTGAATAGAATTTATTATGAAATAAAATAACCTGCCAGATAATTTATTATTGCAATATCAGAACAGTCCTTCCGGTTTTGATACAGCTTTAAAATAAATTGACAGACAGGTTATATTTTTAATCTGCCCTGGTTAAATTCTCCGGTGTAAAGCTCATGGGAATTAAATCTTCCAGGGTATAATTCCAATAATCCTCTTCCGATTTCGCCAGTAAGACAAAGAAACTCTTAGGATTGCAGAATTCCAGCATCACCTGGCGGCACACTCCGCAGGGTGGACAATAATCGGTTAAAATACCATCTTTTCCACCGACGACCGCTATGGCCTGGAATTCTTTTTTCCCTTCGCTTACCGCCTTAAAAAATGCAGTCCGCTCAGCACAATTGGTTGGTGAATAGGTGGCATTCTCTATGTTACAGCCCGTGTATATCTTTAAATCTTTCGTTAACAGTGCGGCTCCTACCTTAAAACCGGAATATGGAGAATAAGAATATTTCAGACTGTGAATGGCTTCACGGATTAATTGCCTGCATGTATCCTCTTTTAGTACCTGTACCGGTTTTCCTCCGTTCTTTCTCTGAACTAATTCCCCATGTTCCCTGCAAACCAGTTCATTTGTTGCTGCTTGATTATTTTCAGTATCCATAAGCCAGGCTCCTCCTTATGTTATTTTTATCCCGGTATAATGTCGACAGACATTATACCGCGCCGAACAATTTGAGTGCGTATCAGCACCGCAAAGCGGGGCATACCGCGAGAACTTGCGGACATGGTATAATGCCGATCGACATTATACCGGCTGAACGATGTGAATGCGCATCAACGCCGCAAGGCGGCGCATACCATGAGAGCTTGCGACATGGTATATTATTGCTATGTAAACTATATTTTATCATAGTTCATAAAAAAATTGAATAGTATAAGTAAATACATTGTTTATACCTGCAAGAATGGTATACTGGTATTTATATTATATTTTATATATCGAAACTATAATACATAGGACAGAAGGTCTATTATGAAACTTATCAATCAAACGGTAAATTTTTTCACAGTAAAAGGTATGATTAAGCCCCAGCTGGTAACCGGGGAATTACCTCCTACCAAAGATGTTTACAGAAATTTTTTTAATGTTGCATGGCCGTCAGCGGTAGAATCCCTGCTGGTTGCTTTAATCGGTTTTGTAGATACCTTTATGGTCGGCACCTTGGGAGACGGCGCCATTGCTGCAGTCGGTATTACCAATCAGCCGAAGTTTATTCTCTTATCCATGATATTTTCCCTTAACGTCGGTATTACTGCAGTCGTTGCAAGAAGAAAAGGCCAGCAGGACAGAGAGGGTGCCAATCACACCTTAAGAGCAGGAATTATTTTAAGTACCCTGATATCTATCAGTATGGCTATCCTGGGATTTATCTTTGCAGCTCCAATCCTGAAGTTTGCAGGCGCAGATGAGAGTTATCTTAAGCAGGCCCTGGATTATTTCAGAGTATTAATGGTTAGTATATTTTTCACTTCCCTAAATCTGACAATCAATGCCGCCCAGCGGGGCTGCGGTAATTCTAAAATATCCATGCGCACCAATATTGTTTCAAACGTTGTGAATATTATATTTAATATCCTGCTGATTAACGGGATCGGGTTTTTTCCAAAACTCGGGGTGAAGGGTTCCGCTACGGCTACCTGTATCGGTGCCATTGCAGCCTGTATTATATCCATTGCTACTTTGCTGAAGAAGGATTCCTTTTTAAGCCTGCGCTTTAAAGCCAGCTGGAGGATCAATCCTTCCGTCCTGGAACCGGTTTCCAGGGTAAGCGGGAGTGCCTTTGTGGAACAGGTTTTTATGAGGATCGGTTTTTTCGCTTATGCAATTATCGTTGCCAGACTTGGTACCACTGCCTATGAGACTCATCTGATCTGTATGAATATCCTTAACCTATCCTTTTGTTTCGGCGACGGGTTTTCCATAGCCGCATCTTCCTTAGTTGGGCAAAGTCTCGGAGCCAGGCGTCCCGATATGGCAATTATCTATGGAAAGGCCGGACAGCGGCTGGCATTTTTAGTATCCACCATCCTGTTTCTCATATTTGTATTCGGCGGAAAATACCTGGTAGCCTTATTTAAAGACGATCCTACCGTAATCGCATTGGGTACGGGAATCATGATTATATTGGCTTTTACTACCCATGCCCAGACTTCCCAGGTTGTTATCACCGGCTGTCTGCGGGGTGCCGGTGATACCGTCTTTGTTGCCATTACTTCCCTGATCAGCGTCGCAATCATTCGTCCGCTGCTGACATGGGGTCTGTGTTTCCCCCTGGCCATCGGATTATACGGTGCCTGGATCGCACTGTGCGGAGACCAGCTTTTACGTTTTGCGCTGAATTTTATCAGGTTCTCCAATGGTAAATGGACCAGAATACAATTGTAAACCAATACAGGAATAACAAAATGCTGCAGCTGGAAACCTTTTTAAAGTAAAATAATTTCCGGCTGCAGCATTTCCAGTCAAACCGGATATTCGCATTCCGCTTTGTTGTATGCCCATTACCTCATACCTGGTCATAATATTTATTTTTGTTCTTTTAATGATTCAAATCGTCCTTTATAAATTGAATGATATCCTGGGTTACCAGTTCATCAACATGGGACTTTTTCCTGTATTCCGAAGAATCCGGCAGGCCGGCACCGGTTATCATAAAGTGATTCAGGGAAGCATAGGACCGAAAAAACCAGTTATTGGCATCTTTAAAATTCTCCCTCCAGAGATTGAACTGATTCATAGTAACCTGATAATCCCGTTCCCCCTGTAACACCAGGACCGGTGCGGTTATTTTTTCAGCTGTTTTTATGGGATTATATCCTGCCAGATCAACCCAATAATCCTTATAGGCCCCTAACAGGAGCTTATTCTCCGGGATCTTCTCCGGTTTATCAAGCAGGCTGACCTCACTTTTTATGTTATTAAGCTCCTTTTGTTCCTCTTCTGTAACCGTCTCATCTTCGCCGGCTAAAAACTCATACTGGTCCAGTATATATTCTTTCACATGCTGTGCAGGTGCGGCCATAAGAATATAGCCCGCAATGCCGGCATATTCTTCGGCAATTCTTGGTATGGCATAACCGCCCAGGCTGTGACCAAGTATATATATTCTGGAAGAGTCCACATTTTCAAGGTTTTTTACCATGGCGGCGGCTGCAATTACATCATGTATCACTTCATCTTCAATCGTAACTGCAGTATTCCCGGATACCCGGCCCTCATAGAGATAGCTCCTTTTATCATAACGGTAAGAAGCAATCCCCTCCCTGGCCAGTGCCCAGGCAATGTCACGGAAAGGCTTGTTCCCGTATATGCTCTCATCCCTGTCTGAAGGACCGAAGCCATGGACTAAAATTACAACAGGAAAATCCCTCTCTTCCTCCGGAACCGTAAGGGTGCCGGGAAGGATAAATCCGTCGCTGGCAAAGGAATATTCAGTCTCACTTACCCCGGCCGGTATGGTATTATCCTCTGCCGGTTTTTTTGTGGCATATTCGCCATATTTAAACCCAACAATGTTATGATTCCCGTCAAAGGCGATCTGGTAATTAAAATTATTTACCGAACATTCCACGGGTACCATAACATACTGGTAAGCTCCTACGGACAGGGCATAAACCTCATTCATGTCTTTAAACCTGCCGTATTCGGAATTATTGAATAAAACGGTCTTTTTGGTATCATCCGTAGTTATGGCAGCTTTCATATTGTTATCATATTGATAGGACTGTTCCAGTCTGGCAAAATTTTCTTCCAGCAGATCCCTGGCAAATTCTGCTGCCACAGCCAGATTATCTCCGGTAACCGGTTCATATTCATCCGGCGTATCCGGTGTTTGACCTTCCGTTTCACTATCCTGTGCATTATCTTCTTTATTCTCTATATTATCTGTTGTATCAGCCACCTCTGCCGGCCCGGGGATCGAATCGGATTCCTGGTCTTTGTTCTTACAGCCGAGCAGTGAAAATGCGCACAATACAATAAGGAAATATTTTAATAATTCTTTCATTTTAACTCCCATCTGTGCATATCGCAAGCTGGCTTACGATACTGCCCTCCCGTGGCACAAATAGCTTAGATTTTAATGTTTCTCTGTTTATTTTGGCTTATGATAGGACCATTTTACCATACCAAAAATGAAGTTGCAATAAATTACCGATATATTTTCAGATATAAAAGTTTTATAATTAATATAATTTTAGTTGTTTTCATGCTTTAGGGCTTGTAAACATAGTATTCCCATGGTAATATAATTATTATTACACTACTAATATATAAGGAGGTCTTTATGAAGATTTCAACAAAAGGACGTTACGCCCTTCGCTTAATGTTAGATCTGGCACTGCATAATACAGGTGAATATATAACGATTAAAAGCATTTCGGCAAGACAGGAAATTTCTGATAAATATTTGGAACAGATCATAACACAGCTTAGTAAGGCCGGTTACGTAAAAAGTATACGCGGTGCCCAGGGTGGTTACCGTCTGGCAAAGGCTCCGGAGGAATATACCGTCGGCATGATTCTGCGGTTAATTGAAGGCAGCCTTGCACCGGTTGCCTGTCTGGAGGATGAGACGAATCAATGTAACCGCAGCAGCCAGTGTGCTACTTTGGATGTCTGGGTGAAATTAAATGATGCAATCAATAATGTTGTGGATAATATAACATTATCGGATCTGGTAGATAAACAGAATAGTTTGACCGGCAATGATTACGTTATTTAACCGGATAGTCACCATTACAAAAATAATAGTTAAATAACCCGATGTACTTTAACAAATGTCAAGAAAAAGTGAAGTTACAGTTCAGCCATATGACTGAACTGTAACAAAATGATGCTTTTGCAAATTTTTCTTGACATTTTTAAATTTTTCTACTATACTCCATTTCATAGTATTCCAGTAGGTTTATAATATTTTATTAGAAAGGTGGTATTTTTTATGGAGAAACGTAATCTGAAATTTGAAACACTCCAACTTCATGTAGGCCAGGAGAAGCCGGATCCGGCGACCGATGCACGCTGCGTACCGATCTACCAGACTTCCTCTTATGTCTTTGCAAATTCTGCACAGGCAGCCGGACGTTTTAACTTATCCGAAGGCGGCAATATTTATACACGTATCATGAATCCAACCAATGATGTATTTGAACAGCGTATCGCTGCCTTAGAAGGCGGTATTGCTGCTCTGGCCACTGCCTCCGGTTCCGCTGCCATTACATACGCGATCCAAAACATCGCACATGCCGGGGATCACATTGTTTCAGCCAATACGATTTACGGAGGAACCTACAATTTATTTGCCCATACTTTTAAAGATATCGGCATAACTACCACCTTTGTTAATCCGGATGAGGAAGGAAGCTTTGAGGGTGCCATCCGGCCCAATACGAAAGCAATCTTTATTGAAAGCCTTGGTAATCCCAATTCCAGCCTTATCGATATTGCTGCCATTGCAGACCTTGCCCACAAAAACGGTATTCCTTTGATTGTTGACAATACCTTCGCAACCCCGTATCTGCTCCGGCCTATTGAATACGGCGCAGATATTATCGTTCATTCCGCTACAAAATTCATCGGCGGCCATGGTACTTCCATCGGCGGTGTCATTATAGATTCCGGTAAATTTGACTGGGCAGCTTCCGGTAAATTCCCTTATCTGACCGAACCGAATCCAAGCTACCATGGCATCAGCTTCACAGGTGCCGTCGGTGCGGCAGCTTATATTATAAAGGCACGTGTCACCTTACTAAGAGATACCGGTGCTTCTCTCAGCCCGTTTAATTCTTTCTTATTTTTACAGGGCCTGGAGACCCTGTCCCTCCGTGTGGAACGCCATGTGGAAAATACATTGAAAGTAGTGGATTACTTAAAGAACCATCCTCAGGTAGAGCATGTCAATCATCCGTCGTTACCGGATAATCCGTACCATGAGCTTTATAATAAGTATTTTCCTAAGGGCGGCGGCTCCATATTTACCTTTGAGATCAAGGGCGGAGCAAAAGATGCACAGGATTTTATTGACAGGCTGGAGATATTCTCCTTATTAGCCAATGTAGCCGACGTCAAATCCTTAGTAATACATCCCGCAAGCACTACACATTCACAGATGTCGGAAGAAGAATTACTTTCCTCCGGTATTAAGCCGAATACCATCCGGCTGTCCATTGGTATTGAACACATAGATGATATTATCTATGACCTGGATCAGGCTTTCGCAAAATAGCTCCCATTGCATATCCGAAACCGGAGTTTCGGATACTGCCTAACATAAGACATTTCGTTCTTTGAATGTCGTTGTTTAATCAGGGTGTGAATTATGCCTTTCAATAATTCACACTAATACCTCTTACTGAAAAACACCTTTCCGTTAACAGGCAGGAACAGTTCCGGCTGACAGAAAGGTGTTTTACTGTTTTTAATTATTCGACTGCTTTAATTTCCACGAAATCGTCTAACTCGCTGTCGAATTTATACATCACGCTTCCATCTGTGGCAACATAAAAAAGTCCCATGTTGATCTTTCTCTCTCCGGTATCGGAGTAAGCATTGATACAGTAACACTCCACATCTTTTATATTGATAGTCCATTTATCAAATATAAGGGAGTACTCTTTAAGTTCTTCCGGAAGTCCTAAATCTTTGGAAGGTACTTTGCCTAACTGTGCCAGGGCGTCCTCCTTCGTAAACCCTTCCTCTCCGGTTCCTGAGTCCTCTCCGGAATCCGTCTCCGTATAAAGCGGATGCTCGGAAAAAGGAGCCGTACTTCCGTCCGGTTTATAACACAAAAGTTCGCCGTTCTCCTTATTAACCAGTACATCCGGCTTAATGGGCCCGCCACCGTCACTGATCTGATAATCGTAATAGACACTGCCGTCTATATTTATATCATCATTTAACAGTTCAAAATAATATCCCCGTTCTCCAATAATATCCTGAATATACTTAACGGCTTCTTTTTCACTGATAAAATCCGTTTCTTCTCCGGTTTCCTCAGACGTATCTTCCTCACCGGTTTCACTGTTATCCTCCGTAGTCTCTTCCGTTTGCCCGGTTGGAGACGGTGTTGGGATATCGGTAGTTTCATTTGTATTTTGCCGGTTTTCATCATCGCTTTTCCGGCAGGCCGTTATCAGCATGCAACCGAGCAGAAAGCAGATAACGGTTACCATCATTTGTTTTTTTATCATGTTAACTCCTATCTGTGCGCCTTCGCGCACCTATTCCTGCACTTATCTTTACGCTAAGTAGGTAAGTAAGGCCTACTCATAGCAAGCCTTGTTACCTGCTTATATTAAGTTTGTATTGGATACAGGTGCTGACAGTGACTGTGAATTATAATGCCAGCCTTAAAATATTTTCCACATCCCCGGTTTTTAGCTTTACAAAACTTCCCAGGGTACCCTCCCTGCCGAGCCCGATTTTTTCTGCCAGAACAGGAATGTCTTCCTCTTTTGCACCCAGCTCCTTAAAGTTAACCGGCATTCCGATGGAGGTTAAAAATAATTTGAATCGTTCAATTCCTTCCCTTGCCGTAACCTCCGGATGGGCAAAATCCATATGACAGCCCCATACCCTTACGGCAATCTGGGCAAAACGGCTTACATCATGCATCATGACATAACTCATCCAGGCCGGAAATACTACTGCCAGGCCGGCACCATGGGCACAGTCATATAAGGCTGACAGCTCGTGTTCCATGTCGTGGCTGGACCAGTCCTGTTCTCTGCCGACGCCGACTATATTATTGTGTGCCACCATTCCTGCCCACATAATGTTGGCTCTTGCCTCATAGTCATCCGGATTGTCTATCACCTTCGGTACTTCCTTTATCATAGTCAGTAAAACCGCCTCACATAACCTGTCCGTGATTTCTACCTCTTCCGTATTGGTAAAATAACGTTCAAATACATGAGCCATAATATCCGTCGCGCCGCAGGCGGTCTGATAAGCCGGAAGCGTCTGGGTCAGTTCCGGATTCAATACGGAAAATACCGGACGCAGGGCTTCCCCTCCGGTCCCTCTCTTAAACATTCCCTCTTCCTTTGTAATTACGGAATCCCCGGAACCCTCACTGCCGGCTGCGGCAATCGTTAGGACCGTTCCCACTTTTAAAGCCCTCTCCACCGGCTTCCCTTCGTAAAAATCCCAAAAGTCCCCTTCATACACTGCCCCGGCAGCAATGGCTTTGGCTGAATCAATGGCACTTCCGCCACCTACGGCAAGTATAAAATCCACTCCGTTTTTCTTGCAGAGTTCAATTCCTTCATATACCAGACCGCTTCTGGGGTTAGGCATTACACCTCCCAATTCAAGAAATTCTATGCTTTCTTCCTTTAAGGAAGTTTTAACCCTGTCCAGTAAGCCTGAGCGGATGACAGAACCGCCGCCATAGTGTATTAATACCTTAGTTCCGCCGAATCTTTTCACATAATGGCCGGTATTCTTCTCCTGCTCCTTACCGAATGCAAAATACGTAGGACTGTAAAATGTAAAATTATTCATTTCTATTACCCATTTACCGCAGGCCCGTCTGCGATACTGCCATAATATAGGTTGAAAGAATCCTTATGGCTTTCCTTTCCCCTGCTTATTTTCTTTCAACTCATAACCCCTGCGCCTGTGTTACTGTCTAATGAAAGGGCTATTTATAATAATATTACCTTTGCCGCCAGTTAATGTCAAGCCAATCCATGGATTAAGCCGCCAAACCTGTTCCGGTTATTTCCTGGTATTTCTTGTTAATCACCAAAAATACTGTTATAATTTAGGGTATAAATTGATCGGAGGGTATGTTTGATGATAATTCGAAGAATTAATGAAAATGAACTTATGGAAGCCCGTAATATCTCATCCTTAAGTTTTGGCTGGGTTCATGATACCAAAGGCAGCACGGTGGAAGAATATTTACGGCAAATCAAAGAAAATCCCCCTTCCAAAAGTGACGCCTTCTTTTTGGATACCTATGCGGCATTTACGGATGAAGGGGAAATGATGTCCTGCCTCAGCGTAATACCTTATGAAGTAACCTTTGATGACAGCAGATTAAAAATGTCCGGTATCGGAGGGGTTTGTTCCTATCCCCAGCACCGCCGGAAAGGCGCCGTCCGTGAACTTTTCCGTAATGCCCTGGCAGATATGTATGAAAGGGGAGTTTCCTTTTCCTATCTGTATCCCTTCAGCGAGAAGTTTTACGGAAATCTGGGATATGCTCCTTCTTCAGCCTGCACACGCTGGAGCTTTGACCTGAATACAATACCGGGTACTTTTTATGACGGTACGTTTCATTTATACCGGGGGGATGGGAATTATTCTGAATTTGAAAGTGTTTATCAGTCTTTCGCCCAAAAATATAATATGATGGTACACCGGGATTCCTATGACTGGGACGTATTAAAGAATGCCAACCCCTTTAAAGGAAAAAGGCAGGCTTATCTTTATAAAGACATAGACGGCAAGCCCGGCGGATATTTTATATTTGAAAAATCGGAGGAGCAGGATCAGAATATTATGGACTGTAAAGAGATGATATTTGACAGTTTTAAGACTTTAAAGGCAATCATGAGCTTTGTTAAATCCTTTTCTTCCCATTACGATAAGATAGTATTTAACGCACCCCGGTGTTTATCACTGGAGTATTTCTGCACGGATTATTCCCAGTCCGGCAGCTCCAGAAGCATCAGGCAAAACGGCATGGTACGTGTCATCCATGTAGAGGAGGTATTAAAACATGCCATTTACAGAGGAGACGGGGAGCTTTCCATACATATCCTGGATAGCTGCCTGGAAAATAACAACAAAGTATTCCACGTAGTACACAGTAATGGTAAAGCAAAAGAGGTTACCTCCTCAGATGCCCCCTCTTCAGGCCCGGTTACGGCTGATAAAGAAAATAATACGGCAGTCTTTTCCGGTTATAGCGGGAAAATTGATATTGAAATAACAATTAACCAGTTTTCCGCTGCCATTACCGGTAATTATGACGTAACCGACCTGGATTATCTGGAGGGAGTTACATTAAATTGCAGCAAAAAAAAGGCGGCAGGTCTTATTTTTAAGAAACCCTGCTGGATTAATAATCACTTTTAATTATTATAATCCTGTAAAACGTTATATAAATAACTATACATATTTCTGAGAACTATTTTAAGCACACAAACAATTTAAAAAAGCGGGAATGCTTTAAACCACACCATCATATGTTAACTCCCAGTTTCCTTAACTCCTCCAAAGCCTTACCAAATTCCGTAACCTGGATGGTGTAAAATCCAAAAGGTTTTGCACCTTCCAAATTAGAAAGATTATCGTCTAAAAATACGGCTTCCTCCGGATTAAAACCATATTTATCAATCAATGCCTGATATATTTCCGGTTCCGGTTTTATGCGGTTTATTTCATAAGATATTAAGGCACCGTCCGCATAAGGGATGAATCTAAAATTTTCCTTGGCATAACCGTAATTTGTCTTTCCGTAATTGGAAAGGAGATAAACCTTATAACCGTTCTTCTTTAAGGTTTTTATAAAATCCACAGAATAAGGATATTCCTGGACGGTCTTATAACTGTTTTTAATAAAGGAATTTATTTCTTCCGCCAGTTCCGGGTCCAGTTCACAGCACATTCTGGTAATTTCTTCATCACTTATGGCACTTCTGTCCAATTCACTCCATACATTGCCAAGAACCGTTGCATTGCTTATCCTGCGAACAGTTTCTTCATCGTAACCGCATTCTTCCAGATACCCTTTCCAGTTAAAAGCTGCCAACACCTGCCCAATATCCAATACTACTGTCTTTATCATATTAACTCCAATCTGTGCGCCTGGCGCACGTACAAATCAGAATGTTGAAAAAACTGCTTTTGTTTTTTCAATCCTCCTGTCATGTAAACTTATATTTTATGTGTTTCATCTATTCTATTTATTGATATGGCTTATTATTTTTAATTTAAATAATGCTTAATAAACTGATATGCTTACTATATGGTGCATCAATGTGTTAGTTCATAAGAACCGCGGAGACTTTGATTTCTTCCCTGTTTTGCCTGCGGTCTGTTAGGGCGTGTCTGAAAACTGCTTGTACCGGGCTGAACGCCCCACTTTCTGGTATACTGCGTCCCAATTTTGGGAACGTAGACCCGCTACGCCCCCAAAATCGCTTCTTGTCTCCCACAAAGTGGAACATTCAGCCCGGTACAAGCAGTTTTCAGACACACCCTAGGCACTATAAAATTATAACATTAGCGTTACTTGCAATCAAGTCAAAATGTAATTGCAGCCACGAAAACGCAGGAAGGGACGAATATCCGTTTTGACCAAAACAGGAGCAGAAACCGTTTAATCCGGCTCTGCTCCGTAACCTGTCAGTGTGTTTTGTTACTTTATTTTATTTCAATTTTTCTTAATCCGTTCACGGTTAATTCATACACGGTGGTTGCCACTTCTTCTATATATTTTCTGTCATGGGTTATACTGATGATGGCTCCGCCATAATGAGATAAAACTCCCCGGATTACCGGATTGGATAAGGGGCTCAAATTTCTGGTAGGCTCATCTAGTATCAAAACATTACAGCCATCGAGTATCAGTTTCAAAAGAATTAACTTTGCTTTCTGTCCGCCGCTTAATTGCCCTATTTTATGCTCCATTTCCTCTCTGGTAAATTTCATTCCGCCCATAAAGGTAAAAGCTTTTGTTATATCCTCTTTTTGCCCGCTGGTTACCAGAAAATCAATGGGAAAACTGTTATAATCCAGAAGTTCCTCATAATTTTGCGGCATATAACCGGCTCTTATATCCGTACGGCCTAACAGTTCTTCTGCCACACCATGAAGGAAAGTGGTTTTACCGATACCGTTTTCCCCGATTATGGCAATATGCTCCGGCCCTGTTACACGCAGGAAGATATTTTCCACCAGGATCTTTTCCTCTTCATCATTTCTGATCTTTAAGGCATCCACCGAATATTCCAGCACTTTCTTGCCGTTTGGTATCCTAATGCCTTCCGGGAAATCAAAGAGAATTGCTTCTTCTACGTCGGGTATTTCCAAAAATTCCTCGGCCTGTTTTTCAATACGCTTTTCCTGGGATAATAAATTTTTCATTTTCTTTTTTAATAATCTGCCACCGGCGGGGTCCCCTCTTGATATGGTATCCTGCCGGTTATCCACTTTATTATAGATCTGCTGCCATCGTTGCATCTTATTTTTATAATCTTCCCTCTGCTTTCTGGCAACCGTCTCCTGCTTTTGCAGACCGCTTAACCTCTTATCCACATATTCCCGGTAGTCCATGTATGCTATGGTATAACGTGGTTCGGTCTTACGCTTTACCTGTTCTAAATGAATAATGACATTGGCCGTATTTTCAATCATTGCCTCATCATGGGATACATATAATATGGGGCATTTCGAGTGATTAATAAAATCCTCCAGCCATTCTAAAGTACTGATATCCAGATCATTGGTCGGTTCATCCAACAACAGGATATCCGGTTCTTCCGCCAGTAATTTGATGAGGCGGAGTTTCACCTTTTCGCCACCGGATAATGTTTTCATCAACTGTCTGCTGTTAAAAATTGAAGCATCCAGATTCATGGTCCATATGCTCGGGTCGGAACAGCTGTATATATCCACCTCGTTTAAAAATTCCTCCACCGTACTGTTTAACCATTTATCTTCCATTTCCTGTTCTAAATAACCAAGCTTATTATTGCCTAAAATCTGTCCCGAATAATCACAGTAGCCATCCAACATGAGTTTATTATAAATAAACTTTAACAAGGTACTCTTTCCATTACCTTCTTCCCCTATGATTACCGCTTTATCGCCTTGATTTAAGATAAAATTAAAATCACTGACCAGCAGTCTGTTATCCTCTTTTTTTGAAATAGTCACATTTTTTATATCTAACATAGCATTCCTTCTTTCCGATTATGATTGAGCCGAAACGGATATTCCCGCTCTGCTTTGCTTTAAATTATTCCTTTTCTATTCATGTTCCCACCTCCAAAATTAAGTGCGTCATATATCCCTTCCGGTCAGCTTTTTATTCCATAGAAGCTGTGAAACCCTCCCAGAGGGTTTTAATATTATAAGACACAAGTTCATAAACACAAAAAAAACACTTTCATCAGAAAGTGTTATCCCAAGTTAAATTTAAGTCCGCAGACAGCCCCGGGTAAATTATATTTTACCCATAGCATTGTACCAGAAATCCGATGGAATTAGAAAACCCCGACCGAATTACCTATAAACAGATATATTTTGAGTATCTGCCACTACGAATAAAACAACTTCCAAATGCATTAAATAAGTATTCAACTTGTTCTTTTCATTATTTAAAGACATCATTTTATTCGCCTGCTTTCATTTATTTTAATTATATTATTTACATTTTATTATAAAATATTTATTTTTCACCTTTAATTATCCTATCATAGCAAAGGAAAGAAGTCAATTCAAATTTCATGGAATTCAAGTAAACCCAAGAATTGCAAAATTCCCCAAAGGATATTATACTTTTACGCGTTCATATGCATCCTGCCCGGAGGGCTTTTTTCTGCAATAGGACGTAATTTCCTATTACAGAAAAAAGACTGTTGAAAACCAAAGTTCCAACAGCCATGTATCAATTTCTTATTTAAATTCATGGTTTCCCAAACTAAAAGTATTGCCTCTTAAACTACCGCTAAAATATAGATACTTACTGAAACTCTTCTTATTTCCACTCACCGTTATACTGGTAGTTCCGCTTAAAGCTGCTTTGGCAGCTTTGATACATTCTTTCTCAGATCCTGAGGTAAACTTACCCCGGTCATATTGATCCAAAGCCTTGCTTAAAGCTCCGTTACTTGCAGGTCCAAACTGATATTTCTGATAAATGACACCTTTGACCGTATCAGGGAATATACTTGATCTTTTTCTGTTCATTACCACAATGCCGACTGCAAGCTTGCCATTGTAGGACTCACCATTCGCCTCACAATAAATCAATGCGGATAACAGTCTTAAATCCGCCTTTGTATATTTAGCTTCCGCTTTCTTTTTCTCAGCTGCTTTTTTCGCTTCCGCAGCTTTCTTTTCAGCTGCTGCTTTCTTTTCTGCGGCAGCCTTCTCTTCTGCTGCTTTCTTTGCCGCTTCCTGGGCTGCTTTTTCTTCTGCTGCCTTTTTTTCTTCCTCAGTCTGGGTATCTTCTGCCGGATCATTAACTACTTCAGCCGGAACCTCTGCTGTGTCTTGCGGAACAGTTCCCGTAGTTTCGCTGTTCGCTATGGAAGAATCCGTATTGGCTATATCATTCACTGTATCCGTAACAACTGTACTGTCTGTACCTGTAACAACCTTGTTATTCTGAATGGTAGCATCTTCTGTAACTATATTATCTTCTTCTGCTGCATATGTGTATATATTCGCAAAACTTGTCAGACCAATTCCTATGAACATACACAATAGTAACTTTCTGAATTTCATAATAGTCTCCTTTTAACGGCTTAATTTTATTTAAGTCATTCCCAGTTATAACTATCAAATTATTACAAATTTCGAACATGTGTTAAGATAGAGTAATAATCTTTTAATAATTATGTAACAATTATAACATAGATTATTTTAAAAAGCAAGTGAATAAAATCCATATTAACATTATTTACCCATAAAAGTATCGATAAATCGTCTTCTAAAGAGACAAAATTCATCAAAAACGCCCTAAAATGATATTAAATAAGATGAAAATAAATTTAAACAAATTGCAATTCTTTTTAAATATATTACAAAATCTTAAAATATTTTTTTGATTCCCATCTAAAGTTCACCTGATTTTCAATTGTACCATCTGTACACATCCAGTTATCAGCTTTGCATCAAAAACTATACGAAATCCGGGAGACTCTTCCTGTATATTAACTGTGAATCAGAAAGAATCCGGTTTGCTCTTATGCTCCGGTAACTGCGTCAATCTTTAAAAAAACAGGCTGTCTAAGCCAAGAGCCCTCATTGGCTGTATAGTAAAACAACCTAAAAAGGGCTCTTGGTGAGTTCCTGTTTTTTCAAAGATGTCCTAAGCAGTTAACAGAGTATTAGAGCAAACCGGATTCTTTCTCTGAACAGTTAATATACAGGAAGAGTCTCCCGGATTTTCTATAATTCCAATGCAAAGCGTCCGTTTGATACATTCCGCCATCCGTTTAATACACTAACGGTACATCTCCTGATAATACTTTTGATAATCCCCGCTGGTCACATGATCCATCCATTTCTGATTATTAAGATACCATTCAATGGTCAGCCGGATCCCCTCCGCAAACATAGTTTCCGGTTCCCAGCCGATTTCCGCCTTAATTTTATCCGGCGCAATGGCATACCTTCTGTCATGGCCTTTCCTGTCTTCAACATACTGGATCAAATCCTTATTCAGATGGGCCTTTCTGGTATCGTCTGCAGGCAGTAATTCTGCCAGGGTCTCTATAATCAGATTAACAATCTCAATATTTTGTTTCTCATTGTGCCCGCCTACATTATATACCTGGTAGAGTCTTCCCTGTTCCATAACCATGTCAATGGCTTTCGCATGATCTACGACATAAAGCCAGTCCCTGACATTCCTGCCGTCTCCATAAACCGGAAGCTTTTTGCCGGTCAGGGCATTGTTAATCATAAGAGGGATTAACTTTTCAGGGAACTGATAAGGCCCGTAATTGTTGCTGCATCTGGTAATATTGGCAGGGAAGCGGAAGGTATCTATGTAAGCTTTAACTAACATATCTGCCGATGCCTTGCTTGCGGAATAGGGGCTGTGGGGGTCAACCGGTGTCGTTTCATAAAAATATTCCCCTTCTTCCTCCAGGGAACCGTACACTTCATCCGTGGAAACCTGAAGGTATTTCTTATCCTCTTTATATCCGTCTTCGGTTTCCCAGGCACATTTGGCAGCATCTAAAAGATTTAAGGTTCCCATTACATTGGTATTTACAAAAACCTGGGGATTTCGGATACTGCGGTCAACATGGCTTTCAGCAGCAAAATGTACTACCCTGTCAATTTCATATTCCTTAAAAATATTATGGACTGCTTCATTATTACAGATATCTTCTTTTATAAAAATATAATTCTCCATATTTTTAACGGAAACTAAATTTTCAAGATTTCCGGCATAAGTTAAACTGTCTACATTAATAATCCGAATAGACTCTTTATATTTCTTAAACATATACTGGATATAATTAGAGCCGATAAATCCGGCCCCTCCGGTTACTAAATATGTCCTCAAGCCTCTTACCTCCCTATTTTAATTGTTCCATATATTCGCGTAATGCAACTTTCCAATATTTCATGGAATATCCTGCTTCTTTAAATTTTTTATTTTCTAAGACAGAGTACTTCGGACGTCTGGCAGGAGTAGGATATTCTTCCGTAGTGATGGGTTTTACCGTAACCTCTTTTCCGGCTAAACGAAAAATTTCTACGGCAAATTCATACCAGGTAGCCGTACCTTCACAAGTTCCGTGGTAAATTCCAAAACCGCCGCTATCAATTAAAAAGGTAATTGCCCGAGCCAGTTCCATTGCACTGGTAGGTGAACCGTACTGATCATTTATAACCTTGATTACGTCGTTCTTTTCTGCCAAAGCGAGCATGGTTTTCACAAAATTCTTACCTTCACCGTAAAGCCAGGCCGTACGTACAATATTATATTTTTCACACAGGGTCTTTACAAATTCTTCCCCGGCAAGCTTTGTAGTACCATAAACACTTTGGGGATTTGTTACGGCATCTTCCGTAATAGGAGTATCACCCTCACCGTCAAAGACATAATCCGTGGATATGTGAATCAATTTCGCATCCAGGGCATTGGCTGCCGCCGCCAGATTCTTTGGTCCAATGGCATTGACCCGATAAGCCCTTTCCTGATCGCTTTCACATAAATCCACTGCCGTGTAGGCCGCACAATTAATAATAACCTCCGGTTTTATCTCCTGTACTAAATTCATAACCGCTACCGGATTGGTAATATCCAGTATTATCGGACAATATGCGGTAGGCTCACCCGTATCTGTATTAACGACCGTTAAATCCGTTCTTTCTTTCAGTACTTGATTTAAAGCCCGCCCCAATTGGCCGCAAGCGCCTGTAATTACAATTCTTCGTTCCATCTTAACCTCTTTTCGCACCGCCAGGGTCTTTCTCAAGTCCCCCTATCATTATTCCGGGTACGCTCAGGCGTACCCCAGTGCCAGTTTCGTGCCGAACAAAGTGAAATAATCCACTTTGTGAAACTCACACCTTCCGGAAGCTTTATCACAGTACGGGATCGGACTCCCGCTTAAGTCAAGAAGCGGAAGTCTTTTCCTGAACTGAGATAAATATTCCAAAATTTATGCAATCATTCGTTGCTTAATTCACAAAACTTCTGTTGTTTTTTATCTTTTTCCGATATGATTAATTCCATATCCTCTGCTATGGGCCATTTTATATCCAGGTCCGGGTCATTCCAGATGATACCGCTTTCGTCTTCAGGATGATAAAAATCAGTACACTTGTAAGCAAATTCCGCCTCTTCCGAAAGTACTAAAAAACCGTGGGCAAATCCTTCCGGTATATAAAATTCTTTTTTATTCTCATCCGAAAGAATTTCTCCAAACCATTTTCCATAAGTAGCAGAGTCCGGCCGAATATCTACTGCAACATCAAATACCTGTCCTTTTAATACGCGTACCAATTTACCTTGTGGATGTTCCTTCTGAAAATGGAGTCCCCTTAAGACCCCTTTTTTTGACATGGATTGATTATCCTGTACAAATATCTGCCCAAGTCCGGCCGCATTAAAATCCTCATAATTATAAGTTTCCATAAAATAGCCGCGGCTGTCACCTATGCAGTTCGGTTCAATAATATATAAACCTTCGATATTACATTTGATAAAATTAAATTGTCCCATAATTTCTCCTGCTGTATCTTTCTAATCTACCACTACGATTTACCCTGTTGTATCCCTATTATTATTGTCACGTGATGGCCAGGGTTTATTGTTTACAGGCCATTTGCCACCTCTGCCAGATAACAGCCATACTCGGTTTTAAGCATGGGTTCTGCCAGCTTTAATAACTGCTCTTTCGTTATATAGCCTTTTTTAAAAGCAATTTCTTCGATACAGGAAATATAAAGTCCCTGCCTTTTCTGTATGGAAGCCACATAATTTGAAGCATCCAGCAGAGAGTCATGATTCCCCGTATCCAGCCAGGCCATGCCGCGTCCCAGCGTTTCCACTTTCAGATCACCGGCCTTTAGATAGGCATTATTTACTGCGGTTATCTCAAGTTCCCCACGCGTTGACGGCTTTATATTTTTCGCAATCTCTATAACACGGTTATCATAGAAGTAAAGTCCCGGTACCGCAAAATTGGATTTCGGTTTTTCCGGTTTCTCTTCAATGGATATTGCCCTGCCTTCCTCGTCAAACTCAACAACACCATAAGCTGCCGGATCCCTTACATAATATCCGAAAATAGTTGCTCCATGTTCCCTTTCCCTTGCTTTTTGCAGGGTATCCGTAAAACTTCTTCCATAAAAAATGTTATCTCCCAGAATCAGGGCAACCCTGTCTTTGCCGATGAAATTCTCTCCTATGATAAAGGCATCCGCCAATCCCCTGGGTTCTGCCTGCACTTCATAAGAAAAAGACATCCCCAGCCTGCTTCCGTCTCCCAATAATTCTTCGAATACAGGCAAATCCCTTGGCGTTGAAATAATCAGAACTTCCCTGATCCCTGCTAACATCAGTATGGATAGCGGGTAATAAATCATTGGTTTATCATAAATCGGAAGTATTTGCTTGGACACTGCCTTGGTAACCGGGTATAATCTTGTTCCTGAACCGCCGGCCAGAATAATTCCCTTCATCAATGAAACCTCCTGAAAAGTAATTAATTTTAAGTGACTATCCAGACACAGCTTATTTATACGTTCTTTTTCCGAGCATATTGACTGGTTACTGTTTTAATTACTTTATTATATTATTGGTAATGTAATCTATTTTACCACATCTTTTATAAAAAATCTTTTACTTTTTTATAAGACAAGTTATTTTATTTATTTTAATTATCGACAAAGTTATCAGAATCCTAAATAAAGAGCTGTTTTATAAAGAGTTTTCCCTGGCAAACTCTCACGCCGGGCACGGTCGGGGCTCGACGTCCTCAACTATTCTCTTTTGAGAAGTTAACTTTACGATACGGCAGAATTCAATTTATGTTACGGTCAGCATAATTGCCCGCATTTCTTCTCAAAGTTACTTTACTCATCCGCTTAGCACCCTGCATTACTGCAACGAACCGGATTTGGCTGCACAGCTCACTATGACCGGACTTGCACCGGCTGGAGTGGTCCAGCTTCGCAGTACCACTCCAGTGAGATAAAACAACAGCCCCTTTACTCAGGGGCTGTTGTTTATAGACATTTATTTTATTGTACCATACCTACTCTTTTGTTTTTAGTTTACTGATGTGAACCGTAACTAATATACCAATGGTAATTAATATACCGGATAGGATAAGTGACTTAATTAATATCATGGAAATTATAAGACCGATCCATAAAAACAGGAGGGCACGTATTTTGGCTTTGTATGGTACTCCTGTTTTATGGCGGTAGTTCTCAATATAACTTCCGAAATACCGGTTTCTCATTAACATTGCTTCCAGTCTGGGGCTGCCTGCCGAAAAACAGCCTGCTGCCAGTAACAGGAACGGAGTCGTAGGCAGGACCGGCAGAAAAATCCCTACTGCACCAAGAGACAGGGATATTATTCCGACCGCTGCAAGAAGTATATTTTTTATATTCATGATAAGATTATCCTTTCAATGTCATGGTGCCTGCCTCCTATTCCTTGCTGCATCTGCAGACGGATACTGAATGCATTAAATCGGAGGATGTGTAAAAAGTCTTTTATTTCACACTAACGCCCATGCCTTTTGGGCATAAATCGCGAAGAATAGCCGCTTTTGCTATTCTTCCAATGGCTCGCATGTCTTTCGCGAGACTATTCACACTAATACCCATGCTTTCAATAGATTCATACTATACCTGTGAAACCAGTCTTTTTTCACCGGTTATATCCTGGATTGGTTTAATATTCTGGGTTACTTCCAGGACACCCAGGTATTCCCCTTCTTCACTCCGGACTGCAAAATAACGGATTAATATATACTTCTCCTCCCCCATCTTGATCCAGAAATCTTCGTTATCCTTTTTACCGCTTTTAAAGTCCGCAACGATCTGTTCCACAATATGGACACTTGCCGGCGGATGACAGTTCGATACGTTCCGGCCGATGATTGCCTTCGTACGCGGGAAAATCCGCTCAGGGCTTTGGGAGAAATACTTAACCACATCGTCTTTATCCACAAAAGTAATATCAAAGGGAAGGGTATCCAGCATCCGGACCAGTTCTCCGGTTCTGAATACTCCCGTAGGCATGGTTATGACTCCCGGTTCTTTCTTTTCCTCTTTTACCGCAGGCTGGTACTCGGAAACAGGATTCCATACGGGAACCTTATCAACCAGAAATCCGATCTCTCCGCTTTCCTCTGCGATTCTCTTCCACTCATCCTGGGTCAGGGTTTCCAAAAGCATGGGCAGCAGGATATTTTCTTCTTTAAAAATCATCTCTTTTATTTTTTCCGCCAATGCTTCTGTCTTTTGTTTTACCGTATCATTATCCCCGGTTTCCGTTAATTCTTTTTGCACTTCTTTTAACATATCCCGGATTTCATCATCGACCCCCCACATAACTTTAGGCGGGGCGGTAATACCGTATTGTTCCATATAGGGAAAGAACAGATTCTCTTTTTTAAGATAATGGAGGTCTATGCCGGATAATTTCTCCAAACCTTCCTTAAGTGCCTTTCGGTTTTCTTCCTGATCCACTCCGTCCAGACAGGGTTTTATCTGTTTCTCCAGTATTCTTTCTATGGTACGGTTTTCCCGGATTAATGTATTGGCCGGATGTCCGGGTATCTGGGTCTGGTCCGTAGGCTGATGGATTTCTTCTATGGATCCTTTAAAGACGGCAGCATGTACATCACAAAGGCGCTGGATCTCTTCAACCGGCAGGCCTTCTGCTATTAAGGCACCTTCTGCCTCGGATATTTCCGAAGCCGATACTCCCGAGAAGGCCTCCTCAAACTGCTGTTTTACTTCATCCACGGATTTCCCCTGATGAAGCTGTGCGATAACCTGTTTAATCACGTTTTGACGGTATTCCCTGTTATTGATACTTTCACTCATATTGTCTTCCTCCTTAACTATCCTTATAGTCTCTGCCCGGGATACTAAATTTCCTCACAGCAGAAAATGATAATTGAAAATTTACCTAAAATATATCCTTATTCCCTGATTTCATAACCACATTTGATAAATTCCTGTTTTATTATATCCATATTGATTTTCTTCATAACCGCACCCTTTGGAATTGTCATAAATCTTCCTGCTGTGTGAAGCATTCCTGGTTTCGTTATATCCGTAAACCCTAACCCGGCCAATATAGCTGACACTTCAGGATCCCCGGTGCATAGTTCATAAACGCTTTTATTCAGTTGAATTACTTTTTCTTTCATATTTTTTCTCCATTCCTGCGCATGATTTTTGCGCATCTGATGTTTTGCGCCAAGTGTGCAAACACACTTTGGTTACGCAGGCACAAAACTTTTGAGGTTAAAAGACATGCATTCTATTGTCAAAAATAAAAAGGAGTGAAAGAATCACACTGTGGCAACCTTTCTTTTCAAAATTTTCTTTCACTCTTCGCAACATGACTGCCCCGGCAGCCTCAAATGTCGTATGAAAATCCTTTCCCAAAAAACTGCTTCGCAGTTTCTTTTTCTCTTCCCGTCATAATACCGCTTTTGCGTTATCTCTAATAATGTTTTAATTTAACGCATGGAATATTCTTTCAGCAGAATATTATTTTCAAGATGAATATGCTGGTGTAGATCCTGCTCCAGTTCTTCCAAAAGGGAATAGGCTTTACGGTACGTATTGCAGCCATCTTCCGGAACCCGGTAATCCTGTGAAACTTTACGTAATTCCCGTAAGATTTCTCCTGCCGCTTCATGTTCGGTTATTATTTCCTCTGTCAGGGCGGCCGCTTCCTCCCGGTTGTTTAAAGCCTTGTCAAGAATGGGAAACAAAAGATTTTCTTCCTTTAATAAATGCTGCTCCAAATCCGTTTTTAATCTGCCGAATAACCGGTAGATTTCATAGAGCTCCCGGTGGTTCTTCCCGTGGACCCTTACTATAGTATCAAGCAGATCCGCTGTCTCCGGCAAAGCCCTCCTTAAATAAACGTGATGTGTATCTTCAATATAAGCAGATAAAACTGCCGGGCTCATTTCATCAAAACGGTTTTTAAACCCCTCATATTCCTGCTGCCGATTCTCAGCAGCTTGCTTTAACTGTTCATAAATTTCAGCCTGATTGATATTCTGGTCTTGAATGACATCTGCAAGGAACCTGTGTCCGCCGCAGCAATAATCTATGCCAAAATCCTTAAAGATCCGGGCCGCTGCCGGAATCGCTGTTACAACTTCACCGATACTTATATTTTTATTCGTATAATTCATATTAAACTCCAATCTGTGCGCCCTGGCGCACGTACAAATCAGGATGAAACCTTCACAACATGATCCGCTTCTGCGGCCATATGGTGGAAGAAGCTTGGAATGAGCACCCTCTGTGCTCATTTCCAGGTTCTTCTTAAAGTAAATTATGTCTTATAAATCACTTTTTTTGTGAGGATGCTTTTTTCTTTACACTTTTCATTCCTGAATATTTGTTTTCTTGTTATATCCAGTATAACGAAATACAGCAAGGTATTCCGTGATTCAAATCAAACTTTATAATAAAAATGAAAGCCCCGGTTATCCATAATCGGATTTCCGGAACTTTTTATATTTTGAAAGGTAAAAATCATAATTCCGCCGCTTCTTTCAGCAGCTTCTGGTCCAGTATAAGAAGGGATTTATTACTTACGGACCGGATAATACCTTCACTCTCCATCTGTCCCAGTTTACGGCTTACGGTCTCCCTTGCGATTCCCAGGTAATTAGCCATACCTTCACGGCTTAAAGGCAGGCGGATGAGGATTCCCTCCGGTACAGGCTTCCCGTATTTTGTAGAAAACTCCAGCAGCAGGGAACTAACACGGGCATCCACGCTCCGGACTCCCATACTTTGCATGGCATTTTCCAGCCTTCCCATACGCCCGCCAAGTTCTTCGATAATTTTTACCGCAATATCAGGGTAACGGAATAATAACTGACGGAACTGGGATTTCGTCAGCATACATACTTTTACCGGCAGCAGGGCTTCCACCGTATAGGAAGCATTCTGGTTGCTTAATAAATTTTGTTCCCCGAAAAAGTCCCCTTCCGAAAAAACATATAAGATCTGTTCACGGCCCTCCGCAGTATATTTATATGCTTTGGCACTTCCTTCGTTGATTATGATGATGGAATCTACTTTATCACCTGTATTAAAAATTGTTTCACCTTTTTTATACTCCTTATGTTCGATCCATTCGGAAATCTTAATCAGATGTTCCTGGTCAAGGGTGGAGAAGATTGGTACTTTATGAATGCATAACTTATTTAAACAGTGTTTACAGTGATTATCTTCAGGCATAAAATGCTCCTTTTCTGCTGTTCTTTCGTATCATTCTATATGAAATCCCTTATCATAAATAATTTACTCCATTCCTGCCCAGGTCTTCCCCGGAACCTTACCTTTTTAATCCATATACTTTATTTTACAGTGTTTCCTATAAGCTGTCAAACACAACGTACCTGCCACCCGCACCTTAGTATACCGGTACACTGGTATTAGACTAATTCTCCCCGAATGCCGAATGATTCGTAACAATGCAAGGCAGATTTTTGAAGACAATCCGATGGCATTGTCAATTTCATAGAAAAAAAGCACATGAATCCCGGGAAACGGGACCTGCATGTACTTTTCTTTCTACCAGTAAAGTCCGGTAGGACTTCATAGGTTCTTATTTCATAGGTTCTTATATTGTATTTATTATAAGCGGCCGACAAATTCTTTTCCGTATTTAACACATTCGGCCAATTCTTCCTCATCCGGCACCCAAAGGGAACGATGCCCTTCATCCACGATCTGAAATCCGCATTTGCCCAGTTCTTCCGTCAGTTGTTTTACCACCTCACCGCTCCAGCCATAACTGCCAAAGGCTGCCGCACTTTTCTTTTTAAATTTCAGGCCTTTAACCATCTCCAGCAGTCCGCCGATGGAGTGAAGATATCCATTGTTGACAGTAGGAGAACCGACCAGGATTGCCTTGGAGCGGAATATTTCGGTAACTACATCATTTTTATCTTCCTTAGATGAATTATAAATTTTAACCGTAACAGACTTATCCGCCTTACGTATACCTGCGGCAATCGCTTCCGCCATTTTTCTTGTAGCATTCCACATAGTATCATAAATAATGGTAATCTGGTTTTCCTGATAGGCATCCGCCCATTTTAAATACTGTTCCACAATTTGAACCGGATTGTCCTTCCATATGATTCCATGGCTTGGACATATCATATCTACGGGCAGATTAAATTTAAGGACTTCATCAATTTTCCTGGTTACCAGGGAACCAAAAGGTGTCAGGATATTGGCATAATATTTCAGCGCTTCCCCATAAAGTTCCGCCGTATCCACTTTGTCGTTATACAGGGATTCAGTAGCATAATGCTGTCCGAACGCATCATTGCTGAATAAAATATTATCACCGGTCATATAAGTAAACATACTGTCGGGCCAATGGAGCATGGGGGCTTCTACAAAAATAAGCCTGCTCTCTCCGATATCAAGGGTATCACCGGTTTTCACCGTTACAAAATTCCAATCCTCGTGATAATGGCCTTTTAATATCTGTGCCCCTTTGGCCGTGCAGTAAACCGGAGTATCCGGAATCTCCCTTAATAACTCCGGAAGAGCCCCGCTGTGATCGATTTCCCCATGGTTTGCTATGATATAATCTATTTCCTTTAAATCAATTTCCTGTTTTAAACGGGTTACGAATTCCTTGTCATAGGGCTGCCATACCGTATCAATTAATACTGTTTTTTTATCACGTATCAGATAGGAATTATAGGAGGAACCCTTGCGTGTGGAATATTCCTGCCCATGGAAACTTTTTAATTCCCAGTCCACCTTGCCAACCCATGTAACTTTATCTGTTAATTTCTTTGCCATATCAATTACCTCCAATCTTTATTTGTTTATAGTTTACCATTTTCCCTTTTTGTAAACTATGATTCAAATCACAAAAAAATTTATACCCTGTACCGGACACATAAGTCATGACGGTTTACAGGGTATAAACTTTGCCTATATTCGAATTAATCCAAATGAAATACCAGCTTTAAATCTGTCGCAACCGGGCTATTATCCGGATTCGTCTCCATAATATCCGCCATAAAATCCCACCATTTCCGGTTAATGGCCGTATCTGCACCCTTCTTCCATAACTCTTCTTCCTCGATTTCTATGTATCCGAACAGGGTGTTGGTTTCTTTATCCAGAAAAATAGAATAATTCTTTCCCCCATGTTCATGGATCATCTCTACCATTTCAGGCCATAGTTCATTGTGGCGGCGTTCATACTCCTGCTCCATTCCTTCATATAATTTCATTTTAAATCCTTTTATCATTTTTACCTCTCATTCCGCCGCCCACGGCGGCACAAAATTTGATGAAAGAAGCCGCTTCACGGGTTCTTTCAGAGTAAAAGTGCTTTTCTTTTACTCTTACCTCCATTCCTGTGCAGGTTTTCTGCGCATTTAAATTTGCGCCAATAACTTTATAATTAAACTATACTATATTCTTGTTGTTTTATAAAGTCTGACTTAGAAATTCCCACGACAAACGCATGAAGAAAAATTATTCCCGGCAAAGTCGAACAACTACATCCGGAAGTTACCTTTCGTTTGAATGAAAACCGAATATTGAGTGAGACACAAAAAATGGGAGACTTACTTATAATGTTAAAATAAGCCCTGATATTTTTACAATATGGACAAAGTTTATAGGAATCATGGAAAAAAGAAGGAAGCTGATTCCGGTTATTACTTAATCCATATTGAAAAAATATCAGGGCTTTTTATTTTATTTATTCCCGGCCTGATTCTCCCAAGGTCTGCCGATACTATCCGTCCGGTCAGACACCTGGTACTATCTTTCTCCCCAATGGGAACGGTACATTATTTATAATGCGGCCAGGCTCTTACCTAACTGGATACACTTTTCCAGAGTTTCATCATCAGGCTCGTTTAAAACAGTAATTCCTTCCCCACCAACTATTTCTGCTCCGGCATTCGTAAGACGTTCTTCCCAGTCACGCATCCATTCGCAGTCACCCCAGCCATAGGAGCCAAACAGGCCGATCTTCTTGCCTGCCGCAAATTTTTCCACTTCTGCCACAAAGGGTTCCATATATTCCTCTTCCAAAACTTCCGCTCCCATGGAAGGACAGCCCAGCGCAAATACCGGTAAATCCTTAAGCTCCTCAGACTTTATTCCGGTTACGTCTGCCACCTGTACTTCTTTGCCGCCCTGCAGGACGCCTTCGCCTACCTGCTTTGCCATCTTTTCCGTATTTCCTGTTCCGCTCCAGTATACAACTAATATTTTGCTCATATAATTCCTCCTTATTCTAACAGGCTTCGGATACCTTTTTCGGTTTAATCCATTTCATAAGCCCTATCATTATTTTGCTTTAAACCGGCTGCTTAGATTATCGTTAAAAATCACTCCCACCTGCCCGGCAGGCGGTGATAATGCCCTGACAGCAGAGTCTCAGTGACTTCTTTCTTTCCACTTTCAAAAGAATACCGAAAGACGTGGCGGTACTGCGGATCAGGAATGTATCTTATCCTTACTTACAGTGTTCCACCAATATGTCCTTTAAGGCACAGGCACTGCTGCTGTGGCATCTTTCAATAATTGTATTGTCTTTTTCCACCGCCTGTAAAGCAGAAACTACCATTTTGTGGGATACGGTATTGGTAAATAAAATCAATAAATCCGGCTTCCCTACCATGGTTTTAAAGTTGGCGGGCATATGTGTGAAAACCTTGGCTTTACACTTATGCTGTTTGCATATTTCTTTATATGTACAGACCATTCTATCATGTCCTCCGACTATAACGACGCTCATTTTTCACCTCCGTCTAATTGCAATTGACTTTCATTATCATTATTATAAATTAAGATTAGCATACCTCTTTATAAATAAGCAAGCTTTTTTTATATAAATGATAAATATTATTAAATGATAGATTACTGGTTTCTCCGTAGATAGCGCAGCTAACACAGGATGGGAGGAATCCCCGGCTCCGGTACGGTATTATGGCAAACATAACCGAATTAACGGATATTTCTGTCCTCATATACATAAATGATACAACAGGGTGTATGCAATTGCATACATCCTGTTGTATCATATGGAACAGTCTGTTTCAGTAAAAATAAACTTTTAGAATCTGAAATCCCTTTTCCCTTGATGCACTTGCAGAAGGTAACCTTCTGCAATATTGCGGACCTTCTCATTTGTGATGTATTCCATCTCTTTTTCTATAACCGTTTCGCCCTTGGCTTTCGTATCGGCTTTTGCATAATCTTCCAGATATTCTTTTAGGGTCATTAAAGCATTGGGCTGACAGCAGTTTGCTATCTGCCCGGATTTAACCAGAGTCATGAACCGGTCGCCGGTTCTGCCCTCCCGGTAACAGGCCGTACAAAAACTGGGAATAAATCCAAGTCTTAATAACCAGTTTACCACCTGGTCCAAAGTGCGTCTATCTTCCACATCAAACTGTTTGGAATTATCCTCCTCGGCTTCCTCTTCGGCATAGCCACCCACACTGGTTCTGGAGCCGCCGCTTAACTGGGTCACGCCAAGCTTAAGTACCCGCTCTCTGGTTTCCTGGGATTCCCGGGTGGATACTATCATGCCGGTGTAGGGTACCGCAATCCGGAGAACTGTTACAATTTTGGCAAATATTTCATCCGATATGGCATTCTTGAAATCCTCCGTGTTAATATCATCGGCAGGGCGGATTCTTGGGACGCTTATGGTATGGGGCCCGACTCCCATGGCCGCTTCCAGATGTTCCGCATGCATAAGCAGACCCACAAAATCATAACGGTACATATTCAGCCCGAACAATACCCCGATTCCCACGTCATCGATTCCTCCCTCCATGGCACGGTCCATAGCCTCCGTGTGGTAGGCATAATTGTGCTTCGGCCCGGTGGGATGCAGTTTTTCATAATTTTCTTTATGATAGGTCTCCTGGAATAAGATATAGGTTCCGATACCGGCTTCCTTTAACTTCCTGTAATTTTCAATGGTTGTGGCCGCGATATTGACATTGACGCGGCGGATGGCCCCGTTTTTATGTTTAATGGAATAGATGGTTTTAATACTTTCCAGTACATATTCGATCGGATTGTTGACCGGATCTTCCCCTGTCTCCAGGGCCAGACGCTTATGCCCCATATCCTGAAGGGCGATTACTTCCTGCCGTATTTCCTCCTGGCTGAGCTTTTTCCTGGATATATGTTTGTTTTTATAATGATATGGACAGTATACGCAGCCATTTACGCAGTGGTTGGATAAGTACAGGGGTGCAAACATGACGATACGGTTTCCATAGAATTTATCCTTGATTTCCTTGGCAAGCTGGTATAGTTTCCGGTTTTCCTCCTCGAGATCACATTCCAGCAAAACGGCTGCCTCACGGTGGGAGATTCCTTTCATTGCTTTTGCTTTATCAATGATCTCTTCAATCAATGCCCGGTTGCTTTTATTCTCCATGGCAAAGTTTATGGTTTCCCTGATTTCCCGGTCATCAATAAATTCTTCTGCTTTTTTTGATTTATTATCATACATTTTTGTTTTTCCTTTCTGTCAAAAGACAATCCTAGAAATTATAAAGCTTAAAACGGGTTACTTATATAATAGGGGCTGCAGCTCCGTATTCATCGGTTACAATTCAGCCGTAAGGCTGAACTGAAACATTCATCGGTATGAAATCCCCTCTGGCACTTACGATTTCATAGCCGATTTTTTTCATCCGGTTCTCCAGGCAAAACCTGCATTCGGCGGCTTCATCCCCGGTACAGATTTTATTATCGTAAAGCTCATATTTTTTCCGGACGGAAACCGGTGATAAGTTAGGCATTACCACATTGGCCCCGGATAAAATCCCTTTCTCCCTTCCCAGAGGGTGGATCGTACCAAGGGCTGTTGTTGCCGGAATCAAGGCATTGGGTATCATTAAGCGTAGTATGCTGATTAAAAACAGCGTCAGTTCCATGGAACCCTGCTTTTCCCCCGCAAAAGGCGTATCATGATGGGGCAGGTACGGGCCGATCCCAATCATCGCAGGGGACAGCTCTTTAACAAACAGCAGATCTTCGGCCAGGTTTTCCATTGTCTGATAAGGGGAGCCCACCATAAAGCCCGTTCCCACCTGATAACCGATGGCTTTTAAGTCCCTTAAGCACTGTTTTCTTACTTTTAAACTTAAACTTTTCGGGTGGAGCTTACCGTAATGCTCTTCGCTGGCTGTTTCATGACGCAGCAGGTAACGGTCCGCCCCCGCCTTATAATAAGCTAGATAGGATTCATAGCTTTTTTCCCCGATAGATAAGGTGATTGCACAATCGGGGTAGTTTTCCTTTATGGAGGAAATAATGCCTGCCATATCTTCATCAGTATACCGTAAGTCCTCTCCTCCCTGTAATACGAAGGTGCGAAAACCTAATTCATGGCCCTGCCTGCAGCAGGAGAGGATATCTTCTTTGGACAGCCTGTAACGGGTCACGTTTAAATTGCTGCGGCGGATACCGCAATAGTAGCAGTCATTTTTGCAATAATTCGTAAACTCGATCAAGCCCCTGGTGTAGACTTTATTGTCAAAATATTGTAAGGCAGTGCCTGCCGCCTTCTGTTTTATATATTCCGCATCTCCCTCCGTATGACCTGATAAAAGTTCCACAAACTCTTCTTTGGATAAAGTTCCCTGCTTTTCTAAGGTGTCAATCAATATTCTCCTGTTTGGCATCCGTTTTACTCACTTTCTTAAGGTTTTAACAAACATCCGTGCCGTCTTTTGGTCGTTTTTATTTATGGGAAATTCACGGAATTTCCTTGAAATAAGATTGAGCTGGTTTTTATGCTAAAGGGAAAATTTCCTAAAACATAAAAAAATCCCCGGGCCCTATAAAAAGGCACAAGGATAGAAAAACACGGCCGGATATTATACGAATACCAGGCCTGCCATTATTATTCTCCCGCCTTTTCACTTGGGACGTACCCTTGTGCTCAGCACGATGTTTTATTTTAGATAAAATACTTTGTTATTTTCTTAACAACTTACAGGTTTATTATACACCCAATCCTTTTTTAAGTAAATAGAAAAGATAAAAATCTCACAGCATAAGCATGAATCTTTTCCTAAGTTAATATTTAACATCCCCTTTTTTAAATTCAAATATTTCTTCTGAGTATTTCATCATCTGTCGTACCTTTTCACCTATAGCTGTCTATTACGAATTCCAAATACCATTTTCTACAAAATAATCCAACCTTTCATTTGCATTATTAACTAAATCATCTGAATACCCCAGTAAATCTAATAGTTTAATAGCATTTCTAGATCTTGCTATACCATGATTTATTTTATAATTAAATATTATTTTACCATCAATAATATCTTCACTAAAATTATAATTAATAAAACAGTTTTCCAATATTGAACCTAATTCTATATCATGCGTAGCTGCAAAACATAATGCATTATTTTTAGCTAATTGTGTTAATATTTCAGAAGAAGCAGCAATTCTTTCTAAAGTATTAGTGCCTCTCAATACTTCATCAATACAACAGAGGACCGGATTTTGGGCATTAAGTTTATCAAGTATTCTTTTTATGGACTTTATTTCAACTATAAAATAACTCTCATTATTGAATAAATTATCAGTTAATGCCATTGATGTATAAATTTTAAAATAATTACCCTCATATCTCTTGGTTGTTGACAAAAAAATCGTTTGTGATAATATAGCATTGATGGCTATTGCTTTAAGAAAGGTTGATTTTCCAGATGCATTACTCCCAGTAATTAATACACTTACATTTGTATCAATACTATTTGTTATTGGATTATCAATCAGAGGATGATATAGCTCATTTACAGATACTTTGACTTTATCATTTAATAAATTGGGCTTAGAATAATAAGGCAAACTTTTTCTAAAGGAAGCAACAGCTATCATTGATTCGAATAATCCTATAATTTCATAAAGTCTTTCAAGTTTATTAAAATTTTTATTAATATTCTTAGACAAATAATACAAAGTTATAATATCAACATGTGTTAAGATTCTGACATAATCAAAGATTAAATCAAATGAATCTGCAATAAGCCCAACACCTGATGATAGAAACAATGACTTGACTCCCATACCTTTAAAACTTTTTTTTATTTCTGTCAACTCTTTGATATAGTCTTCCAAATCAGGGCAACTTATCTTACATATTTTAGGTACAATTTTAATCATTTTAGCCAAATATTTGAGGCTCCATAAGTTGGACATTTCAATCATTTTTTTTGTTTTACCGTAATTTATTATAGATACAGTCAAGCTACAAATTATTAAGAAAATTCCTAAGTATAAATTATAAAACATAGTAAGAGCTGATAAAACAATACTTGTCAATATTAAATAATGTGGAATTATAGAACCAATTTTAATTGTCTTACATGTCATCAATGAATCATAAACAGAATAATTATATATCCTGCCAATTTTACAAAATAATAGTTGTAAATCTACCCGTAGATTACTATTTTTATCAAAGAATTCTATTAATTTTTCACGTTCTTTTAATTTAGTATCAGAAAATTCTAGCTGATGTAGAAGTGCAAATAGGTATTCATCTCCAATATTTGTATTAGTTATATTCATTTCACTATATATTTTATCCATTGCTAGATCGTTCCAAGTTATTCGATCAATGCTACTCTCTAAGTTTTTTGATGTTAAGTAATTACTTATAATTTCTAGATCTCTTTCGTCACGAATATCTCCTTTTAGGTTCCCAAAATTTAATACCATTTTTCTTTTTAGACATTTTAATTTATAGTAATCCCAACCTATAATAGCAGCAACAATTAATATTATAACTAACAAGTAAATAATAACCATTCTTTATAGCCCCCTTTAGATTAAATTATATACTATCCAAATAGTAATGTATATAAAGAGATAAAAATCAATGCAGTCTGCAATTTTCTCTGTCTTAACTTTTTCATCCACATAAAAAATCCCTCTTTTCATTGTTTCTATCCTACATCTTACCGCAGGAATTTTAAATAAAAAGAGGGAAATTATGAATAATTATGAATAAGCTGAAAAATGTTCTTAACTGAAAATTTCCAGTTAAAAATGTTCCGTTTTGCTTGATAAAATCAGTCTTTAAGTTGTGAAGAAAAGCAGTGGTTAACAGCTGATCTATCAAGCAAATTATTAATCTCGTAATAAGTAATACGAAACTTTTATTCCTTACCCTATTTAAAAAATATTGACTAATTCCTTAATACTGTCAATATATATATCCGCCCCATCCAGTTCTCCATTAAAGGCATAGCCATACTGACAGCCAATGGTATAAAGCCCGTTCTTCTTACCGGCATCCATATCCTGTTTCCGGTCACCGATTATGGCCATTTTCTCCAGATATTTGTTCTTTATAAAAGAAATAATCTCCTGTTTGGGTAAAAATTCATATTCCTCGGAACAGATCATCTGGTCAAAGTATTTATCCAGATGAAACAGTTTCCTGTGACTCTCCAGGTAGTAAAAATTGCAGTTGCTGATAAAAACCAGGTAATATCCTTTTTGTTTCAGATAGGAAAGGGTTTCAAGGGCACCTTCATATAAAACTGGCTCTCCCTGTTCAATCTGTTCTCTCATTTCTCTGCCGATTAAGCTGCTGCAATACTGCCTTAATTCCGTACCTAAGTCCGGCATAAAATTCTGCCACATATCCTTTGCATTAAAACCCAGCCAGTAGCTTATTTCCTTACCGGACCACTCCCTGTCGGGAGCTAGACCTTGCTTTACCAGATAGCCATATGCCTTTTGAAAGGCCCGGGCGTATATTTTCAGGCTGTCATGAAGAGTGCCGTCATAATCAAAAAACAGGGTCCTGACTTCTTTTGCAGGGATTTTGTTCTTGCCTTCCATGATTACAGCTGTTTTAGCAGGTTCGCCATCTCAATGGCGGTCATGGCTGCGTCATAACCTTTATTACCGGCTTTGGTACCTGCCCTTTCTATGGCCTGTTCTATGTTATCCGTGGTAAGTACCCCGAAAATAACCGGGACTTCCGTCTCTAAGGTAACGTGGGCTATGCCTTTTGAAACCTCATTGGATACATAGTCAAAATGGGGTGTGGCACCTCTTATGACGGCACCAAGGCAGATAACCCCGTCATATTTCCCGGATTTGGCCATTTTTTTAGCAGTTAAGGGTATTTCAAAAGCACCGGGCACCCAAACCAGTTCAATGTCATTTTCCTCGGCACCATGCCTTTTTAAGGCATCCAATGCACCGGTTACCAGTTTACCGCCGATAAATTCGTTAAATCTCCCTGCAATAATTCCGAATTTTAATCCCTGCGCTATTAAATTTCCTTCGATTGTCCTCATCTTATTGTTCCTCCTTAAAATTTAACATGTGTCCCATTTTTATTTTCTTGGTCCGCAAATAATATTCGTTTCTTTCGTTGTGATTCATCTGTATGGGTTTTCTTTCCGTTATCTCAATGCCGTATCCGGACAGTCCTTTTATTTTACGGGGATTATTGGTCAGCAGTTTAACCTTTTTAGCCCCTAAGTCAGCCAGTATCTGGGCTCCTATCCCATAATCCCTCATATCCTCCGGAAAACCTAAAGCCAGGTTTGCTTCTACGGTATCCATGCCCTGGTCCTGGAGGGCATAGGCCCTGATCTTATTAATGAGTCCGATTCCCCTGCCTTCCTGACGCATATAAAGCAGGATTCCCCTGCCTTGTGCTTCGATTTCTTTTAAAGCCTCGGCAAGCTGTTCCCCGCAATCACACCGCATGGAACCAAAAGCATCCCCGGTAAGGCATTCCGAGTGTACCCTTACCAAAACAGGCTCCCCGTCATCCACATTGCCTTTCACCAGGGCCACATGATGTTCCCCGTTTAAGGTATTCTCGTAACCGACCATCTTAAAATCACCGTATTTTGTGGGCAATTTCGTTTCCGCGGCCCTTTTTATATAAACTTCCGTCTTCCGGCGGTAATGAATTAAATCAGCAATGGTTATAATTTTTAAGTTATGTTCTTTCGCATATTCCATAAGTTCGGGCACCCTGGCCATGGTACCGTCCTCATTCATAATCTCACAGATGACGCCCGCCGGATATAAACCGGCCAGCTGGGCCAGATCCACAGCGGCTTCCGTATGTCCTGCCCGCTTTAATACCCCTCCTTTTTTTGCTTCCAGCGGAAATACATGGCCAGGCCTTTTAAAGTCCTCTTCCTTCGCATTGTTATCCAGTATTTTTTTTATGGTTGCCGCTCTTTCCTGTGCGGAAATTCCGGTTGTGGTTTCTTTTGCATCAATGGATACGGTAAAAGCTGTCTGGTGGGATTCCGTATTTTTGGAAACCATCAGCTGGAGGTTCAGTTCCTTCAGCCTCTCTTCGATTACCGGCATACAGATCAATCCCCTTGCGTACTTTGCCATAAAATTAACGGCTTCCGGTGTTACTTTCTCTGCCGCCATTAACAGGTCTCCTTCATTTTCCCTGTCCTCATCATCCACTACAATGATGATATTACCGGCCTTTACTTCTTCTATTGCTTCTTCTATTGTGTTGAATTTATACATATCTTATATACCCGTTTTCTACCCCGGAAATACCGGGGTACTGCCAAATTCAATAAAATCCCACAAGGATTATTATTGTGATAAATGGTTGAAAGAATCCGTTCCGGCATCCTTTCTTAATTATTTTCTTCCAACCTGTAAGTTGTTTCGCTAGTACAGCATTGCATAAATATCGCTTAATATTCAGTGTCTGATATTTGCAATGTAACAAACAACAACACAGAATTATTTTGACAAGGCGGAGGATTGAGACGTAGCGGTTCCTGCGCCTGCCTGGGACAACGCGGCATCTGCGTAAACAGCAGGTGCTGAATTAAGTGATATTTACGCAATGCTGTACTGGTTTGGGTGGACTTTTACCGCCTAAACTGTTATTTAAATAAAACCGGTCTTACTTAAGAAATCCAGATCGATTCCGGGTTTCTTTTCCTGTTCCCGAAAGGCAAGCAGTTTTTCAACATATTTGCCGACCATATCACATTCTATGTTAACCCGGTCCCCTGTTTTTTTTATCAGGAGTGTTGTCAGATCTCTGGTATGGGGAATGACGGATACTTTAAAAACCCTGTCATCCGCATAAGCTGCCGTAAGGCTGACTCCGTCAATGGAAACGGAGCCCTTATGGACAATATACTTTATTAATTCCTCCGATATGGATATGGTTACCCAGACTGCATTGTCTTCTTTTTCATAATTAATTATGGTTCCCATACCGTCTATATGTCCGCTGACTATGTGCCCTCCCAGCCGGTCCCCGACCTTCAGGGCACGCTCCAGGTTCACTTTATCCCCAAAGGATAAAAGCCCCAAATTACTCTTTCTCATGGTTTCCGCCATGGCATCTGCTGTAAAACTGTCCGCTGTATGTTCCGTAACCGTCAGACATACCCCATTGGTACTGATGCTGTCCCCGGTCTTTATATCTTTTAGTATCCTTCCGGCACCGATCCTTAATTTTGCCGACTTTACCGATTTGATTACACTCTGGACTTCGCCGATTTCCTCTATCAGTCCGGTAAACATTCCTTCCCCTCCTTTCTCATATACCCTTCTATCATAATATCTTCCCCAAAGGTACGGGTTTTCATATTTTCCAATACGGCAGCGTTTTTCATAAACTGCCTTCCCCTGCCGCCGATCGGGGTTTTGGCTTCCCTTCCTCCAATGAGCTTCGGGGCAAGGAATACATTTACTTTATCAATGATCCCCGCCTCAAGTGCCGAAAAGTTCAGCTCACTGCCGCCCTCCAGCAATACACTGTCAATCCCCCTCTCCCCCAGGGCTTTCATTAAATACCCTAAGTCAACCCGGTTATCAGCCTCCGGTGTTATAATGATCTCTGCTCCCAGTTTTTTAAGTTCGGAAAGTTTATTCTCTCCGGCCCGGTTTGTAACCGCTATGACAGTCCCGGCTGCGGAGTTTAAGTTTAATACCTTGGCGGTAACCGGTATTCTGGCACTGCTGTCTACAATGACCCGGACAGGATCCCTGCCCGTTGTGTATTTGAGCCTTGTATTTAAGTAAGGATCATCCTGTAATACGGTTCCCACTCCTGTCATAATGGCTGCATACCGGTGCCTTAGTTCATGGACATATTGTCTGGACTCTTCATTGGTAATCCATTTGGAATCCCCGGTAGCTGCAGCCGTTTTTCCGTCCAGGGTCATGGCTGTTTTTAACAGGCAGAAAGGAAGCTTTGTAATAATATACTTAATAAATATTTCATTTAACCTCCTGCTTTCCTCTTCCAGAACCCCGGTTATAACCTCAATGCCATTTTCCCTTAATAATTTTATGCCTCTGCCGCAAACCCTTGGATTCGGATCTTTTAAAGCAATTATAACTTTTTTGATTCCCTTTTTTACAATGGCCTCCGCGCAGGGCGGCGTTTTGCCGTAATGGGAACAGGGTTCCAGGGTAACATATAGATCCGCACCTCCTACATCCCCGGAAGCATTCCGAAATGCATTGATTTCCGCATGAGGTCCTCCAAATAATTCATGATAACCTTCTCCGATTATTTTACCGTCTTTAACTATGACTGCTCCCACGAGAGGATTGGGATTGGTATACCCAATTCCCTTTTCCGCCAATGCAAGAGCTCTTTCCATATATTTTATTTCCATATAAGCTCCCATTGCATAACTCATCCGCTCACAGATAAGTTACTGCCTAACATAAGACATTCGTTCTTTGAATGTCGTTGTTTCATCAGGGTGTGAAAACATTTGTATTTTTTCACGTTATGCACCCAGAGTTTATTGTTACCAGTTATTGAGAAACCTAGTACTGCCTTGCATAAATAATGCTTAATATCAGTGACTGATATTTATGCCAGGGCAAGGCGGAGGAATGAGGCGTAGCGGTTCCTTCGCCAATTGACGACAACGCAGCACTGGTGTGAATCGCAGGTGCTGGATTAAGTATAATTTATGCAAAAAAATAAAGCCCTGATAAATTCAGGGCTTATAAAAGCTTTCTTAAATAGAAATCTTACCTTGATTCTTTTTATTCCAATCATTCTGATAAGTTTTCTAACTGATCTTCTTTCATCCAGACTTTACTGTCGGCTTCGGAGTTTAACCGAATCTGCCTTACGGCTCGCGGGCTTTACCGCCGGTAGGGAATTGCACCCTGCCCTGAAGATTTATTTAATTTTATTTTTTTCTAATATAACACTGCCGGCTTTATTTGTCAAGACGTACATTTATAGAAACTTAGCTTTTACCTTCTTTAAGAAACACCCATTTTAATTCTATTGCATAAATTAATGTATAAATCAGAAAGGGGAATTTACTTGCAGGACAATCAATTCTATCAAAATAGATTTAATAATATCCAAAATAATAACAATCAGCAGCCGGTTTCTTCCGAAATGTCATATATGCAACGACCGCCGGGAAGAGAAGGCCGGCCGCCGATGAGAGGTAACCAGCCGCGGCCATCTGGACCACCTTTTGCACCACCATCTACACCGCCTTTTACACCACCCTTTACTCCGCCACCTCCGCCGCCTTTTGCACCGCCTACGGAAGAAGGCGGCCCGCCGCCGGCACCGCCCAGGTCGGCACCTCCTTCTTTTTCGCCGCAGATTTCTCCCAGGCCGGGCGGGGCAAGAGGTATAAGAAATTGCTTATTCCGGAATACTTTTATCTGGTTAACCAATGGAAATAGTTTCTGGTTCTTCCCGACTTTTGTAGGAAGGCGGGCTGTTTCCGGCTTCCGCTGGAGAGGATTTGCATGGACTTTCCAAAGAATCGATTTGGACCGGATACGTTCATTCCAATGTTTCTAAATTGAAAAAATATTTTTCTTGTTACAGATAGCTTGAGTCAAAGCGGATAATCGCATTCTGCTTTGCTGCATGGGCATAACCTATTACGCAGCTATGCTGCTGTTTCAGTGACGGCCTGACCTCCACTGAAAAGTTAAATCTGACTCCCGCCTGCTTAAGGTGGGAGTCAGATTCATTTGATCGGTTAAGTCAGGATGCTGACAAATAGAAAGCCCTGTAAACGGGAAGCCGGATATTTAGCGGCAGTCCGTTTTATTTTACGGTTAAAAAAATCCGTCAGCTGCTGGCACTTTTATAATTCTTTAAACCCAGTTTCCATAACCCAAAAGCAAGTACGGTAAAAATCACCACAACGAATACACCATATCCGATTCCAAGCGGTGTAATCGTCCTCATGACAAATTGGGTCGGAATGGTAGCCATGATGCCATAGGGAAGTATAAAATAGAATAATACCTTAAAGGCTCCGTGAAACAAGACACCGGGTACCTTCATGCACAGTTCAAGAAGTTCTTCGGTCCGGGTAACATTCACGGCAGATATGATAAAAAACGGGATACACCTTAAAATCAGCTGCACATCGTACCATAATAAAGTCATGAGAAGAACTAACATCCCATAGCCGGCTCCCTGAAGAAAAGAAAAGGATATTTTACTTAGGGAAATCCCATATCCAATAATAACGAAACTGGCGAATATTAAAGGCACCGAGCCGGGATTTACATTTTCAAACGTTAAACGAAGCAGAAGACTGACCGGTTTTGTAAGGTAATGATCAAGTGAACCGCTTCGGATTTTCTCCGGGAGGTCATTCATTCCAAAAAAGAATACGGCCATGTTCAGGGCATTAATCAGGGAAAAGGTCCCGATAAAAATCATCATTTCCCCTTGCCCCCAGCCGCCTATGGATTCCACCTGGGAATAAATCGCCTGAAACATCAGCAGCTGCACCAGAAACAAGGTCCCATCCACCAGGAAGGCTCCGAAAAAGGACAGTCTGAATACCATCATATGGGATAATTTCATCCGCAGTAAAGTTAATATAAATTTTAGATTCTTTTTCATATTCCCACCCCGTCATATCTGATCCGAAGCCTGCTATAGGTATAATGATTCAGTATTTTAAACGCTGCGGTCCAACCTGCGAGTATGAGGATGCCGGTAAACCCTTCCCCCTTATTTTGCCCAATCAATAACATGGAGGGTAAATAAGTGACATAATAAAAAGGAAAAAACCGCATTACGGCCGTTATGATATCCGGCAGCAGTGAGAGCGGCAGCATGGTTCCCGTAATAAATGCCACCAGGTTATTTTTAATCATCAGAAATATACTGATGTCCTGAAACTTTAAAGTCAGGATTCCCAGAAAATAATTAAACTGGACCATAAAAACCAGGCCTAACAGGATCAGGCATATTGAAATCAATATAACTCCGATATCCTTTGTTAATGTAAATCGGATGCGGAAGATAAAAACCCATACCAACGCAGCCGTAAGGTTAAATAAGGAATAAAAAGAAGCCGCTCCCAGGGTCTGGGCCAGGAAATATTTTTCGATATGAACCGGCACAACCATATATTTTGAAAAACTTCCTTCCCGTATCCTGGCACTGATTTCCCTGCTTACTCCGTCAGACATCTCGATCTGGGATAAAAACGAACTGATAATATAATAAGACAGCATGGAATGAAAATGAAAGCCCGCTACCGTCTCCCTGTCCCCGAAAATGGTTCCCCATATAATATAGGCAAACAGGATTTTTATAACGGTAAATGCCATATTAAATATAATATCAAACCGCCAGGCAAGCTGTGCTTTATATGTAATTCGGCCCACTTCCAGATATTTTTTATTCCTGTTCCTGCTATCCGTTATTTTATTTAAAATTCCCCTGCCAAACCACCTCAAGCCAACACCCCATTTCTGTCTCCATAGATTTTTTCCACCACATTTCCAATATCCTCTTCTTCAATGGATATATCGCTTAATTCATAGGTTCCAAGTAAATCCTTAAGAAGTTTTTGCACCTGTTCTTTTTCTGCCATAAAGGATATTTTATATGGGCTTTCCTCCAATACCGGACATTTTTCAGGCAGCCTGCAGACGGTTTCCCGCTCAAAGGCTATGGTTACTTTCTTATGTGTCTGGAATTTGTCAAACAGGGCATTGGTTTCACCGTCATATATCTTCATCCCGTTATTGACCACAACACATCTTCTGCAAAGGCTTTTTATGTCCTCCATGTAATGAGAGGTTAATATAATGGTGGTTCCCTTTTGTTCGTTTACTTCCTTCAGAAAGCTTCGGATCTGTTTTTGTGCCACGGCATCCAAACCGATAGTGGGCTCATCTAAAAACAGTACTTTGGGATTGTGTAAAAGTGCCACAATAAGTTCCATCTTCATTCGTTCTCCAAGGGACAGGGTACGTACCTGAACATTTAAAAACTCCGCTGCGTCAAACAGCCTGATAAAATAATCCAGATTGGCTTTATATTCTTCCTCCCTGATTCCATAGAGTTCTTTGAATAACAAAAACGTATCTGCTGCCGTTAACTCAAAAAAGAGCTGGCTTTTCTGTCCCATTACTACTGCATATTGGCTCTTAAAAGCATTTTCCAGCTTATTCGGATAATATCCTAAAACGGATATTTCACCCGAAGTAGGAGCTATGATCCCGGTAAGCATCTTTACCAGGGTGGTTTTCCCCGCACCATTGGGGCCGATAAGTCCTACAAATTCCCCCTCCTCAATGGTTAAATCAAAATTCAATACCGCATCTTTCTTAATAAATTCCCGGTGAAACAGGCTTTTGATACTGCCCTTTAAACCGGCGTCTTTTTTATAACGCTGATAGGATTTTGTCAGCTGTTTTGTTTGAATTACATTCATTATCTTATCTCCTATTGATATAATTTCATAAAATACTGCCCGCAGGGCTTTTTTATGCAATAGGACGCAATTTCTATTACATAAAAAAAACCGCAGTAGTAATCTGCCTTTTTTAAGATTATCTCTTAAAAGACTCTAATACTACTGCGGTGTTCGTTATATATAATATAATGGTTTATTTAAGCAGTCTGTAAGGCAGAATACATAAGACTTATACCAGGTATAAGCCTTAAAAGGACGCAGACAGTTAAGTAAGGCTTAACGGCAGAAGTCCTTCTTTACAACTATTTTGTTGTAATCTCCAATACAGACACAATTAACATGCAATAACCCATTCCTTTCATTTTGATAAAATTATGATAACCGGAAATACATTATTTGTCAATTGTTTTATAAACCTAATATCAATTCTAATTCCTCACTTAAAATAAATAATTTTATGTAATTCTGTTTTTTACAAAAAAACTTTTTGTTTACCGGGTAACGTTTCTTACCCACTTATAGGATTTATAACGCAGTGTGGTAAGGGGAATCTTAATGATTTCATCACTCATAATAATCATATACACAAGCGGTATGGGCAATTTCCAGACAAAAGCTGCCAGTGCCCCAAACAGGATGGAACACCCCCAGAGAGTCGATACATCCAGGATTAATCCGAACTTCGTATCGCCGCCTGCCCGGAATACACCAACCACCATAGTCGTATTATATGCCTGGCCGACTGCAAAATACGACATAATAAACATCATGATTCTTAAGTAGGTTTTTGCCTCCTGGCTAAGAGTCATCTGGCTCTGGGCTATATTGGATACCCCCAGTATAACTACCGCACCGATTAACCCGACTATAAGGGTTAATCGGATGAACCGTTTTGCATATATTTTAGCCAGTTCCTCCTTCTGTTCCCCTATGGCTTTACCGATAATGATTGCCGTAGCATTGGCTATCCCGAAAGCCACCACCATGGCCAGCTGCCTGGTTACCTGGGTTACGGAATTGGCCGCCACCACAGGGCTTCCCAAATGCCCGATTATGGCGGCATTGGTGGAAGTACCGGCTCCCCAGATCAGTTCATTTAGCATAACCGGAATAGCAAAGGTAAGGAAATCTTTCATTAATATTTTATCCCTGATTAACAGGTCTTTGATGTGAAAACGAACTGTTTTATTAATTTTTACCGCATAGAACCATACTATGATAAATTCCATGATCCTTGCAATTAAAGTTGCCAGCGCGGCACCTCTTATACCCATAGGTTCCAGCCCAAAGTATCCGAAGATAAAGATTGCATTTAAAATTACGTTGATGATCAATGAATTTAAATATACAACCGTGGAAATAATAACTCTCTCCACGCTGCGCATAATATTCAGGTAAATCATGGTTATGGCTACAAAAATATAGGATATGCCAATAATCCTTAAATATTGTACACCTTCTTCCTGTACCGCCTTTTCCGGAGTAAATAGGTTCATAATGGGATAGGGAAACAATAATACTGCCAGCGTAAACAGTACGGCGGCCAACAGCGCAAATCTCATGGCAATTGCAAGGACCTTTTCGATGGTACGGATATCTTTTTTCCCCCAGTATTGCGCAGTCAGTACCGCAGCACCCGAAGTAAGTCCAAAGAAGATGAGGGTCATGATGAATTGCACCTGCCCGGCCAGTGAAGCGGCTGATAATGAAGTTTCGCTCACCTTTCCAAGCATAATGACATCGGCTGAAGTGACCCCTACATTAATCAGGTTCTGTAAAGCCATCGGCAGAACCAGCACAAATACTAATTTATAAAATTTCTTCTTTTCTTCCCTTTCATTTACATAGGTCATAACTAGTCTCCTTTAATAATATTCGGTGTGCCAATGAAAGATTTATCCTCGCTTTTTAATTCAATACGCAAGGCAGTATGAAGTGCTTTCGTCAGTGCTTCATTGATCTGTGTAAATTTGTCCCTGTCCTCAGGCAAAATAGCCATAAACGCCTCTTCTTCCGCCTTCTGTAAATCTGCCATCATATCCAGGACAAATACAGTACCTTTTTCCGTCAAATAGATTTCAAAATTCCGTTTATCCTCCCGGGATTGTCTTTTCAGGACAAATCCTTTGTTTAATAAGGTTTGAATAATACTGGATACAGTCTGTTTGGGATAAATCAGTGCCTCGCAGATAAACCGCTGGGTGCAGCCCGCAGGATGCTCCAGTATGGTCCTTAATACAAACACGGCTGAGCTTGCAATATCATAACGTTTCGCAAATTCCGTATATAATCTTTCCACCAGAATCCACTGGGTGTACCAGCTTTCGATTTGTGCCGGTATGGCAGCTTTTTCAGGATTCATTTTATCAGATTCCATTTTACCCTCCTGTCTCTATATGTAATCCGGGAATAGTAATGTTAATTAACTAGTTTACATCTATCATAATTGTGGTTTATAATTATATAATAAATAGTCCGACATAAGGCAAAATATCATTATTTTCAGTAAAAGTCAATGTAGAATAATATACAGAAATACGATATCAAAAAAGATGGTAAGAAGGATGAAAGAACTGTTAAATATAAAAGATGGCAGGACTCAGAAAATTATATGGATGCAAAGGAGGAACTCCTATGATTGATTTCAAAAACCGGTTAAAGAAAAAACTTGTCTTTGCTGGATTGTTTTTCCTGGTTTCCGGAGCATTTCTCGGTGTATTTTTATCTAACTCCATGGGTATGTTTTACAATTTTATCATCATGCCTTTAGTTGGGGCAATGGGATTTTTCACACTCAAACGCAGATGGAACCTTACGTTATTCGGAGTATTTTTTCTTTCCTTTATTTGGCTGTTTTTAAGCAATTTCTTTGAATTGCACCAATTTTCCCGAGGCAGTCTATATATGCCACTGTTTTTTTCAACGATATATTCCGTATTAACTTTTTTCGGCGCTGTAATCGGTATGCTGCTTCATTATGCGTTTAAAAAGGAATAAATAACATGCGGGCGAGCAATAATCCAACTGCCCGAACCGGTAAACTTATATTAATAAAAGATGAAATAAATACTAAAAGAAAGGACGCCAGATTAAGTCTTTTTCGGCTTTGAATAATGGCAGTATCCCGGGCCTGCCTGCGATACATACGGTATATTATGAAAAAGAAAACAATACTTAAATTGATTGCAGCTATCGCAGCATTTACAATGATTTTCTTTTTATTTTCTATATATAATGCTTTTATGGGAAATCCACTCTCTGCTAAGATAGCAAATTATAAAATAAAAGTATATGTGAATAAAACTTATCCGGACCTTGACCTGACAGTATCAGATACAAAATATAACTTCAAGGATACGGCCTATTTTTCAAGGGTACAGTCAAAAACCAGCCTGGACACCCAATTTACGGTAAATTGCAGTAAAGGTAAGGTTTCGGATGATTATGAATATGAAGTAGCCAATCATTTTACAACCTACCGCCGGCTGACGGACATCTTTAATAAAGAGGTGGAGGCTATATTAAGCACTGAATTTCCTTATGAGACTTCCATTGTTATTGCGGATTACGGAAAAAATGAATTTGATTTAAGTAAGCTAAAGCTTGACATGCCCTTTGATATTACCAAGCCTCCGGTTCCGGCTTCTTTAACCGTCTATTGTATAAGTGATGAGATTACTTATGAATTTTTAAACAGCAGGCTTTTGGAGCTGAAGGCAATTATGGATAACCACAATATTCCTATCAGCGAATATTCCCTTGTACTGGAAGCTTCCGAAAATAAGGGAAAGCCTGCTGACAACCGGCTGTATTTATATGAGTTCCCTGTTGAAAAAATAGACGGTAATGATCTAATCGATAAAATGAAACAGCATCAGAAGGCCCGGGAGCAGGAAAATGAAAAATAATAGTCTCTCATGTAAAATGAACTCCTCTTTCAGATGCTTAAGTTGTTAAAAGCACCTGCCACTCATGGTTGGAAACACGAAAACAGTGCTGTTTTCGATCCATAAGTGGCAGGCGTTTTAATTTATTAATTTATTGACGAAGTTTTATATCTCTTATTTTTAACCCAGTTAATATTTTATTGCCTTTTCCATACAATCACTGCTTTAAATAAGTCCCCGTCCAGTTGTATCTGGAAGCTGCCGCCCTGCAATTCTACAAAATTTTTAACAATGGCAAGGCCGAGGCCGGAGCCTTCCGTATTCCGTGATTTATCTCCGCGTACGAAACGCTCACTGATCTCCGACGGGTTGAAATTAAGTTCCGTAGCAGAAATATTTTTCAGTATTACGGTTACCTCAACGGCAGAAGCCTGTACTTCGATATAAGCCCTGGTACGGGGCATTGCATATTTCGTAATGTTTAAGAACAGGTTTTCAAATATACGGTAAGTTTTTTCGCTGTCCAGGTTCAGGATTACCTTTTCTTCCGTTAACTGATAACGGAATTCCACTTCTGACTGCTCTATCTTATCCATAAGTTCCAACTCTACCTGTTTTATCAGGGAAACCAGATCCACTTCCACGAAATTTAATGTAATATTATTGCTGGAAGCTTTGCTGATTTCAAATAAGTCTTCAAACAGCCTCTTTAACCGCAGGGATTTTTTATCCAGGGTATCAATATAGGAGTTTCTGTCCTCCTCCGTTATATTGCCGTCCTTTAACAGGCCGATATAGGTTATGATGGCGGTTAAGGGAGTCTTTAAATCATGGGATACATTGGTAATTAAATCGGTCTTCATCTTCTGGCTTTTTGTCTCTTCCTCCACTGCCTTTTTAAAGCCGACCTGTACCCTGGCAAGTTCTTCTTTTAAGGGATTGAATATGCCCAAATCCTCCTCCACGGATACCTCCAGGTTCCCTTGTGCCATACTGCTGGTGGCATTAAGGAGGATACCGTACTTGTGTTTTATGTCCGCTAAGTACTTTTTCATGATGAAAAACAGGATTATGGTATAAGGAATCAGCACGGCAACACCGATTAACCAGACGCTGCAAAGCAGCATCAGTATGACAAAATTTACTGACAGTATTTTAAAAATGGCTTTATTGGAGGCATCCGTTAAATCAATATCGGAAAGGGTCGCTAAAAACTTTTTCACATTCCGGAAAATCCAAAATACCAGTTTACCGGTGATGGTCCTTTCTTTCAGATAGCGCTTTAATCCCAGAGTAAACACGGAACGTAAGGACAGCACTGCCAGGAACCAGATAATAAATACGGCCATCCATACTATATAATTAACACCATAGTCCAGTATTTTCTCCATCCAGGCAGGAATGAGGGAATAATCCCCAAAATCAAGAAAGCTTCCCAATACCGTTTCCAAAGCCATGGAAGACATCCCCTGAAATCCGTCAAAGGTCATGGCGATCCCTACAAAGCTTATTTCCAGGGGGACTTTCCCCTCCATGCCCGTTCCCAGCGCCCAGGACTTTTTAACAGGCAGCAGGAGAGCTAATAAGGCGACAACGGTGAATGAAATAACAAAGGCGTACTGGAAGCCTCCGTTATCAAAGGCCCAGGACTCCCGCCACTGATACCGGGAATTTAAATTAATCCCGGCCGGTAAATAAAAAGTATCCGATTTAGCCGCATAGATTACCGTCACATCATACGGAGCCTTTATATTGTCATAATATTGGTACCAGGTACTGTTAAACATTTCATTCTTAATTAAATCCCCGGTCACTTCCAGAGTCTGATACGTATCTTTTTTACTTTCTTCCAGCCCATGGAATTCCGGTATGGAAAGGGTGCCGTTTTCATCATAATGAAAAACCGCATAAAAGGAATAGGGATATTTTGTTTCCTGCGCTTTTTTTGTATTTTCCGTTATGATATTTAACGGGCTGATGGTATTGGTCAGGTTTTTGCCGGTTTTGTGGTCATAAACGTAATACTCCAACCCATAACTGCCTATGATTCTTTCATAAAATGAATTATGCCAGCCATCGATTAACTCATTAAACTGATTCATAAATTCTTCCCTGTTAAGCAGCTCTTCACTTTGTGAATCATATACGGCATTATTATTATCATTACCGGATGTATTGTCATCCCGAACCATATTACCCGCAAAATCAGGCAGAAAGACTTCCTCCGGTGTCACGTCCTTGCTGTTCTGTTTCATAATATCCCAAAAAAGGATGTAATTTCCGCGGTATAATTCATTCATAAAATCATTCTTATAGTCTTCTTCCATTAAACTTTTGCTTTTTTCATCCTGGTCTTTTGTTTTTTCTAAAAGAATATTGGCGTTGTTTAAAAAAACAGGATAAAAAACAATCACTGCTGCCGCTGCTGCCGATAAAAGCAGTAATATTACAAGGGCACCGGCAATTCTGGACTTCTTACTGTTTTTCAATTTTGTATCCAACACCCCACACCACCTTTATATATTTTGGATTTTTTGTATTTATCTCAATTTTTTCCCTGATATTCCGGATATGGACCATAATGGTGTCCGTTGTGACCGCGCGCTCATTCCATACTCTTTCATAGATTTCTTCGGCAGAAAATACCCGTCCCGGGTTTTTAATCAGCAAAGCCAAAATCTTGAATTCCAAAGGCGTTACCTTGATGGGATTACCGTCTACCGTAACCTGGACCGTATTTTCATTTAACTCCAGTCCCCCGATTATATATACATTATCCTCTTTTTTTTCTTCCAGTACATTCAGGTATTTGGAGTAACGGCGCAGCTGGGAACCTACTCTGGCTAAGAGTTCCATTGGGGTAAAGGGCTTTGTCACATAATCATCCGCCCCGATATTTAATCCTGTGACCTTATCGATTTCCTCCGATTTGGCAGTCAGCATAATAACCGGGAATTCGTATTTCTCCCTGAGTTTCATGGTCATGGTAATACCGTCCATCCGGGGCATCATAATATCCACAATGGCCAGGTGGATTTCTTCTTTTTCCATGACATCAAGGCCTTCTATCCCATTGGATGCCTTATATACGCTATAACCCTGGTTCTTTAAATAAATACTGACACCTTCCAATATTTCTTTATCGTCTTCCACAACTAAAATATGATAGGAATCCATGTTGCCCTCCAATTTTATCTAAATGAAATTTAGCGAAAACTTCCGTTTATTTCCTTATTTAATCCTGTTTATTATAATACACCTATATACAGTATCTATCAAATAACCGTTTATTACAAGCTGAGTTTTTTATCCTGCCGCTTTTACTGGCCTTATCCCGGTATAAAGGGGCAATAATAACGGAGCTTTATGATAGGAATCCTAAATTAAAAAAGCAGCTTCTTCCGGTATTCCTTAAAATTCTGAAGATCCTTCCTGGTGACTTTACCCAGATCTTCGACGTCGGCAACTACCTTTGAAAACGGCAGGGGAATTACATAGTTATCCCATCGGTTCTTAAGGCGTATGACACGGCTATAGGTAAAATGGACATAAGTCATTTCTTTGTCCGCTTCCGAGGCCAAAAGGAACAGGAGTTTTTTAGGCTCATGAAGTGGTCCCACCGGCCCATCCAGGGCGGTTGCCAGAATATTTCCTTCCGATGTGCTCTCTGCTTTCAACTGGCTGAAGAAGGGCCTCATCTTTAGCCCGTCGGGCAGTCGTATGGCCTCTGCCCCGTAATGGTTTATCATCCGTTCAATGGTATCCCCCCGTTTATCAGCGGTTACAATTACCTGAATCCGTCTATTCTTTTTCGCAAGCTCCTTTAAAACCAGCTGCATACAGTAACTGTCCCCATGCCAGTATCCAAGGATGGTATTATCCCTGATTCTGTCCAGATTGTAAATCTTTATCCTTCCGGTTGCTCCAACCAGCCGGATATAGTAGTGAAAGATTTCCCCTGCCAGCTGCTGTTTGTTTATAGAATTAAATCGTTTTATCTTCATACTCTTTTACCAGCCTTTGATGCATAATTGACCTGTTTTTATTCCGGATATCCTCCGTTAACAGCACGTTCCTGTAATATTGTTCCACATTTTTGGCAACCTGGACGGCAAGGTATTGTTTTGCCACTTTTACTGCTTCCAGTTTCATTTGTTCCCACTGATGTTTCCGGCTTAAGACCTGCTCAATTTTTTCTTCCCACAGAGGAACGGCCTTATCCGTCATATAACCGTTCCTGCCGTCCACCAACACATCACTGACCCCGCTTGCCCTTACTGCAATTACCGGCAGCCCGGCAGCCATGGCTTCCAATAAAACAATACCCTGGGTTTCTGACTGGGAAGCAAATAAAAATAAGTCACAGGCATGATAATAATCGGGAAGTTCTTCATGGGGGACTAACCCGCAGAAGATGACGTTATCATTAAGCCCCAGTTCTTTAACCCTCTTGTTCAGTTCTTCTTTTAATGACCCTTCCCCAATCATTAAGATCCGAAAACCGGTGCTATATTTTTCTTTCAGTAATTTTAAACCCTCCAGTATAAATTCGATATTTTTTTCTTTCTCAAGCCTTGATACGGTGCAGAATAAATACTTCTTCCCATTTAAGTACTTTTTCCGTATGGCCTTTACCCTGCTTTTATTAAATTCAAATTCTTTTCCCGATAAACCGGTCGGTATTACCTTAACTTCCGTACTGGTACCATGTTCCTCCAGGTACTCTTTTATGCTGGGAGTCGGGGCAAATACCAGATCACATTGATTCGTAAAGATACGGTTATGAATCATAACCAGCTTTTCACTTCCGGTATATATAAGCTTTTTCTCCAGGAAGCGGAATGGGGTATGCCTTGCTTTTTTATCCGTATTTTTCCATTTCTGACCGGGCAGTATATAATGAAGATATTGTTCATACCTGGTATGGTAGGTGAATACAATCGGTATATGATATTTCCGGCTGAAATACTGGGCCGTATAACCCATGAGCATGGGGTGGTGTACATGGATTATATCAAAGGGAATGGAAGAAAAGACCTCCTCAATTCTGGGATCAAAAATATCCGGTACGACGTATTCCCCTTTCAGTTTCTTTTTTCTGGAATGATACCGTATTACATAGGGTTCTTCCACTTCCCCTTCATAACTGGGAGCAAAGACATATACTTCATGCCCTAAACCCCTGAGTCCATCTGCAAGCCGTTCGATTGAGATTGGCACTCCTCCCACATAAGGTTTATAATTATTGGTCAACATAGCAATTCGCATAATGCTCCTCCTTAAATTAGTGTGCTGTTTGACTAAAGATGAATGAGACAGCACACTAGGATAATACCTGCAGGACGGAATCCCCAAAAAAGTACCCGGCCCCTACAAAAACCAGATTCCATACAGTAATCCCCATTACGGAAGACAGGGTATATCCCATAAAATTCATCTTAAGGACACCTGCAGGTATGGAAATAATTGTCCTTATCATGGGAATTAATTTGCCGATAAATATACCGATATACCCTTTTTTCCGAATCCGCTCCATAGTATCTTCAATGACGGCTTTCTGTTTCGGAAATTTATTCACGTATTTATTTAATAGAAATTCACCTCCGAATCTCCCTAAAAAATAAAGAACCCAACTCCCACAAAGCCCAGCCAATACCGAAAGTAAGAGTGCCGTACCGAAACCAATCCCTCCCTGGGATGCCCATATTCCTGCCAGAGGCATTACAACACCGGCGGGAAATCCGGGCAGGTTTAAATATTCTAAAAACACAATGACGAATATCGCGGCGGCACCGTACTGATGAAAGTAATCCGTTAACATTTGAATGTCCATATATCTTTTTCCTCTTTCTATAGCATTTGATCTTCATTGTTCTTTGGCTCCTTTATTTTCTTACGCTTTTTATTATTATAAATGATAAATCGAAAAAGCTTCTTTATATAAAACGAAAGAATTTCTAAAGAATTTTCAAAAACCGGGTAAAAGAATTAAATTTTTTTATATTTTTAAAAAGCTCTGCCGCTTTACAAATCTCCTATGGAAAAAGATTATATTGGACCTAAACACCATATTGGGCTTTTCTCATCCCAATCCTATTATATGAAGCAGGAAGTATTAGCGGACTAAACTTTATAAAAAGAAAACCGCGGGAACTTTCCGGATCAAAATCAAAAGGGATTGTTAACGGACATACCTCCTTAACAATCCCTGCAATCGGATTTACTTATCATTTTCGTTTGTAGTAATAACTTTGTTTTTTAATTCCTCCCTAATGAATCCGGATCAACATTTCTTCCCTTTGAAGCTTCGGTTCCGTCATGGCGGCAGGATTTAATACCTCTTCCAGCTGTTCTTTGGTTAATAAGGTTTCCTCCAAAACCAGGTCCTTAAGCTTAACGCCGGTTTCTAAGGATTTTTTGGCTAATTCGGCTGCTTTCCTGTAACCGAGAAAAGGGCACAGGGCCGTAGAAATCCCCACGCTGTTTTCCAACAGTTCCAGACACCGTTCTTCATTGGCACTGATATCCGTGATACAGTTATCCACTAAAGTGGTCACGGCACCCTTCAGTGTTTCTATGGATTCAAATAAGTTATAAAATAACACCGGTTCAAAGGCATTCAGCTCCAATTGCCCGGCTTCCGCTGCCATGGTAATTGCCGTATCATTTCCTATAATCTGAAAAGCCACCTGGGTTACTACCTCCGGTATGACCGGATTTATTTTCCCCGGCATTATGGAGGAACCGTTCTGTTTGGCCGGCAGGCTGATTTCCGCCATACCTGCCCTGGGACCCGAAGAGAGGAGCCTTAAGTCGTTGCACATTTTTGATAGATTTACGCCGCAGGTCTTTAAAACTCCCGATATATATACAAAACCATCCAGATTCTGTGTGGCGTCAAAAAGATCTGCTGCCTGCTTGCAGGATGTTTTGCATACCTTATTAATGTTTGGGATGATTTGTGCAAGGTAAGCGGAATTGGCATTAATGCCGCTTCCTATGGCAGTTCCGCCCATATTTAAGGCAGACATCTCCTCTCCTGATTTTTCCAGCCGGTCTATATCCCTGGCAATAACGGATGCATAGGCACGAAAAGACTGCCCAAGGCGCATGGGAACCGCATCCTGTAACTGGGTTCTTCCAATTTTTAATATATGGTCAAATTCATTGGATTTCTTAAGAAGGGCCGAATGAAGACGTTTTAATTCACCGATTGTCATGGGGAGCAATTCCAGAACCGTTAATTTCCCCGCACTGGGAATTACATCGTTGGTAGATTGAGCCATATTAACATGATCATTGGGATGTACCAGGGAATAATCGCCTTTTACCCCGTCTAAAATTTCTGCGGCACGGTTGGCGATTACCTCATTGGCATTCATATTGGCGGAGGTACCTGCGCCTCCCTGGATGGAATCTACGATAAACTGGTCCTGAAACCTTCCGCTTATGATTTCATTACAGGCACGGATGATTGCAGCTGCGATTTTATCATCCAGCCTGTTTATATTTTGATTGGTCATGGCCGCAGCTTTCTTAATTCTTGCCAGGTTCCTTATAAATGCCGGATGCATCGGTTTTCCCGTAATATTAAAGTTCTTTTTTGCCCTCAGGCTTTGTACCCCGTAATAGGCATCGGCCGGTACTGCCATACTGCCGATTGAATCGGCCTCAATTCTCATCTCCATAAAATCATCCTCTCTTTCGGGTAATTCGTATTCGGTTTGGGTGACGAAAATCCCTGGCCTTTGGCCCAAACCTTTTCCATCAATCATGAAGAAGAGAATAGCACGTATTTAACCGCCCGTAAATAAATAAGGAGAAAATGTGAAGATTAATATTTATTGGCTGTTAAAACATTATAATTTTAATTAAAAAGTTATAATTTTTTAAAAAATTAATTACACTTAACAAAAATAAGTTTTTTAAACGGCTTACTTGAAAAACACCTTTCTTTAACTTATAATATTAAGAAATAATCTCCTCTTAACAGAAAAATTCCCGGTTTGTAAAAACGGAGGCGGCGGTGTCCTCGGGTGAATTGGGGATGGAGCGTATTAAACCCGGGTTTTCTGTGACCCTCAATCCGCTCAACACCTCGCGTTATCCAGGACTGATTTGTAGCAGACAGACACAGCAATACACAGGAAGAAATAAGAAAGCAGGTAGAAAATTGGATCATATTGATGAACAGATTTTAACGATGCTGCAGAAAAATGCCAGGACTCCGTTGAAATTCATAGCGGAAAAGGTGTATTTATCCTCCCCGGCAGTTGCAGCCAGAATATCCAGATTGGAAAAGGAAGGTATTATTAAAGGTTATCATACGGAAGTAAACTGGTTTAAGTTAGGATATCATATAACCGCATTTATCAACCTGGAGGTGGAACCTTATCAGAAACCGGAATTTTATCCCTTTATCAAAGCCTGCCCCAATGTCATTGAGTGCAATTGCGTAACCGGACATTATGCCATGCTGATTAAAGTAAGTTTTTCCACCACCATGGAACTGGATTCCTTTATCGGCCAGATCCAGCGGTTTGGCAGAACCAGCACCCAGATTGTTTTCTCCACTGCAGTGGAACACAGGGGAATCCAGGATATTGCCAAAACAGAAGAATCCGATCTGCCCGGTTAATTTTATACTACTATATCCTGTTTTCTAAAAGAGGCAGCTGTAAAATCTTAAGCCGGTTACTGTTGTAATTATATAAACGTACCTTCCATTCCAGTTTCCGGATTAAGAATCTACATCTGCCCTATTGTATTTACATTTAATTCTGTATTATGGGAACTTATGGCACCCGACTCATATTACTGTCTATTTATAAGAATTTTCTAAAATTGCAATACAGTCTTCCTTACTTAAAGGTACGGGATCCCCCTCAAACAGGCCGCCCATGGTTTCATAAGCCTTATCCACATATTTAGGGATTTCTTCTTTTTTGATACCGTAATCAGACATCTTCAGCTTATCCACCTTACATGCCTTCTGCAACTGTTCCAAAATCTCAACAAAATCCATTGGATCCGATGCATTTTCTTTGCCCATGGCTTTTGCCATGGTTATTAATCTTTCATCGCAACAGCCCCGTTTTGCAAAGTGGGTGTAATAAGCACCTTGAATAAACCTTCGAGGAATAGGAAGAGGTATCTGCCAGGGGGATAGAATAGGAAGAACTTCTAAGCCTCAGTCAGTAATGCATCAAGATAGCCGTGAATGCAATTATAATCGATGTTTTCCTGAGGAGTAATCACATAACTGCTGACCTTGGGGATGGTAAAATCGAGCAGAGGTATTTTTATTAATGATCCATCTGCCAGCTCCTTTTTAATCAGGCTTTCAGGAAGAAAACTAAAACCATTTTCCGATATCAGGTACGGAAGGAGATTGGCGCTGCGGTCAATCTCTAACAAAAAGGTGTGGCCTTTTGGAAAAAGGTCCCTGATAAAGCTTCCCATCTCCTGAAAATTAAAGTCACAATAATAATACGGAATTGCAGCAAGTTCGGCCTGGGTAATTCCAGTCCTGTAAGTATCATCAGACCTGCCGGTAACTAACACAAGTGCTTCTGTATGAAATACCCGGCAGGTGATTTTTTGTTTATGGCAGGGTACATAAGTAAATGCAATATCTATTGTCCTATCATACAGCATCTGAAGCAACGGAAGAGAATGGCCGATTGTAATATTCAATTTGGTTGCCGGATGCTTATGGACAAAATTCACCGTATGTCCTGCCAGATAACTGTCATATATGGTATTGGTGGTACCGATTCTTAAAGAATTCTCGAACCGGTTCATCGCACCGATTTCCTTGACTGCCTGATTCTCCAATTCCAGAATCCGTACCGCGTATTCAAGGAAGTGTTCTCCTTCCGGGGTAAGCAAAAGCTGCTTCTTATTACGGATGAACAATTTCTTGCCAAGCTCATTCTCCAATTCCAGAATCCGGTTCGTAACAGTAGATTGGGCCACATAAAGCTTACCCGCCGTCTGTGTAAAATTCTTGTAATTAGCCAATTTTACAAACGTATATAAGGTTTCCGAATTCAAAGGTATCCCTCTTTTCTATATAATAATTATCGGTAAATCGAATTATTATTATTTATTATATCTGTTTTACAAATCATAATATAATCTGATACAATAATCAATAAAAAATACAAATCAGAAGAAAGAAATGTACAAATTCGTTACGGTTCAGCCTTACGGCTGAATAGTAACAAAGGATGCACAGCAGGAGGAGGATACAATATGAACGTGCTGAATAATTCGATCTATTTTCATGGAACAGATTATTATATACAAGATTTCAGGCTGAAATCTCTGTGTAAAAGCCGTGAAACACCTTTTTATCTATACGATGCCAATTATATTCTAAATAAATATGAACAGATGAAAAAGTATTTTGATTGGGATAAGCTGAAAATCTTCTATGCGATGAAGGCTAATTATAATCCACACCTTCTGAAAATAATGAAGGAATATGATTTTTATCTTGATACGGTCAGTCCCGCTGAAGTAGTTCTGGCAGATAAATTAGGATTTGCAAAAGACAGGATACTATTTACGGCCAATAACATGACAGATTATGAAATGACAATTGTTAATCAGAAGGGAATACTATTAAATATAGATTCCTTAACACGCCTGGAACGATATGCCAAAAGCTATCCCGGGACTTCCGTTTCCCTGAGAATAAATCCGGATGTCATAGCCGGCGAAAATAAAAAGGTTCAGACTGGCGGAGACTTAAGTAAATTCGGCATTTTACTCGGTGATGTACCAAAGGCATTAGGAGTGGCAAAGCAGTATGGGATTAAAATCGTTGGTCTTCATGAACATACCGGCAGTGGAATTTCCGATACGGCAAAGGTTTATGAAAGTATGAAGCATCTGCTTGGATGTGCCAGGCGTGAGGATTTTCCTGACCTTAACTTTATCGATTTTGGGGGCGGCTTTAAAGTACCATATCATCCGGAAGAGGAGGAAATCGATTATATGGATTTCGGAGCTAAAACAATCCGATTATTCCGACAGTTTTGTGAGTATTACGGAAAAGAACTGGACCTCTGTTTTGAACCGGGCAAATACATTGTCGCAGATTCCGGCTGCCTGGTTGTGAGGGTTAATACTGTGAAAAATAATAAGGGACGCTTAATTGTCGGCACGGACTCCGGATTTTCGCATTTGATCAGGCCTGTCCTTTACGGTGCGTATCACCATATCATCAATATAAGCAACCCCTTTGGCGAACTTAGAAAATATGACATTTACGGTAATATCTGCGAGTCGGGAGACTGCTTTGCAATTAACAGGGAGATACCGGAAATAAGAAACGGAGATTATCTGGCAATACAGAATGCAGGAGCTTATTGCCTGTCCATGGCTTCTGAGTATAATCTGCGGCCGTTGCCTTCGGAATATATCATATATAACAAAGAAGTTTTGTTATCCAGGCTAAAACTATCACATACTGAGATGGCAGAAAAAGTTTTAGCGGACTATTGCAACATTCTTTAAATAACGTTAATTTTACATTAACTCCAGAAGAACTTGAAAAGCTTAAAACCATTGCCGGAGAGAACAAAGAAAAAAATTTAATAAATACGATTTAATCAGTAAGATCATAAAAAGGGGGATCCGTTGATTAATAGAAATAACTAATATGCTTCCATAATTAATATAAAAGCACATTAGTTATTTTTCTGTTAGCTTTATATACTGAACCGGCTTTTTACTGCAGCACCTTTTATTGCAGGACCTTTACATATAAATTATTGTTTTTTCTGTTCCACTTTATTCCGTTATAAAAACTTTAAAATCAGTCAGATCAAAATTCCAGAAAAATGCGGGACCTTCCTGATACAGATATGCCTTATTGAGCACATAGGTCTCATCATAATCATACAGTGTCACATAAGGACAATCTTCGGCAGCTAAGGTAAAGGCCTGTATCATTAAATCGGAACGGACTTGATCATCCGCTTCAAGATATGACCGGTCGATTAATTTTTCCACCTCATCATTACTATAAACCGCCTGGTTGGAACCGCCCGCCCTTATATTTTTATTTGACCAGAAAGGTTTTAAATAACCGATGGGATCCAGATAATCCGATAACCAACCGGTGCAATAGATATCATACAAACGGTTGCCGTCTTCATCCAGTTTATAACCATAGCTTATTTCGTAACTTTCTGAATTAAGCATTTCATTAATTGTAACTGTTATTCCAATCTCTTTTAATTCTGATTGGATGATTTCAGCCAAAGTCTTATTGGTTGCGGTTGTATACAAAACCACTTCCACCCCGTTTGCATAGTTCGATTTAGACATATATTCCCTGGCTTTATCCAAATCATAGGAATAATCCTCTATTGTCTCATTGTCTGCTTTTTTCCAGGCCTCGGAGTCCAGGTAAAACATGGTGTCAGGCATTGGCACTCCGCCGGAAACATGGGCATAAGTGCCGCCGATTGATTTTGCTATTGCATCTTTATCAATGGCATACGCTACCGCTTTTCTTAAATTAATATCATCAAAGGGAGCTTTGGCCGTATTTAATGCAACAAATGAACTTGTTGTACTGGCATAACTGAAAAAATTCATATCCGGAATGGCATTATAAATACTTTCCGTAGCGGAAGTGGTATGGTGTACATAATCCAGTTGTCCGCTCTGTGCAGCCAATGCCCTTGCGGTTTCATCCGTTATGACACTGTAGATTACTTTATCCCATAACTGAGTGGATTTATCTCCCCACCAGTATTCATTTTTTGTAAGGATTATCTCACTGCCCGATGCCCAGGACTCAAATTTATAAGGACCGGTACCAACACTTCCACCTTCTGCAGTTCCGTATTTATCTCCGGCTGCTTCCACGGCTTTTTGACTGACAATACAACAGGGTGATGTGGCCGGAACATATTTCCAGGTGCTGTCCGGTGTCTTTAATTTTACGGTTAATTCCCAGTCACCCGTTTTTTCAAAGGAATCCACACTTTCAAATAAATAATTCATGCTAGCTGCAGTATCCGGGTTTTTTATCCGGTTCAGAGAAAATACGACATCATCCACCGTCATGTCGGAACCGTCTGAGAATTTGACTCCCTGTCTGATCTGATATACATAGGTTAAATCATCTTTCTGTTCCCAGCTGACCGCCAATGCAGGTTCCAGTTGTGTTCCGTCTTCCGAAAAATCCAATAAGGTATCATAACAGTTATATCCGGTAAGAACCGCCCTTGTTGTATTAAAGTCTTTGGGATCAAAGGACGGCGGGTCGGAGTCAAGACCGATATGGAATTCATTTGAGGTACCTGAAGATGTTTCTGAACCCGAATCATCACTGCCTGTATCGGATGTCGGACTGTTTGCGGCAGTGTTGGATGTTGTATTGGAACATCCGGTTAAAACTGATAAAAGTACAATTAAACTTAGAATAATACTGATCCATCTTTTCTTCATATTATTTTCTCCTTTTTCTCTTATATATTAGGTGATTGCGAGGCAGCAGCGTTGATCCATTAAGTCCCAGTCAACGGATAAAAGCAGGCTACAAAATGACCGGGGGCTCTTTCTTTCAGTTTTGGTGTCCGGTTATCGCAGAGACCTTTTTTAAACTCACTGCATCTGTTTGCAAATCTGCATCCCTCCTTCACATCAATGGCATTTGGTATATCTCCTTCCAGCAATATCCTCTCCTTTATCTCCAAAGGATGCTCTTTGGGTCTGGCGGAAATTAAAGCCCTGGTATAAGGATGCATAACATTTTTATAAATCTCATCTGTTTTTCCCATCTCAACAATCACCCCAAGATAAACCACTGCAATGGTGTCACAGATGTGCCTGACCACCGTTAAATCATGGGAGATGAATAAAATAGTCCGGCCGGTTTTCTCCCTTAAATCAACCATCAGGTTTAATATCTGAGCCTGAACGGATACATCCAGGGCTGAAACAGGTTCATCCGCTAATATAAATTTAGGGTCCAGCATTAACGCCCTGGCTATGGCCAGTCTCTGAAGCTGGCCTCCGCTCAATTCTTTTGGAAAACGTTTAAGGGAATCTTTGTGTAAATTTATATAATTTAATAGTTCGTCTATTTTTTGCTGTGTAACATCTTTTCCTAATTTATACACTTTACCCAGTTCCAAAAATGTTTTGCCAATGGTCATTTTCGGATTAAAGGAGGATAAGGGATTCTGAAATATCATCTGCATTTCCCTGCGGTAATGTTTCATCTCTTTCTGGGAAACCTGGCTGATATCGTTTCCTTCATAGATTATATTTCCAGAGTCAATTTCCAGAAGCTTTAATATACACCGGCCTATGGTTGATTTACCCGAACCGCTTTCACCGATAATTCCGAATATCTCTCCTTTTTTAATGGAAAAACTTACGTTGTCCACAGCATGTAAATATCTGATTTTGGCTTTCGCAACCTTAAAGTCATCGAGAGGAAAATATTTTTTTACTTGCTTTACTTCTATTAAGGTCTCGTTCATGTTAACACCGTGCCTTTCCAATATTATGGTATTAAAAGTTGTTTGTTTTTGTGGAATTTCCGGATGGATATTAACCGACTTCCTTTCCGGCCGCCTGCCTGCATAAATGACAAACGGCATAATGGTCTTTTCCGACTTCTATTTCATCCGGAATGATACTTTTGCACAACCTGGTGGATTCTTCGCAGCGTTCAAAAAACGGACATCCCGTAAAGGTCTGATATAAAGGAGGAGGTGTCCCCTCGATGGTTTTCATATATTTTCCCTGGTCCGCTTCTTTGGGATTACTCGCCAGAAGTGCCCTGGTATAAGGGTGGCAGGGACTGTCAAAAATATCAAGGACACTGCCGCTCTCTACTACCTTTCCGGCATACATGACAGAAACCCTGTCACATATTTCGGCTACTACTCCAAGATTATGTGTTATAAATATGACAGAAGTATCGCTGCCTTTTTGCAGTTCTTTCATCAGGTCCAAAATCTGTGCCTGGATCGTTACATCCAAAGCAGTGGTCGGTTCGTCCGCAATCAGTAATTTCGGTTCACAGGACAAGGCCATGGCTATCATGATTCTTTGAAGCATACCGCCGCTCATTTCAAAGGGGTATTGTTCATATCGTTTTTCCGGAGGGTGTATACCTACCTTTTGAAACATTTGGAGGACATAATTCCTGGCATCCTTTTTTTTCATTTTCTTTTTCCTTCTTACGACTTCCGCAATCTGCTCACCGGCTTTCATTATGGGGTTTAAAGAGGTCATGGGATCCTGAAAAATCATCGCGGCATCTTTTCCTTTAAAATCTTCCAGCCTTTTCCGGTTCATTCTAATGATATCTTCCGTTCCGTTATCCCCATAGAATAAAATCCGGCCGTTATATTCCGTTTTATCCGTTTCATGTAATTTCATTATAGCTTTTGTGGTAACACTTTTACCGCACCCGCTTTCTCCGACAATACCATGGACCTCACCTTTTTTTACCGTCAGATTAACTCCCTGTACGGCATATATGATTCCTCTTATCGTCATAAGACTCACGCATAAATCTTTTATTTCCAAAATTCTGTTTTCGCATTTTGTATCCATTTTAGTTACCTCCGTTTGCTATTCCATTACCTGTTTTACCAAATGTTTTCTGCGGTATTTCGTAAAAGTAGGTAAAGTTCTTTGACCCGGATCCATAAATGCCTGAATACCGTCGCTGAAAATATTTATGGATATGGATGTAATCATAATTGACAGAGCCGGTGCTATTAAGAGAATCGGATTCATATACAGCATTGACATTCCGTCTTTTAATAAAGCACCCCAGTCTGATTTGGGGGGCTGGACCCCCAGACCTAAAAAGCTTAAGCTCGCCATGGAAGTAATTGCGGTACCGATATCCAGTGTCAGCTGGGCTATCATGGTAGTGATGCAGTTTGGCAGTATGTGAATGAATATAATGCGTAAATTAGAGTAGCCTAACGACCTGGCCGCTTCTACATAAACCTGTGTTTTTTCCGTAAGAATAAGGGATCTTGCCAGCTTTGCCGTAAGCGGAGTATAAACAATACCCATAGCGATTACGCCACTGTAAGTTCCTTTCCCAAAAGCCGCTACCAATACAAAAGCCAGAAGCAGTGTAGGCAGGGAACAGACCACATCCCATACCCTCATTACTGCATTATCTAATCTGCCGCCGTAATAACCGCATGCAAGTCCAAGGGGAATACCCACTGCCATCTCAAAACCGACAATCAAAAAGGCATTGAAGATAGATGTCCTGGCCCCGCATATTAACCTGGAAAATAAGTCTCTACCCAGGCGGTCCGTACCCAGCAGGTGACCATTTTGTAAAGGTTTTAGCAAAGAATCCGCAAGTATTTGTTCTTCCGGATCAAAGGGGGCAATCTGATTTGCAAAAACCGATACAAAAAGCAATAAGAATAAGATAATACTGGTTATAATAACGGATAGGGAGAAAAATACCCCCTGTCTTTTTTCTTTTCTTTTTTCTAACATATAAAGTACCCTCCTATTTCTTCTTGATCCTTGGATCAATTACCGCATACAGGATATCCACCAGAAAGCTCATGGTCAGATAAACAACCAGCATTACCAGTACCAATACCTGGACAACCGGATAATTATTCTGCTGGATGCCTTCCACTAATAATCCGCCGATACCCGGAAGGGAAAATATCTGTTCAATTAAAACGGTTCCGCCTACGGAACCTGCAAACATAAGCCCTGCAACCGTTAAAACAGGAATAACCGCATTATGGAATCCATGTTTGAATATGACATCGAAATTGGATAGTCCTTTCGCTTTGGCAGTCGTAATATAAGGTGCCTGTAACTGGGATATCATACTGCTTCTTGTTACCCTTCCAAGCATTGCGACCAAATGAAGGGACATTATAATAGACGGTATGGAAATACGTTTTATATACTCACCAAAATTACTGTAATTTCCGATGAAAGAATATCCGGGGAAAAACCTGGCAAAAGTAATAATAACCAGAATACTCACGACAAAACTTGGTGCGGATGAAAGGAGCAGCATTAAGACAGATACCACTTTATCCGCTGCCTTATTCCGGTTAACCGCAGCAATCACACCTAATATAATTGCAATCGCAGTTCCGATTACGGAACTCATCACCACTAATCCGGCTGTTACCGGAAGCCTTGCGGCAATCAGCATTCCGATATCCTGTTTATTCACGTAATCAACTCCCAGATGCCCCTTAATTAATTCTTTTAGCCAATTGATATATTGTGCAGATAATGGTTTATCCAATCCATATTGTTTTGTCAGGGATTCTTTTAATTCTTCCGTCGTCTGTTTATTGCCGATTAATACGGTTACCGGATCCACTCCGGATAATCTCAGTAAATAAAAAACGATGAAAGATACGATAAACATTATAGCTACGATAGTAAATAATTTTTTTAGAATAAAATTAAGATTTTTCATGTTCCTCACCTCCGTCTTACACAGCAAATGAGGGAACCAATAACCTGATAACCGTCATTGGTTCCCTCATTCAATTATTGAATCCATTTTATAACCAGTCAAACCACCTTAACTGTTTCCATAACTGATTACCTCCTTTCTATTTTTATTTTTCTCTGTACTTTCATGCAGTCTATGCAGCCATTTACCGGATTTAAACCGGTAATAACCAAGGGGCAGTTTATACAATTCCAATAGGATAAATGCCATATAAACTATAATAATATCTGACTTTACTATCAGTCCGGTTATTACTGTGAAAGGCATCCCGATGAACCAGATGCTTCCCATATCCATTAAGGTTATAAACTTAACATCGCCGCCGCTTCGGAATATTCCTTCCACATTAATGGAATTACAGGAATTCAGTACGATGAAAATACTCAGTATAAGCATACATTTTCCAACATAATCCCCAACCGTTGTGCCGTTGATATTATAAATATTCAGTACCGGACGGATCGCGGCAAATACCAGAACGGATGACAGCAGTCCGATCATGGCTGCTGCAAGATGGAATTTTTTACAGAAACGGTTTACCTTTGAAATATCACCTTTTCCGATTTCATTACCGATTATAATAGAACTTGCACCGCTGAATCCGCCGGTAAACAGTTTTGCCAGCATCTGCATGGTCTGCATAATACTCATAGCCGCCAGAGCATCGGTTCCGGCCGTACCATATATGATAAAGTATATTGTGGTTCCCAAAGACCACATTATTTCATTTCCGACTAAGGGCAATGCCTTTTGAATAAAACTCACCACATAGCTTTTCCCGAAAGAAAACAGATGCCTTATATTACTCAAAACAGGATTTTTCGTGGCCTTAAAATAGGTAATGAGTACGGTCAGTTCTATAACTCTGGTTATAACAGTTCCTATACCGGCACCGGCAACACCCATTGCGGGAAATCCAAATTTACCAAAAATCAACACATAATTTACGGCACAATCTAATATTACGGAAATAATAGTACTTATCATGGTTACCTTCACTTTATTCATACTCCTCAATGAGAAATTAAGCGGAAATACAATTCCCATCAGAAAATAAGAGAAAGCAACGGCTCTTGTATAGGTGATGCCCAACTCTATAACCACCGGGTCATTCGTAAATATGCCGATTAACCGTCCGGGTACGATCAGCACGGCTGCGGTTACTACAGTTCCCATTGTCATGGTAGCCGTTATAGTAACTCCAAGGATTTTCTGAAAACTTTTTATATCTTTTTTCCCCCAGTACTGGGCCATAAACATGGCACATCCGCTGCAGCTCCCGTAAAGAAAAGAATTATAAAGGCTTAATAACTTGTTGGAGGAACCTACGGCGGCAATTGCTTCCGTTCCCAGGGAACTAACCATCAGCTGGTTAATAAAATTAATGCTTTGCATAAAAAATGACTGGATTAATAATGGTAAAACGGTCTTAAATAATAAAATGAGAAATTGCTTATTTTCAGTTTTTTTATCAATTACTGCCATCATGCAGGTCACCAGCTTCATCCGTCATAATTTTATTATAAGCAATAATGGATACCAGTTTCTGCAGGACGGCGGAGGCTGCGTTAGCAGTAATTTCACCGGGATCATAACCCGGCATAACTTCAACTAAGTCGGCCCCCTTAACATCCAGGCCAATGAGTCCTTTTTCCAGAATCTGAACGGCATCCTGAACAGAAAAACCTCCTACTACGGGAGTACCTGTCCCCGGTGCATATGCCGGATCCAGAAAATCTATGTCAAAGGTTATAAATACCGGCATGCTGCCCACTTTGTCCCTAATTTTATCCCCGATTTCCTCATAAGTCATATAATGTAAATCCCTGGCCAGAATATATTCCCTTCCGTAGGTTTTTGTGAAGTTATCCGTATCGGTAAGGTTCTGCCATCCCCCCCGGATTCCAATCTGTATCATGTGACTTCCGTCTACATAACCTTTTTTTATAGCCCAGCTAAAAGGACTTCCATGGGTATAAATATCTTTGGTGGCAGATCTGTCCACGCCCGTATCTAAATGGGAATCAAAATGAACGACTGCCATTTTTCCATATTTAAGATAATAGGCCTTTAACTCCGGCAGGGTAATGGAATGATCCCCGCCGACAAGTACCGGAGTTACACCGGCATCCAGTATTTGCTTTGTCTGCCGGGTAATTTTTTCAAAACTATCGGTCAGATACCCGGATTCTAATTGGAAATCTCCGTAATCTACGATTTTAATTGTATTTTTGATGTCAATATCCAGGTCCGGATCGCTGACAATGTTTCTCAGACCTTTACTCCTTAAATATTTCGGGCCCAATCTGGTGCCGGAACGGTTGCTCACTGCCAGATCAAAAGGAACTCCTGCCAAAGCAATATCCACACCGGTAAGGTCCCTCTGGTAATCCGCATGCAGTAAACCGATTAATGCATTGCTTCCCGGCTTTCTTTCTATTTTCTGAGGACATTTCAGTCTTTCCATTTTACTTCATCCTTTCTTTTCAATATAAATTTTCTAATATATTTTTTCCCGCGTTTTTCTTATTTTTTGACAGGATCATTAAAAATTGATATATGATATGGGTTGCCGCCAGCGAAGTTATATGCCCCGGATCGTAATCCTCCATTACTTCCACCAAATCAAATCCCACAACGTTAAGACCGGTCACACTCTCTCTTAATAATTCCATGGCTTCATAGGTTGTGAATCCGCCGGCAACCGGTGTGCCGGTACCCGGAGCCGCTGCCGGATCCAGAAAATCTATGTCAAAAGTTACAATACATTTTGCATCCTGTACCTGTTCTTTTATAAGCCGGGCGGCTTTCCCGATTCCTATTTCATGAAGCTGTCTGGCTGTTATGACCTGCATTCCGGTTTCATTTGCATACTCCAGACGGTAGGTATCACTGTAGCCCCTTATGCCGACCTGAATGGAATGGGAAGCATCTAAAAAACCGTCTTCAATCGCCCGGCGAAAAGGAGTTCCATGGGTTAATTTATTTTCATAATCCGAGGTATCGTTATGGGAATCAAAATGGATCATAGCTATTTTTCCGTATTTTGATGCATAAGCCCCTAATTCGGGATAAGTGATCAAGTGGTCGCCTCCTAGTACGATGGGCGTAATACCTGCATCCAGGATTTTTTTTACTTCTTCATATACAATTGTCAAAGATTCTTTTGTATATCCTGATTTCACAGCAATATCACCGTAGTCCATACCTTCTAAATTATCGATTTCCCATTTCGCATCCTGGCTGTATTTGCCGAACCGGCTCATGAATTCCCGGATTGCCCTGGGACCGAACCGGGTACCGGGACGGTTTGTCGTACTTGTGTCATACGGAACACCGACAATACAAAAATCCTCTTTCTTAAACTCTTTCTTTAACGGAAGTCCCATAAAGGACTTAATAGGTTCTTTGTTTCTCTGTTCAAGCTCTTTTCTTAAAAAATCCGGTATTTCTGTTTGAAATTGATACATGTTTCTTAAGCTCCTTTATTATTTTAAATGATTGTATTCCGTAATTCCTGCCCTCCTGCAGGCTAAAAATGCAATGAACTCATGTACAATCCGTGCACCGATTAACTGTGTAATTTCAGAGGGATCGTAATTGGGTGCTACTTCTACCAGGTCATAACCTTTAATATCAAGTCCGATTAATGCCATACGCAGTAATTCGAGTGTTTCCCAGGAACTAAAACCGCCGGGTACCGGTGTTCCTGTCCCCGGAGCGAACATCGGATCAATAAAGTCTATGTCAAAGGTGACCATACAGGGTGTATTTCCGACTTTATTCCGTATCATACGGGCCGCTTCTGCCATACCCAACTTATGTACATCCACCGCATATATTTGTTCCAGTTTATGTTGATGTGCAAAATCGTAATCTTTTTTTGAGGTCATCATGCCGCGCATTCCTATCTGAATTGAAGTTTCCGGATTAATACATCCTGCTTCAACGGCAAGCCGGAACGGATTCCCGTGATTCGGATAAGACATACTGTTTTCATCGCCCCAGGTATCGGTATGGGAATCAAAATGGATCAGGGAAACCGGACCGTATATCTCTTTATAAGCCTTTAATTCCGCAAAGGTTATGGCATGATCCCCGCCCAGGATTATCGGAACTACTCCCGCTTCCAATATTTTTTTTGTCTCTTCTTCAATTATCTGAAAGGATTTTCCGGTATCACCCGAAATTATTTCAAAATCACCGTAATCCACACCGGAAACATAATCAAAAACAGGTATTCCGATTTCCACATTATAGTTGCCGGTTCCATAGGCTTCCCGGATTGCTTTGGGACCGAATCTGGTTCCCGCCCTGTAAGTAGTTAATGTATCAAAAGGAATTCCTGCTATGACAAAATCAACATCTTCCAATGTTTTAATGTAGGGTAACCGGCCATAGGTTCCCGGTGAAGAGCTTTCACCCCATTTGGCCGGCTTATATTTAATTTCCTTTTCCTGACGTGTAATTGTGCTGTCCATACTCATATACTCCTTTTCATTAAAATTAGATAAAAAAATAAATCATACGGATTCGCCTTTAAATCCTCTATGATTCTTAAATAATTTATGGAACCTGGTCCATTTGTTATTATGTTAGGGTCAAGTATAGAGCTTTGTGTGACACAAATGTCAATCCCTATTTTTAAATATTTTAAAGTTTAATAATATTTATTTCCCGACAGGTACCTGGATCTCTATTGCTGTTTCCAGAAAATTACTGGTCAGGGTAACGTCAATCTGGTAGATATGATAGATTTTACCGTTGATTATATAACCGTTTTTATTCAGATAATCTCTGATTTTATGAAAGATTTCATCTTTTGTCCCAAATTTGCCGTTATACCGGACACATATGTAGGTTCCGCCGGGTATTTCAAGAAATCTTGGTCTTCCATCCGCTTTATTTTTATTCAGGCTTCTGTAATCATTTTTGTTGCATAAAAGCATTGGTACATAGCCAAAATCGGTTTCCATATCAAATATATTATCCGTTGTATAACTTCCTACCCGGTTTGTTGCAAGAATCGGTGCAACATCCTCTAACTGGGTCTCCAGCCTGGTCAGTTCAAAGGCCAGTTCTTTTACACGTTCTACCTTGCAGCCATATGTAATCATATACCGGTTTGGCAATTCTCTTTCCGACAATTCCCCGCCTTTAGGCTGTTCAATGACTTTTTCCAAAAACTCCAACTTATGTGCCAGGCTTTTCTCCAGCTTTCTCTTTTCCATTATTTCCGTGACTAATAATTCATGCTGATTTTTTAAGATGCTCACCGATTTTTTAAGATTCCTGTCGCTGAAATAATCTTTTATTTCACTTAATGACATTCCTAACTGCCTTAATTCCTTAATCGTTCCCAGCTTCTCATACTGCAGGATGGAATAATACCGGTAATTGTTTTCCGGATCAATGTAGTCCGGCTTAAATAATCCAATTCTGTCATAATGACGTAAGGTTTCCGTAGTAACTTTTCTGATTTTAGCCAATTCTGTAATAGATATTAAATCCTCTTTCATTTTAACACAACCTTTCCTTTTGCTCAGGATAGCTGAGCCGGTACTTCATCCGCAAAATACCGGTCCGTAATGTGAGTGTCCAAATTATGATTGCCTAAATAACAGTCCATGCTTAATCTTGTTAATGAGAAAAACTTTATATTATTTAAACATATTTGTCTAATAATATCAATTATTATTTTGAATTGATAAACATTTTTTAACTGCCGGGGCAAATCTATGCGCTGCGGCAGTATCATTTGAACTGCGGGGGCTGTTGCAAAAATAGACATGCCGGATGACAGGCCCCGGGTTGAAATTAATCCGGAACCGGCACGTAAATCAACTGCCGCGGCAACTTTTATAATAAGGTGCCGCGGCAGTCAAATAATAAAATTATATTATCTGATATTAATTTTTTTAATAATTTCATCGATTACCTGTTCCAATTCCTGAGCACTGCCGCCGCATATTCTAACCAGAATATCCCCGCTTTCCAAACGGGATACTCCTCCGTGAATGCTCCCAAAACAGTCTATAAATTCGCGTGTCTGCCGCACAAAATCATCTTCAAGGCTTAAGTTGCATATCACTGCGGTTCCCATATGGGTGTATCCCTCCAGGAAACCAAACCCTTCCAAATCCATTTTTTCAGGCTCATATCTGGTATTGTCACGGTAAATCAATCTCTTGCTTTTATATATCTCAACAAGGGATTGATATCTATCATATTGAAAACGTTCCCCCTGCTTATATCGCCCGCAGGACAGGATATCAGTCAAAATGAATCCGGAAGTATCGTCCTTAAGAAAGACTGTCATTTTGTTTACAAAAGAAGAATGTGCAAAAGGAATAACCGGCTGGGGGCGGTATTTCAGGAATCCGTTTTCTTCTACCAGAATTGTGGTATTCCTTTTGGCATATCCGGTATCCATTTTATGTATTTTTTCATAGGATTGTGACAGGAGTTCCAGACTGCTGCCCGGGCTGACTTTAATTAAAATATCCTGGTCATCTCCTGCCATTAGGCCGGCCGATGCGCTGAGCACCATGATCTGCATAAAAGGAGGAGTATAAAAGGGCTGCATGGTTTTAAGAGGTGCGGTAAAATAAGAGTCTTTTAATATGGTTTTTCCGTTAATAAAATCAGTTTCCAATATCATACGGGTTTTTTTACCGAATTTATTTTCTGTATTCTCCATGCTTATTCCATTCCCTCAAATAAGACGTCTTTTTTTATCCATCGGATTACCTGATCAATTCCCTGAGCCCCGCGGATATTAGTAAACAAAAACGGACGCTGACCGCGCATTTTTTTTGAATCCCGCTCCATTACGGAAAGATCCGCACCCACATATGGTGCAAGATCTATTTTGTTAATAATCAGCAAATCGGACCTGGTAATTCCCGGACCTCCTTTCCTCGGGATTTTATCCCCCTCCGCCACATCGATAACAAATATGGTTGCATCCACAAGTTCCGGACTAAAGGTTGCGGACAGGTTGTCGCCTCCGCTTTCAATGAACAGTATCTCAATATCCGGAAAACTCTCTGTCAACTCGTCTACCGCCTCTAAATTCATCGAGGCATCTTCACGGATTGCCGTATGGGGACAGCCGCCCGTTTCCACCCCCATTATCCGTTCCCTGGGCAGCACACTGTTCCTGCAAAGAAATTCCGCATCCTCCCTGGTATAAATATCATTGGTAATAACCCCGATACTATACTCTTTTATCAATTGCCTTATTAATATTTCAATGAGGGCGGTCTTACCGGAGCCTACAGGCCCGGCAACACCGATTTTGATATAGGACATGATAATCCTTCCTTTCTTTTGGGTGACATGAATATTACGACATGTAAATTCTGGAGTATAAATTTTCATGCTGCATACTGCTGATATCAAATCCGGGCACAGACAGTCCGAAATCTTCCATTGTGAGCATGCAAACCTTATCCAGAACATTTTGAAAAATTCCATGGCATTCAAATAAAATCCTCTGACCCGTATTCTGGCTTAAGGGTATTGTTTTGACGCAGTTTGTTACCATTCCTGAAGCCTGGGCATATAGGAAATGCTCCATCATATCTTTATAGGCAATATCGGCAGAGGCACAAAACAAACCATATACGAGAGCGTGATGTTTATTGGCACCGGCCGTTTTTTTCAGATAGGTTTGATAGGTATCATACTTCCATTTAATATCCAGATTGTTCACCGTTTTTATGAACCTTGAACCTAATTTTATACTGGCATTACGAATTTCTGCCGGTGCTTTTGTTACATCAAACAGGTTTGAAAGCGCTGCAAGGGAATCCGTATCCTCTCCGGTTCCATATTCATAAGCCAAACGAACCCCTAATAAATCGTTATGGCAGAGATTGAAAGCCAGGTAATTCATTATATATTTTCCGGCATCCGCCTCATTTTTAATCTTCCCTTTTTGGATATAGGTTTCCAGTCCATAGGAATGGGAGTATCCCCCTATAGGAAATAAAGCGTCATTTATCTGCAGTAGAAGGTATTTGTTATTATCCATGGGTATGATGATGGATGCCTGCGGAAATACTGCGGCCAAAATCCAGCAGGACTTCTTTTTGCTCAATATGGACTCCATGAATTTTTTCCAGTAATTCTTTTATGGGACCGGAATAAGGTATAATAATTTCGTTATAATCTTTTCCCCAAAATGCCGTACTATGCTTGTTACCTATCTCATAGGCCGCCTTAACCAGCATATGCCGGTGGTCTTTATCCGCTTTCACTATAATAGCCTCACAGGGCGGAATATTTACAGCCACTACGAGATTTTCATCCATATAAAGAATATCATCCTGCCTCAGTCCTTTGGTTAAAATATCATTATCCAGGCGGATCCCAATCTCCCTGCCCGTCCCGGTTACCTTTTTATGTATTTTTTTAAAGGTTTCATGCCATTCAATATCAACATAGTCAATCTCCTTTTGATAAAACTTTTGTTCTTTACAATTTCCCATGATTTTCTCTGCTAACACCAGACTTTCCTTCCTTTCATCAGAATAAATTATATAACTGGGTTAAGGGAAGTTCCCTTGCAGGTGCCGAGCTTAAAACCTCCCCGTCCGCAGTTACTTTATAAGTCTCAGGATCCACTTCAATAACCGGTGTCCCATCATTGTACTTCATATCCTTTTTCGTGATACCCCGGCAATTTTCAACAGCTGCCAGTTTCTTATCCAGGCCCAGTCTTTCTTTTATTCCTTCTTTTAAAGCTATCCCGGAAACAAACGTATAGCATGAGGCATATCTGGCTTTACCGTGGGCAGCAAACATAGGCTGGTATAAGACCGGTTCCGTTGTGGGAATGGAAGCATTTGCATCTCCCATTTTGGATGCGATGATCATACCGCCCTTTATAATAATATCCGGTTTTATTCCGAAAAAAGCCGGTTTCCATAAAACAAGATCCGCCAGTTTCCCTGCTTCCACAGACCCGACATATTTCGATATGCCATTTGTAATTGCCGGATTAATCGTATATTTCGCTATATAACGTTTTACTCTGAAATTGTCGTTTTGTATATTATCTTCCTTAAGAACCCCCCTTTCATTCTTCATTTTATGTGCAGTCTGCCAGGTACGGGTAATTACCTCGCCAACTCTTCCCATGGCCTGGGAATCGGAACTCATCATACTAAAAACTCCTATATCATGCAGCACATCCTCTGCTGCTATGGTCTCGGGCCGTATCCTGGAATCGGCAAAGGCAATGTCTTCCTGTATATTTTTGTCCAGGTGGTGGCATACCATCAGCATATCCAGGTGTTCATCAATGGTATTAACCGTAAACGGCATGGTTGGATTCGTTGAAGATGGCAGCACATTAAGGGCAGAGGCTGCTTTGATGATATCGGGAGCGTGTCCCCCTCCCGCACCTTCCGTATGATAGGTATGAATAGTCCTTCCCTGTAAGGCATTTAAGGTATCCTCAACGCATCCGCCTTCATTCAGGGTATCCGTATGAATGGCAACGGGTATGTCATATTTTTCGGCAACATTGAGACAGTGATCAATTACCGCAGGCGTCGACCCCCAGTCTTCATGTATTTTTAACCCCATGGCTCCGGCTTTGATTTGTTCCTCCAAGGCAGCTTCATCAGAGCAGTTTCCTTTCCCCATAAAACCAAGATTCATGGGATATTCTTCCGCAGCCTTTAACATCATTTCCATATTCCAGGGACCCGGAGTACAGGTAGTTGCATTTGTTCCGTCGGCCGGTCCCGTTCCTCCCCCCAGCATAGTGGTAACTCCGCTGTATAAGGCACAAAGGATCTGCTGGGGACAGATAAAATGGATATGGGAATCGATCCCGCCTGCCGTAATAATCATACCTTCACCGGCCAAAGCTTCCGTTGCTGCAGATACAATCATGCCCGGTGTTACATTATCCATAATATCCGGATTACCGGCCTTCCCAATTCCTGCTATCAGACCGTTTTTAATCCCAATGTCTGCTTTCATAATTCCGGTATAATCGATAATCAATACATTGGTAATAACCAGGTCCAAAGCTCCCCCGGAACTTGTTACTTTCACCGCCTGCCCCATACCGTCACGTATAGTTTTCCCGCCGCCAAATTTCATTTCGTCCCCATAAGAGGTATAATCCTTTTCCACTTCTACAATTAAGTCCGTATCCGCCAGCCTGACGCGGTCTCCTGCAGTAGGCCCGTACATCATGCTGTATTTTTTCCCTGAGATTCTATAGCTCATCGCAAACCTCCTGTCCCGTTATTCCTTTTTCCCTGGCTCTGGAAAGAGCGGCCCCAAGGTTATCCTCCGAAACTTCACCGCAGGTAAGATCATTAAAACCGTATACCAGCCGTTTTCCGCTTAACTCTACCAACGTCACCTTTTTCTCTTCACCGGGCTCAAACCGGATGGAAGTTCCGGATGGGATGTCCAAACGGTATCCAAAGGCACTTTCCCTTGGAAATATTAACATTTTATTTGCTTCAAAAAAGTGATAATGAGACCCCACCTGAATCGGCCTGTCAGAAACATTGGCAACGGATATTACTTTTGTTCTTTTACCGGAATTCAGTTCCAGTTCCCTTTCAAGGGAAATTATTTCGCCAACGGTCCTGTCTGTCAGCCCATATGGGCGGATCGGATGATGTACGGTTACAAGTTTTGTCCCGTCCGGAAAAGTTGCCTCAACCTGAACTTCTTCCACCATGTCAGATACTCCCTCCATTACATCATCCGCCGTTAGCAATTTCGTTCCCAAATTCATCAACTCCGCCACTTCTTTTCCATCCCTTGCTAATTCAAGTAAATTGGCGCTGATATAAGCAACGGATTCCGTATAGTTTAATTTCACCCCTCTTTCTTTTCGTTTTGAGGCCAATTCACCGGCCAGATATAACAGCAGTTTTTCCTGTTCTTTCGGTGTTATCTTCATATTGATTCCTCCTGCACAAAAAGGGCGGTTACAAGAATATTCTTATAATCGCCCTTGACACTTATAATATATAACTTTAAACCTTTGTGCAGGACAAAGGTCAAGAAGTTTTATTTTTATAATTATGTTTATTATTTTTCTGCTATTCTTTCGGAAAGCTAATGTACCGACAAGTTGATATTACATCAACCTGTCGGTACACCGGTTAAATTTATTTTTAATTATTCTTCAAGGGTAATCCATATTCCCGCCGGTTCAACCCTGCGGTATATTCCCGTCTGTATAATCTCAGGTCATTAATTTCAAGGTTATGTTACTGCATTTTACCAATTCATCGATATGGGTATACTCCTTACAGGAATGTACTTCATTCATGCCGCAGGCTATTACAATTCCGGCTATGCCGTTACGCACAAAATTATTATTGTCGCTCCCGCCGAAGGTTGTAATATAGTTTGTTTCATAGCCTAAATCCCTGCAGGCGTTCTCAAAGCGTTCTACAACCTCTTCTTCCCTGTGGATCTCATAAGCGATACACCCGAAAGAAGTTTCAAATTCCAGACCTGCTCCCCGTTTCTCTGAGATTTCCATAAAAACTTTTTTAATCTTTTCAATCTCGGCCAAAGTTTTATCATGGCTTAAACTGCGTACTTCCCCTTTCAGGATACAATTTTCAGGAACGATGTTTCTGGCAAGGCCCCCTTCTATGGTTCCCACATTTACCGTAGTTTCTTCATCAATCCTGCCCTGGCTGATAGCGGTAATTGCTTCCGCCGCCACTGAAATTGCATGGATTCCCTTTTCCGGGGCAAATCCGGCATGGGCCGCCCTGCCTGTAAACTTGGCCGTAAAAGAAACCAGGGTAGGCGCCTTTAATGCCGCCGTGCCTACCGGACCGCTTAAATCCAGAATATAAGCTTCCCTGGCTTTGATCAGGCTGTAATCAAAGACTTCACTTCCCCTGATATATACTTCTTCCGCTATGGTAAATAATACTTCAATGCTTCTGTGGGAAAGCCCTTCTTCCTTGATTGCCCTCACTGCCTCCAATATGGCCACGACTCCGGATAAATCATCCGACCCTAAAACCGTATTTCCGTCGCTTGTGATGGTTCCGTCTTCATGGACAACCGCTTTTTTACCGGCACTTGGCTCCACCGTATCCATATGGGCGGAAAACAAAACCGGATCCCCTTCGAGGTCCCCTTTTAAAAAACCGTATATATTACCGGCATTTCCATCATAATATTTTCCCGCTCCGTCTTCCGTAACCTCAAAACCCAGCTCAGACAAATATATTTTTAATACATCCGCCATTTTCCTTTCCTGAAAGGATGCCGAATCAATGGAAACTAATTTACAAAATTCTTCTGTCAGTCTGTCTTTATTAATCATATCCCGTTCCTCCCTTTGTGATAATGTATCACGTTTCGGGCTTTACTTCAATATTAATGTTAATCCTGCTCTAAAAATTCTTTTCTCATCGGATGAAATACATCCACTAACATTCCTTCCTCCAAAGCAGTTGTTCCGTGAACACTGTTTGCCGGCATAAGCAGACTGTCCCCGGCTTTTACTATTTTTTTCTCTCCGTCAACGGTAAATTCAAAACTTCCCTTTACAATATAGGTAATCTGGAGATGGGGATGGGAGTGGGTATAACCGCAGGCTCCTTTCTCAAAGGTAATCTCACACATCATTAATTCCTCCGAGTAAGAAAGTATCTTTCTTCTTACGCCGGGTTCACAGTCTTTTGCAATAACATCCTGGTTGAATACAAACATCTTAATTTCTCTCCTGTCTGCGTAGGAAACGCCATACATATTTTATTCCATTTTTATTTGTTCCGAATCTTTTTTGCCGCCGTCATCTGAAACAGCAGCCTTTCAAACCTGTAAATACAGAATTACTATACAATACTCTGGAGCGTGTTTGAAAAAATCATTGCACCGTACTGAATGCTCCACTTTACGGCATGCTTCTTCACAATTTTGGGAAGGTAGCCGGTGATTCAGATGTCTTAGCTCTAAGTCTCCATATAATATTCGAGAGGAAAGCGGTTAAATTTCAATCAAATCCAAAGATAACCTCACCTGTTTTACTTTCATCCGGAGGCAGTATGATTAATCCTGCTTTCCGTTTTTCCCCATGTTCATATAAATTAATGGCATCGGTGGAACAAGTCTGGGGTTCAACGCAAAAAAAGTTTTCCTTGTCCGGGGTATATACCACCATGTGGGAAAAAGAAGGATCAGCGGTTATATCGATTCTAAAATCAGGATAAGATACCACCGCTTTTTTATCTCCCTTTAAATCAGTATATACATCATCCAGGTCAAGATTATTTATTTTCTGTCCTTCCAATAAATCATAAGGGGTATTTACCACGGATATTAACCTGCCTGTTGGAATCTTATTTTTATCCTTTTCCATTACGCTTTTTCCCTGTACACTGACTGAATCGGAGTCCGATAATCGGCTGAAAAAAGGATGAAGTCCAAATCCAAAAGGCATATTACAGTTTCCTTCATTTATGACTTCGTAAATGTAATGAAGCTTTTGCCCCTTTAGAGCTATCTTTATTTTTAACATATATAAAAAAGGATACTCTTGAAATAAGGGATCTCTTTCCGTAATTTTCAGGCAGGCTTCAAGATAAGCCCCTGTTTTATCCTCTTTGAATTCTGTAATCCAAAAAGGCGCCTTTCTTGCAATACCATGTATTTTAGCCGGATACTCCTTCCCTTCAAAGATAAATACGGAATTTTTCGTACGGTTAGGCGTAGGAAAAAGTATCGGGATACCATATGTTGTACCGGCTGCCTGCCTTTCTTTCTGATCGGATATTACTTCTGTGTCTTTATAACGTAAACGGTATAAATTCATACCATCCGCTGCATTAATCCATATACTTAATGCCTCATTCTCCAGATGGTATATCTCTGAATCCTTTTCTTTTATTAACATATTTTTCCCCATTCCTGCGCGAGCTTTTTGCGCATATGAAGTTTATTTTTAAAGTTCCCGTACACAAAACACAAAAACTTCCGGTGAAAAACCGGAGTTTTTCGACCTAGAGCGTGTTTGAAAAATGCTTGTGCCGGGCTGGATGCTCCAATTTGTGGGAGACAAGGAGCGATTTTGGGAGCGTAGTGGTGCTACTCTCCCAAAATTGCGACGCAGTATACCGCAAAGTAGGGCGTTCAGAACGGAACAATGATTTTTCAAACACGCTCTAGTACAACGTTCGCTAAATAACCGGGTAATTTCTGAAATTGACTTTTCTTAGCCAGTGATAGGCAAACGCAGGCATAGTTGGCTACGCCAAGGCTTACCGTTACTGTATACGGAAAATCAGACCGGATAATTTGCATAGTTACAGAACGTTATTTGAGCGTGTTTGAAAAATCATTGCACCGTTCTGAACGTTTCACTTTGCGGTATGCTGCGTCACAATTTTGGTAGTCCCCTTGCATAACACGCCTGCCAGCAGATGAGGATTAATTATATGTACTGTGTTTTATCCTCAGCCTTTTCATATGTTAGGACAATTTCTTTTTCTGTGGACAGCACCAAGGATTCCCTGTGAAAGACCGGCTTATAAGACAGGCAAAACTGATAGAATTCCTCTAAATCCCTGCATTCACCGGTATCACTGCAAACACACAGATAGGCTGTCTTTCCGCTGTAGATACGATACTCTGCATCAAATAACCGGTCATTGTAGGTTTCTTTTTTACCGCTGCTCCAAATGCCAATAAAACCGTCTCCTTTTTTTCCAAGCAGCCAACTGCCTTTTTCTTTCATTTCCTCAAACCGGCATTTGGCCCAATGGATATGGGTGAAATTAATGGGATGTTCCTCAGGTATGACATAAATGGATGCAATGGCCTGTCCCGATTGTTTGACCGCCGGCATTACACCGTTACCAAACCAATATCCCGGACGAAGGGAGCTTTCATCGCAGGGGCCGCCGGGATGGTTAACAAAGATAAGTGTATCGGGACTGAGCGCCGCGCTCCACATATGCTGCTGATAACCGTAAACCCCGGGTTCAAAACAGGTCGTACCATGAAATCTTTCATTTAAGGATTTTACGTATTCATGGGATCCTGTATCACACTCCTTATAAAAGCTTATGTTCTTCCACCGTTGAAATCCTTCATCCTCCCTGGGTGACTGGACGGAGGTCAAAATATAATTCTCCGTTTTATTCAAACAGATCAAAGCGTTGCCTGTCATATATTCGTTCTTTATCTGTTTTTCCATAAGGGAAACCATAGAAAAAGGCAGTGGATACTTACTGGTAGCATAGAATCCAAGCCAGCCTTCCCCATAGGAATACGGATTTTTCGGATTCAGCATATTGATTAAGGACTGCAGTCCCTGACCAAACGGATAAATCACGTCCCTGTAAACCCTTCCCTGGGGAGCGATAACACTCCCTTTAAAGGTATGTATGGACAGCATGTAAAAAATCTTATCAATAAGGGCCGCCGCACGCTTTGATATGGTGTCTTCCGTAAAATCGACCACATTCAGCAGTGCAATAAAGGTAATACACATATATATCCCGCTTAAAAATTCCTCGAAACCATGCTTTTCAACATCCTCTATCCATTCTATCACTTTCTCGCGGTTTCGTACATATAATTCCCTTCCGGGAAGTTTTGACCTGGTAAATACATCATCCGGGTACATTTCCCCCGCATTCATGGCACAGACATAAAACAGCAGGGAATGGTTTTCGCTCCAGAAACACATGGCATCCGATCCCGTCTCATCCATCCAGTATCGGAAATTCAGAAGTACCTCCTTAACACGTTCCCTTAATTCCGGTGAAATTTCATAATTTTTTATATACCGGATTAAAGCACATACCAGAAAGTCGGCACAATCCATCCGGCTTTCAATCTGATCCAGGGTTTCATATATATTTTCATAGTCGTCCTCACGGAAACGGTCCACTGCACGCCTGGCCAATATGTTAAACATGGAAAAGCCGATATTTTCCCCCCTGTCCAGCTTAACGACCTCCGAAATACGCCGGTATATTTCCTGCATATTTTCATCAAAGGTATCTTTATACAGATAAACCGACTTAACATCACAAAGAATTTCAAATTTACGGCTGAGTTTTTTTCCGGATATAGGTACAGTCACAATTACATAAGGACTATCTTTTTTCAGTTCAATTCCGGTTAGCCCGGAGATATCCTCATACTCCACTCTTTTATCTCCCAAAGTGAGATCCGGACTTTTCGAATCATAGCCGATTGTGGTACCAGGCAGGGCTTTGGAGGAGAATAAAAGGCTGCGGCCCGATAAATTAATTTCGGACAGCCAGTGATCCGCCCGGATGAAAGGTTTTACCTTTGATTGGTCCGGAAGCTCCACCCTTATCTGTTCGGTCCGGTTTAATATCTGAATTCCGAAAATATTACGGGTGTCCCGCACTCCCAGATTCTGCATGCGGATATAGATCCGGTTTACGCCCTTGTTCAGTTTTAAATACATTTCCGTCCTTTTTATGGGTTTATACACCGGTTCTTTTATTTCGGCAGCCAGGCTTTCATTTAACCAGACCTGAATCCCGGCATAGCTCCATAAAGAAGCAGACACGGACATTTCTTCTTCCGTAACCAGATTAACTGCTGCGGCCAGATAAATTTTTGTTAAGGAAGAATAAAAGGAACTTTTATCAACAAACCAGTTTCCATAGGAATAATAATATTCCCAGGGAAGTAATAGCTCACTGTCCGAATCCAGTTTCACTTCCCCGGAGGGAGGCTCCTTATCATAATCCGTTATAATGGATCTTAAATACTTTTCGTATTGCAGTTGGTTTTTATCCGAAATTTTGTCTATAAATGAGACTTCTTTCGGTCCGGAAATTAAATAACGGGTAATAAAACCCTGTCTGTTCAGTTTCATAATTTGCACCCATTGCATATCGCAGGCAGGCCTGCGATACTGCCACAACATAAAAATGCGAAACTAGTTTCGCAGGTTGAAAGAATCTGTATGTGGCATTCCTTACCTTTATTATATTTTCTTTCAACCTTTCAAACAAGCGACTCCTTACCCTTTGACGGCTCCCGAAGTCATTCCGGCCATAAAATGTCTGCTGAAAAACATATATATTATGATAATGGGAACAATTGCTATGGTAGACCCCGCAAACATAATATTCCAGGCTGCCGCGCCATCCCCTGCATTACGGAGCTGGACAACACCAACGGTTAAGGGCCTTAATTTTTCATTGGACATGGTAAATATAAGAGGAAGTATATATTCATTCCAGCCGCTTCGAAAAGAAAGAAGGCCCACCGTAGCAAGAATTGGTTTCAATACGGGAAGTATTATCCTGTAATAAATCTGAAAGAAGGTACATCCGTCAATCTTTGCCGCTTCGTCCAGTTCTTTTGGAATGGAATTCATATAACCCCGGATTAAAAATATATTGGAGGCCTGCGCAGTACCTGTTGAAATTAGAATAACAGACAGCAGGGATTTATTCATTCCCACCTTAACCGATAACTCAAAAAGGGGCCTTAAAGAAACACTTCCCACGTTAATAAACATAAAAACCAGTAATAATCCATAGATTAAATTACTTCCCATAAACTTCTTTCTTGCAAGGCAATAACCTGCCATACTGGAAATTACCAGGGTCAAAACCATAATGCTCACACTGAGTATAATACTGTTAACCGTATAAACCCCAAAATTGCCCATGGTCCATGCTTCCGTATAATTGCTTAAAATAAATTTATCCGGTATTAAACCAATGCCTCCGACAAGCAGCTCCTGATTATCCTTAAAGGAACCCAGAATTACATATAATACCGGATATAATGTCAGTAACATGACAAAGATCAGAAATAGTTGTATAAACAGGTTCTGTATTTTAGTTGCCGTAGATTTTACCGAACCGTATTTTCCCTGAGCCATATATTATACCCATTGCATATCGCAGTCTGGCCTGCGATACTGCCACAACCTAAAAATGTGAAATAAGTTTCACTGAGTGAAAGAAAGTACCTGTGGCATCCTTTCTTATTTAAATTTTCTTTCACTCTTCCCGTGATGATGCAAAACTTCGGTATCCCAAATAATTGAAAAAGAAGTCTGGAATGAGCACCCTCCGTGCTCATTTTGGAATTCTTTTCGTGTAAAGATGTTTTCCCATTCCCTGATTCAGTTAAAATATTTCATCCAGTTTTCGGCTTACTTTTAAGTAAATCACCGTAACGACACCGATAATCAGCGCGGATATAATGCTTAGTACCGCACCATACCCAATCTGTATGGAGGTACTCATGGAATCACTTCCAAAACACAAGGTATAAATATAACTGAACATCACCTGCGTCCTGTTATTGGGACCGCCGCCGGTTAATACTAAAATTGATTCATAATCCTTTAAAGCCGTTGTAATCGCCAGCATTAATATAACTTTAAGCATAGGACCCAACAGGGGCAGTGTAATCCGGAAAAAGATCGCTGTCCGGCCAGCCCCGTCAATTCTTGCGCTTTCATAAACATCTTCTGAAATACTGCTGAGACCGGACATAAATAAAATCATATAATTGCCGAAACCGCCCCATATGGCTACAATAACCACGGAATTCATCGCCGTTTTTGAACTGCCCAGCCAGTCAATGGGACGGTCTATAACGCCGATTGTACTTAATATTCCATTGAGAACACCGTTATAAGAGGCAAAAATAAAATAAAAAATCAGGCTGTAAACTGCCGCACTGATAACCGTCGGTAAAAAGTAAACCCCTCTATAAAAATTACTTCCTTTGAATTTATTTGTCAGTAATACTGCAATAATCAGTGACAAGGGAAGTATAATAATCAATTTTAAAATCGAATATTCAAAGGTATGCAGGACACTGTTCCAATAAATACTGTCATTTAATACTCTCTTAAAATTATCAAAGCCGGTAAAATACGCTTTAAACCCATTGTAATCATAAAATACATATTTAAATAACCACAGAAACGGATAGACAGATACTACGCCCAGCAAAAACACCGACGGAAGCATCATAAAAAATATGCTGAAGGAACCGCTGTTTTTTAAACCCGAGACTCTTTCCCGAAAATCCACTTTTTTCTGTAAAGCTAAACCTTTTCTTTTTGTTTTCTTCATCAAGCTACCTCTTTATCGTTGTATAGAAAAGCTGATTACAGCCTTCCGCAGGAAACCGGATGGAACGTAAGCAGCTTTTCTTAACTCATATAATTATTCTGTTAAATAGGTGCAGGTTCCCTGGCTTGGATGAAGTGGATCATATCCTTCTATCACTAATCGTTTTACTTTACCTATGGATACTGCTTTATCTAAAGCTTCGTTATATATTTTGTTTAAAGTTGCAATGGTTTCGTCAATGTCCGGTCCGTCGGATAAGCAGGCACTCCATAAGGCATCCTGATAATTCGGTCCTTCCGGTGTTACCGCAGGAACCGTGGGATAAACGTCTTCATAATCCTGTAATGAGAAATCCGCTAAACGTCCGACTTTTGACGTATCAATCCGGCTTTCCATATAGGAGGAAATCGGTAAGGAATATCCGCCTTCCAGATAACCTTTTAAGAAATCTTCCGAACCGAAGTATTCAATAACACCAATCGCTTTTTCTACGTCCTTCGCCTGGCTTGACAATGCCCAGCCAAAATTCGGCGTAATCGCCAAAGCACCCTTTATTTCACCCGTATAAGTAGGAAGATCGGCAACCGCCCATTCTCCCTTCATGGGGAACTGCTCGGTTAATACTCCTGCTTCCTGTGAGGCATTACCGTGAATTCCTACATTACCTTCTGCAAACTGTGCCCGGATGGGATCGATTTTCATGCTGGCTGTTCCCGGAAATGTACTTCCGTCCTCAAACATTTTTCTAACTGCCTCAAGGATCGGTTTAAACCCGTCAAAATTAAACTCCCCTTCCCCGTAATCATAAACCGTTACGCCGCTCATCTGGGCAATTCCCTCTAACCAGCGGCTGAAGGGAGAACTTTGTCCCGGAAAGATAACCCCATAAGAAGTCCCGTTACCGGCTTTTGTTATAGCCGCCGCATCATCGACCAGTTCATCCACGGTTCCTGGCGGATTCACTCCGGCATTTTTAAACAATTCCACATTATAGATTAATCTGGACCCGCTTCTCATGCCCGTAGGCACCCAGTAAATCCGGTCACCGATCACGTTCAGTCCTTCATATTGAACCTTGTCCACTTCATTAACCGTTTTAAACGTATCAGTCAAATATTCATTGATTGGTGCAATCATACCGGAATCTGCAAAAGACTGTAAGTCAATTTCGTCCGATGTTGAAATTGCAAAAACATCCGGTGACTGTCCTGAGGTGGATGCTATGGTCAGCATATTAATATAGTTATCTGTCTGGATCACATAGTCAATCTCAATTCCCAGGGTATTGGTCTCATTAAATTGTTTAATTCTATCCTCCATATAATTCTGGTCATGCCGGTTATTTGACCAAACAGTTACCACGGTCTTATCGGCTGCCCCCGCATTGCTGCCATTATCAGCATCTCCTGCCGTTTTCACTTCCTGCCCGCCGGTATTGCCCGTTTCACTTTTGTTCTTATCCGTGGAACTGCATCCTGCAAGGGATAATAAAATAGTAAATGATACAAATACCGCAAATACCTTTTTTAATCTTTTCATAAACTGCCTCCTTACTTTTTATAAGCTGATTATAACAGCAAAATCAGCATATCCATATGCAATTTTCCACGCATTATGTGATGTTTTCTTTTATTTTAGACATAAATCGCAGTTTCTATTGACAGTATTAGATAATTTGTTATACTTAACCTCAAGATATTATGGCATATTAAACAAAGAGTCTGGCTTGTCTGACTCTGGCGCTGATGCGCTGTCACTTTTGCAGCGCCAGACAAAGTGAGTGCGCATCCTGACACGAAGTGCCAATACCATGGTAGCTTGCGGATATGGTGTATTGATATTAAGGAACAGGTGATGCTTATGGATTATAACTTATCTCTTTTAATTGTTGATGATGAACCTGCTATAAGAAACGGACTGGTGAATGCTATTGAATGGGAAAAAGCAGGAATTGAAGTCATAGGCACTGCCTCTGACGGTCATGAGGCAATCAGCATGATTCATCAGTTGAAACCTCATATTATTATAACGGATATCCGTATGCCCGGCTGTGATGGTCTTGAATTAATCCGCACCGTAAAGGCTGAGGGTATGCCATGCAAATTCATCATAATAAGCGGATATAATGATTTTAAGTATGCCCAGACTGCTATAAAATACCAGGTATTTTCATATTTATTAAAGCCGGTACAAATTGAAGAATTGATGAAAGAAGTTATAAATTTAAGAGACCTAACGATAGCAGAAATACAGAATAATCAAAATTTAATTTATACAAAACAGCAGCTTCATAAACAAAACCAAGCCCTGAGAGATCATTTCTGTATAAAGTTATTAGACAATGAATACCGGAATGAAGGTGAAATCGAGGAACAGCTTAAGGCCTTAAAGCTCCCCATCCAAAATACGGCAAGCCGGGTCCTGGTATTTTCCTATAACAGCCTGCCGGTCAAGGAAACCCTCCAGTTTCAGAAATATCTCCGGCAGACAGTTGAAGACAGGTTCAGCGATTATACCTTTGTTATTTTTTATAAAGATAACGAAACTTTATCCATGATATTGAATACACCGGAGGACAAGCCATCCGGTAATGCCCTGAATAAGATTTGCAGCAATCTGATCGAATACCTGAAAATAAATACTGCTATCGATATCAGTATTGGAATTGGAGATGCCGCTCCTGACCTGCTAAACGCCAGGGCCTCCTTTTTTTGTGCTCTGGAGGCCCTTTCTTACAGGCTGTATCAAACCCGTCAAAGGATTTTTGACAGTTCTATCATATCCAGGGTACCCACACCTGTTATCTCACCGGATACCAAGACCAATCAGGAATTGGCCGATGCCATCTATCGCTCCGACTTACCGGCAATCGACCGTCTTTTATATAAATTTTTCCATTCCCTGTTTTATGTGGAAGTACCTCCGCCCAATTATATAAGGGGAATGTGCATATTTCTCGTTATTGACGTACAAAATGGCCTCCTGGGCTATTTTGATGAAATCAACCGGCTTTATTCGGACGTTCCTTATGAAGAGATAAACAAGCTCCAGGCTTTCAGGGAGATCAGGGAATGGATTACCGGTAATTTTTACGCTTATTCCGAATACATGAAGCAAAATTGTCCGGATAAAAAAGACCCGGTTATTCAAAAAGCCAAGGCTTACATGAAAGAAAACCTGTATAACAAAATTAAGGCCGAAAATGTAGCCGCCCATGTTGGATTAAGTGAAAATTATTTTACCTTTTATTTTAAGAAAAAAACAAATGACAATTTTAAAAGCTATATTCAGACCTTAAAAATTGAAAAGGCAAAAGAACATCTAAAAACCTCCAATATTCTGATCAGTGAATTATCATCCCTGCTGGGATATGACGATTACAGGACATTTAACCGTGCGTTCAAAAAAGAAACCGGTCTTACTCCTTCGGAATACCAGCAAAAATACCAAAAATAAGCACAAGCTTCAAATGGGCAGAAAACATGCAACTATAAAAAAGACTCATACATTGTTTGTGCAAAAAGGCAGGAACGGCGTAGGAGGGCATGCCGTATCGGCAGGTTTGAAAGGTTGAAAGAAAATATTATAAAGGAAAGGAATACCACATACAGATTCTTTCAACCTGCGAAACTAGTTTCGCATTTTTATATTGTGGCAGTACCGCAGACCTGTCTGGGGTATGCAATGGGTGTAATTATGAAGAAATTTATCCGCTATATTAATAATTTAAAGATTAAATATAAAGTTTTGATCTGTATGTTATCCATTACAACCATTGCTTTATTGCTGGTCAGTTTCCTTTCCTATAATTATTTTTCAAAACGCCTGGAAGACCAGACGGAAAGCAATGCAAAACATACGTTAAAAATAGCTTCAAAAGCCCTTAGTTCCGAATTTAATTTAATTTTATCCTCTGCTTCACGTTTTTTGGTCAATACAAAAGTCATAAAAACTTTAAAGGATATTGACCGAGGCAGCCGCGAACGGTATATCTATAACTATGTAAACCTGGATAATGATTTCTCTTACCTGATGCAAAGCCATGATTATATCAGCAGTGCATTTATTATTGATAAAAACGGCAAATTTTACAGTTCTGCCGAATTAGGTTTAAATTATGACACGACGAACTATTTTAACTGGGATTTCTCCGGAGTAAAAGGCATCACCCTGCTGCCGGTTAAAAAAAGTCCCATAAATGATATAAACGTACTTCCTGTTATAATCCCCATTTCTTATGAGAGCAGAATGAATATATGTATGGTTTCCGATTCCCCGGAAAATTCTACGGCAGTTTTTATTATTTTGCTGGATCTAAACAAAATAAACCAATATTTTAATCATATCAATAATAACAATGGCTCTGTGATATATCTGGCAGACTTAAACGGGCTTCCCCTCAGCATACCGTCCGCATCTTCCTCTTATATACTGGCCAACCGGAATTCCATATCGGATAAAATCAAAACATACCGGGGTATAACCACTTTTGATGAAAAAATCAATCACAATACTTATATGGTTTCCGGTAACAGTCTGGATTTTAACAATTTAAAGATAGTCAGTATCGCTTTAAAAAAGGATCTGCTGTCAGACCTGACTTCCATAAGATCATTTATACTAATATCCTGGCTTATCTGCTCCCTGGTTTCCGTATTGCTTTCCATTGTTTTATCCAGATTCATCTCCCGCCCCATAAACTCCCTGGTTCATGTTGTGGAGAGCATACAGGAAGGTAATTACGAAGTAAAGCTGTTACCGAAATACCGGGATGAAGTCGGAATATTAAATCATTCCATTAATGAGATGTATGATACCATAAAACAGCAGATCTTAATCATCAAAGAGGATGCCAAAGCCCAGGCCGCCGCTGAAATAAATCTTTTATCCAATCAGATAAATCCTCATTTTCTATATAACACAATGGAATGTATTCATTTTGAAATTCTGGGCAGCCATACGGAAGAAGCTGCCGCCATGATTGAAAGCCTTGGCAGGTTTTTAAGAATCGGGCTGAATTATGGCAATAATTTAATTCCCCTGGATCTGGAATTAACCCATACCGAACAATATATGAATTTAATGAATCATATGTCCAACCAGAAAATAGAATTCCGGACCTATGTAGATGACGGGTTAAAAGAATATAAAATATTAAAATTAATCCTTCAGCCTTTAATTGAAAATTCAATTAAACACGGCTTCCGTAAAGACGGCCTGAAACAGAATATCTTCGCTCCTTTTATAGAGGTCAGGGTCTTGCTGAAAGAAGATCAGATTGTTATTACAGTGACCGACAACGGTGTTGGTATTGATATGGAGAAAGCAAAGGCTTCCCTATACCAAATGCCCGCATCGAATTCCAGCCATGTTGGTTTAAATAACGTATACCGCCGCCTTCGGGTCTATTATGGTGAAAGTGTTTCCATGAATTTTTTCTCGGTTCCCTTCTGTCAGAACAATGTTAATATTATTCTTCCCTATGTTACCAGTACAACATTCAATAAATAACTGGCTATTAGGCTGAGTATAAATCTGCGCGAGTGCACTCACACAACCCAGGCGTAGTGGAGGGCTGCGCCGAGGCTTGCAGGATTGTGTGCAGGATTGTACTATCGAAGATTTAGACCAGCATAATGGCTGGTTAATTTATGAATGGTTATACCAGTATACTGGCAAGCAATTGATACGGATATCCGCTTGCCGGTACACTATAAAGTAAAAAGTAGTAAACGGATTATTCATACAGATGACAGGCAACCAGGTATCCTTTCTCCGTTTCTTTCAGTTCCGGGCAGACCTCTTTGCATACAGGTTTAACATAGGGGCAGCTGATTCGCTGCATTATTTTTCCTTAAAGGTAAGAAGAAACGCCTGCCGCAAATCATCAATGATATCCTCTGTATCTTCAATTCCCACGCTGAAACGGAAAAAGCCGTCATGGAATTCTTCCGGATACAGATACTGGCGTTCATCCTTTTCCCCTAAAAATACGATCAGACTTTCATCATGGCCTAAGGAAACCGCGGAAGTGATGACCCGCAGATAACTGACAAACCGGTTATGGGTATCATGGTCCGCTTTCAAACCAAAGGACAATACTCCGCCAAAACCCGGATACATCTGCCTCTTTGCAACTTCATGGCCGGGATGGCTCTCAAGGCCCGGATAGGCAACAAACCTTACTTCCGGGACTGTTTCAAGATACCGGGCAACTTTTAAGGCATTCTCATTATGCTGTTTCATCCTTAAAGGCAGAGTTACCGCACCCCGCATTATCAGCCAGGCATTAAAAGGACTGATGGTACCGCCTAAATTAACCTGGGACTGGGCACGGATCACATCCAGGTATTTCTTTTTACCGGTTATGGAACCGCCCATGGCATCACCATGTCCATTAATATATTTTGTAAGGCTTTCCACGGAAAAATCCGCACCCACCTCAATGGGTCTCTGGTTATAGGGGGAGCCAAAGGTATTATCCACGGACAGCAGTATTCCATGGTCATGGGCAATATCCGCAATAGCCTTTATATCGGAAACGGTCAGGGTAGGATTCCCCGGCGTTTCAATATGGATCAGTTTTGTATTTGGTTTTATCGCAATTTTTACCGCCTCCGGATCCGAAGTATCCACTATGGTCGTTTCAACCCCAAACTTATTGTTAAATAACTCATTCAACAGGCGGTATACCGCTATATACGTTACACTTGAAAATATTACATGGTCACCGGTCTTAAGTAATGCGAAAAACAGCCCGGATAAAGCCGCAACGCCGGATGCCAGTACCACACAGTCCTCTCCTCCTTCCAGGGAAGCGATTTTCTCCTGGAGATACTGCTGATTGGAGCCTCCGTTTCTGGTATACAGATTTTTGCCCGCACCGCTCCAGTTTAGATCAGAGGGATCATATGGAAGGGCATAACTGTTTGCCATGGTTATGGGTCTTTTAATAGCCCCGGTGTCTTTATCAACTTCATTGCCCGTATGTACTGCCCTGGTTTGAAAACCAAGTTCTCTTTTCTGAAATTTATCTTCCATCTTGACCTCTTTCCGTATTCCTACTATTTCTATAGAATATATATAAATCAAATATATAGAAATAAAACTTCTTTGTCAATTCCTAATTTAATAAGATTACTCCGGGAAATGATATGATGTTACAGAAAAATTTTGGATGCTGAATAAACTATGAACATTTTCTGTCTGATATATGTATGTTTTTACTTGCTTTTCCTTCGCTGCACTCAGGCGGTCTGCGTAAAAGCATACATTACAATATTATGAAAATGGCGAAAATTATAAAATATTAATTTTTTTTCATAAAATACCGCCAATGAAACATAATATTATTCAGGATAAAAGAGTTGAAAATCAGTCGTTATAAGCAATGCCCAAATTCTTATTTATTTTCAGCGTACTGATAAAGTAAACCGCAATCTGAAATCCATTAAATCCGGATGCACCGATGTTGTATCCATACTAAGGAAAGGGAAGTAACTTATATGTCAAAAATTATTATGGGAATCAAACTTATAGAACGGATGAAAACGGCAAGTAAATTTCAGGAATTATTATCCGAATACGGATGCGATATCAGTACGCGACTCGGCCTTCATGTGGCATCTTCGGATTCCTGCAGCCCCAACGGCCTTATTATTCTGGAATTTATTGATGATGCCGACGATGCGGCAGCGGAATTTGAAGAAAGGGTCTCAGAATTGGCAGACGTAGTTATACAAAAAATGGTTTTTTAATTTTTACTGATATTCTGACTTAACAATCTGGGGAAAGATTCATACGGTGCAGCCGTCCCAAATATGAATCTTATGCCCGGATTAGGTGAAGAGACAGTCTTTACAGGCAGAATCTTTACTTCTGCCTATAAGGTCCTGTCCCAAAGGAATATCATTATATCGGCAGATCCAGTCAAAGCGGATATTTTCGCATTCCGCTTACTGCGGCTCATAACCTGCTATGCAGCCTTACCGCGCCATGGTATAGATTTTTTCCATATCTTTCATATTAAGTACCTGAAAACGTCCGATGGTCCTGGTATTCTTAAAACTGCATTTAAAGGCCAGCTCATGAATCTGCTCATCGGTCAGTTCGATACCCAATTCACGGATGGAAGTCGGCATACCGGTACTCCAATAGAAATGTTCCATAGCCTTAATACCTTCCAGGGCTGTTTTTTCCGCATCTTCAAAAGAATTAGCTGCGCCCATTACATTCACTGCAAACTTGGCAAAACGGCCTGGCGAGGTTTTATAGACATATCTCGCCCAGCTTCCCCATACGGCTGCCAGCCCGGCTCCATGAGTAACGTCAAACATACCGCCAAGTTCATGCTCAAGCTGATGGGCAGACCAGTCTCCTCCCGTAGTACCGCATCCGGTCAGGCCATTGTGGGATAAGCTGCCTGCCCACATAATTTCCGCCCGGGCATCGTAATTTTTTGGATTTTCCATTAAGATTTTCGCATTGCGGATCACTGTCCGCATTAAAGCTTCGCTGATACTGTCCGTCAGCTCCATGGTTTTACCGGTACTAAAATACCGTTCCATAGTGTGCATAAGGATATCCGCACATCCGCTCTGGGTCTGATACTGGGGCAGGGAATAGGTCAGCTCCGGATTCATAACGGCAAATTTACAACGGCCGTAATCCGTATTGCAGCCCCTCTTTAACCAGCCTTCTTCTTTGGTTATAACACAGGAACTACTCATTTCACTTCCCGCCGCCGCAATCGTTAGAATAACACCAACCGGCAGACAGCCGGAAGGTACCTGCTTTCCTTCAAATAAATCCCATACATCACAGTCATTCGCCACACCATAGCCAATGGCCTTGGCAGAGTCAATAACACTTCCGCCGCCTACCGCCAGAATAAAATCGACTCCTTCTTTTTTGCAGAGCTCAATCCCTTCATACACCTTGGAAAGCCTTGGGTTGGGTACAACACCTCCTAAACTTGCGTATTCGATACCGGCCTTTTCCAAAGACTGAAAAATCCTGTCCAAAAGTCCGGATTTTACCGCACTGTTACTCCCATAATGAACAAGGACCTTTTTACACTTCTCCTCCTTTACCAGTTCTCCTGTCTGTTCTTCCGTACCTTTTCCAAATAAAACTCTGGTCGGGGTAAAATATTGAAAATTTTCCATTGCAGATACACCTCTCTTCTGATTTTTTATTTTGCATACAGGTACATTTTATTCCATCCACATTACTCCAGGTCAATAGCCCATTGTAATATTTAACGTAATATTTAATATAATATTTATCCTGTTATATTTTGTAAAATTTAAAATTCACCCTATTGTTCCAGCTCTGCCCCGAACTTATCGATTATCCTTTTATCCATCGGAATTTCACTTGCCTCCAGCAAACCATTTAACTGTTCCAGTTTCGTTACACTGCTAACAGGTACCACCTCAAAAGGCTGGTTCAGTAAAAATGCCAGAGAAAGTGCAATCAGTGATGCGCCGTTCTCCTTATGGATTGCAAGAAATTCCTCGTACAAGCTTAAGTTTCTTTTATTCAGATAGGTTTTGATTAATTTATCTGAAAGCCCTAATTCTTCCGCCGGTGTTAAAAGTTCTCCCTCTTTCACTTCCGGGTTTGCGCGGTAAAGCTTCTCAAAAAAGCCGTTGGCAGTGGACGTATATGGAATAAACGGCATTTTGGTCTGTTTGTGCCATTCATAAGAAGCTTCATCGATCAATTCCATGGTAGCATCCCGCATGGTATGGTAAACCGGATTAACGCTTGCGGCACTCCAAAGGTTGGATACGGCGCTAAAGCCCTGTAAATAGTTTTTCCCAGCATAAATACGGGCCTTTTCCATACGTTCTTTATTAAAGTTGGAGGCTCCGTAATAACGGATTTTGCCTTCCTTCACCAGTTCCTCCATCCAGTCCATAATCTCTTCGATGGGCTTATTTTTGTCATCCCTGTGAAGCCAGTATAAATCAATCCGGTCAAGTCCCAGGGTTTTCATGCTTTCATGGAGGTCATGACGGATATCTTCCTTTGTTGCTCTTGAAATATGAGGCTCTTTAAAATCATAATGCGCTCCTTTTGTGGCAATAATAACCTTATTCCCGGCATCTCTGGATTTTAACCACTCCCCGATCATCTCTTCGCTGCAATTAGCTAAACCCGAAATCCAGCGGCAGTATACGTTTGCCGTATCAATAAAGTTTCCCCCGCCCTCAACAAAAGCATCCAGTACTTTATAAACCGTTTCCCGGTTAAGTTTTTCGCCGAAATTGCCCCCGCCCAGGCAGATATTACTCACCTTTAAATCCGTTCCCTTTAAAACGATATGTTTCATCCCGCACCTCCGCCAAAAAGTTAAATCTGACACCCGCCTGCTTAAGGCAGGATACTTCCTTGATAGGTTAATAAAAATAATTAAGTACTATTATACTTCTAATGTATCTGCCAGTAAAGACCATAAATAAACCGTAACACGGTGTATGATATTTTCAAAGTGTACAATACCTTCAAAGTGTTTTAGAAATTTCCGGATAATAAAGAACAATTTGGTTAGAATGACTGCGTTTAAAACTTTAATTTTCTAGCCGATATGCATACAGATATTTGCATTTCGCTTTGCCGAATTAAAATAAATCAATAAAACTGATTAAATTTATCACTTTTATTTATTCAGTTATTGTGGTAAAATATAAAAAATCAAATGCAGGGAAAAGGAATAGTAATCTTAACCCGGATTCCAGAAAGCTGTTGGCCGATGTGAAACAGCAGAAGGGTTATTATGAACTCGCCTTGGAGCAGCTCATTGAACATTACAGTAGATGCAGCCGGAAAGCCACCGTTACAGGGCAGAAGCATAAGGAATTGCCCGTGCTTCACAAGCGCATGATTTATCATGAAATAGAGTGGTACCGCGTAAGAATTCTTCTTTCGTCTCTATAATGAATGTTCACATTTATTAGGAGACGGAAGTTTTTTTGTATCCTAAACTGTGAACAGAATTTATTAACCCATTAATTCTATCAGACAGAAAGGAAGCAGGTTGAAAAGACAAAAACAGTTTTTTCAACATCCTGATTCGTACGTGCGCCATAGCGCACAGATTGGAGTCATTATGAAAAATTTTAGTAAGTATGAAAAATCCTATTTTATGCCCCCGGTAGTCACTTATGACTGGGTCAGGAAAGATTACATCGATAAGACACCCTATTGGTGCAGTGTGGATTTACGCGATGGAAATCAGGCATTGATCGAGCCAATGAGTATGGAAGAGAAGGTCGAGTTCTTCAAGCTGCTTGTAGATATCGGTTTTAAGGAAATCGAGGTAGGGTTTCCGGCCGCCTCCGAAACCGAATATAATTTTATCCGGACTATTATTGAAGAAAACATGATTCCTGAGGATGTAACCATACAGGTCCTGACCCAGGCCAGGGAACATATTATTAAGAGGACTTTCGAGGCATTACAAGGTGCTCCCCATGCGGTGGTGCATTTATATAATTCCACTTCCGTTGCACAGCGGGAACAGGTTTTTGGCAAAAGCAAGGAAGAAATCAAGCAGATCGCTGTGGAAGGTGCCCGGTTATTAAAGGAACTGGCTGATAAAACGGATGGAAATTTCTCTTTTGAATACAGCCCCGAAAGTTTTCCGGGAACGGAAGTGGACTATGCCCTTGATATCTGCAATGCCGTACTTGATATCTGGCAGCCTGCCGCAGACCATAAAGCTATTATAAATCTTCCTACCACGGTGGAGAATGCCATGCCCCACGTATTTGCCACCCAGGTGGAATATATGAGCAAAAATTTAAGATACAGGGATCATGTTATATTATCCATCCATCCCCACAATGACAGGGGCTGCGGAATCTCCGATGCGGAACTTGGGGTACTGGCCGGTGCCGACAGAGTGGAGGGAACTTTATTCGGGAACGGGGAACGTACCGGCAACGTAGACATCATTACCCTTGCTATGAACCTGTATTCCCATGGTGTCGATCCCGGGCTTGATTTTGGAAATATGCCGGAAATCTGTGAAAAATACGAAAGACTTACCAGAATGAGGGTGTATGAACGTTCTCCCTATGCCGGTGAACTGGTATTTACCGCATTTTCCGGTTCCCATCAGGATGCCATTGCAAAAGGTATGAAATGGCGGGAAGAAAAAGACTGCAGCTATTGGAACGTACCTTATTTACCGGTTGATCCGAAGGATATCGGCAGGGAATATGAATCGGATGTCATCCGAATTAACAGCCAGTCCGGTAAAGGCGGCGTAAGCTATATTTTAAAGCAGAACTTCGGGTTATCCATACCAGAGAAAATGAAAGAGGAAGTGGGCTATTTTATTAAAAGTGTATCGGACCGGGAACACAAGGAATTGTCACCTGCACTGGTTTATCAGGTTTTTGAAGATAAATATGTCAATTATATGCCAATATTCCAGGTAGTGGAAACCCATTTTAAACAGGTGGACGGAATTATGGCGGAGGTAACTATCAGCCGGAACGGAGAAACCTGTGTCGTAAATGCAGGCGGCAACGGACGATTGGATGCAGCCAGCAATGCAATGAAACAATACTTTGGAATTAATTATGATTTAATTATTTATGAAGAACATGCCTTATCAAGAGGTACTTCCTCCAAGGCCGTATCCTATATCGGTATTAACTTCCAGAACAAAATATACTGGGGCGTTGGAATTGATGAAGACATTATTAAATCTTCCATTGCAGCCCTGGCATCCGCAGTCAACCAGCTGGCAGAGTTAAAAGGTATTCCCGCAAGGAAAGATGACCGGATCGTTGAAATTATGAATTACATCCAAAACCATTATAAAACGGTGACCCTGGAAGATCTTTCCGCCAAATTCTATTTATCAAAACCGTACTTATCAAAATATATTAAGGAAAGTACCGGAGATACCTTCGGGGATATCGTGAAAGAAATCCGGATCAACAAGGCAAAAGCCCTCTTGAAAAATAAAGGAATGACCGTGGATGCCATTGCGGAAACCGTCGGTTACCAGAACGTGGAACACTTTAACCGGCTTTTTAAAAAGACCTACCTTATGACACCGGTCCAATACCGGAACCAGAAGGGGTAGGAAAACCCTTTTAATGAACACTCATCCGGCAGCATTAAAGCTGCCGGATGGGTGAATTATTTTTATTTAATGCTTTGAACAATGACTTTTATTCTAGTAAATCAGTATCAGGGGCTGCGAGTTTTGCCAGAATCGCAGCAAGGGAATAGTCCCTTATATTTATAATATCTTGTTAACCTGTTCGCCCTTCATCCATTTCCGGATATTTTCAAATACAATTTCCGCCCTCAGTTCCATAGACTCTTCCGAGGCAAAAGCAATGTGCGGAGTTACAATTGTATTTTTTGAATGTAATAAGGGATGATCCGTATTTAAAGGAGGCTCAATTTCAAATACGTCGATTCCGGCACCACCTATTTTATCTGTATTCAATGCCTCTGCCAGGGCCTCGGAATCCACAACCGGCCCGCGGGCTGCATTAATTAAGATGGTTCTTGGCTTCATCAGGGCAATTCTTTCTTTATTGATCAAATGCCGTGATTCCTCCGTAAGGGGGCAGTGCAGGGTTATGATATCGGAATTGCTCAATAATTCTTCCAGGGAAACATATTTTATGTATTCCGGTGCATTCTTTTTCGGATACAAATCATAGGCCAGGATTCTGCATCCGAATGCATTGCATAATTCTGCCGTACGGGAACCGATGGCTCCTGTTCCAACCACACCTACGGTTTTGCCTTTTAATTCCCTTCCCACCAGTCCGTCCTTTGTCTTACCTTCACGACATCGTACTTCAACCTGGGGAACATTCCTTAACAGGGAAAGAATCATACCCATTACCAGCTCCGCCACGGATTCATTGGAATATCCGGATGCGTTGCTTACTGAGATTCCCATGCTTTTCGCCGTCTCTAAGTCCACATGGTCAACTCCGGTAAATGCAACATCAATAAATTTTAAATTTTTGCACCGGGAAATTACTTCTCCCTTCAACGGCATGTTTGCAATCATAATTACGTCCGCATCTTTTGCCCTTTCAACCATGACTGCGGTGTCTGTGTCCTTTTCGTAAGCTTCAAAACTATGGCCCTGTTCTTTTAAAACATCTGCATAACGGTTCAGTACCTCTTTGGTAATACCCAGAGATTCTAATAATACAATTTTCATTTTCTGCCTCCGTTTTATTTAATAAAATTCGATTTTGTTTATTGAAACAATTTTATCATAGCACTCCGTATTATAAAATGCAAATATTATTTCATTAAATAATATACAATTTCATTTAATGAAATATATTGATGAATTCTTTTATATGTGGTATCTTATATTTATATTATTTATCAGTGATTATTACAGGCTCCTCTGAAACAGCAGATAGCTGCGTAATAGATTATGAGCAGGCAGCGCCAAAAACAGATCAATTTCAGTATGTTTTGTGTGCGTTGGCCCGTAAGAACCGCAATGTCTGAATAGTCCAAATAAATTTAGAATTAATAAATACAAATTACAGAAAGAAAGGGTTTTCATTATGATAGATAAAAACAATCCTTCCCATTATAATCAGTCTGCGGAAAAAACCATGCGGATCATAGAATTCCTGGCCGAACATAACCGCCCCATGCGGCTGATCGACATAGCAGGCAACCTTGGGTTAAATACCAGTACCACCCTGCGTTTTATCAATACTCTGGTTACCATGGGATATGTAGAACAGGAGTCCGCCTCTTCCAAATATTATCTGACTTACCGTATCTGTTCGATTTCAAACAAAATATATTCGAAAACAAGTCTGAGGGATATTGTTAATCCTTACTTAAAAGAACTGGCCGGAAAGACGGGGGAATCCGTATGCCTCGCCGTTGAACAAAGCCGTCAGGTAGTCTACATCGATGTTGCCGACGGACCGGACCAGATGGTAAAAGGTATGCAGCGTATCGGCAATATCGCTCCCTTGCATTGTACCGGGATCGGCAAACTTCTGCTATTAAATTATACGGCAGCGGAACTTGATGACCTGATTGCGGAAAAAGGCCTGACCGGATATACCGGCAACACAATCGTGACCAGGGAAAAACTTATGAAAGAATTAGATAAGGTAAGGGCGGACGGATATGCTTTTGACAATGAAGAGTGTGAAATAGGTGCCCGCTGCATTGCCTTTCCTATTTATGATTTCACCCATAAAATCATCGCCGGTTTCAGCATAACCGGCCCCATTAACCGGATTTCCGATGCATTTATCAACGCGCATATTCCTCTGCTGAAATCCATTTCCGAAGAAATCTCCCGAAAGTTATCCGCCTGATTCCGGTACCGCACCCGGCGATTCTTCTTTCCCGCCGATGTATCCGGTAGTCTGTATCCCAGTGCTCATCCTCCTGGCTGAGCCCGCCGCACAGAATTACATCTTTTTTCTGGTTTACCATATGAATTGCTGCGTTAAAGCCAGGCAAGATTTCGTTCTGGCTTGACTATAAATTATCTTTTAGGATCTTCAAGCCTTTTTCTAATTCCTCTAAGGAATCAGCAGATGCAAGTGCCACACGCAGGAAGCTGTGCTGCGTACTGGGTCCGCTAAGAAAGCGATCCGAATGGAATACCCGTATTCCTTGATTCTGCAAGGTATTCAGCAGTTGTGCCGCGTTTGTATTCCCCGGTATCGGCAGCCATCGAAAAAAACTGAGGGGATGACCAACAAGCGGCACATTCGGAAAACACTCCAAAAATATATCATTCGCGGATTGTGCAAGGTCTTTCTTAGCGGCAACTATTTCATTTGCTTTTCCGGAAAGAATCAGTTCCGTAATGATTTCCCCGTCCAAAGAAGAGGTTTTCACATTAATACTAAAAACAGCTTTTAAAATCTTCTCCCTGAATTGACTGCCGAATACCATATATGCAACCCGAAGCCCGGAACAAATTGACTTTGAAGTGCCGCAAATATAAACGGTTTCTTCCGGAAGAAGCTGATACATAGGCTGCTGGTAATCTTTGATAATTCCAGCAGTTAAAAAAGCATGGATATCATCTTCAATTAAAATTAAATGATATTTTCGTATAACCGAAGCCAACTCATGCTTACGCTTGTCCGTAATCATAATCGTGGTGGGATTACAGCAGGAAGGCATCAAAAAGATGCCCTGCATATCGGTCAGACGGCACTGGTTTTCAAGCTCGCCCGGCAGCATACCGTGATGATCCCCGGCAATCGGAACCAACTGGATATGGAGTGTTTTGGCCAGTTCAATAAAATTGGAATAGGTATAACGGTCAACGGCTATTCGGTTTCCGGGCTCGAATAAGCCAAACAAGGTAACGGCCAGGGCATTCTGAGCACCGGATACAATCGCCATATTATCCGGCTTTGCATGGATGCCGAATGACTGCATCCAATTCAGGCCCGCCATTTTTTGATGCGGCATGCCTGTGGGATCGTCGTATTTGAAAAACTGTTCCAGATATCTCTTTTCCATCACTTTTTTCGCAGTATCCGCTACCATGTGATTGCATTCCTCGAAGGATGCACCAAAGCCAAGCTCAATATACCCACGGGGCGTATTATCCAACGAAATCGTGATGGAGCGCGCCGCGTTAGGAGAGACAAATGTGCCGCTTCCGGTTACAGCGTAGATCAGCCCTTTTCGTTCACACAATTTGTAAGCCCGTGTGATAGTTGTAAAATTGATATCCAGATAATCAGCCAGTTCCCTCTGCGGCGGAAGCCTTGTTCCCGGCGCCAGCAAGCCGTTTGCAATATCATGTTCAAGCAAGGAAGCCAAAGCCAGATACACCGGTCGTTGTAAGGATTGCCTGTCGGGTTTCCAGGACATCGGATAGTCGGTAAAAGAGTTTATGGGCATGTTAACACCTCCGATATAATTGTAATACATACAATTATATCGTTGAATGTATGGATTTACAATGATAGAATGTAAAGAACAGGAGGTTTAATAAGATGTCAAAGAAAAACATAATAACAAAGGCTTTTCGTACGGCCTTTCCTAATACTGTTCCAATATTTGCGGGGTTCTTATTTTTAGGGATTGCATATGGTATTTATATGAATACATCGGGATTTAGCGCCGCTTACCCCATCGTAATGAGCGCAACCATCTTTGCAGGCTCCATGGAATTTGTTGCCGTAAATCTGCTGCTTGGCGCATTTGATCCCCTTCGCGCGTTTGCCCTTACCCTGATGGTAAATGCCAGGCATTTATTTTATGGGATTTCCATGCTGGATAAGTACAAGGGAACCGGCCATAAAAAATATTATCTGATTTTCGGTATGTGCGACGAATCTTTTTCTATTAACTGCACTGCGGATATTCCTGCGGACGTGGACAAGGGATGGTTTATGTTCTTTATCACGCTGCTCAATCATTCTTATTGGGTATGCGGCGCAACGATCGGAGGTATCCTGGGTTCCCTGGTGCAATTCAATACGGAAGGTCTTGAGTTTGTCATGACCGCGCTGTTCGTAGTGATTTTTTTGGAGCAATGGCTGAAAGAAAAGACGCATCACAGCGCTTTATTCGGATTGGGAATCTCATTGTTATGCCTCATTCTGTTCGGAGGCAAGAACTTTATTATTCCGGCCATGCTCATTATACTTACCTGCCTTACAGTTCTGAAAAAACCGCTGGAGAAAGCAGAGGCCTGCGTATGACCATGACTTTGATACAGCAGCTCATTACAATCGGCATGGTGATCTTGGGCACGGTTGCAACCCGATTTCTGCCATTCCTCATATTTCCGGCAGATAAACCTACGCCAAAATACATACAGTATCTCGGGAAGATGCTGCCGTCCGCAGCGTTAGGGCTCCTGGTCATTTATTGCTTTAAGGATGTGAGCATACTTGACGGAGCACACGGCATACCTGAGGTGATTTCCGTCGCAGTAATCATCATGCTCCATATATGGAAAAGGCAGATGCTGCTTTCCATTGCGGGCGGAACAATCCTCTACATGCTTCTTGTACAATACGTGTTCTGAAAGGAGACAAACATGTGCTTGTTATAGAGGTTAAGCTGCCAATACTCTCACCTATTTGCTACAAATAAAAAGGCCCTGATATCTTAAGACTGCATTGTCTTTCCAATATCAAGGCCCTATTTTATAAGTAAAAAAGCTCCATCATAAAATATGTCCGAATTTACTTAAAATATTACACTGTCAGGTCATATTTTTTCAAAGCGGTCCACATCCATTACAAATATGGTAGCTCCGCCTACATTGACCAATACCTGCATGGAAGTATACTCAGCGGGTCCGACGGGATTCGAAATAATCTGCTGTCTCGGTCCGCATTCCTTTTTTACTACATTGATGACTTCTTCCACTTTCTCTTCTTCCGTACCGATCATTAAAGTAGTATTGCCTTCCCTTAAAAATCCTCCGGTAGATGCAAGCTTTGTAACGTAAAATCCTTGTTTATTTAAACCTTCCATTACCCGACTACTGTCAACGTTGCGTACTATTACGTATATTAGTTTCATAGAATCCCATCCTTTCAACATTATAATCGATTTGCAAAGCATTTGTTAATTTACAAAAATATATTTTGTGTTTTGCTTCCTGCGTTTCTTCATGTTCCTTAAAAAATAATGGTATCCCCTGACTTAACTGTATGATCCGGCATATAAATATATTGCACTAGTAACCAATTTCTAATTTTATTATAGTATATCGAAACTGTAATGTAAAGCTAAATGGAGACTAAATTAAACGAAAAAAACATATATCAGGACCGAATTCCTTTATCGGAACCGGCACTCTCCCTTGCAGCCTTAAGAAACTTCTTTATTCCCTGATAGGTTTCTTCGCTGATAATGTGCTCGATCCTGCAGGCATCTTCTTCCGCTCTCTCGTGGGACACACCTGCCGTTTCCATTAGAAATACGGTTAACTGCTGATGTCTGTCATACACGCTTTCCGCTTTCTTTTTCCCTTCTTCCGTTAGTTCAATATAGCCATTGTCATCTATTATAATCAAACCATCCTCTTTTAAAATTCCTACCGCCCGGCTTACGCTGGGTTTGCTGAATTCCAGTTCCCTGGCTATATCAATGGATCTGACGGAACCATTGCGTTTGTTCAGAATAAGGATCGTTTCCAGATAATTTTCACCTGATTCGTACATATTTACCTCTCAATCCGCCGCACTGCGGCATGTTTTTACACATTTTAAGTTTGTATTATTGTGTCTCACGCAATATTCAGTTTTAAGAATCATGGGTACAAACTCCCGGATCGCAAGCTTCTGCAATCTTTCGATCCGTTCTCTTATTGATATTATTTATCATAACGCATTTTAACGAAACTTTCCAGTGAAATTATTTTATCCCGGTACAAATACATGAAAAAACTGTTCCGAACAGAATTGCAAACCTTTAAATCCACCGGATAAATTCAATGATCCACCTTATTGGACTGAAGACGCTGATAACCTGAAAAAATTTAGGCATATTCCCCACTGCCACAAAAGTTCCGCTGAGGAGAGAGAAGATTACCGCAATACTTGACGCAGTAATATTCGCATTCATGTCGCTTTTATTAAAACCACAGATAAGAGAAGTAAAAGTTACTGAACGTTAATTTTAAATTGTATACTAAACATAGTATATCCAATGTTGGATATATAGCTTTTAAATAAGTTGTACCCATGGGTACAACTATTTTTTCTGTCCGGATAATTCTTCAATAATCTTATCCAGGTTAATTAACGCATTGTCCGGATCTTTTAAAATCGCATCTTTAATACGATTAATATATTTTATCTTTTCATCAGCCTCCGAATCCGCCTGTTCTGCTTCGATGCGGTCAAAATCAAAGCTGTTAATCATAAGAGCCGACTGCTCACTGAATTTAATATATTGCTCCAGGTTCTTTAAAAGTTCCTGGTGCCAGGTAATCTGCCCTTTTATACTATCTATGGTAATTTCAAAACTTAAACGGTTTAATTCATCCGTCTGATCTCCTATCTTTATATCCCTCCATTTTATCCAGAAGCTTTCCTGTTCCTTTAAGTCACTGATGTGCCGGTTCAGTATGGTAACACACTCTTCTTTTGATAAAGTGCTGAGCATGGGACCGGTTATAAATTTCATGGTTGAAACCTGCCATAAAGGTTTGTTAAGCGCTTCTGCCATCTCCTTATGCAGCTCGCTCCTGCCGCTTGGGGTTATTTCATAGATTTTCCGTACCCTCGAACCGGTTCTTTCTTCTCTTAATACCTTGATATGCTTCTCTTTCTCGAGCTTAGCGAGGGCATAATAGATGGATCCCGATTGGATCTTAGTCCATTGCTCCGTTCCGGATATCTGAAGGAATTTTTGTATCTCGTAGCCGTGGGTAGGCTTAATATTAATATAGTATAAAATAAATCCTCGTATCATAGCAGTCTCCTTAACCGGTCAAAACGGCTGTTCAAGTTAAGTCTAACTTCTGCCGCCTAGTGTGCTGACTCGTTGGCGCTTGGACTAACGGCTTGCCGGTACACTGGACGGGAAATTTCCTTGATAGGTTAAAATATATTATCCAACATTGAGTATATTTTATAGCCAATGTTGGATATTGTTAACTTAAGCTTTAATTTTATTATAATACCGGAAAATCATACACTCCATCCCAGACTCTCCTGCTGGATACGGTAAAGTTTTTCATAAAGGCCTTTTCCGGCAAGCAGGGTATCATGGGTTCCTTCTTCTACAAGTTCTCCGTTATCCAGGACTATAATTTTATCCGCCCCGACCACAGTCCGCAGCCTGTGGGCTATGACTATAACGGTTTTACCGGCAATCAGCTCAGAGATTGCCTGCTGGATCAGCACTTCATTTTCCGGGTCCAGGGATGCGGTGGCTTCATCCAGTAATACAATGGGTGCATTTTTAAGCAGTGCCCTGGCTATGGAAATCCTCTGCCTTTCCCCGCCGGATATGGTGCTGCCGTTTTCTCCCAGCATGGTCTCATAACCTTCCGGCAGGTTCTTTACAAATTCATCACAACGGGCTGCCCTGGCTGCTTCCATAACCTGTTCCCTGGTTGCATTCATATTGCCGATACGTATGTTATTATAAATCGTATCGTGAAATAGCACCACATCCTGAAAGACAAAAGACATATAGCTCATTAAATGCTCCGGATCCAAAGTTTTGATGTCAATTCCGCCGATTTTAATGGTACCGCCATTCACATCCCAGAACCTTGCAATTAATTTTGAAAGGGTGCTCTTGCCGCAGCCGGAAGGGCCCACCAGGGCTGTAATACTCCCTGACGGGATTTTAACCGAAAGATTCTTTATAACGGAATTATCCAGGGAATCCACATCATTATAGCGAAAAGACACCCTGTCAAATTCAATATTAAAGTTTTTTATACTCCTGTCCGTATCCCCTTCCATTACGGACGTGGACATCAGAGTCCTCATCCGTTTTGTGGACAGCTGCAGGTACATCAGTTCCGGCAGCAGGGTCAGTTCCACCAGTATGGGACCGTAGATCCTGACTACGATCAGAAAGAACATCAGTAACGGAATTAATTCTATTTGTCCACCCGTCAGCAGATAAGTTCCCGCAAAAACGGTAAGTCCCACCCCTGCCTGAACAATAATCTGCGCTCCCGTAACAAAGATACCGGTCCCAAATTCCATACGGATTGCCATCCGCTTCATAAGGCGGAGAGCGTTATCAAGGGCAACGGACTTATCCCCTTCCAGTCCGCAGGCTTTAATCACCTTAATTCCTTCAAAATACTCCTGTATCTGGTCCGAGGCTTTCAGTTTTGCCTGTATCTGGCTTTCGCTTAACCGACCTTGAATTTTCCTGCTTCCCAGGATCACCAGTAATGCAATGGGAACCGTGCAGAAAACCGTAAGAGCCAGCCTCCATTCAAAAAATGCAAGCATAATACATATAATTACCATAGAGATCCCGTTGGCGCAAAGCTGCGGTATTACATGGCTCAATACGTGTTCCGTAGTTGCACAGTCCCCCATCATATTGGTCGTAAGTTCCGTTAAATCCTTCGAATTAAAAAAGCTCATGGGCAGCTTTCTGATCTGTTCCGCAATCCGGATTCTGGTAGCCTCCGCTTCTTTATAAGAGGTTACATAGGTTTTTTTATAATCATTTTTATTGGCCAGGAAAACGAATAATGCCGCAACAATTCCCGCACCGAAATAAATCCACAGCTTAGACCAGGATATTTCTTTTCCCATAAAGGGTTTCAGCAACTCGGTAAATATCTGGATCGTAATGCCAAAAGGCAGCATTAAAGACAGGTTGGTAACCGTACACGCAAAAATTGCTTTCTTTAAATCCCTATAGCCCTTCTCCGTCAGCATCAGCAGCTCTTTTAACCTAAACATGAATCTTTGCCTCCTTTTTACCATGTATTTTCCAGTCAAGGGATCTGGTATACATATTCCACATCTCATAATACCTGCCCTTTGTATTAATTAATTCTTCATGTTTTCCCTGTTCAATGAGGCGTCCTTTTTCCATTACCACGATCTTCCCGGCACTCCGGATGGTAGACAGCCGGTGTGCAATTATGATGACTGTTTTGTTTTGCATCAGTTTCTCAAAGGCTTTCTGGATCAGGTATTCATTCTCCGGATCAGCAAAGGCCGTGGCTTCATCCAGGACAATAATCGGTGCATCCTTTACGATGGCTCTTGCAATCACGATACGCTGCTGTTCCCCTCCGGAAAGGTGGATTCCCTTGGAACCGATCACCGTATTATACTTTTGGGGAAGTTTTTCAATAAACTCATGGCACCGGGCTGCCTTTGCGGCAGCAATGACCTGTTCGTCGGTGGCATTCTGGTTTCCGATCCGAATATTATCCATTATGCTCTGCTTAAATAAATAAACATCCTGGAATACAAAACTGACTTTATCCATCAGATAATCAAGCTTCATATCACGGATATCTACACCGCCGATACGGATACTGCCTTTCGTTATATCAAAGAACCGGGGGATCAGATGGGCAATGGTACTTTTTCCTCCTCCGGAAGGCCCTACGATTGCCGTTATTTTTCCCTGTTCCGCAGTAAAGGAGACATCGGTTAAAGCCTGGGTTTCACTGTCTTCATCATAGGAAAAAGATACGTTCTTAAATTCAATACCACAGTTTGTACAGGTTTTCGGTTCCGTTGTTTCTGCCAAAGGTGTCTTGTTTAAGATAGAATCCATTCTTTCCACACCGCTTATAATCTGCATGCTGTTGGTGGAAACATACATGATTTTGAGCATGATGGAAGATATGGAAGGGACAAAAAGCAGGTAAAAAATAAAAGTAACCGCAAAATTCTTATAATCGGAGGTCCTGGTTCCGATCAGGATTCCGGCCGGTATTAAAAATAAATAAATATTATTTACAATTGTAGTAAAACCCGACATATAATTTTCCCAGCTTAAGGTATAGGGTATTACAAAACCGGTATAGCTTTTAATGGTTTCGTGCAGTCTCCTGAAGGAATAAACCGTCTGCTTAAAAGCTTTCACCACCGTAATTCCCCTTATATATTCCACAGAGGCATTATTCATCTCTTCCAAAGTCGTCTGGTATTTATCCATCATGGTTTTTGCACTGGCATTGCCATAAGCCTTAAATTCCACGAAGAAGGCGGCAATGATACCGGCTAAGGCCGCCAGGCCGAACCGCCAGTCAAAGCTTACCAGAATGACCGTCATTACAACCGGCGCCACGAAAGCGGCAACAATGTCCGGAAGCTGGTGGGCAATAAATCCTTCCACCTTCTCTATATTCTCATCCATGATTTTACGCACCTTGCCGCTTCCTGCCGTTAGATGAAATCCCAAGGGCAGCCTGGCTATATGGGCCGCAAAATTCACCTTCAAATCATACAGGGTACCAAAGGCCGCCAGATGGGAACACACCAGTGCGGCAAAATATAATAAAATATTCCCAAGGATCCCGCCAAAGGCGATCCAGCCATACCCGATCGTCTTTTTTACATCCAGCCCATGAAAATCAGGATAAGCCCCCATGATTTCCCGTACAATAAAATATATGGCGATGTATGGGATAAAGGAGGCTACGGAAGCCAGGGCCGATAAGATAACAGAACTTATCATGAGGGGCTTTTTCGTAGCGGCAAGTTCCATAAGCCTTCCCATGCCGCTTTTTGGCTTTGCAGTATTTGTCTTATCTTTTTTCATAAAAACTCCCATCTGTGCGCTTTAGCGCACGTATTAATCGCAAAAAAATATTAAGTTAGCAAACGCTAACTTAATAAAAGTCTAACATTCCCGAGCTATTTTTTCTACTCCATATAGCCGGTAACGCTCCATATGGCCGGCCGTTTGCCAGAACAGGGCACTTACCAATAAATATTATCAAAACCGTTTTCCATACTCACTGGGCGTCATGCCCATAACATCTTTAAATGCGCCGGAAAACTTACTGGCATTCTGATAGCCTACCAGTCCCCCTACTTCGCTGATTGAATATTTCCCCTGCTTTATCAAAAAGGCCGCCTGATTCATCCTGGCTTTTTTCAGGTATTCATAGGGCGGCAATCCGAAGATATCCTTAAAGCAGGTTTTTAACATGGTTTTTGTAATATTATGTTCCTTTGAAAGCTGTTCGATGGTAATATGCCTTGACAAATCTTCCGTTAAGTGATCTTTTGCCTGCTTTACCTTAAGCACCGTACTTTTTTCATAATACCGGCATTTATATTTCATGCCGGCGGTAATTCCGCTGTTCAGTAAATAAAGCAGTTCCAGGACTTTTATTTTTACATATGCCAATTGCCGGTAAGGGTCTGCAAAATATATTTTTTCCAGTATGGCCTGGATTTCAGGATTCCCTTTTATTACAAATATGTTACTTTCCGTACACAGGTTTTCTATAATCCGGCTTAGATCTATGGATAATTCCTTAAAATAGTCTTGCAATAAATCATTTACCGTTTTAATATCAAAAATAATCCCGAAGCCTTTAAAAACCCTCTGGGGAAATCTGGACCGCAGGGATTCAAATATATTATGGAAGGCCATGAATTCCCCTTCCCCGATATAAATACAGCGGTTGTCCTTAAGTTCGAATTCATAGGTCCCTTCCTGGCTGTAGCTTAGCTCAAAATATTTATCCAGCTCAAACTTTCCTGCAAATTCATAGGTTGTGTTGTAGTCATTGTAGTAAATGTCTACACCCGGAAAAAGTCTGCATACCAGCATTTTCCCGTATCCATCCTGGTCATCCAGCTCATAAAGCACGGTATCCCCGCTTTTTTGGGTTGTTTTCAGTCCAAATTGTGAAATATCAATAAATGTATCTTTCTCCAGCTTTCCTGCATCCATGACCTGCTTTATTCCTTTCCTGATATCTCAAAATACCTGCCCGGTAATTTGCATAAAAATTTATAGCTCAAACAGTTAGCTTTGTCTAACTAATTTGAACTATACTCTATTTTACATTTATTTTCAACTTAAATTTATGATAAAAGGCTACCCTACTTTATTGGCTCAGCTGAAAACTTTCTAAGCAAATATAATAGCATGCATCGGCCCCCCCGCACTGCGGTTCAGCCTTTACCTGTTTGCAGATTCAATCCTTTAATCGTTTAAAATGCGGACTATAATTTCCGGTAAGTATATCAGATGTGCGGACTCCTGCTTTTTTTAACTAAGGAGGTAACATATTTTTTTCATAACAGCAGGATGTTATCCGCACAATCCAATACAAATTTCCAAATCATAACCCACATTTAACATCAGGTAAATTTAAAATCAACCTCTTTTATTTATATCGTTTTAATCCAATATATCATCTCTGGATTTTGCTACTTCATTTACATAACTTAAGTAATCCTTAAAGATTCCGTTTTCCTGTGTCATTAAGTAATCCTGATATTCTTTCAGTATTGATCTTGCTGCCTCTTCGGTATCGGCGAAGAAAGCACGCTGCTGATAATCTTCCATGGTAGTTCCTTCAAATGCAAACTTCTTTACCTTATCGTAATTCTCATAGTTGATTACAAGTCCTTCTAACGGATAACCGTTTACGCGTTCAACCGGACGTGCCTGTTTATATTCTGTCATTTCCGGAGGAGCTGCATCTGCATCTCCGGCAGCCATTTCGCCCCACCAGGTAAAAGTCTTGTTTGCCTGAAGTGTACGGCCTAAGATATAACCGATACCTTTTTCACGAAGTTCATCATCGACAGAAGAATCACCGGCTGCCTTTCTGGCAAGTATTTCACTGTTCAGACGGGGCTGTCCGTCACTGTTCATGGCATAAGTGTCTCCTTCAATACCGTACTGGCAGAGACGAGCACCTTCTTCACTGTTAACATAATCAAGATAAGTAAGTGCAGCTTCGATATTTGAGCAGGAACTAGGGAAGATAATTGCCGGAGATCCTGCACGGCCGTTCTGTTCAAGCTGTACCAATGGCTGGCCGTCTTTATAAGTCATAGGTCCGACCGGAATATAACGCATCTCCGGATGGGCACTGTACAAGCCGGTAAGCTTTGTAGAATTAATAACACTGCCAAATTGAGCGGAAGCAAATAATGCGGTTCCGTTTCCGACCTTTTCATCCGCCTGGGTATCTGTCTGCTTAAAGCATTCCACATCCAGCAGACCTTTGTTAACCAATTTCCAGATAAAAAGATTTTTGTTCATCCACTCATCCGTCAGCGCAAGATAAGTATAAGTGCCGTCTGCCTGTTTTCTGTAGTTACTGAATTTCTTTTCCGAATACTTAATGCCATATCCGGAATAATCCCAGCCGTTATGATAGGTAGTTGCAACGATTGTGTCATTTCCGTTTACATCTTTAAATCCATATTCCTTTGCTTTTTCCATAAAATTATACAGATCATCGGCAGTTTTTATGGAAGCAGGATCGATACCTAATGCTTTTGGTACATCACCACGTACAAATACGCCGTATGCCCAGTTCGTCACGTCCGCATCATCTCCGGGTGTTTCCTGAGGCAGAATATAACGGTGACCATTAAAGCCTTTATAATCCAGATCATTTTCCAGATAGGACTGGGATACTACACCTATGTCATAAGCGTTGGCCAGATTCGGATAATTGGGCAGCAGATCTTCGATCGGAAGAAGTCTTCCTTCTGTTGCAGCCTTTTTGATCACCGCGGTTTCACCACCATTACCTCCCCAATAAGGCGCGTTAATCATATCGGGCATATCACCGGATGCAAATAAGAGATTCAGCTTTTCTACTTCGCTCATCATAATGCCTTCGAATTCAACGGTAACGCCGGTTTTTTCCCTGATTTTTTTTGCTACTTCGTTGTTGTACTGATCCGATGCCGTTTTAAATCCGCCATTCCAGCATATAAGCATTTTTAACTTTACATCATCGTATTTCTTCGGACCTGCCTGAGCTGTATCACCGGCGGTATTGTCTGTGGTGCCTTCGGTACTTATACCGGTTCCCTGCGAATCGGCGGGTTTTGCGTCCTTTGTATCGCTTCCCGACTTGCCACAGCCTGAAAAAAGGGACAGCGTCATCACCAATACCATTAGGATACCAAGTAATCTTTTTTTCATATAACACACTCCTTTTGATTTTTTTGTATGAATATTATCAGCATGGCATATCATGCTGTACATACCAATTACCCTTTTATGGAACCTATCATGACACCTTTCGCCAATAACGGTTCGGAATGAAGGGGATGCCCTTACCAGATAGCATCCCTTACCCGGTTTTTAGTCAAAATGGATACCGGCGGGAATAAGTATCAATACAATATATCATCTCTGGATTTTGCTACTTCATTTACAAAACTTAAGTAATCCTTAAAGACTCCGTTTTCCTGTGTCATTAAGTAATCCTGATAATCTTTCAAAATTGATTTTGCTTCGTCTTCCGACTTAGCAAAGAATGCCCGCTGCATATAATCGTCCTTTGTTGTACCTTCAAAAGCGAACTGTTTTACAGCATCGTAGTCTTTGAATTTGTTGACAAGTCCCGTAATCAAATAACCCTCCATGCGTTCCACCGGCCTTTCCTTTGCATATGCAACGGATTCCGGTGACGCTGCATCGGCATCTCCCGGATTTCCCTCGCCAAACCAGGTAACACTTTTATTGATCTGAGATAATCTTCCATAGATATAATTGATCCCTTTGTTGCGGAGTTCGTCATCCACGGTAGTGTCACCCGACTGTTTTCTCTTTAAAATGTCCTGGTTCAGCCGGGGCTGGTTCTTGTCGTTCATCGTATAAGTTTCCCCTTCGATACCGTACTGGCAGAGACGGGCGCCTTCCTCACTATTTACATAGTTGAAATAAGTGAGAGCGGCATCAATGTTTGAGCAGGTTGTCGGAAAAATATTAACCCCACAGCCGTTTGCTCCATTTAGCTCCAGCTGCTTGGAAGGCGAACCGTCGCTGTAATTGAGAGGGCCGACAGAGATATAGCGCATATCCGGATGAGAATTGTACAGTCCGGTCAGCTTGGTCGATTTGATGACAGGACCATACTGCGCAGCCGCAAATAAAGCCGTTCCGTTGCCTACTTTTTCATCTGCCTGAGAATCGCTTTGCTTGAAGCATTCTTTATCGAGGAGATTGTTGTTGACAAGTTTCCAGATAAAAAGATTTCTGTTGACCCACTGGTCAGTAAGACAAGAGTACGTTATAGACCCGTCAGCCGTCTTTACATAATCGGTAAACTGCTTATTATTGAAATTCTGAGCGTACTGCCCGTAATCCCAGCCATTGTGATAAGTTGTTGCAACTATGCAGTCATTACCGTTAACATCCTTAAAGCCGTAATCCCTTGCCTTAACCATGAAATCATATAGCTGGTCTGAGGTTTTGATGGTTTTCGGGTCGATATTCAGAGCCTTCGGGACATCGCCGCGAACGAACACACCGTATGTCCAGTTGGTCACATCGACGTCACTTCCGGGTACTCCCTGAGGAAGGATGTAACGGTGGCCTTTGAAATCGGGATCCTCAAGATCATTTTCCAGGAAAGACTGAGAGACGCCGACTTGGTAAGCATCCTTTAAATTAGAATATTTCGGAAGCAAATCTTCCAGGGGAAGCAGTCTTCCTTCCGCCGCAGCCTTTTTAATAACCTGCGTTTCTCCGGTATCCCCGCCCCAGTAAGGTGCGTTAATTATATCTGGCATATCGCCGGATGCAAATAAGAGATTCAGCTTTTCCACTTCACTCATCATAATGCCTTCGAATTCAATGGTAACACCGGTTTTTTCCCTGATTTTTTCCGCCACTTCATTGGTGTATTGATCCGATGCCGTTTTAAATCCACCATTCCAGCATATTAGCATTTTTAATTTCACATCATCGAATTTCTGCGGGCCTGTCTGAGCTGTGTCTCCTGTGGTACCATCAGTACTTGTACCGGCTCCCTGTGAACCGGCAGGTTTTGCGTCTTTCGTTTCACTCCCCGGCTTGCCGCAGCTTGAAAGCAGGGACAACGTCATCACCATTACCATTAGGATGCCAAGCAATCTTTTTTTCATATAACACACTCCTCTTTCAATTATTTTGTATGATATTTATCAGCATGGACTTTTCATGCTGTACATACCAGTTAACCTTTTACGGAACCTATCATGACACCTTTTACGTAATATTTCTGTAAGAACGGATATACGATTACAATTGGCATGGTAAGTATCATTACAAAAGCCATCTGCAGGGACTGACTTGTATAACTGGTCATGGTGTTAAGACTTGTTTCCTGACCAACCTTAATAGTAGACGCGGTGGATGCTTCACTTAAAAGCCTTTGCAGCAGGGTAGCGGCAGGGTACAAAGCCGTCCTGCTCTGGTAATAAGCACCGGTAAACCAATCATTCCAGTGACCGACGCCGATAAATAATGCCAGTGTAGCCAAAACCGGCTTTGCCAGCGGGACATAAATCCCAAACAATATCCTGGTTTCTCCCGCACCGTCTATCTGGGCGGATTCCCTCATCTCATAGGGAATCGTATCAAAATAGGTTCTAAGCAGCAGAAAATTAAAAAAGTTGTAAACCACAGGCACTACATAAAGCATAAAACTTTTTGTCAGCCCCAGATCACGCAGCAGCATATAGTAAGGAATCATACCGCCGCCGAATATGGTCGTGAAGTAAAAGAAAAAGGTAAAGAATGTTTTTCCCGGAAGGGTTTTAATGCTTAATCCATAGGCAAGCAGAGCTGTAAAAAATAGTCCGATCAGTACACCAATCAGAGTCCTGGACACCGAAATGGTTAAGGAATCAAATATACGGGAGTCTTTAAAGGCATGGGTAAAATTTTCCAAAGTAAATTCTCTGGGCCAGAAATAAACACCTCCTCTGGAAAAATCCCTTCCTGTATTTAATGATGCAACCAGTACATACCAGAACGGATATAGCGTAATAAATCCAAACAAAGCTAAAAATGTGTAATTAAATGCTACAAATACTTTCCGCGATCGTGATTCTTTAATTTTCATGCTAATTACCTCCATGCTGTCGCAGCAGCTCAATTTTTGTAAAAGTAAACTCACACTAACGCCCATGCCTTTTGGGCATAAACCGTGAAGAATAGCCGCTTTTGCTATTCTTCCAATGGCCCGCATGTTCTTAGCGGGACTATTCACACTATCTGCATCTTATCGTTACCATATACCTACGTCCATGAACTTTTTGGATATGGAATTGGTAAGGGCCATCAGAGCAAATGCAAAAACTGATTTAAACAGACCGATTGCTGTCGCGTATTCAAACCTCCCGTAATTCAAACCTGTCTTTAAAACAAAGGTATCCAAAATTTCCGAAATCTGGTTATTGGCCGGCTGCTGCAGTAACAAAATCTGGTCAAACCCAGCATTTAAAATACCTCCTACGGCAAAAATAAGCATGATGCCAATTGTTCCTTTTATGGAAGGGAGGGTAATATGCCAGGTACATTTTAAATGTCCTGCCCCGTCAACGGTGGCTGCCTCATAGAGTTCCTGGCTTACACCGGAAAGTGCCGACAGATAGATAATGGATCCCCATCCGGCATTTTTCCAGATATCCGAAAGAATTACCATCGGATAGAAATAAGCTTTCTCTCCCATGAAGAAAGTAGTATCAAGTCCCATGTGTTGTCTGAGATTATTTACGATACCCCCATACGGAGTAAAAATAACGGTCATGAGACTGACTACAACTACCCAGGATACGAAATTAGGAAGATAACTCATGGTCTGTACTACTCTCTTGAACTTTTTTGACCTGACTTCATTTAATAATAAGGCAAGTATAATCGGCGCAGGAAAACCGAAAATAATTTTTAGTCCGCTGATGATAATGGTATTCTTCATAACAATCCAGAAATCTGGCGATTTCATAAATTCCTCGAAGTTTTTAAAGCCCACCCAGGGACTACCTAAAATTCCCAGATTATAATTATAAGACTTAAAAGCCAAAAGCGCCCCATACATAGGATAATAGCTGAATACCAACAGCCAGATTACACATGGTAAGATAAACAGATATATTATTTTGTGCCTTTTTATCTGTAACCACAATTTCTGAAATCCGGGCGGCCTGGCTGTCGTAACTGTCATGGTATTTTTCACAAGATTTACTCTCCTTTCTTACAGTAAAACATTAAAAACTTGATTTTATTCCTTAACTGTATTAAGTTTACTACGCTTAAGTTTTTGCGAATATCAACTTTTTTTTGATTTTCTATGCACTATTTTAATTTTAATTGTGATAATATACAAAAAGCCCTCAAATGTTATATCATTTAAGGGCTTTTTTGCTATTTTTTTTAACATTTGTTAAAATTCATTCGTCGTTTTCACGAAACTCATTTGGAGTGCATCCGGTATGTTTTTTAAAAGTACGCATGAAATAACTTAAATTATTAAATCCGCAGTTTTCCGATATGTCAAGAATGTTCAGCTTTGTTTCCTTTAAAAGCTTCTTCGAGTAATCCATTCTAAGGTTAATAATCTGCTTTGAAATGGTTACACCAAATTCTTTTTTATATGAGGCCGAAAGATATCCTAAGGAAATACAGAACTGCTTGGATAAAAAATTAGTGCATAATTCACTGTTGGTAAAATTATTTTCCACATAACTTTTAACTACCAGCAATACCGATCTGGCATCCGTCGTTACCGCCATCCATTGGCTGAGGGCTGTGGTTATGGTTCTGCAGAGGCTTTCGATCAATTCCTCTCTGCCCGTAAACTGGTCAATGACAGCACCGGAGAGACACTCGGGTCCGAGCATGGAAACCACGCTGCCTCCCACTTTTTTTACACAGGTACGGGCCAGGATACAGATTAACTCTACATAAAGCATACGGATATGCAGTGTCCCGGGCGTCTCGGAAGAAAATATCCTCCTTACGGTGACGAGGGTCTGCTTTAAATCCCCTGCCGATAACAGGGACTGGTACAACTTAAAATCTTCTTCCGGCAGATTGACCGCAGCAAGTTTCTCCCATTCTCCCCAGTAAAATATCCTTCCTCTCGGACCGCACTCTAAAGACAGGCGCAGATCCAGGGCCTGTCTGGCCTGAGTCAGCATTACGCCGGAGACGGATTCCGCTGTCCGGGATACTCCCACGTGGAGCTTGGCATCCATCTGCATGCATACTTTCATGCTAACTTGGCAATATATATCTTCAAAATTTTTTTTCAGAATGTCTTCCGCTTTCCGGTATTTGGTTTCCGGGGTAGCTCCAATTACTGTAATTTGCTGTTCCTGGGCAAAATTATTAAAGCAAAGGAACCAGGAGCCGCAGATTTTTTGGATAATATCCTGGACAAGCAGACGCAGCCGGTCATAATAGGACCTGCCGCTTATTTTTTCTCGCTCTTCTAGCCGGTTACCGGATAAGCGGAATGCACCTATCTGAAAATATTTTGCATTGTCCGGAAACAGATCGGACACCGGAAAGTCCGGCTTTGCTTCCATACCGTTTAAAAATGCGAACAGCCGCTCTTTCTGTCTCTCATCCAACTGCTCGTCAACCGGTTTATTATAGTTTATGGGAATCTGAAATAAATTTCTGTGGTTCATCCCTCTAGCCACCGCTTTTGACAAAGCCGCCGTCAATTCCTCCTGCCGTACCGGCTTTAGAAGATATTCCACCACATCCAGTGCAATGGCTTCTTTTGCAAAGGAAAATTCCGGGTATCCCGAAATCAAAATGGAAACAATCTCCGGTGAGGTGCTTCGTGCCGTCCTTACTAAGTCGATCCCGCTCATTTCTCCCATCATAATATCCGTGAGAAGTATATCCGGTTTATGTTCGCTAATCATGTCAAGTGCCTCCTCCGCCGAAGAAGCCTCTATTACCCATTTAAAATAGAACCCGCTCCGGCTGACCTTATATAAAATGTCCTCCCGGGCCAGTTTTTCGTCATCCGCTATTAATATACTAAGCACACTCTTATCCTCCAAATTCTGATTATCCCTTAATACAGGGCATCCGTACGGATACACATGCCCCCTTTCCTTCTTCCCCACTTAACAGCTGCAGGCCATAATCCGTTCCATACTGAAGACGGATACGGTGATGTACATTTAAAAGACCGATACTTCCGTTATTCCACACTGCAGCCGTCATTCTGGATTCCGATTCTTCAATCTGTTCCCTTATGGCGGAAAGCCTTTCTTCTGAAATTCCCTTTCCGTTATCCCGTATGGAAATAATGAGATCCTCATCCAGCTTTACTGCCGATACATGAATCTGTCTGTCACCGTCCCTTTCTGTCATGCGGTTTTTAAATCCGTGCTTAAAAGCATTTTCTATCAATGGCTGAAGTATAAGTTTGGGAACCTGGTAATCATAAAGTGTTTCCTCAATATCCACACTGTAATTAAATGCATTCTGGTAACGGATACTCTGAATGTACAGATAATCCGAAATATTTCCCAGTTCATCCTTAAGAGTTACGTTCTGCCTGGATACATCCGAAGAGTAGCGGAACATGGAGGAAAGCGCAGAGATCATTTCGCTGATGCTTTCCGCCCCTTCCACACATGCCATTGCCGATATGGTATTCAACGTATTATAAAGAAAATGGGGATTGATACAGGCTATCAATGCCTGCTGATGTGCAGTCATCACCTGCATCTTGGCTGTGTATTCCTCCTGGATCAGCACCTGGATACGTTTTTGCATCCGGTAAAGATGTCTTTCGATCCGGGCAAGCTCGTCTTTGCCTCCAATAGGTTCCGTAAGCTGTACATCCTTTTCATCAAATTTATCCATCCGGACAATGAGGATATTCAGCCTTTTCTGATAGATCCAGTTGGATAAAATCAGCAGAAGCATCATGCAGATAAGCAAAATCACAGTTCCATATATTGCTCCGAACCCGTCAGACTTCTCCATATGTTTCGGGTTAAATAAAACCACTGCCGTAACATCAATGGTATCGATCTTCCTGGTTAATATGTTATAATATTCGGATTTTCCCCGGTCATTGGTAACATTAATTTTTTCCCCCAGTTGTTGTCCGGCAGGGGTATGTTTATATTTCTTATTGATCTGGTCCCGTAATGTAACTTTTTCATTATCCTGTAAAAGGGAAGAATATTCATAAATAATATTACCGGTTTTGTTGTCAAACATATAAACCATGGTTTCGGAGCCTTCATAGGGCTTGAATAAAGTGCCGGTATCCACGGTTATGGTCTGGCAGCAGTAGCCTTGTCCCCATGCACCGGAAATCGAATTATAATTGTTAATGATTCCGGCCAGAGTCAGGTGGTTGGTATGGGTCACGGAGGAATAGCTGTACCACCACTGGGGGCTCTGTCCCGCCAGCTCCTGAAACCATAATTTATCCTTCACCTTATTAATATCCCAGAAATAATAACCGTCTGCCGGCAGGTAGGTATAAAGCCTCTGTCCGATAACCTCCTGGGACTGATAGAGGAAAAAAGTCATTTCATTGATTCTCTGCCCCAGTTCCTTACTAAGAATAACCATTTCGGAACGGCTGACATTATCATTAAATATATTATCCCGCAAATCATTGCTCATGGAAACAACTCCCATGGCCGTGATATAATTAGACAATTTATCCTCAATACCGGAAATGTAGAGGTCCGCCGAATCATTTTGTATATCATAAAGTTCACGGTTTACTTTTGAAATATAATTCTGTACCAGATACCACATTCCTATGGATGCGATAAAAACGATCACTATGGTAAGCATTAACATGGAATGCATGGAAGTTAATACCATGAATTTCTGCAATCCCCGTCTTTTTATTTTTTCTGACTTCCCGTCATATTTTGCTGCCACCGGCTTAAACCCCGTTTCGTTGTAATATGATATTATTAAAGATATTTCCAATAATATCATCTAATAATTATAGCATCCTGAACTTTCGAATGCTAGTCTGATGTCAGAAACTTACATAATACACAAAAGAGATGTAGTCTTCTTGGTATAATGTACTTACTTTTACATTTACTTCCACTTATGATATAATGTCAACAGACATTATATCAGCGCCGAACGTTGTGAGTTCGCATCAACGCTGCAAAGCGGCGCATACCATGGATGCTTGCGGACATGGTATAATGCCGACAGACATTATACCGGCACCGAACGTTGTGAGTTCGCATCAACGCCGCAAAGCGGCGCATACCATGGGTGCTTGCGGACATGGTATAATGTTGACAGACATTATACCGGCACCGAACGTTGTGAGTGCGTAGCAACGCCGCAAAGCGGCGCATTCCATAGGAGCTTGTTCCTATGGTGTAATATCGGTAAATCATTCAGATGGAGGTAATTTTTATGGGAAAACGACTAAAAAGATATCTGCAATATATGGAAACTTTTAAAACCACGGAATTAACCGGTTTATCGGAAGAAAAATTGGAGCAGTTTAAATCCGGCCTGTTGGTACAGATCGGCTTTTTCCAGCATGAGCGGCTGATCCACCTCATTGTTACCGCTCTTTTTGCAATCCTGTCCATCATATCCGTTGTATCCGCCTTCGTTCTTAATACCACAGGCTTATATCTCCTAACCGGTTTGTTCCTGCTTTTGCTGCTTCCATACATACAGCATTATTATATTCTGGAAAACGGGGTCCAGAAATTATATGACTACTATGATTTAATTGAACTGGGAAGTCTTCCGCCCAGCCGGCAGAAGTTAGACCCTGAAACCGGCCACAATTTCCTGTGAGATAAAAAACAGACAAAGGGTCAGTTATGATATACTCATTATCTGATTCCTTTGTCTGTTTTATTATATCCGTTTCGAGAACTGAATGAATGCTGAAATCCTGTTTGTGTTAATGAAATTTTGATTTATATTAAAACTTCGGCCACAACCCCTATAGCACCTTTTTTTGTTTTCTGCCCCATAAATTTAAAGCCGCCTAAACTAAGGTTTTCACTTTTTATAAATTCTTCCAAAATCCTTTCCCTGTCGTCAAAGAAATCCAATGCAAAATGAAACCCTTCCCTGGTTGCACTTACACCTTTTAAAGAAAGAAGCCTTTTGGCGTAAAAGTCAACAAGGATTACACTGCCGGCAGCAGCATGTTCCCTGATTTCCTCCAGTGTTTTTCTGACCGCTTCCTCAGTAAGGTATAGGGTTACCCCTTCCCACAGGAATATTGATTTTTTATCCGGATCGTAGCCGGCATTTTCCAGTTTTTCATACCATTTATCCGTTGAAAAATTTACTTCTGCAAAAGTAACATGGGAAATATCAATGCCTGCCTTTTTTAAGCATTTTATCTTCAGTCTCTGGGTATCCGGCTGATCAAGCTCGAAAAACCTCAGACCCTTTCTTTTCAGGTTCCCATAACATCTTGTGTCATATCCGGCCCCCATGACGACGAATTGTTCTGCCTTATTCTTTGACTTATTAATAAAATCATCAAAATAAATTGTCCTGTTGATTGGTATACCGGTCAGATCTTCTTTGCCCTCCTCTTTCATTGATACATAACCTTTATTTTTCCCGCTTATTTTGTAACGGAGATAACTTGGAAAATAAAGCATCCATAAACCGGATACACAGCCATTGGGAAGGGCACGATACAGCTTAACCGTAGCCCTGTCTTTTCTTATGCCAAAGACATCCATAAGCCACCTGTTGCCGACGGGTGCAATGGCCATACCGGAAACCCCTAATCTTTTACTGACATATAACTGTTTAATGGATACCATAATCAGCCCGATAACCATCAGGGGAATAAAAGCAATCTGAACCGTAATATAAATCAGTGCTGCAATAAAATCCATATCCTCCACCTCTTTACCATTATTATAAACCGAATCGGTTTATAATAGTATAACACCATAAACCGATTCGGTCAATAATGATTTATCATCCATACAGGACAACCAAAGGGCTGTTGCAAAATAGCTCAATTTATTCTATGAAACTATTTTGCAACGGCCCCTTCATGCGTTTATCTTAATCATCCCATAACAGTTTACTGTCTTCCGGCCAAACAGACACAAATTTTCTAAGCCTGCCATATAATGCTATGAATGAACCGGCATGGGAATGCCGGCTAAAAGAAGGTATTAAAAACAGGTCATGATGAACAGAAGTTTTACAACCTTAAGCCATACGATTGCCTGGTACCGGAATAAGGATTATATCCGGATGGGTATTGCCGCTTCCCAGGTTTCCCCTTACCAGATCCAGGTAATCGCAGAAAATCTCTACATCCCCTGGGCTGTGGACATCAGTGAAGACGGACGGCTGTTCTTTACGGAGCGCAACGGGAACCTCCGGGTCATAGAAAACGGGCTGTTAAACACAGCACCGGTGTATACATTTGAAGCCCCGTTTGTCAGCAGGGGGGAAGGCGGTCTTATGGGCCTTGCTTTAGACAGGGATTTTCTTTCCAACGGTTTTATTTATCTTATGTATACCTATGAGGAAAACGGAGGACTTTACAGCCGTGTGGTACGGATGCGTATTGAAGGCAATACCGCAGCCGGGGAGGAAATTCTGCTGGACCGGATTCCCGCAGGCCAGTTCCATAACGGCGGAAGAATAAAAATAGGCCCCGACGGTTATCTGTATATAACTGCCGGGGATGCCGGTGAACGTGACCTGGCACAGGATATAAACAGCTTGGCGGGCAAAATCCTCCGGATCGGAACAGACGGAAGTATTCCGCCTGACAATCCTTTTTCGGGTTCACCGGTTTACTCCCTGGGACTCAGAAATCCCCAGGGTCTGGCCTGGAATGACAGAAATATGCTGTATGCCTCGGACCATGGGGAAACGGCTCATGATGAAATAAATCTTATACAGCCGGGCGGCAACTATGGCTGGCCATTGGTTACAGGTGACGAAGAACTGCAGGGATACATGTTTTTAAAGCCAGTCCTGCAAAGCAGGAATGAAACCTGGGCACCTGCGGGAACAGCTTTTGTCACCGGCGGCCCCCTGATGGGCCAATTACTCGTATCGACACTCCGGGGATCCGTCCTCCTTGCAGTTACCTTCGATGAGTCAGGGACCAGGGCGGTTAATGTGGAACGGTTATTACAGGGTCAATTCGGCCGGTTAAGGGAAGCCTATCAGGCGGAGGACGGTTCCTTCTATCTCACTACCAGCAACTTAGACGGCAGAGGACTTCCAAATCCCGGGGACGATAAAATCCTCCGGCTTTTACCCCTCTGATAAAACCGATCCCATGCTCCAGCCTTCCGCAAGACTCCGGATATCCATAAACCGTTTATAAACACCTTCCTCTTTGATTAACTGTTCATGTATGCCCCTCTGGACAATTTGCCCCCGGTCTACAACTAATATCTGATCCGCATTCCGGATGGTTGCCAGCCGGTGGGCAATGATGATTATGGTCTTCCCTTTTACCAGGGCGCTGATGGCAGCCTGTATCTCATGCTCATTCTCCGGATCCACACTGGCCGTTGCTTCATCCAGAAGGATAATGGGGGCATCTTTTAACATGGCCCTGGCTATGGAGATACGCTGCTTTTCTCCGCCGGATAAGGTGGCGCCGCCGTCCCCGATTACCGTATCGTACCCTTTCTCCAGGCTCATGATAAAATCATGGCAGCAAGCCTTTTTAGCTGCCTCCGTAATTTCTTTCATTGATGCTTCCGGCTTACCGAACCGGATATTATTCCCTATCGTATCATGAAATAAATATACTTTCTGGAATACCATACTGATATTGGACAATAAGCTGTCACAGGTCATCTCTTTTATATCGGTGCCGCCGATGGTTATCCTGCCGCCGTCCACATCATAAAACCTTGCCAGCAGGTTTAGTATGGTGGTCTTTCCGCTGCCGGAAGGCCCTACAATTGCCGTCGCCGTGTTTTCCGGTATCTGGAAGGAGACCCGGTCCAATATCTTTCTGCGGTCATAGGCAAAGGTAACCTGCTCAAAGGCAATGTCATAGGCTTTCAGCTTCATGTCTTTACAGCCGGCGTCAAGAAATTCCGCCTTCTTTATCTCCTCCACTTTATCCATGGCGGCATCAATCATATTTAAAATATGGGCAGCATTATTTACCTGTTCCACCTGGCCGAACAAGACAAATGAGAATACGGAGAGCATCAGCATGGTAGGAATGTCCATACCGCCCTTAACCGCAAGAAGTGCCGAGACCGTTACAATCCCGGTGGAAGCCAGTTTTAAGGAAATCAGATGCAGACAGTTAAAAACCACATAGTTTTTCTCTATCTTTATATTAATGTTGCGGCTCATCCCATAAGCCTCTTTTATTCTCTTTGAAGAAACTCCTTCCTGTTTAAAGGCTTTCACTACCTGCATCCCCCGTATATATTCTATGGTTGCGCCAATCATACTCTCCTGGGCTCTTTCGTGCACCGTGGAATTTCCCCGGCTGTAATGGCCTAATACTTTCAGTGCCAATGCCGACAGGCCAATTCCCGCCAGGGCAACCAGCGCAGCCGGGATATTATAAAAGGCCAGGCATAAAATCATTACAAATGCACCGATATATCCGTTTACCACAGTATCAATCATTTTCATACTATATAGTTCCAAGTAAGATAAATCGGAAGTTATGGCGGCGGTAAGCTCACCGGCATTTTTCTTTTCAAAAAACCCGAGGGAAACCCTTTTTAAAATATCCCCGATTGCAATCCGCTCTTTTGCTGTCACTTCATAGGCAATACTCTCCTGATTGACAGCACGGTAATAGGACATTAGAAACCTTCCCAGTACCGCCAGGATTAAAAAGGCTGCCGTATACACAACCCATTCTGCCGTTAATGTTTTCTCTCCCTTTTCCTCTGCTATAATCAGATTCAGGATATAAGCTACTGCCATAACCGGCATAGCCGTAAACAGGGTATGGAAAAAAGAATATATAAATCCTTTGTACAGCCGCTTTTTTCTTTCCCCGCTCCATTTTATGATCCGTCCCATGGTTTTTATCATAACACTTCACCTCCTCTGGCAGCCCAGTTTTTTGAACCGATATGGGCTTCCCACATTTTCTTGTATATTTCGCAGCTTTTAAGTAAAACTTCATGGGTTCCTTCCGCTTCCACTCTGCCGCCTTTTAATACCACGATTTTATCCGCATTTTTCACCGTGGATAAACGGTGGGCTATTACAAGCAGGGTTTTCCCCCTGGTAAGTGCGGCTATGGATTTCTGGATCTTATCTTCATTTTCCGGGTCGGTAAAGGCAGTGGCTTCATCCAGTATAACGACAGGGGCATTTTTTAATATTGCTCTTGCTATGGCAATTCTTTGTTTTTCACCGCCGGAAAGCTTTGCTCCTGCCACTCCGGCATTGGTTTCATATCCCTCTTCCAGCCCCAGGATAAAATCATCACAGCAGGCTGCCCTGGCCGCTTCAAACACTTCGGCGTCACTGGCTTTTGGATTCCCCAGCCGGATATTTTCCTTGATGGAGCATTGGAATAAAAAGTTATCCTGGGTTACAAAGCTTATTAAGTCGGCCAGCTGGCCAAAGGGTATATCTTTAATGTTATGGCCGCCGATTGTGATTTCTCCGTCCGTTACATCCCAGAACCTTGCCATTAATTTTGCCACCGTAGATTTTCCGCCGCCGGAAGGCCCTACGATTCCTATAAAATCCCCCTCCTTTATGGTTAAATTCATGTTTTTTAATACCCGTTCCTCTAAACCGGCGGCATCCCCATACGTAAAAGAGACATTTTTTAATTCAATGTTACAGTGATTCAGCTTTACGGTTTCTTTGGCACCCGGAAGTTCCTCCAATTGCAGATATGTATCGGCATCCCTCACTGCAAATTCAATGGATTTTAAATCATTTACAAATACGGTAAAACTGGTCAGAGGGGCCACAATTCCCATGGATAATATGATACTCATTACATAGTCGGCCGGGGTCAGACTGCCGCCGATATAGAGGGCCAATCCTATTGGCAGGGTTCCAAGGAGGGTGGATGGAAGAATCGCACCGCCAAGGTTCATAAGCTTCCAGGTACTTTGGAACCATTCCAGAGTATAATTCCGAAAGGAGACTACCGCCTTTTCAAACTTCTCATAAGAGTCGGCCGACTGGTTAAAAGCCTTAATTACCTCAATTCCCTCAACATATTCTACAATAACACCGTTGACATGATTGCTTGCTTCCATATATTCCTCATATTTTTTCCCGAAGTTTTTCATCATGATTCCATAAACGGCTCCTGCAATGGGTACCGTAAGAAGGGCAGTAAACGCCATCCGGAAATCAATGGTACACAGATAAACAAAAACCGCTACCGGAAGAAGAAGATAGGAGATCCCTTCGGGTATCATATGGGCAAGGGGAAGCTCTATGGTTTCCACCCGGTCAATAATAACATTTTTAAGTTTGCCTGCGGTCTCATTCAGTACGGTTCCAAGAGGAGCTTTCATCAGCCTGTTTGTAATCGTTAACCGCATATTTTCCAAAATGGTATAAGCCGAGATGTGGGATAAGGTGGTGGATATTCCGTAAAACACCACCTTAATGAAGTGTCCGGTTACACAAAAACCGCACCAGTATAAAATCCTTTCCACGGAATATGTTCCGTGAAAAAACAATAATATAATCCGGTATACTCCTATGTAAGGCAATATACTTCCTGCCACGCTGATTATAGCGCAGATTACGGAAAGTATCATTTTTCCCCGGCATTTCTTTGCAAAGGATAAAACCGTTGCCATCCAGTTTTTTTGATTCATATTTTACACCCATTGCATATCGCAGGCCTGCCTGCGATACTGCCACAAATAAAAAGGAGTGAAAGAATCACGCTGTGGCAACCTTTCTTTTTTATATTTTCTTTCACTCTTACTTCTATTCCGCCGCTCACGGCGGCACAAAATTTGATGAATGAAGCCGCATCGCGGGTTCTTTCAGAGTAAAAGTGCTTTTCTTTTACTCTTGTGAAAGTGCTTTTTCTTTTATTTTTGTGAAAGTGTTTTTCTTTTACTCTTATGAAAATGTTTTTCTTTTACCCTTGTGGAAGTGCTTTTTTACACTTACACCCATTTCATACCGCAGGCTTGCCTGCGATACTGCTACAAACAAAAAGGAGTGAAAGAATCACAATGTGGCATCCCTCCTTTAAATGTTATCTTTGATAACATTTTCAATTTTGGTTAGCATACGCTAACTGTTTCAGAAAAAGAGATCCGCCTGTTAAAGGCGAATGTCTTATGCCAGTCAGACCGGCCATACAGCTGTTTATCAGCTTCGGGTACTTTCTAAATCTCTATTCCCAGCAGCCCATTCCATCCATAAAACTGGAATAAGCCTATGGTTTTAAAATATTCCTCCGATTCTTCCCTTGGGATATTATGGATTACAACTTCGAAAACCGCCGTCAGAAAGCCGTTTGTCAGAAAGCGTACGGAAAGCTTACCCGGCAGGCTCTTTGCGATACCGGCTTTATATGCCTTTTCAATAAAATCCATGTTGCTTTCCGTGTACACATCGATCAGCTGTTCCATAAAATCTTCTTTTCCGGAACCTTTTGCATGTAAAAGCAGGAGTTTAAATTCATCCATATGCAGGTATATAAAATCCAGAAACGGCCTCATTCTCTCCAATCCCTTTTCAAAGGTATTATCCTTCATTCTCTGCCTGATATCGGCTGTTTCGTCCCCGCTTTTCAGCAGCTGGATCGTGTTTTCATAAACCTCCTTCACGATTGCATAAAACAGAGCTTCCTTGTTTTTAAAATGCCGGTATAAAGCCCCTGTAGTTACCTGTGCCTTTTTGGCTATGTCCCTGAGATTTGCATTCTGGTAACTCTTGGATAAAAATTCTTCTTTGGCACATTGCCTGATTCTTTCGATGGTCAGGTTGGAACAATAAGTAATATTATCACCTCCGTAAAATCTTTTTCTTTATTTGATAACATTGTTATCTTTGATTACCATGTTATCAAAATATTCCGGATTAATCAACAAAGTTTGCCCCTGATGATATATTTTATCAACAATATGGGGGTAAATAGAAAGCAAACACATTAAAACTCTTTCGTCCTAAAATACATGAAGTGGTGGCTTCATGAACTTTAGGACGAAAAATACAAACCCGCATAATTACTAAGTTTTCACAAGCGTTTGCTTTTGTTAATTAATAATTTATTTTTTATTAATCAAAACAATTCCTACTATGCATATTAAAATACCTACAATATTTTTCAAACTAATATGCTCTTTAAAAAACAGCATTCCTATAGGAACTAATGTAATTGTTACAACTATTGTAGATATAATAGATGCTGTTCCAATATTCCACCCTACTCTATAAGCCAACAAAAAACCTAATTCTAACAGGACAATTGATATTCCTAATAGTATAATTGCCCAATTTAATTCTCTTGCATTCGATTTAAAAGATTTATCACCCTTCATAAGAAAAAATAATATTAAGGTTACAATTAAAGCAATACCATATGTTACACAAAGAGAAAACAAAGGATTTATTTTTTCTGAAGTATTTTTTTGAGAAATGTGATATAAAACATTGGCTATAATAGTTAAAATTAATGGTATATAATACATTTTATCCCCCTATTCTATGATCCCTTTCAATAAACAATTCATAGCTTTGTTTATTCTTTCATCTAAAGTATATTTATTCTTATCATTAAATTTTTCCTTTAAATATTCCTCTTCACAAGTGCAAGTTAACTCTCTTAATGCCTTTATATTTTTAGTAGAATTATAAGAATCTATAGCATTGTATAATTTCTTATTACATAGTTCACAATTACTAATTACTAAATCAGGTATTGGATAAAATTCAAATCCACCTATTCTTAATTCAAATTCATCTAATAACTTGTAATCTGAAAGTCTCATTATAATATCCTTAACCATCCATCCCTTAGAGAGAGTATATAATTTATTTTTGTATAAATACTCAGTTAGAGTATTTTTTTGAATACTTACAGGCTCCAAAGATATTATATCAGTATAATCTGAAATTGCTCTTATACTATTTATAACATCCTCAATTCCTTCATTAATTGTTAAAAACAAAGGTTTTACAGTGATATATGTTAACACTTTTATATTACTAAATTTTCTAATTTTACATACCGACTCAATATAAGAATTAAAAGTAAATCCTTTATTAATACACTTGTTTCTTATATCATCAGCAGCGGTTTCTAACCCTATTCCAATCTCTATAATTTGTTCTTGACAACTATCACTGATTCTTGACAAAATTTTATGATTTATAAACTCTGGTCTCGATTCTATAATTATTCTTTTTATATGTTTATTTTGACTTACTATTTTCAGAATTTCCAGGAGTTCATCATTTTCGATTTCTTGATTATTTAATATAGAGCCAGCATTATATATGCATATTATTGGTATATTTAAATAATCATATTTAACAAATTCCTTTTTAAATTGATTTACAAAAGAGTTTTTAGGTAGTTCTTTTCCCTTAGATGTGCCAAAATAATGTCCACACATGAAACAACCGCCATTTGTTTTACAACTCCATTCACAACCTTTGCTTCTTAGATAGATTATTACTCTTTTTATCTTTTTTCTATCAAGGTAGCCTACATTAATTGTTGAATTTGCTACAGTATTATAATCAACCTCAATATTATCTTTCCCGCGTTTTTGTTTCAGTGCCTCATGCAAATTTATAAAAATGTTATTATAAGATACTTCCATTTTATCTCCCCCCCAATATTCTTATAATCTAATTGAGGTATCAAAAGGGGTAAGCTTTAAGAAACTTCTTATAATTATGCACAGATGTATAAATATTAAATGTCCTAGAAAGTAGTCAGATTGGTGTTTTTCAAGTGCTTTTCAATTTAAAAACTATAAATTGGCAAATAAGAAAATAAAACTAATTGTACATAATTTTATTAAATGAATTTTTTTGACCTTTTGATACCTTTAATGTTAAGAAATACCAATAATAACCATTATAAATTATAAAGTAATTTATGTCAATAAATAGATAATTATGAATAAACTTTCATATTGAATTAAATTTATATACATTGTATAATAATGTTGCATATAAATGCATAATAAACTACAAAAAATAATATTTTTTACCGATTAGGAGTTACATATGAAAACTTTTTCTATTAATCAAAAAATCTTTGAAATTTTCAACGATTTACATCTTGGTATTGTTCTATGCCAAAATATAAATAATGAGAAATCCTTACAAGCTGAAAATTTACTTAATCTAACAATACAAATTGCTAAAAGTGAGTTATCTTCATTATCAAATTTAACTGATTTAAAAGTTTTACAGGATTGGAGAAATGCTTATAAAAAGTTTAATGAAAAAAAGAACCGATCTTCTATCGAATCGCTTCTAAGGCGAATATATAACGATAAACCGGTTTCCTCCATAAATCCATTGGTTGATATATATAATTCTATATCAATAAAATATAAAATGCCTTGTGGCGGTGAGGATATAGATAAAATTCCCAATAACATAGAACTTACCATTTCAAACGGAAATGAAAGCTTTTTACAATTAGGGAGCGATTATGTTGAAAATCCAAATCGCGATGAAATAATTTATACGAGTGATAATATGGTGATCTGTAGATGTTTTAACTGGCGCGAATCTGACATTTGTAAATTAACTTCAGAAACTAAGAATGCATTTTTATGTATAGAATGTCTTGACATTAGTGACCTTTCTAGTTTAGAATCAGCAATTGGAGATTTAAGTAATACTGTTGCTGATTTATTGGGTGGTAATTGCAAAAGCATCATTCTAAATAAAAAAAATCATAAAATCGAAATATAATAACTTCTGTAGATATTTTGAAACTAGTATATCGTCTATCAAATAACTGGACTGAGTAATCAGTCCAGTTATTTGATAGACGATATACTAGCCATAAATTTATCCAGTTCAGAATCTGATGAATTGTAAAATTCGATCATTGAATCATATCTTCCGGATTCGGCAGCAAGTAAGACAGGTAATGTAAAGGGTATCCTTAAGTCTCCTTAACTGCATATTCAAATTCCAGATCCTTTATTCCGTTTCCTGTAAACAGGGTCAGTGTGGGATCGTCACATAATTCCCTGATGATTGGTACCAGTTCTTCCCTCGTTCCAAAGGATATGTTCTTAATCCTTCTTATACCGTTCGGGTGTATAAAGTTCTTTGGTTTAGGGTCGATGTTAAAATAGGTCATGAAAAACGGGATCTGCATCTCATCCGGAAACAGGCCTGTAAACCGTAATTTTCTTCCCTTCGTATCATTCCTCCGTGAGGGCATTTCAAAATATCCCTGTTTGTATTTTTCCAGGATATCCTTTTCTTCCTTTAAATCTGCTTTGTAGTTCTCAAGTGCGACTCCGCACGGGCCTCCCTTATGGTTATCCCAATAGTCCAAACGGTCTACTAATTTGCTTTTTCCAAACCTGCGCAAAATTCCCTTCATGAATTTCGGCATTCCGGTTGAAGCTAGCAGTTCCAGATATGGTCCTTCGGAAAAATAAATAATCGCATTGTACGGGTTTTTCTTCGTCCCATACTCCACTTCAAATCCCTTCCCTTTAAATTCTTCTACGGCCTGGTACAAGTCATCTACTTTATATATAATATGGCTGGCTTTCATCTGGGTTCACTCCTCCTAACGCCTTACGGCCATTTTTAAACAGGCCCTGGCCTTTCTCTGATTCCGCAGCACTGCTGTTTTAGTAATACGGCTATTTCCGCAAGGTTCATGGTCTCAATTTTATAGGTTATTCTGAAAAACGCAGATGGATAAACTTCATCATATTTATCCGGTCCGAAATTTTCATCATGAAGCGGATACCAAGGCCCCACTGTCTGTTAACCGGTATACCCTTAAAATATTTTTCACAGGCAATGGCACGGATATTCGGGGACCAGCTTTCCAAAGCTTTTAAATCATTGACATAAAAGTACATCATGGCGCCTTTATTCCCGGTCTTTTCAACCATACGGTTTGACTTCTTAACCGTCTGCCTTGATTCCGCATCAAAATAAATTTCGCCGCCGGGAAAACGGTGAGCCATAGCTTCAAAGATTGCTTTCAGCTGTTCTTCCCTGAAATAATAAAAAACGCCTGCCGACACAAATAATATACCGTCCCGGGGATTAAAAACAACATCCTCAAACCAGGAAGTATCAAACAGGGATTTGGCAATGCTTGTGTTACGGGGCGAATCGGGAAGGAAATTCTGACGGAAAGTAATGGCATCAGGCAGGTCAAGGTTATACCAGTTGATGGTTCCGTTATCCACCCTGGAAAAGGTGGTATCCAGTCCTGCCCCAATATTTACAATAGATGCACGGGGATGTTTTCGGATGAATCTACGGATGGCATCATCTATTTTCCGGGCACGGACAATATAACAGATTCCGCCGAATTCACCGAAGGTTTTGGCAATGGTACTAAAGTCATAATCGCAGTTTTTGATAATTTCAATGGCTTCTTTATCATTTAGTATTTCAAGGTTTTTCGCACTGGCCGTAGCGCGGCCCCACAGCGGTAAAAGCATGGTGTTTTGTACCGTTTGGGAATTTAATTCCGATTTCATTAAAAATACCTCCTTATTAGTTAGTTGCGGCTAACCTCTGGGTTAAATAACAGGATCTTAAAGATCCCATTCATTTACATTTTCAATCTAATATTAACAGTAAAAATATTGAAAAGTCAATTCAAAACGCCTTTATTGAGATTGTTTATCATTACTATTCAGCCTTACAGCTTCATAGTAATATTGTTATCCCAGGTCCCAGACCTTAAACTTTCCCTGTCCAAAATCCTATTATATTGGTGCAAATAGTTATTCACATTCCTGCAAAAACATGCAGTTCTGTGAACAGTACACACAAAATCCAAAACCCGCATTTTGGCACTGCAATACTCCGGTTTTCTGTGACTTTCGCTTCACTTCACTCAAAAAACACGTCGAGTTCAGCGGTTGCGAATAGTAACTATAACTTCTATGAACCCAATAAACTGAACCCAATAATTTATAGGATAACTGTTGACAATGATTGTTTGTTATGGTAAACTCGCTAAATAAGTTAGCAGTGTCTAACTCGATAAACCAAAAGTAGTATACAATATATTAAGCAGAGCGTAATTTTGCATTGTATTTTACGGTAGAAAGGGTGTGGACAACTTACAAAGATAAAACAATAGAGCTTTTTAAAGCCTTAGCTTGGCCATAGGAATATAGCAATTAACTTTAATAATTTGCTTACATATCTAAACGCATAACGGGAGGATCACATGAGAAAATTTATATTACCGAAATTAACTGTTTTTATAGCAGTTTTTGTTTTAATGTTGACAGGCTGCACAAAGTCAGACAGTAACACTACCACCTCCGAAGCGAGTCCGCAGACAAGTGTGCCTGATGAAAACACCGCAGTTGAAAACACAACCACTGAAGATACAACAGTTAAAGACACAACAGTTGAAATCACAGATATTTATGGAACGGTTACTGTTCCTGTAAATCCAAAGAATGTAGTGGCTTTGGATAATAGAACTTTTGAAACTTTAGCTGATTGGGGGATTAAATTGGCAGCGGTTCCAAAGGGTGTAATGCCTGCGGATTCACCATATGTAATTGATGATTCTGTTCAAGATATTGGAAGTCATAATGAACCAAATCTTGAAATCATCGCAGCTGCAGACCCTGAACTTGTCATTGTTGGTCAAAGATTTTCCGGCTATTATGAAGATATAAAAGCATTGGTGCCAAATGCAGCTGTTATTAACCTTAATTTTGATGTTTCTGAGAAATCTGATACACCTGGAGATAACTTGGTAAATGGACTTAAGGATTCTACAATTGCTTTGGGACAAATTTTTGATAAAAATGAAGAGGCGGCACAATTGGTAGCTGATTTTGAAAAAGCTACCGAAGATGCTAAATCTGCGTATAATGGAACGGATACCATTATTAGTGTTGTGGTTTCCGGTGGAGAGATTGGTTTTTCAGCTCCTCGTTCCGGACGTGTTTGGGGTCCAATGTATGAAGTTTTTGGCTGGGTCTCGGCATTAGAAGTTAACGGTTCTACTTCAAATCATCAAGGTGATGATATTTCTGTTGAAGCTATTGCACAAAGTAATCCTGATTGGATCTTCGTACTGGACCGCGATGCGGCAATATCTTCTACACAGGATGCCGTTCCTGCCCAGGATGTTATCAATAATTCACCTGCCCTTCAAAACACAACTGCCGTTACAGAAGGACAGATAATATATGCACCAAACGATACTTACACAAACGAATCCATACAAACTTACCTGGAGTTATTTGGAAACCTTGCAGGTACTTTGGCTGAGTAGCATAAAGGAAGTATACTGAAATGCCGAAAAATACAATCAAAAAAATCACAGGGGCTGAGATTTCTCAGCCCCAACATTTTAATCATAATAAAATATGGACCAAACCTTTTATATTAGCAGTTATAGTTGTTTTTATTTTAGGTATTATATCACTGTTTACCGGAGTTTATGATATACAAGGACAAGAAGATGGAATGGATATGTTTTTCATAACCCGTATTCCAAGAACAGCGTCACTCATGCTTACCGGCGCGGCAATGTCAATGTCAGGACTGGTAACGCAGCTTATTACACAGAATCGTTTGGTGGAACCCACCACAACAGGAACAATTGAATGGGCAGGCCTGGGACTTGTTTTTGTTTATTTAGCATTTCCCGCACCAACTTTAGTCCTAAGAATGACTGGTGCAATTATCTTTTCTTTTATAGGCACTATGATTTTCTTTTTATTTTTAAGAAGAGTTAAACTTCGCTCGTCTTTAATTGTCCCAATTATAGGAATGATGCTTGGAGCAGTCATTTCTGCAATTTCCACTTTTATTGGACTCATTTTTCAAATGACGCAAAATATTGAAACCTGGTTTGTAGGTTCTTTTGCGCCGGTTCAAATTGGACGATATGAATATTTATGGCTAATTGTACTAGTTAATATTATTATTTTTATCTATGCAGACAGATTGACTTTAGCCGGATTAGGAGAAGATGTTGCAACAAGTCTTGGAGTAAATTATAACAAGATCGTTATTTTGGGCACGGGTCTTATTTCTATTGCAGTTGGTATTGTTGCTGCTGTTATCGGAAACTTACCTTTTTTAGGTTTAATTGTGCCCAATATTGTTTCAATGTATAGAGGCGATCATCTTAAGAGCAACTTGCCTTGGGTATGTGTATTAGGAATGGGTGCTATCACTCTTTGCGACATCATTTCCCGTACAATTATAATGCCCTTTGAAGTCCCCGTCTCTTTGATACTTGGAACTGTGGGAGCGGTTATATTCATTGTTATCTTATTGAACCAAAGGAGGCTAGGTTGAAAAAACAAAAAGCAGTTTTTTCAACATCCTGATTTGTACGTGCGCCAGAGCGCACAGATGGAGTTTAAGATGAGTGAACTTATTTATAGTAATAAGGATAATGTCGGAATCCAGCCCAGCCTTCATAATAAAAACAGATCAGCCAGAGCTTTTCGTTCTAAGAAGGAAGAAAAACGTTATTGGATTTTACTGATAACATTGATTGTTTTAGGTGCTCTTGCTTCCTATGGACTTTTGGTTTATAACAATCCTGTTCCTCTGGATTCCCCTTCTTTTATCCCGGTTGTTAAAAGAAGAATGGTAGCTCTTGGCGCAATGATTATTTCTGCAATTTGTCAGAGTTTGGCTACCGTTGCTTTCCAGTCGAGTACGAATAACAGGATTATAACGCCTTCACTTTTAGGGTTTGAAGCACTTTATGGGGCAATACATACTAGTACAATGTTCTTTTTTGGTGCCAGCGTATTTATAAAATTCAGCGGCATTGGATCATTTCTATTTCAAGTGGTTGTTATGGTCTTGATGTGTTTGATACTTTATGGTTGGTTGCTTTCTGGAAAGTATGGGAATTTGCAGCTGATGCTTTTAGTTGGGGTTATTATTGGCACCGGGCTTAAGTCTGTATCGTCTTTTATGAGAAGACTTTTGGCACCATCTGAGTTTGATGTTTTACAGGCAAGATTGTTTGGTTCTGTCAATAATGCAGATGCTGAGTACTTTCCTGTTGCAATTCCAATCGTAATAATCGCTGCATTACTTATCCTTGCTTATTCTAAAAAACTAAACGTATTGTCACTTGGAAAGAACGCCAGTACTTCTTTGGGAGTTAATCATCAATTTGGCATAATATATACTCTTATATTAGTTTCTGTTCTGATGTCAATTTCAACCTCTTTGGTTGGGCCGCTTACTTTCTATGGATTTTTAGTTGCAACTATGACTTATCAGGCAGCACCAACTTATGATCACAGATATATTTTCCCGATGGCTCTTGCTATAGGATTTTTGATACTGACAGGGTCATACTTTTTTATGTATCATGTATTTAGGGCCCAAGGTGTAGTTTCTGTTATTATTGAAATGTTTGGGGGAATAACATTTCTAATTGTAATGTTAAGGAAGGGAACTTTATGATAAATATTCTTAACGCCAGAAAATTGTATACGGATGAGGTGGAAATAGGACCTTTAAATATTCAAATACCAAAAGCCGGTCTTACTTCTTTAATTGGGCCAAATGGTGCGGGAAAATCTACGGCACTTTTGATGATTGGAAGACTTTTGAATATGGACGAAGGTCAAATTAAGGTAGCAAATATGGATGTTTCTGAATCTAAATCAAAAGACCTGGCAAAGATTTTGACTATTTTACGACAGGAAAATCATTTTGTAACGAGACTTACTGTTAGGCAGCTGGCTGGATTTGGGCGGTTTCCTTATTCCAAAGGCAGATTAACCAAAGACGATGAGTCAATTATTTCTAAATATATCGACTTTTTAGATCTGACTGATTTAGAAAACAGGTATTTAGATGAGCTTTCCGGCGGTCAAAGACAAAGGGCATATGTAGCAATGGTTTTGTGCCAGGAGACTGAATATGTACTTTTGGACGAACCTCTAAACAATCTCGATGTCGCCCGTTCTGTTCAAATGATGAAGCATTTGAGGCATGCTGCCAATGAATTTGGGAGAACAATCCTGACGGTTATGCATGATATAAACTTTGCAGCCAAATATTCAGATAGGATATGCGCTATGAAAGATGGACGAATTGCTGCTTTTGGAACGGTAGAAGATATTATGAACCCAGAACTTTTGACTGATATTTTTGAAACAAAAATAGAAATCATTGATGGGCCTTATGGGCCGATAGCAATTTATTAGTTATTAAATTAGTCAAGACAGCGACCCAAGCTTCTTACAGCAGTTTCTTCATCGGGAGCCAGAAGCTCCCGATGACCCTTTCGGTGCCGGTCACAGTTTCCACCCCACTGCCTTTTCCCTTACCCGGATAAAGTCCGCATAAATACCCGGTAGCTTTACTAATTCTTCATGCTTTCCCTGCTGTACGATTTTTCCCTTATCGAGCACTAATATCTGGTCGGCATCCCGGATCGTTTTCAGTCTGTGTGCAATCATTATAATGGTCTTGTTTCTGGTTAATTCCCTGATGGCCATCTGCAGCTGCTTTTCATTTTCAGGATCCACATTTGCCGTGGCTTCATCCAGTATAATAATAGGTGCATCCTTAATCAAGGCCCTGGCAATGGAAATCCGCTGTTTTTCACCACCCGAAATACTTCCGCCGCTTTCCCCGATTACCGTATCATAACCGTCCGGCAGTTCCATTATAAAATCATGGCAGCAGGCTTTTTTGGCGGCTTTTATTACCTCCTCCCTGGTAGCCTCCGGTTTTCCGAATTTAATGTTATTTTCCACCGTGTCGTGGAACAGGTATACATTCTGGAAGACCATACTAATGTTGGACATTAGACTGTCCAGGGTGTATTTTTTAATGTCCGTACCTCCTATGGTAATCACTCCGGAATCCACATCCCAGAACCTGGCGATCAAATTACATATGGTACTTTTACCGCCGCCGGAGGGCCCGACAATCGCGGTAGTAGTACCCTGGGGAATGGTAAAGCTGATATTATCGATGACTTTTCTGTTTTCATAGGAAAAACTCACATTTTGAACCGCGATGTCATAGGTCTCCGTCTTTATTTCTTTCCCCGAAATATCCATAACCGGCGTATCAAATATCTCATTGATTTTATCAACGGACAGGCCCACCAGTCGCAGAAGTGAGGAATAAGAACCGCCCGCTTCCAACTGTCCGTATATCATAAACGAGCATACTATCATCAACAGGCAGTGTAGCAGGTCCATACTTTGGCCGGTATAAAAATAAATGGAAGCAAGGGTCAGGACCACACCGGATAACTTCAGCACCATGGTTTGTAAACCCATATAGGGAATAAACTTCTTTTCCATGGCTAAATTGATCTTATTATTATCTGAAATCGCATTTTTCACCCTCTGTCCGGCATCCCGGTCCAGATTGAAGGATTTAACCACACTGATACCCTTGATATATTCCATGATCACTTCTACAAGCCTGGTATCTTCGCAGGACTTTCTGGGCGCCAGTTTTTTGGAGGCCCTTTGTAAAAAGAAGTTCACCAGCAGAAAAACTCCAATCCCACCAATTACCACAAGACCGGTCCGGATATCAAATATGCACAGGGCAAATGCAATCACTCCCGCCGTTATAAATCCCTGCAAGGACATCTGTATTACATTGGTGGCCATATCCTGCATCTGTTCCACCGTATTGGTTGTGACCGAGGTTATATGTCCCAGGCTGTTATTGTTAAAATACCCCATTGGCATATATTTTAGATGTTCCCCGATCTCAATCCTTTTCTCCGCGCACATGATATAGCTGCCCGTGGTACTTTTCATGGTCATGAGATTTTTGCTGATACCGCAGCCGGCAATGCTTAACACCATGATTCCAAGGGCGGTATATGCGGTATTAAGGCTCATGTTGTTTTCCAATATAGCTTTTAATACTACCGCAAGGGCAGGTATCCTCATTGCTTCAAAAACCGCATGTATTACGGACAGCAGGATCGCCCGGTTAAAATTCTTTCTTTGCTTTCCGGAAAATGCAAAAAACTTTTTATATATTGCAATCATACCGGCACCTCCTTAAATGCTGCTGTCTGGCCGGATGGTTCACTAAAATCCCTGGCATCTGTATGGGCATTCCACATATTGGAATATAACCTGCTTTTCCTTAGCAGTTCCTCATGGGTTCCTTCCGCCTCTATCTGTCCGCCCTTTATTACCACAATTCTTTCCGCATCCGTGATTGTAGAAAGCCTGTGGGCAATCACCAGCAGGGTCTTTCCCTGTACCAGCCTGGCAACAGAAGCCTGCACAAGGGCTTCATTTTCCGGGTCCGTATAGGCAGTGGCCTCATCCAGGATAACAATGGGGGCATCCTTTAACATGGCCCTTGCAATTGCAATCCGCTGGCGTTCTCCGCCGGATAAATGACCGCCGGCTCCCCCTGCCTGTGTTTCATAACCGTTTTCCAGCTCCAGGATAAATTCATGACAGCCGCTTCGCTTTGCTGCCTGTTCCACTTCCCGGTCGGTGGCTTTCCTGTTTCCCATTCGGATATTATTGCGGATCGTATCATCAAACAGGTAATTGTCCTGGGATACATAGGCAATCATATCATTGATTTGTGCAAGGGGTATCTGCTTTTCGGAAACTCCCCCGATAAGAATCTCCCCCTGAGTGGTATCCCAAAGGGATGCAATCAGTTTGGCAATGGTGGATTTGCCTCCCCCCGAAGGTCCTACCAGGGCGGTGACCGTGCCCTCCTTTATCAATAAATTAATGTTTTCTAAGACATGAAGGGATTTCCCGTTTTCTGCTTTGGTGCCGTAAGTAAAGCTTACATTTTTCAGTTCAATGTCATAGCGGTCTATCTTTTTTTCCCGGTCCGGCCTCTCCATTTCACTTAGGCTTAAAACACCAGCAATGTCCTTCACGATCGTCCCTATCTTGGCCAGATCATCCGTATAAGACATAGCAGTAATCAACGGCCCCATAATTCCCAGCGACAATATTATAATTAGGATAAAGGTATTAACGGACAGAGTCCCGTTCCTGTAAAAAAGAAATCCAATGGGAAGCACACCCACCAGTACCGACGGGAACACTCCCATAGCAACGGAAAAATACAGGTTGCATTTTTTCATCCAGTTAATTGCGCTAAACGCAGCTTCCTTTGCCGCATTGGTGAATTTTTCATAGGAAGAAGCAGACTGATTAAATGCTTTGATGACTTCGATTCCGCCAATGTATTCCACGGCGGTTTCATTGAGGTTTTTATTCTTTTCCACATAATTAGCATAATTTTTCTCATAGCCGGCCATCATGCCCATATAGCATAAAAATCCGAGGGGAAGGGTTATAAGTGATGCAAGGGCCATTCTCCAGTCTGTGAGAAATAAATAGAGGATAATCCCGGCCGGTCCCAATATATTTGCCGTCATTTCCGGCATTACATGAGCCAGTGTAGGCTCAATGCTGTCTATTTTTTCCACCATGATATTCTTAAGCTTTCCCGAGGGCGTATCCACTACAAATCCAAGGGGCAGTTTCACAAGCTTATCCGCCAGCCTCTTCCGTACCCCTGCAATAACGACAAAAGTCGCTTTATGGGACAGGGTTGTCGATGTCATGTGAAACAAGGATCTGGCGATCCACAGCAGTGCAATGATTCCCCCTTTCATCAGATATATCGAAAAATCCTTATCTCCCTGGAGCAGGCTTATTATCATGTCCGATATTACAAAATATGGCGCAATACCGCACAAAACGCCAAGAACGGCAAACAGGACGGATGCCGTATAGCGGCCTTTATAGGGTGCGGCAAATTCCATTAACCACTGCACCGTAGTCTTTTCTTTCACTTTAAACCTCCTTTGGTTAGCAAATGCTAACTCTTTATGAATAATTTTCAGCCGGATCCTTTACTGGTTCGCGCTATTATTTAATTACCGGATTCCTTTCTGCTTCGTACTATTATTTTATTAGCGGTTTCCTTTCTGCTTCCTGCTATTATCCTATTAGCGGTTTTCTTTCTGCTTCCTGCTATTAATTTATTGGCTGATTCCTTTCCGGCTCCGGTATATTACATTTGCAGTATCCTATCCGTTTTCCGGCTGCTGCCTCATTACCGAATCCCAGCCTGCGCCGAAGAACCCGGTCAGATCCAGAATATAACGTTTGGCATCTTCCCTGGCCATGTCGTGTACAACGGTTTCAAAGATTGCACTGAAATATGCGTTTTCAAGTATGTGCATGTATCCCTTCTCAACCCGTTTCTTCATAATATCTTCCTGATAGAGATACTCAAAATATTCCAAACTGTACTCAACCTCGATATCCGCCAGTTCGTCAATAAATCCCTCGTATGCCGTTCCCTCCGACCGGCATATGATAAGCTTAAACGCCTCATAATGGTCATAAATATAATCCATCATATACAACAGTTTCTCTTCCGAGTATTCATGCATATGATTTACTTTTATATCGTCGGGCATTTCATTAAAGGATTTCATAGTATTTCGAAACCATTCGATCAGGGTTTTTGCTTCTTTTTCCACCAGGCTGTTGAATATGGATATCTTATCCGGATAATATCCATACAGCGCACCAGTCGTAACTTTTGCCGCTTCCGCAATTTTGCGGAGTGCCGCACTTTTATAGCCTTTTTCCAGAAACTCTTTTTTCGCTGCCGCATGTATCCTTTCAATTGTGGTAACTTCGTCCATTTCCCTCATCTTCTTTCTTTTTTCTATATAACTTAGTTATATAACAAAGTTATATATTTTTTAACCCTAAAGGTCAATATGCTAAAAGAGAAGATTTATCAATAAGATGCTTATTGATAAATCTTCTCTTCGGTAGGCAGTTAAATTTTAATAAATACATTATATCATTTGTTTCCTGGTTTGGGGCGATTGTTGACATCCCTGATTAAGTTTAGAAAATACTCTTGAGATCTTCTATCCAGCTTCATAATCTCTTTGTATAATTCATTAGTCTTTTGAGGGTCTTCATTATCATAATCAAAGAACTCTTTCGGCGTGATACCAAGATACTCGCAAATATAAAAGAAATTAAGCATGGTTGGAAAGTTTTTCTGTGATTCAATGGCATTTATGAAACTATGGCCCTGTCCTAAATCCAAGCTCATTTCACGCGCTGTGAATTTCCTTTCCTCTCTCAAATTAGCGAGCCGCTTTGCAAAACTTTCTATAAACGAATTATCCACTATAATAACACCTCCACATAGTAGGCTGCCCTGTTTTGATACAGTTTTAATCTTTTCAGGGCACTAAGCTAAATTTTATCATATTAACAACAGTAAATGAATAATTAATTATAATAATATAAATCAGAATAGAAATGGAATTATGTTACTATGGATGATATTAGTACTGCAATAAATAGAGCTGAACAAGAACTTTTATCTTTACCACGTGATTATACTCCCGAAATGACTTTAGCAAATGGCGATATTTTATATGATCATTATTTAAGATCCTACAATTTAGACAGATTATTATTATTTATAAATAATGTATTTAACGGAATTCCAGATTATATAAGAATCACTATGTTTGGTATAGATGGCCCGGCTATTGTGATTATTTTACAATATAACGGCAATGATATAATATATACACTGGACGATACAAGATATTCAGATTTATACACAATTACTACTGATTTTGGCAAAGTAATTAACATTAATACCAATATTCAAAAAGGATACTTTACTACATATTATTTAAAATCAAATGATGGAAAAACTCTGCTTATTTTTAATAATACAAGTGGATATAGTCCTTGATACTATCGAATGAAGAGGAAGCAAAACATCATTAGCCATTACTCTATAGTTTGTAAAAACGCTCATTTATAATAGTAAATATTGGAGTATAATTGCTTACTCCGTATATGCTTTTGATATAGAAAAACATAAATCCGTTGGCGGAGTAAACTTTGGGCGGTCAGATTACGGATAGTTAATATAGGGGAAAATTCATGATTCGTTTTATAAAAAGTTAAAATAAGAAAAAATGTATCGGCGATATAATATCCGGTGTACTGCTTTTTTTTAGTATTTGGATTCCTTACAGATTGGAACATCTTTTCATTTTCCACAGCGGAAGCCACACTCCATATTACGTTGCCCAGTTTGTATTAACATGTATTTTTGCTTTTGTTTTTGTATTGTTTCTTGTTTCGCGGATTCTTAAAATAGCTGATGGAAAATATGAGGATTCCTCTTCCGATAATGGGGAGGAGCATTAAATTTCGGAAACCGCATTAAACCCACCGGCCAGTCAGCCTGGTAATACAGGTTGATTGGCCGGTGGGTTTTTTCATCTAAATAAAATATACGCTATTCTTTATCGAAAATATCAATAAACCTTTAGACCAGATAGAAAGTGTATTATTTTCTTCCATATATAAGTCCCATTTCTCCCAACACCAGCGGTGTTCGTAAAAATGCAGGGATAAACTCACAATGCCTGGTATCAATAAAATGGATTTCCGAAACACTTCCGGATAATTTTTTTACGAAATCTTCAATATCTCCATAATGTTTTTTTGAAAAAAAGATATCTTCAAATACAAATAACCCGCCCGGCTTTATTACACGAAACGCTTCATTTATCAAAGCCAGTTTATCCGGCTGGTTTCGCACCTCGTGAAAAACAAAATTACTGACCGCAGCATCAAAGCTTCCGTCAGGGAATTCCAAATTGGCCGCATCCCCTTTCTGGAAAGTAATCTGCTTTTCCACCCGTTCCAAACGGGCATTGTTCTCGCATTGTTTTTTCGAAAAATCCCAGCCGATTCCCCAATAATCCATTCCCACAATCTGTGCCAGGGGAAATCTTTTTGCTGCTTTTATAGTCATGGCACCGCTTCCGCAGCCAATGTCAATCAGTTTTCCTTGTCCATCCCAGTTAAGGTAAGAAAGTACCTTATCAAGCACCTTCCCCTGCACCCCTTTACCTTCATAGGACAGCACCCTGCGTGCACATTCCATATAAACAGCAAAGCAAATAAGAATTAAGGCAATAAAAACAAAAACTGTTGTCAAAAGAATACCGGCAGTTTTATGTTGTATAAAAGTACAGAGTACCGATAAGAGTATGAATACACATCCGCTGATGCCTGCCACCCTTGGAATTCTTTTGGAAATCCAATTGGAATAATCCGGTTTCTCCGATAATCCCATTATTTTTCCCTCCCTAATACCTAGTGCATCTTCCTCAAAATAACCAGACCCCTTGCTTGTCTGGTTATTTGCAGGAAGATGCAATGGTTTCAATACTTTATTAATTATATCAGGTGTATATTCCAGGTTCTACTGCAAAGTTTCAGTTATGGTTTGCGGCTCAGCCCCTCTTAATATTAAAAGCTCCCGTACCCAGGTATTTTGCACCTTCCCCCAGTTCTTCCTCAATCCGGAGGAGCTGGTTGTATTTGGCTACCCGTTCGCTTCTGCTTGGTGCACCGGTCTTGATCTGTGCGGAGTTAAGCGCCACGGCCAGATCGGCAATGGTGGTATCTTCCGTTTCCCCGGAACGGTGGGAAACGATAGCCGTATATCCTGCCTTATGTGCCATCTTGATTGCTTCCAGGGTTTCCGAAACAGAACCGATCTGGTTTAATTTAATCAGTATGGAATTGCCGCAGCCCGACTGGATGCCTTTACTGAGCCTTTCCGTATTCGTTACAAATAAATCATCCCCCACTAACTGGACTTTGTCACCCAGTTCTTTTGTCAGGAGTTTCCAGCCCTCCCAGTCTTCTTCATCCAAAGCATCTTCTATGGAATAGATGGGGTATTTTTCACATAGCTGTTTCCAGTGTTCAATCAATTCCCCGGAAGAAAACTTCTTGCCGCTCTTTGGCATTAAATAGGAGCCGGTTCCTTCCCCTTTCCATTCACTGGAAGCCGCATCCATGGCAAGCACAAAATCTTTACCCGGTTCATATCCGGCCTTCCTCACTGCTTCAAGAATCAATTCAATGGCTTCTTCGTCACTGGCCAAATCCGGTGCAAAACCGCCTTCGTCACCGACAGAGGTGGTAAGTCCTTTGGACTTTAAGATTCCTGCCAGGGCATGAAATACTTCCGTACACCATCTTAAACCGTCTTTAAAGTTTTCCGCTCCTACCGGCATAATCATAAATTCCTGCACATCGACCGTATTGGCCGCATGGGCACCGCCGTTAAGAATATTCATCATAGGAACAGGAAGTACATTGCCATTCACGCCCCCTAAGAATCGGTACAGCGGAATATGTAAGGCTTTTGCCGCTGCCCTTGCCGCCGCAATGGAAACAGCCAGAATTGCATTGGCACCCAGCCTGGATTTATCCTTTGTACCATCCAGGACAAACATTGCCCTGTCTATTGCATAGATATCCAGGGCATCTTTTCCTGCTAACACATCGTTGATCGAGGTATTTATATTTTCAACGGCTTTTTTAACACCCTTGCCGCCAAATCTTGACTTATCCCCATCCCGCAGTTCCAGGGCTTCAAATATACCGGTGGAGGCACCGCTGGGAGCCGCACCGATACCCGTTGTCCCGTCCGATAAAACCACTTCGGCTTCCACCGTAGGATTACCTCTTGAATCAATTATTTCTCTTCCGATTACTTTACTTATTTTTAAATAGTTCATTTTAATTCATCCTCCTTTTTTTCCTTACTGTACGGTATTCGCTGAATAACCGCGGAATAACTCCCCACAATAAGCGGCAGCAACGCTTATACAGGTGAGGAGTCATCACAATGATTTATTCACACAGTTAGCGATAACTAACTTATAGTTATAGTAGCATGTACTAAAAAAAGAATCAACCATGGTTAACGAGAATAATTCTCAATTGTAAAGGTTGATTCTGCTTTCATGCCTGCTTTAGTTTTTTTCATAACATACAGAATTTTTCCTGGAGTGTGTTTGAAATCAGCCGCCTCTTTCAATCCGTTTTCCCTTCCGTAGTAAAAGGTGCCGCCGGAAGCCCTTCCAGATTATAAAGATTTGCACCGTCCGGATAATTCTCAAAGGCATACCTTACCTGTTCCGGTTTCTTTATGCTTTCACTCCGTACGATCACCGTGTCTTTATGAAGCCCTGCCTCCGCCGGGACAAATACGCCGTCTTTGCCGGCGATTTGAAACTGCCTTAATTCTTTGCCTTTCACCGTCAGCCCGCTTCCCGTATTCTTAAAAGTTATGCGGATCGTATTCCCTTCCCTTATCATGGATTCAAACACCGGCCCGCTGTGGATGATATCCTCACCATATGCTACTTTTCTGGCTGCCAGGGCCAGGCGCAGTCCCAGGTCTTTTTTATTCAAGGGATGCAGGTCATTATACTCCCCGGTATCAATCGCCACGACCATTGCCGTTGACGGTATTTCCAGGGCTTTTTTCTGTTCTTCCCGAAGCCTCGCCCAATGACAGCCGCTGCCTTTTCTGCTGCCATATCCGAAGCCTGCCAGCTGTACATACAGGAAAGGTAAGTCCCCCTGTCCGAGTAATTTACGCCAGTCCCTTATCATGGCCTGAAACAGTGGATAATACCCGTAAGGATTGTCCGTATTGGATTCCCCCTGATAAAAAGCAATCCCTTTCATCCCTGTCCGTCTTAAAGGTGCAATCATGCCATTATAAAGGCCCGAAGGCTTATACTGGAAAAAAGTGACCGGCGGGGCAGCTTTTACCTTGGCCCCGATGCGGTAACACCACAAACCTTTTAAATCGATTTTCTCCCTGCCGTTCTTTAAAAAATATGGTTTGTCCGTAATAAAGCCTCCTATATTTGAGGTGCTGAGAAGCCTTACGGCAATGCTGTTCTTTCCTTCGCGGAGCAGGCCTTTCGGTACTGTATACCTCCGGGGCGGATAACGGTAACCGGTATTGCCTGCCATAACACCGTTCACATAGGTATAATCCGCATCCACTAAAGTGCCTAACACCAGTTTCGCTTCTTTCCCGTCCCAGTGAGGCGGCAGCACTACTTCCTTCCGAAGCCATATGCTTCCCCGTATATCCGCAAGTTCCGTATTGTACCAGTATCCGGGAACGGTTATCGGGTTCCAGTCTGATACATCCGTTCCTTCTTCATACCATTTTCCCGGAAGTCCTTCATCGGCAAGCTCCAGTTCTTCATACCAGGTTTTAGTACGGTCTTCCTCTTCTTTTATAGTATCCTGTACATAGGAATCGGATTTATTCCGGTCCAGTTCTTCTACAAACTGTCCGAAACTTCTTAAGGAAGATTCACTGATCCAGGCTTCAACGGGAGTGCCTCCCACCGCCGTAAGAATTAAACCGACAGGGACTTGATACATTTTATACAACTCTCTTGCGAAAAAATATCCTGCGGCGCTGAAATTCATGACCTTTTCCGCCGTTGCACTCTCCCAGTAACCGGTATCGTAATCTTCCCCCGGTCCGTAAAAATCATAAATCTGGGGAGCCTGAAATATTCTGATATTATCTTCCGAAACTCCGGTAAGCTCTTTTTCATATTTTTCAAAGACCCGGGAAACCGGCAGCTGCATATTGGACTGCCCGCCAAGAAGCCAGACATCCCCGATCAAAACATCATGTATAACCAATGGTTCCCCATCGGATATTTCCAGTTCATACGGGCCGCCTGCTGCCATGGGCGGCAGCTTTACTTCCCAACGGCCGTCCGCACCTGCTTTTACCCCATAACTCTTCCCTGTAAAGGATAATGTAATGCTGTCCCCCTTTTTGGCACTGCCGTGGAAAATAATTTCTTTATCCCGCTGCAGCACCATGCCGTCACTGAAAATGGATGATAGTTTCATGATAACCCCTTCTTTCCCCTTACATTTACATCATTTTTATTTGGTACCTTTATTATAGTATGATCGGAGCAGAGAGGCTTACCAGTTATTGCTATTATATTTTCACAAATTGCTCAATTCAACTTATCAAGTAAATCTCCAACCTGATTGGCGGTAGCTAGACTTAACTTTTCAATGGGGATCAGAGCCTCCACTGGAACGGCAGCATAACTGTATGACAGATTGTAATCAGGCAGCAAATCGGAATAAAAACCTGAAATGTATTTACTCGGTTGAACGTATGGTCTGATCGATTATTTTTTTCATGATATCCTTGGTCATCATTCCGGGTACATATCCAAACACATTTCCCTGCTTATCGATCATAAAGGTAGTCGGAAAGGCTGATATATAATAATTACTCAGTATTTCACCCGTTTCATCAAACAGGATCGGGAAGGTAAATCCATTACTATCAAGAAAGGCCAGAAGCTCATCTTTTTCCACATCCTGGTTATAGGGATACTTTTCATTCTTTGGATTGGCAATCCCCAAAAATACCACTTCATCCTTATTTAAATTATACTCCTGGTATAATTCTTCGATATACGGCATTTCTTCCTTACAGGGCGGACACCAGGATGCCCAGAAGTTTAAGAACACCACCTGTCCTTTATAATCGGAAATGGTGTGTTCGTTACCGTACTGGTCCGTCAGGGTGAAATCAAATGCAGGGACTACCGGCGCTTTTTGCTGCTCCGCCCCATTGCCCGTTGCCCTGTCAACCGCAGAGTCCTGGGAACTGTTCTGCCGGCTTATACTTTTTGAATTTATGTAGCCCGATATCCCTTTCAGCCACCCGGTAAAGGTCAGGATCCCCATTAGGATCAGTATTACACCTCCCGCATAAATTACATATCTTAAGACTTTCTGCTTTGCTTTTAAGAAATCCATTACCTGTGCGGTAAATAAACCAAGCAGCAGGAACGGAAGGACAAAACCCATGGTATAAACGAACACCAGCAGGTTGCCGGCCAGGGAAGTCTCCGCCCCGGAGGCCATAATCAAAACGGAAGACAGGATAGGTCCGACGCAGGGTGTCCATGCAAAGCTGAAAGTAAAACCCAACATAAGGGCAATCAGCGGATTGATTTTCTTATCCGATAAATCCAGGTTTATTTTCCTTTCTTTATGCAGGAATGCCAGGTCAAATACACCGAGCTGGAACAATCCCAGAAAAATAATCAGTATCCCGCCGAGCCTGGTAAATAACATTTTATTGGTATTAAAAAATTTTCCCAAAGCGGTAAAGGACATGCCTAATATGAAAAAAGCAAAGGAAATACCCAAAACAAAGAATAAAGTATGATAAAAAACTTTTCCTCTCTCATACAGGATTGTACCGTCTTCCTCCGGTTTTTTGGCATTACCTGCCAGGTATCCCATATATACCGGTATTAACGGAATTATGCAGGGAGAAAAAAAGGAAACAACACCTTCCATAAATACAAGTATAAAATTAACATGATCTTTCGTAACAATTTCACCGATCATAACTTTACTCCAATCACTTATTCACCTATTTTATATATATGTTCCGTCCTCCTTTATTATTGATATTCGGTTACTTTTTTCAGTTTTTGGATTGGACTGCTGCTACCTTTCCCCAAATCACGGCTCAGCATGCCGCAAAGTGGAGCATTTAAATCGGTGCAATTAGTTTTCAAACACACCCTAATGTCTGCACCGGTAAATATGACCGGTATTATACCGGCCCATTGCGGTTAACAGGTTACCATGACGATGATATGGGCACCAATGCAGTCAGCTCTGTGCTTACGGCCTATAATACTTTATTCGGGAGACTTTAATAAGCGGCCTCTCTCACGATTATTTTACTATCTTATTGTTTCGCTTTCTTATTATTTTGCTTTCCTATTATTTCGCTTTTTTATTATTTCGCTTTCTTAAAGAAATTTCCGGCTATTCTGAAAATAACCAGATATAAAACGGCCAGAACCGAGATATTCAGATAAAGTTTTGAAATTTCATCCGCCAGCAGAATATCTTTCGGATTTGGATTTAAATACCGGAGCTGTCCTATTTGGTTTTTTATGCTCTGAAACTGCTTCGACCAATAGCCGAAATCCGACCACTTGGCAGGAACCAGCTTTTCCGGCAGGCAGAGCGGATTCCCGGTAAATTGATGGATCAAAAAGCCCAGGCTGATTAGAATAAAGCTTAGGATACCGACGTAAAGGATAAAAGATTTCCCGGCATAATTGCCCCTTTCCCGTATAAAATACTTAAGAGTACCATATACAGCGAAAAAAAAGAATATCCATACCGGTAAAGTTATAAGGGAATAATTAACATGTCCGTAGAAATACCCGTCTATCATAACATAATCTGCGGTTAATCCATTCTGAAAGAGGAATTCCTGTGCTAATGTCTCCCCCCTTTCTTTCTCCTTATAAACCAGTTCCAGGTTTGAATATTCTTTCCAGTCATTCTCCCCCTGAATCAGAAAAACAGGGGAATCGGTTATCACGATACCCCTTATGATATAGTTTTTCTTCTCATAGGTTACCACATTAGAAACTGCATTTTCCGTTCCAAATAATGCGTAGGCTGCTTTGGTATCAATGACACAGCCTTTTTTATCGCCTTCATATACATAATTACCGTTTACCAAAACCATGGGGACTGCCATGGCCATATTACCATTTATAACAAATGCCGAAACCTTCTGTTTCCGGTTTAAGTTCTTATTTTTGATTTCCGCGCTGTCTATTCTCATCCAGGCCGTTACCTCGGGAATAGAAAAGGATTGCTGCGCCTCTTCCCTCTCCAGGGCGGCCTTTAATTTCCTTTCTGTAATCCCTCCCTCTTTAAGCCGGATACTGACGGCACAATACTGCTCCCGCAGGAAAGAGGCATCCTTAACGCTGGTAACTGTAAACCAGGCCGCTATCAATACAAGCAGAGCAAAAAACACTTTGTCTTTATTCCATTTCATATATCCGCACCCGATCCCCTTCCGATATGTTTTTATTGCTGTCCGTGATAACCGGATCTTCCTCCGACAGGGATGCTTCTATGGCAGCCGTGTTAAAATCCTGTGAAATTACGGTTACGTTTAACCGGAAGGCTGTTTCTTCCTTACCAAGAACGCTGTCTTTCTCTTTTACCAGAAGCACATAAGTACCCTGGGAATCCTGCCTTAGGGCCTGGACCGGAACACAACTGCGGTAGGTCTGGGAACTTTTTTTCATTTCATAATCCAGACTGCCTCCGTTTTGGTATTCGCCCTCCGGTAAAAGCACGGTAAAACTTACATTCCCATCCTGGTCCGGCAGTTCAATGTTCTCAATCCGGGAAGTGACCTTATCTGAGTCAGCACCAGTTTCTATCTCCAGTTCATCTCCGGCCGAAAAATGTTTCATATCCTCTTTCCCGGCCGTAATATAAAGTTCATATCCGCCTGTGGCGATTATCAGCTTTTCCTGCCCGCTTAAGGTAATTCCCTGTTTTAAATCATTACTTGTGATGACTCCTGCTGCCTGTGACTTTACTCTTCCTTTATCCGAAAGGATTTCTTTTAACCGGTTGATTTCTGCCTCTTTCTCATCAATATCCAATTGAAGCATACTTTGAGCCAAGACGGTTGATCTGTCCTGGACCCGGTTATTTTCCTTTGTTAACTGTTCATTTTCCTTCGCTCTGGCAAGAGCAAGATCCGCATTCGAAAGTGCCCGTTCTGCTTCCTGTACACCTTTCTCCCCTTCTTTTATATCCTCTTTATAATCATAACTGCCGTCTTTGATATTCAATAATTCAAGGTAAAGTTCATCTTTTTTCTCCAGGGCATCCTTTAATTTCTGCTCCAGCTGCCTCATGTTTTGCTCCCCGTCTTCTTTTGCCCGGTCAAGCTTTAAAACTGCGGCACTGATTTTTTCCTCATCCACTTTTAAATTATCATAAAGAAATTGGTATAATTCAGCATAGCCGGCCTCTGTGCTGCTTTTATTATCCTTTTCGATACTGTCTCTGTAGTTATCCAGCCCGGTACTTAACTCTTCCTCCTGAGCCGTTAACCGGTCCAGATTTTTCTGTGCGTCCTCGATTATACGTTCTGCGTTTTTAATTTCCTCTTTTTTGGCGGACACCTGTGCCTCATAAGCTTCCCGCACCGCTTCCTCCTCCGAATCCCTATCCTCTTTGTCGATTGCCTTATCCCATTTTTTCCGGATGTCTTTTAAGTCTTCCTCCGCTCTTTTTAATTTTTCCTTTGCATCACTTTTTTCTTCCAGATGCTTTTCATACCCCCCATTATAGTAGAGGTCAAAAATCTCAGTACCGGCATTTATAATACTGTCCTCCTCCTTACCGGTTACCGCATTTTTATAGGCTTCTATTTTCTCCTTCAGCTTTGAGACAGGTTTCTCTAATTCTTCCAGCTCCTTTTGTGCATCCGCAATAGCCCGCCCGGCCTCTTTCTCAGCATTTTCCGTTGATTCTTCTGCTTCCTCCCAGGCTGATACCGCTTCTTTATAGGCTTCCTCCTTATCTTTTCCGGTCTTATCTTTCATATCCTCCAAAGCCAGTTTTGCTGCCTCTAAGTCTTCTTCTGCGGTTTTCCTTGCCAATTCGGCTGATTCCACTTCGGGGGAGCCGTCCGAAATCCCTCCTGTCAGACCCGTCTTCTCATATTCCAGCCGCAATTTCTGCAATTCCTTATCCATGGAGGATCTTTTTTCCTTTAATTGTTTCACATCATATTCAAACAGCAGGTCTCCCTTTTCTACCCGCCGCCCTTCTTCCGTATAAACCTTCCCGATTTTGAGCCCGTCATATAAATCCATATATTTTTCCGCATTTTCCTTAATGGTCCCAGTCCCGGAAAGTTCATAGGTAAGCTCACCGTCCTTAACCCTATCCACCTGTACCTTTGCTACCATAACAGAAGCCGCGGCCCTGGATACAACCGTAAAAAATGCCATCCATACAAAAAATCCGATCAGTAATCTCTTTAATTTCCTCTCCATGCAAAACCATACACCTTTCTTATTCCTTTAACCCCGAAGCTGCAATTCCCTCCTCTAAATACTTCTGCCCGTATAAAAACAGCAGCAGTGCCGGAATCATCATGATTGCGGAAGCCGCAAAAGAAACCCCTGCTTTGTCTGCAGTAATTTCAGGCAGGTAAAGAGGCAGCGGCCAAAGCTCCTTTTTTCTTACCAAAAAGGTAAGGGGTTGTTCGATTGCATTCCAATATTCCAGAAACCCTAATATCACTATGGATAGAATTCCGGAGGAGCCCATGGGGATTCCGATCCGGACAAACAGATAAACTTCTCCGGCACCATCTAATTTTGCCGCCTCAATCAGGGATTTGGGTACCGCCTTAAAAAACTTGACCAGTATAAATATGGGAAATGTTGAAAATATATTGGGAAGGATGATCGCCAAATGGGTATCCACAAGCCCAAGCCGGTATAATACCAGATAACTGGACACCATGGTTACCTGAAAAGGTAAAACCATTAAAATAATATACAGGGTAAACAGTATTCTTTTCCCCCTGAATTCAAATCGTGCAAAGCCCCAGGCTGCCGGTACCGCAATCACTAGCTGGCCCAGGAGCACCGGTATTACCTGAATGCAGGAATTCCAGAACATAACAAAAAATTGAGGGGAATCCAGCAAAAGCTCAACGACGGGACGTAAGGTAGGATACTCCGGAAATGCCTCCCAGGCTGCCATTCCTTTGCCCTGATTCAATACCGGACCGATATTTTTATATAATTCATTTGTTCCCATAAAGGAACCGCTTATTAACATCCATACCGGAATCCATACAAAGAGGGTCAATATCGATAAAATACAGGTTCTTACTATATTTTTTATTTTCATATCCTGTAAACTCCTAAAATCTGTAATTGTTTCCGGATGACCTTGCAGTCAAAACGCTGTAATTCAGCCGTAAGACTGAACTGTAACGCCAAGCGGATATTCCCGGCTATGTACTGTAAGCCTATTCCTCTGCCCGGTCCAGTTTCTGAAAAACAAAAATCAAAATGATAAATAGAAGGACGCACATCACTGCTGCCGCACTCATTTTCTGGATGTCCAGGGAGACAAACCAATTATTCAGTAAATGCTGCAGCATATAGATGCTTTCCTGAGGATAATCCCCCGAAACCAGATAGGCTTCCCGAAACACCTTAAAAGAATTTAAAAAAGACAGGATACTTATAACAAATACGGAGGGGAGCAGCCTTGGAAGCGTAATATAATAAAGCTTGGCCAGAAAGCCCGCACCATCCACACTTGCCGCTTCATAAAGGGAGACAGGGATTCCGTTTAATCCGGTCAGCCATAAAATCATATTATAGCCGGTATTCTTCCATAAATAACTGATAATCAGGATCAAAAAGGCTTTATCCGTATTCATGAAATCCACACTTTCCTTTCCCAGATGTACCAGTATTACATTAACCAGCCCGTTCTCATGAAACAGCAGCCGCCATAACAGTACCACCGATGCCACAGGAATTGCCATTGGAAGCAAAAAAGAGGTTTTAAAAAACCGTGCATGCTTCTTCTGGCTGTATAACAGCAGGGACAGACCTAAGGATATAATAAGCAGCAGGGGGATACAGGTTATTAAAAACCTCCCCGTGTTATGAAGTGCCAGACGGAAAGCCGTATTGTTTAGCACCAGCCTGTAATTGGCAAAGCCTACAAACTGTCCGCTCATGGCTTCGTAAAAGGACCTTCTGATGACATCCGCAAATGGCAGCAATACGAACAGGATGACTCCCAATAAGCTTGGAAGCAGGAACAGCCAGGCTTTTCCCGCTTCCTTTAACTTAAACCAGGGATGTCTCCGGGGTTTTTTATAAATTTTAGCGCTTACTTTCATAGATTTTATGTTCCTATTCTGCCAGGTAAGTATTTACCTTAGCCTTTACCGCTGCCACCGCCTGGCTTTCATCCATCTCACCTTTTAAGAAGGGCTCTGCTTCCTCAAGGATTAAATTGTTGAGGATATAGTTTGTATCGATCGGTTTATTTACTGCCTCAGCCATGCTTAATACGGTATTCCTGTCTGCTTTTGCCGGCCATTCCGCAGACAGCATATCTCCATTTTCATCGGTCACACCTATACTTATATTACTTTCCTCTTTCCCCGCCCATTCCTTTAAGGATTTACTGTTGACCGGAAATCCGTCAAAAACGTTGATATCCTGCACCCTGGTTCCAAATAAAAAGCTGATAAATTGTCTGGCAATGTCACTTTCCCTGCTCTTACTGTTAAGTCCGACCAGTCCGCCCGGTATAAACATCTGATTGACGGACCGTTGTTCTAATTCTTTATCTTTTAATATTTCAAAAAGAAGCATGGTATCAAATATGTTTTTAATCTGCAGCATGGCAGTCTCACAATCTTTCCTTATGGAAACCGCATCTCCCTTAAATAAACTTCCCCCGGTAAACATCTCTTCATAAGCTTTATTGGTATTCATTACATATTCATCCTTTTCCGTGGCCTTTATATTTTCCGCTATGGTTTTCACACTCTTTAGGAAAGCAGTGAAATTTTCCTCATTCAGCTGTCCGTTTTGGAATAAATCTGCGGAATATAATGCCAGGTAATCTTCCAAAAGCCGTTTATAACTAGTTGATCTTAAGTAGGGTCTGTTATCCGTCTGCTTTATATAATTTACAATATTAGAAAGACTGTCCGCTGCCTGGATCGCATCCGGTTTTCCTGCAATAACCGGAAATGAAAACCGTACGGGCATGTCATAAACTTTTCCGTCTTTTTCATAGCATCCGGTTATATTGTTAAGTAACTCACCCGATGCTTCCAGGGGACTTACCAGGTCTTTTATATCTGATAATACTCCCTTTTCAATATAAGAATCCACCGGCAGCCCGTCCAGAATCAGGACATCCGCTCCGTTTCCCGCCAGTAATTCCGTATTAAGCGCCCGGATATAGTCGGTAACATTGCCGTCTTCCTCTTCCATAGCAACTACATAGTTAACTTTGATATCAGTATTTTCCGCCTGGAAAAGGGAGATCGCCTGTCTTATGGTATCATTTTCCTTTAAGGAATATACCGTAATCTCCTTTGACGGTACGGAAGCCACATTCCTGTCAAATACATAGTGGATCAGCTGATATCCTCCGGCTGTATCTCCATAAACCGCGTAATATTCCTCCTGTTCTCCTTCCCTGACAAAAAGGCTGTTAAAGGCAAGGGTAGGCATACTCATAGAATTCAGCAAACCATCAACAACGGTTTCCCAAAGGGTGCCGTCCTGCTGCAGGCGGTGAATTCCGCCTGAATTGCCAAGTAACAGCGTGCCGTCCTCTCTCATGGCATATGCATTTGCACTCGCGTTATTATTAAAATCTACGGTGCGCTCTATCTTCTTTTGAGCCGGATTATAAAACATGATACCGGTTCCTTCTTCATTTAAGGTAATAATATCCTCACCGGATGTTATGTAACTTTGCTGTTCCCCGATCCGTAATTTGTCAATTTCCTTCCCCTCCGGAGAAAAGACCACCAAGGTATTGGAGTAGAGCTCATTCAGAACTATATTGCCTTCTTTCAGTACCTGGAAATTAAAAATATATGGATAATGTTTATAATTATTTGTGGTTGTTTCTTCTTCCAGGTACGGTATTTTAACAAACTCCGCCGTTTTCCCCCCGTCCGCCGATCTTACGACACGGGATTTCATGTCATTATCGCTGTAGTCGTTGCAAAGCCCGTAATAGTTTCCGTCTTCTCCCATACATATGTCACTGATTACCATATTATTGCCGTTTAAAATTAAGTCATTATTTAACCACTCCGGTAAGCTGCTCTCCCAGGTCATATCGTCCTGCAGCCGGTAGCATACATATTTATCCGTTTCCAGGGTATATACTTCAATCTGCTTCTCTTTATTTTCCAGGATTTTGATGATTGGCTGCTCTCCAGACAATTCCGGCAGTTTTACTTTTTGTTCCATGTACCTGCCCATGGTCGGCTCTTTGGTCTTACCTTTATCTGTCTGCCCGTTTTTTACGGAATTATTTAAAAGACCTGCCTCCTTATTATCTTTCTTACTGCAGCCCGGTAACCCGGTTATTAAAATCACCAGGAGAATACATAATGCCGTTAGCTTCCTTCTCATTTCGGTTCCTCCATATTTATTAAATTTTTATATTAAATATAACAGGGAAATCTCTAAAAAATCTTTAAATTACATTTTTTCATTAAAAAATTAATAACCAGGCTGGGTTCTTTCTCTGGAAAATCGGATAATTGAAGCCTGAAGTTGCCTCACAGCCGGAATACTTCTTTCCTGCGTTTGTCCTGATACTTGATAAAACGGCATCTGAAAAACTAAATAAAACACAGGATAAAACTGCATTCGATTTGGCTGTCGGATAACTTAAATTTTAAAGTCAAATAGTCTGACTCCCGCCTGCGCAGGCGGGAGTCAGACTTGATATGATAAATTAAATTACATCTGTTTTACTAAGAGCGTTGCATAAATAATGCTTAATAGCAGGTGCTAAATTAAGTGTTATTTACGTAATGCTGTACCGGAGCGTATTTGAAAAACCATTGCACCGTTCTAAACACTCCACTTTGCGGGCATGCTACGTCACAATTTTAGGAACGCAGCCCTGCTACGCACCCAAAATCGTTTCCTGCCTCCCACAAAGTGGAGCCTCCAGGCCGGCGCAGGCATTTTTCAAACAGACTCTAGCATTTATAAATGGGCAGGGAAACGACAAAGGTAGCTCCGCCGCCTTTTGTATCATTTACCGCTATGCATCCCCCGTGAAGCTCCGCTAGTTCTCTGGCTATACTGAGTCCCAGGCCAAAATGGGTTTTATCCTTTCTGGCTTTATCTTCCCGGTAAAACCGCTCAAATATCTCTTTCTTTTTCTCCTGGGCAACACCGACACCGTGGTCTTCTACCTCAAGGCATATACGGTTTTTCTTAACATAGCCCCGAAGCAGGATAGTATCTTTCTCCACCGTATACGTTACTGCATTATCGATCAGCGCAGCCAGTATCTGCTTGACCCGTTCCCCGTCACCTTCCCCTTTCGGAAGTATATCTTCCTGAAGCTTAAGCTGTAAATCTTTCCCCTGCTCTCTGCAATAGGGGTAAAACAAATCATAAACTTCGATCAGCAGGGTATCCATATCCAGTATCTCTTTCCGGATTTCCCAGCTTTTTGCATCGGCGGAAGCTAATAACAGCATGTCCTCTATAAGGTCGGCCAGGCGTTTGCATTCCTTCTCAATCCCTTTGGTAAAATGTTCCGCCCTCTCCGGTTCCACCATAACCGCCGATGCATTAGCCCTTATTACGGCCAGGGGGGATTTTAATTCATGGGATGCGGCGGCAATAAATTCGTTCTGCCGCCTCCGGCTTTCCTCCACCGGCTTTAAGGATTTGCTTACCATCCGTCTGCTGACCAGAAACAATGCGGCAATCCCCAGGCAATCCAGTAAAACCAGTAAAAGCCTCTGTTTCAGGACGGAGGATGCATTTCCTGATATGTACTGAAGCACCACGACACTGCGAAAGCCCTTATCCGCCGGTACTATGAAGACTTCCCCCAGATAACGGTCATTTTTATTGCCTTTCAGTTCATAAATACGGCTTTGTACCTCATTCATGGATATGGGACGGATACTGGTGCTGATATTATCTTTAAGGGCCAGTTCCTTTACCCGGTTAACTAAAATCTCCCGCTCCGTCGGAACCTGCCAGGCACCTTGAAAGAAAAAGGGGATGCCGTTATCTTCGATATGGATAATTAAATGATTTTTGGTTTCCAGCTCAGCCAGCCATAAATTACTGATTACCTGATTCATCTGTACGTTTTGGTTTATAGTTATGTAATTATTCTGGAAAGCACTGATCTGGCTTCTGGACAATTGTTTGTCCGTTATCACTGCAACGAATATGATTACTGCCGTCAAAATAAGGCCGGTGGAACAGGTATACAAAAGAATTAACCTTTTTCTTATGGAATTAAGCATGTTCTTTCCTCTCCAATCGGTAACCGATGCCGTGTACCGTTTTAATACCTACATTCGACTCCAGGGCTTTCAGCCGTCTTCTTAGAAAAAATATGTAATTATCAATATTGCCGTCTTCCACGAAGCAATCCGGCCCCCATACCCTTAAAAGTATCTGCTCCCTGGTTAAAATCTGTTCCTTATGCAGGAGAAAAAACTCCAGCAATGCCCCTTCCCTTTTGGATAAAGACACATTTTTCCCTCCGCAGGCCGCCGTGCAGGTATTGGTATTTAATTCGATATCCCCAAAGTTAAGCACATCCGGTCTCTCTATTTTCCGCGGCCTTCTTAGGAGAGCCCGGATTCTTGCCTGTAATTCCTGGACCTCAAAGGGTTTTACCAGATAATCGTCCGCTCCGCCATCCAGCCCGTCTATCCTGTCATTGATTCCATTCATGGCAGTGACCATAATAACCGGTGTCGTATTCCCCAGACAGCGAATATTTTCCAGGATGGTAAGCCCGTCCGTTCCCGGAAGCATCCGGTCCAGTATGATTACATCATGGGCAAACCCCTTCAGGTAATAGGATACCTCGTCCCCATTATGGCAGACATCCAGTTCATAACCTTCTTTTTTTAAATGAACGGCAACTGCCTCACATAATTCTTCATCGTCTTCAATCATTAACAATCTCATATACTGCCCTTTCAATCCAAATACCATAAAATAATATATTTCCTTAATTCTACCATTACCCATGTTCAAAAACAATTCTTTCAAACTAATTATGTCAATACCAGGATTTATTGCCAATCAGCGTTACCCCGGAAACCGGTTCATCCGGGGAATTTACAGTACTATTTTATTTCTTCAGGGCCTTGAAAAAAATAGTCAATGAACTACAATGAAAATAGAAAACCAAGCTAATTTAATTAAAGCGGATATTTGCATTCCGCTTTGCTACATGCTCATAATCTATTACACAGATATGCCCCTGTAAATCTAACTTCCGCCGATTAGGCAGAGACTTGTCGGGTTAAATTAGGAGATTGTATGAATAATAAATTTTTTGAATTACGTGAAGAAAAACAACTCGCTATTATCAACGCCGGATTTGAAGTATTTGGCAGCAATGAATATAAAAGGGCATCTACAGATGATATAGCCGCTAAGGCAGGTATTTCAAAAGGTTTATTGTTTTTTTATTTTCATGATAAACTGAGTTTTTATAAGTTTTTATACTTATATGCAGAAGAGTTAATAAGAACTAACATCGTAAACGAGTCCTTAAGTGAAATAACTGATTTTTTTGATTTGCTTTTGCAAGTTACAGTTTATAAGTATAAAATTTTAATGAAAAATCCCTGCTTATTAGATTTTATAATTCGCACCCTGTATTCCGATGAAGAGAAACTCGTAGAAATGCTAAAACAAACTAATGTCGATTCACCTATAAATTCTTTGAATAAATATTTTAACAAAATAGATTTTACTAAATTCAAAGAAGAAATCGATCCCCAGGAGATACTTCAAATGTTAAACTGGCTGTTAACAGGCTATCTGCACGAAAAGAATAAATCTAATTCACCAATACAATTAAATGATATTATAAACCAATATAAGATTTGGTCAAATATCTTAAAAACAGCATCTTATAAGGAGGAGTATCAATGAGAGCCGTAATTATGACTTTAGGCACCAGAGGAGATGTACAGCCTTATGTTGCACTAGGGCAGGAATTAATAAAAAGGGGACATGAGGCTGTAATCTGCACTGGTGAAAGTTTTAAAAGCTTTATTGAAGAATATGGCATTACCTTTGCAAAAGCAGAATCGGATCTAATGGCACTGTTAAAAACACCGGAAGGCCAGGCTGTTTTTAACAGTGCAGGTAAAAATATAATAAAGACGTTAAAATATGTAAAAGAGGTTGTTAATCCTGCCTTTCGAAAAAGCCTGGACGATTTTTGGGAAGCGGCCAGGGAAGCCGATGTGATAATTTATCATCCAAAGGCTTTTGGTGCGGCAGATATGGCACAGCTCCTTGGAATACCTTGCATCAGTATGCCTCCTGTTCCCATTACATACCCGATAACAGAATTTCCGAATCTTGCTGTTAATCCTTCGGGTGATTGGGGAAAGGTACTTAATAAACTGTCTTATAAATTTATTGAAAAAGCGGATGCTTCTAATATAAAAGAGATAAATGATTTTAGAAATAAGACTTTGCATCTTCCAAAAAGAAAAGCAGGAGAATTTGCTTACAAAAAAGACGGAAAGAACATTCCAATAATCTATCCTATCAGTCCTGCACTTTTTTCTGATGTAAAGAGCTGGGAAGATAAAGTGTTTTTATCCGGATTTTTATTCCTTAATACAAAAAAACAAGAACTTGATAATAAAATTCAAAATTTTCTGACTGACGGAAAGAAGCCAATTATAATATCTTTTAGCAGTATGCCCCTGAAAGAACCGGAAGTATTTAAAGAAAAATTAATAGAAGCATTGAAACTTACAAATAACCGGGCAATTATTTTAACTGGAACAAGTGGAATGCATTTTTCTGGTGGTCATGATGTCCTGGCAGCAGAGCAGGCACCCCATGCCCTATTATTTCCAAAAGCGAAGGGAATTGTCCATCACGGCGGTGCCGGAACTATGGCGGCAGCTCTTGGTTCCGGAGTTCCCCAATTGATTATTCCATTTTCTGCCGATCAGCCATTTTGGGCAAATAGGCTTTATAAAATGGGTTACGCTTTAAAACCTTTGAGGGAAAGATCCTGCAGCGTACAGGCCTTGGTTTTGGCATTTCAAAAAATGGATGACGCAGCAATCGTTGGTAACGCATTGGCGATAAAAGGAATTATAGAGAAAGAAAACGGGGTAAAATCAGCTGTTGATTATATTGAAAAAGTTCTTTCAGATTAATAATCCTAAAAGAATTGTTGAACAATTTCTTTAATGAACCCAATCTATAGATTTAGCAATTCCTTGCGCATATACCGCCCAAATTTGAGCGTGGCATCATTCAATAGATTTTAATTGAATGTAACACCATAGACCTTGTAGGTTATTTTCAATGTCTATGGTGCTACATCCAACTAATGATTTAATATTTTATGTTTTAATATTTATTTTTTCTTATTTTACTTTACTTCTTCATAACAGCTCAACTATCTAACGGTTACTTTTACCTTAACAGTCCTGTTATTGTAGGTCTTAACCGTAATTACGGACGTTCCCTTTTTCACAGCCCGCAGTTTTCCTTTTGAACTCACGCTTACGACCGCACTGTTACCGGACTGATAAGTGATTGTACCGGCTGCACCTTTGTTTAATGCCGCTTTTAACTGGTAAGTCTTTTTTACTTTAATGGTAACGGCCTTTGTGTTAACCTTAAGGGATGCCGGTGCCTTCCTGACCGTAATGATACAGGAGGCTGTTTTTCCATCGGCAGTTTTTACCGTTATTTTTGCAGTGCCTGTCTTTTTGGCAGTGATGATACCGGCCGGACTGACTGCGGCAACTTCCTTTTTGCTGGAAGTATAGGTTACTTTACTGACAGCATCAACAGGATTAAATACCGGCAATAATTTGAAATTTTCCCCCACACCCAAGGTCTTTTTCGCCGTATTCAACTTAATGGACTTAAGCTTATTTTGTACCGTAACGGTGCAGGCCGCCTTTAATCCGTTCTCCGTTACCGCCGTGATAACTGCCGTACCGGCTGTTTTCGCTGTTATAACCCCATCCGCACTTACTTCGGCTGTCAAAGGATTGTCGGAACTGTACACCAGTTTACTTACCGCACCGTCCGGACTTAAGGACGGAACCAGGGTGAAACTGTCACCGGCAAATAAAGTCTTAGCGGTTTCCGGCAGAGCAATTCCTGCAGGAAGCTGGATAACCGTAATTTCTAACTCTGCCGTCTTTCCGGAATATGCTATAGTTACCGGAATTTTGCCTGCACTTCCGGTAGGATTTTCTGTTACCACCGTATAATTGCCTACCGTAGCCTGCGTGCCGTCACTATAGACGGCTTTCACTGCCATACCTCTTAAATCAAGAGGTTCCCCAACCTGATAAATCAGTTTCTCCGGTTTCTCCGTTATGGCAATACCGGTCATGGTGGGTGCAGGCGGTTTCGTTTTTCGTTGTTTAACTGTAATCTCAAAACCTGCCGTCTTTCCTTCATAACTTATGGTTACCGTTACCTTCCCGGTTCTCCTGGTAGGATTTTGTGTTATGACCTCATAATCCGTGACAACTTCCCTGCTGCCGTCATTATAGGTTGCCGTCACTTCCATTCCGCTCAAATCCAGTTCTTCCCCGATCCGGTAAACCAGCTTCCGCGGTTTCTTCGTAATATCCAGCCGTGCCGTGCCGTTATCCGTCTCCCTCTCCAATACCGTAATCTGAAAACCTGCCACAGCCCTTTCATAACGGATCTTTACTGTGGTTATACCGGCCATGGTGGTGGGATTTACCGTATCTACCAGATAATCGTTTACTTTGGCAGAAGTACCGTCGCTGTAAACTGCCGTCACTTCCATTCCGTTTAGATCAAGGGGATCATTAACATAATAAACCAGCTTGTCGGGATATCTTGTTATTTCAATGCCCGTTACGGAGGAATCCTGTTTATTCCCAAGCTCTGCCGTTATTACGTTACTTCCCCTGCCCATCCGGAACGTAACGGTATAGGTGCCGTCTTCCTTCTGTGTTACTGCTTCCGGCCCTAATTCTATACCGTTTAATAATACTTTTTTTAAAACCCTGCCTTCCTCCAAGGTAATATCCGCCGTTACCAAAGTCCCTTCCGGAACATCCGTAATACCGTCTCCCGGCCGGAAGGAGATAAAGGCTCCCTCTGTCTGGACGGCCGTGGCACTTCCGGTTGCCACAGGCCTGAAACTGACGGTAATCGCCGTATCCTCTGAAACTTCATGCAGCGTATATTCCACACTTTCACTTCCATTGCCCTGAAAGCCGGTATCTTCGCCGTTTACCAGCACCCGGTCAATGACATACCCCTCCTCCGGGTCAATAAAAAAGCTTATACTCTGGCCATAGGCTACGGTCTGGTCCGTAAAATCAACGGTACCGTGTTCACCTGCCGCTGCGCTTACCTTACAGTAAGCCTCAAACCGGAACCAGTCCACATTGGCAACGTAGGTATGGGTCCCGTCATTCCGGAATACCAGGTATACATCGTGTAAACCCGTAATGGCCGGTGACAGCTCCGTATTTACCGTTACATAGTCAGCCCATCCGGTGGCTGCCGTAACGGGGGTCTGGATTACCCCTGCCGGGCTTGAATTCCTGTCATCCAGGTAAATCTCCACATAACCGCCGCCGTCAGTACCCTGGGCCGAATAATTTATTTCCATATAATTCGTGCTGCCTGGAAAGAATACGTTCTTATAACCTGCCCAGTAATCTTTCTTAACGCCGCCGATATTATTGGGCACACCGTTCTTTAAGTCGATCATAACGTTTCCGGAGGTAAAATCTTCTGCTTCCATTCTCCCGTAGGCATTTACCAGACCACCGTTTATCATCTCCAGGGCCTTTTTCAGTTCCTCATATGCCCGGGTGTAATCCGCCTCCACAGCTTCCGGATTGTTATAAACAGCTTCGGCATCGGCAATGGCGGCATTTAATTTAGCTTTTAAAGCCTCCGGCATACCGGTCTGGTCAAACTGCCTTGCTGCCCGGATCAAATTCCCCAGGTCTTCTTTGTTCCTGGCTCCGTCATCATATCCCAACAATTCAATTTCCGATACGGTCCCCGCACCGAACACGAATTTATAATGAGAATACAGTTCTTTCTTATCCTCACGGATCAAGAAAGGACGGGTATACTGGCTCCACCTAAATTCCATATTCTCATAAGCAGCCAGTTCCACCCATTCGCCGTTCTCTGTTGCACCGTATAAATTCACAGCGGCCGGTGCCGTATTGGTTTTGCCGGAGGTTATGGTAAACAGTTCTGCCCTCCTGGCTTTATCCAGGCTATAATAAAGGGTATCTCCGTCTGCAAATACGGTTTCGGTACCGGAATTATTATCTACCAGATTTTTGACGTTCATAACCGCAGAAGCCAGACGGTCCTGATAAACCAGATCCGTGGTTATGGTATCCGTATTCACAATGTTTACATTAGGTGAAGTAAAATCATCATAGGTTTTGACCTCTTCACCCGGAGCCGTAACGGACACGGGAAGGTCATCCCCACCGGAGCCCCATGCTTCGTTCGGTACGGAATCCATGGTAAATTCTATGGTTCCGCCGTCACAGATATCTTCATATTTCAGGTATGCCCTGTTATAGTCCTCACCGTTTAGTTTCATACTCTGGACATACACATTTTCCTTACTGTTATTATGTGCTGATACGGTAAGGGTATTGCCGTTTTGAAGGTTTAAGGTCACTTCTTCAAATAACGGGGAACCAATTGCAAATTCATCGCTGCCCATGGTCAAGGGGTAAAAGCCTAAAGCTGAGAAAATATACCAGGCGGACATTTCCCCATTATCTTCATCTCCGATATAACCCTGGCCGAACGTGGAGCCTACATAGGTCCGGTCCAATATATCCCGGACATATTTCTGGGTTTTCCAGGGCTGTGCCGCGTGGTTGTACATATAAATGATATGGTGGGACGGCTGGTTGCTGTGCCCATACTGTCCAAGCTTGATTTCCCGGGCTTCCTTTTGTTCATGGATACCGCCCACACCGTTAACCGCCCCGTATCCGTTGTATATACCGTTGGTTTCAAAAATGGAATCCAGTTTTTCTGCCAGGCCGCCTTGCCCGCCGTATAAACCGGCCAGCCCCTGTCCGTCCTGGGGTACCGAAACTGCCATGTTATAGGCATTGGTTTCCGTATAATTTTCTCCCCAGTAGAAAGGATCAAAGGCATTGTTGGTATAATTGGCGGTATTCCAGCTGCCGGAACTGTCTTTCCCCCTAAACCACCGGTCCGAAGGGGTATCACCGGAACCATCAAACAATTTCACATAATTCCTGGCACGGTTTAAATAGTATTCGTATTCCGCCAGGTATTCCGACTTCTTATCCGTATCCTCCTCCCTGTCGGCCAGCACTTTCGCCATCTGGGCGATTCCGTAGTCATTGATATAGCTTTCCATGGACCAGGAGAAATCTTCTGAGGTTCCCGGATTATAACCCAGAAATATGGCGGTATTCAGATTCTTCCGTCCTCCGCCTGTCAGATTGGAAGAAACCGTTGCCCCATTCCGCAGAGCGGAAGCATATGCCCCCTCCGCATCAAAATCCAGGCCTTTTACCAGGGCATCCGCAAATATAACGTCGCTGCTGGTCCCTACCATACTGTTGGTCCCGCCGGGCGCGATCCACCTGGGGACCCAGCCCTGGTCATAATAATGCTGCAGCAGGCCGTTTAACATTTGGGAGGCATCGTCCGGAGTCAGTAAGCCATAAGCTGCCCAGGCAGTACGGTAAGTATCCCAAAATCCATTATTAATATAAATCTGTCCGTCTGCCGGAGCCGCTCCCGCGTCACGGTATGGGCTCTTATACTGCCATACCGGATCACTTTCCGTTCCCGTATTTTCAGACATGGTATTGGGATAAGCAAATAAACGGTACAAATTGGAATATAACGAAACTAGCTGTTCATACGTTGCACCTTTTACATCACTGATGACATTTAACTTTTCATCCCAGATATTCCGGGCTTTTACATGGACAGCATCAAAATCCTCCTCAGGGGCAATCTCCTGTTCCAGGTTTTTCCTGGCTTGTTCATAGCTTATATAGGAAGTGGCAATTTTCATTTCCACCGCAGCATCACGAAAGCCGGCTATGCCGCCTTTGGCGGATTCTTTCGTAAGCACGGCTTTTTTATCAAAGGTGCCATATACATACATGCGTTTTGAACCATTGCCGGTATGGTCACTGTACCCCTGGAACGTAGTGACCTTACCCGTATTGTCAAAACTTACGTCACCGCCCCCGCGGATACAGTCAAATATAACATTCCGGTTGGCAATGCCGCTGTCAAAAGTAAACCGGACTGCGGCACCGTGGACCGTAGGGGTTAATTCCAGCCTGGAACCGGCAGAGGCACCTTTTACTTTGTCAAATTCCACACGGTAGTAATCCGCCCGGGCTATTTCGTTCTCATGGGAGAAATCCGAGGTCAGGCTGCCTAAGCTGAAACTGTCTGCCGAAGCTGCATTCAGACTGGTATTGACCATGAACTGCCAGGTTCCCCGGTCCCCTATCCAATAAGACGGTTCATGGCTGATTGTCATAAACCTTAAGGAGATATCCTGGTAATCATAGATTTTATTATCATTTGAATTGGTAGCAGGTACCCAGAAATTAAAGCCATGGGGCAGGGTTACCGCCGGAGCCGTCAAACCTCTGGAAAAACCCGGGGAATCATTGGTTCCTCTTAAGATATTGGTATAATCGGATAAATGCCTGATCGTTAACTCCGCCTTATCATAAATTTCAATATCATCAAAGTAGGTTGTAAAATCTTTAAACCCGGACATATCGTGATCAGGTTTGCTGTAGTCCGCCAGTATGGCTTCGATGGTCTTACCGCCTGCCAGGGACCCGATATTACCGTATATCCGGTTCCACTGGTTGGTGGTCAGGGTCCTGTTGTCCCCCTGGGATATCGCATCCAGCCCGTTGCCGTTCTGGTCCAGGGCACCCAGCTCACTTAAATAAGTACCGTCCGTAAATTTTAAGTCCAGGGACAGATACATCTGAGAGTATTGATAATCATAGGAATCCCCGTTTGACATAGACGGGAATATACAATACTGGAAATACGTATCGTCCTTCACAGGAATACTAAGCCCGTCATAAATTTTATTATAGGAATAAGCCTCCTCTCCGGTGATACTTCCGGTAACCTTTAAGGCTTTGCTTCCAGACCACCCTGCATTGGCATTCTGGTTCCAGGCGGAGGAGGGTCCTGTGGAAATCGTTACACTCATTCCGGGCTTCTGGTATGGATCATCCGCACTGTCCCCGGTTGCAAGTATAATATCCGCAAACTGGGTCATACCGGTGGTTCCCTGGGAACTTGCATTTCTGGTTATGCTCAATCTGAAACTGCTGTAAGCTCCCGGAACGGCAACTGTATAAAGCTTTGACTGATACCTTGCGCTAAAGGTTTCATTGGTTCTTTCGTCAATGAGGGTATAGCCGGCATCTCCTTCCTTCCTGCCGTATAACTGCCAGTTCTTCGGGTCACGTTCCGGGGCGTCGTTGGCAGATACGATTGCATACTGCTTTACTTCTTTTTCTGCCCTGCCCTTTAGGGACCAGCTAACGGTTACGGGCGCCGCAACGTTTGATAAAAATTTCGTTGCCGAATTGCCGTCAAAGAGATTTTCCTTTATTTCATAGCTGTTGTAATTTGCACTGCCGGTGACTGTGCTTAAATCCACCAGGTAAGTGATATCACCGGTTAACCCATTGGAGGAAACGGGCCGCACATTTTTGCTGCCTTTTTCATCTAAAATACCTGCTGTAAATCCATCGGGAGTTTCAAAGGAAGAAGTCCATAATTTCGTCTTCCCGCTGTCACTATCTTCTATTATCTCTTCGCTTTGTGTATCGGCGTAGGCCGTGAAACCATTGGGAATAACCATACAAAGTACTAAAAACCACGCTGTCAGCTTTTTATAATTTACTTTCATACCGTACCTCAGCTTCATATATTCAAAAATTATCAGGTTAAGTTAAAGCGGATATTTCGGGTCCGCTGCGCTGCGGCTCTATCCTTATACCTGCTACGCAGGCATTTCAGCCAGAGCCAGCCTCCGCCTGAAACAAGTAAGTCCAAAACCCACCGCTTACACTCCGTTGAAGCGTGGGAACTTACTTATAAGTTTAGAACACAAAAAAAGAGCCCCATGCAAAATTTTAGATTTATTTGACTTGCAAAGCAAGTAATCGGTCTGTGTATTTTGCACTGGGCTCTTATATAGTAATTTATTCCGGATTATTTATAATCCGCTAGATTCTCTTTTGTGACTTGAGTAACCCCCGTATCCAGATTGTCACCGGCAGGTTCCCCTTTAATCGCATTAATAGCAGTTTTTATACCCTCATAACCCATGGTTGACGGATTCTGGGCCATGGCACCAAGTAAGTATCCCTGGTCAATTAATTCAAGTATGGCGTCCGAGGTATCAAAACCGATGCCAACTGCCGCACCGCCTGCTTCTTTAATGGCATTGCCTACTCCGACCGTGGAACCTTCATTACAGCCGTAAAGTCCCACACAGCCCTGGGCTAAAAAGTTGGAAGCGGCATTTTGTGACTGGGCAGCTTCCCCTTCACAGTACTGCGTTTCCAAAATATTAAAATCAGTTCCTTCAAATGCGGAGCGGAAGCCATTTTCACGGTTCATGGTAGAATCGGTGGAAGTGTTAACACTGATGATACCGATATCCCCGGAGGTAATTCCTTTGGTTTTTAAAGCGTCAAGTAAAGCCTGGCCTGCCGTTTTTCCGGCTGCCTCATTATTGGTGGATAAGGTTCTTACCGCCGGATATTCTGCCGGTGAGTCAACGTATACGATCTTAACACCGGCTTCTTCCGCTTCCTTTAAGGAAGCATTTACTGCCGTAGGGCCGTTTGCCGCCAGTAAAATTGCCTGGGCGCCGTCTGCAATTGCATTGTTGATTTTTTCAATTTGCTGTGCATCGTCTTTTTTATCCGGTGCAGACCACTTGTAAACTACGCCGGTACCTTCCGCCTGTAACTCGCTTACTGCCTGCTGGCAGCCTTTATCAATATTTGCCCAATACTGATCCATCTGATCCATGGTTATCAGGTATACTTTGTAACTGTCACCGGAAGCTGCTGCTTCTCCTGCCGTATCTTTTGCGGATGCATCTTCTGTTGCCGCTCCTTTTGCGGAGCCGTCCGTCTTTGCTGTTTCGGCGGCGTCCCGACTGCAGCCGGTAAGCATGGCAGCAATCATTGCAGCACCCAAAATAATGGATAATACCTTTCGTTTCATTATGAAACCTCCCTTTTTTATAATAATGGCAGAATCCCGGATATTACGGTTATCCTGCTTTACTACCGTTAACTTTCTATTTTTTCCTTAAATTTGCCGCTGCGGACAATGACATCCAGCAATACCGACACGATAACGATAATGCCGATTACAATATTTCTAATGGCTACCGGTGCCCCGACGAACTGAAGGCCATTCTGCAAAACGCCCCAGATGGATGCACCGATTACGGTCCCAAGAATAATACCCTGTCCGCCGAGGGTTGATACACCGCCGATTACGGAAGCGGCAACCGCATATAATTCATATCCATTGCCGGCGTCCATAGTTCCCATACCGCTGGTCGCACAGATGATCAGGCCTACGGTACAGGCACAGATACTGCTTACGACAAAAGCCTTTATGGTAGTGGATAAAATGTTTACCCCCGATAATTTGGAAGCCTCTATATTGCTGCCAATGGCATAAATATGCCGTCCGGTCCTTGTTTTGCTTAAAATAAAGTTAAAGACCAGCCATAAGACCAGGGCAATCCAGATGGTATTGTAAAGTCCTAAAAACTTTCCGTAATAAAAGAAGTTCCTAAATCCGTCCGCCCCTTCCCCGATGGAGTCCGTATTGTAATTATTGTTGACGATCTGGGCAATCCCCCTTGCAATGGTCATGGTTCCCAAGGTTGCAATAAAGGGCGGTAACTTGCATTTTGCCACCAGCAGTCCGTTACCCACCCCAACCAGGATACAAAGGATCAAGGTTACCACTACGGCAATCCAGGGATTCATCCCCTTCGTCATCAGGGTAGCCGCAACCATACAGCTCATGCCGACCACCGAGCCGATGGAAAGATCAATATTTCCGGTTATCAATACATAGGACTGCCCGATACCGATCAACAGCACCGGCGCGATCTGCCTTAATAAATTGCCTGCGTTCCTCCCCGAGAAAAAGTTCGGATTCAGAACGCCAAATACGACACATAATATAATCAATCCGACCGTTACCGTTAAAACCTGTCCCATTCCCCGGATAGTTCTGAATTTTTTAAATACGCTCTGCTTATTTTTCATTACTTATTCTCCTTAAATTTTATTTATTGGGGTATGGCATCCACTTTTTTATCAAATTTCGTTGCATATTCCAAGATGATATCCTGGGTCGCTTCCTCAATTCCCAATTCTCCCGTGATCCTGCCGTCGCACATTACCAGGATACGGTCACTGATCCCCAGTACTTCCGGCATTTCGGAGGACACGAATAGAACTCCGACCCCTTTGCTTTTAAGGTCATTCATAAGATTGTAAATCTCCACCTTGGCCGCTACGTCAATCCCTCTGGTAGGTTCATCGAATATAACCACACGGGAATTCCTTGCCAGCCATTTTCCAACTACCACCTTCTGCTGGTTACCACCGGACAGGCTGCCTGCATCCGCTTCCGAATCTGCAAGCTTGATTTTCAAATCCTTTACCGCCCTTTCCACCATAACAGTTTCCTTTTTCTTATTTACTACCCCTGCTTCATTGCAGATAATATCCAGGTTGGGCAGTGCGATATTTTCCCTGACGCTCAGCTTCGTACACAGGCCGTCCTTTTTTCTGTCTTCCGGAGCCAGGACGATCCCTGCCTTTTTGGCATCAGAGGGTTTACCTATAGTTACCTTCCTGCCGTCCAGTATGATATCACCGGAACTTTTTCTATCCACTCCGAATATTGCCCTTGTGGTTTCCGTGCGCCCCGCCCCCATAAGGCCGGCAATGCCTACAATTTCACCTTCATATAAATCAAAATTTATATTGCGTACCAGTTTACCGGCGTTTAAATTCCGTACCTCTAAAATCTTATTGCCCCGCTTGCATTCCACCCTGGGGAACTTTTCTTTGATTTCCCGTCCGACCATATTGGAAATGATTTCAGATAATGTGGTATTCTTAAAATCCATACTGGTTATGTACTGCCCATCCCGTAAAATGGTCACGCGGTCAACGATATGCTGTAATTCCTCCAAACGGTGGGAGATATATACAATACCGCAGCCCTCCTTTTTCAGCTGCCTGATAATGGCAAACAGCTCATTGATTTCCTTTGAGGTAAGGGCGGAAGTCGGTTCATCCATGATCAATACCCTGGCATTGGCAGACAGTGCCTTGGCGATTTCCACCATCTGCTGTTTGGATACCGATAAATCTCCGACTATGGTATCCGGTTCGATGTCAATATTTAATTTTTTCAGGATCTTACCTGCTTCCTGCTTCATTTCATGGTCGGAAAGGATTCCGTTCCTTATGATTTCCCTGCCAAGGAATATATTTTCCGCCACTGATAAATGGCCGCACATATTAAGCTCCTGGTGTATAATGGCAATCCCCAGTTCCTGAGCCTTTTTCGGGGTCATCTCCTCCACTTCCCTTCCAAAGACCGTAATGGTACCACTGTCCTTGGGGTATACACCGCTTAGGATCTTCATTAAGGTAGATTTGCCCGCACCGTTTTCTCCCAATAATGCAAGTACCTCACCCGACCGAAGTTCGAAGGAAACATTATTTAACGCTTTTACACCCGGAAAGCTTTTATTAACATGTTTAATTTCCACTATATTTTCCTGCATAGATTTAACCCTGTCTTTCTTTTCTTTTCGTGTAACATAAAACCTCGGATTCTTAAAGTGGCTTAACAGTTACGCTATTGCTTCTTTTGAGTATAGCATCCATACCTTCCTGAAAACAGGGGTATATCCTTTGTTTTAAGGGGACATTTCTTGGATTTTTAAGATACCTCCTGTACCATCCTCTCTTTTGTTACGAAGGGCAGAAGCTGTGTCTTATTAAGAAAAATTTCGGAGGGATGGCTGCAGGTAAGGAAAATACTTCACGAGTAACTCCACGCTGAAAAGATTAAATCACCGGAACAAAATGAACTATCAATTAAACGGATAATAATTGACATAAGCAGTATTATTCGAATTTTATAAAGGGATAACGTAAGATACCCAGAACATGCTTGAAAAATCACTGCACCGTTCTGAACGCCCCACTATGTGTAATTCTGCATCACAATTTTGGGAACGCAGCCCCGCTGCGCACCCAAAATCGTTTCTTGTCTCCCACAAAATGGAGCATCCGGCCCGGCACAAACATTTTTCAAACTCACTCTGGTATAAGGCCTGTCCCTGCATGCCCTGGCATACTCAAGGACCGGGTGACTTTGGCAGACAGATCCGTTTTATCATTCATAATACATAATATGGGAAAATTCATTCTTATCATAAGAATTTATGATCTGTCCGTCTTTTAAAATAAACAGACGGTCAGCCACTGCCAGGCTATCTTCTATATTCAGTGAGAAGATGACTATGGTAATTCCCTTTTTCTTTAATTCATATAATAAATCCACAATGTGTTTCCTCAAATACATATCCGCCCCGTTGCAGGGCTGGACGCAGAACAGTATTTTGGGGTTATACAGATGTACCCGGTAATATACCAGATTATATAAAGACTTTAATTCCAGATGATTTAAATTGGCTGCATAAATATCTTCCCCTACATAACCTTTATATTCCTCAATAATACTTTCTTTAAAGCGGCGTTTTATTTTGGTACGGCCCAACTTTAGATCAGTCAGGAAGTTCAGGTTTTCCGCATAGCTCATGTCCCGGAACAGCATTGTTTTGACCGGATTCTTATTGATTGTCAGAATTTTATTTTCAATGGCTTTTGCGGCTTTTCTCCTGGAATATTTCTCATTGTTATAATAAATATTCCCTCTTACGGGCACCTTCTGTCCATACATCAAATCCAGAAAATCGGTGCAGATATCATTGCTTTTATCCAGGATTACCACACATTCCCCCTTCTGTACGGAGAAGGTGACGTCCTTTAAAGTCTCGGTAGAAACCCGTTCAAAGGTCAGGATTCCCTGCTCCACCTCAGCTCTTTGCATGGGTTCCCCTACTTCAAAGGAAATAGTATAGGGTTTGATATTCTTATCCGTTAACTCATCATGGTCTAAAATTTTAATCGCCCTTGCATTCCGCATCAGGATAACACGGCTGCAGATGGGGAAGAGTTTCTCATGATGGCTGCAGATATATATAAATGAAACTCCCTTTTTACTGTAATACCGGACATATTCATAAAACTTTGCCAGATCCACGGCACTTAAAAAGCTGGTAATGTCCTGTATTATAATCAGTTTAGAGTCGGCTACAATAGCCTGGAACAGTTCCACCAGGCACCTTTCCAGCCGGGTCAACTCAGATATGAGCTTGTCCGGGTCAATTAAGCTGTTCATTTCCTTAAATAAAAAATAGAACTGGTTCCGCAGCTGCCTGCGGTTTATCAGGTGTTTTTTCAGACCCCGCCGCATGACAAATATATTTTCCATAACCGTCAGATTGGTGATCAGGCGGTTGTCCCGGCCGATCACATGGATGGGATTCATGGTCATATTACTGTATTCATAATAATTCACCAGCTCATTTTTATAATAAACACGTCCATAATCAATGGGTACATTCTTACATATGAGCTCCACCAGTTCTTTTTCCCCGTGAGCCGTTATAAAAATGAGCCCCATAATTTCCCCCTTAAAGATGTGAAAGTTAACATTATCCAGTACAACAGCCCCATCTTCTTTTCGGGTAACATTTTCAATTCTGAGTACTTCCTCTTTCATCGCCCAAACTCCCCCCTGATCACTATCCCGATTCCCTGCCGCATTACCTCTTATATCTGGTTATGAATTGTTATTTATAACCAGCTCCGGTGCTGCATAATACAGTTATTTATTAAGTCAAAGTGATTAAATTTCCCCTCATTCAGACGATATCCTTATCAGTCTTCGGTAATATAGGGAATGGTAATCTCCACATCCGTTCCTTCGTTCAACGTACTGTAAATATAAAGCCCGTATTCATCACCAAATAAAAGTTTGATACGGCTGTTTACATTAGTCAGGGCGATGCCGCCCCTGCTGGTATCCGACTGCATATCATCAATGGAAACTGCCCTGAGTTTTTTATTCAGTTCCTTTACCTTATCCTCACTGATGCCCAAGCCATTATCCGATACGGTAATGATCAAACGGTTTTTCGTACCTTCTATCTTAATGCGCACCGTTCCCTGCCCTAATTTCTGTTCCAGCCCGTGGTAGATGGAATTTTCTATAATGGGCTGCAAGGTTAATTTCGGGATCTTTGCGATCAATAACTCTGCTTCCTCTTCCTTATCAATATCAACAGTCATGGTTAAACGGTCCTCAAACCGGAACTGCTGTATGATATAATAATTTTTGACATTTTTCAGTTCACTCTCTAAGGTTACCAGATGTTCCACATTGGATATGGTATACCGGAAAAAGGAGGACAGGGCTTCCGTCATCCTGGCTACCCCGTCAATTCCTGCATACAGGGCTTCACTGCGGATGCCCTCCAGGGTATTATACAGAAAGTGGGGATTGATCTGGTTCTGCAGGGCTAAATATTCCGCCTGCTTTATGGATACATTAATCAGTTCCTTGGTATTTAGCATCTCTTTAAACTTATTATTCATTTTATCAACCATGGGGCTGATCGGATGCCGCAGCTCGAATATCCCCTGGAGTATGTATCCCTTGGTAAATAACCGCATGATTTTCTTTGTTTCCAGATAAGGTTTATATACCCAGATATAATATATATAAAGCATTACGGCAAATAATAAAAACAATATTACAACTGTAATTCTAAAAGGAGGATCCGGTCTTGAGCTGAAGGCGATAAATATTAATAACCCTAAAGTAAAAACTGCCAGGAAAAACATTATGATACAATTACGGTATATAATGTATTTGAAATTTTCTTTTTTCATAGTTTCCTCCAATTTATTGCTGAATTTATTACAGACTGCTAATACTGACCGCCTGGTATCCTGACTAATGATCCCGGCTGATTTGCCCCACCCCGGTGTTAATATTTCCTGGAAATACACTGCAATTCCAATAAATTGGTTTTGCACCGGCACGCTGACACCTTGACTAATAACCTGCCTTCGTCTCCATCTGCTGCGCCATTGGTCAAAGTGCCAACATAGCAGGATACTGAAATGTGTTTGAAAAATCATTGCACCGTTCTGAACGCTCCACTTTGCGGCATACTGCGTCACAGTTTTAGGAATTTAGCCCCACTACGCACCCAAAACAAGTTTCTTACTTCCCACAAAGTGGGGCATCCAGTCCGGTACAAGCATTTTCCAAACACACTCTAGGAATATAACTTACGGTATTCGTTCGGTTTTAATCCGGTAAACTTTTTAAAGCTTTTCGTAAAATATTTTATATCACTGTAGCCCACTTCTTCACAGATGGTCACAATGCTTTTATTGGTTTCTTTTAACAGCTCTTTACTTTGATTCATACGGACGCTTGATAAATATTCCAAAAAGGTATTCCCTGTCTCCTTCTTAAACAGAGTACTGAAATAGGTTGCATTAAAACCCACATGAGCGCTGACCTCATCCAGGGAAATTGATTTCATATAGTTATTTTCTATGTATTGTTTTGCCATGCGGATCGGTTTGATGTTCACCTGTTTCCTGTCTTCAATCACCTTGTTTAAGGATTCCGATATGGTTTTGTTTAAAAGCTTAAATAACTCCTGTACGGAACTGCAGTCGCCGGCAGCCTCATTAAAATCATTTATAAAATGATCCGCATTGGAAACAACCGCTTTATTAGCCCTCATGGACAGTAGATATACATTACATACTTCTTTCGTCATCTGCAGGATTTCATGTCCGGTGGTTTCTGCCCTTTTCAGTAAATTCCTTTTCAGGGTTTCCAAATCTTTTATGACCGCCGCCAAATCCAGGTTATTCAGAGCAGCGGTAAAATTCCGGTTAAAATCATAAAATATGGGACTGTCTGCCAGATTCTCCCCCGTCTCGGCTTCAAATTCCAGCACTTTGCCGGTTCCAAGAAATAATCTCTGCTGCAATGCATAGTCAGACTTTTTGAAAGATTCCATCAGGTATGTTACATCCGTGACCGGGCTGCCCAATCCGATGGTAACCTCTAACTGCTGGTAAATTGCATCCTGGAGGATATTTTCGTCAATTACTGTCTTTAACAGTTTACGGATTTCCTTAACCTGCTCCGGCGCATAATTCAGTATACAGAATACGGTATTATTATCAAAATAAACCCCAAAGTCATGGCATACCGGACGGAGTATTTTTTTAAGCAGATCCACTGTCTTTTCTTCTAAGATGGAGGTGTTGCCGTAATTTAATAAACGGACATGATCCAGTTTTAAACACACCGTTTGGAAATATCCTTTTTGAAAATTATAGTTATATTCTGAATTTATTTTATCTATGGTTAAATTGGTTTTATTCATTACCCCCGTAATTACCCCCGTAAATAATATATCAGTAAACAATCCCTTGCGAAGCTTTACTTTATTGCTCTCCAGGTCTTTTTTTAATTGCTCCCGGCCTTTTCGCAGGTCATTTTTCTCCTGTAATTTTATCTGCATTTTACTTAAGGTTGACACCAAATCTTCTTTTTTTATCGGCTTCAGCAAATAATCATTTACACCGAACTTAATTGCCGTCTGTGCATATTCGAAATGCCGGTATCCGCTGATGATGATAAATTCAATTGTGTTATCTGCCGCTTTCACCTGTTCAATCATTTCCAATCCATTCAGCCCAGGCATACGGATGTCAGTTATGATCAAATCGGGAGCGTGCTCCCTTACCTGCTCAAGTACTTCAATTCCATTATTCACAATTGCCGCCACTTCCATATCAAATTCTTTCCAGTCAACCAGCATGTAAATTAATTGGCATACCTTTTTTTCGTCATCAGCTATGATTACCTTACTCATGTAAATCCATACCTTTCCTGCTTGATTACAATAGTCAAAGCGGATATCCCCTTCCGCTTTGCAGCGGCTACCTATCCTATTGTCACAATTCAGATAAAATATCTCACTGTTCTTTTATCCAGTTTTTCCCCACAATAATATCATGTTTTAATAGCGCATGCAATATCATTGTTACTTTTTACCAAAACCGAAAGCAAATTATTTAATTTTTTAACAAATTGCAGTATTACAGTATCCATGACAGCGGTACTATTCGATTTTGTAATGATAATTTTATCCATTTCAATTGACCAACTACTGAGGTTTCATTAAACTTAATATTGGAATAACTAAATAAAGATAAAAAATAACAGGTGTGCTTTACACCTGTCCAATAGGTTCCTCTATTTAACAATTTTTTATTTAAATCTAATTGGTTCTTTTGTTTTTATTACAATAGCCTCTTATTTGCCGTACTTCATCTATAGCACTTTACTGGCTATTTCTTTTCTTTCTCAATCCAGATCACATCCTTTATTATGAAATCATAAAATGTTTCTCCTAAGCTTTCCTCTGTATCCCCAAAATCTAATAAGGCTTTTTTTTCTTTTAGTAATTCACCAATATAAATTATATCATAATCCCTTTTTGTTTTACTCTTCAGATAATCATGTATCCTATATTCTAAAATAAGTACATTAAAATTATCACCGAAATCCACTGCTATATTCAAATCACTTTTTTTCTTAGGTGTTCCCTTTGCAAATGAACCGGCTAACCCTAATTTGCAATCTGCAATATTTAGTTCATGTACCATATCACTTAATAATTTAATTGCATCATCTTTCGTTTGAATGTTCTCCTGCAACATGTCAATTACCCTCCACATTATTTTACCATATCCGCAAGCTCCCATGGTATGCGCAGCCTTACGGCGTTGATGCACACTCACTTTGTTTAGCGTGGTATAATATCTGATTAATTATACCATCCGGTGAACGGCATATATCTAAATAAGTAGTATGTTGTGACAATAACTATTAATATTTTTAAATGCTAATTCTTAATCCGGTTTTTTATTATTAAAAATAAAATATAGTCATTATTTGACTTCATGTTAATCATATGCTAAAATATAAATAGAAAGCAACCAGTTCCAAGATGACTTGGTCGCCAAAATTAATTATTTTTAAGAAAAATAATCACTGTCTTTGGAGTGAGGGTGATTATTTTTTTGTTTATCTTTATAGTTTAATATCACAAATATAAGTCCTACAACACTTACTATAAGCATTAATTCCTCATATGTAGACAAACCATATCACCCCCTTTCGGGAGCGACTAATCACCCTGCAACTGATTGCATTACCATTATATTCTAAATTATCTTATTAATCATGCTACGAATATCTTACGAGGTTTGATTGATAAATTTTCCCATACTGATTAATTGATTTTATTGTCTTATTCTCTTTAAAAGTGCGTACTTATATGGAACAATATACTTTACCTGGAAGAGGTTTGTGTCTCTTGTGTACTTGCTTTCTTATCCTTGTCTTTATCTTTATCTTTGCTTTCTGTTCCCGGAAGCTCATAAACTACGACCGCCACACCTCTTTTTATGTTTTCAAACATTTTTTTGGCGTAAGCCGGAGGCATGTTAATACAGCCATGGGATCCGCTTTTCTTGTAGAGCTCCTTACCAAATTCACTCCTCCAGGGGGCATCATGAAAACCGATATTGCCGTTAAAAGGCATCCAGTATTTTACCGGTGTGGAGTAATCTTCACCATTTAAGGTTGCATCATTTTCCTTATATTGAACCGGATAAGTACCGGTGGGGGTTCCCCAGCCTTTTGATAAATTACCGGATACAAAATCCGTTTCCAGGATAAGCTTACCTTCTTTGTAGAAAAATAAATGCTGGGCTGTTAAATTTACTTCCACGTAGGTATCCCCGATGTCATCCGTGCCATATTGCTGGGCCGTCTGGTAATATGCGGGTTCCCGTACCAGCTGCTCACCGCTCATTATCAATTCCGTAAGCTCCGTCACTTCTTTGGAACGGTTCAGCCACCAGCCATAATCTCCGCCTTCTATCTTCAGCACATCACCGTAAGAAGTCTGGAAAGTACGCAGCCTTCCAAAAGAATTATAGTTCTTTCCTATGTAGTCCACATAATCTTTCACACCGACTGAATCTAAAGTAACTTTATAATTCTCATCAACGGAAAGCCATTTACTGATCTGGCTGCCATCCAAAACTTCCGTTACATCTCCGAATTCATAAGTAATTTTAGCTCCTGCTATTTTGTTCATCTGATCCAAAGCTTTCACTAATTCAGGAGTCTGTGAATTAATTACCGGTTCTTCATAAACTCCTGCTTCCTCTAAGGACAGAGTCGGCTCTAAGGAAGTAACCGCCTCTATAACCGCTTCCTTTAATTTTGCCTTGATTACCTTGGCTCCGGGATTTTCTGCTACGATTTCAAAGCCGTTTTCACCGTATTCGGATATATGGGCATTTACAGGCTCCACTATGTTGGCTTCCTTGAAACAATTCAGTTTATCCAGCAATTTATCCAATGAAAAATCATCGTATTCAAGCATGGTATTGATTTCTAATTGATGGGTCTTAAAAAATGCGATTGGCCAGGCAAAACCGTTTTGATCGTTCAATAAGTCCTCTATATTTCCGTCATAAACCGTGTGCAAACCGATATTCTCCCCTTTAAAGGAATCTTCTATGCCGTTCCTTTCCTCAAGAGTTAAGACGTAAGAATTAACCTGTGAGTTAATCGTATCTTCCACTTGTTTCACAGTCATATTGGAAGCATTTACCCCATTAATATCCGTTTTACTGAAAAAATGGGTGCTGTAATAAAAAGCCAGGAACAGATACACGGCAAATAGAGGTATTACCAACCCTATACCGACATAAAGCAGGCTTTTCATCCCTATACTTTTATTTTTTCTTTTGGGTCCTCCGATTGTTTTATTTAAAGTATTCTGAGTCATATTACACCTTCTTAAAATTATTATTTATTTTTATAACAGTAAATATTAATCTAACTGTTCCGTCATCCGTGCTGCGAAATATTTACAGCGCATATCCTGGGAAATAGTATGTTTAAATGGCTTCTGTATATAAACGTAACTTTCAGGAAATACAACTGAACAGTTAACTGTTTCTATTTGATTGTAACATAAAAAGGTGTTAATTTTTAGGCATTTTAATTAAGTTTTCTTTAAATCATTATTACATTTAGTTACAGGTTAATTGATTCTTCCAGGTGTTTCCTTAAAATATCCGAAATATTTCCTTCATATTACATAAAAGGAGAATCATGGCATAACCGCGGTATTTATGTTGTCTATTCCGGACGGTGATTGCTTCTATCTGAAAGCATATCCATAAAATTACTTATGACTGCCCTATTCTCTTTCGATAATCCCCAGTAAGCAATTAAAAAGTTCTTTACAAACGGGTCATCACTTTTCACTATTTCCTCCATAATAACTGCTAAATTATCCTCTTTAGCATATGTAACAAACATAGAACCCTGCTCCGTTCTCAACCATTCTTCACTGACCCTGAATTCTCTGCAGATATCTTTTATAACTCTTTCTGATGCTTTTACGCGGTTAGTTTCAATATCCGATAGCGAACTTTGTTTTATACCTATCTGCTTAGCCATTTCTTCCTGCGTTATTTCCATTTTATTTCTGATGAACTTAATTCTTTCATAAATAGTCAAATTTTCCACCTCCAATAATTTCAATATATCATGCAAAATATAGGCTGTCTATATTTATCATAAAAATATATTGACATTAACGGAAAACGGTATTATATTATGGTTAAAGGATTTAATTCATATTTGCTTTATTTCTCAATTTTATGATTTGATTTTCCATTCTTTTTAGTACAAGAGGTGATAAGGTCCATGTTTTACCCGGCAATTTGTATGCTCCATGGTAATATCCATCCCAAAACTCGATATTTTCAAACAATTAATTTCATGATTTTATGTTTACATTTCATATAAATGATACTATAATTTATAATAAATACAGCGATTATTTGTAATACTGCATAATTATTTTCAATTCAGTAAAAGGGGTATCTGTATGATCAAGACATTAAACGGTACCAAAGAAACCGTTGACTTTCCGGTTAATTCCACCATACGACTGTACGACAATGTTCAGGAAGATGACTATCCCTTACATTGGCATGCGTCCCTTGAAATCATCATGCCGATCGACAATATCTATACTGTCTATTGCAATGAAACGGTTTATGTTCTAGGCGAAGGAGATATCCTGTTTATCAGTCCTGGGGTGCTGCACCGGCTTACATCTCCGGATTACGGAAGAAGGTATATTATTCTTGCGGACCTTTCCCCGTTAGATTCCATGAATGAATTTAAGTCCCTTGTAGCCATCCAGTATCCGGTTGTTTATGTTAATAAGGTTAACTTTCCTAAGATTTATGAGAGGCTGCAGCGACTGATTAACAGTATTGCTGCCGAATATGAAGGCGAACTGGTGTATCGGGATACGGTTATTTATTCCAAGCTGATTTCCATCTTTGCATTAATCGGAAGAAATCACACGCCAGAAAATCAATCTCATCCGGGAAGCTCTCACAGACATACGGAGTATTCCAATATATTCCTATCCGTATGCGATTATATTAATGAACACTTCCAGGAAAACATTACCCTGGATCAGGTCGCAGACATGGCCGGCTTCAGTAAATTCCATTTTTCCAGGATTTTCAAACAATATGCCGATATTTCCTTCTACCAGTACTTAAACCGGAAGCGGATCATGCACGCTGCCACCCTTTTGCTGGAACCGGACCTGACTGTCTTAGAAGTTGCCAGGCAGTGCGGTTTTGAAAGTATTTCAGCTTTTATTCGTATGTTTAAAATTCAAAAAGGCTGCAAACCGTCTGAATTCAAAGAGATGCAGTTACATAAAAAGGACAGGTATTAAGTCCCTAAAGCCCTATAAAACACCTGTCTTTTCCTTCTCCGAACTAAAATATTCCGGATAGTTTTCCATAATTTCACCCTGATCCAATTTATACCTGGATAGGTGTTTCACGATGAATTCCGCAGCCAGTTTTTTATCATTCAGCCGGATTGCATTTATAATTGCCTTATGATCCGCTACAATTTTAATATCTTTTACAGAGTACAAACTTAAAGTACGTATGCGGTCAAAATGCCCCAGCATCCCTTCCATTAAATTATAGGTACGTTCCTTATTGCACATTACAAACAGGGACCGGTGAAATTCATTGTCCAGTTCCAGGATATTCTGCGGGGACCGGCTGTCCAGATAAAATTCCTGTAGTTTTATATTCTTTTCAAGTTCCCGCAGTTTTTCATCCGTTATGCAGTCACATAATTCTTCTACGACAGCTTTTTCCAATACCCTGCGTAAGAATACCGTTTCCTCGACAATATCAAAATCTATATGAGATATTACACTGCCTCTCTGGGGATATACCTCAATCAGATTAATCTTATGAAGTTCCTGCAATGCTTCCCTGACAGGAGTCCTGCTCATACCCAATTCCTTAGCCAATTCGTTGTCACTGACTATGCTCCCCGGTTTTAACTTTAAAGCTATGATATTATTGCGAATCTGCCTTAATGCATAATCTCTTGCGCTTTCATTTAACACCCGCTTCGTAATATCCATTCCATTCACTCCTTAACCTAATTGATTCAACGCTTATATTCGCATTCCGCTTTACTGCATCTCCTAACCGAAACGTTGCTTCTTACCCAATCCACCACAGGCATGAAGTTACAACATAAACATTTTACACCATTTATAGACAAGTTTTCAATTCTTATTATATAGTTTTAACTGTGTTAGGGTGTGTCTGAAAACTGCTTATGCCGGGCTGAATGTTCCACTTTGTGGGAGACAAGGAGCGATTTTGGGGGCGTAGCGGGTCTACGTTCCCAAAATTGCGACGCAGGATTCCGCAAAGTGGGGTGTTCAGAACGGTGCAATGAGTTTTCAGACACGCCCTAGCGTTTCCTGTGGATTAAAAACAAATAAATGCAGGACTTTGGAGCCAACAGCCGGGCGGCAGTAAATAACGGATCAGTAGTGCCGGAAGCAGCCGATACTTATGAATATGGATTTCAATATGGGATGGCATCAATCAGGATGGAGATTCTGGAAGATAAAAAAATTTAGATAATATAAACAATTATCAACTTTCTTCCGATATATCCAAGGTGTTAAAATAAAATTCAAAAAGCTCAGGCATAAAGCATATTTATATTGCTTCCTATGAATGAACTTCTCAAAAAAGGCGGCAGCAGCTATGACAGACATACATAAAGTAAAAAAGATAATCCTTTTTAAAGGCCAGATCGAAACCCTGGGGTATTTCTCGGAAGAACTTGCCAAGGCATTTGTCGGGATGGGTTATGAGGTCTATATGTTTGATTTTGATAAGGATCGCCGGGGAATCAATGACCTGATCTGGTTCTGTGAGAAAGAGAATACGGTAATGATTACCTTTAATTTTATAGGTATTAACGGTGAGGAGATTTTTGAGACTGGAAATGGGGAAACCTTTTGGGACCAGCGGGAAATTTTATGCGTTAATATCATAGTGGATCATCCCTTTTATTATCATGAATTATTAAAAAAGCCGCCGAAAAGGTATATCCTGTTTTGCGTGGATCAGAATCATGTCAGGTATATGGAGCGGTTTTTCCCTGATATAAGATATGTCTCCTTTTTACCCCTTGGAGGTACCCGGATCAGCGAGGTTTTTATTCCTTACGAGGAGAGGAAATATGATATCGTATTTACCGGTAATTATACACCGCCTCATACCTTTGATAAATACATAAACCGGATTGATGAAGATTACGCCGCATTTTACCGCAGTATTATAGATGATTTGATCCACAACCCGGACAAGACCATAGAAGAAGCCATTGAAAGGCGGACCAGGACTGAGATAGAAGGGCTTACGGAAGAAGATCTGAAAAATGCTTTTGCCTCCATGATCTTTATTGATCTCTATGTCAGATTTTATTTCAGGGCTTTGGCTGTTCAGACTTTAGTTGATAATGGATTCCGGGTGGACGTGTTCGGTAAGGGCTGGGACCTGTTAGAGTGCAGGAATAAGAAGAATCTCATTTGCCATGGGTCTGTTTACTCCCAGGAATGCATCTGCAATATGAGGAATTCCCGTATTTCCCTCAATGTTATGCCCTGGTTTAAAGCCGGCGCCCATGACCGGATTTTTAATACCATGCTCAGCAAGTCGGTTTGCTTTAGTGATGGCAGTACCTTTATACGGGAGCAACTAACAAATGATAAAGATATGGCATTGTATTCACTGGCCGATATGGATCAGCTTCCGGTAATTGCAGGTGATATTTTAAGCAATCCCGATAAGGCTAAGTGTATTGCGGAAAATGGATATCAAAAGGCCTTGGTAAATCATAGCTGGCAGAACCGTGCCGTTACCCTTTCGGAATACATCAACCGGGAATGTTTCTGGGAATAGGAAGTATATCGGGTCACTGTGGTTTTTCTGGTACTTCGCTCCGTGTTAGTTTTTGAGATAATGATCCATAGCTTAAAAAACTACAAGTTTTTCGGAGGTACCCAATCTATGTATAATATCAATCGTGATATGCGGTTCGGCCAGTGGACTTCCATTATCCTTTGGAGCATCCAGTGTGAGAAGGCCTCAGATGGATGACCAATTTGACCGGACAAGCGGCTCAAAATCAGTAAGGTTACCATTAATTTATTGCAAATTTTTTAAATAAGGATAGCCATTGTTAAATTTACTTGAAGGAGAAGACCATAGACTATAAACACTAGTTTTGCGTTCATTAACCCATTTATTTAACTTTTTGGTTAGCGTAGTAGATTTCATCTGACTTTTTATTAATTCCGTACCATATGTATTTGGCTTATTATCATCTTTATATAATGGTTTTACAACTTTAGCACTTCCTTTTAAGTAATAACAGTTTGAAGGGAGATTGTTTGCTCCTAACGTTTTCCTGCCTATAATTCCGCCTACACAAAAATAACCAGTCACTGTTCCAGCATTATATGAATTATATGACCTATAATAGCTTTCTCCAACGATTCCGCCAACGTAAGCGGATTTATCCCCGGCAATATTACCAATATTTGAGCAATTTATTATTTTCGGTTCAATATCAGGAACTTCATCACCCATAACAGCATATACACCAAGAATACCGGCTATTCCACCAATATCATTAGAGCTTTTAGCTTCTATACTTCCCTTATTAGAACAATTATATATGGTTCCAAATAAGGTTTTTCCTACGATTCCACCAACGAATTCACTGTAATTTACTTTTATTTTACCTTTATTATAGCAATTATATAATTTATTTTCAAAAATTCCTGCTATGCCGCCAATATTCTTACATTTTGTTTTTGTATTAATTGATGCAGTATTGTAACAATTTGAAATACTTGAATTTTTATAATACCAATCCTGTCCACCAAGAACTCCACCAATATATTTGTTATTATTTCCAGTTGATATTGCGCCTTTATTATAAGATTGCTTAATATATCCATCGTACATTTCACCTACTATACCACCAATATATATATTGTTATTACCGGTCTTAATATTGCCCTTGTTATAGGAATTAATAACAGATCCACCGGAAAGAAAACCACATACACCGCCAATAGCTTCAGTCAATTTATCAGATGTAATGTTTCCAGCGTTATAGCTTTCTACTATACTTCCAGAGTTATATCCTACAATACCTCCAATCATACCTGCTGGAGCTTCATCAATATAATCCTCGTTTTTGGCAGTAATATTTCCAATATTACTGCATTTTATAATTTTTCCTCTATTACTTGCAGTTATACCACCAATACAGTTTTGTAAACTATCAGAAAAAACTTTACCTGTGTTTTGAGAATTAGAAATTGTTCCATAATTATCAGAAGCTATTCCTCCGATATTATATTCACCATAAACTGTACCAGAATTATAACAATTATCTACAGTTCCCGTACTACTTATATTATAAACAATACTGGAATTTCCCAGAAAATAGCTTTTTTCAATTCTTACATTCTTAATACTACCACTTAAATATCCAAACAATCCACATACATCATTATAATTTTTGCAATACAAACCAAAAATTGTGTATCCATTTCCATCAAAATAACCATCAAAACTAGGAATAGGAGTCCAAATATTAGCGGGGGCGGAATTTATCCATTTCTCCCAACCATCAATTTTATTCAAATAAATATCTCCAACTAATTTATAATAATACTTTGATGATTTATAAGTTTCATTACTCTTTTGAGCTAATAAAGCTAATTGCGCTCCATTTGCTATCTGATAGGGATTATTTTCTGTTCCAGTACCACCTGCAAATTCAGTAGCAATACGTCCGTCCCATATTTCGGCTTCAGCGTACACCTTTTTAGAATTACCAATAAAATAGTAATTTGTAAGAAGTATTACCCCAAGAAACATTAGTGCAATAAATTTCAGTAAATTTCTCTTTAAAATCATTTTATAATCTCCCTCTTTTTATTTTTCCTTATTTCAATGTGTAAGACATCTTAGGGAAAATTATTTCTTATCATCTGAATTAGCATTTAAATATTCCTTTAGAATTAATTTTACATATTGGGAAATGGATCAGTCATCTTTTTCAGCAAGTCTTTTATTTTATTAATTATATCATCATCAAGTGTTATACTATTATTTGTCTTTAATGGTTTCATATTATTATACTTGTGGTTTATTCATAAGAAGAAAATCATAATTATGTAAAGTTGCGTTGTACTGATGCTGATTTCTTAGATATTTTCAATGCTACTTTACATAACCGATAACATTACATAAATAAGTCATACCGTTTGGAACTCAAAGGAAAACACATGAGGAATCCAACTTAATAATTTAGCAGCGTTTCACACCGTTTGGAGTGAAATATGCACTGTAGGGTGATTCCCATATTTAATACATGTAGGACGGAAAGAAAGCCGGTCAATCAGAGCCATTAATTTTAATTATTATAAATTATATAATCGAAAAATGTCAAGTTATATTACCAATTTGAGTTTCCCCATTTTTAGTTAACCCCGCCACCGGAAACCGCCAAATTAAAGTGTTCAAACAGATTAAGCTTTTGTGATCTGACTTTTCGTGGAATATAACACTGATACCGTAACGGCTCGTGGACAACACCCGTTCCATTGCATAACCGAGCGCATAAAAAATAAATTTGGGGATTTCATATATTCGCTTGGAATATTCTTTCAGTTCAAACTGCTGTTTTTTGAACTTAAAATATTCCTCTAACCGCCAACGCATCAGATATCCCTTTGTATATCAAAAACAATTATATAATATTCAGGGCTTCGACTTAGTATTATATAAAGAAATTGTATTTAATGTATAATCTGTAAAATATATTCAGGAACAAATACCATTTGATATATAGGTATATGCTGTGTTACAATATAATAAAAACGGACAGGGGGGCGATAAAATGGATAATGAATTAAAGGAAATATTGAATAAGATTCTTGACAGGGTTGATAAGATTGATAAACGTTTAGAAGTCGTTGAATATAAGGTCGATAGGAATTTAGAAAAAATTGATGATATAGGACTTGATTTGAAGATTGTGGAAAGAAATATAAGAAAAGATATTCGGAAATTGTCTGATGTGTACTGTGTGTTGTAACAGAATGTTTTTATGAGATGGGAAAAATAATTTGCTATAGATATGGTATGATTTCGGATCGAACGAAGAAAATAAATGAACTTTATGTAGAAGAATATCAATATAAAGATAATAAGTTATGTATGGCAGACAGGTATAATCTTTTTGGAGGATTATCACACCGCCGTTATTTTTTTAAACATGATAATGAAGGATATCTTCATTCTTATACAAGCCAGGAATTGATAGGTTCTGAAATAGTAAATAAAGAGTACTGTGAGATAGTGTATTTCATTGATCAAAAAAGAAAAGTGTAGTTGACAAGGCTTCCTTTTGAAAAGTTTTAATTTCTAAAGTTAGTTCCTTATTGATACACAGAATATTAGAATATTTATTGGATAAGAGCGAAATACATCTGCCAATAAACATAGATATCCATATTTTTAACTAAATAAATTACACAGAAAAGCCGTAGTGATTCGATATGCTTCCTTGCTGACAGTCAGTTTAACTAATAATAAAACTGTCTGATGGAAAGGAAGCAAATCGGATCACTGCGGTTTTTCTTTAAATGATACGGAAGAATAGCATTGGTCTGCATATAAGAAACCAGTCTTTGTATCAAAAACTGTATCTAATGAAGTGGACATGTAATAACCTGGCTGATAAAATAGAAAAAGAAATATTTTAACCTATAAAGGAAATCTCCCCCCCTAATCGGCGGAAGTTAAACTTTTTTGGCCAACTCAAACTTTATGGCCAATCTTAACATCCTACACTTTTTTTAAGATATTAATATGGTATATTAATCAGAAAGCGCTATACTAAAATTAAATAAGGGTAACTGTATATTAAAGAATGATCAAACCGTATACGCAGAGGAGAACCCGGGTCTTGAGAAGCGTTGCAAAAACCTTGTGGTATGGCGGCCGAATAGTTATAAATTATGATCCAAGAAAGGAAGCATACATACCGTGAACAGGAAAACCAGGAAAAATTATGATTTATTCTTTCAATATGGGCTGCAAAAGAAAATAACGATCATGTACCTGTCCCTGTCCGTACTTCCGATTATTCTGATAAGTTTGCTGGCCTATCTCTTTTATTACCGCAGCGCGTTAAAAGAAGCCTATTCCCTGGTAGAAGAGAATTCTGCCCAGTATGAAATCGTAGTAAACGACCGCCTTCACACTTATCAGAATATTCTTTACGAAATCGTGACAGATAATACGGTGATCCGGCTATCCGAGGATATCAATTCAAACAGCAGTGAAAATGACACAATGATCAGTAAAGCTTCTCTGGATTCCATTATGCGGAATTATGTATACACTTATAATGCCATTCGGAGCATCGCTTTTCTGACCCGGGAAGACACCTATGTATGTTATTCCAAATGGTATGGCAGCATTACCGGTACCATGTGGTATCGGGATGATATACGGAAAGAAATGTATGAAAAAATGAACGCTACCGGAAAAATAGTTTATTCTACGGGAATTAATCTGGCAAATGATATGAGCAGGCCGGATTATGTTATATTGATGGGGATCCCGGTCCGAAACCTGATTACGAAAAATCAGGCCGGAGTCATGATCATTGCCCTTGATGACAATATTCTGAATTTTGACGGGAAAAGCAATAATCTGGAGAAAAAGGAACGCACCAAGGCGGGCGTGTCGAGGATCGTATTAAATCAGAACAACAGGCTGATCAAAGGGGACAGCGCTTCGGATGTTAATAAAACCTATCCCCTCTACCGGGAAGAAAAATTCGGGGATAAGAAAAATATCTACGAGTTAAGAGCAAAGATACTAAAGACAGGATGGCAGATTGTCAATATTATCGATCAGGATAAATATCTGAAGGATATTCATATTTTTACCTGGTTGGTTGTAGCCCTGACCTTTGCAATTACCTTCCTGTTTTTTGGAATTCAATATGCGGTATTTCAAAAATATGTCGGAACGATCCGTGAAATATCCCAGGGCATCGGCAAATATACGGGTAGACCGGGAGAAGAGGTACGGGTAAATATCGACAGTAAGGATGAACTGTACGTAATTGCAAGCCAATTTAACGAAATGACTTATCGGGTCAACGAACTGGTGGAAACCCTGAAGCGAAAAAATGAAGAGGTCAAGGAAGCGGTGAACCGGCGCAAACATGCGGAGATTAAGGCACTGGAAGCACAGATCAATCCGCATTTTCTCTTTAATACCCTGGATTCCATCAACTGGAGAGCGATTGAACATAATGAAGAAGAAATCAGTGATATGCTGGGGACATTAGGGAGCCTTCTCCGATACAGTGTATCGAATATTGATATGGTAGTTGTGCTGGAAGCGGAGATCAGCTGGCTTCGGAAATATATTTTTCTGCAAAGGGACCGTTTTCACTATTCCTTTGATTGCGAATATGACATTGAAGAAACCGCCCTGGCATTTCCGATTTATAAAATGCTGCTCCAGCCTATCATAGAAAATACGATTCTGCACGCCTTTGAAGAGGTGAAAGAAGGCGGTAGGATAAATATCAAAGCTTATCTTAAGGAGGAGGATACCTTGTATATCCGTATTCGGGACAACGGAAGCGGAATGAAAGAAGAAAAACTGCAAATGGTTCAAAAAGCAATTTCAGATAAATCACTCTTAAATTGCGACAGTATTGGGATTAGTAATGTAATAAACAGACTGGAAATTTATTATCATGGTAAGGCATCTATATCTGTACAAAGTAAATGGGGGAAAGGCACGGAATTTGTGCTGGTAATACCAAGGATCAACAAGGAGTTTGTATAGAAGGAGAAGGGATATGATAAGGATTGTAGTTGTAGAAGACGAATTTCGGATCAGAGAGGGGCTAGGCAGCCTGATCAGTAAAATAGACTGCGGATGTCAGGTAATTGCTGCTGCGGAAAATGGTTTTGAAGGGGTGAAAATAATCCGGGATATGCTGCCGGATGTGGTGATTACGGATATCAGCATGCCTAAAATGAGCGGTCTTGAAATGATTGAGAAGGTCAGCAATATCGGTATTGAGTGTAAGTTTGTCATACTAAGCGGCTATGCCAACTTTGAATATGCCCAGAAAGGGATTCAGCTTGGAGTCACCGAGTACCTGTTAAAGCCGGTCACGATCGGTAAAGTAAAAGGACTGCTGGAAAAACTGACCCTGGCTGACCGGACAGAACAAAAAACAACGGAAATTAACCGGTATTCGAAAGCCGTAGCCGATATGGTTAAAACAGTGGAACAAAAATACGGACAGCGGCTGGGACTGGATATTTTTGCGGAGAAATACCGTCTGACTCCGGAATATATCAGCAATCTTTTTACCAAAGAAACCGGTATGAGCTTTTCCAATTATCTGAAAAAGGTCCGCATAGACCATGCGAAGGAACTGATCCTGAATACGAATATGAAGATTTTTGAAATCGGCTGTCAGGTAGGTTATCCGGACCAGAAGTATTTTTCCAAGGTATTTAAGGAATACAGCGGTATGTCGGCCAAGCAGTATGCGCTGGAAATCCGTGATCAGGAAAATTGATATTATCTTTCTCTACTTTTTTTAAGATAGTGGAATTTATTTGTGGATCTGATTTTTTTATACTGTATGTAACGCCGGACTTATTCGCTGATTAAGATGCTCTGCAGGATGCGGCAGTAGGATGCACTTGTTCGATTAAAGCCGAGCTGCCGACGGGTGGCATGGGTAGGGAATCCCATCCAGCGTCATGTATCGGGAACCTGATCCAGCATCATGTATCAGAACCCTGATCCAGCACCATGCATCGGGAAGCCAATCCAGCACCATGCATCGGGAAGCCAATCCAGCATTATGTATCGGGAACCCGATCCAGCACTGTGTATCGAAACCCCATACCACCCAGCACCATGATCACGGAGGAAAGGAAACGGCGTACACTTCAGAATGCAGGCAATATGATGCTGCATATAATTTTAAGAAACGCAAATAAAGGAGGTAAGCTATGAAAAAGCAACTGGCAAAACTATTGATTGCGGTATTGGGGGTAATAACTCTGACCGGCTGTGGGGGTACGGCAGCAGATAATACGGCAGCAAATAATACGGCACAGGGTACATCAGGAACCGTGTCGGAGAAAACAGAAGATGTGACGGAGACTGGTTCTGCGGATCCGGCCAAAACGGAAGGCAGAAAAGAAATAACCTTCTGGCATTATATGTCGGAAGACAAAGAGGGAAAATATGTGCAGGAAGCGGTGGATGAATTTAACAGCAGCCAGGGCGAAATTTTTGTAAATGCAGAATATCTTCCCAGAGAAGAACTTATGAAACAATATTCCATCGGTGTGGTATCCGGTGAGCTGCCGGACTGCGGTATGGTGGATAATCCGGACCATAACTCCTATGCAGCCATGGGCGTATTTGAAGATATTACCGATCGCTTCAATTCCTGGGAGGAAGCGAATTTTCTGGAGGGTTCCTTAAATTCCTGTAAATATGAAGATAAGATTTACGGGCTTCCCTGGGGCAACAACTGCCTGGGACTTTTTTATAACGAAGCACTGCTTAAGGATGCAGGGGTAGCTGTTCCCACCACCTGGTCCGAGTTGGAAGCAGCCTGTGAAAAATTAACTAAAGACGGGGTCAAAGGCCTGGCTATTTCTGCAATTGGCAATGAAGAAGGAACATTTCAATTTATGCCCTGGCTGTTATCGGCAGGCGGCTCCGTAAACCAGCTGGATTCGGAGGAATCAAAAGCGTCCCTGATTTACCTGAAAGGCCTCATGGATAAAGGCTATATCAGTAAAGAAAGTGTAAACTGGACGCAGGCCGATGCGGAAAAACAGTTTGCTTCCGGGCAGGCAGCCATGATGATTAACGGACCCTGGCAGTTCTCGGGACTAAAAGCGGATGCTCCGGATATGAAATACGGGGTTGCCAAGGTACCCAAAGCGGATAACGGAGTATATGCATCCGTATTGGGCGGTGAGAACGTAGGTATCTGTGCAGGTGCCGATGTGGAGTCTGCCTGGACCTTCTTGACATACATGACGAACAAGGAAAATTCGGCAAGGATATGTAAAGAGATCGGACGTTTTTCACCCCGTTCGGATGTAGACGTCCAGGAAATGTTTAAGGATGATCCGCTTAATTCCGTATTTGCGGAAGTTATGCCGGGGGCACAGTCCAGAGGGCCTTCTCCTTTCTGGCCGGATATATCGGAAGCAATCTATATTGCAGAGCAGGAAGTATTTACAGGCATGAAGGATGTGGACACGGCAATGGCGGATGCCCAGGCCAAAGTGGATAAATATATTGTCAAATAGTCAACTTGTCAAATAGTCATCGGTAAGTTTAACCGTCTGCAAGAGGAGGAAGGAGACGCAGCGGCAGCAGCAAGTATGCAGCAGCAAGTATGCTGCTGCAAATATGCTGCGCGTTCTTCCGGCAAGCGGCAGGTGGAAATTTGATCTACGGATAGGAAATTCCATCACGGAAACAATTGTTGCAGTTCAGCCATGGATACCGTGAGATGTTTTCTGAACCTCGCTCCGCTGTAGTTACAGAAAACCCCAGTTTAACATGCGCAAAATCATGCAGAATGCATAATTTCTGTGCATAATTTTGTTACAATTGGGCCGTAAGGCTGGACTGTAACAAACAATCAGATTGTGATGTGATGGGATTATTGACTTCTGACAATGAGAGGATTGTGGTTATATGTATTCAAAAAGAGAGAAAAAAGAGAGAATGACCGGATATTGGTTTGTGCTTCCGGCAGTCGTCTATATGCTTGTATTTATTGGTTATCCAATCATATATAACTGGATTATTACGTTTCAGGATGTGACGGCAACCACCTTGGGAAAAACCGTAAGGGATTTTGTAGGATTTGAAAATTTTAAAACTGTGTTCGCAGATCCTACATTTTTTAAAGCTGTGGCAAATACCTTTTTTTATACGGTCTGCTGTCTTGTTATACAATTTTCATTGGGCTTTTTATTTGCATTATTCTTTTCAAAAAAGTTTACGTTATCCCAGCCGATACGCGGATTTATTGTGATCAGCTGGATGCTTCCGGTAACGGTAACGGCACTTGTGTTTAAATTTATGTTTGCGGAAAATGGTATCATCAATGCCATTCTTATATATTTACATACGATCAAAGAGCCGGTCGGGTGGCTGATCCAGGGCAATACGGCCATGTGGGGCCTGATCATTGCCAATTCCTGGGTCGGAATTCCTTTTAATATGTTATTGCTTACAACCGGTTTGAATAATATTCCGGAGGACGTATACGAGGCGGCGGCAATTGACGGTGCGAACGCCTGGCACCGGTTTACGAAAATCGTATTGCCCCTGTTAAGGCCGACCATGATGTCGGTATTGGTCCTTGGGTTTGTATATACGTTTAAGGTATTTGATTTAGTATATGTTATGACGGGAGGCGGACCGGTAGATTCAACGGAAGTCATGTCAACCTATTCCTATAAGCTCTCCTTCCGGCTGTTCCATTTTGACGAGGGTGCCGCAGTTGCCAACGTGTTATTTATCTGCCTGTTCCTGGTTGCCTTATTATATCTGAAGACAATTTCGAAAGACGAGGTGATCTAGATGAAAAAATTACATTTATCCATCGGAATGAAAAATTGGATCCTGAATTTATGTGCGGTCCTTGTGGCAGCTGTTTTCCTGTTTCCCCTTTATTGGATCGTCATTAACTCTCTTAAGCTGGATGGTGAAATCTTTTCCGGTACGCCGACCCTGTGGCCCCGGCAATTTACGTTACAGGCTTACAGGGAACAATTAAGTAACCTGTTTGGTCCCCTCCGGAATTCGATTATTATTTCACTTGGGTCCTGTGTTTTATCCCTTTGTCTGGCGATTCCGGCAGGATACGGCCTTGCAAGGTTTAAGATAAAAGGAATGAAATTTTTTATTCTTGTATTCCTGATCACACAGATGCTGCCGGCATCCCTGGTATTAACACCGCTGTATCTGATTTTTGCCAAAGTAAAATTACTGAATACCTACCTGGCACCCATCTTATCAACTGCTACTATCTCCATTCCTTTTGTGATCCTGCTGCTAAGGCCCAACTTTTTAAATATGCCGAAGGAGTTGGAGGACTCAGCAAAGATTGACGGCTGCAATATTCTTACGGCATTTATCCGGATTGCGGTTCCCATATCCAAACCGGCGGTAATCACGGCGGCTTGTTTCGGGTTTGTCATGTCCTGGAACGATCTGGCCTATTCCATGACCTTTAATACGAAAGAAATCATGCGGCCCATGACCGCGGCGATCTATCAATTTATGAATCAGTACGGTACCAAATGGAACAGTATTATGGCTTATGGCGTATTGCTGATCCTGCCGACCTGCTTTATATTTGTATCCATGCAGAAACATATCGTCAGCGGTTTGGTCAGCGGTTCTGTAAAAGGATAATGCGAAAAGGCAGGAACGACGTAGGAGGGTATGCCGCATCGGCTTGTTTGAAAGGTTGAAAGAAAAAATTTTAGAAAGGATGCCACAAATAGATTCTTTCAACCTGCGAAACCAGTTTCGCATTTTTATGTTGTGGCAGTATCGTGGGCTGGCCCACGATATGCAATGGGTGTAAATTATGAGTTATTTCAGAGAGGAAAATAATTGTTTAAAATTCCATTACGATGCGGAAGTGTTATGGATCGAGCCCTGGGGAGCCAACAGCTTTCGGGTCAGGGCAACCAAGATGGCAGAAATGCCCGCAAAAAACTGGGCACTCCTTGATAAAAAAGAGGAGATAATACCTGAAATATCCATTACGGAAGAGGAAGCAGTCATCCAAAACGGCAAAATAAAAGCCAGGATTTCCAGGTACGGAAAAATTACATTCTATAACCAAAAGGAAGAAGTATTGCTGGATGAGTATCTGCGGAACCGGATCGACGTATTTGCGGATTATTGCAGTGCCCTGGATATTGAAGCCAGGGAATTCAAACCGATTCCGGGCGGAGATTACCAGCTGACCATGCGTTTTGTTTCCAATCCGGAAGAGAAGCTTTACGGAATGGGACAGTACCAGCAGCCCTATGTAAATTTAAAGGGAGCAGACCTGGAAATGGCACAGCGTAATTCCCAGGCTACTGTCCCCTTTCTGTTATCCTCCCTGGGATATGGTCTGTTGTGGAATAATCCGGCGGTGGGCCGTGCCGTTTTCGGCAAAAATATTACGACCTTTGAAGCTGTTTCAACGAAAGCGCTGGATTACTGGATTACGGCGGAGGATACTCCGGCAGGGATTGAAGAAGCTTATGCTGTTGTTACGGGGACGGTGCCTATGATGCCGGATTATGCCATGGGCTTCTGGCAGTGCAAATTACGGTACCAGACACAGGAGGAACTCTTAAACGTTGCCAGGGAATATAAAAAAAGGAACCTTCCGGTTTCAGTTATTGTAATCGATTATTTCCACTGGCCTCTGCAGGGGGAATGGAAATTTGATGAAAAATATTGGCCTGACCCGGATGCCATGATAAAGGAATTAAAGGAAATGGGTATCGAACTGATGGTATCCATCTGGCCCACTGTGGATTACAGAAGTGAAAATTTCCTGGAAATGAAAGAAAAAGGATACTTGATCCGTACGGAACGGGGTTTTCGCGTAGTTATGGATTTCCATGGCAATACGGTGCATTTTGATGCGACCAATCCGGCCGCAAGAGAATTTGTCTGGAAAAAAGCAAAGGAAAATTATTATGACAAAGGAGTAAGGGTTTTCTGGCTGGACGAAGCGGAGCCGGAATACAAGGTATATGATTTTGAGAATTACCGGTATTATATGGGGCCTAATGTACAGATCGGCAATCTTTACCCGGCCATGTATGCCAGGACATTTTTTGACGGCATGAAAGCCGAAGGGCAGGAGAATATCATTAACCTGCTGCGCTGTGCCTGGGCCGGGTCCCAAAGATACGGCGCCCTGGTCTGGTCCGGTGATATCCACTCCAGTTTTGCAAGTTTCCGTAACCAGGTGGCGGCCGGCCTGAATATGGGAATCGCCGGAATTCCGTGGTGGACAACGGATATCGGCGGATTTCACGGCGGGAATCCGGAGGAGCCTGGATTCCGGGAATTACTGGTCCGCTGGTTTGAATACGGTGCCTTCTGTCCGGTCATGAGACTGCACGGTTACCGTGAACCGCTGAAAGAACCTATGGGAACGGAAGGCGGAGCAGCCTGTGTATCCGGCGCTGACAATGAAGTATGGTCTTTTGGTGAAGAAGCATATGAAATCTGTAAGATTTATTTGAACCTACGTGAGCAGATGAAGCCTTACATAACAGAATTGATGGAAGCGGCCCATAAAAAAGGAACGCCGGTTATGCGTCCTCTGTTCTACGATTTCCCGGAAGATAAACAGGCCTGGGAGATTGAAGACCAATATATGTTCGGCCCCGATGTTTTGGTGGCACCGGTCCTATATGCGGATATGCGGGCACGTACCGTATATTTTCCGGAGGGCAGTACCTGGAAGCATATCTGGAACGGAAAGATATATGAAGGCGGCACAGCAAAAGAAGTGGAGGCACCCCTTGAGCGGATCCCTGTATTTGCCAGATGCCGGACTGACGGTGAATGCTTACGGGAGGACTTTACAGGGTTACTGAATGACGGAATGGATTCCTAATATGGGAAATGGCAAGAGAAAAGTAGAGTGGTTCTGTTGCCTGAGGCATTGCCGGACTGACAGCAGGAAATAAAATCGAAATATAACGTATGACCATCTGTGCTATAAAGACATAGATGGTCATAATTTATCTAAATATATATTCACAAAAAAACCAATAATCCGAAATACTACCCTTCCGGGCGAGAAAGATTTATACTTGCTGCCGGGAAGGGTAATATTTCGGATTACATTGGCTTTTTCTATAAAAAGAAATGGAAAAGTTAAGGATATGTAAATTCATGGAATGAGCCCTATGCAATATTATTTTACAACTTTAAATATTTCGGCATTTTGCATCTGTTCATCCTGGCTGTCATCCGGATAGAATATGCAGCCAATGACTCTCAAATCTTCTATGGTAATGTCACCTTCTGATTTTATGGAACATTTAATATCGTAAAGCTTATTTCCGGTTTTGGAAGGAGCATAAGTATTATATTTATTTATCATTTCAACAAATTTCAGCGCGTCGGCCTGAAGATTATTTATACGGTTTTCTTCATTGCAGATAACTCCGTAAGCCCCATTGGCTGCATTCCCATTCTGAATATAGTATTCCTCCAGATTTTCCCCGCCGGTACCATAGGTATCCAGCCAGAGCCAGTTCAGTTTACCGAAGGTAAAAAATTCCTGTAATTCCGCTATGGAATATGCTTTGTCAAAGGATACGGCATATGCCCTGTCCTTCCCCCATTCCTTGTCGTTGCAGTCACTTGTGGGATAATAAAATATACCCTCGGCAGTGAAATCCGCCCAGATATCTTCGGGGAAGTTCTTATATTTATGTTTTACGATTGCTATTTCCGGGGCGATGAATCCTTTTCCGATGGGGGAAATCCGGTAGGAATAAAAATTACTGGTACTGTAGGTATAAGAACGCCATATACCGTGGGACCGTTTTTCCCATTTAAAATGAGTATCATAATGATAGAATAGTTTACTGTAATCCCTAAGGGCCGAAAATTCTTTTTCAATGATATTTGACTGAATGGATACTGACAGAATAGATATAAAAAAAAGTCCCAGCAGTGCGGTAAGACCTATTAATGATAATTTTCTTTTGTTAATCTTCATCTTTCATTCTCCTATGTAAATTTTAAATATTCCTGTTCTCTTGAATTTATAAGATTATAACGTATATTTTGAAATAATTTACCCTTTTGTATTTTTTAGTTGGTGAGTTGTAATTTTTACTGTTGCTTATGGAGCAATAATAGCTGCCTTATCGAATCTCCCTTATCTGCATTTAGAATCTGTCTGTCAAAGAACATATTACCATTATTGCTCATAAAATGTTTAGGAACATATGAATTCAATATTATATAAAATATATTGGTACCAATCGAATTTAACCTGTCAGGGAAGCCTCCCGTCCAGTCGCGGAAGTTAGGCTTAACTGTTCAGTAGAGGCCGGGTCTTTTGCTGAACCAGCAGTACAGCTGCGTAACAGGTTATAGTCGCAGCAAAGCGGAATGCTCATAACCGCTTTGACATTTTTATATAATATGGGAGGAGTAAGCAATGCCAACTTTAAATCTCAATACTTCGGATACCACTTTTGTATCTTCTGTGCTGCCGGATACTAACTTTTCGACAAGTTCGGTAATATATTCCGGTATGGATACCAATTTTCAGGATACGGTCAGCTATTTAAAATTTACCTTGACGGATTTATCCGTTCCTTCCGTTGACAGTGCCGTTCTCTGGTTAGCCGTTATTATAAAAACCGGTTTAGAACCAAGCCGGATCGCAGCCAACAGAGTAACGTCTGAATGGAATACAGCTTCGGTGACTTATAATAACCGGCCTGCTATGGAAGCAACGCCGTCACAAATTGATATTGGATCCTACGACCTGTATTCCACGGTGCAGATCGACATTACCCCGCTGGTCAATCAGTGGTTGGCCGGCACGGTTCCAAACAACGGATTAGCACTAACACAGTCAGTGGATTCTACGGTAGTGGGTTTTGGGACCAATGAAATTTTGTATGAACCTTTTTCACCGAAGCTGATACTGAATTATTCCGAAACACCGGAACAGCCTGATTCTTGCGCATATGTTTATAATACGGAGAATCAAAGTATTCCGGCGGAAAGTCCCATACCCTTTAGCAATAACGGAGTTTTGATGGGGATAGCCCATAATACCGGCAGCAGTACAATTACCGTTGAAAACAGCGGCACCTATGCGGTCTGGTTAATCGTAAACAGCCAGGAAGCCAGCCAATTTGCCTTATTTTTAAATGATACTGTAATACCTGAGAGTAACTGTGGGGCGGAACCGGATTCAGTCAATAACAGCGGGATGGTAATAATCAATGCTGCAGCCGGGGATGTCTTAACTGTCAGGAATCATACCAGCCAGGAGACTGTTATTTTGGATAATACTGCCGGCGGTACGCAGCAGAATGTAAATGCCTCCATCCTGATACTGAAAATAGACCCGGACGCCTCAGGGAATCCGGCACTGGAAGCTGTAAATAATGCGCAGAATATTACCGAACTCCGTATAGCTATGGAAAATCCGGAACTTGGACTGGACCTTACGGCTTTTCATTCGCTTGAAACAAGGCAGCAGGATCAGGTGTTAAATGAACTGCTGGAAAATCGTCCTGCTCTTGGCCCTGCTGATTTAAATCTTCAGGAAGCACCGGACGCGGCAGTCAGCTGGCTGGCTGACCCTTATAATATTTATGTGAAAGCCGGTTCGGCAGGAGGAAATGGCAGCCTGGCACTTCCCTTCGGTACGATTGAAGAGGGGATTGCCGCGGTTAATACCGGAGGCACGGTTCATATATTAGCCGGAACTTATCCGATTACCTCCAAGATAGAAATTGACAGGAATATTACACTGTCGGGTGAGCCGGGAACCCTTCTGTTATTGAAAGCGAATCTGGTTCCACTGGTGTTTTATGCACCTGCGAGAGGCGCGGGTATGGAAGGACTGACTATCACCAGTGACATTCCGTATGCAAAAGAATTTATATTCAGCCAGGCCTCCGGTTTACGGTTTATTAACAACACCATCTACGGGCCGCCCCAGGAACTTCCGATGGAAAATTGGGTTGATAACAGGGCCGTCCTTTTTGATACACAGAGTACAGATCTTGTGATACAAAACAACACCCTTCATACTCTGCGGACCGGAATGTATTTTCATCCGAAAACGGTAGGAGAAAGCAGTAACAATGTGGTGTATAATACGAGATACGGTATCTTTGTTTATGACGCCTTTATAACTTTTACAGGAAATTCCTGGGAAATGCCCGGCAATGAATACGATATTGTTTTATGGCACCAGACAACTAAGGGCCGTCCCTATGATGACCTGCCGGCATTATCCGCCGCCAATCATAATGCAGTTATATCGGATAAAAGGAATGCTTAAATTTATACAATTGTAATTTGCCTCAATATTTGGTGAATATCCGTTCGTTCCCCGGTTTTTATGAAAGGGAGAAAAAAAATAAATAAAATCATGTTAAAATATTGACAACACGGGATAACTTATATATAATCTCTGTTATATACTACAGTCTATAACAGAGTACAGTGATTTGTTTCAAAGCGGCTCTTCGGATTTCGTTTTGCCACATGCCAATAACCTATTACGCAGCTTTGCAGCTTGTTTCAGCGGAGGCCCCGACCTCCGCTGGAAAGCTAAGTTTGATTCCCGTCGGCAAAAGACTTCCTTGTAGATTAAATAGTATGCGGTAATCAATCTTAATATTAAGTATTCGGTTATGAAATTGAATAAAAATCAGGACAAGGGTGTTCTTTCACAGGAACACTCTTTTTGTTTTGTTAAAAAAGGCTGAAAGAAAAATAATTAGGAAAGGATTGCCATAAATTCTTTCAGCAGCTTATGGCAGTATCGCCGCCGGGCCTGCGGCAGATAACGGGAATAAAATATGATTAAGTATATTACGAAACGAATCTTTATGGCTGTTATTGTTATTTTTCTTATTGCAACCTTTACTTTCTGGCTGTCCAGAGCGATTCCCGGAGGGCCTTTTACCAGAGACAGAGCCCTGCCCCAGACGGTAATAGAGAATCTGGAAAAGCGGTATAATCTGGATCTTCCGATTTTTCAGCAGTATGTACGGTATATCGGGAATATTGCGAGGTTTGATTTCGGATTATCCTATTATTACAAGACGGAAACCGTCAATGATATCATTAAGAGAACTTTTCCGGTTTCCTGTCTGCTGGGGGTTATGGCCATGATCACCGCAACAGGTCTTGGAATTCCAATGGGAATCATCAGTGCTTTAAAGGAAAACCGGTGGCAGGATAATATATTAAAAATCATAACGACCATATTTATATCGGTTCCCAGCTTTGTGATGGCCAGTCTGCTTATGTATTATGCAGGATATAAACTGGGGATCCTGCCGGTGGCTATGTGGGGCACCTGGAAACACGCAGTGATGCCTGTTTTGGCTCTGTCGGCGGCTCCCCTGGCTACCATAACCAAATATATGCGTTCCAGCATGCTGGAGGTTATGGGAGCCGACTATATCCGAACTGCCAAAGCCAAAGGAGCGGGCGGGTTTGTAGTTACCTATATCCATGCTCTTAAGAATGCGATCCTTCCCGTACTTACCATCCTGGGACCCATGTTTGCGGGTATCATCTGCGGAAGCTTTGTAATCGAGCAGATATTTGCAGTTCCGGGACTGGGCCAGTCCTTTACCGAATCCATATTTAACAGGGATTATTCCATGATTATGGGACTGACCATATTTTATTCCATCATACTGGTAACCATTATTTTGATCGTAGATATATTGTATACGCTGATTGATCCAAGAATCAAAGTGGCAAAAGACAGTTAATCAGGGAGGAGGTAATACATATGGAAAATATGACAGCAATATCATTTAAGAAAATACCTCAGGGGGACAAACAGGCCGATGTTATCTTAAGGCCGCCGTCAACCTTTGTAAAAGATACCTGGTACCGGTTTTGCCGGAACAAATTGGGAATACTTGGCCTGGTACTGATTTTATTCATGATTCTTCTGGCCGTATTCGGACCTGTTATCAGTAAATGGGATTACGGATACCAGAATCTGTCGGAAGCCTTTCAGACACCTTCCGCAAAACATTTCATGGGAACCGATAATCTGGGCAGGGATTTAATGATACGGATCATATACGGAGCCAGAATTTCATTGATTGTGGGCTTTTCCGCCAGTATTATTTCCGTTGTGATCGGTGTGTTTTACGGAGCGATTTCCGGTTATGCCGGGGGCACGACGGATACCGTCATGATGCGTATCGTGGAAATCGTGGATTCCGTTCCCTCCACACTTTATGTTATTTTACTGGCACAGGTCGTACAAAACGGCGGCATAGTCAATATAATTGCAGTAATCGGTTTTACCAGCTGGCTTGGAATGGCAAGGCTGGTCAGGGGAGAAGTGTTGAGTCTTAAGTCCAGGGAATTTGTACTGGCGGCCAGGGTCAGCAATATCAGCAACTTTAAGATTCTGACAAGGCATCTGATACCCAATTCCCTGGGACCTATCATTGTTTCCCTGACCTTAAGCATACCAAGTGCGATTTTTATGGAAGCGGCCCTGCGGTTTCTCGGAATAATGAGCCTGGCCACACCCAGCTGGGGCAGCCTGGCTTCGGACGGGATCAAAGTTATGAGAGCATGTCCTCATATGATTATTTTTCCCTCCATCTTTATCAGTTTAACAATGTTGGCATTTAATTTTCTGGGTGATGCACTTCGGGATGCACTGGACCCTAAAATGAGATAGGGGGGAACAGAATGGATAAATTACTGGAAGTTAAGAATCTGAAAACTACGTTTAAAACAAAATTCGGAACGGTACAGGCTGTGAATAATGTATCCTTTGGTCTGGATTCCGGTGAAATTATGGCCATTGTAGGCGAATCCGGTTCAGGCAAAAGTGTTACGGCCATGTCGATTATGAAGCTGGTTTCCGCAGGCGGCAGGATAGAAGAAGGAGAAATACGGTTTCAGGGTATGGATTTGACCGGATATTCCGAAAAAGCGATGAAAAATATCCGGGGAGCAGAAATCAGCATGATATTTCAGGATCCCATGTCCTGTATTAATCCGGTATTTACCATAGGATACCAGATGGAGGAGGTACTGCGGTTCCACCATAAGGAGCTGACGAAAAGTGACAGGAAGGAACGGCTCACAGAGATGCTGAAAAAGGTAGGGTTATCTAATCCCGAGCAGAGACTGAAGCAATATCCCCATGAGTTATCCGGCGGTATGAGGCAGAGAATCATGATTGCCATGTCCTTACTGTGTAATCCGAAACTGCTGATTGCGGACGAACCCACCACTGCCCTGGATGTTACCATACAGGCGCAGATCATGGATCTGATCAAGGAACTGAGTCAGGAGTTAAAAACCTCGGTCATATTAATAACCCATGATCTGGGAGTTGTGGCCAGTGTTGCCCATAAGGTTATGGTCATGTATGCCGGAGAGGTAGTTGAACAAGCAGATATCAGGGATCTGTACTACGACCCCAGGCATCCTTACACCTGGGGGCTTTTAAAAGCACTTCCCAGACTGAATATGGCAAAGAATTCCCTTAAGCCCATTCCCGGGTCCACGCCGGATCTATTGCTGAAAAGGCAGGGCTGTCCGTTTTTTGACCGATGCGGCTATGCGATGGAATGCTGTAAAATCAGTAATTCCCCCTTTTTTGAAGTAGGTAAGAATCATCTTGTAAAATGTTTCCGGTATCATCCTGAATTCAGGGAGGAGGAATGAGGATGGAAGACAAGAAAAAAGTATTATTGGAAATACAGAATTTAAAAAAATATTTCCCGGTCAAAAAAGATAAGGGAATTTTACAAAATAAGAAAGTGATATTAAAAGCGGTTGACGACGTAAGTTTTACCCTGTATGAAAATGAAACCCTGGGTCTGGTAGGGGAAAGCGGCTGCGGTAAGACAACCCTTGGAAGGACCGTAATGAAACTGTATGAGCCCACGGATGGCAAAATCCTTTTTTACGGAAAAGACATTGCAAAAATGAAGCCAAAGGAGCTGGCACCCTACCGGAAAGAGATGCATATGATTTTTCAGGATCCCTATGCATCCTTAAATCCCAGAATGAATGTTTCGGAAATCATAATGGAAGCAATGGAAAATGATAAGGAGCTTCCGAAAGCAAACAGGCGGGACCGGGTGCTGGAACTTTTAAATATGGTGGGTCTTAACAGTGACCATGCCAACCGGTTTCCCCATGAATTTTCCGGCGGACAGAGACAGAGAGTGGGAATTGCCAGATCCCTGGCTGCTAATCCGAAGTTTATCGTCTGCGATGAACCTATTTCTGCCCTGGATGTGTCCATACAGGCCCAGGTGGTAAACCTGCTGAAAGAACTGCAGGAAAAATTAAAGCTTACTTATTTGTTTATTGCCCATGATTTATCCATGGTTCAATATATTTCGGATCGCGTTGGTGTAATGTATCTCGGAAAGCTGGTGGAGCTGACTACGTCAGAAAAGTTATATGACAATCCCCTGCATCCGTACACAACTGCCTTGATAAGCACGATACCTGTTCCGGATCCGGATGTGGAGGAGAGAAAGGAAAGGATACTGCCAGAAGGTGAGATTCCGAGTCCCATTAATCCGCCCAGTGGGTGTGCATTTCGTACCAGATGTTCCAAAGCAACAGGAAGATGCAGTGATGAATGCCCTTCCTTAAAGGAAGTTGAACCTGGTCATTATGTGGCATGCCATCTATATGGCGCAGCAAAATAACAGAAAGGATGAGAAACTATGAAAAAGCTAACGGCACTTTTACTTGTAATTGTAATGCTTACTTCCCTGGCCGGTTGTTCCGGGAAATCCGGTTCCGGCGGTCAGCCGGCTGCAACGGCAGACGGTGACAATACCGCGGCGCAGGCAACGAAGGAGGAGACAAAAGCCAATGAGGGAGGAACAAAAAATATTGTCTATAATGTAGGGTCTGAACCGGACTCCTACGATCCGGGACTCAGCATTAATACCTCCACGGTTATCTTGTTCCAGCAGGGATATGATTTTTTGTACCGCCTGGATTCCTCCGGTACTTACCAGCCGTCCCTGGCAGAAAGCTATGAAATGAGTGACGACGGCCTGGTGTATACGTTCCGTTTAAGGGATGGCCTGAAATTCTCCGACGGAAGTGATTTGACCGCAGAAGATGTAGCTTACTCCTGGACCAGGGTACTGGATCCTAATACCGCTTCCGAATATGCTTTTATTATGTATTACATTAAAGGTGCGGCAGCTTTCAACACCAGCCTTAATGATGATTCCGCAATCAGTTATGAGGATGCCAAGGCGGCCCTGGGAATTGAGGTGGCGGATCCTTTGACCCTTAAGGTTACACTGGAAGCACCTACCCCGTACTTTCTGTCCTTAACCGGTTTTACCACGTATGCGGTATTGGACAAAGAATTTCTTGAAAAAGCGGGGACCTATGGCGCTGATGTGGCATCCGTAACCAGCAGCGGTCCTTTTCAATTAACAGAGTGGAAAAAGGGCGAATACATGCTCTTTAAAAAGAATGAAAACTATTGGGATAAAGACAGTGTAAAACTGGATACAATCAAAATGACAATGGTTGACTCCTCCTCAACAGAACTTACCTTGTTTGAAACCGGAGAAATCCAGGCGACCAATGTGGATATGTCCACCGCCGATATTCTGGCATACCAGTCTCAGGGAACTTTAAAGCAGATGACACAGTTGAATACGGGCTGGATTGCATTTAATACGGCTAAAACACCCCTTGACGATGTGAGGGTAAGAAAAGCCCTGGTCTACGCCCTTGACTTAAATTCCATCAATGAAAACGTAATCGGCGGAGGTTCTGCAGCGGCGGACGGTATGATTCCGGGCAGTATGCCTTCACCGGCTGATCCTTCCAAACCTTTCCGGACAGCTTCCTATGTAAATACGGCAGGGGATATTGAACAGGCAAAGCAGCTTTTGGCAGAAGCCGGCTATCCGGACGGACAGGGCTTCCCTGCAATAAAGCTCCAGTACGGTGCGGCCAGAGACTTAGACAGAATGATCGCGGAAGCCATGAGTGCCATGTGGTCCCAGAATCTGGGCATTACCGTTACACCGGAGGGTGTGGAGGCCAAGGCCAGAAATACGGCCAGGGAGGAAGGCAATTTTGATTTATGCTTCCAGGGCTGGGGTGCTGACTATGCAGATCCTTATACTTTTCTGGAGTGCCTGAAATCGGATCATTATTATAATTACGGTAAATATAACAGTTCGGAATATGACGGTTATATGGAAATCGCAGCTACGTCCCTGTCTGCCGGGGAAAGAACGGAAGCTATGACGAAAGCGGAAGCACTGCTGTTTGAAGACATGCCGATACTCTGCTATAACTTTGCAACCAAATGCTATCTCCAGTCTGACAAGCTGGTGGATGTTGTCAGAAATCCGACCGGGCCGGTTGACTTAAAGTGGGCTGATCTAACGGAATAAGAGACAAAAGTGTATCATTCAGCCAAATCAAAATAAACCTGTCAAGTAAGTCTGACTCCCGCCGCTGCCTGCAGGAGTCAGGCTTATTTGACGCATGAAGCAATATAATTTCAGGAACTAAGGAGGTTTCCAGGTTTGATTGTAAACTTCTTGCAGGGAAGGAACCCCTATGTCACTAAAAAACTCCGGACATTTCAGGAACAAACGTCCGTTATAGCCATCCATGTCTTTTAGGTTGTGATAAGTTAAGTTATATGATAAAATACCTATTAGTTTCAAGTGGAATTTATATCAGCAAAAGGAGTGTTATATAGAATGTCGGAACAAATAAGCACAAAGGATAAAATAGTGAATGCGGCCTGGGAATTATTCCATGCAAAAGGCTATGAGAATACAACGGTAGAGGATATCATTGCCGCCGCGGGAACCTCAAAGGGTACCTTTTACTATTATTTTGAACGGAAAGATGCCTTACTTGACACCTTGTCCACAATTTTTGACCACCGTTACGAACAGTTGGAAAAGAAAATGTCGTCGGATTTAAACAGCTTTGATAAACTGCTTTATATGAATTATGAAATGCATTTATATATTGAAAAGAAAATGGATGTGGATTTGCTTTCCTCTTTATATTCCACCCAGCTTATCTCCAAGGGGAAGTCAAATTTATTGGACCAGAACAGGGTTTATTATAAATTGATAAGCGATATTATAGAAGAAGGACAAAAACTGGGACATATAACAAAAGATAAATCGGTACGGGAATTAACAAGATATTATTCTCTATGTGAAAGGGCCTTGATTACGGACTGGTGTCTGGACAGGGGAAGCTATTCCCTGGCCGGGTACAGCAAAGAATATATGCCCCTGATGCTTCAGGCCTTCAAGGCAGACTGAGCCGCATGCAGCGTAAGTCCAATGTGCTGACCGCCTGATATCTTGACTAATTCGCTCAGTTGATCCAAACCACTGCAGCGTTAAAATTTCTTGACAATGCCACTGCATTTTCTTTGAAATTTTGCCTTGCATTGGCACAAATGACCGGAGAATTAGTCTAAATACCAAGCGGCCGGTACACTAATGCAGCATCCGGCCCAAGCTGAGCTGGATGCTTCACCGGTAGTTTTATGTATTTCCATGCAATGTCCGGTATTGGTTGACACGGCGGCAGAACAGGTTTATCTTTTGCCCATAACGGCTTCAATCTCTTCAATGCTGCGCGGAGTTATGGCAGAAAGGTTTTCGCAGCTGGTCTCTGTGATCAGGCAGTTATCTTCCAGCCGGAAACCGATTCCCCAATCTTCGCAATAAATTCCGATATCCACGCAGAATACCATTCCGGGAGCCGTGATCATCTGATCTGCCGGGGATACCGTATCATGAACATCATAGCCCACGTGATGCGCCCCTCCGTGCCAGATATATTTGCCCACATCTTCATACCGGTCACAGAGACCTATATTTTTTAGCTGCTCAAAATTATATTTTCTGGCTGTCAGATCCACGTCCGTCATGGGAATTCCCGGTTTTAAAATATCAAACATGTAATTGGAGGTCGCATAGGCGCATTCATAAAGCAGGCGTTGTTTTTCACTGAATTTTCCGTTGCAGGGCCAGCCTCTTGAAACATCATTTATCATATTATCGTAGCATGCCCCCACATCATTTAAAACCATGTCTCCGTCGTGGGCCTGTCCTTTGTAGGAATAATAGTGTATGCAGAAATTATTGGTGCCGGCGGATATAATGGAAGGAAAACCGGGAGCCAGTACGCCCTGCTGTGCAAGGGCATAATCAAATTCCGCCTTATACTGGTATTCGTACATGCCGGGCTTGGAAGCCTGCATCATGGAAATAATGCCGGCCTTTGTGATCTGTTCGGCGGTTTTCATGGCTTCGATTTCACAGGGTTTTTTTATGGTACGCTGTTTTCTGATTTGAGAATTCAGATTTTTAATCGGAAGAAAGGGGTACCGGCTTTTTACATAGGAGGCCAGTTTATACGCATCGCTGTCAGGTTCGTCCTCTCCTAGTTTATCAAAATCCAGATATAATCTTTCCGCCTGGTTCAACTGGATTTTCCGGTCCAGAAAACCAATGAATTCCTGGAGGTAGGCTATCTGTTCCACAGCGGAAGCGCCCTGCGCTTCGGTTTCGGTTAATCTTTTACCGGTCCAGCGTTCCTCTTTTAAATTATGGGGAAGCAGGTAAAGGGTTTCTTCTGTTTCGGCAGTATCTTTTTTAAATGCGGCCAGAATGCTGTTTTCCTGCTCAATACCGGTCATATATACAAAGCTTCTGTTGGCAAAGAAAGGGTAGTACTCGTCTCCGGTTTTCCGGGGGGCATGTCCGCTGAATAATACGGCAAGGGAGCCCGGTTCCAGGCTGGCATAAAGGGCCTGTCTGTTATCCTTGTGAAATTCTTTCTTCATACTTTTTCTCCTTTTTTTGTTTATGAGTAACTATTCAGAACACCCGGGAAAAGCGTATAAAAAGCATACACCGTTAAAATTTCGAGTTAGTAAGCGCCAAAGTATGTATTATTTTGCATATTTTTGTGCATAAGTGCATAAATGTACTCTCATTTATGCGTTGTTCGTTAGAACCCAGTGACTGAATCGTCACGTTTATGGTTATCCCAGAGGATGATCCCATTGATAAAGAGGAATAAATTCATATTGACAAATAGAACTGGCAATCTTATAATATAGACCATAGTATAGAACATAGTATAATACAACTCACTAATAAATTCAAGGGATAAAGAAATATTTGTCATTGGCGAAGCAGTCATATAGGTCTGAAGCGCCTCTTTTTATTTAACGAGCATTTAACGAGCACTCTCGGAAACTCCCTTATACACATCTTTGTGGCTGATTTTCCACCAGCTGCACACAAATTTAATCAACGTACGCTCCACGTACGCCTCATAAATTTGTGTACATCTGACAAAAAATCATCTCACAAATCTGCATACAAAGAGTTTCCGAGAGTACTCTTAACAGGAAAGTTCTCCGGATTTATGAATTTCCGAAAGAGGAAATGCCTCCGGGGCTGTGCACATTTGCGGTACAAAAAGCCGTATGCGTTCCCGTAAGCAGCATGGCGGTGCCATGCAAAATTTTTCCGGGTTGAAACACATCAATACGCTGGTGCAAGAACCGCAGTGACTGGACATACAAAAATATAAAATGAAAGGAAGCCACAGGATGAAGATTGGTTTTATTGGCGGCGGCAACATGGCCACAGCCATGATCGGAGGTATTATAGCAAATAATATTTGCAGTGCGGGGGATATCATAGTGTCGGATGCTTATGCACCGGCTTTGGAAAAAGCGAAAGAAAAACTGCAGGTACAGATTAGTACGGACAACAAAGAAACGGTATCCGGATCGGATATATTATTTTTGTCCGTAAAACCCCAGTACTATGAATCCGTAATTAAGGAAATCAGGGAGGAAATCAGGGAAAGCCAGATCATCGTAACCATTGCCCCCGGAAAAACCTTGGAATGGCTGTCGGATACCTTTGGGAAACCGGTGAAAATCGTACGCTGCATGCCCAATACCCCTGCTCTGGTATGCGAAGGTATTACGGGAGCATGCCATAATGAACTGGTTACCGGAGAAGAGCTTAATGGTATCTGTAAAATTTTAAGCGGCTTTGGCAAGATTGAGATGGTGCCGGAAAAACAGATGGATGTTGTTGTATCGGTAAGCGGGAGTTCTCCGGCCTATGTATTTATGTTTATTGAAGCCATGGCGGATGCGGCGGTCGCAGACGGAATGCCCAGGGCCCAGGCTTACAGGTTTGCTGCCCAGGCGGTTTACGGAAGTGCGAAGATGGTTCTGGAGACGGGCAAGCATCCGGCAGAATTAAAAGATATGGTATGCTCTCCGGGAGGAACTACCATTGAGGCAGTGCGTGTACTGGAGAAAAACGGATTCCGCAGTGCCGTCATAGAGGCCATGAAGGCGTGTACAATAAAATCGAAAGGATTGTAGTATATGAAATTTGAAAACGTAGATGTGGTAAAAGAGGCAAATGTTTATTTTGAAGGAAAGGTTACGAGCCGTACCGTATATTTTAAGAACGGTGAAAGAAAGACTCTGGGTTTTATGCTGCCGGGGGAATATGAATTTGGTACCGGGGCAGAGGAATGCATGGAAATACTGGGCGGTGAAATGGATGTGTACCTTCCGGGGGATACCTCCCATACCACTTATAAAAAGGGTGAAAGCTTTGCCGTGCCGGCCAATTCCAAATTTAAAGTAACTGTAAAAAGCTATAGTGATTACTGCTGCTCCTATAAGGAGAATCAGAAATAAAGGATTAATCATGGAACGAAAGGTATTTTTGCTGACGGTATAACAGCAGGAATACCTTTATTACTGAAATTTATAGCATGTCTATGGGGTTCTTTCCCTGCTTGCGAACTGAGGTAAGGCCTGCTTATTCCAAGCCTTGTTGCCTACTCATAAATCGTACAAATACATTCGGAAGTTGTCCCCTCCCGGAATTGTTTTCTTTATTCATTGTACTGATTTTAACCACAAATTGATCTTGACAAAATAATGGAATAAAGATAAAATTTTATTAGACTAAAGTTTAAACTAAAGTATAAAGGAGCGCCGGAGTGAATAAACTTTTTATTACAGATATACAGAAATATTCCATACATGACGGCCAGGGTATCAGGACCACAGTTTTTTTCAAGGGATGTCCCCTGGCCTGCACCTGGTGTCACAATCCGGAGACTCAGAATTTCTCCAGGCAGCTGTTATTTCAGGAAGAACGGTGTACCGGCTGCGGCAGCTGCGTGCCGGCATGTCCCAGGAAGGCAGTTTCCATCCGGGACGGTATTGCCGTAACAGACCGGGATGCCTGCAGCCTGTGCGGTGCGTGTACCGATTACTGTCTTCAAAACATCCGGGCAATATCCGGGAAGTATTATACTGCCGAGGAGCTTATAAGGGAAATTGATAAGGATAAGGCTTTTTATGAAAGTTCGGGAGGCGGGGTAACACTTTCCGGCGGGGAAGTACTGGCACAGGATATGGATTATCTGGAAGAATTGCTTAAAAAACTGTTTGCAAAAGGATACCGGGTGAATATCGATACCTCAGGATATGTGCCTTATCCGGTTATAGAACGGATTTTACCCTATGTTGATACCTTTTTGTATGATATAAAGCTTATGGATCCGGAGTTACATAAAAAATATACCGGAGTCAGCAACGATTTGATCCTTAAGAACTTAAAAAAGTTAAGCCTGGCCAATGCGGGAATCTGGATACGTATACCGGTTATCGGCGGGGTGAATGCTTCCGCTGAAAATATGGTACATATCGCGAGGTTTTTAAAAGATGGGAATATATCCTTAAAGCAAATCAATTTACTGCCTTATCATAATACGGGCAGCGGAAAATATAAGCGTTTGCAATGGGAGTACCGGGGTGAGGATTTTACAGCACCAACTGATGCGGAGTTAAAAGAATATGTGACAATTTTTGAACAATATGGGTTTTCCCATGTAAAGATAGGAGGCTGAGCATGGAGAATAGTATGCAACGCGGAATGAATGACCGGATACGGAATTTAAGAAGAACAAGTATGGAAACACCGGCTCATATTGATATGGAGCGGGCTAAATTATTTACGGAAGCGTATAAATTATATGAAGGAAGCGTATCGGTTCCGGAACTGAGGGCACTGGCATTAAAGCATTATTTTTCCAACAAGAGCCTTTACATCGGGGAAGGGGAATTAATTGTGGGAGAAAAGGGAGACGGTCCCCAGGCTTCCCCTACCTTCCCAGAATTATGCTGTCATACGGTGAACGATCTTCACGTTATGAACGACAGGGACCTGATCAATTTTAATGTAAAGGAAGAGGATTATAAATTCCAGGAGGATGTAATTATTCCTTACTGGGAGAAACGTTCCATCCGCCACAAGATACTGGAGCATATGTCGGAAGAATGGAAACTGGCTTATAACAGCGGTATTTTTACGGAATTTATGGAACAGAGGGGCCCCGGCCATACCGTTGGTTCGGAAAATATCTATATAAAAGGGTTCCTGGAATATAAAGAAGATATCGAAAAGGAAATCCTTTCACTTGATTTTCTGCAGGACCGGGAGGCACTTGAGAAAGAATACCAGTTAAAGGCTATGTCCATAGCCTGTGACGCGATTATTACCCTGGGAGAGCGGTATGAGGCTTATGCAAGGGAACTGGCGGAACAGGAAAAAGACGAGGAGCGCAGGCAGGAACTTCTGCAGATCGCTGAAAATTGTAAAGTGGTACCCGCCCATAAACCGGAAACTTATTGGCAGGCCATCCAGATGTACTGGTTTGTCCATCTGGGGGTAACCTCGGAGATCAATCCCTGGGATGCTTACAGTCCGGGCAGGCTGGACCAGCATTTGATCCGGTTTTATGAGAAGGATACAAAGGATGACAGCATGGACAGGGACAGGGCGAAAGAACTGCTGGAATGCCTCTGGGTAAAGTTTAACAACCAGCCCGCACCCCCCAAAGTAGGTATTACCCTGAAAGAAAGCAGTACCTACACGGACTTTGCCAATATTAACACGGGAGGAATCACACCGGACGGGCAGGACGGGGTAAATGAGGTAAGCTATCTTATTCTGGAATGTATGGATGAGCTGAAATTACTGCAGCCAAGCTCCAATGTCCAGATCAGTAAGAAGACTCCGAGGTCCTTTTTATTAAAAGCCTGTGAAATATCCAGAAAAGGCTGGGGCCAGCCGGCCTTTTACAATACGGATGCCATAATACAGGAATTGCTTAATGCCGGCAAGTCCATTGCAGATGCAAGAAAGGGCGGTACGAGCGGCTGCGTGGAGACCGGTGCCTTTGGCAATGAAGCCTATATCCTGACCGGATACTTTAACCTGCCCAAAATACTGGAGCTGACTTTATATAATGGCTATAATTATATGAGCGGGCAGCAGCTGGGGCTTAAAACAGGTAAGGCAGAAGATTATAAATCTTATGAGGAGCTGTTTGAAGCGTATAAAAAGCAGGTATCTTATTTCCTTGATATTAAGATACGCGGCAACAATATTATTGAGAAAATATATGCAGACTCCATGCCGGTGCCGTTTCTGTCCATTGTGACCAATGACTGTATTGAAAAAGGAAAAGATTACAATGCCGGCGGGGCTAGATATAATACAAATTATATACAGGGAGTTGGAATCGGTACCATAACGGATTCCCTGTCAGCCATTCAATACAATGTATTCGATGAGAAAAAATTTACCATGGCGGAATTATTGCAGGCGATGGGGGATAATTTCACGGGCCACGACAGGATCCTGAATTTGGTACGCAACCATTCGCCCAAGTACGGCAATGATGACGATTATGCAGATCATATCATGCAGGAGGTATTTCATTTTTATTGGAGCAGTGTTACGGGAAGGCCTAATGTAAAAGGCGGTTTTTATTCGGTTAACATGCTTCCGACTACCTGCCATGTGTATTTCGGGGACGTAATGATAGCCAGTCCCAACGGACGCCTGAAACATAAACCGGTATCGGAAGGTATATCACCGGAAAAAGGTGCGGATGTAAAAGGACCCACTGCGGTACTCAAATCCGCCTCCAAGATGGATCATCTGAGAACCGGCGGAACCTTGCTTAATCAAAAATTTACGCCGTCCGTTGTTGCGGGAGAGATCGGACTGGAGCAGATGGCGAATCTGGTACGTGCTTATTTTGATATGGACGGGCACCATATCCAGTTTAATGTAATCGACAGGCAGACCCTGATAAAAGCCCAGAATAATCCGGAAGAATACAAGGACCTTATTGTAAGGGTGGCCGGATACAGTGACCATTTCAGAAACTTAAGCAAAGCGCTGCAGGATGAGATAATTGAAAGAACGGAACAGGCTTTTCATTAAAAATTTTGAAGGACGGTTATGGTGGCAGAGAACAGTCGGACAGGGTGAATGTATAAAGAAAAATTATTCCAGGATAAGGCCTGTAACATTGGAAAAAAGTACTTGACAAAATACTAGAACGTAGTCTAGAATATAGTACAAGAAGTAGGAAGTGTTTATAACAATATTTAATCAACGACAAAGGTGTTGCATTTATTTGCAGCACCTTTTTTGTATTCTGCAAGGAGGTTACATGGAGTTAAAACCGGAACAGAAATTAAGTTATAAAGTTTTTGAAACAATAGATTCCCACACCATGGGAGAGCCTACAAGAATCATTACCGGAGGATTTCCCAAGCTGCCGGGAAATACCATGATAGAAAGAAAAAAATATCTGGAAGAAAATTACGATCATTACCGGAAGGCCCTCATGCTGGAACCCCGGGGGCATAAAGATATGTTTGGGGCATTGTTTACGGAACCCATCAGTGAGGAAGCGGATCTGGGGGTAATATTTATGGATACCGGCGGCTATCTGAATATGTGCGGCCACGGAAGCATCGGCGCCTCTACGGCAGCTGTGGAAACCGGACTGGTCAGGGTAACGGAGCCTTATACGGAAGTGGTACTGGAAGCCCCCGCGGGACTGATCCGGGCCAGGGTCAGGGTTGAAAACGGGAAAGCCATCGAAGCCAGTATTCTAAATGTTCCCGCGTTCCTTTACCGGAAGGATCTGGAGATGGAGATAGCCGGTTACGGAAAAATCGTACTGGATATTTCGTTCGGGGGAAGCTTTTTTGCATTGGTCGATGCGGAAAAAATCGGTTTACGGATTGATATGGAGAATATTGACCAGATTACGGAACTTGGCATGAAAATTAAAGATAAGCTGAATGATACCATTGAAATCAGGCATCCATATCTGGACATTACAACGGTGGATCTTGCGGAGTTTTACTGCAGCCCTGTGAATCCGGCGGCCAATAAGAAAAATGTGGTGATTTTCGGGGACAGCCAGGTAGACCGGTCTCCCTGCGGAACAGGAACCAGCGCCAAACTTGCCCTGATGTATGCCAGGGGCGAATTAAAAATAGGAGAAGAGTTTATATATGAAAGTATAACCGGGTCCCTGTTTAAAGGAATTATAACCAGTGAAATTGAAATCTGCGGATATAAAGCAGTAATATCCCAGATAACGGGCAGTGCCTATATAACCGGTTTTAACCGGTGGGTGATTGATGAAGCCGATCCGCTGAAAAACGGTTTTATGTTTGGAAAATGCAAGGTCCAAAGCTTGTTCCCAGCTGGGAACGAAGGATAATTTTTTTTACCGTAAACCGACTGGAGTTTAGAACTTGGTCATATATAAAGTATGAGAGAAAGTCAGGAAAGAAAGGCCGCCAGGGATTATTCCGGACTCATAGGAAGCGGCCGGAGGAGTGGAAATGGAACAGGATATTTACCGGATCTATTTGAAACAGCATATAGGAAAACCTGCTCTGGCCTGTGTAAAGCCCGGGGATGAGGTAAAGACGGGCCAGTTGGTCGGAAAAGCCGACGAAGGGTTAAGCTTAAATGTCCATGCCAGCGCAGCCGGTACCGTCATACAGGTGACAGGGGAATATGTGGAGATCGGGAAAAGCTTCCGGGAAACAAAGGAGTACGTAGCTTTAACCGAAACCGATCCGTTAGCACTGGTTAAGGAAGCCGGTATATGCGGCATGGGCGGAGCCGGTTTTCCTGCCTACGCAAAGCTGGAAACCGATTTAAGTGACGGTGGTATGGTAATTGTCAACGGGGCGGAATGTGAACCCATATTAAATCATAATATCAGGAGGATCCTGGAAAGTCCGGGAGAAATAACGGAAGGGCTAAGAATCGCCCTTGGGATTACCGGAGCATCCAAAGGTATCATTGCGATGAAGGAAAAACAAAGGGAAGCCGCAGCCCTGCTGAAAAAATACTTAAAGACAGACATGGAGATAGCGTTGCTGCCGGATTTGTACCCCATGGGAGAGGAACGGGCCATAATCAGAGAGGTTAAGGGTAAGCTTCTGGACAGCAATTCCCTTCCTTCCGCGGCCGGCGTGGTAGTCCTTAACCTGGAAACCATTTACCGGGTATATGAGGCTGTCAGACTTAAAAAACCCGCAATCACGAAAGACCTGACCGTAGGCGGTGCCGTTCGGAACGGCACATCCGTGTTCTTTGATGTACCGGTCGGCACCCGGGTCAGCCACCTGTTAGCAAAAGCCGGGGGGTTAAAACCGGATGTGGGGGAATTGATAATGGGCGGTCCTTTTACCGGAGGGCGGACCTCGGTCGAGGAATATATAAGTAAAACGACAGGAGGGATTATCGCTGCCATGCCGTTTTTACAGGATAAAAGAAATATGGGGCTGCTGGTATGCGCCTGCGGTGCAGGTGAGGAGAGGCTCCGCCAGATAGCAGCTTCCATGGGAGCCAATGTGGTAGGGACGGAAATCTGCAAGCAGGCCCATATGGTGAAAGGAAGCTTAAAATGCGAAAATCCGGGAAAATGCCCCGGACAGTCGGCCAAGGTATTAAAACTTCGCAGCCAAGGGGCACAGACACTGTTAATCAGCAACTGTACCGACTGCAGTAATACGGTAATGTCCATAGCACCCCAGCTGAAAATGCCGGTATACCATTGTACGGATGGTGCACTCAGGGCAGCAGGATTGAAACTTGTAAGAAAAATTCATTTAGATTAAAGGAGAAGAATTATGTCAATTTTAAAAGAAACAGTACAAAAACATTTAAAAGATCCGGCTATATTTTGCTGCCAGCGGCAAAAAGGACTGGTTATCAGCGAAGCGGATCTGGAAGATCCTGAAATATTTCCTGACCTTGTGGAATCCCAGCTGCTGGCCTTATCGGAGGATGGGCTGACCATTGGAGCGGTAATAGGAAAAACTTTAAAGAAAGACGTGGAAGCCCTTACTCCCATCACTGCCGATATGTTAGCGGAAGGTGTAGGAGCCTCCTTTACCGCGGCAAAGGAACCTGTCCGGGAAGCGGCGGCAAAAAGCATAACACAGAAGAGTAATACTACCCTGCTTACAGGAGGAGACGGAATGATTCATTTATCGATTGAAGAACTGAAAGGCTTAACTCTTGACATACCGTTAAAGAGCCTTACCCTGCCGGAGCTTGTACAGGAAACCGTACCTGCACTTGCACCTCAGACGGCAGCAGCTGCAAAAGAGGACAAAATTATACGCACCCTGGTAAAAAAAGAGTACAGGGTAACAGAAGTAATCCTTGGGGATGCTACCGCTTTCCAAAACGGTGTTTTAACCATTGACCAGGGCCTGATCCAAAAAGCAAAAGAATGCAATCCCCTGGTAAAATCCGTGGAGCTGGACATTATCACACCGGATAATCACCATGTTTTTACCAATACCATTATGGATATCATCCCTATCGCCGCCAAGGTGAGCAAAAAGCTGGGGGAAGGAGAAACCGCGGTATTAGACGGTGCCGTGTTCTGCTTAACCGGTCTGGACGAGAACGGTATCCAGATTCATGAATTTGGATCCTGTGAAGGTTATATGGATGAGAAAGTGGCCTTCGGACGTCCCGGCTGCCCGGATGAAAAGGATATCATGATCCGGGTCAATGTAGTGATACAAGAGGGTACCGGTATGGAGCGAAGAGGTCCCTTTGCCGCACACTGTGCCTGTGATGTGATCATTCAGGCTATCAGGGAGGTTTTAAAAACTACCACGGAACCGGTCATTTATAAAGAAGAATTAAGGGATGTGCACAGATACGGACGTCCGAGAGTGGTCCTTGTAAAAGAAATTATGGGACAGGGAGCCATGCATGATAATATCATCTGTCCGACCGAGCCGGCCGGCGTACCGGGAGGTCAGAAAAATGTGGATTTAGGCAATGTTCCGGTTATGCTATCCCCCAATGAAGTACTGGATGGAGGAATTCATGCCCTGACCTGTATCGGACCGGCTACCAAGGAAATGACCAGGCATTATTTTAGAGAGCCTCTGGTAAAAGAACTGGCCCGGGATGAGGAACTGGACTTGATTGGCGTAATCTTTATCGGAAGTCCCCAGGTCAATGACGAGAAGCTCTTTGTAACGGAAAGACTGGGAGCTTTGGTGGAAACTATGAATCTGGACGGGGCCATCGTTACCACGGAAGGGTTTGGAAACAACCATATCGATTTTGCAGGCAATATAGCGGCAGTCGGCAGCCGTGGCATCCCGGTTGTAGGGGTAACCTTCTCCGCTTACCAGGGCCAGCTGGTCGTAGGCAATAAATATATGGATGCCATGATTGAACTGAATAAAGATCCGGAAGGTTTTGAAAATGAAGTTCTCGGATGCAGCTCTATTTGTCCGGAAGACGCAAAAAGGGCGGTGTTGATGTTAAAAACCAAGATGGCAGGTATTCCCATCGAACCGGCCGAAAGAAAGTGGTCACAGGCTGTCATTGACAGCAATCAGAAATTGATAAAATAAAATTGTGAGAAAGAGATTTACAAAGCAGTTAGCAGGGAAACAGGATTTTTAGGAGCAAGGAGCAAGGAGCAAGGAGCAATGAGCAAGGAGCAAGGAGCAATAAGCAATGAGCGGCTGCGGGCGGCGGTAAATTACGAGTGCGGCAGGAAAGTTACAAATAACCAAGAATTGAGGAGGAGCGGTATTATGATGCAGGTAGAACTAGTGCCCCAGCTGACCAGGGCAAAAATACTGAGGATCAATGACACGGCAGTAAAGTTAAGCATTCAGGGACGGCTGGGGGTCATAACGGTTCCTTTAAGATGGGTGATTACCGATAAAGAATTGGAAGTGGGACAGGAAGTGGAATTTTATTTCAGTTATATGAACGTCAGGTAAGCTAATCAGACAGTATTAACCCGTCAAATATACATACAGGCCAAATCCGTATTCCTTATGCCTGCATAGGAGATACGGAGATGGAAAAAGAATGGAGGATATTTATGCAGTTAACAACAGCTACAGGAATGAAATCGGAAATATTTGTACCTATTACACCGGAGGCAGTCTGGACTCCCCTGATGAAACCCTTAAACGAATGTAAAGTTGCTTTTATAACGGCCGGCGGAATCCACCGGAAATCACAGAAACCTTTTAATACGGCGGGGGATTATACTTACAGGGAAATCCCGTACGATATTCCTACCGGTGAACTTACGGTTACCCATGGCGGATTTGATAACTCCGATATCAACAAGGATCCGAATGCCATGTTCCCGTTAGACCGGCTCAGGGAACTGGTGGCGGAAGGATATATCGGAAGTCTTGCCCATACCATGTTCGGATTTATGGGAGGCGGCGGAAATGTGGAGAAATTTACGAATGAAACCGGTCCTGAGATTGCGGCAAAACTGAAAGAACAGGGAGTTGATATCGTGATATGTACCGGCGGCTGCGGTACCTGCCACCGTTCGGCGGTTATTGTGGAACGGGCCTGTGAAAAACTTGGCATGTCAACGGTCATTATAGCGGCACTTCCCCCCATTGCAAGGCAGCAGGGCGCACCGCGTATTACCGCACCCCATGTTCCCATCGGATCCAATGCCGGGGAACCCAATAACAAAGAAATGCAGACAGCTATTTTAAAGGATACTTTGCAGGCCGTTGTTGAAATGCAGTCCTTTGGTGAATTAAAAGTGCTTCCCTATGAATACAGGCATAATGTATAATTATACGGCGCTGGTAATGCAGGTATTCCAGACGCTGCCGCACCGGTTATGTTCATGTGAAGCCGGGTAAACAATACTTTGTATGATAAATTCCTTAAGGAGGTATGAAATGACGCAGGAAATATCCAAAAAGAAGAAAATCATAGAAACCGCATTCAGGCTGTTCTATGACCAGGGATATGATACAACCACGATAGAGCAGATTATCGGCGAATGCAAAGTTTCCAAGGGAACCTTTTATCACTATTTCAGTGCGAAAACGGATTTATTCAGCTCACTTTCGGATTTGTTCGATGAGCAGTACCGGATTATTGTGAAAGATATGGATCCCGGCCTTCATAGCTTTGATAAATTAATATACATGTCAAAACATTTATTTAAGTATATCGAAGATAAAGTACCCGTAGATATTCTGGCATACCTGTATTCCTCCCAGGTAACAAAAAAAGGGGAAAAGTATCTGCTGAACCAGAACCGGTATTATTATAAGGCACTTATGCTGATTATTGAAGAAGGACAGAAAAAGAAACAATTGAAAAATGAGCGTTCTTCCAGGGAATTAATGAAAATCTATGCGATGCAGGAACGTTCCATCCTTTATGACTGGTGCATCTGTGAGGGTAATTATCCTCTGGCTTCCTATGGGATAGAACTCCTGACAATCTTTATGCAGGGATTTAAAGAAAACTGATGGCAGGGGGGAACTCCTGCGGGGCGGAAAGAAAATAGGATGAAAGAAAGGGTATGAATATGAAACTCAAAGAATTGGGAGTGACAAAAGAAGACATAAAAGGTCTTGTCAGCAAATATATGATTGATACGTATGAACGTTTTGACATGGTTGCCGAAACGGCGAAAGATATGTATCTTTATGATCCGGAAGGCGGTGCATACCTGGATTTTTATGCGGGTATTGCGGTAAACAGCGCAGGAAACTGCAATGAAAAGGTGGTGGCGGCAGTGGTGGACCAGGTGAAGGATATTATGCATACCTTTAATTATCCTTATACTATTCCCCAGGCGCTTCTGGCCGAGAAAATATGTACCGCCACAGGTATGGATAAGATTTTTTACCAGAATTCCGGGACGGAAGCCAATGAGGCCATGATAAAAATGGCCAGGAAATACGGTACGGAAAAATACGGACCGGAAAAGTACAATATCATAACTGCCAAACATGGTTTCCACGGAAGAAGTTTTGGTTCCATGTCCGCAACCGGACAGCCGGGTTCCGCTATCCAGAACGGATTCGGTAAAATGGTTCCCGGCTTTACCTATGCGGACTTCAATGACCTGGAAGCTTTTAAGGAGGCATATACGGACAATACCATAGCCATTATGCTTGAACCGGTACAGGGAGAAGGCGGTGTTCATCCTGCAACCATGGACTTTATGAAGGGGATCCGAAAGTTCTGTGACGAAAAGGGAATCTTATTATTGCTGGATGAGGTCCAGACCGGATGGTGCAGGACCGGTACGGTAATGTGTTATATGCAGTACGGCATCAAACCGGATATTGTCTCCATGGCCAAAGCCATGGGAGGCGGCATGCCAATAGGAGCCATCTGCGCAACGAAGGAAGTGGCGGAGGCATTCACCATGGGTTCCCACGGTACTACCTACGGCGGACATCCGGTCTGCTGTGCGGCTGCGCTGGCGCAGATTAATGAGTTATTGGACAGAAACCTGGCTGATAATGCGGCTAAAATGGGTGAGTATTTTAAAGCCGGACTGGCCGCGATTCCCCATGTAAAAGAAGTGAGGGGAGCCGGTTTATTAATCGGTGCGGAATTTGACGAAAGTATAAAGGCCATTGACGTAAAACACGGCTGTTTTGACAGGAAGCTGATTATAACCGCAATCGGAAGCAGTGTGATCCGTATGGTTCCGCCCCTTATTTTAACAAAAGAAGACTGCGATAAGGCCTGCGGGATTATTAAAGAGACGGTTCTGTCTTTAACATAAGGAGGAGTCATGAAGGATTTTACATTTGCAGTCCCCCAGGAGATTATTTTTGGTGAGGGTTCCATAGCCAGATTAGGGGAAATTCTGAAAAAAAGTGCCTGCCGGAAACCCTTTCTTATTTCGGGCAGGGTTTTAACAAAGCTGGGAGTCGTGGACCGGGTTTTAAAAATTACGGAAAAAGAGGGATATTTAGCGGAGGTTTTTAATGAGGTGGAAGCGAATCCTTCCGTTGAAACGGTGGAAAAGGCGGCAAAGGCTTTTAAGGAAAGCGGTTCTGACTGTATTATCGCATTAGGCGGCGGCAGCCCCATGGATGTAGCAAAGGCAGTAGGGGTGGTTGCGGTTTATGGCGGCAATATTAAGGATTATGAGGGAGCCGGTAAGGTCCCGGGTAAAATTACACCGGTTATTGCCATTCCCACAACGGCAGGTACCGGGAGTGAGGTTACGGCCTTTACCGTCATTACGGACCGTGCCAGGAATTATAAACTCACTGTATTCAGCTATGAACTGATTCCCCGGTATGCCCTGCTGGATACGGAACTGATTATGTCTCTTCCGGGGCCGGTTGCGGCAGCTACCGGAATTGATGCACTGGTACATGCCATAGAAGCTTATTTATCCAAAGCCGCCTCTCCGTTTTCCGATTCCATGGCAGAAAAGGCCATGGAATTAATCGGAGCAAACTTGAGGCTGTTTGTGGCGGATAGAAGCAACAAAGAAGCAGCTTCTGCCATGCTGACGGGTTCCATGTTCGCCGGACTGGCTTTTGCCTGGGCAAGGCTTGGCAATATCCATGCCATGGCCCATCCTTTAGGCGGATTTTTTGATGTTCCCCACGGTGTGGCCAATGCCGTATTACTGCCGGTGGTAATGGAGTACAATGCCCTGGCCGACCGGGGGCGTTACCGAAAAATATATGATTTTTTGTCACCGGGGAAAAAAGCCGGAGAGGACTTTACACCGGAGTTTCTGGTAAAGGAGTTAAAAGCGCTGACACATTCTCTCGGTATTCCGAAAAACCTTACCGAAGCCGGTGTAACGGAGGATAAAATACCTGCCATGGCAGAGGATGCCATGAAGAGCGGAAATATTCTGGTTAATCCAAGGCAGACGGCTTTGGAAGATATTATAGAGCTGTACCGGAAAGCAATGCGGTAATTTCAGGCTGGGATAAATTACGTTATAAATTGACACTGGTATATCGTTTACATTACGTACCGCATTACTCAACAGGTTATTTCACAGCACTGCCAAAAGCAGCAGTGTTGTGAACAATAACGCGCTTCGCGATGCACACAAAACGCAAAGACAGCGTTTTGGCGCGGCAATTCTCCGGTTTTCTGTGACTTTCGCTCCGCTTCACTCACAAAAAACACGTCGCGTGTACAGGCAGTGAACAGTAAC
>JAEWAK010000029.1 GCA_023391695.1 Bacillota bacterium
ATAGAATACAGCCGCTAAAACTTTAACAGATGTCATCTGGTCATTGACATCTGTGCCAACCCAGGACGAATCTGCAGTATATGTCCATTTGGTTCCTGTAAAGTTATCATTCTGATATACTTCTACCTTATACCCGCTGGGAACCCTTAACGAAGACATCCAGTCATTCTGAATTCCTGCCGCATTCAACTGAGACAGCGTATAATTGCCGACTCCAAGTGTTTTTGCTGTTCCACCATAGTTTATATCTGCATAGAATGTCACTCCGTTTGTTGCTGGTGGTGTTGTCGGTGGTGGTGTTGTTCCGCTGCCGCCTTTCTTCCATAAAGCAGGAACATTGGATGGTTCCCAACCTACGAGGGAAGTATGTGCCTGAAGACAGCTATAAGTACTTCCGCTATAGGTTACTGTATCATTTACTGCATATGCAGTATTTGCAGCCCATGCTCCCCTGGCCGCTGCGCTCACCGGTAAGGCTACGCAAAATGTGGATATGAATACTGCTAACACTACCATAAGTGATAGTGCTTTAAAAGATAACCTCTTATTAGTCATTTTTTGACCTCCTTGTATTATATTTTATTATCTGCAGCTCATCCACGAGACGAGCCACAATTTTTAACTGTACTATTTCAATGCATCAAAGTAAGCACGGTAAATATGATTAGTTCCAATAAAATCTATTATTTTTATTATATATCAATTTTTCCATAAGAATAATAGACAATTATGGCATTTATTGCCAGATTTTGGCGACTTATATCAAACCGCATCAGCCCGGAAGTTGAAATGCCACACCAACCAACCCTGGAACAACCGCTTGAACCTAGCGAGGCATCGGTGTGAGATAGAATGCATTTCAAACTTTTATTATTCGGCTGACTTGATCCCGCTACTGATAGCGGACTATGGATATTTTTGAAAGTATTAGGAACACTAATTATCACCTCCGGTTTTTGGTTTCTATTGTTTGGTCGTACTTACATTTTAACCGACCGGAGAGAAAATTTATATAAATCACCAAACAAAACCCATTAAAATCAGTGGGTTCAGGCATTTCGCAAATGCCTAACCTTAATAGAGAAAGGAGAATAAACGATGCAGCAGAGCCTTGCTCCAAATGAAACCATGCAGCTGCATGAACTGTTAACACTGAAAAGTTTATCCTTGACCAAATCCATTACCATGTCCCCGTTAATATCGGACGAAGAATTAAAAACCATTATAAAAAATGATATTCAGAAATCCCAGCAGCATATCAAAGAACTCAGAGAGTATCTGGAACAATCCATGATTGCTGACTCCGCACAATAACAAGTTTTTGGCTATTGACGTCTAAATTCTGACAATATCTGACAGAAAGAAGGTTGTTTATGAATACATTAATTGAGAAATTAACCGGCATGGATAAAATGAGCGATCAGGTCATTGCATCAGACTTTTTGGTTTCCACGAAAAGCGGCGTACAAAATTATGCGGTGGCTATTACGGAAACCATATCCCCTCAATTGCGGGCTGCCCTGGTTAATCAGTTAAATGACACAATTGAATCTCACGAAGCTATTTTGAACTATGTTATGAAAAAGGGTTACTATAATGCCTATGATTTACATGAGCAATATAAAATAGATATGAAGGCTGCGGATACTGCATTAGGCCTTAAAAAATTTATGGGTCAAACTTGACGCTTGATATTCCGGAGAACGATTCAGGGCCTTTATACCGTAAAGCTAAAAATACAGTTGAGTCATATAAATTTAATATGGCGACCTGAGAAGGGATAACAATTAATACAGAAAAACGGGGCTGTTGAAAATTTAAAATATAATTATAATCCAGTAACAAATTCAGTAAGTTAATTATTTTGCAACAGCCCCTTTGGAATTTACTTTTTCACCGGTATTGCCTTTCTTGCCCCCATTTGCGGCGTTGCTCCGAAATCAAAAACCGGCACCTTATCCGTGTCATATTCATAGCCGTAATACCGGGGCTCATAACACTCTACGGCTTTGTGCAAACTGTCAATGGCATTTCTATAGTCATCCTCTTCCTTAAATGGCTGGGTCTGGAAATATAACATTTCACAAGGCTCCAGCTCGATCAGGTCACATTCTTCAGGAATTTTCCCTTTATAATCTGCCGGTAATTCCACCCCGGATGCGATATGGGATGTTCCTTTTTCTACCATAAACTTGGGAAGCTGTAATATTGCCGCAGTATCAAATCTTTCCGGAATGCTGTTAAAAAGCCCTTCCCAATCGCAGCCCTTTTCTTCGCAATAGCTCCAATAATCATGTGCTTTTTGGGAACGCAGCAACAATAACATTCTTTTTGGCCGGCTTACCACTGTTACCATACAAATTGCGGAATCATTATTCATTTTTCGTTTCTCCTTTTGAAAAAGATGGGAGTAGTAATCACGAACCGGATATTGGGTAAATAACGGGATTGCAATGGGGTCCTTTCGATATGCCATCGGACTGATTCCGAATTCTTCACGAAAAGCCCTGGAATAGCCTTCATGTGAAGCAAATCCGCTCTCCAGTGCAATGTCCAGTACGGATTCCTCCCGGACATCGACCAGCTGTCTGGCACTCTGCGACAATCGAATGGCTTTGATATATTCGCTGACGGTTTTGTGTAGCAATTTCTTAAAAATCCGTTCACAATGGCGTGGTGAGTAACCCGTTGCATCATAAACCGCTTTATGGCAAAATGTTTCATCAAGTGCATGCTCCCTGATATAATTCTGCATTCCCTGGACGGCTTCAATGGTATCCCAAGTAACCTCAGCTTTTCTATTTCTTTCATTCGTTTCCGCCTTTCCTTTCATTCCCCTGCCAGACCTCACTTTTTAACCTGATTTTTATTTAGTTTAGATATTCTATTACCTTTATCCCGGGCTCGTTAATTCTCACTCCTTCCCTTTGAGGATATCAGAACCAGCCGATTATTTCTTGACCAGTTTAGACTTTTGCAAACTATTATTTCCCCGGAAGCAGCAAATACGGGGCTGTGCTTACTCCTTTAATACTTAATCGGAAATGCTTTTACGTTTTTGTCAAAAAAGTCTGCAAAGCTTCATCCAAAGGTATTATATTATTATACCAGACTGAACCTGAAAGAGGTATGTCATATTTAGACCGGAATATTGATTTAAGTAAAAAAATCTCCCGCCTCTGTAGACGGGAGATTTCCTTGACCGGTTAAACTGCATAAATTACATATTCGGCAGGAAGAACCGAAGATCCGTAATAACGCAGGTAAAATTGATAGGTAGGATCCGCATTATAAATAATGCGCGGCAGTTTCCAGATGTCCTTGTGGTTGTGATATACGCTCAAAGCCAGTTTCGGATGGCTTTTCCTGATTTTCTCAATACAGCCAAGCAGGGCTTCCTCTTCTCCGCCTTCTATGTCCATTTTTATAAAGGTTACTTCTTCCTCTATATCATCATCTATTTTAACGATAGGGACAGCAAATGCTCCGTTTTCGGAGAGCCGGCTGACGGAGGATAAAACATTGGATTCAAAATACATCGTACCGTTTTTGCTGCCGGCACCTTTTTTTCTTATCATTACATTGTCAAGCCCGAAACGCCTGACATTTTCCTCTATATATTCTATATTGGCCGGAACTATTTCATAGCAATATATACTTTTATAGCAGTTTTTTCCGAAAACCCTGGAATAACTGAGAACAGTATCCCCAATGTATCCGCCGATATCAACAAATACTTCATTTTCATCGCATTTTACTATATCCAGGTCAAAATATTGTTCAAATGTCCTGTCATGTATCTGCCCGATTTTCTTCGGGTCCGACATAAGCCAGTAATACAGTATATTAACGAGTATTCTTTTGGAACGGTGGTCTTTGAGGATTTTATAGAACCATTCAAAATCTTCCCTGTGCTCCACAAGAGCATGGGCCCTGTTATCCGCAAGTTCATAATCATCCTTTTCCGGGTAATAAGTCCCCCAGAGTTTATGCTCATTGAAATAATTTATGGAGCCATTATACAGTTGGTTGTTCGTTGTACTAAAATATCTCAGATTCTGTTTTACCGCTTCCTTTATTTGGGTAAGGTCCCTTTCTTTAATGAATTGGATAAAACGTTCAAAATCCATATCAATCTGGTCCGGTATGTGCGAAACTGAAACATTACTTATATTGTCATGGTTTTTTAATTCTGTAGACTTTAATTTGACAGACATCCCTTGTCATCCTCCTTTATTTTTTTATTCTTATTAGCATATGTAACCTGATGACTAAGGGTGAATTTTAAAGCCTGAGATATTAGTGCGAACTATATTACAGACCCAGACATGTTAAATTTATCAATCTACAGCAGCATTTCTATAAATAAAATTCCACTTCATTTTCTTTATGGATCCCAAACAGCGAAAAAACTTTATCCCTGATCTGAATAAAATCGTCTCCGTTGCGGTCTCTGGGATTTCTTAGCCTCACCGGTACAATTTCTTTGATCCGCCCGGGATTCGGCGACATTACAATAATCCGGTCAGCCAGGTAAACCGCCTCATCGATATCGTGGGTCACGAAGATTATTGTTTTATTCTGGGAGCGGGATATCTTTAAAATATCGTCCTGCATCTGCAGCCGGGTCATTGCATCTAAAGCACCAAAGGGCTCATCCATAAAAATAATGTCCGGTGAAACAGCAAGAGCACGTGCAATTGCCACACGCTGCTGCATACCGCCCGAAAGCTGGGCAGGATGGCTGTTTATGAATTTTTCAAGCCCCACAAGGCGGATATATTTCTCTGCGGTTTCTCTTCTTTGGGATTTTGGCATTTTCTTCGCTTCCAGCCCCAGTTCTACATTACGCCTTACACTCCTCCAGGGCAGGAGGCCATAGTTCTGGAAAATAGTCACATACCGGGGGGAAGGCTTTGTAACCTTTTGCCCGTCGATTAAAACATTTCCGTCCGTTGCTTTTTCAAAACCTGCAAGTATATTTAAAAGTGTCGTTTTTCCGCAACCGGAAGGACCCAGAAGGCATATAAATTCTCCCTGTTTTACTGTCAGCGAAACCTGATCCAGCACCGTAAGAGTTTTCGAATTCTGTTTAAATTCTTTCGTTACATTCTGTATATAAATATACATTATTTTTCGACCTCCCTTTCGTAGCCCCAGCGCAGGAAAATCCTTTTCTCAAACTGTTTGATCAGCGTATCCAGAAGAAGGCCTATTGAACCGATAATTAAAATAGTCGCCAACAGCATGTCGGCCCGCAAATTATTTCTCGCATCGATAATTAAATACCCCAACCCGGACTGGCTTCCGATCATTTCTCCTGCGACCAGAAAGACCCAGGAGGTACCCAGAGCAATGTGAAGGCCGTTAGCTATTTGCGGGAATACGGCCGGTAAAATGATTTTGGTTAAGGTATGGGGCTGTTTAATACCGAAATTATCCGCAACCTTTAAATAGGTTTTATCTACATTTCCCACCGCGGAAACAGTGGAAAGCAGCACCGGGAAAAAAGCGGCAATAAAAATGATGACTATGGCCGGGATATCCCCGATTCCAAACAGCAGAACAATAAAGGGCATCCAGGCCATGGGAGATATGGGCCTTATAAGTTGTATTACCGGATAAACATATGCAAAAAGTTTTTTAAACCATCCAAAAATCAAACCCAGAATAACTGCGCAAAGAACTGCGGTCAGATATCCTATTGCAAAACGGTACATGCTGTCTCTTATATCGATAAAAATTTTTCCTCCCCGAAACATCTGTAAAAGAGCCTCCCAGACATGCTTCGGACCTGGGAGAAGGCTTGGATTGAAATCCGTAACCAGGCAGATAATCTGCCAAAGGGCAATAAACAGACAAAAAGAAATAATAACCCTTTTAAGTGAATGTATATACTTCATAAACCGAACCCTTTCAATAAAAAAATCAAGGTGTACAATCCCCTGCAGTACGCCTTATCCTATAAATAGTTACTGTTCCGGCAAACTTCTCATTAAGGCTGATAAACAAAATCTTCAAATGACGGCGGATTGTCGGAAAGTCCGTATTTTTTTATTTTGTCTGTGAGGGTATTATAGGTCTCACTGGTGATATCCAGGTTATCAAAGGATATCCATTTTAAGGATATGTCAAGAACCTCTTTTTCCTGTCCCAAATACTCCTCCGCTATCCGTTCCGCTTCTTCCGTTTTTAGCTCGTCACCGGCTTCTTTATAAGAAGATATGACTTTATCAGCCGTTTCCTTATCGTCGTTTAAGAATTTATCGGTAAGCACAAGTCCGCAGCAAAGGGAATCTTCCCAAAGTTCACCTGACTCATATAAGGCTTTGCCGACACCCAGCGTTACAGCCTTTGCGCCAAAGGGCTCAGCAACACAATATCCGGCAATCTGCCCTGTTGCAAGAGCAGAAGGCATTTCGGGAGGAGCAAGCTCCACGACCTCGAGATCATCTACGGTCATGCCTTCCTTTTCCAGCATATCATTTAAAAGTATATTATGGGATGACTGGCGGTGCGGTATGGCAAATTTTTTCCCCTTCAAGTCTTTTGCACTGTTAATATCATATGCAACCATAATAACATTACCGTCACGATGGCCGAGAGCAACCGCTTTCAATCCCACTCCCTGTTCTTTTGACTTCATGGCAAGTTCCATTAAAACAGAAGCCCCGTCTACCCGGTTTGTATTGAGCGCATCCAGCAATTCCGGCCATGAACCATATTTTACAAGTTCAATCTGTATATTAGAATCGCCTTTTTCAAGCAGCTCTTTTTCGTTAAAAACCGGTAATGCGTGAGTAATCGGCAAATAGGCTATTTTTACTGTTTTTTTCTCCGATGGTTCAACGCTGTCTTTACTTTCTTGTACAGATTCCTCACTGCTTTCGGAACTAGTATCACTTTCCGTTTTACCGGAACCGGTTTCATTTTTCGTACCGCCGTTACCGGTATTATTTTTCGCGCAGCCGGTTATTAATCCTGCCACTAATAACAGGCTTAACAGTATTGTTATGATTCTTTTCATCTTTACCTCTCATTCCTTTTTCCATTCTTCTTTGTCAGTTCCAATTGAGTAATTTTCTTGTTTCCTTAAAGTCTTCGATAATTTTATCCGCCAGTTCCAGATGATTAACATTTACTACCATCTGGGAACCAAGAATATCCTGGGTTCCGGTGGTCATAAATTCTGTAACATGGTCAGAACCCTGTGTGGGGGAATAAACACTGTGGTAAGAATTTATACCCAGCAAACGGAATGCCAGTGAAGCGCACATTCCCTTTTCATTGGACCATTCGGGGCTTACAAAAGCATATGGCAGATCCTTAATGGGAATCCCAAGCTTTCCGGCGATTCCGTTGAACATAGCGGAAGCTCTGGCATTATCAAGACATTCTCCCATATGCCATACCGGCGGAACGTCATATTCTGCAAGGAATTCTCTCAGGCTGTCTCCGGTCTGTTCCAAAGCTTTTTTCGAACAATACCCCAGCTTTAAAAGCGGAAAAGATGCACATCCGTTGGTCATAATCAGAATATTATTTTCAAGCAGCCGGCCGGCAACTTCCAAAACAGCTTTTTCATAGACGATCCGCGGATTACTGCAGCCTACCAGATTAACAATACCAAGTATCTTACCTGTTTTTAGGGCTTCGCCTATTACCTCTAAGCCGCCAAAGGTTTTTGTAATATTTTCAACGGAAAAACCAACTTCCGCTTCCACCTCATACTGCGGAATTTTTACGGGTATTTCCTGCCGTTCTGTAAAGCTTTCAATGCCCCTCATTACAATTTTCACGGCTATTTTTTCAATATCCTTTATATTGGAATGGTCATGATCCAAAGCATAGTGCTCGGCACCTGGCAGTCTGGTGGAATCACTTGTGGTGACTACCGTAGTTTTAAAACACTTTGCAACTTCCATAATAGTAGGGAATACATCCTGCACATCGGCAACCCACAAGTCCAGGGCTCCCGTCCCCAGGACAAGCTCCGCTCCGACTGCGTTGGACAAAGGGATGACCCCTCCGTAACGGTACATGGCCGACAGTCCCGAACAGCAGATACCGTAAAACTGAATTCCTTTTGCACCGTGCTGTCTGGCAAGTTCATTGAATTCTTCCGTATGTCCGACCCGTACAATTTCCTTTACCAGCAATGGGGAGTGCCCATGCACCGCTATATTGACATAACCTTTTTTGATTGCACCTAGATTCACTTTGGATATACCGCGCTCAGGCAATCCATAAAGGCAGTCCATTGCAATGGAAGTAGCCAATGTACTGGTCCAGGCAAAGGCCACACCGGTCCGCAGCATCTGCTTCATAATATTTTTCCAGTCACCGTCCGTTCCGGTGCCGGTCCTATGAAGACTTTCAAACACTTCATGATAGGAACTGATGGGTAAAATATCAAGCTCTTTCCAAACTTTAATCCTTTCTTTTGGTGCAAAGGCATGCAATGTTTTATGTTTTCCCGGTACGGTGCGGGATAAATCCTCCAATAAAATCCGGGATATTTTTTTTGCAAGCTGTTCTGTGGTCTTCCCATCCTTTTTAATCCCGTATATATTTGCAACTGCCTGTACTTTTGAAACTCCCTGAATGGGAAGATTCACTTTGCCCTCGGCAGCCATTTTCAGTGCCAGCATACTTTCCCGCCCTCTAGCACCGTGAGCTGCGGTACCGGCTGCAATGGCTCTTAATATATTGCGGGCAACAATAACATCCGCATCTGCACCGCAAACTCCTCTGGGGGCCTTGGGAGTAATCTTACAGGGTCCCATGGAACAGTTTTTACAGCAGATACCTGCCAGTCCGAAAGTACATTGCGGTTTCTGGGCATCAAACCGGTCAAAAGCCGTTTCGATCCCCAAGTCCTGCATATGTAAAAGCATTTCACGCACTGCTGGGTCCGGTGTCTGTTCCAGCACTTTCTGCTTATCCGCAAAAGTTTTTCTATATTCTGCAACTGCAGTCATATAATCATTCACATCGCCATGTGTGTGCGCATGTGAATGAGCATGGGTATGCCGGTCTTCGCTGCTGGTTTCATGTTTATCGACATGAAAATGAGTATGGGCATGGACATTATTGTAGTTGTGCTTTGGCATTTCAATTTCTCCTTCTATACCTAAATCGTGGTTTTCCGTCACGGCGGTTCATAAGAACAACATCAGATCTGTGTTCATTCGCCCAAAAAACGTCTAAAAAAGCATATTTTGGTACTTCTTGAACCATAACTTGGTAAATTCCCTGAGATTGCTTTTCTTTTATATAATTCATATAATTCTTATCAGAATTCTATGGTATTAACCATAATAATATAGTATAATTCGGATGACAAGAACATTTTTTTGCATCTGTTCTAGTACAAAATTTAATGGAGTTGGTTTGAATTGCTGAAATATGAAGAAATAATGGATTATATAAAAAATGAAATTTCATCGGGATCCTATAATTACCAGAACAGGCTGCCCTCTGTCCGGTCGGTTTCAAAGCTTTTTCATTGCAGTGTCGGTACGGTTTCAAAAGCATATGACGAGCTTGAAAAAGAGCATATTATTTATTCCATGGCCAAAAGCGGATATTATATACTGGACGTTCATAGTGACAGCCTTAAAATACAAAACGAACTGATTGATTTCTCTTCCGGGGCACCGGATATTAATACCCTGCCTTATAAAAAGTTTCAGCATTGTCTGAATAAAGCCATTGACCTATATAAGGAAAAATTGTTCACCTACTCAGATCCTCAGGGGCTTGACTCTTTAATACAGATACTGGCCGATCATTTCCAGGAGTACCAGGTATTTACCAAACCCGAAAATATTGTAATTACTACAGGTTCCCAACAGGCTTTAAATATATTGTCAACCCTGCCCTTCCCCAATGGGAAAACCCATGTTTTAGTGGAACAGCCGACGTATTACGGTATGATAAAATCCCTGGAACTCAAACATATTCCCAGCTTAGGGATAGAACGGGGCTTGAACGGCTTAAACCTTGACGAACTGGAAAATATATTCCGTAACGGTGACATAAAATTCTTTTACACCATATCCAGATTCCATAATCCCACCGGAGTTTCCTATAACAGGCAGGAAAAAGAAGCTATTGTAGAATTAGCTGGAAAATACAATGTTTACATTGTAGAAGACGACATTATGGGTGACCTGGAGATCAACAGCAAAAACGATCCCATGTTTTCCTACGACATTTCTTCAAAAGTGATATATTTAAAGAGTTATTCAAAAATTCTTATTCCGGGGTTAAGAATTGCTGCGGTGGTGTTACCGGAATTACTCTTAAATACCTTTTTGGAATATAAACAATGGACCGATATGCACAGCCCCATCTTATCTCAGGGCGCCCTTGAAATCTATTTAAAAAGCGGGATGTTTGATGTTCATAAAAAAGCTATAGGGAAACTTTATTTCGAACGCATGAATTGCTTAAGGGAAACCCTGTCACAAATCTGCCCTGATAATATTAAATGGTTTGTTCCGGAATCCGGCTACTTTTCCTGCCTGTATACCGAAGATAAACTAAACTATGAAGGGATCGTAAAGGATCTGCAGAACCGGAGTATCCGTCTCCTTGATACCAGCAGCTGTTTTTTAAGAGAGTATAAAAACAATAAATACTTTAGAATCAGTGTCAGCAAAACCAATGAAGAAAAAATTAAAAAGGGAATTCCCATCCTTCTTGATATAATCGAGAAACATAGTTAAATAATTCTAACTCCCGCCGTTTAGGCGGGAGACTCACTTGAAAGGTTAAAAATAATGTGAATACGACAATATTCACAAAATCACGTAACTTTCAGTACCTGCAACATATAATAAAACCATATAAATATGACGTAAAGAGGAATTTATGTATGAGATCCGGAGCATCCCCTCACGAAACAATTTCGCAAACAGACAATCTCTTACGTGTTGATAATGCCTTGATAGAAGAGGTAGATATAAATAATCCCTATAGCGGCTATGTGCTGATATCCTATGAGACAGGGGATCAGAATAACATGCCGTACCAAAATCTCCTCAGACTGATTGTCGGAGAAGATACCATAATCCTGAATCAATATGGTGAGCCCCTTTCCCTGGGAGAGTTAAAGGCAGGCATGAGGATTAATGCCGAATTCTCCGCTGCAATGACAAGAAGCATTCCGCCTCAGTCAAGAGCCTTCCGGATAATTGCATTAACTGAGGAGCAGTCTTCCGTAGCTATTACGACAGACCGTGTTGTCGACACCGATGTTGAAAACGGATTTATCACTACGGGAAATCCCTATAACATATACGACCAGATAAGGTTTAATATCTCAGATTCAACAATTATTCTGGACCAGGACGGCAACCAGATACCCTTAATGGCAATCCAGCCCGGGCAGCTGGTAACAGTGGAGCATGCCATTTTCCAGACATTGAGTATTCCTCCCCAGAGTCCTGCATTTCTTGTACAGGTTATGTAAACAAGAAGTTTACCTCCCTGTCCGGCAGGCTTACCTGTTACACTGCCGGACAGAAAGCCCTCGTAACAATATGATAGCACCGATGTTTCAGAAAATATACCCCATTTTCACGCTTTAACACTTTTGAAGTATTTTGATTTTAGAGAAAAAGCAACGTAAAATTTTCTGTATCCAAACCGGAACAATATACTATGTCTGGCAGAATGGATACCGTAAAAGCGGATACTCTATTTTATATTTACATAATCAATGGATTTCCCGTCCGTATTTCTTAAAACTTACAATTCCCCGTTGACAAACTCGGACTATTGTGATAGTCTATGTTCATAAAGCAGACTATTTCAATAGTCCAAGGAAGGAGAATAACATGGACAATAAGCTTTTTGACTCTGAACTAAAGGTTATGGAGGTTTTATGGGAACAGGGCGAAATCTCAGCACGAAGTATTGTGGATGTACTGGCCGGGCGGATTGGCTGGAATAAAAACACAACCTATACTGTCATCAAGAAATGTATTGAAAAGGGCGCTATTGAGCGTATAGAGCCCGGTTTTATCTGCAAGCCGCTGATTACGAAGGACGAGGTGCAGCAAAGCGAAACGGAACAGTTAATAGACAAGATGTTCGGGGGATCCAGCGAACTTTTCTTTTCTGCATTTCTCAAAAATAAGGGTATATCAGAGGATGAGGCAGAACGCCTTGCCAAAATGATCCGGGAGGTGAAATAAGATGCTGCATTTCAGAATGGGTATGCCGCTTTATCTCATGGCTTTATACGGCAGTATAATGATTCTGACCGTTTTACTTTTCAGAGGATTTCTGAGGGAAAAATTGCCTAAATTTGTTCTTCCCGCACTTTGGACTTTGGTTCTGGTCCGGCTGCTGGTTCCTTTTTCTCTGTCCAGCCCTCTCAGCGCACCGGTACCGGAATGGAACCTGAGCCCAGAAGCCGGATCGTACACCGTCATGGAAAATCAAGCAGTCACTTTTGCTTCGGAAGCAGTGGCAACAACGGGATATGATACTGCCTATCAGGAGTTTCCGGCATTTAGTTGGATGGCCGTTTTGAGGATCGCCGTTTGGCTCGGGATTGCCGTAACAGCGGCCGTACTATTTTACCAGAAATGGCGTTATTCCCGAAAAATAAAAGACAGCTTACTGATTGAACACAATGAAACGATCAACGAAATTCTGCGGAGCATGGATGTCGGTCATGTGCTGGTTTTTACGAATGATCATATCGCTTCGCCGTTGATCTCCGGTATCCTGAATCCGCGAATTTACCTGCCGGCAAGAATGGATTTTCAAAACATACAGCTCCTGCGGCATATCCTGACCCATGAAACCATGCATATCAAACGCAAGGATAACTTGGTCAAGGCTGTTATGCTGCTGGCGATTTGCCTGCACTGGTACAATCCTCTGGTATGGATCATGTCCAAATGCCTTTCCGCTGATATTGAGGCCGCCTGTGATGCCGCCGTTTTAAAGGAAAGCGGTGAAGATGAACGCCAAGGCTATGCCTATAGTCTGCTTGCCATGGCGATTACGGGGAATCGTCATACTTTGCTTTATAGTTCCTTTTCTAAAACCGAGGTGGAGCGAAGAATTCGAAGCGTCTTACAGTACAAAAAGGTAACTGTTTTGGTGTTGGCCCTCTCCATCCTTATCGTGCTGGGCAGTACCATAGTCTCTGCAACAGGCGGCCAGGCGCCTTTCTCTAATTATCTCAGCAGTTATTGCGGAAGTACCAATTGCAGATGGGCCGTGCAGGCACTTATTACAAGAGATATTGCTTTAGGAGAAAATGCACCAAAGCGTGCCGATACTGTGATTTTAGACGTCATGTCCGGAGATAACACCAATGATCCCGACATCCTTCGGGACAAGGTTGTTGCCGCATTAGCTCAGGAATTTGGTGTGGAAAAAGGTGCGTTTAATCTCTCCATCAATTTAAGCCTTGACGAACAAGTGTTGGAATCGGAATATGCAGTACACGGAATCACCAAGGATAAGAACGGTTTTTATCTGTATCAGGACGAACCGGTGCGAACCTGTGTTGATGAAATGCTGGGTTCGGTACAAACCATCAGTGGGGGTACTGTGGATATTGATGTCATACGTAACCGCTTGGGACAGATAATCTCAATCAACGCTTTATACGAGGGCGATGATGCCTTCGACCGGCAAAGCAGAGAAATCGAATGGAATACTTCGGATCGGTCTGTAGAGACAGGGAATGAAGCCATTGCAGTTGAGCAAACCACCGTAATTGAAACCCAATAGTATTTCTGCAAGGAAAAGCTGTCTGATCTCTAATAAAAAGAGCTGCCTACTTTAAAATTTACAAAGTATGGCAGCTCATCCGCTTCTAAACGAATTTCAAATAATTGTTGTATATAATCCTGCTGTTCATTAAATATACATACAAGACCTTTTATCTATTGTGTGGAATATTATTCGTCCGAATTTAACCGAGGAGGAAATTCCGATAATACCTAGGATGTGTCTGAAAACTGCTTGCGCCGGGCTGAATGTTCCACTTTGTGGGAGACAAGGAGGAATTTTGGAGGCGTAGCGGGTCTACGTTTCCAAAATCACGACGCAGTATACCACAAAGTGGGGCGTCCATCCCGGCGCAAGCAGTTTTCAGACACACCCTAAGCAATAAAATTTTCCGGAGTCTATATGATTGTACATTTTTCTTCATAGTAATATATTAACAGCTGCTGCCGCCCTTTTATAAATTTCAAAGGCAGTCTCATCAAAACATATCATCAATACTTTCTCAATACTTTTATTACTATTAAGAAACAGTCTTATTTCACGAACCGCAATATCTGCCGCCCGGTCCAGCGGAAACCGGTATACTCCTGTACTGATTGACGGAAAAGCTATGGTTTTAATACCAGTCCTAACCGCCAATTCTAAGGAATTTCTGTAACAGGCCGCCAATAATCCATCTTCTCCCTTTTCTCCGCCCTGCCAAACAGGTCCCACGGTATGAATGACCCACTTAGCAGGAAGTTTGTACCCTTTGGTTATCTTAGCCTGACCGGTTTTACAGCCGTAAAGCTCCCTGCATTCCATAACCAGCTCCGTTCCCGCTGCCCTATGGATAGCACCGTCAACACCACTGCCGCCAAGCAAAGAAGTATTCGCAGCATTCACAATAGCGTCCGTATCCTGTTTTGTTATATCTCCATATATAATTTCTAATCTATGTGCCATAAAGCTACCTCTTAGCATTCATACCAAAAATTCTATTTGTAATTAATTTCATAATGTGTCACAGGAAAAAGAAAAAATGCTTTCCTCAAAAATAAACTTTTCACCACAATATATTTCTTGTTTTCCTTGTTACAGACTTCTCCAATCCCTGTTAAACCGGTACAGTTTTGATGGCCTGTGCCCTGCATCCTTCGTAAACTGGTCGGTCTCAATGACCATGCCTGCAATTTTTCTTCGGAAAGCAGCCGCAAGAAGCTCTCTGCCGAGTATAACTTCATAGACCTGCTGGAGCTCCGACAAAGTAAAGAGTTCCGGCATCAGATTAAAGGCGATATCGGTATATTCAATCTTATTCCTAAGCCGCTCCATTCCATATTCGATCATTTTCGCATGGTCGAAGGCAATGCCCTTTGACTCTGCAACTTCCCTGGATTTCTTTATTACCTTTCCTTCCACGGTTTCAATCACTTTCACCGCTGCGGATAAGGTTTCCGCTCCGTTCCAAAGCTCTATGGAATACTGCTTTTCCGAAATAGCTCCTGCTTCCGTGACTGTTTTCTTATCCTGGTTTAGGCTAAATTTTAAATTGAACCATTTAGCATCGTCGGCATCGTCTCCGGCAAGTATATTTAATTTGGTACTGTCCGCAAGGGCCATATAGGAGCTGCTGATCACTCTGGTCCTGGGATCCCTGTCTACATCCCCCCAGGTATATAACTGCTCCATATACACATTATCTACATTTGTTTCTGATTTCAGTTCCCGTCTGGCAGCCTCTTCCAGACTTTCCGCTACCGTTACAAAGCCTCCGGGCAATGCCCACTGCCCCATATATGGGTGGTTTCCCCTTTTAACCATAAGAAGTTTCAACACTTTTTCCGGAAGTTTGCGGTAATTATCTTCTGCTTCGTTTACTACGCTAAAAATCAGCATGTCTACGGTAACAGAAGGCCTTTCATATTTACCTGCATCATACTTTTTCAGGAACTCATCTTCTGTTAAACCTTGTCCGTTAACCAAATTCTCTTCCAATTTATCGTCCTCCTATAGCTAAATGGAATGTAGTTCATCGATATTAATTAATAAATTGTTTTTATCATTTTATTAATATCATTATAGGGGGCTTTTCTTACTGTGTCAATATTAATTCATATATCTGACAGGACAAACACATGATGGTTAATACTCCAGAAAGCAGGTGGCTTTCGGATGCAGCCTGGAGACTTTTACCTTTTACACACAAATTTCCTTATGACACTTAACTCCAAGAAATTACGTCCGAAGTGAAAAGTTGATTGTCTGAGCAGCCTCATCTGGGCGGTGAGTTTTCCTCTCTTTCCACTCCTGCTTTAAGTAATTTGAATTTCATTAAATATTTATTTTCTCTATTACAGCAATATAGGTACTGTCCGGAAGCCTTATCGGATTTCTGTTTTCATCATAAAACAGGATCTTCTGGGACAGCGCCACCGTATATCCTTCCTGAAGAAAATGCTTAAACTCTATGATCCCTGCTTCGTCGCCCAATACTGCCTTTATAAACTTTTTAAAACTGCCTGGGGTAAAATAGCCGAACTGCTCATTTACCTCATGAACATAAGACTTTTCTCCCCAGGTATAGGTATAAAGGAATTCCATGGCATCGTTAACCGGCATCCGTACTTCATTTTGACCGACCACCGTATACGAGATTTCCCTCCCTTTAAAGTCCTTTGCATACCGCTCCAGAAATTGCATGCCTTCTTCGGATAAAAACCTTATAATTCTTTTTTGCTCTGCCGGTTCGGTCATAATCCCGTCACGGATAATAATTCTTCCGCCCGGAGGTAAAACCTCAAATGCACTTTTAAATGCGGCGGCCAAGGTATCATGGTTAAATTTTTTACCCTTATATTCAATATAAGAAAACAGTTCGTGCAGTATGGAGCAAAAGATGATCGTATCCACACTTCCCTTATCAATATACCGGCCGAGGTTAAGGGCATCCCCGTATAATACATTCCATTTCCTGTTTTCCAGCTGTTTCTTCCTTTTCAGGCTGTCCAGGACGTTCTGGGCTATATCCACACCCAAAACCTTATTCTCCGGATATCTTTCCTCGATCAGGTCCATCAATGCCCCGCCGCCGGGACCGATGTCAATAATACTGCTGCCTTTGATATAATCAAGTATGGCTTTTTTATAATCAATGGTCTGATTCATGGTCTGAAGATAGGATTCTTCTTCATAAAAGCGGTCATATTTATCCTTTCTGAGCCCAAACAGGTCAAACAACAGGATGATGGCACGCTCATAAAGAATGTCGGATTTCTCTGCCTCCATACAAAAATCAATCAGTTTACTGCCTGCTTCTGAAAACCGGAAATTAAAAAATACCGTATCATCCAGGTTATCCTGAAAAGAAACTTCATGGGCGACATGGAGGCTTTCTTTATAACTGCCTTCCAGTATATTTTCTATTGTAATTTCCGAAAGATATTTCTCAATGATCCGTTTTTTATAGATATTGACCCGTTTTCTCCCCTCATGCTGGTAATAAATATTCTTCATCAGCCATTCAAAACTGATGTGTTTTGTTTGATCCAGGTTCGTATCCTGTGCAAGGAACAGAAATATCTTTAAAAATTCTTCCAAAGTAAAGTCAAACAGTGCAGCTTCGACATACCATAGATCAGCTTTCTCAAGGAGCCCGGCCATCCTGTCTGCAATCCTTTGATCCGAAAAGAATTTATGAAATTCCAGATCAAAATTCTCACCGTTTTTTATTGAAACAGTCCTTAAACGCCTTATTCTATCCTTGATATTGTACTGGATATGAAACTGACCGTTAATAATAAGTCCGATAATTTCATCCGTCTGCCCGCTTATATCCCTCCAGATCCCCTCATCAACCGCAGATACAATACAGTAGTTGAGGGCTTTCAGTACTTCTCTTAGTTCGGGGACCGATATTTTACGGGATTTTACCAGTTCATAAAGGGGGCGGTTATCCATAAGAGGAACCTCTCCCCTTATATACTGTCCTATCAGGCCATGGGTCAGAATAAGATTGTATATGATCCACTTGGTATCCGTATCGGTTTCTGAAGATTCTTCCAGGTAGATTTGGGCAGAACCGATATTGTGGGCATATAAGTTAATGTTTTCTTCCATCCACCGTTTTCTCTGATGGAGCAGCCCGGATTTCGAAACTTCGGACCATTTTAAAGCCTCCTCGGTCAGGTGCAGCCGGTATTGGCTTAAATTTAGACTGTCAAGAGCTTTCAGGGTCTTCTCTACATAACCTAACACATAATTGTTATTTCTTTCTTCCAGAGAACTTACCCGTTCCAAATTCACATTCCATTCGGAGGTCAGGGCTAAGAACTTAAGCCATTTTTCCTTTTTCAGGACCTGGTAATCACCGTTCTTTACTCTATTTATAGTGGTCAGAGATTTTAAAGTACGTCTCTTATTTTTACGACCCGGATCCTTTTTACCGTAATGGGCTTCTATTACATGGATGTTGCCGTTTGTCTGCGTTTTTAATTTATCATATTCTTTTATTCCTGCCGGCCTGAACAGTCTCATTGGTTAGTACCTCACTATATCAATTTTTCCCAATTATACTACAGTACCTTATGAATATCCAGTCGGTTTTTGTAAAAAAAACATATTTTATATTATTAAATGTCCTTTCTTTTCGGCAACGGTAATGATTGCTTCCATACCTGCGTTAAACGGAAGATAGTCGCTTTCAATGCCGTCACTGAAGATCACTCCGCTTTCCGGCATTTGTGACAGGATCTTTAAAGGTTCTCCCCTGGTTACTTTTCCGAAAACCATGTCCGCCTTGGAGGTTTTACTGGGGAAAGGCTCCCGAACCGAAAAATACAGATAATCCATATTCCAGGGCAGGCTGCTTTCCGGCTTTAGGTCAATCTCCTTACCGGAAATTCCGTTTACAAGACTTAGCGCACCTGCAAGTATACTCTTTAACCAGCCGGTAGAACCCAGTCCGGTGGATATGATAATTCCGCTGGAAGACTGGTATTCCTTCCTTTGCCCTGACTGGATCTGATATCTGGAGGATACATGGGTCCTTTGCCCGATAAAAAGATCATTTACCGCATAGATAAACTGGCCGTCGTTTAAGGACGCCTTTGCCATGGAAACTTCCTTTAAGGGCCTTTTCTTTTTAAAAACCTCCTGTACCACCGGTTTTAAATCGGAAACGGTAAAGGGAAGCAGTATGCCGTCCCATCTGGCAGGATCCGGGTTTACTCCGATCAGAGGCTGGTCATCCAGATACTTTAATGTATTGGCGATAAGCCCATCCTGTCCCACAGCCACCACAATATCATCCTCTCCGAATATGAAATTGGGCACATACTCCCTGTCAACCACCTGGACTCTTCCAAGGGTCTCCAGCTGGCTGCCAGCTTCCCGCACCGCTCTTTTGTATTGCTCGTCTTCCGAAATATAATCGGATATATCACTTCCCATATGCTCCATATAGAACCGGGCCTGGGCTATGGTGTTATACCTTGCGATCAGATCATCCAGCCTGGTTTTTCTTTTTATCAGTATGATTTTATTTTCCGTCAATCGAACTGTGCTCATTTTGATCCCCTCATTAATCCCTGCAGCAGGTCCGGTGTTATATTCAGCTGGCCGATCTGTCCTGCCTTCTCCGCTAATCCCTGGAAAGCGATTGCGATCAGCTTATCCGGCTGCATTCCTATACTGGCAAGGGACTGTATAACATTCGGTTCTATCCCTTCCAGGGCCTTCATGACTGCGGATAATTCGTAGGCCTTTGCATCTGCTTCCGCTTTTGAATTCTGTACGGTAAGCTCAACCAGGTCTTTTTTCTTTTCTTCCAGGGTAGTTTCAAAATTCATCTGCTCCTCTTTTAATTGGTTCTGCTTTTGCTGTACTGCTCTTTGTGCTTCTATCTGGGTTTCCCTTACCTGCTTTTTCTTAGTTTCAATAGCAATTTCCGTGTTGAATTCATTTTCCTTCACACGCCTTTCCTGCTCAATTGAGGCATTCCTTCTTTCATAGATCGCTTCATCGGCTTTCTTTAAGATCTGCTCTCTGGCCCGGGCTTCCAAAGCCCTGGCGGTTTCCTTATTCGGCAGGACAGCCAGTATGGACAGACCGAGTATCTCGATACCAAGAAAGTTGATCTCTTCATTTTTCTTAATTTCCTGCAAAATACCTTTCGCCAGGATTTCACTGGATTTAACGGCATCCTTAAGCTCCAGCCCCTCCAGCGTTTTCTTGGTGAGTACTCTTACTATATTGATAACTCTTTGGGGAAGCTTCACAGGATCATCGGAAACATATCCTTTTCCTTTCGTATCAAGGGTGTAATTGAGAAGTCCGGCAATCTTTTTTTGATCCACAATCCGGTATGTAACCTGCCCCTGGACCGTCACCGTCTGAAAGTCCGAGGTGACTTCCTCAAATATGAAGGGTGCTTCCGTGCTTCCTGCCGGTATCACAACGATGGAGGTAGACGGAACATAATACCAGAATGACATTCCTGTGCTTTCCTTTACTATCTTACCGTTTCTGTACTTTAAGACATATTCACTTGGCTGAAATTTAATAAATCTGAATCCTAACATAATTTTGCCCTCCTTTAAGTTCATGGGATAGTCTTCCTGCTTCAATTACTGTTTTTTATTTTTTGTTAATATCATTATGTTAATATCAATATATTACTATTTGTCATATTTGTCAATACCTTTTTTTATTTTGTAGTATTTTATAAAATAAAGCATAAAAAGAGCTGCGCAATGTAGGTACTTACATGTGCGGCAGCTCGTATATCATGGTATGTAGTTGTGATCTTCTTATATCATAAACACTATTATATCAATACTATTCTTTGATTTTTGTTATTAATTGCTTGAATCTCTATTATAACTGCGAAATTGCCCTGCATTCTCAAGGCATTACCAGATTTCATATTATCGATCGCTTCCATGACATCCATTGCCTCCGGCTTTTATAGACTTTCTGCAAAAGTTTATTAATTTCATTTAACAACTTTTATTGTAATAGTTTTTTCACACTCATTCCAGCCATTATTTAACTTTATGGTCAACTTTGCAGTTCCTTGTTTTATTCCCTGGATTTTATCTCCTGAAATACGAATTACTCCCTTGTCATCAGGTATACTTAACTCTCTAGTATTAATTTTAGGATAAGGATCATTTGTTATATACTTTATTTCCTCACCGATTTTAATCGTGCAGGAATTAATGATTATAGGATCTTCTTTCGTTTTTATTGCTTCAAATAAATGATCTATTGATATCTTTTCTAAAGAAATATCAAAGTAATCATAATCAAAACCCTTGTATATTTTAGTATTATTCTCATATTTGTTTTTACTTCCCCATGTCGTATCTAATATGATCCAACGTTTTAAATTATTACAATATGCATAATTCCAGGCATGGCCAGGTCCTGACAAAAATGCATCCTGACTGGCTGCCGAGTACCCCTCATCTATTATACAAGGTATACCTATACTTTTTAACAAATCCATTGTTAAAATAGAATAACCTTCACACACCGCTCTTCGCGTTTGCAATATTTTGGAACTGGAAATACTTGCTGAATTATTATCATAATATATATTATCAGCTACCCATGCATAAATTAATTTGATTTTATCATAATCCGTTTCTGCATCTTTTGTTATATTTAAAGCCATCTGTTTTACATCACTTGTAATACTGTCACTTTTTAAATTATTTGAAGGGCTTGATGCTTCAATCTTTGAAAATTCATTTTCATTGATTCTATTAATAATACCTTTTTCAAAAAACACTTCCCTATCCTTTATTACAAAAATAATATCATCACTAGTTCCAGAGTATGTATTGTTACCTATTTGCTCTTGTATCGATTGATTGATAGAATACCTGCCATCCGGTAATCCTTCGACATTAAATGATCCATTAAAGGTTTTTGCTTCTGATAAATCCAATTTTACTGTATTATTACCTTCGCAGCTCAAAATCATCCTGTCTGAAGCAGAATCAACCTTACCGTCGTAATATATCCCAAAATTGTCAATCGTTAATTTTAAATAATTATTTTGATTATAAGATGTTTGAAACGTTTTACTTTTTTCTTTATTAATATTATTTTGATCAGTTATGGTAAGGATGTCATTTATAGCTGTAGCTTCATGTTCAACAGAGTTTTCCAAAGAAGCCTTTACCTCATACTGCCCTTCTACTGTTGGCATTACACTCGACCAATTATCGTTACCATTTAAAATATTTTTATAATAGACCCTTGCTGATGTACCATTGTTATCATCAACTGCTTCTACCGGACGGAGATTGTTAATATCCTGATTAAGGTTCTTAAAAGTTAAGTCTGCCTTTATTTTACTTAAAGGTATTTTAAATTCATTCAGATACGCAAAAATATCATTTGTTCTGTCCACATAATATACACGAAATTCCATATAATCCTTATTCATAACGGTAATGGAGTCACCATATATTGTTATGGAATCTGAACTGCTTATAATATCACTTCCCTGGGAATTTTTATAATAATTCCTTCCGGAATAACCAGTCCCTGTTTCAATCATACTTAATATTCCATCTTTATTTATCTTTAGACTTTTTCCATTTTCATCTTTTAAAGTAATTTTTGCTGCAATATCTTCCTTAAAACCGTAAACATTTTTTTCTGTTGTTAAATGTAGAATGGCTTTCGTCTTAATTTTACCATAGATTATTTCAAATTTATTATAGGAATACAAGTCCCAAGATTTTATATTCCACGTGTATTCATTATCTTCTGTTAATTCAAATCGTGCTAAATTAACATCAATATACGCTTCACTTCCCTTTTCATAATATTGTTTAATCTGCTTAACATAATAACCAGTTTTAGGTTTAACCGTTAATACATATTTATATTCTTCATTACCGGTTACTTCTTTGATGACAGCCGAACCATTTTTTCCTGAAGTTATTGCAGGTAAATTTGATGTGGCTGCATTCGTTAAAATAGTATTTGTCGTTAAGATTGCCAATAGTATAGTTATACTATATAGAACTTTCTTTACTATTGCCCTTTTTGTTGACTTCAAGTTACAATTTTGGTTTTTCAAATTAAAAATATCCATATAGCCTCCTCGGTTAGCATATAATGTCATATTATTTTAGATTGCTGCATTTTTAAACTATTTACTCATATTAAATTCCGCTGAAAGTTTAATATATTAAAATTTAATTTCTTCCACATACTCTCCTCTCATCATATTGATTAATTCGACACATTATACCAAATTATACCATTATCTCAAATGATAATCAACCTGACGAACACGAGAGTTTGTGTCAAGCACTTATTGGCAATGCCTCATTCAGTTTCTCTTGGTATTATTTATGCCCATTTTTTGTATAGAAAAAAGAGTTCCTACTTGATGACTGCAAAGCTGCTGAACCCTTAGCTTTAACAATGATTTTTTCATGGTGTTTTTATAATCTTTATTTTTCTTCGATACACTGGTTTATGCAAATGCTCTCTTGAATGCTTTTCTTGACGCTGTCTGCATTGCTTCTAATATTGGCATGTGATGCGATATCAAATCCACATACACATTTCCCTTTCCATCCTTTTTTGGAGCTTTCGCTACACTTAATACCGGGATGATTTCTTCCATCTGCATCGCGGTAACTAAACCGTCTGTATACCGTTCTATTATCTCATAGAGCTGTTTATTCTCTTTGCTGGCTAATACTTTTGCCATGTTATTGGCCCCATTGTTTGACCATCTCATCCGTCTTCCTTTCATTCTCATTGTTATTGTCGTACAATTCTGGTTTTCCTGCACACCCATGTTTTTATATATAATACCTTCCTTTGGCTCCGGTAGCTCCAGCCCTCTCTTCTGATAGGACTGAAGCCCTTTCCTGTTATTTTCCAAATATTCATACAGTTTTAAGGCATTACTACTTTGTTTGTCATTTTCATTTTCACTTGTGACACTGTCCGCATACATTTTTATATATTCAAACATTTCTTCTATCTTTTCTGCCTCAAATAATTCCGTGATATCTTTCTGCGCCTTTTTATCATGGATTTTTCTTCGTATGTCTTGGTGTATATGAAATCGGTCCAACTGAAACACGGTTTCGGGCTCATAGGGATCCGTAATCCAGCTCCCCCCATCCCCATTCAGTATCCGGAGTTCTATCTCGTCTACGTTATATTTATTTCTTAGAAATGCTTCGCGTTTTGCATGAAATTCCGGCGCTTTCTCCATTCCGGCGCAGACAAGCTTGTTACTTAGCCGACTGTTTTGTTTCCCGTCTTCTTTCCAGCCTTCATACATTACAGCCACTTTCATTTCCTGCTTTGGTTTTCTCTTATGGTCTTTCCCCTGCATCTTCAGCCATACACCATCCATTTCTTCAAACAGAATCTTGGTGATTTCATTGCCCCGGGATACATCTGCATTCATTTCACTAACCAATACGTTTTCTTCCTTTGAAATGCGTTCTCCCAACTGTTGAATCAGGTTCCATACACCACCATGGCTGATGGCCTGACCGCATGTACTACTTATGATTTCAGCTGTAACACGGTAGGGATTTTCTGTCACGGACGCAGCAATCTTTTCCGCAAGATTGGTGGATATCATACCTATTTTATCCATAGACATCGCTTCATCAAGAAGGTAGATCCAGATAGTTCTTCCTTCTTCGTCTTTGCCTTTGTAGACATTCCGACCGTACTCAACTTCGCCATAAACTGTCTTAATGGTAGTTCTTCTTGTACCTTTACAACGAAGTTTTTTCTTATCCCTTCCATTCTTCAGCTCTTCATCATATCGCTCTAAAATAATCTGGGTAATCTCTCTGCCAAGGTCACATATATATTCAAATATTTTTTGCTCCAACTCCTTGAAAGGTATCAATTTTTCATTTACAATAGTATTCATCATACAGCCTTCTTTCATGTTTTTCTCGACAATTAACATTTTAAGAAAAACTGTATGATTTGGGAAGTAGGGATTTTTCTCTACTTCCTTTTTTATCTTTTGCCAATGATAATTATACTCTAACAACACGAGAAAAAGAGGCATTAAGATTTTGTTTCTCAACACCTCTGATCCGGGCACTGGCGCACTGTCAATTCCAATTCACCATATGTATCAAATTTCTCAAGAAATCCTTTCCCCGTTTACATTTGCCTGTTCATCTTCCTCCATCGGAATCATAATATATTTCTTGCCATCGATAATCTGTGATATGATTTGATTCTTTTTTTCGGGTTTTACCTGAAGAACGATATCATAGCTTCCCTTGGTATTGTTTTCATTCGGTATATTTTCATCTATGACATTTTCATTCATGTTATTATCATTCGAGTTATCACCCTTCATATTGTTCTCGTATCCGGAACCTGATACTTCTTCCGGCTGGATGTCCAAATTATCATTGGAATGGAAAGTACCGGCACCTTTCGTTACTTCCTCCAGTTTTCCCTGCAATTCCTGGACTTTTTCTGCCAGTGCCTTTTCCACTTTTCGTTTCTCGTTTTCTGCCAACACTTTTTTGTCGATCAAATGTTCAACGGCAGGCGGTTCCTCACTGAAATTTTCCGTATAGGCAGTTTCGATTTTGGATATGATTTCTTCCGGCAATCCAGTTTCAACCAGAATCTCCTGAACAGTTTCATTGGTCAAAATAACCGGATCTTCCGAGACCTCCAAAGCCGCTGCCTGCTCTTCGGCCAGCTGTCCCAGGCTTTCCTGGATATCGCTGAAGATCCTGGTACTCTTTTCCGAATCGGCCACCGAGCTTTTAATTATGTGCTGGAAGATATTTTTCTTTTCGGCTGCAGTGGCTTTTACAGGACAGCCTAATACCAGTTCCATTAATTCTTTGTGAGGTTCTATTGGATTCTTCTCATAAAACATAACCGAATGAATATCGGTGCTGCGGTCTGAAAATGCCGGGAAGATAAAACCGTTCTCCGGTGCTCCCACTACCCAGTCCCGTCTCCTCGGTCCGATTTTGTTTTCCTCTTCCAAATATCCAAGTCCCGGCTTTGTCAGTGCGACCGGGCAGATGGCTGCAATCATATATTCATATACTTCTTCCGATTCATCTAATCTGCGGTTATCCGATGTTTTGGTCAGGACATCATAAGCATCATGAAAGACTAAGATCAGGTAATTCCCTGCATAATCATAGCTGTCAATAATAAGCTGATAGAAGGTCTCCAACAGTTCTTCATTCTTTAATTTACTTTCCCTGAGTCCCATTAAAAACTGCTGTTTGCCGCCCGGCTTTTCTTCCTCCAGAGGAAAGGCCAGTTCCAGCAGATTATTTCCAAGCGTTCCGGAGAGCGTTTTTTTCGCAATGTCCAGATATTTATAAAATTCCTCTTCCTCCAGATTTAAAAATGTTTCATTTAATTTTAACACGATTTCTTTTTCCGAATTCACATAACATCCACACATTTTAGTGAAAGTACAGCCGGTTTTCTTTAACCGGCTTTTTATCTCAAATACTTCTTTTTTATTCATATCTAACCTCCATGATTTATTGGCAATTTTTAAGAAAAATAAATGAACTCATTTCTTAATTATAAAACATTAAAAAAAATAAATCAAAGAAGAAATTTTACTGCTGTTAATTATCCTGCTAATTCTTTTCTAAAAGAAAGAGTCTGGTAAGCCGGACTCTAGCGCTGATGCGCTGTTAAGTTAGTAAAGATTTCACATTAGGCGTCACGCATCCCCCGGAGTTTTTTTATCTTATCGGGCGAACTTTTCTCGCATGTGATAAAAAAAACAGGTCAACTTACCTGTCTGCGTAATTATATTTCTAAAATGAGTCAAATATAATAAATTTACCGGAATCATTATTTGCTCCGATGTCTCTGGTTTTTCGTACTATATTCCACACAATATGCCAGTGTATTATTACCGCTGGCATATTATGCTTGAATTAATATTAATTTTTACAGGTGTTTCACAATTTAAAGACAATTCATTGAAGTCAAATTATTTAACATCCTTATTAATCGAGTATACACGTTAAACAAAATTTACATAAACGTTTTTTATAAATTTTATTAAATTAATTAATAGCATTAAGACTTTTTGCTACATTTAATCTTCCTCCGGTTACCGTTCTGCCACTTAAGCCTGAAACTGCATCTACATTAGATAGAATTGCAGATTTGATTTGAGCGGCAGTCAGGGAAGGATCAAATGATTTCAAAAGAGCTGCTGCTCCCGAAACCTGAGGAGCCGCCATTGAAGTTCCGCTGGCAGTTGCATAGCTGCTGTTAATATATGTACTGTAGATTGCATCTCCCGGGGCACCTAAATCGACGCTGGTACTGCCGTAATTACTAAAACTGGCTCTGCCATCGCTGCTGGTTGTTGCCGCAACGGCAATGATATTACCGGAAGTATAACTTGCCGGGTAGAAAGCTCTGCTATCATTATTGGTTCCGTTATTTCCGGCTGCTGCTATGAAGAGACCGCTATAGGAATCGATCGCATCTTTCAGACTTTGGCTGTAAGCACCACCGCCCCAGCTATTGTTGGCAACGGCAAAGCCCTTATTTTTAGCATAATTAATTGCCAGTATTGCATCGGAGGTATAACCTCCGCCTTCTGAATCAAGGAATTTTAACGCTGCAATCTGCGTATTCCAGTTGACACCTACAACGCCAACACCATTATTGCCGACAGCACCTATCGTGCCTGCTACATGTGTACCGTGACCGTTATCATCCAGAGGTCTATTGTTGTTATCTACAAAGTTCCAGCCATAAATATCATCTATATAGCCATTCTTATCGTCATCAATTCCGTTATTCGGAACTTCTCCGGGATTGACCCAAATATTATCTGCTAAATCAGGATGTGTATATTGAATTCCGGAATCAATAACCCCTACAACTATATTTTTGGCTCCCGTGTAGGTATCCCAGGCTGTTGGTGCACTGATCTTGTCCAAACCATAAAGTCTGGAGTAACTGGGATCATTCGGAATCGTATCCGCAATTTCCAGGTAATAATCCGGTTCTGCATAAACCACCGCCGGGTTCTCTTTTAATGAATCGATCGTCTCAATTACCCCCTCTGCCGTCTGATCCTTGATCGTATACAGAATTATATCATAAGTACTATCTTCTTCGGATAATGTGTTTTGAAACGTCAGTCCCTCATCTGCCACATTCAATTGATTATCCGCACCTGACTTTAAGGCTACAATAATCCGGTCTTTTGCATATGAGTTTTCATAATTGCTGCTATTATTTACATCGCTAAACTTGTCCTCTGCTAAAGCCTTCTGGTTTAACACTAATATACTGCTTAAGATGAACAGTAAAGACAAGCTTATAGCGGTTATAATGTTAAAAAATCTTCTTTTAAACATAAATAAAACTCCTTTCTTGATTATTTATACTCTTTTAACTCCGTTTTTAGTAACAATAATATAGTTGTGAAACACTCTGATACAGTTAGCGCTAAACTGGAAGAACTTGTCTTCATTTTTATTATAATGTCAATTTTTGGTAATGTCAATAATAATTGCACGTATTTTTTCCATAAATAAGCATTTATTTTGATTATTGTAACTTTTATACATTGTTTTGAGAATATTTGAATATTCATTGTGCATTTTTCTGAATCTTGTCATATATCGATGAACCTTTACACTTCCTTAAACTAAATAAAATCAGGAACAAAAGGCTAAAACGGGGTGCAAAGGACAGAAATTATGTAAAAAAAAGCAGACAGGCCAACTTACCTATCTGCATGGTTTAATTGTATAAATTAGTTAAGAGGTATAAATTTACCGGAATCGACCGTATTCGGAATAAAATCCAACCCAGATCTTTCTACTGAAGCAGAGTTTCGCATATAGTCCTTTTCGTTCAGATTGTAATTTGATGAGCCGACTGAATTATTTTTCTGAAAATGCAGCTGTCTTTTATATATCCAACATCCGATTGCGTTATAGTAATATAATACATTATTAAACGGCTGCTAAAGCAATTTATGGTCTATGATGTAATCCATGTACTTTTTTGAAACCAGATATCCTTCCCCTCGTTTCAAACATTCCACGGCATTGTACAGAATATCCGGACGTATACCATTCATTTCCATGTCAATTGCATTTCTTGCCTGAAGTACCTGTTCATACCGGTCCTTCTCTTCCTCTATGGACATTTCTATCTTATTACATTCCTCCCAAAAATCGCAGTCAAATCCCCCCTGGCTGTCAATACTGATATCCTCCATTGAATATAGTTTCTGGTAAAAGCGTACTTTTCTTAAACTGCCTACTTTATAATCAAAACTTCTTTTTAACAGGATTTCCTCCTTCCAGACATCCAGAAATACACATAGTCCGATGGATTTCTGGATCAGGTTTTCATACCAGGATATCTGATTCTTCTTACCGCTTTTATTGATTCCCAATACATAGACAGGAAGGATCCGGCTGCTTTTATAATACTTATCTCTCTCCTGGAATTTTCCGATACTGCTGTGCTGTAAATGATAATCAACGGCTATATCGCTTTCTCCCGGATTTGAAACATAACAGGTGCTGTACATTACGTTTTTCATTTTATATCTGGCATGTACCTCACCTTTCGGAAAACTTTTACGAAGCAGGGAATACAGTAATCTTTTCCCTTTTTTCAGTTCCTCCAATTCGGTCAGGTTTCCGTACGGACAGGACAGTTTGTCATAATGTGCAAAGTATGGCTCCAGGATCGGGCCGGCTGCCAAATAAACTCTCTGGCCGCACTCACTGCAAAACAGCTTTCCTTTACTGGCAGCCAGCTTCCACTCTTCCACAAGTTCACTGATATAATAATGATTTTTATCCTTTAAATCATAGGTACATATTTCTTTGCCGTTATAAATACAATTTTCCATGTTTACACCCTCTGCATACCACAAATTTATTAGCGATACAAAGTATTTGCACAACTGCTATAAAAAGCCAGATTGAAAGAAGCACAGCATAACAAGATTTCATTCATCCTATTTTCTTTCAATCTACATCCTCTGGGGATATGAATACCGGTTTTATTTACTTTTTATTATACCGTAAAGCAAGGAATCATAATAGTTACCTTCGATAAAAAAGTGGTCTTTTAACCGTCCTTCTAAAACATACCCGTTCTTCTCGAGAATACGTGCAGAACCGATATTAACGTCTACAACACTGGCATGAAGCTTATGAAGCTTAAGCATTTCCAATGCGAAATCACTCACTAAGGCAAGACTCTGTGCACCATATCCCTTACCCCAATATGCTTTATGAAAAACATATCCGACTTCCGCCTGGTTCGCTTCCTGATCGAAATTGAAAAGCATGACGGTACCAATAATTGCCTGCGTTGCTTTCAGTACAACGGAAGCATACATATGGGTACCTGCCGCCTCACGCTTTATCATGGTTTCTACATACTCCCTCGTCTCAAGCAGGGTTTTCATTAAATTCCAGCCAATAAAACGGGAAACATCCTCATCTGACGCATAATCATATATCTCCCTTGCATCCTCCTGGCTTAAGGGTTTAAAGTAAATATTGTCCGTTTCCAATGTATGAAATAAGTTTAAATTTCGATTCATCTTTTCTCTCTTTCCATTGTTGATTTGTTTATTTTTCTATCTCTTTGTCCTTTAAAGCGCTGGCGGTAGCATAAACTACCCGCAAATCTTGGGGTGTACATATACGCAGGATACGTTCGATTTTATGAAGCATTTCCTCATCTGTTGCCTTTTTGGGAAAGAAAGCATCATCCACCGAGAGGTTTAGCGTAACAGCGATATTATAAAGTACTTCAACCGATGGCATTCTGGTTCCTGCTTCGATCTGCTTGACATGTACCGGTGTAATACCTAACAGTTCCGCCAGTTTTTCCTGTGTTAATCTATTTTCCATTCTGGCATTTCTTATGGTAGTTCCAAATTTTTTTCTATTTAACATGATATGCTCCATGCCTCCTTTATAGTAATCTTAAAGAATACATTTCAACTTGAAAATCATCTTAGAGAATACTAAAATATATTCTATTAGACTACCAATAAAGGAATCGTATCATACATAACTAAAAAATAGAAAGAAAGGAGAAAAAGGCGTTTTCTTTTTGTGCATGAAACCAGCACTTAGAAAACGCCTCCAACAATAGAAACATTGAGCTTTCTATATGAGTAATTATACCTTTATAAACATCTTTTCAAGTATTTCTATTATTTCTTTTTCCGATACCAGATTGCAAAACCGCCTCCCAAGATGATACATACCGCACCAATTATAACATAGAATATTACATTATTATTTTCTGCTGTTTCGATGTCATCCGAAGCAGTCTGGATCTCCAAAGCAGTATCCGCCGTTTCTTCTGCTGGTGTCTCTGTGACTTCTGCTGCCGTGCTATTTTCACCAAATGTGGTTGTGATACTGTAATATTCATCAAATTCCGTACGGTCAATATAAGATACAGTCAACTGATTGCTGCTGTCCGTTGTTAAACTTGTTGAATAACTTCCTGTTACGGTTACTGAATAAGCACTTGCACCGTCTACAGCTGTCGTACCATCTGTCACAATACTGACCGTATTTCCGCCTGCATCAACAATAGAGGCTCCGCTTTCCGCATTTAAATTAGTTACTGTTGAATCACCGGTTACGACCCATTTGGATGTGCTGTCAATATTGATGGTAATCGGTGCTAAAGATTGATCCGTATTCACGGCATTTGCTGAAATAACCGCAGCTCCCGTATAAGTAGTGGCCTCCAGAAGATACATATCCAGACTGCTGATGGTATCTACCTCAATGTTGCCCCCCAGTGTCTCGCCAAGGCCTGTAAACTTCACATCCGCACCGTTACTTCCGGCTGTTCCCCAGTTATTCGCATCATTTCCCTGAATCGTAATCAAATTGACATTGCTGCTGTCAAAATCAAGAACCGTATTACTTAAAACAATATTTGCCGCGGTATTGGTGCAATAGAACATGGCACCGCTTGTAATTGCGCTTGCAAGGGTGGAATCGGCAGCTTCAAAGGTTGCAGTGCTTCCGGTCGTGCTTTCCGCATCGCCCGATGTCGACTGGTAAATGATGATGCCATCCGCAATGGGGTCGCTGCCTGTAGCCGTTGTGTTGGTACTTGTAAGAGTCGAATTATGAATCAAAATCGTATTAAAGCCTTCCATGCCTGCAATCTGGCTTCCTTCTGAGATTCCCGAAACGTTGTCAACCTCTATATCACCGGTAGAATAAAGCAGCGGAGAACCTGACCCGATAGTGGAAAGAGTACTGTTAGTTACGGAGATATATCCGCCGCCCCGGTCTGTCGCTATGGATGCACTATGGTCTCCTTTCGTTGAAATCGTCAGTAGATTAGCCAGTATCTTTCCTCCATAAGTAGCATCAAGTCCCCTTGAATTTCCGGAAGTGGTAGCGATCGTATTATTATTGGCATAAACTGTGGCATTGTCCGTAGCAAAAATACCATTGCTCCCTTCGCTGCCGGCGCTTAAGGAGCTTTCCGAAATGTATGCGGCAGAACCGCTGTTTACTGCAAGAAGGATCGAATTCAGGCCGTAGAAATTACAATTATCTCCGTTTGTATCATCACCTGACTTGGTGAAGGTATCTTTTATTATAGTCAGTATTCCGCCATTTTGTACAAGCGCCGCATTCTGGTCTGCTATAGATGCCGTATGGGATTCATTATCCGAGGTGACTGAAGTACCGTCGGCTGTCAGAACTCCCGAAAGAGTTCCGGTATAATCATAGGTCATGGTATCCGCACCGCCCATACCGCTTCCCCCGGGCACTTCCCCTGGAGGTACTTCTCCCGTGGGTGCTTCTCCTGTGGGCGCTTCTCCTGTGGAACTTCCTCCTGTGGATGCTTCTCCCGCAGGTGTTTCTCCTGTAGGTCCTTCTCCTGTTGGTACTTCGCCTTTAGGCATTTCTCCTGTAGGCGCTTCTCCTGTGGCTCTTCCTCCTGTAGGTCCTTCTCCTTTAGGTCCTCCTCCGGAAGGCGGCGTACCACCTTTTGCTGCTTCACCGGATTGGGTTGTATCTGTTGTAGCAGCACTGATAAGCATCCCAGTCGTTGTAACTGTCATAGCCAGTGTTACAGCCATTATGCATGCTATTGCTTTCTTTATTCTTGAATGACTCATTTTTATTACCTCCTTGGCATATTAATTTGATATACCTGTATTGTATAATACTAACCTTAAGTGTACTTAAAATTAATACCAATGACTGGATATTTCTCCAGAATACGGTTCTAAACAGGAGGATTCTCTATGCTTTCTTTATAGTAATCTCAAAGAATACATTTAGACTTGAAAATTTGAAAATTTTTAAAAGAATATTAAAATATATTCTAACAGGATACAAATAAATATCCCATTATACACACCTAAAAAATTTGAAGAAAAGGATAAAATAGATAAGTGAAGATAATATTCCGTCCTTACAGCCTCCGATCAAGGTACTTATTATTTCTGACCGTCTGAACGACAAAACGCAGGAATTGTCGGACTGTTTCTGCTCTGCAGGAATTCATGTCATTGGATTGATGGAAATAAAGAGCAGGCATTAAAACTGGCAGATCACGCTATAGACTTTCTTATTATTGCCGGATATTTAAGAAATGAGGGAAGTTACAACAATATTAAGTAATATAAAAGCCTTCACAAAACTTTTAACACAGTGCATTGGGACCCGAAACAATAATTTACCTGTGACGGTTTCTGAAATCAACGGGACTTACACCGGTCTGTAATTTAAAAAATTTTGTAAAATTGGAGGGCTGCTCAAATCCAAGTTTGTCAGCGATACAATAGATCGGTTCTTTCGTAGTCAGGAGTAATTTCCGGGCAAGTTCTAACACCTGTAATTTAATATACTCCTGTGCCGTTTTACCGGTTTCTTTTTTCAGCATATCGGAAAGGTAATTCGGAGAATGTCCCATAGCCCCGGCTAGTCCTTTCACACTTGGCATTCCCAGGCGTTTCATTACCTCTTCCGTACATTGCTCCTTTAAAAGCATCTTAAATTTGGCAACCGTCTCTTTACAGACTACGTTTTGCATACATTTTCATCTTTTGCTTGATATAGATGAACATGGGTCTATTATCCGCCTTTTTAATTTTCAACATTTCCCCAATGTAAAAATGCCACTATGAAGTATCAGCTTCACAATGGCATTCATTATGAAATTAAATTGGATTTTGAACTACTGCAAATAATGCACCATAATATATTCCTCCTCATTTTCATCAATAATTTGAAATCCTACATTCAAATACATTTTTAATGCATAATTCATCTTTTGTACTGCTAATGATGTTTTTGAATATCCGCCTTGCCTTAAATGAGTTAGCATCATCTTAATCATTTCTGTTCCAATGCCACAACCTCGAAATTCTTTATAAAGTGATATAGCGAATTCCGGTGTGATTTCATCAACACTACCATATCCTTTAATATTTCTTACCCAAACAGCTCCGACTATTTTTCCATCAACTTCGGCACACAAGCAAAAATCATCCTTCTTTCTTCCGAAATTATCAATGTATACTTGAAGTTCTGGTTTTTTAATAATTGACTTTGGTGCTAAATTAGTTTCATCTGATTGGAATATTGCTTCATACAAAAAATCTTCAAGAAGCGGATATTCCTGTAATTGCATTTTTCTAATAATATAATTCATGTATACCTCCGATTTAATAGGCATTTAATAATCGGATTTCATTCCACACATACTGATTACCTCCATACACTTTCTGTAGAAGCAAATTCAAAGGCAATATCAGAATGAGCAAAGGTACCGCCATAACGCCCAGCTTTCGATGCGATTCCAATAGCATTTGTATTATCAATCCATTTTTGAGCTGATAACGTAAACGCATTATATCCGGCTTGCATTCTAAATCTATCGAATTCGATAGGTTTAAAATCAGGGTTATGCAATTGTTCCCATAGTCCCAAAAACTCTATGGCATCTTCTGCCCGCATCCAGTTATTGATTACAATAAAAGGTTCGTCACTTTTATACTTCGCAATATCCGTAAGAGAAATAAATTCATTTTGAAAATCTTCAGTATAAATAGCAATATCCATTCCCTTTGCGTGAATCGATTCTTTGACCGGTTTCTTTGTCATTGGTACCCTCCCTCTTAAATAATATCTATTTGATAGAATAAATTTTCTATATGCATTGAAAAATATCTGCTATACTGATAATATCACAAAAGGCCCCAAAGAACAAGCGTTCTTAACCCTTTTCAGCGGTGAAAGGTAAAATTATAGACTTTTAGCTATCTTACCGTTTGTCCTATCAAAAACAATTGGAATAATATTTATCCACATGTAATAGCAGAAAACGAAATATCATACACATCACATTAGCAGA
>JAEWAK010000044.1 GCA_023391695.1 Bacillota bacterium
GGGAACATTAAAATCATCATCTAAGGTAAGCTGAAGGCTGCTTTGACATTTCAATTTATTCATGTGAACATTTTTCTTAATCAGCTCCACAAAAAATCCCTCCTTGTCTTATACCATATCATATTCGGAAAAACTGCTATTTATGAATAAAGAATTATATAAACAGAAAATAGAAAGTGTTTTTCTATAACGATCGGGATGTCAGATCCCCTACCCGTAAACACAAAAAAGCTTCAATTTATTCACGGAATACCGTCCATGCAATAAATTGAAGCGTATCTTTATCTTATGTTTATTCTTATCAGCACAACATCATCTGTACATCTTTGGTTAATACATCTGCATAACTAAATGACACGGTCTTGACCGAATCACTGCCGGCGTCATCTATCTGTATTAGAAAAATACTGGGGTAAGTCTCAGTTATAATGCCTTCCGTTATATCCATTTTATTTCTGCCTTTGTTCGCTTTGATCTTAACCCTGCTACCAATGTGATTCACTATTTCTCTGCGAACTTTACTGACATCTGCCTGTTTCATCATAATAATTGCCTCCTTAAGGGTAGTACAACTTTATATTAGGATTTTTGGATTCATCTGCATGAATTCATACTCTCTGGACATAAGTACCGAAATTACAGCTATTGCTACTATAGCATGTAATTTCCAGCCTGTCAACAAATATTCAGACAACTCGCTTTTTTTCAGCGACTTGTGTACAAAAAAAGAGCCCAAACAGCCCTGTAATTTATTGCAAATTATTGTAATGATTTTGTAAATTAATAAATCCAGTGTTTTAACATTGGTAATAACCCACAAATGACATCCGGTTTATCCAGCAATACAGAGAATATTTGCTATATTTTTACTGATTTTAAATTATTTTCCCTATATATACTGAACGATTTATACAAATACAAGTATAAAAGTTACTTCTCTTCTTTTAACAAATTAAAGCTCTGGCATGCCAAAAACCGATATCTTTCAATCACAGTCCGGAAATGACACCTCTGCTGTTCCGGACTGTTTATAATAATATAACTTATCAGAAGTTGCCTTTTAAACTTCTGATAAAAGGCGGTGTCTTTTACCGCCGTGCATCCGACTATAGGAACGTCTTTTGTTCCTATAGTATAACTTATCGGAAGATGCTTTTTATCTTTCGATAAAAGGCGGTGTTCTTTACCGCCGTGCATCTGACAATAGGAACACGCTTTTGGTTCCTATTGTATAACTTATCGGAAGATGCCTTTCAAACTTCTGATAAAAGGCGGTGTTCTTTACCGCTGTGCATTCAACAATAGGAACACGCTTTTAATTCATACTGTAGGGATTATGCATATTTACTTAAACACTACATTTTTGTCAATAAACTCCGTTTTTACTACGACATACGGATATGTAACTGCATTGGTTACGTAATCATTTTCCGAAGGGCCTATCAGGTTTGTATCAATATAGACTGCATTTGAAGTTAGAAATAATTCATCAACAGAAATGCTGTAACCTCCCGTGGGTTGTTCTCCATATCCTACCACAATATACAAATTATCTGCGTTTGAATAAGACATTTTAAAAGGTTCTTTCTTCTTCTCGTTTATTATCTGCATCAGCTGTTCCGGAACATCCGCATCCTCAACCACTGTAAATTCCAAATCTTTAATTTTTTTAATATCGGTATTTTCAGACTTACACCCGGTAATCAGTAAACCACTTCCTATTACGCCCAACAGGAGTAATAAAATTCTAAGCCTTCGCATCTTGACCTCCATAGAATTTCCTTATTTTATTCTATGTCGGAAGTCCTAAAATATGCAAGAAGTCCTAATAATCTACTCTGATTTGTCCAAATTTGAAAAATTGAAATTGGAATCCTTACCATCATCCTTAATTTCCACCGTAAAGGTTTTAGTCTGATAACCGGACTGGATCAGGGTAATATAATGGGTACCCGTTACTTTTGGGAAACTGACGGGTGCACTGCCTTTGAACTGCCCGTCAAAGTAGACATTGGCACCTTGCGGTTCCTGGATATATATATTATGCTCCGCTTTTACCTCCTCATAGTCTGTATTTGCGCCTTCCTCAGAATCTTTCCCATCAGCAGTGTCCTCTGAAGCCTCCCCCGCAGTCTGGGTGCCGCCTTTTGTGTTATTATTCTTCTTATCAGGATTTTCACGGGTGTTTTCTTCACCGGTATTTGTTTTATCCCCGGTATTTTTTGATTCGGCCAGGTCTATGGTTACTGTTTTAAGAGAATCGGCAACTTCTAATTTCCCGGAGTAGGTAGTAAAGCCGCCCAAGGCCACCTTAATAGAATGCTCCCCATAATCCAGTTCCGCTGCCTTACTGTAATCTGTAAGTTCATTATCAATATAAAGGTCGGCGTCCTCAGGGCTTATGTCAAATTTTACGGTTCCTTTCTGTACCGGAGGCAGCTTAAATTCCCCCATGTTAACGATGGTTTCCTTAAAGGGGCGTATCTCTGATAACAGTGTACCCTTAAGGCTTTCTTTTTCCATGGTAATTTCATAGGTTCCTTCCTGTACCGTAACCGACATGCCCGCTTCCACCGGCAGGATCTCCCTGCTGCCTATGTATACCGTGCCTCCGATAAAATCCTTATAGTCCTCGAAGCGAATGGTGCCATGTCCCCTGGTAACAAGAATGGACCACACTTCCCGGTCATGGCCCTTTACAACCAGCTCATCTTTTGGATCCAGGTCCTTGACAGTAAGGAACTGTCCCTCTTGCAGAATAACCAGGTCCGCAGAGTATTTATATCTGGAATCTGCAATAGTAAAACTGTTCTGCGTATCATTAAGGCTCCAATTGCTGACGCCTTTATATTCCCAGGCCTGACCTGAAATCTGAAGTTTGGCAAGTACGGAAGTAACCGGATCATAATAGGCATCCACCATTTCCCCAGGTTCTAACTGGGCAGCGGCTATTACTTTTTCATATTTGTCGGTTATATCCGTGGCGCCCGTATAGGTCAGAATAATATCTTGTCCGTTCTTAGTATCAAGCAGGGTCACTGTGGCTGATTCCGCATTAATTTCTTTTAATACCCCTAACATCCCGGCATTCTCATCTTTGGAATTATTCTCATCCCCGGTTTGTGCAGATCTGCCGGAATTGGTTTTTGGTGCCTGATTCTGGGCCGCAACCGATAAAACCATTACTACTAATATAATCAAAAAAGCACCAAATAATAAAAACGGAAATAAACCTTTTTTATTTTTCTTATGTTCTTCGTATTTTTTTATCTTATCGTCCAAGGTCAAGTCCTCACTTTAAGAATATTGTAAATTTATTATAGACTATTCCGGATGGTTAAGCAACTGATTACATAATTTTAAGATAAGGTTGTTGCCAGGCAATCCAGAAATTGCTTCTTTCTCTCCATCTGTTCCTGTATCCCGATCAGTTTCTGTATATTGCGCTGGGGCACCCAGGACTTCTTGCCATTATAATAGAAGTTGGTAATTTTCCAGAATTTTTCAGGATATAAGAGTAATACATATAATAGTTTTAATTCATCCTTGTCTACCGGCAGTATACGGGTATAATTATCTAATATCATGCTTCCGATATCGATATCCCAGTCATTTTTCTCCATGACTTTGCGCATAAACTGATATAAATCCGTAATTTGAATGCCGATACAGGCCTTGTCAAAATTTGTGGTCGCCATGTTCGCCTTTATACTGCCCCTTAAGCCTGCTGCGGATAAGGATTCTTCCGAATTAACGGGCTTCCAGTTAGAATAGCTTAACTGGCCCGCTTTCAGCATGATGACATTGTGATAGGTATAATTGCCATGGCATATATATTTGTGATCCACGGCTTCTTTCATCAGCTGTGCATAATTGGACTCCCCAAGTATCCTGGTGGCTTCCTGTGACTGTTCATAAAAGTCATCGTAGCTGTTCAGATAACACAATTCGAATTCGTTTTTTTTTCTTTTTTCCCTTATGTAACTCCTGACTCGTTTCAATTCCCGGTTCCGCTTATCAAAAATCTCCATTAAATCCACATAAGTATTATGTTGTAACTGCTCCGGCGTAAGCGGCACTTCCCGCAGAAGGGTATGCAGTATTGCCAGGTTAACGGCAGCATCCGCAACATCCGCCTCATCTCTTAAGTTGCATTCTTCTCCCGGAAACCAGTTTTTTAAAACATATTTATTTCCCGCACCATCTTCGGTTATAATTTCATTGGAATAATTTTTAACATACAAATCTACATAAGGATAATTCTGGACGGTTAAATACTCCAGAACCGTATTCTCAAAATCAATTCGGCTTTTTGAACTCTCTAAGCTTTTCAATAACTTGAGTCCCTTATCTGTCTCTAAAATAAATGCCCCCCTGATTCTGTATGTGTTGTAGATTTTTATATTATATTGTCTAAATAGTTCTAGATTTCTATCCTCCATAGGAAAGCCTCCTGACCCAAACTATTGCACCGCCGCAAAGGGGTGTCTCTTTTAATCCTATGATAAATCCTTCCGATTCATGACAGGAAAAGCAGGGATTTTTTGATAAAAATTGGAGGTTTATTTGTATACCTATGGAGTCAGGTTTAATCAGATAAATGCTGCCTGGCCATATCCAGTAAAATCTGTTTTTCGTTTAAGAAGGGATTCTCCAGAACCTCTTCCAGAAGCCGGTCGAGGGTCTCGCCCATAGCTTTGCCAGGTTTAAAGCCAATGTCAATCAGGTCCTTCCCATTAATTTTTAACATCTTAAGATCTATGCATTCCCTTTTTGCCTGTATATCCCGGCAAAGTATGACGGCCTGGTTTAGATCCCTTAATTTATCCTCCCAGGTTTCAGGATTTTGTGCCAGGATGTCCGCAATTTTCAGTTCAAATAATAAGTCCATGATGTCGGACCCGACTTTATTAACCGCCCTTCTCATTCCGGAAGGTGTGAGGGAAAACCGGTAATCATGCCATTTTATCAAACGGTATACATAGTCTATGGTTTCATTATCAAACTTTAACCTTCTTAAGATACTTCTGGCCGTTTCAGCACTTTTCTCAGGATGTCCGTAAAAATGATCCTGAAAATCATCTACCGTCTTACAGTTTGGTTTTTCAATATCATGAAGCAGCGCCGCCCACCGCAGGATGAGCATTTCTTTCTGGTTCCGTTCTGTTTTAGGAATCAGGCTGTCAATCAGGATGTCCTGGTCCGCAGATTTTGATTCTGTCCGGGGTACAACAGGATTTCCGGCCTGCTCTACCGCTTTTATGGTATGAATTCCAACGTTATACAGATGATGAGGGTTATTTTGTTCCGTTTCCATCAGAGCATCAAATTCCGGCAGCACCACTTTAGTAATTCCGGCCTTATATGCATCAATCAGCTTATCCGGATGTGGGGATACGATAAGCTTGTTCAGTTCCACGCGGATCCGTTCGGCACTGATTGCATTCAGATTCCGTGCCTTGGCCGTAACCGCCTTTAAGGTCTCCTCCTCTATACCAAAACCTAACTGGGCGGAAAAGCGAATGGCCCTTAAGATACGCAGAGCGTCTTCCTCAAACCGTTCTGTTGCACTCCCGACACAGCGGATGATACCCGTATTAAGGTCATCCAGCCCGTTAAAAACATCCACCAGCCCTTCCTGCCTGTTATAGGCCATTGCATTTATGGTAAAATCACGCCTTTTCAGATCCTCTACCAGATCTGCCGTGAATTCGACACTTTTAGGCCGCCTGCTATCTTCATATTCCCCGTCGATCCGGTATGTGGTTACTTCATAGCCTTCCTTGTCCAGCATAACGGTAACGGTACCATGCTGGATACCCGTATCTATGGTTCTCCGGAATATACGCTTGACCTCCTGCGGGGTGGCAGACGTAGTTATATCCCAGTCCTCCGGCACCCTGCCCAGGATGGAATCCCGGATGCATCCGCCCACCGCATATGCCTCATAGCCGTTTTTCATAAGCTCATTTATAATATAATCCACTTTCTGTGGCAACTCTATCTTCATGGTAAATCCTTCCTGTACATAAGATCCGTTTTCTGTAACCCTACTTCACCGTTTTTTATATTATAGCCGAACTTTTATGGTATAACAACTTTTTTAAAAATCTTCCTCAACAGTATCCTTATCTGCTTTCCCGGCCAGATACCTAAGACTGACTATGACCGCTCCAAGGGAAAGTACCGCTATGGCAATCATGGCAAAAGGAATCTGAAGCATTTCCTCCGTTAATACCAGATTAAGGAATATACCGCTGACATTGATGAACATATGTAATAAAACGGAGGCGTAAAGGGTATTAAAGCTTATACGCACCGCCCCCAGAATCATTCCTAATACAAAGGCATAAATCCCCTGGACCAGATTCATATGATAGATGCCAAATAATAAAGCCTGCAATAGATTGGCAGCTGCCATGGGCAGAAACCTTTTTCCGTATCCAAGTATCACACCCCTGAATATCAGCTCCTCCGATATGGGGGCAATAAGTGCTATATAAACAAGGGACAGAATAGAATTGCCCATTCCCAGCTGTTCCATAATATCGCCGTAAGTGTCAAACCAGTCCGGTTTTATCATGGCAACGGCATTCAATAACATAGACAACCCAAACTGCAGGCCGACAGCCAGAAGTACCATATATAAAATACTTTTTAAGGTAAATTTCACCTTCCTGCCTTCGCTCCCGTATTTTCTGCTACTGTGCCGGTACCATAAACCAAACACAAGCATGCAGATCACAGCCGTTAAAATAGATATGGCAAGAACGACTTCCGAACTTAAAACCTCTTCCAATCCATTGGCAATCGCGTTCGGGTCTATTGGCCCCTCATCTGCCAATTTCATACTGCGGTTAAATATAACAATGGTAAGTGCCAGAAATGACACTACAATCTGAATACATAATGCGCAAAGAAACGGCGCAATGCATTGAAAAAACTGACCAACTTTTTTCAAGTTATACCTCCTTATCCAAAAAAGTACATCTACAGCCGGTAATACAGTAACTTCCGGCACCCTTTGCAGCCGGAACAAGATTTTGTTCCTATGGTATTACTTTTCAGCCCATTTTGTCAGCCGGTCCCAATCCTCTTCCGAACTGTCTATCCAGCCTGCTATTACGATCAAGAAAGCAAACACCAGTAATGCCACTACATATTTTGTAATTACATATTTTCTCATCTCATTTAACCTCCCCTAAATAAATTATATGGATAGTTTTATTATATCACTTTATTATAATTTTGCTATACTGTCTTATCTCCTATCCTGGATAAACGAAAGGAACAAAATTATTCCGGAAAAGAGGCTACTTCCGGGTGCAGCCTGGAAACTTTTACACCTGAAAACCTTATGACACTTAGAACCCATAAAATTACACCAGGAGCGAAAAGTAGATTGTCTGTCGTACGAAAGTGCCCCGGCCATTACGGCCGGGGCACTTATTAGTGTGGAAACCCTATATAAAATTATTTTGGAAGGTAAACTTTTAATTATTCCTCAACTGCCGCCTTTTTCGTGTTAATGGCCTTTATCACCGCCGGATCAAATTTTGCCCTCCGGTTATAGTCATATAGTCCGTTTACTTCCTGCTCAATATCATAAAGCTGTGTATAACAGAAAGCAAATATGTTGGGGTTCTTAAGAAGGGCTGTGGTCAAACCTTCATAGCGGTTTAAGAATTCTTCTTCGGTCTTCGGAGCTTCCCCGTAACCCCAGCCGCCTTTTTCCAGGGCAGCAGGATCCCATTTGATACCGCCGTATTCACTGATGAATACCGGAAGTCCTTTCGTATACTTCTGCCTGTGGCTTAAATCATCCTTAAATTCCCCGCCGGTTTTAAAGTCTTCATAATATTCCTTAAACTTAGCCGGGTCCTGGGTATAATTATGGAGGTCAAAGATATCCGTAACCACATGGTAGTTACCGCTGGTATCAATGCAGGGCCTGGTTGTGTCAAGCTGCTTTGTAGTCAGGTAAACCAGCCTTAAGATATCATCCTTTTGTTTCCTGCCCATATAGTCCCAGGTTTCATTAAACGGACACCAGCCGATAATGGCAGGGTGGTTAAAATCACGTTCCAATATCTCCAGCCATTCCGGCAAAAATCCGTAGATTCCTTCCGGTCCCGAGATATCAAGTCCCCAGTTCGCCTGTTCGCCCCATACCATATAACCCATTCTGTCACAATGGTATAAAAACCTGGCTTCAAAAACCTTCTCATGCAAACGCGCCCCGTTAAAGCCCATATCCATGGATAACCGGATATCCTGAACCAGCGCTTCCTCATTGGGAGCGGTATAGATTCCGTCCGGGTAAAAGCCCTGGTCTAAAACCAGACGCTGGAAGACGGATTTTCCGTTAAGGTAAAATTTCATATTATCCAATTTAACTTCCCTTAGTCCAAAATAACTCTGGACCCTGTCCTCATGAAATGTAAGCTCCAGGTCATATAAATTACCTTCTCCCAGCTCCCAGAGATGTATTTCGGAAAGCTTTAAGGTCGCCTGGATATTGCCGTTGTCCGCATGTATGGATACTTCACCGCACTTTCTGCCCTGAAAGACAGCTGCTGCCGTAAAGGTTCCGGTTCCTGCCACCGTACCGGTTATATGTAACTGGCCTTCCGATATGTTTGGATAGTACTTCACATTTTTAATATATTGTTTTGGCACGAATTCAATCCATACCGTCTGCCATATCCCGGTCGTCCTGGTATAATCGCAGCCCGCCGAATAATAAGAACCGCTTTGTTTACCCCTTGGCTGTAAGCCCGATCTGGTGTCATCCCTGGCATAAACCGTTAAATCGTTGTCACCCTCTACCAGGTATTCCGTTATATCAAACTGGAAGGAAGCATAACCGCCTTTGTGCACGCCGGCTTCTTTCCCATTCACATATACATGGCATTCGTAATCAACCGCGCCGAAGTGGAGTAAAGCCCTTCCCTTTAATTCTTCCTCCGTAATCTCCAATGTTCTTTTATACCAGACTGCCGGTATGAAATCCTTATAATTTACACCGCTTAATTTGCTTTCCGGACAAAAAGGAATAATAATCTTATCCTTTAAGGATTTCTTTTCATATACTTTTCTTTCGATTCCGCTGCTGCCGAAATCAAATTCGAACTGCCATTCCCCGTTTAAATTTCTCCAGTTCTTCCGTTCCATCTGGGGAAACGGATGCTCCGGTCTTGGTAAGCTTGTCATCATCCCAACGCTCCTTTAAATTTTATTTGTTTACTTTTTTGTATTATACTGCTATATTATAGATAAAAACATGGGTTTTAAATGCATTAGAGTGAGGAATACACGCATATGGAACATATCTTAAGTTTTTTATACGATGAAAACAGGACCAATAACCAGTTCAATGTTGACCTGGCGGGAATTTCTTATCCGGACCCTCATTATTATGTGGAACGGTTTGATTCGAAAATATTCTGCCTGGAGTATATCATGGAAGGCGAAGGCACCGTCCATGTGGACGATAAAACCGTATACCCTTCAAAAGGAGACATCTATATCCTCCCCAGAGGGCATCATCACCGGTATTACTCTTCCGCCAAAAATCCCTGGAAGAAAATCTGGATGAATGTATACGGACCCCTTTGTGACCTCCTTATTAATACTTATCATTTGGAAGGCATTTTATTGATTAAAGATTTGGAGCTGCTGGATTTATTTCAAAAATTCCTCGCAGTCTGCGAGGAAAAAGAACTTGGAGTGAATATCATATTTCAGAAATGTTCCCTGATATATCATGAAATCATTTCCAGTATCAGCATGCATTTATATGATAAACCCATTGTAAAAAATGCTGCCGCCTATAAAATGAAAGAATATATTGACGCAAATATTTATGAAAAGCTTACCATTAACGGCCTGGCTGAGATATCCTGCTTATCTCCCTCCCAGTTAAACCGCATATTTAAAAAGGAATTTTCCCAGACCCCCTATGATTATATCCTGACCCAGAAAATAGAGACAGCCAAGCTCCTCCTCGCCAATACGAATATTCCGGTAAAACAGATTGCCTATAAGCTTAATTTCGCCGATGAGCACTATTTTTCCAACTGCTTTAAAGAAAGGTGCGGTATTTCCCCAAAAGCCTTTGCGAACCGGAAGGGGGCCGTTTAGGCCAGGTTTTCAAAGTTTATGGTAAGGGACGTAATGGAAATATAACCCCGTTTCACGAAATCCACATCCGTATTTTTTTCCAATGCACCTACTGCTTCTCCTGCGGGAAAATAATACCACTCCTTTTCCGCCGAATTATACTTTTTAAAACGGAAAGGATATTGGGAATGCCCGGATAAGGGGGCATGGATTATACCTTTTAACTCCGGTATCGTGCAGGAGGGCAGATTGACATTCCATATGGTCCTGCTGTTTTTGTCCGCTTTTATAAAATCCTTAACGATGCCGGGAATACAATGGCAGCAGATTTCATACGATGACCCGTCCAGGGAAAATGCCATGGAAGGGATTCTATAAAACATCCCTTCTATGGCTCCTGATACCGTTCCTGAATATATTACATCCTGCCCGAAATTGGGTCCGGCATTTATGCCGGAAACCAGAAGGTCCGGCTTATAAGGCAATAGATCTTCCATAGCCAGCCTTACACAGTCTGCCGGGTTTCCGCTGACACTATAAGCCTTTTTAACGGCAGCGGGATATTCCACTTCTTTCACCACTAAAGGTTCATTCACGGTGATCCCGTGGGATACCGCACTTCTTTGCCCGTCCGGAGCCACCACAGTCACATCTCCCATTTGGGTCAAGATATTTGCCAGAGTAAGGATCCCTTCAGCAAAAATACCGTCATCATTGGTTATTAATATATTCATTTTAAATCCCATCTGTGCGTTCTGCGCACGTACAAAGCAGGGGTTGAAAAAACTGCTTTTGTTTTTAAAACTAACACCCATGCATATCGCAAGTTTACTTGCGGTACTGCCTAAATAATAAGTGTGGAATACCTTTTATTTCACACTAGAACTGCATAATTAATAGGCTTTCCCCCAATAAACCATGGTTTTTGCTTTTTTGCCGCAGCATACGCAGGTATCCGCAATCTGCTCCTGTTCAAACGGCATGCAGCGGGATGTAGCACCGGTCTGCTCCTTAATGGCATCTTCACAGGCCCTGTCCCCGCACCACATAGCCTTAACAAACCCCGGTCTGTTAGCTATGGCATCCTTGAACTCTTCAAAATCCGCAGCACTGCTGGTATGGGTATCACGGTGCTTCCTGGCTCTTTCAAGCATTTCCTTCTGCATGGTATCCAGTACCTGTGCAACGGTTTCCTCAATATTATCTAAAGATGTAACAATTTTTTCCCTGGTATCGCGGCGTACAACGACTGCCTGGTTTGCTTCAATATCCTTTGGCCCGATTTCAATACGGATGGGGATACCGCGCATTTCCTGCTCACTGAACTTCCAGCCGGGACTCTTGTCGGAGTCATCCACCTTAACGCGGAAAGCACCCAGTTTACCTGCAAGCTCCGCCGCCTTTTCCAGTACCCCTTCCTTATGCTGCGCAACGGGAATGATCATAGCCTGAACCGGTGCAATCCTTGGAGGCAGGACTAAACCGCTGTCATCCCCGTGTACCATGATTATGGCCCCGATGATACGGGTGGATAAGCCCCAGGAGGTCTGATGGACATACTGGAGGGTATTGTCCTTATCCGTAAACTGGATACCGAAAGCATGAGCGAATCCATCCCCGAAATTATGGCTGGTTCCGGACTGCAGCGCCTTGCCGTCATGCATTAAAGCTTCTATGGTATAAGTTGCATGGGCTCCCGCAAATTTTTCCTTGTCCGTCTTTCTTCCCTTAATCATAGGGATAGCAAGAATTTGTTCGCAAAAATCAGAGTACACATTTAGCATCTGGATGGTTCTCTCTTCTGCTTCTTCTGCCGTAGCGTGGGCCGTATGGCCTTCCTGCCATAAAAATTCCATGGAACGCAGAAAAGGCCTTGTGGTCTTTTCCCAGCGGACAACCGAACACCATTGATTATATAATTTGGGCAGATCCCTGTAAGATTGCACGATATTGGAATATAAATCACAGAATAAGGTTTCCGAAGTAGGCCTTACGCATAATCTCTCCTGTAAAGGTTCCAGCCCCCCATGGGTAACCCAGGCAACTTCCGGAGCAAAGCCTTCCACATGGTCCTTTTCTTTCTGTAAAAGACTTTCCGGAATAAACATTGGCATATATACATTTTCCACACCGGTTTCCTTAAATCTTCTGTCCAGTTCCTTCTGGATATTTTCCCAAATGGCATAACCGTTCGGCCTTAAAATCATACAGCCTCTTACACTGGAATAATCAATCAATTCTGCCTTCTTAACCACATCCGTATACCACTGCGCAAAATCCTCTTCCATGGAGGTAATTGCCTCTACTAACTTCTTTTCTTTAGCCATAACGCTTTCTCCTTTCGATATTGCTTTAAATAAATCAAAATAAACGGATGAAGGCAACAGGAAAAGTCTGGTTTGCCAGACTCTGGCGCTGACGCGCTTCAGTGACAATATACCTTATCGCGTCATGTGCATTCTGCCCGGAGAGCTTTTTTATGCAATCGGACGTAATTTCCTATTGCATAAAAAAAAGCCCTTCATCCACAAGGGACCGAAAGACCTCGGCGGTACCACCCTAATTAACTGCAAGCCTGCAGTTCTCTTTCCATCCGTTAACGCCGGTCCTACGCCGTATTTTCATACAGTGCTCCAAGGTAGGTTCTATAAAGTTATCTTAAGAATCTCTCACCAAGCAATTCTCTCTCTGGAAAGACAACGGTTATATACTATTCCTTTTCAACACTTTTATATTGATGATTTTATGCCACATCCTATATTTTGTCAAGCAATATTCCCACTGTCTATAAATTAACCTTTTTTTGCAAGGAGATCCAGGCGCTGCTTGTATTCATTTACAATAGTAAAAATAATGACTAAGCCTAAAGGCCCCAGCAAAAATCCGGGAATTCCAAAAATTTTGACCCCGACATACATAGACATCAAGGTATAAACCGGTTTTATGCCAATCCGGTTCCCCAAAAGCTTCGGTTCCAAAAACTGCCGGATCAGCTGGCAGCCTAAATATAAAGTAAAGAGAACTGCCGCCGAATACAGGTCATGGTTAAATAAGGAGATGATTCCCCAGGGAACGAGGATAAGCCCGCTTCCCAAAATAGGAAACGCGTCAAATATACCGATTCCAATGCCGATAAGAAGGGCATATTTATTATTAATTAACAGTAAGCCCACGGTACATAATGCCGCTATAAAAGACATCATAATTGCCTGGGTCCTTAAATAAGCAACACCCATTTCCGATAATTTTCCGGTTATCAGATGGATATCCGGGTAGAACAAACAGCTGCGGAAACTTCTGCCATACTGTTCCTCATCTTTAATCAGCAGCAGGATGGAGACCAGGATAATCAGCAGAACACCGACGATCCCGACTATTCCTATCATTATGTTTAAACTCTGGGAAGTTATGACGGGCATAATTTTTGTTTTCACTATGGTCAGCACGCCATCCATACTGTTGTATAAATAGCTCCGCATGGTTCCGAGCTGTATTCCGAAAAACACATCGCACCCGTCACAAAACCGGTCCACATGAGCCCCTATAACGGATAAATAAATGGGCAGATTGCGTAATAATACGGTTAACTGCTGTAAAAAAATGCCGCATAAGCGGTACAAAGCCCAGCCTACGGCCGACACTAATAAGCTTAAAGACAGGATTCCTCCAAATAGTTTTGGCATATGGATTTTCCGGTTTAAAAACCTGACTACCGGCAAAAGTAACCATGCGATAAAATAAGCCAGTACAAACGGAATAAAAAGAGGAAGAATATATTCAAAACCAATATAAACTCCTATAATTGCAGCGATTATTACATATAATAATTTTGTCTTATTATTAATGTTAATCATAGAATCCTCCCTTCATAAATTCAATTTAACTTAAATATTAAATTTTTAAAATCTATAATCGTTTGCATACGCCTGAATTAAAAGCAATTACATCTTAAAACAATTATTATTCCCTGACTGTATTGTCTGTAAAATAATAAATTGTATGTTAGGTGATTACTTCATGGAATGCAAAACAATGGGTTACCATAAATAAGAGAAAGTTCCATTTATATTGGTTTAATCATCCGCACACAGTATAAAAATATTGAAAATTCCATTTAAATTATGATAAACTTAAAACTGTAACTAAGTGGAAATTTATAACAGGAGTCGGATAGTCGTAAAACCCTATGTTCAGATTCCTGAAATATTAAAATAAGTTAATAAGGACGGGTGGTTAGTTATGAAACTTAAATTTTATTCATATTTTTTGGTCTTATTATTTTTATCCTTAATTTTAAACCCTTGTATACCTGCATTGGCAAACGAGAGCCAAACCAGGCAGATAGATACGATGATACTAGAGTTTCAAGGGGATTCTGCCGTTGTACTGAAAGGCCTTTCAAAAAAAAGTGCGGACACCTATATGACCGTTACCTTTGATGAAATTACAAAAGTGACTGTAGCGGAAGGGGTAACCAGATTGCCGGATGGTATGTTTGAACGCTTTCCGAATGTCGAAGAAATTGAATTACCCGCTTCCCTTGTTGATTTTGAATCCGGAATGTCTTTTGAGGACTCCTATCAATGGAATTATTACGAACGTGGTTTTAACAGCTTTTATAATTCACTTTATCATTTAAAAAGCATAACCGTTTCAGAAAATAACCAAACCTATAAATCCATAGACGGGGTATTGTACTCCAGGGACGGTAAAACAATTATCTGTTATCCCGAAGGAAAAACGACAGACAGTTATACTATCCCGGATACGGTAGATTCTATAAAATATCCCATATACAACAAATATTTAACAAAAATCAACTTCGGTAATGCAATTAATTTTTTTATCTATGATTTTATGGAGGGTGATTTACCGGCTTTAACCTCCATTGAGGTAAGCAGTGACAGTAAAGAGTTCTATTCTATTGACGGAGTTCTGTTCCGAAAGGATGGAAAAAACCTTATGTATTATCCCGCAGCAAAAGGCAGGACTTATTCCGTACCCGAAGGAACTGAGAAGATTAACGGAGATGCCTTTGCAGGAAGCAGCCTTGAGAATATTACCTTACCGGACAGTCTCCAGATCATAGAAAGCTATGCATTTAAGGATACTCCCATTAAGAAAATTACTTTGCCTGAAAGTTTAACCGATTTGAGCAGACTGGCCTTTTGGCATACCTCCATAACGGAAATCCTTGTGGACGAAGAAAATCCGGTGTATGCATCCGTAGACGGCGTTGTGTATAATAAAGCTAAAACTTTACTTCATTATTGGCCGGAAGCAAAAGTTTCCGAGACACTAACTTTTCCAGACACTTTAACAGAATTGCATTTAGCCGCAATTCCTACCCTGGACAAATCAGAATCTATCGTAATACCCAAAAGTCTTTCCGTTATCGATTATACGGAAGAGAATCAGCTGCGTACCGTAAAGTTAGCAAATGGAAATACATCATTTGCACTAAAACAGGGTGTTCTCTATACCAGTAACTTAACTTCCATAGCCTTATATCCCAACCGGAATCCGGTTACGGCTATTGTACTGCCGGATAGTGTAACTTCACTGGATTGGGATATGTTTACTACGGAAAACACTACAACTTCCATAACCCTGCCGAAAAACTTAAAAAGCCTTAAACAGATAAGCTCGTCTTATCTGCAGTCAATATACCGTTGTCCCGGGTTTTATCATTTAAAAGAAGTAAAACTGGCAAAAGGAAATAAGTATTTTACCTCTAAAAACGGAATACTGTATTCCAAAGATATGACTTCGCTGGAATGGTATCCCCAGAATCATCCTGGCAAAACCTATAACATTCCGGATACCGTAAATAAAGTGGCAGGCTTGCAGCTGGTCCATACGGCAAATCTCACCGAGCTGTATATTCCCGCAAATTGCTCCATGGATATCGTATTAAAGCTGTTAGCCAAGGGAAACGAGGAGCCTTATCATAAGATCATTTGGGGATCCTTAAGTCCGAAGCTGACCAAAATTACGGTAAGCAGTAAGAATAAAAAACTAAAGTCCGTGGATAATGTATTATATACCAAGGACGGATCCGCCCTTTTATTATATCCGTCAGGGAAGAAAAATAAGAGCTTTACAGTTCCAAAAAGTGTAAAAACCGTAAACAGTATGTCCTATAATCCATACCTGGAAGAACTGACTTTATCCGTAAATACGCGGAAAGTAACAAAGACAATGGAAAGTGATACCCAGGAAGACTCTTACGGCAACTATAATCCTTTTCTTTATTTTACCGCTTTAAAGAGTATTAGGGTTCCTTCCGGAAATCCTTATTTTAAAGCCGCCGGCGGAGTATTATATAATAAAGCAGGCACTATTCTGGTATCTTATCCTGTTGCCAGTAAAACAAACACCTTAAAACTTAATTCTAAATTAAAATACATCCAGTGTATAAAGAATCTTATCTGCGGGATGAACCTGCGTAATATAAAAATTTCAGAGCATGAATATTTTGTAAGTAAAAACGGGGATCTATATTATTATGACGGAGTTTTATTTATTACCCCTGGTTCCGGCAGCAGTATCCTAACAAAAGTTAAGAAGAATATCCTGCTGCTGGAGGATTAACGGAATGAGAAGACTAAAGCAAAACTATTTCACTAAATCCGGTGCCTTACGTGTCAGGAAATTATATAATGCTCCATACTGATTTGCTTCATTTAAGAATTTACAAACATCAATAATACAAGGAACCGAATAAAATCCGCCGAAATTAGCGATGATTTGATTTACCTTTTCCTGTATGTCCGGAATCAGCCGTTTCTGACGGCTGATTCCACCGCCTATTACAATTTTCTCCGGATCATAAAACACCTGAATCGTGAATATAAGTTTGGCAACATTGTAAGTATATTCTTCATATACTTTTTTGATTGCCTCATCTCCTTTTTCCAACAGTTCAAAAAACTTATATCCATCAATACCACTGGCAAATTCAGGATCCTTATCACATTCGCTAATCTCCTGTTCTTTTTGTAAGAATCTGCCGAATAACGAATAAACAGGCAATTTTTTTATATCAATACCTTTTGCAAGACATGCATTCATCATTAAAGAAGCCACTCCACAGGTAAAGGTAGCTGAATTTGCCATACCATCTCCGTCCTGCATGATAAGATAGGAAAATTCTCCGGCAGCAAAGGAATTTCCGCGGTGTACCCTGCGATCCTTAATGATCCCACCTGCTACACCGGTTCCAAGAATTACAGCTACACCATCCTTGCACTCCTTCAGATTTCCGACCCAGGCTTCTGCCAGTGCGCCGCATTTTCCATCATTTTCAATCGTAACCGGGACCTGGCATTTTTCTTTTAATAAATCATAGATATTTTGCCCATAGAGTGGTATGAAAGCACCGGCTGTTTTTGCAAAGCCCGTATTTACGTCCAGGAATCCCGGCATACTGATTGCTATACCTTCAATGCTGTCCATATAAATTTCATAAAGCTCTGATACTGCATTAACAAATTCTTCTACCGATTTGTTCGGGGAAGGCTTTTCACCTTTTTCATATATATTTAACTCATGATCCATTACGGAATATTTAAGAAAAGTTCCGCCAAAATCCATGACCAGGCATTTCATATTAACTCCTATCCGTGCGCTTTGGTGCACTTATAAATCAGGATGTTGAAAAAATTTTCTTCAGCTTATTCTAATTCTTCCCCGTTTGATGCGATGACTTTTTTATACCATTCAAAAGAGTCCTTTTTACGGCGGGCAAGGGATCCTGTACCATCATCGTATTTTTCCACATAGATAAAACCATATCTCTTTGCCATCTCTCCGGTAGATGCACTAACCAGGTCAATGCAGCCCCAAGGGGTATATCCCATTAAATCCACACCATCCGCTACCGATTCCCTCATCTGCTCAATGTGTTCACGCAGATAATTGATACGGTAATCGTCATGGATGGAACCATCTTCCTCAATAGTATCTCGTGCTCCCAGTCCATTTTCCACAACCATAAGCGGAATACCATATCTGCCATAGATTTCATTCAAAGCATAGCGGAGTCCCTTAGGGTCAATCTGCCATCCCCAGTCGCTGGCTTTCAGATAAGGGTTTTTAACACCTCCCATAATATTTCCTGAGGTCTGTGCATTCTCTGTATCTACGGATACACAGTTTGTCATATAATAACTGAAGGTATAGAAATCAACGGTACCTTCCTTTAATATTTCCAAATCACCCGGCTCCACCTTAATCTTAAGATTATTCTCTTCAAAGTAACGCTTTGCATAATAAGGATATTCGCCTCGTACCTGTACATCGGAACAGAACCAGTTCATCATTTGCATACCCTTTTGTGTTGCCAGGATATCGTCCGGGTTACAGGTAAACGGATACATGGTCATAAAGGCAATCATATTTCCCATCTTGAACTGAGGATATTTTTCATGGGCAAGCTTAACTGCTTTCGCACTGGCTACAAACTGATGATGAAGACCTTGGAAACGAAGCTGTGGTATATCTTGCTGATGTAAGAAATCAACGGTTCCTTCATTTAAAATACCAAGGGATAAATAGCCGCCGAACGGCGTAGCTCCGCAGTTGATCTCATTAAAGGTCAGCCAGTATTTTACTTTATTCTGATATCTTTCAAAGATTGTCTCACAATAATGAACATAAAAGTCAATACATTCCCTGCCGGACCAGCCATTAAACTTTTTCGTAAGTTCAAAAGGCATCTCATAATGGGAAATGGTTACTAAGGGTTCTATATTATATTTCCTGCACTCATCAAATACATTGTCGTAAAACTGAAGTCCTGCTTCATTTGGTTCCGTCTCCATACCCGTCGGAAAAATTCTAGTCCAGGCAATGGATAAACGGTAAGTTTTAAAGCCCATTTCTGCAAATAAGGCAATATCTTCTTTATAATGATGATAGAAATCGATCGCCTCATGACTTGGATACAATAAACCGGGCTCAATGGTTCTTGTAATCTTTTTTGGTGATGTATGAGTTCCGTTGGTACACATATCAGAGTCAGACGGACCTTTACCGTCTACATTCCATGCCCCTTCAAATTGATTCGCGGCAGTTGCTCCGCCCCATAGAAAATCATTTCTGAATTTTTCCATATTTTACTTCTCCTTTCAATACTTAAACTTTTATATGTGATTGTAATATCACCCAACAAAGGAAATTATAACATATTCGTAATTTTAAGTAAATCAGCATATATGCCGCTCCAGGACAAACAACCAGGAAAAGAAGGACACATAAAATCAGCTGTGCAACTTTGCGCATAGCCCCTTCCAAACAAGTGCTGACAGCTGATATTATCGTGTAAAACTTATGTGTTTAATTTTGAAGTAGTTTCTTTTTTCTATTAATTCCAGGTTATTTTGCCATTTATAAATAAAAGATCCAGGTTAAACAAACTATATGATCTTAACCGGTATAAACGGCACATCCGCAAGGAGTGCGGCTTTTACCTGGTTTATGCCTTCCATGGTCTCATATTCATCCTTGTTCTTACGGACGGATACGGTTATATCAATATAATCTGTGATTCTCCTGAATTCTTCTGTCATTTCTCTCAAATCGTTAACTTCCGCTCCGGCGACTTCTCCTTTATATAATCTTTTTGGAGAAACAAGAATCCTGTTTATCCCCTGGTTGCCGGGTCCAAAAACGCCCTTCTCTTTCCAATCCGCCTCGAACTTTTTGGCTTCCAGCATAATGACGGAAGCTATTTTCTCCGGAGTACTAAAGGTACTGTCAATAACCAGGTTATAATTGGAAAAGTCAAAATAATTCAGGTTATACATATCTTTGTAACGCCTGTCTTCCGTCTGTGCCCTTGCCGCCAGCATTTCTTTTGCTTCCGCAAGGGAAGCATACTTCTCTTCCTTGCCCCTGTTATCCTTCATTACCCGCTCTGCTGCCACATCCAGGCTTACCGATAAGAATACTTTAAATGACTGTTCCACAAAATTCCAGGCCAGCCGGGAATCAAAAATAATATTTTTATCCCTGTTCTCCCTTGATATTCTGGCTGTTGCATCATCAATCATAGTATCGTATTTACGGTCACTGCACATTAACCGGTTCATTTCCAGTGTGGATATGTTCATCTCTCTGGCAATTTCCCGCTGCACCTTACCGGTGGAGTAAATCTCAAAGCCATATTTATCTTCTAATATTTTACATATTGTTGATTTACCACTTCCTAGATTGCCTGTAATAGTGATATGCATAACGTCCTCCCTGATTATAAAAACTTGCGGATATCAGTTATCAGCCGACCTGCTAATGTTTCATATTAAGTAACTATTCCGCCACAATTTTAATTATAGTGTTAAACATTATACCACCACCTATACCGGACGTAAAGACTTTTCCTTTTCCAATACGGAGGCTGTTGCAAAATTGTAAGTTTACTGAACCTGGGCCTAGAATAAGGATTAATTTACATTTTGAATTATGCAACAGCCCCTGTTTCCAATAGGATAAGTCTCGCCGAAAGGGCATCCACTTCTTCTTTGTTATGGGTTACAACGATCACGGTTTTCCCCCTGGTTTTGCGTCTGATATAATTTATTACCTGCTCTTTTAATTTTTCATCCAGCCCTTTAAAGGGCTCATCCATTATAATAATATCACTCTCCGCCATTACCGCTCTGACGATGGCTACCCTCCGTTTCATTCCGCCGCTTAACTCCCGGGTTTTCTTGTTTTCATACTCCAGCAGTCCGACCTCTTTGAATTCTTCTTTGATCTGGAGTTCCGTCACATTTTTATTACAGACCAATTTTACATTATGGACTGCATCGATTTCTTCACAAAGTCTGTTTTCCTGAAATACCGCGGCAATCTTTTTGCCTTCCAGCCCTGTAAGAGTGCCTGAATCCGCTTTTACCAATCCCATAATTATATTTATTAAAGTAGTCTTGCCAATACCGGAAGGTCCCATAATACAGGCAGTTTCCCCTTCCGCAAATTCCAGGCTGACCTGATTTAACCCTAAGGTATCTTCATATTTTTTTGTAATATTTTTAAGACATATATTCATATAAAACTCCTATGGATTTGTACTCCGTAACATAAAAGGGGGGTGCCAATACCATTATCTCAGGGTTATTAGGTCAATGCATTCTGTATGGAGCGGATTATCCGTATAATCATTTTTTCGGATACTACGCTGATAAGGATTATAACTATGGTCCACGCAAATAATTCATCCGTCATCAGATAAATTTTTGCTTCATACAATCGTTCCCCGATAGATAAACGGGGCAGTCCGATTACCTCTGCCGCAATACCCGCTTTCCAGCATAATCCCAATCCAACCGTAGCAGCTGAAACAAAATAGGGCATAACGGCAGGTATAAATATGTACCGTATTTTCTTTAAGGTTTTAATCCGGAACACCAGGGCCATTTCCAGCATTTTCGGTTCTGTTTCCAACAGCCCCTGCAGGACATTGGTATAAATTACCGGAATCACCATCAAGAAAGAGCATAATACGGACAGATTTCCCGATTGTACCCATAATAAAGCCAATATGATAAAGGACGCAACCGGTGTAGCCTGTATGATTTTCATTAAAGGTAAAATAATTTCTTTTAACACTATGTTATAATAAGATAGGACGGCAAGCAGGATACCGGATAAGATGGCTGTCAGAAAACCCAATGCAATTTTAAAAAAGGAGTTAAAGATCGATAACCAGAAACCGCCTTCGCCGCCTAATTTCACAAGGGCACGGATAACGGCAGCGGGAGAAGCCAAAAATATCTCATTATTTACCAGCAGGCAGGCAAGCTGCCATACAAGAATCCAGAAAACCACCGCCAATATCCTATATTTTTTGTTATGCAAGGCTGTTCTAACCTGTTCCATATCTGTTACCTTTCCGGAGTTTCCAGTACAGCCTTGCATAGAATTCCCTTAATTCAGCACCCGCTATACCAGTTTAAAATTTATATTGATGTTTTACCGAAAGCTTATATAAGCCACATACTTATTTTATGTAATAAAAACCGTCATCCGGAAGCTTTCCGCCTACCGTATCCGGGTTCTGGCCGAATAAGGTTTCCAGATATCCTTTTATTTTTACCTTCATATCTTCTCCCTGGATCGAGGTGATATTACAATAGGGCAAAGCCTTCTCGGCAGGGGCGGCTTTCAGTATATCAAATTTTTCGATCAGCGCCGATGCTTCTTTTGCGTTCTTATTTACATATTCCGCTGAAGCCTCATACTCGGATAAAAAGCCGTCCACAGCTTCTTTATTATTCGCTAAAAACTTTTTATTAACAACAATGACGCCGGTCACCACCGTACTGCCGTTCTTACTGGCTTTATCCCATTCTCCTGCTACATCCAGGGCAATTCTTACATTTTTATTATTTAACATTACCGTAGTGACATAAGGCTGGGGGAGCATGGCTACCGCATCGGTGGCTTCACTTAAATTTGCTGCAACTTCCGTGGCTTCCGACTTGTACTCAATGGTCACGTCTTTGACCGGATCAATTCCATAAGCCGACAATAAATAATTTAAAGTATATTCCGGGGTTGTGCCCTTACCGGTGGAATATATTGTTTTTCCCTTTAAGTCTTCAACGCTGTTAATCTCCTTACCCGTTTCCACAACGTAAAGTACACCCAGGGTATTGATTCCCGCAACCAAAAGTCCTCCCTGGGACTTATTGTACAGCACTGCCGCCAGATTACAGGGGACGGCTGCAATGTCAAAATCCCCCTTTATAATTCCGGCCGTAATTTCATCCGGTGCTCCGGCTATGGTAAACGTATAATTATTTGCAGCTTCCTCTTTTTCCGAGTCTTCCATAATCTTAACCATTCCCATGGCCGTAGGCCCTTTTAAGGCAGCCACACTGACATCAATGCCTGCCGCAGGCAAAGAATCTGCGGTACTGGTACTATTCTCCGCCGTATTGTTATCCGCTGTTTCGTTAACCTGTCCGGCTTCCGCGGTGCCTTCCGCCGTATCCGTTTCCGGGGATGTACTGCCTTCCGTCTGGCCTGCCCCATCATAAGTCTCTGTTCCGCCATTACCGGTGCTGTCATTCTTTTGGCATCCGGCTGCCATGGTAACACATAAAATTAATATTAAAACCAGGGATAAAAACTTTTTCATAACTTTTTCCTCTTTTCTGCTTTTATTTTCCGTATTTTGAGTATACGGTTTTTACGCTGATTCCATTCAGCATTCCCAGTTTACCGGACAGGGAGCTGATAACGTTATTTTCCGCATCAATTACGATACTGATAATACTTACTTTTTTCTCCTTATAGGGAATCCCCATCCTGCCTACGATATACTGGCCATATTCATGAAGAATCTGGTTCACATTTTCAACAACATCCATATTTTCCACGATAATACCGATCAATGCAATTCTTGTTTCCATCCTCTCACCTCTTTTTAATAGGTTAAATTCTGCCCGAAGGGCTTTTTGTACCATAAGAAGCCGGCAGTATTTCTTATAAAACAAAAAAACCTCCGAAACCTTAGGGCACCGGGGGCTTGTATATTCCTTATTCCGTCACCGTCTTGCCGCTTGGGTTAACCCGAATGCCTGAGAACGATTCATGCTATTAACAGTTTCTTCATCAGTTATACCTTTTGAATCAACTCCTATATTCTACCATTTGTCATATACCATGTCAAACAGGAAAAAATATAATATGCCATATCCATTAAAACCAGCTTTGACCGCCTCTAAAAATTAAGTCTAACTTACGCCGGCCAGGCGGGAGTTAGACTTAATTGACAGGTTAAACTAATTGTTTTATATTTTGCATAAGCTCTTGCTTTAAATATAAAGTTATACTTTAAACCGGTATCCCACACCCCAGATAGTCTCAATGTATTGGGGTTTTGAAGTATTGAATTCAATTTTCTCACGGATTTTTTTAATGTGAACCGTAACGGTTGCAATATCCCCGATGGATTCCATATCCCAGATCTCCTGGAATAATTCTTCTTTGGTATATACGTGGTTGGGATTCTCCGCCAAAAAGGTTAAAAGGTCAAATTCTTTGGTGGTAAAACTCTTCTCTTCATTATTGACGTAAACCCTTCTGGCTGTTTTATCTATTTTAATACCCCGGATTTCAATGATTTCATTCTCTTTCGTTCCGGTGCCGATCAATCTTTCATAGCGGGCTAAATGGGCCTTTACCCTGGCTACCAGTTCGCTGGGGCTGAAGGGTTTTGTGATATAATCATCCGCTCCAAGTCCAAGTCCCCTGATTTTATCAATATCATCCTTTTTGGCAGAAACCATAAGGACGGGAATATTTTTTACGGCCCTGATTTTTTTGCATATTTCAAAGCCGTCCACATTGGGAAGCATTAAATCTAAAATAATCAAATCAAATTCTTCATTGATTGCCCTTGCTTCTCCTCCGTCTCCTGTCGTTTCCATCTCTACTTCAAATCCGCTTAATTCCAGATAATCCTTTTCCAGTTCCGCAATTGCGATTTCATCTTCTACGATTAATATCCTACTCATGTTCTGTGCCCTCCTTGTATTTTTTTAAAGTGAAATAAATGGTTGTTCCTTTTCCTTCTTCACTGTCCGCCCATATAGTTCCCGTATGGTCCTGTATAATATTTTGGGCTATTGCAAGCCCCAGGCCGGTTCCGCCTTTGGTTGAATTGCGGGAAGCATCCGCACGGTAAAACCGGTCAAATATAAACGGCAGGTCTTTTGCATTGATCCCCTGTCCGTTGTCTTCAATGGAAATCTTCACATAATCACCGGTGTCTTCAATCTTTATTGTAATTAAACCTTTTTTGTTTCCGATATATTTGACGGAATTGCCGATGATATTATTAATAACCCGTTTCAACTGCTCCGCATCGGCTGAGACCTTAAGTGAGACATCCGTTTCGTTATTATATATGATCTCAATATTCTTAACCTCCAGATCCAGGGTCAGTTCCTCGATACAGTCACTGAAATAATCATGGAGATTTATACTGGTAAAGGTATAGGGCATGGTATTACAGTCGATCTTGGAATAAAAGGATAGCTCGTCCACCAGTGCCGACATATCATTGGCCTTGGTATATATGGTTTTAATATATTTGGCCTGCTTCTCCGCCGTATCGGCTACCCCGTCCATGATCCCTTCCGCATAGCCTTTAATGGCAGTGATGGGGGTTTTTAAATCATGGGAAATATTACTGATTAATTCCTTGGTATCCTCCTCATACTTAAGCCTTACTTCAATGAGTTCCTTCAGGCGGATACGCATTTCCTCAAAGTCAACACAGAGCTGGCCGATTTCATCCTCCGGATCCCCTTCGATGGAATAGTCCAGATTTCCCTCCTTCATGGCATCCGTGGCGGCATGGAGGGTAGTCAGAGGCCTTAAAATACTCCGGTAAATCCAGATTATAAGTACCCCTGCCGTTAATATTACCACAAAAACCAGGGAACATGCCATTTGAATGGCAGAAGCCTTAATCTGGGGTACCAGGGTGTCCACATCCGTTACGACAAATATACTGCCCTTTGCCCCATCGGTAAAAAGAAAATCCTGCTGTTTTAATAAAAAAGGGTTTTTACTGTCAACATAAAAACCGCCTTCCATATCGGTAGTAAATTCTCCGTATTCCGGGAAGTAGCTTTTTATATTATCCAGGTTCTCCGGTTTTCCGCTGTAAATATAATCACCGCTTTTTCGAAGGACAATATAGGAATATTTGCCCTTTAATTCATTATTTAAATAATCAATATATTTCTCATCTTCAAATTTTTTCGGAGACTGTGCGGCGGTAATCACAATTTCATTATAAACGCCCCTGGTTAACCGGCTTAAAATCTGCAGCGGGTTTGAAATCAGCTTTATGGTATCGGATTTCACATCATAGGTCTGCTCTATGGAATTAGCCTGGAATCTTGCAATGGTTCCGACTGCAATGGTAATTAAAAAGATGGGAAGTGCCGTTATAATTAAAAAAGCTGTTAACAGCCTGCTTTTAAGTTTCAAATTCTTCACCTGCTTTAATTTTTATGTTTTCACATTATATTTTCATTATAACATACCGGACCTGGAATTACACATAAACTAAAAATGACTTTTATAAATATTTTATTAATAATATACCAGGGCTTTTTAAACAGCTCCGACTAGACGGGCGACTCCCTGACGGTTAAATACGGCCTTGCAAAGTCAAAGCGGATATTCGCGATCCGCTAAGAAACGGGGGGACTTACTTGTAAGGTTAAAATCCCAGAATATAATAAAATAATAAAACAGCCGGAGTCAAATGGATAAAATTAATTTCTCCAGACTTCGGCTATCTTATTATATATTTTTATAAATAATGTAATCTAATCAGTATCCTTAAGGAAAGAGCGTAAAAAACAGGCTCAGAAAGAATATTGAGTGAGACACAAAAAAATCAAGTTAATCAGGGCCAAAATATACCGTGGAAAAGAAGTATCTTCCAGCTAAACCAGATATTTCTTTAAGGCTTCTGTTTTGTCGGTCTTTTCCCAGGGTAAATTTAATTCATTACGTCCGAAGTGACCGTAAGCAGCCGTTTTCTTATAAAGCGGCCGCCTTAAATCCAGCATCTTTATTATACCGGCAGGACGAAGATCAAAATTATCACGGATTATCTGAATTAACTCATTATTCTCAATTCTGCCCGTATTAAAGGTATCAATCATGATAGAAGTCGGCTGGGCTACACCGATGGCATAGGATAACTGGATCTCGCATTTGTCTGCCAACCCTGCTGCCACAATGTTTTTGGCCACATAACGTGCTGCATAGGAAGCGGAACGGTCAACCTTGGTACAGTCCTTACCGGAAAAAGCCCCGCCGCCATGGCGTGCATAACCGCCATAGGTATCTACGATGATCTTACGCCCGGTTAAACCGCTGTCACCGTTTGGTCCGCCGATTACGAAACGTCCCGTCGGGTTAATAAAGAACTTGGTGTTTTCATCGACAAATTCCTTCGGCAATATCTCATCAAATACGTATTTTTTAATATCTTTATGGATCTGTTCCTGGGTTACCTCCGGATTATGCTGGGTGGATAAAACTACCGCATTTAAGTGCACCGGCTTTCCTTCCTCATTATATTCAACCGTAACCTGTGACTTGCCATCCGGACGCAGATAGTATAAAGTACCATCCTTCCTTACTTTGGTCAACTGTTTCGTTAACTGATGGGCAAGATAGATGGGATAAGGAAGGTATTCTTCCGTTTCATTGGTGGCAAAACCAAACATCATTCCCTGGTCTCCCGCACCGATTGCCTCTAATTCGTTATCGGACATGGTATTTTCCCTGGCTTCCAATGCCTTATTCACTCCCATGGCTATATCTGCCGACTGTTCATCCAGGGCAACTATAACACCGCAGGTGTTGGCATCAAAACCGTACTCGGATCTGTCATAGCCGATCTCTCTTATGGTATCACGTACTATTTTTTGAATATCAACATAACCGTTCGTGGTTATCTCACCCATCACCAGCACCAAACCGGTGGTAATGGCTGTCTCGCAGGCAACCCTGCTCATAGGGTCCTGTTCCAGTAATGCATCTAACACTGCATCTGAAACCTGATCGCAAATCTTATCCGGATGTCCTTCCGTTACGGACTCGGATGTAAATAATAATTTGTTCATTCGCTGCTCCTATCTGCGTGCTTTTCACGCGAAATACAAGAAAGGCTTTTTACTTACCGGAAAACCACCAGGTTACCGGCAAAGGAAAGAATTCTTTCCTTCAACAATAAAAAAAGCCCGATAAGACGGACTTGACAAAAACACAATCAAATCCTCTTATTGTTCGATTGCTCGCTCAGGTTGGCACCTTCCGCTTAAAGGGGGTTGCCGTGACTTCATAGAGCCTTTACTCTCCGTCACTCTGAATAAGAGAAATATAATGTAATATGAAAGTTAAAGCGGATATTCCAATTCCGCTTTGCAGCATAGACTGCTGATAAGGTTGAGGATATACTATTTTTCAATATTTGTCAAGGACTATTTTCATGATTGACTTTTGTTGACAAAATTCTTATACTTATGCTAACAAATTTATTTCTTTAAAGCGTTAAAAATACGCAGATTGGGGGAAAAAGTGAAAAAAAAGCATATTACCATAAGACAGGCTGCCCCGGGGATGGTAGCAGGAGAAGATATCTTTGCCTACAATGATCAGCTGATTATAACGGAAGGGACCGTTTTGACAGATAAGATTATTACCCGTTTAAAATTTTACTCCATAAGTGACTTTAGTATTATTCTGGAGGAGCCGAAAAACCCGGAAATTAAAGATATAAGTTACACCCAGTTAATCAGGGAAAGTGAAGAATTTAAACAATTTAACACAACCTTTATTGAATCCCTCCAGAATTTTACAGGAGATCTGGACGAAATAGCCGGTGATGATAAGCCCCTTGATATCTCCGGCTTATTAGACCATACTGCCCAGATACTATCGAAAAGCCGCAACGGCATCCATGTATTAGATATGATGCACTGCATGCGGGAAAATGATGATGTTACTTATGTGCACTCCATTAATGTTTCCCTGATCTGCAATGTTTTCGGCCATTGGCTGAAATTGCCGGAGAAAGACATTGAGGTTCTTACCCTCAGCGGTTTACTGCACGATATCGGCAAACTTACCATCCCTCCGGAAATAATAAATAAACAGGATACCCTGACGGAATCCGAGTTTTTAACCATTAAGGCCCATACGGTTTCGGGATATCAGTTATTAAAAGACAAGGATCTTGACCTGCGTGTTAAGTATGCCGCATTAATGCATCATGAACGGTGTGACGGAAGCGGTTATCCCAATGGATTTACCAGCCACCAGATTGATTCTTTTGCTAAAATCGTAGCAATTGCCGATGTGTATGATGCCATGACTTCCGCAAGGGTTTACCGGCCCGCTTTATGCCCCTTTGAAGCAATCAGCGTATTCGAAGCGGAAGGCTTGCAGAAGTTTGATCCCCAGTACATAATGATCTTCCTGGGAGAAATTGTCCAATCCTACGTCGGCAAACGCGTCAGGTTAAGCAATAAATCCATTGGGGAAGTCCGGATGATCAACAAAAACTATCTTTCCAAACCAATTGTCCAGGTAGGCAGCAGTTTTATCGATCTATCCAAAGAACATGATTTATTTATTGAAGCCATCATTTAACAGACTGTCAAAAAGGGCCGCCATAAGACTTTCACCGAATTTATTATAACTCAAAAGGGATACGCTGCAAAGTTTTACTATCCTGCGGCGTATCCCTTTTTTAACCAAAGCGGATATTCCCAGTCCGCTTTGCCAATGTTAAACATCTATGTACTGCAAAATATGCAAACACGTTACTATTCAGCCTTATGACTTCATAACAACTTTTATGCACAGAAATTATGCCTTCTGCATATTTTGGCGCGGTCTTCCGTCTTCCGGTCAGCTTACCTTCAACTTAAATTTCTGCACCGCTTTTTCATCTTCTATATCAATTTTAGCCATCGTTGCCCCAAGGCCCTGCATCTTTCTCTCAAAATGCTCATAACCTCTTTCGATATATTCCACCTGCTCAACAATGGTAAAGCCTTCTGCAACCAGGCCGGCTATTACCAAGGCGGCACCTGCCCTTAAGTCCGGCGCACTGACTATAGCCCCGGTTAACCCCTGGACACCGACGATAACGGCTGAATTTCCTTCCACCTTTATATTGGCTCCCATCCTGGCAAGTTCATCTACATATTTTAAGCGGTTTTCAAACATGGTTTCCGTAACTATGCTTGTCCCTTCCGAAGTAACAAGGGTTGCAGTCATCTGGGGCTGCATATCCGTAGGAAAACCAGGATACGGCAGGGTCTTGATATGGGTATGGCCCAACTGGTCCGATGCAATAACACGTACCGCATCATCGTATTCTTCCACCGTTACACCGATTTCTATCAGTTTGGCGGTAATTGCCTCAAGATGCTTGGGAATTACATTCTTTATCAGAACATTACCTTTGGTAGCCGCAGCTGCAAACATAAATGTACCTGCTTCTATCTGGTCGGGAATAATGGCATATTCACTTCCCGTTAAAGATTTAACACCTTTAATACGAATTACATCCGTACCGGCCCCTTTTATACTGGCTCCCATACTGTTTAAAAAGTTTGCCACATCAACTACATGGGGCTCCTTTGCCGCATTCTCAATAATGGTAACACCATCCGCAAGGCAGGCTGCCATCATAATATTAATGGTGGCCCCCACACTGGCAATATCCAGATAGATATGATTCCCTTTCAGCTCTTTTGCCTCAGCGTGAATCATGCCATGTTCTATCTTAACAGAAGCACCTAAAGCTTCAAACCCTTTAATGTGCTGGTCAATAGGCCTGCTTCCAATATTGCAGCCTCCCGGCAAAGCTACCTCGGCTTTTTTAAATTTGCCAAGCAATGCTCCCAGCAAATAGTAGGAAGCCCGTATTTTACGTATGAATTCATAATCTATACTCATGGATTTGATATTGCTTCCATTGATTTTTACAGAATGTGTATCAATTCTTTCAACTTTTGCCCCTATTTCCTCAATTGCCTGCAGCAGGACATTAATGTCACCTATATCCGGCAGATTTTCAACGGTTACCGTCTCATCCGTCATAATAGCCGCAGACAGAATTCCAAGCGCTGCATTCTTCGCGCCGCCAATGGTTACTTCGCCTTGCAAAGCCTTGCCGCCTTTTATTATATATTGCTCCATTGCACACCTCATTATTTTCGTACCGTGATTTATCTAAAATGTACACAAATCACACCATTTTATTGTAAAATTTGTTAGATTAACTTGATTATACCATAAAACACCGGGATGTAAAATATTTTTTATGAAATACTCAAGTACAGGTAAAATCCCTGACTGCCTCTGCTATCTTTTCCATAAGTTCCTCTGCATTTAAGTCTTCCCCGTCTACTGCGATATGGGCGTATTTTTCATATAACGGACAACGTTCGTTATATAAGGACCTTAAAGTTTGCCCTTCCTTAAAAACAACCCCCCGCTGTTTTATATTGCCCAGCCGGTTTTCAATTGTTTCATAACTCAACCGGATATAAACCACAATTCCGTCAGCTCTTAAATGCGCCATTGCTTCCTTACCGTAAATTATACTTCCGCCTGTTGCGATTACCGTATTCTCTGCTTTGATATTACGGTTGACCTGGTTTTCAACGGCAATAAATCCCTCTAATCCCTTTTTTTCAATAATATCCTTTAAAAGGCATTTTTCCTGTTCCTGTATTAATAAATCAGAATCCAGGAACTGGCATCCCAAAACTTTAGCAAGAATAATACCAATGGTACTTTTTCCGGCACCAGGCATTCCAATCAGCACTATGTTCTTCATATTTATTATGACCTTTCGCACATAATGAACAGATTATATCACCTTTCGCCCACCTCGCCAAGTACTTTTTATTTTTTCCTGTTTTTCGATTATTAAACCTGTTAATTTTTCTTAATACTATAACCAAATTTTCCCAGCAAATCACTTAATCCATAATAATCCCCGTGGGAATAAACGATGGGTTCCGCCTTGCTTAAATCAAACTTGCCTTTTGGGTTTATATAGGAGGAATCCGCATGAACGCCCAAAACTTCGGCCAGGAACATATGATGGGAACCTAATTCCACAATTTGTCTGACTCTGCATTCTATGTTAACCGGAGATTCCAGAATCAATGGGGCACTAACAATTTCAGCCGGAACCGGTGTCAGCTTCATCTCCTTAAATTTATCAACATCCCTCCCTGACTTGACACCGCAGTAATCTACGGCTTTTACCAATTTTTTTGTTGATAAGTTAATGACGAATTCTTTGGTCTCTTTTATAATTTCATAGGATAAACGGCCGGGCCTTACGGATATATATACCATGGCCGGATTGGTACAGACCGTTCCGGTCCAGGCCACCGTAATAATATTGGGTTTTTCTCCCTGTTTCTGGCAGCTGACCATGACCGCCGGCAGGGGATATAACATATTGCCGGCTTTCCAAAATTCTTTTTTCATGTATATGACCTCCTGTACGCCAGGACCGTTCAATCGAAAGCTTATGTCCCGGTTTTGGAAAAGCTCCTTAGTAATAATATTATGATTAAAAATTTTAATTCCTAATTACTACTATGCTATTTTCCCCAAATATAGTATAATAAATATGTTACTATTCAGTCTTTCGGCTTCATAGCAACCTTATAAGCACAGAAATTATGCATTCTGTCCGCATAATTTCGCACATGTTATTCACAAAACCCCCAGTGACTAAACGGTCACGACGAAAGACAAAACCCATAACTCGATAAATCTTTATCCGAATATGCGATAAAGAAGCAGACATTTTAACATGAATTTTGAGGTGATAGTTATGATGAATAATTTTTTAAATATCGAATCCGTTTCTGATGAAATACAGGATAAAGTAAAACAGACATTAAAATTTCGGACAGGAAACTTTGTATGGCGAATCAAATTTTCTTCTCCCTTGAACCCTGCCACTGTTAACAACCGTAATCTTTATGTTACTTCCTTAAATAAGGTACCCCTTAAAACCCACATCAGTTATGATTCCATCAATAAATACATAGAAATTGAGCCTTTAGAGCCTTATACGGAAAATGAATCCTATATTCTTACCATAACCCAGAATGTAAAATCCCTGGGCGGTAAAAATCTCAAAAATAATGTCCAGATCCAGTTTAAACTCTAGAGTGTGTTTGAAAAATGCCTGTGCCGGACTGGATGTTTTACTTTGTGGGAAGCACGAAACTTGTTTTGGTGCGTAGCGAAGTTGCGTTCCCAAAATTGTGACGCACCATGCCGTAAGGTGGAGCATTCAAAACGGTGCAATGATTTTCAAACACGCTCTAGACATTATCCTGGGAAAGGGTGAGCATTAAGGCAGGAATCAGCTGTTTCTTCCTTGATACCACCCCTTTCAGATAGATAACTTCATTGTCTTTCTCCAGCTTAAAGGCATTGATAAGCAGTTCTTTCGCACCGGTTCCCTGATACAGCAATTCCGTGGAACTTTCCATTATATTGGTAAGCATGAAGAATAACATGCCGACCCCATGGTCTCTGTAAGCTTTCTGCATATAGGGTACCAGTTTTTCTTTTATGGCATCCAGTTCCTCCCGGTTCATGGAGTTAATCTGCCCCACGCCAAAGGTAAGATCTCCGGCCGTAAACTTTTTAAAGTCCTGATAAAAAATTTCTTCCGGTGATTTTGACGTTAAATTGCTGCCTGCCGCAAACATCTCTTTTGCATATTCTTCTACCTGGATTCCTGCAATCCCCGCCAGTTCTTCCGCATAGGTACGGTCAATTTCCGTACAGGTCGGCGAACGGTATATCAAAGTATCGGATAGGATGGCAGAACATAATAAACCGGCAATACCGGGTTCCACTTCAATGCCGTTTTCCCGGTACATCTGATATATAATGGTAGCCGTACAGCCCAGGGGCTGATTACGGAAATATACAGGGCTTATGGTCTCTAAGCTCCCCAGACGGTGGTGGTCTATGATCTCCAGGATTTCCGCATCATCCAATCCGTCAACTGCCTGGGATTTCTCATTGTGGTCCACCAGTATGACTTTCTTTCTCCTGGCATCTAACAGATTCCTTCTTGATATCATACCGCTGTAATAACCGTCTTTATTAAGGATGGGGAAATCCCTGTGGCGTTTTTTAGCCATGATTCCCCGGATATCTTCAATATAATCTTCCGTAGAGAAAGTAATTAACCCCTGATTGGTCATGAAAAAGCGGATGGGTATGCTTTGGTTGATAAGCCTTGCAGCCGTAAAGGTATCAAATGGTGTCCGTATTATGGTACATCCGTTATTCTGTGCAAGCCTGGTTATGGTTTTGGATACGACAGCTCCGTCGCACACAATAATACACCCGGCATTCATTTCAATGGCACACAGCTGGGATTCATAGCGATTTCCCAGGATTACGATATCTCCCTTTTCAATGTAATTTTCCATAAGGTCGGGATTGGCAGCCGCAACGAGTACTTTCCCTTCCGTAAAAGATGCTTCGGAATTGCCGGCGACCAGTTCTCCCTCCAGAGTTTCAATCATATTGAGGCAGGGTGTTTCCGCCTTTGTCAGGATACGGCTGTCATACACATCCATATAGGATTTCGCTATATCACCGATGGTAATCAAACCTACCAGCTGCTTAACCTGGTTTATGACAGGCAAGGTTACCACATTGTTTTTTCTCATCAGGGACCAGGCTGTTTTTAAGGAAATGCCCTTATCCACCCCTTCCGTCCGGCGTATCTCAATGTCCTTAACCTGGGTGCGGATATCGGACAGATAGCTTGGAGCGGGAACTTTAAACCGTTCCAGTACAAATCCGGTTTCCGAATTAATCTGCCCGGCTCTTTTTGCCTTATAATTTCCGCCGGTAAGTATCCGCTTCAGTCTGGCATAAGCAATTGCGGAACATATGGAATCCGTATCCGGATTAATATGGCCTATTACGTATATTTCGTTATCCATTCCTCTTATCCTCCCATAGGAAATCTTCCGTTTTTATATACAGGAAGTCTTCCGAACTTAAATCTCTTGTATAAACGATATCGGTCAGCATCGATTTATTTCTCGCATCCGCAGAAGTTTTAGCCTTGCGGGCTAATTCCATTACGGCCTCTAACCGGTTCTCCTCTTTTACGGAAGAAATTATTTTCTCAATTTCCGTTTCAAATGCTGTTTTGACATCCCTCGTAAATTCATAATCTTTATTATGGATATAGGTAAAGGCAAAACCGTACAAATCTTCTTTTGTATATGCAGGGATCCGAATGATACTGTTAAAAGTCTCACTAAGTCCGGGATTTGTTTGAAACAGTTCCTCAATTCCGCTTTCCGTATCCTCCAGTATAACAAAGATATTCCCGTTTAACTCCCCGATCAGGGACAGCAATTGTCGGGCGGCGCTTTTGTCAAGTAACCCTGCCTCTTCAATGATAAGGGAACTGTTGACCAGTTTATCTTTTTTGGATTCCAGAGTAAAACCGTTTAATTTGGCCGCATTTATTTTAGCTACCCGGTTGGTGTTAACCCGGTTTAATCCGTAAAGGGCTTTGGATATTTTTTTAGCAAGTGTGGTTTTACCCGATTTTTTATTACCGGCAATAATAATATGATTGATTTTAGTATAATCCGATAAAACGTTTTCTAAGCATGATTCGATCTGATTTCTTAAGGAATCTACGCGGATAAAATAACCAAAATCTTTTTCATAATTCATGCCGGCCTCTGAAAATGCGGCATCAAATTTACCGGTCAAATATTGTTTTTCATAGAAAGTTTTGTTATGTACGGATTCTTCGCTGTAATTTATACCTCCACCGGATTTGCCAAAACCGTCTTCCCTTTTCAGTCCAAAATCCTGATCCGTCCGGATATTTTGAGCCGGTTCCGTTACCTGTCCTGGCTGTGCACTTATTTCCTCTGTGGTTTCTTCCTCTGACTGCCGTCTCATTTCCCCAACGGTTTCTCCTACGGAATACGGTTCGCTTTCCCTATAGGTTTCTTCCCCGGAATACGGCTCGCTTTCCTTATAGGTTTCTTCTTCAGTCCGCTGTCCCGGCTCCTCAACGGTTTCTCTTCCGGAATATGGTTCGCTTTCCTTATAGGTTTCTTCTTCGGTCTGCTGTCCCGGTTCCTCAACGGTTTCTCCTACGGAATGCGGTTCGCTTTCCCTATAGATTTCTTCCCCGGAATACTGTCTGGTTTTCTTATAGGTTATTTCCTCTGTCGGCCAGCCGGTTCTCTCAAAGGTTCCTTCGGTGGTTTCTTCTACGGCTAGTTGCAGTATTGTCTCCTCGGGTTGTAACCAGTCTTCCTTGGGTTGTAACCGGTCTTTCTCGGGTTGTGACTGCTCTTCTTCCGGTTGTGACTGCTCTTCCTCTGCATATAACTCGGTTCCGGTCTCCGTTTCTTTATCACCCGGTTCGTCCTGAGCTCCGTATGAAACTTCCTCCGTCAATCCGGTTTCCTGCCGGGCTTCGGCTTCCGGTTCCTCCTCCAAATCCGGAGTAATTTCTTTTATTCCTTCCGTCTCTTTCCGTTTCATTTCCCAATATAACCCGGCTCCCGATTCATTTACCATCTGTTTTTCTAATTTTAATGCTACCTTTTTAAAGAAGGCCTGCAGTTCGTGGTCTTTTTCAGGTAAGCCACTGCCGTCTGCGGTTTCATCTGTATTCTCTTCGTATTCTCCATCCGGTTCATCCAGGTCTTTTTGGGTCTGTGCCGCTTTCTTTACTTCCTGATCCTTGTCCTGGTCCCGGGTAATTTCTTTTGGGATATCCTCACCTGCCAGGAATTGGTCTATCTGGCTGCGCATGCTGCTGTAATCCTTTGTTTTATCCAGTCCAAGCTTTCTTTCGGCTTCTTTTTTTTCTTTTGCTTTTAACATATGGATCGGATTCACTTCACCTACATAGTAACCCTTCAGCAATTTCGCTTTTTCGACATAAATGCCGTCGCCAAACCACAGGATAATATCGCTGCATTCCCGCACGCATTTATCTTTCATGCCGGCCTTATGATACAATTTAGCCAGTTCATAAGCCCACATTTCATAATATTCAAATTCTTTTAACTGTTCGAGGGAGGCAATTAAAACTTCATAGGCTTCCCCATTCAGTTTATCAATGCAGTAACGGAAGATAAAACGGCTGGAATCCTGTGGAGCGGCCTTAATATACTGCTTAAGGTAATCTTCCGCCTGGGAAGCATTACCGCTTTTTATGGACAGATCCAAAAGCTGGTATAATACTCTTCTGGTTTTTGATTTCCCGTATATTTTTACCAGAACTGCCATGGCATCCTCATACCGCCCGCTCTGTATAAAAACATCCGCAATAATGCTTAAATCGGTGAGGGCTTTGATTTTACCAACATCCATGGTATCCAGTATTTTTACAGCTTTTAAATATTGGTTATTATCTGCCAGCCTTCGTATTTCTTCGATTTTGACTATATTTTCGTAGCGTTCCATATAAACTCCCATCTGCTGTAATAACAACATACTTATAAAACCTGTTTCACTTCTATATGCAGCGTCAAAAAGTTTTTGTATTTTGACGTTGCAGGTGCCGATTTTATTCATGGGAAGCATATTAAATCCCATACAAAATCGTGCTCCTCAGCCGGAGGTACTATATGAAATGACAATTATTTATGTCGTTTCATATAGTAATTCATAATATAGATTTTCCAATGTCTGACCCGGTTCCTTTAATAAAGTTTTCTTATTTCCATACACAATTTCCCTGCCCTTGTCCAATATGCAGACGGAATCGCAGAGCCGTTCCACTTCATCCATATAATGACCGCAGTATAAAATTGTCGTTCCCATCCCATTCAGCCTCTTAATTGAATCAAGTATCTGGTTTCTTGCAATCATGTCAATACCAACCGTGGGCTCATCAAGTACCAGGAAATCCGGCCTGTGCAGTAAGGCCGCACCTATATTTAAACGCCGTTTCATGCCTCCTGAATAAATTCCTGTCTTTTGGTTCAGTATTTCTTTTGTAAAACCTATTATATCACAAACTTCGTCAATTCTCTCATTTAAAATATTTTTCGGTACATGATAAGCATTGCCCCAGAATATAAGGTTGTCCCTGCCCGACAGGGATAAATACAGGGCAATATCCTGGGGGACATATCCTAAATGCCTCCGGATTATTTTCGGGTTTTTCACAATACTTTGACCCTGATATAAAATGTCCCCGCTGTCCGGTTTTATCATGGTGGTAAGCATGGAAATGGTTGTCGACTTACCGGCACCGTTTGCCCCTACTAACCCAAAAACCTCTCCTTTTTGTATTTCGAAGGAGATCCCGTCTACTGCTTTATTTTTTTTATAGTATTTTTTTACATCAAGTAAACGAAGCATATATAACCCTCTCTTGAAATTAGTAACTGTCCTGCCTTTTATCTTACCATCCGGATTAAATTAAAACAAGTAAAAACCAGCTATTTCTTCTGCAATACCTTAAGAAAAGCTCCGGCTGGCAGGGCTCCGGTGCCGACGTGCCGTTATTCCGGTGAAAAATCCCCGTCGCATGCATTTCTTATTGCACAAAAAAACCTGCCATAATGAATCTTATGGCAGGTTTGCCTGTTACTTTTTGTTCCATTCACTTTTATGTAGTCTGACCGGAGTTTTATCAAAATTTTGTCCTGCTTAAGCTAAATTAAAATAACAGGTTTATCACATTGCTATCTTCATTCCATGCATCAGGTTTATTAACGTTTATTATATATAACTCCAATTAAAATATTATTTCACTTAAGTATCCTTTAGATACTTTTATCTATGTTGAAGGCCTTTCCAGCAGGACAACCTTTCTGCATGTTATGGATAGGTATATACTCTGAATCTTCCTCTAAAGAGCCCATTGGAATCTCCTCCTTTCCCTTCAACACCAAATGAATGATTGTAATTATCTATCAATTAAATTATTCATCTGATTTATAATGTAATTATACATAATACGTCGCTATTTGTCAATATATAATTATCATTTTTTATTATAATTATTTTATTATCATTGATCATTGTAATTATCTGACAACTTCATCGCGTGCAATGAATATGCTGACGTTTTATAGTACTCTTATTTCATCTTACTGAAATAGAACTTTTCCTATAAATCCCTGTAGTAAATAAAGGTCTCCATTAATTCCTCGGTCACTTCCCCGCCTTCTTTTTCAATAGCCCTGAACCTGAGTTCCATATCTTTTCTCTTTTTCAGTGTATTCCGTCTGAAGCGTTCCATGGCTTCTGAAAATAAAGGCTGTCCGTTTATCCTTTCCCGGATAGGTTTACTGAATGGGCAGTAGGTGGCAAGGATTCCCCTGGCAACCCTGTTTAACCTTAAGGCACCCGTAGCTTCTCCTTTTACCCATGCTTCATAATCAATTACAAAGATTTCCCTGTAATTTCCTTTTCCTTTTTGTATCTGCAGTTTCACCTTTTCCTTGGTTTCTTCCGAAAGATCCCTGTTTTTACGGTAAAACTGGATGTAATCCGCATATTCGGAAGTCAGGGACTTATATTTTATATTGTTCCAGGCACTTCCCTGTATGCTTCGGCAAAGTTCCCACCGGAATCTTCCCAGTAATTTTACCAATATGTCCTTAACCGCCAGATCCGTAAATATCGGAAGTACAAACCTGCCTTCGTTGCTTTTTCTCTTACCCGTGATTTCCTGCCACATAACACCATTATAACCTAAGGTAGGCATAAGAAGAATATCGGGGAATACCTGTTTTAAGATATATTCCTTGGCAATTCCCTTTTCCTTATTCACATATAAAACCTCCCGATGGAAAACAGAATAGTCAATTTCCAGCAGTTCCTTAATGGCTTCATTGATCTGGTTTGCCGTTAACAGGGTCTTTTTGATACCTTTTATCATATTATCACCCCATAAGAACGGAACGAAGGTACTGATCTGGCCGCTGACTACCCTGTGGTTATACCGGAACATATTGCTTATCTCATAAAGAACTTTTTCTTTTTGATCCTGTAATAGTTCTTTTTCCTGTATTTCCGTGATTTCACTTTTTCTTTTCCTGTCCCGGAGCATGTCGGCATAGTCTAAATCAAATTCATTTTTGGAAGGTTCCTTTTCTCCATTGTAAATACAGGTCAGCCAGTCCTTGATATCATATATATGGCAGGGGCCGGTTTCTTCCGTATTATCATTCTCTAAAAAATAGAGTTCTTTTAGTTGTTCATTTGTTAAAAGTCTTTCATCCAAAAATCCGTATCTTAAGAATAATTCAATGATCCTGGGCACTGTATTTTCATTGCAGGCCTTAAAAAATACCGCCTCGTACAATTCATAATAATGCTGCATGATTTTCCTGCGCAGTACCCTGGTGCTGTCGTCTGTGGAAAATTTATCTTTCAGATTTAAAAAGTTAAGAACCAGCTGGCTCAGTTCTTCCGCTTTACCGGCCTCCCGGCCGACATAGGCTTGAATCTTATTTAAGGTGTCCTTATAATCTTCCGTCATCTGCTCCAGTTCACTTTGGGTGTATTGAAAATTATTCTCAACCTGCTCCTTACGGCTGCTGTTTTTGGATAGCAGCAGGTAATAAATTTCTTCCATCCGGGCTCTGTCAACATTTATGGCCCTTCCTATCTTCTCTGCGAAAAGTTTTTCGATGCGGTTGATCTGATCGATGATTTCATCGATGATATGTAATAAGTCATTATTATAGCCGCCGCTTTCTTCAATGGAAATGGCAAGGGCCGCAAACCCTTTGAAAAGACAGATATCCGTATTGTTCATTAAATTCCCGAATATTCCGGAAACATATGCGGATAAAGCAATGCACTCCGTGGTTAACTGGGATATCAGACCTGCGGTTTCTTCTACCAGGTAAAGTGTCACTCCATCCCCTGTGGAACAGAAAGATTTCCAAATATCCAGGGGGATTTTGGCACACTCCTTGTAATAGAGCAGTTTCCTCTCATCTATAATGGAGTCGCTGCTGTAATATTCCATATCCTGGATGGAATTAATTGCGGTGGTAGGATAGCCGAATCTTCTTCCCGTCTCAAGATAGACCTGATAGTTGCCGGAAATAAAATTGTAAAGTTGTTCTGCTGTTGACTGGAGGGAACTGTAGATTATTTCCAGTTCATTAACCTGCCTGGCCATGGACGCAACCATAAGCCCTTTATAGTCCTTGTTGGAGGCAAAGATTTCAGCTAATTCTTCTTTTTGCTGAATGGGAAAGCAGTAGAAAGTTACATCATCATAGGCAATATATGTATTTAAATATCTGCCCATATATAATAGATCACTGACTCCTAAGAAATTACCGGAACCCAAACAAATTTTTGAGCCGTTATTGACTGCCAGAACCCTTCCTTTTAGAATAATACATATGCTGTTGATCTGTTCGTTTGCTTCATATATAACAGTCCCCTTGTCCGCCTGATTCACAGCATTATTGTTTATCTTCATTGCCATAGCTCACCTCGATTTATTTTAGCATTTCAAAAAACATAGTACTATTATAATCTATAAATCGACATTCTTAAAGGTTTATTTACAAAAATACTTAAAGCTTATATAGTAAAAAAGCACCAGTGAATTACCCACCATTTAATCTGCGATTTGAAGTGAGGGCTTCTTTGAAGTAGCTATATTTAGGTTTCCACCTAGTATAGAGAGTCAAGGAAATGTCTTTGTAGACAGCAATTCACCTCCCACCTCAGAGGAAGGAGTCATCTTGCTGCCAAATGATAAAAATTATCTTATTTGAGGGGGCCGGGCCACCGTTACCGATGGCTATGAGCAAAGGCCTATCCCCATTGATAGTATACCGGCCCCTATATATTGTATATAGAAAACTGTCCCCTTTGGCAGCTCCTACCATAGGAAATGAGGGCAAACAACAACGCCTTATGTAACAACGCTGACGCTTGGTCGCTTTTCGGCATAATTCCTTACAAGCGTCATGCGCTTCCTCCCGGAGGGTTTTTGTGTTATAGAACACACTTACACAAAAAAAATGCCGTTCACATAAGTGACGACATCCTTGCCTTATCTTATAGATTTATATAAATTCCGTGCGTCTTGCTTCGAATGCTTTTCATAGGCGTTACCCCTACAGTTAACTCGGCCCAGGCTGCCTTACGGCACACAAGAGCTTTCGCTTAGTGCTGCTCCATTCCTGACCTGACACGGTTCACGAATTCCTGTTGCGTAAGACCCAGACGTCAACATCACTTATAGGGGGCAGCCCTACAAAAAAGCACCCTA
>JAEWAK010000014.1 GCA_023391695.1 Bacillota bacterium
CGCTTCCTAACGGAACGTTTCATCCCATCTGAAATACGTTGTATTCAGATGGACTTTTAAAGTTACCCTTTTTTACAAGATCAAAAACATCCAAAAACCTCTTGACTATTTATAGTTTGTCACCTCCTTAGATAGTCTTTTCAATTATTAGACGACATATAGCTTATTAAAGTTTCAATTTGAAAGATTTATGATAAAAAACATTTTCAGTGGGCAACCTAAAGTTGGAGGTGAATCGTTGAAAAAACAAAAGCAGTTTTTTCAACATCTTGATTTGTAGTGCGCCGGGGCGCACAGATAGGAGTTAGGTTGAAAAATAAATTTTTCAACCGCAAGTTTGTGCTTGCGCACCACAAACTTGATATGCACAAAGAGCATGCGCAAGAATAGAGGTTAAAATGAAAGTAAGAGATATTATGTCAAAAGATATTGCAAGTGTAAGTTCGGAGGATTCAATCGAAAAAGCCGCCCAATTGATGAAACAATATGATGTCGGCTCCATACCGGTCTGCAGCCGGGATAAAGTAATCGGTATTGTTACGGACAGGGACATTGCCTTAAGGTCCGTAGCAGCAGGACAGGATACGAAAAGCCAGAAAGTCAGTGATATTATGACTATGGATCCTGCTGTCGGAAGTCCTGAAATGAATGTAAATGATGCTGCCAGAATCATGAGCGAAAGGCAGATCCGCAGGCTTCCCATAGTGGAAAATAACAGCCTGGTGGGAATTGTCGCTCTGGGAGATATTTCACTGGAACCGGCCCTCTCAGACAATGCAGAAGAAACCTTAAAAGATATTTCAAAACCCAGCCGTCAATTTTAAAATTTGCGGCAAAATTAAAATATTAAAAATACTTACAAAAGATGTGGGATAATTCCGAAAAATCAGAATCAACCCACTTCCTTTTGTAGGGTAAGGAAATCATTTTTAAAGTAATATCCGTATATCTATTCCAAATTTATTCATATTGTCTTTTTTCGCAACAATCGTATATTCTCCCGGAATATTTGCATTTATCCAATCCGGATGCTCATCAAACTTCAGCAGTCTCAATCCAGCGTCAATCACAGAATTGATTATTTCACTTAAGGTAAAGACACGCAATAAGACGTCCGGGAATCCTTTCTGCTCCTCCTTCTCAAAGAAGCCTTTATAAGCCACATCACCGAAATGTAACCCCGTATCAAAATAATTGTAACCGGCAGACTCATCTACACGAGGATTTAATCCCGAGGAGTAATTACCATTTCCTGCGAATTTTCTCAAGGGATGGAAATCACTAAGCACCATGGTTCCTCCGGTTTTTAAAATGGTTTGAAAAATCCCCATGAGGCGGTTTATGTCATTAAAGTAATGGAGGATACCCCCTTCCATATATAACATATCAAAATATCCCGAATACTTCGTTATATCAATATCATATAAATCCCCAAGCACATAGTCAACATATGTACCGGCACATGCCGCTATTTCCAGGGCATATCGCTTATTCTCTTCCGAGATGTCAAATACCGTAACCTCCGCCCCCATAAGTGCCAGGGCAACAGCCCTTTTACCGCAGGAACCGCAGGGAACGGCAATTTTAAGCCCCGCTGCATTGTCAAAGTACTTTTTATGAAGCTTCAGTCTGTCCATCGGATTTTCTGAAATTTTCTTTGCAAGTTCTGTCGGGGTTCCGTTGCTTTGTACCCAAAACTCATATGCCCGGTATTCCCAGGCTGTTTTATTATTTTGACTTTGCTTATTCATAATGCCCGCTCCTATATAATATGATCTTAGTAAATATTAACATTGACATATTATTTCATGAAATACTGTTTAAATATTTTATCCGTTATTCCCTCTGGAATACCCTGCTCCTTATGGTGACTTATCCAGATTTTATCATAGTAAACGTATATCGGCAATCATATAAGATTAAAGGTGAAATATTAAAGACGAAATGAAATTGCATAGCAGTTTCATGGGAAACCGGTTAATAATCCATTATCCTGTTTCTCCTGATTTTATAAGGTCTTTTACATACATCAGGATAACTCAAGCGTTTGCCTTGGTAATTGGTGTTTACATATTGACATAAAAGTCAAACTGGTATAATATCATCCATATAGAATTACTATGATAAAGCAGCCACGTCAAAATAAGAATTACCTGGACGGCAGAAAGGCGGATATAAATATGGATTTACAGCAAAAATATGATTTATTAAAAGAAAATTTACGAAATTTAAAAAGCGTTGCCATCGCTTTTTCAGGAGGAGTGGACTCAACATTTCTCTTGAAAACCGCTTATGATGTATTAGGAACCAATGTCCTTGCGGTCACAGCCCGTTCTTCTACATATCCGGAAAGAGAATTCAGGGAAGCAAAAGAATTCACGGAGAAGTATGGAATTCCTCATGAAATTATAGTATCAGAAGAACTTGAGGTAGATGGTTTTTCCGATAACCCGGTTAACCGCTGTTACCTCTGTAAAAATGAACTGTTTGAAAAAATCGGTGACATTGCCCATAAGCATGGTATCCACTATGTAGCCGAAGGTTCAAACCACGATGATTTAAGCGATTACCGTCCGGGACTCAAAGCCATCTCCGAACACGGTGTAATAAGCCCTTTAAGAGCGGCAGAACTGACCAAAGAAGAAATCCGGAGCCTGTCAAAAGAATTGGGGCTTCCTACCTGGAATAAACAGTCCTTTGCCTGTCTTTCCTCCAGATTCCCTTATGGCCAGAAGATAACCAGAGAAAAACTGGAGCAGGTTGATAAAGCCGAACAGCTTTTACTGGATGAAGGCTTTAAACAGGTACGTGTAAGGCATCATGGGGATATTGCAAGAATTGAAGTTTCACCGGCTGAAATCCAGAAGTTCTTTGATCTTGATTATATCCAGCATATCAGCGAGAACTTTAAGAAATTTGGTTTCGCCTATACGGCCCTGGACTTAAAAGGATACCGCACAGGCAGTATGAACGAAACTTTATAAGTTACTTACGGCTTAATCGGTTGAACATATAATTTATTGCTGAATATTTAAAAATACTAAGTTATAACATAAAAAATCTGAACTGATAAAATGAACAGCCCTTCCTTAACATTTTGGTAAGGGCTGTTTAATGCTATCAGCTGTTTTTTTCTTCCTGCATTTGTCCCGCTAAATTCTCAAATTTTATTTACTTTTGGCTTAATATATACTAGAATAATTTGTTAAGATAAGCTATACGCTACTCGCTTACAGTTCTAATTTATTTATAGAAAAGGAAGGATATTCATGAATATTTTAATTACGTCCGGCGGAACAACAGAACAGATAGACAGCGTAAGAAGCATTACCAATACCTCCACCGGAATGCTTGGAAGTCTGATTGCAAACGCCTTTGATAAAATCCCCGATACGAAAAAAATATATTATGTATGCGGGAAAAACGCAGTGGTTCCCCAGTCTGCGAATACGGAAATCCTCAGGGTGGATACGGTGGCAAGCCTGGAAGCCGCTGTCCGTAAAGTAACAAGAGAAGTTTCCATCGATATTATAGTACACAGCATGGCGGTCAGTGATTACCGTGTTAAATCCGTCACATCCGCTAAACTGCTCGCAGACTCCGTAAAATCGAAACTGGAATCCCAAAAGAAGAATAAGCCGATTTCGGATACCTTTATAGAGTCCCTTCTGGAGAGCCCCCCGGCCATCCTTAATGCCGACGGCAAAATCAGTTCCAATGTTGATGACTTAATACTCTGTATGGAAAAAACGCCGAAAATCATATCCCTGTTCCAATCGATTGCCCCGGATGCGCTTTTAGTCGGCTTTAAATTGCTGGATCATGTGCCTTTGGACACATTAATTGATATGGCTTTTCATATTTTACAGGAAAACAAATGCAGTTTCGTTCTCGCCAATGATTTACGTGATATAACCGGGAAACAGCATATTGGTTACCTGGTAGATGAAAATAAAAATTATACCCGTTTTACAACCAAAGCAGACATTGCATCTGCTATTGCTGCTGTCACATATGAAAGGAGAACTGCCAGATGAAAGAAATTATTTTAGGCATAACCGGCAGTATTGCTGCTTATAAAGCTGCGGATATTGCAAACCAGCTGACCAAAAACAAGATCCGGGTCCATACTATTATGACAGAGTCCGAAACCAGGTTTATAACTCCTCTTACTTTGCAGACCCTGACGAAAAACAAGGTGTATACGGATATGTTTGAGGAAATCTATTATCCGGATGTCCGGCACATTTCCCTTGCGCAAAAAGCAGACTGCTGCTTAATTGCTCCGGCTACGGCCAATATCATCGGCAAACTGGCTTCCGGTATCGCAGATGATATGCTTACCACCGTAACAATGGCCGTTCAGAATAAACCCATTATTATCTGCCCGGCTATGAATACGGCAATGTATGAAAATCCTGTAACAAAAAATAACATGGAAAAACTAGGGTCCTGGGGCTACTTATTCGTAGATCCGAAGGAAGCTCTCCTTGCCTGCAATGATGTAGGGAAGGGTGCTCTGGCCGATGTTGAAACCATTGTTAACTTTGTTATGAAAACAATCGGTGAAAAGTAGTTCTATCGAAAATACACGGAAGAAAAAATAGGAGCCAGACTTAATATGCGTTTATTCTGCCGAATTTAACACTGCATTTAAAATTATTCTTGTTAATTCAAAAAAAATAGTATATAATAAGTAGAAAAGGTTGAAAAAGCAAATCAGTTTTTTCAACATCCCGATTTACATGTACGTCAAAGCGCACAGATGGGAGTTTAATATGAAAAACAGCGATGATAAAAGCTTCGGTTTATAAATTTCTTCAGAGAGCCGGTGGTTGGTGCGAACCGGTGAAAGGTTAAATCTTTCCACTTTTGGAGCTGCCGGCGATGAACCGGAAGGTTAGTACCCTCTATCCTACTTTCGAGTGGCCGCAGCTTTATGGAGCGGCAATTTGGGTGGCAACGCGGAATTCTTTCGTCCCATATTTTATATGCGGTGAAAGGATTTTTTTTTGACTCCTTTACCGCAAAAGCTGGCTGGATTCCTATCGGTTCTTTAACAGGAGTATTTATCCGGATAACAGCTAAGAATTACAAAATAAGGAGGAAAATCATGTTAGATTTAAAATTTGTAAGGGAAAATCCCGAAATTGTAAAACAAAATATCCGTAATAAATTCCAGGATAACAAGCTTGGCCTGGTAGACGAAGTCATTGCCCTGGATATAGAAAGCAGGAATGCAAAACAGGAAGCAGACTCATTGCGTTCCGAAAGAAATAAAGTTTCAAAACAAATCGGCGGTTTGATGGCCCAGGGTAAAAAAGAAGAAGCAGAAGCCTTAAAGAAACAGATCACCCTGGATACGGAGCACCTGACTGAACTGGAAGTAAAAGAAAGCGAACTGGAAGAAAAAATCAAGAAAATCATGATGACGATTCCAAACATCATTGACCCCAGTGTTCCCATCGGTAAAGATGACAGTGAGAATGTGGAAGTTAAGCGTTACGGCGAGCCGGCGGTTCCGGACTTTAACATTCCGTATCATACGGATATCATGGAAAAATTAAATGGTATTGATTTGGACAGCGCCAGAAAAGTTGCCGGCAACGGATTTTATTATTTGATGGGCGATATTGCCAGACTTCATTCCGCCGTAATTTCCTATGCCAGGGATTTTATGATCGAGAAGGGCTTTACGTACTGTGTACCTCCCTTTATGATACGCAGTGACGTAGTTACCGGCGTTATGAGCTTTGCGGAAATGGATGCCATGATGTACAAAATTGAAGGAGAAGACTTATATTTGATCGGAACCAGTGAGCATTCCATGATCGGTAAGTTTATCGATACCATAATTCCGGAGACTTCCCTGCCGCAGACCTTAACCAGCTACTCTCCCTGTTTTCGAAAGGAAAAGGGTGCCCATGGCCTGGAAGAAAGAGGCGTATACCGCATCCATCAGTTTGAAAAACAGGAAATGATCGTGGTATGCCAACCGGAAGAAAGTAAATTCTGGTTTGATAAATTATGGCAGAATACGGTAGATTTATTCCGTTCTCTGGATATTCCCGTAAGGACACTGGAGTGCTGTTCCGGTGACCTGGCCGATTTAAAGGTAAAATCCATTGATGTGGAAGCCTGGTCCCCAAGGCAGAAAAAATACTTTGAAGTAGGAAGCTGCTCCAACTTAGGCGATGCCCAGGCACGCCGTCTGAAAATCCGTGTTGTGGGAGAAGGCGGCAAGTATTTTGCACACACCTTAAACAATACCGTAGTTGCTCCCCCCAGAATGCTGATCGCATTCCTTGAAAATAATTTAAATGCAGACGGTTCCGTCAATATTCCTGCTGCCCTCCAGCCTTACATGGGCGGAAAGACCGTTATAAAATAAGGCGGAAAAAGTCAAAGCGGATATTCGCATTCTGCTTTGCTCCGTGCTCAGATTATCTTTTAGAAAATACATTTTCTTATAAAAAAAGATTATCAGCAACACCCCTTCTGATATTACATTAATATTTGACAGGGGTGTTTTATCATTTCGTCAATATCATACAAGAAAATATGCCCGTAATCTGTTAAACTTAAGTATATAGAAAAGGAGGAAATCTTCTTTTTCCTGATGGAACAGGTGATATCGGAATATACAAAGCCCCTGGTTAAGGAACTTATAAAAGAAGTGAATACGGAAATACGGACCGTGTGCGAATACATAGAGGAAAATTTTAATGAAAATATTACCCTTGACTGTTTAAGCAAAGCTGCCAATCTAAAAACTATTCTCTACTCCGTACCTTTACCAGGGATATGGGAATTACACCTTATCAATATTTAGTCACCGTCAGGATAAATAAGGCAAAAAAATTACTGGAACATGGAATCGAACCCTTGAAAGCCGCATTAGATACCGGCTTTACGGATCAAAGCCATTTTACAAATTTTTTCAAAAAGTTTATCGGCCTGACACCAAAGCAATACCAAAATATATTTAAAGAGGACAAAATTTATGAATCGACCAGCAAGTAATTTAAAAGGCCACCTGGCCGCCTTGTTTACCGTACTGATCTGGGGAACTACATTTATTTCAACAAAGGTTTTACTAAAGGCATTTACACCAATTGAAATTCTATTCATCCGGTTTATAATCGGATACCTGGCCCTTATTCTTATGTCTCCCCATAAGCTTATGATTAAGGAGAGAAAACATGAATTATTGTTCCTGGGCGCCGGTTTAAGCGGTGTGACTTTATATTTCCTGTTGGAAAATATAGCCCTAACTTTAACCTATGCCTCCAATGTTGGTATTGTCGTATCCATTGCCCCCATATTCACCGCCTTTTTTGCCCATATGTTTTTAGCCGGTGAAAAGCTGAAACCTTCCTTTTTTATCGGTTTCATAACGGCTATGGCCGGTATATTCCTGATCAGCTATAACGGCAGCACAGTTATGAAATTAAACCCACTCGGTGATATCCTGGCTGTTCTGGCGGCAGCCGTCTGGGGTGTATACTCTGTCTTTTCCAAAAAAATCAGTAATTTAGGCTATCCTACCATAATGTCTACCAGAAGGATCTTTTTCTACGGTCTGGTATTTATGCTTCCCGCATTATTTTACTTTAAGGTGGATATCGATCCTGCACAGGTAATAAAACCGATCTACCTGCTTAATATTATATACCTGGGCCTGGGGGCTTCCGCCATCTGCTTTGTAACCTGGAACCTGGCCGCCAAATTACTGGGTGCAATCAAGTCAAGCTTATATATTTACATCGTCCCGGTTATTACCGTGGCAGTATCCTTTATTATTCTGCATGAGAAAATCACCGGTGTAGCCGTTTTTGGTATTCTGCTCACACTATTAGGACTGGTTCTGTCGGAAAGAAACTTTAAATCGGAAAAAGGCCGGCTCCCATTTTTCCATAAATTATTTGATTAAACGCCGGTCAAATAAGTCGACTTCTGCCAGCTAGGCGGGAGACTTCCCTGACAGGTTAAAAAGGGTTTCCGCTCTTTTTATACCTTCTTCCCGGTCCCCGGATATTCTGCCTTCGAATCCGATATGGCCCTGATATCCCAGACGGTTGATGGCACGGAATACCTCCGGGTAATTGATTTCCCCTTCCGTAATATTCCCCCTGCCCGGATTCCCTGCACAGTGAAAATGTCCGATGTCGTTAATATTCTCCGATATGGTCCGGATCAGGTCACCTTCGGTTATCTGAAAATGGTAGATATCATATAAAATCTTGATATGGCTGCTTCCCACCTCCTTCATCAGCCGGAAGGCATCTCCTGATTTTGTCAGGTAATAACCCGGATGGTCGGTAAGATTTAAGGGTTCCACAACCAATATTATATCATTTTCCTCCAAAACCGGTGCACATTCCTTTAAGCCGGAGACCAGGCTTTCCCATTGTTCTTCATAGGATTTACCGGATATCACACCTCCTGTCTGGCTGATGAGCAGTTTTGTTCCAAAACGTTTTGCCATAGCAATGCTTTCCCGCAAACCATCTATATATGCCTGCCTATGCAAGGGATCCAGTAAAGTTATAAACCTGGTACAGAAAGCAATGCATTTCATGTCAAGTTCCTTTTGTTTTTCCAGTATTAACTCCACATCCTTATCCCACCAGCTCCAGAATTCGTATGCGGTTATTCCCGCCCTGCGGATTTTATCCATGGACTGTGTAAAATTCTCCTTATTGTATACCATATCAATGCATATATCCAAATTCATGCCAACCCTCCGTCTGCCTGTAAAATTTCCTGCTGTTAACATCAGTTTTATCTTTATTATACCATGTCCGCAAGCTCCCATGGTATGCGCCGCTTTGCGGCGTTGATGCGCACTCACTCCGTTCGGCGCCGGTATAATGTCTACTGACATTATACCATGTCCGCAAACTCCCATGGTATGCGCCGCTTTGCGGCGTTGATGCGCACTCACTCCGTTCGGCGCTGGTATAATGTCTATTGACATTATACCAGAACACTCCGGATTTCCATAGATATTTTACAACAAGATTAACAGCCCCGTAGACTTATCAGGATAGTCTTCCGGGTTAAATCCCTTGTATCAGAAATCCAGCCTTATTGTTGTTCCCGGCTGTACCGTAACCGGTTTATCCCCATACCGAAACCATACTGCCAGGCCGGAAGGGTTATATACCATGGACCGGTTTACATTAAAAACAAGATTCTTCACTGCCGTAATATAGTTACAGTAATCAATATTGGTAACATACCATACATCTTTCTGCCCGGAAACTATCCTGCACAGCTCCTCTATGATATTCCAGGTGTTTTCCCTTTCAAATTCATAGCTGTGTCCCCATATGTAAAATAAGGGCAGTTTCATGTAACCGGGAGTTTCTAAAAACTTTTCTGCTTTGTTTAAGACCTCATTATTATGATGGCAGGTGGGCTTCCACCTTAAAAAATCAGCCGGAACGCTAAACCGGTTAGTGGATTCAACGGTTCTGGCATATTTCATTCCCATCCGGTCCAAAGTATGAATCACATCATGATCGTATTCCCCAAAGGCATAAGAAATTCCCTGTATAATATTATCCGACAATTCTTCCAGCCGTTTCCGGTCTTCCCACAGCTCATGTATTAATAATTCTTTCGGCAGTTGGTTTAAATACTGATGTAATACTCCGTGACAGGAAATTTCATGGCCTTTATATAATTGCTTTATCTCTTTGCCGGTCACATAACCGGCCTGGTCCAGTAAACCGGAATTAAGATGAAAAGTACCTTTCAATCCGTATTGGTTAAACAGGTGGGTTAATCTTCTGTCATAAACCTGCCCGTCATCATAACTGAAGGTAAGTGCTTTTGTTTTATTTTCCGGATATAAAAATTGTATCTCCATAAAGAATCCTCCTGACTCTGTGGCAACAACGCCCCTATGGCCCATATATAATAAGATGCCGTTGAAGGATTTAAGCAATCGGTAATCTTCAAGGCATCTTATTAAAATCTTATATAAGTATATTTGTGAGTAAATAGTTACAATATCTCTTATTTCACTTTACCCAAATAAAAACTTATGCAAAGGGATTCTCTGTTTTATACAGCATTCCCTTGGGTTTGTTAAAGCCGATTTCTTCCGCTTCTACTCCAAGATACTTAAATACTTCGTAAATCGCTTTGCCGAAATGTCCGAAAGCAACGGCTCCGTGATGGGGATAATTACCTTCTACCAATACATGACGGTAAAATCTTCCCATTTCAGGAATTGCAAATACACCGATCGCACCAAAAGAACGGGTTGCTACAGGAAGTACTTCACCCTGGGCAATGTATCCTCTTAGCCTGGCATCCGCCGTGCTTTGTAAACGGAAGAAAGTGATATCTCCCGGTACAATATCTCCCTCTAAAGTTCCCTGTGTAACTTCTTCCGGAAGGCTTCTTGCCATGATCATCTGGTATTTCATAGAGCAGAAGGATAATTTTCCGGCCGCAGTGTTACCGCAGTGGAATCCCATGAAAGTATCTTTATGGGTATATTCGAATTTACCTTTGATATCGGCTCCATACATATCGGCAGGAACCGTGTTGTTAATATCCAGTAAAGTAACCGTATCTTCACTGACTACGGTTCCGATGTATTCACTTAAAGCACCGTAAATATCAACTTCACAGGATACCGGGATACCCATGGCAGTCAAACGGCTGTTAACATAGCAGGGTACAAAGCCGAACTGGGTCTGGAAGGCCGGCCAGCACTTTCCTGCTATTGCTACATATTCCCTGGAGCCTTTATGAGCTTCTGCCCAGTCAAGGAGGGTAATTTCATACTGTGCCAGTTTGGGTAAAATCTCAGGTTTTAAATTACCTTTGCCAAGTTCTGCTTCCATACTTTTTACCACTTCCGGAATTCTGGCATCACCGGCATGTTTGTTAAAGGCTTCAAATAAATCAAGCTCGGAATTTTCTTCAATTTCAACACCCAGATTATAAAGCTGTTTGATCGGTGCGTTACATGCCAGGAAATCCTGGGGACGCGGTCCGAAAGATATGATTTTTAAATTATCTAAACCAACTATCGCACGGGCAATGGGTAAGAATTCTGCAATCATGTCTGCACATTCACTTGCAGTACCGACCGGATATTCCGGTATGTAGGCTCTGATATTACGGAGCTTTAGGTTATAGCTCGCATTTAACATACCGCAGTAAGCATCACCGCGGCCGCCGACCAAATTATCTCCGGTTTCTTCCGCTGCTGCCACAAACATGACAGGACCGCCGAATTCCTTAGCCAATAAAGTTTCTGCCGTTTCCGGTCCAAAGTTGCCAAGGTATACCACCAAAGCATTGCAGCCTGCTGCCTTTACTTCACTTAATGCCGTCCTCATGTGGATTTCATTTTCAACACAGGTGGGACATTCATAAATCTCTCCGTATTTTTCATTAAATTCCTTTACCACTGCTTTTCTTCTGGATACGGATAAGCTCATGGGAAAACAGTCACGGCTGACTGCTACGATACCTATTTTTACTTCCGGCATATTTTTCATCTTAATAATCCTCCATTTATTTGATTTTTTAGTAAGGGGCTGATCGTTTTTTATTTTCAACCGTCCCTGCCGCATGCTCATAACCTGTTACGCATCATTGACCGGTTAAACTGATATGTTATCTCCTGTCAAACCGACAAATGCTCCTTCGATTTTGGCATCGGAATGTGCGATTAGCCATTTATTCCTTGCAAATAACAGGGAATCTTCCTTGGCTCCCATGGGTTTTACTTCCAGTTCCAGGTTCGTACCCTTGGGCAATACGACCACACATTGGAATCCCGCCCCATTTACGCCGCAGGGCGCATAGTGCAGGGTGGTCGCGTAAACTTCAATCATAGTCCCTGCCGGTACGAAAAAGGCTTCCATTTTCTCCGTGGAATATGTATGCTCCTGTGTAATATCCTTCTGGATACCGATTAATAATATCAGGTCCGTTACCGCTACGTTTATCTCGGATGACCTGTGATATTCTGCGGCATTCAACAGCTGGTTATGGCCGTTGCAATAACCGATCTGGATCGGAAGCCCGCCGTAAACACTGTCCCTGAAAGTCTTCATGAGGGGAAGACTTTCTAAAGCTTCCACGGAAGGTTCATAAATAACCCCCTTGGGCACCGGCGTCTCTTCCATTACTTTTAATAAATCCGTCAAGTCATAGTCTTTGGTCAATATCCGGCCGTATTTCCCAAAAGCTTCTTACGTTATGTGCCTGATTTTCATGCCCATATTCCCTCCTTCTTTCTTAAGATCATAAACCCAATATTAGATTGGCAAACTTTTATAAAATGCTTTTCTAAAAGTACATTCCTATTCTAATTTATATTCTTATGTATGTCAATAACTTTAAGAACGAGTTTACAGAGCAAAAGCCCGGCAGCCGGGCTCTGGGGCTGACGCACTGTCACTTCAGCAGAAATAACAAAGAGTCTGGCTTGCCAGACTCTGGCGCTGACGCGCTTTCACTTCAGTGACAATATACCCAGCGCGTTATGTACATCACATGTGCATCCTGCCCGGAGAGCTTTTTTATGCAATAGGACGTAATTTCCTATTGTTATTACAAAAAAGAGTCCCATAACGAACAGGACTCTGCTTACTTTTATACCGCCTCGATGAATTTACTAACCAGTTGTAATGCTGCGCCAATTGCAGTAGCCCTGCTTTGGTATTGGGTCAGTTTAAAATATTCTCCGCTTTTTTCGAAAAAATTACGCTCTGCCAGACGTTTTTTTATCTCCTCCAGATAAGGGTCCAAATACTGTGCCAGAACACCTCCCAAAACCACATCACTGTCATATACCATATATATATTATTAATGCCGATGCAAAGGTATTCCATATATTCGTCCCAGATTTTAAGATATTCTTTATTGCCTGCCGTCAGTTCGGAAAAAAAATCTTCTATCTGACAGCCTAAGTCCTCCGAAATCCGTGCAGTGGATATATAAGCCTCCAGACAGCCTTTCTGCCCACAGTTGCACAGCCTTCCCCCCGGTGATACCGTCATGTGGCCGAATTCCCCGGCCCTGTGGTGATGGCCTTTATATAACTCATCCTTTTTGATAATACAGCCGCCGACACCTTTCCCTACGGATAAATATGCCTTGTCCTCCCCCCTGGGGTTATTCCATAATTCCGTAAAAGCTCCGGAGTTGGCATCGTTATCCACTATGGTGGGATATGCGATATCCTGTACCAGTTTGGATAAAGGATACCTGTTTACCCCCAAAGGCGGAGCTTTTATGATATATTCCTTTTCCTGGTCAAAAACCCCTGGAACGGCAATACCTGCGCCAAGGATTGTACTTTTGTCAAAATGATTGTGTTGTATGATATTATTTACCAGATACCCCAGATAACGGCTGTATTCCTCCTCTTCGGAAAATGTTTTTAAATATTTTTCATAATCCAGTACGTTACCGTATAAATCAATAGCCAGTATGCTGACGTGATTTCTCCTGATTTCCAGACCTATGGCAACTCCGGCATTGCGGACAGGAATGATGACCTGCGCCTTCCTCCCGCCGGTAGACTGAAAACTGCCGCCATATTCAATCAGCCCTTCCTCCGTCAGTTCTTTCAGATTCTGGTTGATTGTGGGAAGGCTTAAGGACAGTCTGGCAGCGATCTCCTGCCTTGCTATTTCCCCGCTGTGATAGATTAGTTTATAGATACGGTTCTTATTTATTTTCTTTACTTCAATGGAAGTAATCTGTTTGCCAGTCAAGTTTTTACCACCTGCTATCCATAATATTTTATTAGTATTATAGCGGTTACGGAATATTATAGCAAGGATATCTTATAATCCCTGCAGGACAAGCGTACAGTTCAGCCTATGGTAACGGACAAACCCAGGGCGGAAACTCCAATGCCCCTTAATCTGCAACTTTTTCTTCATCCGTATGATAAAAATTGGATTCATATTTTTCAACTGCCTGGATCATCAGATTCTTAAGATTTCTTTCTAAATCCACCACAATCTCTTTGCTTCTGGGATCAGAAAGATGATTGGCATATAAACCGGTATGGTCCGTCCGATTTAAAGCCCCATTTTTACCGGACGCTTCCTCGTATTCCCTATCCGCCTTATCCAGCACATCCGCCACTGCGTTTAGACGGCTCAATCTGTGAAACGGAATCTTACCGGCAATCACTTTATTGTTGCCGATACGAATTTTATATTCCATCTCACTATCCGGAATTCTATCCGCCCCTTCCCCATCCGGGTCTGAATCACCCGCTTCCGTGAGGTACATATTACTTTGTAAATCAGCCGGCATGTCCGTATAACTGATCAGTTTTTCCCGGACCGACCGACCGCTGGCTGACAGGTATTCCGTAAGGAAATCTTCAAAATCCTTGCTCAGTCCGGTATCTTTTTCTATTTTTTCAGATACTTCCAGTTTTTCATCAAACTGCTTGGAAAAACGGTGTATCAGCTTACCATTGCTATTTGCAATTTTAATATCAATATCAATAACCATCCGCTCACCCTGAAAATCATTATGTATTTATAAGAATTATCGGATAGTGTCTTAATTTTAAATACCTCAATTTCATTATTATAATAATAAAATTTGGACTGTTCTGTCACTGCAGTTCTTACGGACAACCTATTTATGCGGTTATGTGCCACAAAATGCCGAAAAAAGAACGAATATATAATGCTATTTTTAATAATTGGAGCAAAATAATTATGTAGAATAGACAAAATAACTGTAGATGATGCAAAGTGCATTGTAATAATCTGGAAAGGTTGTATAATAAAGAGGTAAACGATTATTATGCTTATGAAAGGAGCCCAGGTATGTGGAATTTTAATTTGTTGAATAATTTAGTTCAATTGTTTTTACCAATGACCCATTTTACAGTACCGGATACGAAATCAGTCCTTGCCCTGGCTGCCCTGCCGCTAAATGATTTTATGACTTGGGATTTTCTTGGCACAATGGCAGGTGCTGTGGCGGCTACTACCCTGATTGTCCAGTTTCTTAAAATTCCTCTGGATAAGGTATGGAAAATACATACAAGATATGTGGTCTATTTTATCTCATTTTTACTGTTATTTTTCGTAGAATTATTTACGGGAAATGTTACCTTTGAACGTACCATTTTAATTATGCTGAACGCCATCATCGTGACTATGGCGGCAATGGGAACCTATGAAGTGACCTTTAAGCAGGTAGAAAGTAAAAAATAGTATACTACTTTTATTTTCTTAAGCAGTACAAGCCACAAAATAAATTAAAATCTGCTGTATATCATAGTTTTGATATACAGCAGACGGTCGGATATATTCTCATTCCGCTTTCATGCTCATAATACACAATAGCACCTGCTTTGGCAAGTGCTATTGCAATCCCTTTTCCGATACCTCTCGTTGCCCCCTGTTACCAATGCCACTTTTCCACCGATTTTAAACATCTGAATAACGCTTCCCTTCCCCTCATGTAAAATAAATCCTTTGTTTAAAGAATATTATCTATTCTGATTATATCATTCAAAGCGGATTGCGACTGAAACAAGTAAGTCCCTAACCCACCGCTTACACTCCGTTAAGAAACGTGGGACTTACTTGTAAGGTTAAAACGCAAAACATTCCAGATATCCCCAAAACAATTTCATATTTTTATCCAATATATACCTTGCTAAAAATTACCTCACTCTGTTTACAACTATACTGTTATACGGTAGACTGGGATTAAATCTATTATATAAGACTTATAATAATGTTAAAAATAATATAATATATTTCTAAAGATAAAACTTTCGCTTAGTTTAAATTATAATTATACAAACAGGAACCGGAATTCAGATAAAGAAGGGATATTAAAGAAAGGATATTTATGAAAAAAAAATTGTTAACCGGATTAATTTTATTATTACCCATAATAATTTTCATATATGGACAGATCTTTGTGAATGCCGTAGCCGGCAAGGATAAAGTGGTTACCGCCGACCCGGGGGATAATGCGTCCGATCTTCAGAGACTGCTTGATTATAATAAATACGGAACCTTTCAATTAACGGTAAAAATACCGGCCGGTACGTACGTCCTTGACAAAGAACTGAGAATATACAGCAATACCACAATCCAGGCTGATCCGGACGCGAAAATGCTTAAAAACCACCTGAAAGGTGCCCTTTTGGCAAATGATTTGAGCAAAGACAGGGGCGGTTATACCACAACGGAAAACATTACAGTAAACGGCGGTATATGGGATTCCAGTAATGTTGTAAACAGGGACAAAGGAACGGAAGGGTTCCGGTTTATCCATGCCGCCAATGTTACGATAAAAGATGCCACCATTTGCAATGTACCGGACGGAAGTCATCTCATTACCTTCGGCGGCGTCAAAAATGGTGTGGTGGATAACTGCACCTTATATGGATATGCAGGAACTGCCTTAAAGGAAGCAATTCAAATCGATATTGTCCATGACAATACCATCCTTCCCTCCATGCAGTCTAAAATCCTCGTATATGATGACCTGCCCTGTGACGGAATCACTGTAACCAATTGCAATATCTATAATTATCCCAGAGCGATCGGTTCCCATACTTCCGTAAAAGGTGTCTTCCACAAAAATATCGTAATATCCCAAAACACTCTCCATGACCTGTCGGAAGCAGCCATTAAAGCTTTTAATTATGTTAATCTGGAAATCAGCGGCAATACCATACAAAATGCCGGCATTGGAATGCTGGTATACACTTATATTAACAACCAATACTATCTGGAAGCATTAAAAACAACAAAAAAAGAACCCCTTCCGGACAGCTACAATATTGTAATTAAAAATAACCGTATACGGGACATAAAAGAAATTACATCAGACACAGGAAATCTATGGGGAGATGGGATCCGTACCATTGGCAACACGGAAAGGCCTTTATACGGTGTTACCATTGTAAATAATACGATTACCGGGACTGACCGTTACGGTATGTTTCTGGAAGGCACCGTTAAATGCAAAATTTCCGATAATACTTTAACCCAGACCTCCAAAAACGGAATTTATCTCATTAACGGATGTGATTACTCAGTTATTACCGATAATACAGTTTCTTCTGCCGGGGACAACGGCATTGCCTTGTACCAGCAAAGCAATGATTACACCATTACCGGAAATAAAATAACCGGTTATAAACGGTATGGGATCTATGTCTATCAAGCAGGAACCGGAACCATTAATGAAAATAAAATCTATGATGAGGAATCCATAAAAAGTGATGACGGTATTCATATAACCGGAGATAGAAGTTCCGGTAACCCGTTTATTATCTCAATTTCTTCTGCTATCTATTATTCCAATAACTTAATACCGGCAATGGAATTAAGCAATATTTATATTATATGCTTAATTTCACCATAGTTCAACCAAAATTGCTGTTTCAAAATGGGATAGCTACTACCTATAACATAAAAAAACCTGCCACGGTATCGGTAACCGGACAGGTTTAAATAATTGAAGTCAAAAACGTTTAAACCATTTTAACATGATCATATTTACTCAGCCAAGGCTTCGACCGCATGCTTAGCCCAGCCGGAGTCGTTTAAAACAGCCCTGCCTACTCCGATCAAGTCCGCTTTGCCTTCTGCCAGTAAATTTTCCGCCGCTGCTGCCTCCGTGATTCCCCCCGTCAGAATTACAGGAACGGAAACTTCTTTTTTTACCGCTTCGGTAAGGGAGGCAAAATATCCCTGTCCGCCGGTATAACCTGGTATTGTAAACCCGCAAAAACCGCCTGAGATATCCAGAATGTCCACTCCTGCTTTTTCAAATTCTATAGCAGCTGTCACACTGTCTTCTGCAACCACACCGCCCTCAATATAATCCGAAGCCCCCAGTCTTAACAGAATGGGAAAATCACTGCCTACCGCTTCCCTCACCGCTTTGATTACGTTAAGGTGAAAACGGATCCGGTTTCCTGCGGTGCCGCCATATTCATCCCTGCGGCTGTTGCTTAAAGGTGAAAAAAACTGATGCAGAAGATAGCCGTGTGCGCTGTGAATCTCCACACCGTCAAAACCGGCTTCTTTTACCCGGCGGGCGGCATTCTTAAAGTCATTAACAATGCCCTCTATCTCTTCTCCGGTAAGTTCATGAGGGGCAGTAAAATCATTGGTAACTCCGCTCATAATGCGCGGATTGACAACCGCCGAAGGCCCTGCCGGATCCATTCCGGTAACTTCTCTGCGGGCTGCGCTTCCGGCATGGTTAATCTGCATCACACATTTTGAGCCATTCTTATGAATGGTTTCCGACAACTTTTTCAAACCTTCCACTACGCTGTCGTCCGCAATTGACAGCTGACCGTTACTTGCCTTACCCTGTTGGCTGATATAACTGTGTTCAATTATAATCAGGGATATGTAACCGCCCTTTGATTTTTCATCATAGTAGTCCAGGATTGCCTGGCTTACCTTCCCATCCTGTTCCGACTTGGAAGTTGCCATAGGCGGCATGACCAAACGGTTGTTTAACAGTATATTCCCAGCTTTAAGAGGTTTCAGTAGCAGTGCCATAATACAATTCTCCTTTACTATTTAAATTTTTAATGAATCTTTTTACCATCCGGTGATAGAAACAATTTGCAGGTTGACACCAGTTATTATCTGATATAATTTACAACATCTGTACAAGGATCAGCTCCAGACTTTCCTGGCTTATCTGTTCCGGCTTGAAACTCCTGACGCTTCTTCTGCTTTTTATAACATTTAAAACTTTGTTCATGACTGTAATCTCCTTTAATAATAAAAATAAAAAATAACAATACTCTCGTCATAACTCAATTTCCATGCATAAGAAGTTGCACAGCATTTATTGGTGGCTTTTAGTATATTCAATAGTTCAAATACAATTGAACTATTTCAATATAACACTTTCTATGTTATAATTCAAGTACTTACTTATGAATTTAATTTACGCAGGAGGTACAATAATGAGAGAACTATTTCATCCGAATACAGAACAGCTTTGCTTATCTACGGTACTTAATGCCCTGGGAGACCCCATCCGGCTTCAGATTATAAAAAACCTTGACTTACAGCGTGAAACCACCTGTTCCTGCTGTAAAATCGATTTACCCAAATCCGCCCTGTCCCACCATTTTAAAGTATTACGGGAATCCGGGCTCATTCATGTACGCATTGATGGGAAACAACGGTTTTTATCTATCCGGTATGAAGATCTGGAAAGCCGGTTTCCAGGGTTATTGAATTCGGTAATTAACAATATAACGGATCGTTAAGACAATTCTTCATGAAAATTTCAAACCAATTCCCGCAAATAAAACCGGTTTAAACGGAAACTTATTCCATGTTTCCATTTAAACCGGTCCTGACTCTTTTCCTGCAAAGGCTGTTGCAAAGAACAGTAAATTTATCCTTTTGCTACAGCCTTTGACAGGTTAAAATAATTTGTATTAATTATTCTGAAATCCTTTTGCCGTTTTTATCTATTTGGTACATACCGATGGATGTATTTACGGCCAATGAACCGTCGGTATAAAAATAATACCAGCCATTCGAAAGGTTCTGCCAGCCGGTCAGAACTTTACCGTCTTTATAATACATTTTCTGACCTGCATCATTGAGTGCCCAGCCTTGGGCTGTCTGGGGGTCTATTACAAGCTTTGCATACCGGTGCAGTGCAAGAGCGGCCTCGGCATAGGTAACGGCTTTTAGCGGGTAAAACCTGTTATTTTCTTCCCTGTCCATAATACCTGCCTGCTGTACGGCTTTTACTGCATCCCGGCTGCCTGCGGAAATATTTCCGGCGTCGTTAAAGCTTATGGCCTCACGGGATTTCGGCAAAGTAAAACCGGTTGCTTTCGCATACTTTTCCAAAATAACCGCAAACTGCTCACGGGTTACGATCCTGCCCGGTGCAAACCGGTTACTTCCTTCGCCGTCCATAATTTTTTCCTGATATGCCCATTCTATGTACGGTTTATATTGATTATTTTCTAAATCCGTAAAACTGCTGTCCTTATATTTACCGGTATCAACACTGCCTGATTTTGCAAGGGCTTTTGCAAGCATTCCATAGGTCAAGGCCGTATTAGGGCCAAAGATACTCTTGGTTTCACCGTTTAAAATATCCCTGCTCGTTACAAAATCAATACTTTCTTTAGCCGGATGACCCGCGATATCCGTAAATGAATCCGCTTTCTCCTCATATGCCACGCCATATACCGAGAAGTGTCCTGTTGTAAAAATAATACTGGAAGTATTGGCTTCATAACTTGAATTTGTAAGCAGAGTCACCTTACCGCTGTTATTTACATATACCGCAAACAGTTTACCGGTATCTTCACCCTCTGCCGGTGTATAAGGAATACTGATTGAAACAACTCCCTGTCCCAGATCGGTGATTGCCTGTGTATTTTTATTCTTAACATAAGTAACGTCGATATCATACACCTGCCTGTTTTTTATATAATTCCTTGCTTCTTCGGATAAATTCTCTGCCGGTTTAATATAAATATTGACATCTCCCGTGCTTTGCTTTCTGATTTCAGCTATGGCTTTTTTATCAAAATCAAGAGAAACCAGATTTCCGTCTACCTTAAGTTTCTGTACGTTATTTTCGGCTATTTTACTTAAAGTAGGCTGTGTCAGGACAATACCCAGGGATTTCGCCGTGTCCGGTGTATTTACCTGAATTGCAATCTCTATGCCTTCCTCAGTCCTGCCCTGTTCCCCGGCAGCCGATAACGCCTTGGCAATTGCATTCGCAACCGCCGTTTCCGATACGGCTGCAGTTGCAAGACCGGTTTTATCCACAGAGGCTTTTGCAGTAACATTTTCAGTTACCGGTACAGACGGCTGGGTTTGGGGTGCTGTTCCGTTTTCTGAATTGCCGTTACCCGAAGTGCTGTCCCCTTTGCTGCCTGAATTGCTGCTGTTTCCACCGGATGAACCGGCTTTCTTATTTACCGTAACACGGATGGAAGTGCCCAAATCAATATTATCTGTATTTACTACATCAGCCGGCAGCGTAACAATACCGGTAACATCAAAAATCTGGGCAGTCTTATTTGCAGGGTCATAAGAGCTGGCTGCTACATCCCAGGTAACCGGTGCAGACTCTTCTCCGCTGTCAGTTATCAGTATTACAGTTCCCGGAAGTCTCAGGGCTTCCGCTGTTTTCGCCGTGCCATTCTTAATACCTGTTACTGCTGCCGGTGCCTTGATGCTTATTAGCGTCTTTTCCTCCTGCAGGGCTTTGTTTACCGTAACAGTTATGGTAACCTCTAAACTGATATTATTGGGATTGCCTATCCCATCCGGCAGGATTACGGTACCTTTTACGGTAAAGGTCTGTTCTTCCGGATTGGAGGGGTCATAAGAGCTGGCTGCCACGTTCCAGGTAACGGGTGCAGCTTCTTCTCCGCTGTCCGTTACCAGGATCACAGTTCCTGGAAGGCTTAAGGCTTCCGCTGTTTTTGCCGTTCCGTTTTTAATACCTGTTACTGCTGCCGGTGCCTTGATGTTTAATAGTTTCTTTACCACCTGGCCGGCTTTGTTCACCGTAACGGTTATGGTAACCTCTAAACTGATATTGTTTGGATTGCCTACCCCATCCGGCAGGATTACGGTACCTTTTACGGTAAAGGTCTGTTCTTCCGGCTCGGAGGGATCATAGGAACTGGCCCCGACATCCCATTGTACGTCTGCCTGGAAATTTCCTTCCCCGGAGGTTAAGGTAACCGTTTCCGGAAGCCCTAAAGCCCGGGCGGTTTTTTCTGTTCCGTTTGCCACACCGGTAATATTCTCCGGAGACTTAACGCCTGTTAATACTTTGGAATGAAGAATTTCAAAGGTATCTACCACGCTCATATCATTTACACGGTAGGTAGTTATTTTAAAACTTGTCGGTGATACGGTAACATTTGAAATATTAGGTACTTTTTCCTGGGACTGTACTGCGGAATAGGGAAATTCCTGGTTCTGGATGGTGTAATATTTACTTCCGCTTGCCGAGTTAGCCGTTAAATATAAAATACCGTCGGAATCTGTTACACTGGTAAGGGGTGAATTGTCCTCATTCCTTTTTACTTCCGGTGTCAGACCGTCCATCATATAACTTCTCACATAAACATGGTCATGTCCCATCAGAACCACGTCAATACCCAGCTCTTTAAATACCGGTGCATATCCTTCCCTTCTTTGAAGAATATCGGTTTCCGTGGCATGATTTGCAACACTGTAGATGGAATGATGGAATACAACTACTTTCCAGGTAACATCCGGATTCGCGTTGATAGCTCCTTCCAAAAATGCTTTATGCTCTGCCATGCTTAAATTATTGGAATTTAAATTTAAGAAAAGAACGTTGTTATAAACATACCAGTAATCACTGCCTGCCGTAGTTGCTCCGTAAGAGCTGATATTGGGATTATTAAAATGTTGGCTGTAAGCGGCACTTGCCGTATCATGATTACCGACAACCGTAGCTATGGGAACGGAACTGATTGCAGCATGGTTTAAATAACCGGCATACTGGGATTCATCCGATGCGGTATTTACCTGATCGCCGGCACTGATTATAAAATCCGTATCTGGAAACTGAATAAGGCTTTTAGTTAAGGTATTATCCCATCCATTGGAATCATTTGAGCTTGATCCGCTGGCACCGATCTGCGGGTCACCTGCAAGGAGGAAAGAAAAATCTCCCGCAGCTCCGGTTTTGAAATTATACACTTCCGATACCGTACTTTTGTTTATCAGACGGTAAACATATTCCGTATCTGCCTTAAGGTCATCCATGGTAAGCTGGTTGCTGAAAAAGCCCGGGTCATTGGCAGACTTTACCGTGGCGGTAAATTCCCGGTAATTCTGTTCCGGAAATTCCTCCCCTGTCATATCGCTTTTTAAAGCCAGCTGTAAAATACCGGGCTCAGCATCATCCGCATACCAGGTTATATTTCTTTTGGTTTCATCCTCGCCGATATTTAAGGAAACTGCCTTTTGCATAACACTTTTAGCAGTCTTATTAAATAAAATATAGTCCAGATTCATGATATAGGGATTCGTATCGGTCGTCGTGCCCCTCATAACGAAGCAGAGCGTACGTTTTCCTAAATATTTATCCGTATTGGCAAGGTCTGCGGTCTTTATGGAATAAGCGTTCCAATTGGAACCGGTTGCCGGAAGCTCTACCGTCTGTAACAATTCGCCGTCAGGGCCGTCCAACCGGATTTCCATTCTTGCATCGGCTGCACACCTGCCGGAATTATTGACATAACGGAAAGTTATGGATGAAGGTCCTTCTTCAAAATACCTGTCATCATATTGAAGCCAGGCATTGTCATAGGTGCCTCCCACATTGGTCAGAGAGCCTCCCGCAGAGTCCGTGTTGTTCTCCGTTTTCAGGCTTGCGGCCGACCAGGAACTAAACCCTTCCGCCTCCAGGATATCAAATCCGTCGGTCAGTAAACTGTTCCTTACAAGTTCAACACGATTTACCTTAAGGAATATATCCGAACTGTTGGCTCTCCCCTGGTGAAGCTCTACTGCCATTACATTCTCCCCTTCAACCAGAATGGATGAGCCTGCTTCAATGGCTGAACCTGTCACTATGGCAGGACCTGTTGCCACCTCATCACTTGTTATGGTAAAATTTCCGGTCCTTGGATTAGAATCATTGGAACCGCCATAGGACATATTGCTTTCAAATCCGCCGGACGGAACATCAAACTCTGCAACCTTAACACCGTTAATATATACAATTGCGGCATCATCGTACTGCAGCTCACCTGTCAGTTCTTTAAAATCCTCCAGGCTGTCAATGTTAAAAGTTGTCCGGAAGAAATATGCCGGAATATCCGTTGTGGTTCCGTCGATATACTGTTTTAAAAGATTATCGGCTACAAACCCGCCTCCAAGGTCTTTGGAACTGCCACCTTTGGCACCAAAGCTTCCTTTCGCGCTCTTCCAGCTTCCGTCATCATAAGTATCTAAGGTCCAGGATGCAGGATTCTGTTCTTCTCCAGGATCCGTATTATCATCCAGATATCTCCATGTAGTTTCACTGTCTGCCAGTACGGTCTTATCCTGTACGGCTGCTTCTGTTTTCACCGGCGGAACGGATATTGGCGTAAATATCATAATCGCTGCCATTGTCAGTGAAAGAAATTGTTTCATTTTCTTCATGATTGTCCTCCATTATCATGTCTGGTCTTCTTGTTAAAGTGCGGGTAACCCAGGGAACAGAAGGCAGAAGCCACCGGTATCGTAATCACTATCGCTGCGCTTCCGGCAATTGCCTGCCCAAGTTCGATTGCCAGGTAATCAGATGATAATAACTGATGATATTGCAATCCATAAGAGATAAATATCAGAAGAGTCATCAGGGAACTTCCTGCATATGCCAGAATCAGGGTATTGGTCATGGTACCAATCATATCTTTACCGATATTCATTCCGGATTTAAATAATTCCCTCCCGGTAATAGCGGGATTCAGAATGTAAATCTCATAAAGGGATGAGCCTATTGATACGGCTATGTCCATAACCGCTCCCAGGGAAGCAATTAGTACTCCTGCAAAAAGTATACCTTTTATCTGTAAACCAGTTGACTGGGATATCAGTATCATTGATTCTGCCTCGTCTGTCTGGTAACCGCTGATTGTTAATAATTTTGATATGATAAAAAATAAAATTCCCGAAATAATGATTCCCATGGTGGTAGAGAGAATCCCGATCAGGGTTTTATAAGATAATCCGTTTAAATAATATAAGGATATAGCCGTACTTAAGGCAGCAGTAATTACCGTTGAAAATAAAGGGGACTCTCCCCGGTATATTGCCGGAAGCAGGTAACACAAGATCAGGAAAAACGTCAGCAAAAGGCTTAACCCGCTTTTGATACCCTTTTTGCCCCCGACCAAAGCTATAATTCCAAGAAAAGCCAGGATAATAAGCCATATAAACGGTGACCGGTAATAATTATATACCGTATAATAACTCTCTGCATTTTCAGGCACATCGGAACATATAATCAGCGTCTGTCCGGTTTTAGCCATTACATTATGGGTGGCTGTCAATGCATTTTCAATATCAACTTCTTTTCCCTTTTCTTTCCCGCTTACAAACTTTACCCTGATCTCCTGATACCCGGTTATATATTCCCCCGAACCGTCAAGGACCAATTCCTGTTTATTTATTTTCAGCACCTTTGCTTTGTTATAGGAAAGGGTTGCCGTTTCATATCTTTTATATCCGATTTCCTGATTCAGAAAACTCCAGGTTATTAAAATAATAAGCAAAACGATGGCAGCATTTATTAAGATATTAATTCCTCTGTGACTAAACTTCATAAGTTTCTTTCATCCTTCCGGTCTCCGTTCATCTTCAAACACAGCATGGAGTATATCAGGTGAAAGTAAATAATAAATTACAGTATGGTAATATTTTCATTTATTTTTTGTAAAATAAAATTCAATAAATGGTTATAAATATACAGAGCTGTTTCACTATAACCGACAGGGTCATGTGAAACAGCTCCTTTGGTGTGTTTTTATTCTACATAAACCTCAATCCATAACCGTCCATGATCATGGGGTATTCCGTAATCGTCAGATTGGCATTTCCGGATTTGCATTTATCCTGGGTTTTATTTCTATATAGCTATCTTTGTCCACCGAAGGTACCGCTTAAATGCACATTGTCTATGGTAAATACATACCTGCGTGCTGAATATATTGGTACACCGGTTTCATACCGTACATTTTCCGTAATATAAAATGTGTAAGTTTCTCCGGGGGTATAATCGTTTAACGGTATCACTTTAATGCTGTTTTCCCTGCACTCTATGGTAACATCCATCTTGTTTCCTTTGGAATCCAGGACATATACATTATCTTCCGTAACTGTCTTAGGTTCCAGATTTCCACTAAACTTTACATTCAGCTCTTTATCCGGCAGCTGTTTATTTTTGATTATCCTGGTACTTCCGTTAAACGTAGTTTTTACCAAAGTAAAGGTCCCGAATTTGTCTGCCCATATGGATATTCCGGTTGGCTTTCCGGTATTGTCATATTGAATATTCCCTTTCTGCAGCCTGTTTTCCCCATCGCTGTGTTCAACGAACACCGCCAAAGAAGCCGTAAATTCCTTAAACTGACTGTTATCGGCCGGAAGATCACTGCTTTCTATCGGAAGTGTGATTTGTGTTTTTAAAGCATAATTGGTTTCAATACGGATTGGAGAATGCAGCATCTTTGCCCCTCCCAGCTGTAACAGAAGTCCTTTCGATTTTTCTGTCTGCCCGCCGTCTTTGATCTCGGAAATATTAATATATACATCATTGGCAGTCCCTGCCATGGTTTCCTGCGGCAGTACCGCACCGGCCTGCCCGGTTACAAGGGCAAGTGCAATGCCGTTCTGCCCGAATAAAGCTGCCGCTGCCCTGGGAATCAATATTTGGGAACTGTCGGCTTTCTCTAAGTCCATCCCGGTTAAATCAATGACCGCTTTAGTACTCCCTGTTTCCAGTACATTTTTTATTATCCCGTCAGCCTGGATTTCGTCCAGCTGCATCACATCTTTTGTAGTTCCGTACCTGTCTGTTATCCTTGTAACCGGAATCCGTACAGCCGTTGACGGGGAGGTACCGTTACCGGTTATAACAGAAATTTCCCTTTCCTTTGCAGTTGCGGAAGAACCTTTAGAACCTGTGGAACCGCCACCGCCGGAGGAACCGGAGGAAGGTTTTGTATCTGCGATCCGGACTGCCAAACTACTGTCTTTTCCTGAACTGAATTGAAAGGTTAAATAAACCGTACCCTTTTTCTGTTTATCCAGATAAGAGGTATGTACCGTAACCGCACTGCCGCTTACCGTGTAGTCCTTATCTTCCCTTAAAATAGCCGCCCCGTTTTTGATGCCGGTTAACCTATTCCCGTTTAATGTCATGGTGACCTCCACAGCTTTATGATCCGCAGATTTTTTATACTTGTCAAATACTGCACTAACCGGACTGATAACCGAATCCGTTTCTTCTTCCGGCGTGGTATCCGTTACCAGTACTGTTAATGTTTTAGCAGTTTCGTTGGAAAATTGGAAGGATAATTTAGTGGTACCTGTTTCCAATTTCTCTAAATATACGGAATAAATTGTGACCGCACTGCCGGTTACCGTATAGTCGGCATCTGGGAATAGAGTATCCGTTCTATTATTTATGCCGGTTAGGGTAATACCTTCTGTAATTGTTATTGTTTTGTTCCCATAATCCATGGAATCCCTATATTTATCGAAAACGATGCTATCCGGTGTAATTACAGGCTCTCCCGGCGGATTTAAAGCAATCAGTGCCCCTTTCTTTTCCTGTAAGAATGCAATGGCCTGTTCCACTTCTTCTTGTGCCGCCAGGGCGGAATCAAGTACTTCCTTTGCATGAGCCATAGCTTCTTTAAAAGCAGTAAATGAGACCGCTTCATATTGTTCTTCCTGATTTAACAGCTCCGCATAAGAATCATACAGGGACTGTAATTCCGACTTATCGATACTGTCACTTTCCGCCTCCATAAAAGAAAACCAGTCCAGGTTCGCCACATAAGGATTGGAACCGGTTGTCGACGCACGCATAACAAGGTATATATCATGCAAACCGGTTACTTTTTCCGGCAGTTCTTTCTCGGCAGTTACATAATGTGACCAGTCCGGATTCGTCGGCGGTATGGAAATCGTATCAAGCAATTTTCCTTCCGGCGAATCCAGATGAATTTCAATTCGTGCATCTGCTCCGCACCGGCCGGTATTGCCTGCATAACGGACGGCAATTTTACCAAGTCCTTCCCCGTTTAATAATATCTGTTTGTAGGATATCCAGGCTCCGTCATACGTAGCGCCGATATTGGTCAGACTTTCACCATCGCTTGTCGTACTGGATTCTGTTTTCAGATTTCCTGCCGACCAGGAAGAATAATTTTCCGCCTGATAAATTCCATATGTGGTGGCTGCATTAAATTTCATCCAGTCCAGATTTGCGACAAAAACCTGCCCGGAGCCGCCGCCCACCGCCCCGGTGCCCCTTAGTACAAAATAAACATCCGCGATTTCGGTGAGTTTTTCAGGATTATCCAGTTCTACCGTTTTTGTGGTATACGCATTCCAATTGCTTCCGCTTGTACTTAAAAGCACTGTCTGGAGCAGTTCCCCATCGGGGCTCCCCAAATGAATTTCCATGGCTGAGTCCGTAGTGCAGCGGCTGCTGTTATTCACATAGCGGACGGTAAAGGAAGCTATATTGCCGTTACCGAAGTTTAATTTTTCAAACCCGATCCAGGCTCCGTCATAGGTTCCTCCCAGATTGCCCAGGGAAACTCCGTTACTGTCCTGGCTCGTTTCTGTTTTTAAATCATTTCCGCCCGACCATATGGTATATTGCTCTGCTTCCAGCTGTTTTAACCCGCTTTGGCTGTATACCAGGCTATCCAGGGCCTGGACGATTGCATCATAGGCCTTCCGGAGCTCACTTTCCGACGCCCCGCCCTCATCAAGGAGCTCCTGTCCGTCTTCCAAAGCCTCCTCTAAAACGGAAAAGCTGCTGGCTGTAACCTCGGACGGGCTGACCTGTCTGCCTTCCTCTATAATTTTTGCCAAACGCTCCTCCCAGTTCGGAGCAAAATCAAGTACAAGGGATTTCATGCCGCCATAATTTGAACCATTGATTCCGGAAGCTTCAGCCCCTGAAAATGCCGAATCTTCAAAGGTAATTCCCAAATCATCCACATCGGCATCATTTTCTTTCGCTTGTCCGGATATGCTTAGTTTAAGCTGTTTCTCTCCCGTTTTCACCGCACTGGCTGATAATCCGGCAGGAAGATTCGATAAATACAGTTTCCCTTCCGCAATAAAATCTTCCCCTGTATCGCCGTCAAATGTACCGGTACCTGATAAGCTGACGGTAACAGTCCCTTCCAAGGTACCGTCATTCCGGTCAGATTCATATAACCGGTCTTTATCCAGGGTAATGGAATCATCCCGGAACATGATTTTAATATTTGATTTATCTTTCCGCTTGCTTGAAATGGCTTTACTGAATAAAGAATCCTCAAGCCGGACCGATAAATCACCGATACTGTCTTCCGTGTTATGATTGACCGCATTTCCCCCAAAGCTTATCCGCAGGCTCGTATCATCTAGTCTTTCAGCCTTTGGGGCAAGCCCTTCCGGCACATTGTTTACCGTCACTTTCCCTGAGGAGATGAAATCTTCATTCTCTTCTCCCACCAGAACCGCATCCGTATTTTGCAGGGAGATTGTAATGGTGTCATCAACGGAACCGTCATTTCCGTCAGATTCAAAGATTGTTGCTGCGGAATAACTGAGCACATCTTTGGTATCGTAGACTTTCGTATTTGCAAGGTCGGAGGAGGATAATGCAGTCACCCCATCCGCTGCCCAGTCAGAAGGCGAAGGACCCATCTGGAATTTTAAGGTACCGCCCCGGATAATTTCCTCATAATCAATCCAGGTCCGGTTGAAACTTTTTCCATTTAAGGCTGCGGACTGGATATAATAATTATCGGAAGATACATGATCCGCTTCAATTACGAACTGCTTCCCGTTTCCAACATCAATTGTCACTCTGTCAAAAAAAGGAGTTCCGATCTGGTAGGTTGTATCCCCCGGAGCCATTGGAAATAATCCCATGGCAGCAGCTACATACATGGACGCCATTGTTCCTGCATCATCATCCATGGTCTCTAAAAATCCCTGGGGAGCCAGTTTGTAGACATAGTCATAAATGGGAGGATTGTATTCTCCTGTCCCGCTGTAGCGGTTCCAGGTTTTTCCCGTATAAATTTGTCTAACCAGGTACTGGGTATTATAGGGTTCCCCGACAAAATTAAATAAATATGGTGTATGTAAATCAATTTCATTGGAATTGGTATGCAACATACGTTTTCCGTTATCCGGCTCCTGCATTCCAAACAGATAATGTAATTCCTGTGCCATCTTTTCCTTACTGCCGATTAAATCCAATAACCCGTTTACATCATTGGAATCCCACCAGGTATACTGCCACAGGGTTCCCTGATATAAACCGTTATTGCCGTAGGCTTCCGGATCGGCACTTATAAAATTACCGCCTGCATCTTTCGGCCATAATAAGCCCATGGTTATATCTGTTCCGTTAACGGAGGCCGTAACGGCATCCTCTTTATATAAGTTTTTATAAAAGAAGGAACGTCTGAGGTATTTATTATAATCTTCCGTATTGCCCAGATTTTTTGCCAATAAGGATATGGCCCAGTCATCATAGGCAGCTTCAACGGTTTTATCTACCCTTCCCCGGATATATCCCAGCCTTTCAGCCGTACTGTCTACCGCAGCGGCTGCTATGTCTTTTGCAGTCTCATAAGCACTTTCCAAATTGTCAATATCATCAAACCCCTTTGCCGCTCCGTCAGCTAAAAGTGCAACTGCATGCTCGGTCCGGACCGTCGGTACTGTCTGGGTATCCAAACCCCAGGTACCGATTCCATATTCCATGGTGTTGGCTATGGAACGGATATAATCCTTATACACTTCCGGAAGAACCAGCCCGATAATGGGATATTTCCGGAAATCATCCCATAAGGTCCAGGAATCATAATGGGTATAATCATCTGCTTCGTAAATTTTTAAATCGGTTGCCCGGAAAGTATTATCCGTACTTGTGGCATTTACCGGGGTTGTAAACATATGATATAAATGGGTATAGAATAATTTTTTCAGTCTTCCGTCCGGATCACTGGCAGCGGAATTCTCTACTTTTACTTTTCCAAGTACATCATTCCAGGCTGCCCTGGCATCACCACAAACCGAATCAAAATCCCAGTCTGCCATATCTTTATACATATCCTTTTTCGCCTGTGCACTGCTCACCGGCGAAACACTGACCTTTACTTCCAGCGGTGCTGATGCCTGTACGTCAAAGGATAAAACAGCCCCAATATCGTTTCCCTCCTGACTTTGATCTTCTGTCAAAGCGGAATTAAGCCAGGTTTTCACTTCCTCAGCCGGCTGGCTTGTCTCCATATAGAAATACATGGTATATTTACCGTGTCCTGAGACGTTTCTTCCGCTGAATCTGCCTGAAATGGCAGTAGTACCGCCCGTCTGCTCCGCCTCCATCACCGCATTCCGGATATCGGTTCCGTGATAAGTATAATTGAGGTCCACCACTAAAGATACTTTCCCATCCTGGGGAAAAGTATATTTATGATAGCCTGTCCTGGTATTGGCAGTTAATTCCGCTTTCATTTTTCCAATCCCGGTATCCTCTTTATAATTTGTCCCCGTTCCTGTTTTCGGGGTAAGTTCCACCGAATAATACCCGGGTGAGGCAGACTCGTTATCATGGCTGTAGCTTTGTGCCCTGGAGGCTGCCGTTGGTTTACTGTCGTACCGGACGTAAGTCGGTGTTATTAAAATATCCCCGCCTGCTCCCTGTCCGCCGACTCCTTCAATTCTGGTATGGGAAAATCCTTCTATCTGGGTTTTGCTGTAATCATATCCTGCATGATCATCCGTATTATGGGGATAAGTATCCGGACTTAGTTTAACAAGTCCATTGGGTGATACCGCCCCCGGAAACAGCTGTCCGAAATCAACGTCCGTTCCGACAAAGGGATCCACATAGCCTGCATAATCTTCTTCACCGGAAAAAGCTTCTGCTGCATATGCTTTAGATGTTTCGTTTAACCTGAATCCGCCCAAATTTACATTGGTTAACAATACGGCTGCGGCCACCATTCCAGCCAGTATTCTAGCCTTCTTATTATTCATAATGCCTCCTTTTTTTTCATGATACCAATCTTGTTGTGTCCTTACATTGCCTGAAATGGAATGCATTTCAAGTTTAGAAAAATTCTCCCTGTTGTGCTATCATAAATCTGTAATTTTTTTGTTGCAAGAAAGTAAAGTTGATGTAAATCAAAGAGAGAAACAGGATATTTCCTATCTTCATATTAACTGGAACCGATAGGTCTTTCCAATTATCAACTATATTACAGGCAGCTTTTGGTTGAATTGTAACAATTTATGCACAGGAATTATGCATGATGCATAATTTCGCCCGTGTTAAATCGGGTTTTCTGCGGCTGGTACGGAGCGAAGTCACAGAAAAAACCTCGCGGTATTCATGCCAGATACGTAAAAGTTCACTTTTCTTAATTTTTAAACCTAATTATTAAAGAAACCCAGAATGCCTAACAGCAATACCAAAACGGCAGATATTATTTCTAACACCTTTGATAGTTTTAGGGATGTAATATGTCTGCCAAATACACAACCTATTTTTATAAAAATAAAACTTGCAGCGGCACAAATTACAGGTGTAATGGAAACAGGCATACCTGCAATACCGGCTCCGATTCCCATCCCCATATTATTTATGCTTAACAATATGCCGATCAGTAATGATTCCCTTAGCTCAATTACTTTAGAATCATCTTTATCGACGGCAGAGGGGTCTTTCGTATAGGGCTGAGTTTCATTTTTACCGGTATGGAACGTATTATATAACATATATACTGCAAGACCTATAAGTACAATACTGCCAATAATATCCGCTAAATGTACGGATACAAGGCCGCCCAGTGTTTTTCCTATAAACATGGAAAGCAGGGTTCCGCAAAGACAAAGAATTGAAATGAAGAAATTGGAAGAATTGCTGATTATAACTTTTTTAATCCCATAGTTAAAAGCAATTATAAAACTGTCGGCAGTTGCCGCTAATGTCAGAAAGACAATCATTAATATTCCCATAAGAAATCCTCTATTTATTCGTCATTGTTTATCTTATGCGAAAGCTGTCGATTGGTTTATAAAACTTTGCCTTCCAATTAAAAAAAGTAACATAAAGTAAGGAGGATTGTCCTAAGAACAGCCCTCCTTACTTCAATTTTCTTAAAAAGACATTTTAAATGGTACCCATATAAACCAGCATCAACTACAAAATAAGTAACTACAAAGGACTTATGACAGAGATTATCCTTTCGCGAGATCCTCGATAAAAGCAGACAAACTATCCGTAAATAAGACCCTGGCGGGAACTTTGTTAATGCTTTCTCAGGTAAATTCACACCAAAATAAAACACCATTCTCCAGGTTCCGTACACCATATGTATTACCATGGGCTTCCTGGATGGCACGTACAATAGAAAGTCCCAGACCGGTTCCTCCAAACCCTCTTGTTCTTGCTTCATCTACCTTATAAAAGCTTGTCCATATTTTTTCTAAGGAATCAGCAGGAATGGGAGGCCCTGAATTATAAACCGACAAGCGGACTGCTTCCCCTGTGTTTTCCAGGGTGATCCGGACTATCTTATTCCCGTCCGCATAATTAATTGCATTATTGATGTAATTTGCAACAATCTGCTCGACCCGTACCTTATCTGCATAAATCATAATATCTTCCTGGATTTTTCTTGTCACCTGAAATCCTTTTTCCGTGAACACCTGCTCATATTTGGATAAAACTGCATTAAGCAGCGCCGTAAATTCAAATTCTGTTTTATTAACCGTAAACATTCCGGATTCAACATGGGATAAGTCCAGGAGTTCCTTTACCAATACGTCCATCTTATCGGCTTCTTCCATGATGACCTCACAGTAAAATTCCTTTTTCTCTTCACTTTTTGCTATATTTGTTTTCAGGCCTTCTGCATAGCCCTGTATCAGAAAAATCGGTGTCTTTAATTCATGGGATACATCGGATACGAATTTTTTCCGTAATTTGTCCAATTGTCTTTCATGGGTAATATCCTGCTCCAGCATCTTATTTTTATAATTCAGTTCCTTAATTGTACTGTCCAGGTTCTTTGAAAGCTGGTTAATACTCTGGGATAGTTCGCCAAGTTCATCCCGGCTCTTAACACTTAAGGCTTCCGAAAAATCAAGCTTTGACATTTGCCCGGTAAGCTTATTCATTTCTTTAATCGGTTTTGTAAACTGGTCCGAAATCAGCACCGTCAGGATACCCGTCAGGAATACCGTAATAAATCCCACCAATATGGTAAAATTATTGGACAAGGCCGCATTCTCCGATATCTCAGCCATGGGAACCCAGATCAGTAATTGGATTCCGTTTTCCTGCCGTATTTGAAATCTCAAGGTATTAATTTCAAAGTTCGGGTCTTTTGTGATAATGAAAAAGGCATTGTCATTATACTGTTCCCTTTCATTAAAATCCTTCGGCGGAGGAGGCGCTATGATATCATTATGAGGCAAACCGGGGATAGGATCATTATGCCTGTTCACAAGAGGGTAATAAATATCGCCTTCCGTATTGCCGATAACTATGGTTCCTCCGATCCTTTTTTCGATGGCATTAATGCCATAACCCAGGTTTTCATCTGAAAAATCTGTTTTTGCAGTTTTATTCCCCATTAGTTCCATCAGTTCTTCACTGCATTTTATCAGTGTATGCTTTTTGTTATATATGTAGTACTTCTCAGCAAAAAAAGTGTTGAATGCAAATAAAAGAACGGCAAATAATATAATTGTAGACAGCATATAAATAAAAAGTTTAAAACGAATTGATCTGTGCATGTCAGCTCCCGTAATGTATCACAGCTCCTGCAGAGGTGATACAGCCTCACTCAATATAATTAACCTTCAAACTTATAACCGAAACCCCTTATTGTGGAGATGGCATCCCCTTTTTTCCCAAGCTTTATACGCAGACGGTTAATATGGGTATCCACAGTCCTTAAACCTCCGTAATAATCATATCCCCAAACCTGTTTTAAAAGTTGTTCCCTCGATATAATTCTTTTGTTATTTTCTATTAAAACCAAAAGGATACTGTATTCTGTGGGGCTTAGGTTGATTTCGTCATTGCAGATTTTTACAACATGGCTGTTATCATCAACTTCCAGCTCGCCAAATACCAGCCTCTTCTTTCTTCCGGTTTCCTTATCAAGCCTTCTGAAAAAAGCCTGTATCCTTGCTACCAGAACGGTGGGTTTAACCGGTTTTTTCACATAATCATCGGCTCCGATTTCAAATCCATGTACCTCGTCAAAATCTTCACTCCTGGCAGTCATCATGATAATGGGAATATCCGAGGACTTTCTGATTTCCCTGCAGACCGTCCAGCCGTCATATTCAGGAATCATTACATCTAAGAGAATCAAATCAATTTCATTTCCCCTGCTGTGAAAGATCTCTAAGGCCTGTCTTCCATCCCCGGCTTCCATTACCCCATAACCCTCTTTCTGTAAAAAATCATTTAAGAGTATCCTGATTTTAGGTTCATCATCTACCAATAAAATTCTTTTATCCTGCAGCATAAAACCACCTTTATCAATCAATATTTATATTAATTGTATTCATCAATTTTTCTCCGGATTATCAGTATAAGTATAGCACAATATATTTGATAGTCTACAAAAATCTCATCCTTCCCGTGCAAGAAAGGATGAGATCTGTTTAAATGGCTTATGCTATACTGTTCAAATAGCTGCTTTCCTCATCAAACATATATTGATAGTTCGTTTCATAAGCACGCATCATACTGGCAGAGAGGTTTTTCTGTTCCGCTGTTGCGTTTGTTACCGCGCTGTCCTTCATGGCAGCAATTTCATCGGCACTGATTTCACCGTCTTCATTGGTATCATAGCGGGAGAAGAAATCAACCGCGCTAAGGGCATCCTCTATACCGAGCTGTGATATCATGGACTCGTATTCATCCGAAGATAAACTTCCGTCCCCATCCGTATCGATGCCGGAAGGTAACCCCTGGGCTTCTTCCGGCGGCGGTCCCATGGGCGGCGGCATCCTGGGCCCGTCTGCGTCTTTGGCATTTAATTCGGCACTGCTGATCTCACCGTCCTCATTGGTGTCATACTGTGTAAAAAATTCCTCCGCACTTAGAGCATCCTGGATATCCAGCCGGGATATGAGAGTTTCGTATTCATCCGCTGATATGGTACCATCTCCATCCGCATCGATGGCACTGATTTCGCTTTCCTCTGAGGCTTCCTCATTTTCTGCCGACATCGATGCCGATGCAGCGCAGTTTTGCATCATTCCCATAAGTTCTTCAATGGATAATGTTTTGCTCCCGGAATCGGAAGTTTCCGGGACTTCGTCCTGGGATTCCTCTGAAAGGGAGGCTTCCTTAAGCCTTGCAGCCTCAATCAACTGTCTTAAGGTACTGTTCCCGGTCTGCTGATACCAATAATTCGAACCGGAACTAACTGAATTAATCATGAGCTTATACTCCTTTCGGTATATTGTTGTTATTACCTCATATAATTCGGCTTCTTATGTCACAGTTTTGTTACAGTCCTATGACAGTTATTTAACAGTTGAAAATATTTAAGTTGATAAGGAGCAGTACCGTTTTAGCGGTAACTGCTCCTTTCAAGCCTTAATAATAATCATATTCATGGACATCTGCAAAGATCTCAAACTCACCGCTTCGCGCAACTTGTTCAACCGCACAGAAGGAATTGAGTTTTTCCTCCAGGGCATTGTCCGTATCCCAGGGAAGCAGTCCGAAATTCCCGCGGGGTTTATAGATGCAGATACCGGTTCCCAGAGAAGCATAGGGCGGAAAAACCAATATGGCAGAAAATACATCATACAGAATTCCAAGCCTTGGGATCAACTCTAATTCCTGCTGTGAAAAAGACAGGTGACAGATAATATCCAGAAAGGATTCATACCGGTAATGGGTGAGTTGATAATACTTTCTGAAAATACTGTCCCCTGCCCTTGGGGCACCGAAGGTATACACTGTAATTTGGTTATTCATGTGCTGCTCCAGTATTTTAGCCATAATCGATGCCATGGCGCCTCCCTTGCTGTGCCCGGTGATATAGATTGCAGGAACTTCTCCGTTATTCTCCTGCAGAAGCAGCAGTTCCTGCGTTTTTAATATAATTTCGTCCTTAATGCTAAGTACCGCATTAAAAAAGCCCAGATGGACACTCCCTTTTCCATAAGGAGCAAAGGGAACCTGAATTGCCAGAAAATTATTCACCCAATCCAGGAAGTTCCCTGTCTCCGTTTCATTTCCATCGGTTCCACGGAGGGCAATAATGATCCCGGCTTTGGAAATACCGACTAAACCGGCATGAATGCTCCCGATTCCTCCGGTACAGGACCAGACATTCCCCGTAAATTCCGCCCTCTGATAGCAATTCCCTTTTACGTCCCCGTATTCATAATCCAATCTGGTTTTATAATCCCCGGGAAGCTTACCGTCTACGATACTGTAGGCCAGTTTTGAGGCTGCCCATAATATATTTTTCATGTATTTGTTATCATTCATATTCCCACCCTTTTATTTATAGAAACCCGTTAAGGTTATACTGGCTCCTCCGCCGATTATGGCCGGATTCGAGATATAGCCTGCTGCCAACAAAGGAACTTTTTTATGGATCTCAAAAGAATATGTCCTGGACTGGGCACTGTTAAGCTCCATCCAGTCTATCCTGCCGCCTTTTAATATTTCTCCGTTCGTAATCAAAGTAATCATACAGCCGGTATTTTTATTTTCAAAACTGTCAATGTGGATTTCGCATTTTTCCCATACCTGGGCGGCATACAGGCATAGATTATCGATACTGCTGATTCCTTCCGTCATCGCACTCCAGATTATGGATTCACTTTTATATTGCTCCTCAGGATCAAAAACACAGGTAATGTAGATACTTCCTCCTGCCGTTCCGGAACCGTCTGATTTAAGCCGGCCTGTCACATCAATACTGCAGGCCTTATGTATACTTCTTTCAATGACCCGGATTTCATTTTCTTTCAGACTGAATTCTTCCGACGCTACTATTTTCCCATCTGCTTTAACCTGGATGAAAAAGTTCTGGTTCCTTTTCGTTCCCCTCACTTCCACAAGACAAGTCATCCATTTTTTATCTCCCGGGAAATAAAGATTATTTATATTACTTACACTTCCCGTTTCTGCTTCCCAATAGGCATTTTCTGCGTTATATCCCGTTTCTAAAAGCCCTACCCGGTTGTTCAATTCTGTCTCCCCGTATGATTGCAGGGATTCCGTTACTACATTGGATTCCTCATCAATCAAATAATAATTGTCATGAGTTCCGAACAGTATGAATATTGCATCCCCGTATGGATTTAAGTCCAGTGGTATACTCTCTCCTTTTCTGCTGCTGTCGGTGATCAGATTCTCACAGTAAACCAGCAGAATAACGTTGTTTTCATCCCCTTTTGCCTGCACCTGGAATATATCTGTTGTCCCTTCCAGACAGTAGGTTGCATCTCCGATATTTTTGCCCTTATAATTCTTTTCCCCAACTTCCCATTCCACATATACGGAAGCTGAAGTTCCCGCCCTGATCCTGCCCGGTAAATTAAAGATGAGCATTTCATGGGAATGACCGGCCGCCTTTACCCAGTCGTAGGGCGTATTATTGACTAATTTAAGATATCTTCCCTGTTTCATATTTATTTCTCCTTATCAAAACCAATCCAATATCCCAATCCCTGGAGCCAAAGCGGATATTCGAATTCCGCTTTTTTTGTAGCGCTAACCTATTGCACAGCTTGCTGCTATTTCAACGCAGGCCCCGCCTCCGCTGAATAACTAAGTTTGATTTTCACCGGCAGGGCACAAGATTTCCTTGATAGGTTAAAAAATTATATTTACTGTTGACGGTTAAGTTTCCCTGAACGGATTAAAACTGATTGGTAGTTATCTGATTAATATTATGCATGATATATTCCAGGCATTCCAGACATTGACCAGATCGGTGCTAATAGGACGTATTTTCCAATTGTATAAAAAAACACCCCAAAAGGAGTGTTGATTTAAAATTTTATTTATCCTGCGTTTAAAACTTTCTCATACAGATAAAATAATCCCTTGCGGAAATTAACTTCCCCGACTTTTACATATCCTGATTTCCTTGCGGCACATCAAACCCGTCTGCATCTATCATAAAGGATTATACTGAAAATATCAATTATGGACACGGCGAAAGCTTCTTTAACAATATAATAACCTTTACTTTGCCCAACGAATACATGGATTTTACCAGAATTATATAAGAACTTTACAAAATTTAAATAATATTATATTTTTTTCCTGATTTTGTTTACATTGAAGTCATAATAGGGTAAACTAGAACATGGTGAAATAAAGATATAAATTAAGGCAGTGTAAATTTATATCCGTAAACAAGAGACAAAATGGATTAAAAGCGCTAGTTATCTATATTATGAGGCAGCGTGTGTGAGGGATTGCAATGAACAAAAAATTATTCTATGGTTTTATTTTAGTATTTTCAGTATTTCTTTTATTTAATCGGACGATTCAGGCAGATGCGGAACAAACGAGGGAGAACATGGTAATTACCGCAAATTCAGGAGATTCCTCAGCCGAACTGCAGAGACTCCTTAATTATAATAAAGAAGGTAATTACAAATTAACTGTAAAAATTCCTGCAGGGGATTATGATCTGAAAAATGAATTAGTTGTTTTCAGCAACACTACCGTCCTTGCTGACCCAAATGCGAAATTCACTAAAAATCACCAAAAAGGTGCCATGATTACCAATGATCTTAGTAACGATAAGGGCGGCTATACAAGTGCTGAGAATATTACCATATCCGGCGGTATCTGGGATTCTGCCAATGTTTCCAGAAAAAATAAGGGTACGGAAAGTTTCCGGTTCATTCACGCAACCAACATTACCGTCAGGGATGCGACGATCCGTAATGTTCCGGAGAACAGCCATCTGATTACCTTTGCGGGAGTAAAAGACAGCCTTATAGAAAACTGTACTTTATATGGTTATCTGGGTACTAAGCCCAAAGAGGCCATACAGCTTGATATTGTACATGACAATGTTATCGTTCCGTCCATGCAGGCATCCAAAATTCTTTATGATGACTTACCCTGTGACGGAGTAAAAATAACCAATTGTGATATTTATGATTTTCCGAGAGCGATCGGCTCCCATACTTCCATAAAGGGTGTATTTCATAAAAACATTACGATTACCAACAATAACCTGTATGATATCAAAGAAGCCGCACTTAAAATATATAATTATAAAGATACGGTAATCAGTAATAATAAAATACATAATGCAGGTGTCGGCGTCCTGGTATATACCAAAATCAGCAACGAAAAGAATCACTACCTGGAAGCACTGAAGGACACCGTAAAAGAACCGCTCCCAACCGATTACAATATTGTTATTAAAAATAACTCCATATTTAATATAGTACAGTATAAATCCGGTTCAACCTACTCCTACGGAGAGGCCATCCGCGTCATGGGCGGTCTGCAGCGTCCTTTGTCCGGAGTAACCATAGAGAATAACAACCTTACCGATACAAAGCGTTACGGTATTTTGATGCAATATTCTCCTAAGAGCACCATTAACAATAATATCATAAAATGTACGGGCAACAGCGGCATATATCTTATTAACGGCTGCAATTTTTCACAGATTACCGGTAATGAGCTGACACAGACCGGTGTCGCTGCCAACACCCCTGCAGGCGGGATCGGTTTATCTGCTTCCACAGACGTGGTAATCAACAAAAACACAATAACATCTCCTGCTAAGGATGGTATTTTTCTGTATAATATGAGTAATACCTGTTCCATTACAGCTAATACCATTACTTCGGCAAACAGCAACGGTATTGCCATATACAGCGAAAGCGACGAAACGACCGTTGCGGAAAATACTATTAAAAACTACAAAAAAAGAGGTATTTTCACCTCCAGGATTAATTCCATAACAATTAATTCCAATGAAATATACGGTAAATACGCCAATGATGAAGATGGAATATATATAACGGATACAGAAGCGGATATCGACAATTTTAAATTAGAAAATAATTATGTAAATACTCCCGACCGTTATATTTCCTATACTGGAAATACTCTGAAAAGTTTCTTAGAAAACAGCACATTTACGAATATGGATAAAGATACCATTTCTCTTTATTGATATAGGAAAGAAAATATTTTCCCGATAAAAGCGAAACCCCCTTCTTACAGACAATATTGCTGTAATAAGGGGGTTTTCTTTTGACCCATGCTAAAATCAAATTACCGGAACTTATTCATAATAAGAATACTTTTCTAAGTCAAAGCGGATACCAGGTCCGCTACGCTACTTGCTCATAACCTTATACCTGCTACGCAGGTATTTCAGTCGGAGCATGAGCTTAGCATGAACTTCGAGTGAAAAGTTAAGTCCCTAACCCACCGCTTACCCTCTGTTAAGAAGAGTGGGACTTACTTGTAAGGTTAAACAAAAACTGAATATTGTGTGAGACACAAAAAATTATGTATTACAGGACCATGCACCATATAGGTATTGTAAGGAGGGAAACCAGGGTGGTAAATACGACACATTTGGTGGCAAAGACCGAATCGCCGTCATATTTTGCCGCCAGGATCGCGGTCGTACTGCCTGCCGGCATTCCGGCAAGAAGGACCGAAACACCGGTTATCAGGGAATTGACCTGGAATAATCTGCAGCCCGCCAGAACCAACAGCGGAATCAGGATCAGGCGGATAAAAGCATAATAGACAACTGTTTTATTAATAATAGTTTTCACATTGACTTCCGCCAATATGGTGCCGATTAGGGTCATGGATAAAGCAGTTGTGCACCCGCTTATGTTTTTTATGGTGTTTTCCAAAAAAAGCGGAAGGGACAGGTTAAAGATCATTATCACCATGCCTATGTACACGGCTACAATACAGGGATGTGTAATTACTTTCTTTATTACGGTTTTCCGGTCCGGACTTTCCGTAAAATATGAAATACCGGCCGACCACATGACGATTCTCTGAGGAATCAGGTAAATAGAAGCCAGAAGCAGGCCTGGTGCTCCAAAAACCCCCTCTGCAATGGGATTTCCCATAAAACCCGCGTTGGAACATACTGTCCCGTACTGCAATACCTTCTTCATGCCTTGTTTCTGCTTTCGATACATCGTATTGCTTAGTAACAGACAGCCAAATTGTATGAAGCAGGATATCAACAGTATAATTAAAAAATTTTTTAATACGTCAAAGTTAAATTTAATAAAAAAGGAATGAATGATATTGCATGGAAGCACCAGGTAAATGACTAAATCCGTGAGAATAACAGTCCCCTGTTTCGGCAGTATATTGGCCTTTCTTAAAACAACTCCTACCGCAACCAGTAAAAACAACATTCCCTGTAAATTAATCAGATTACTTATTTCCATGATCCGTTCCTCCTCGCAGCCATGTATGTCTTTTTCTCTCACGATAAACTACATTGTATAGGAAAAACAGAAATATTGGAAGATAAATCTATATTTTTTTAACAAAATCCCATAATAAAGGAGAATAAAGAGTTTACCAAGGAAAACTCTCGCGCCGAAAGCGGCCGGCAAAGCCTTCATATTCTTTTCGCACGAGTGTCACCCCTTGCCAGGTCGGACTTTTATGCAGCAGGACGCAATTTCCCAATGCACAAAAAAGAGCCTTTCGGCTCAATTTTGTTGAAACTTATTCATTTGAAATATTTTCAAAGGTTTTATTTATAACTTTATCAATCTCATTTTCCTTACTTTTTACTTTTTTCTCCGTAGCTATGGCATCTAAAATCCTTTTGGTATCTTGGGCCGAAAACATTCCGATTGCTTTAGCCAGATCATCCAGATTATTACGGTTTACCTTTAGTAAGCCTCCGCCTGCTAACGATATGGTCATTATATCATCCGGATTACTCATATCACCAAGGCTTATGGTATTACGTTCATAATCACACTGGAATATGACTCCGTCATAATTAATGATCCCGTTATCATCAGCCAGATAAGAATAAGGTGCAGTTTTTTCCTCTTCCTCTACAGCCGATTTATTATAATTACCGCTTGGTCTGGCAGTTTCCCCGGATTTATCCGTATTTAACCGGTACATCAATACATCCTCAAAACCGGGTCTGTTAACCTGTTTATCGGCTGACTGGCCCTGTCTGTTGTTAGCGGCCTGATTATTTGCTAATAAACTATTTATTAATTGATTTGATATCTGCATAATTTACTCTCCACCTTCTTTTGTTAGCTGCTTAATTCTCCGAAATTGATTATTCTCTTCCATTTTATATCCGGTTCCTCTGTCAGTCGGAACCCTTCCGCTTTCCTTCATGAAGTCCAAGCGGTATTAATCTTTCTATCCTCCCTTCCTGTTATCTGAAACGTTTTTTAGGAGCTTTCGGGCATAATTGTGCCATAGGACTTAATACCCGCGAGATAAAAAAGTACTGCCAATTAAAAACTAATCAGCAATACCCTCCGTGGTTTAAACCTGCGCTTCATCCTGAAGTCCTGTAATATATATCGGAACTTTCCATATTTATCATAAGGTTTTTTTATTTTTATTTATTATTCCAATTATTTAAAATTCGGAACTCGTATTCAGTATACCGCACGTTTTCTATTACAGTTTTTCTGTCCTGTATACATTCCCCTCCAGGTCTTTCCATATAAATTCCTTATCCCAAATCATATAACTGTGGGCACTGTTTTCTTTCGGTATGGAAACGGATCCCGGATTCATATAGATAAAATCCTCCATCCTGTCACATGCCGGAATATGGGTATGGCCGTTTAGCAAAATGTCGCCTTCTTTTAACATAGGTCTCTCTGCCGGATTATATTTATGCCCGTGGGTTGCAAATATCATCCGGTTACCCAGATAAAGAATGCAGTATTCCGCCATAATCGGAAATTCCAGTACCATCTGGTCCACTTCCGTATCACAGTTGCCCCTGACACAAAGCAGCTCCTCTTTGATACCAATCAGCATTTCGATCACTTTTTTCGGCTCATACTCCTTAGGCAGGTCATTTCTCGGCCCATGATACAATAAATCACCTAATAAAAGCAACTTGTCCGCCTCTTCCCTCTTATATGCTTCGAGCAGCTTATTACAATAAAAAGCAGATCCGTGTATATCGGATGCAATCATTAATTTCATAAACACCTCTCATTCCGCCGCCCATGGCGGCATAATTTCAGTGTAAAGATATTTCTTTACACCGAACCATTTTTTTATTTAAACATATGCCCTTCTTCGAATCCGTTATGGACCGTAACCGTTATCCAGAAACACCAGGTTTAATACCTCAATGATTTCTTTGCCGTAACCGAAAGATATTTATTTTTATTATAAATGAGAATATAAGGATACGCAATATTAACATTTTTAACTTTCATTCCTTAAGAAATATTTCAAGTTCAGCATAAACGGCATATTTTATGACTTCGATATGAGGTTTTATTATGGACTGCAAAACTTGCCCCTTAGCTTCTAAAAACGGATATTCGCATTTTCCTTTGCTACATACTCATAAACCTCCCGCCCACAAGGCGGGAGGTTCCTTGATAAGTTAATCCAAAGCGTATTGCTTACTTCTGCTTGTTAATTATTTGTTATCCAAGATAATGGTGAAACTGCTGGAAAAAGGACTGATCGAAGCAAACCGCCTGGAAAATAATAAAAAAGGAAAATCTATTATACCCTGACGGCTTCCGGCAGAGAGGTTTTTAATATTCATGAGAAACTCCATGATATAAAAAATAAAAAATTAGTCGATGTGCTCCTAAATACAGCAAAGAAGAACTAAATACCATCAGTAATTTATTGATGATTTAATAAACAGAGGACTTTAATCCCAAAAGAGGCTGCTGCAAAATGATAAATTTACCGTGCTTGGGTATCCCAAGTAAGATATATTTATATTTTGCAACAGCTTCTTCCTTAAAATTATCATTCCAATTACAACGCGTTATTTCCGCGTTCCCTGGTTCTGATCCGGATACAGTCTATTACATCCGATACAAATATTTTTCCGTCTCCGAATTCTCCGGATTCCGCAACGGAAATTATGGTATCGATAATTTCATCCAGTCTTTCGTCGGGTACTACAATTTTAATTTCTATTTTGGGTAAGGTATTCATAATTATTGTATTACCTCTTACATATTCGGTAAAACCATATTGTTTTCCGCACCCGAGTACCTGATTAATGGTAATACCATTAATTTTCATTTTAAGTAATGCATCCTTTAACGGTTCTAACTTTTCCGGTCTGATAATGGCTTCTATCTTTTTCACGTTTACTCCTATCTGCGTGTAACGGCACGCTCTCTAATCAGAATATTACCTCTTAATCTAATCCTGTAAATGAAGGATAAGCCAATTCACTGTGTTCCGTTAAATCAAGCCCCTGAGCTTCTTCTTCCGGAGTTACCCTGATTGTCATGAATTTTTTAAGTATAAATAAGATTACAAAGGTTGCAATGGCAGCAAATGCAATGGTAATTACAATACTGATGATCTGTACAACAAACAATTTTGTACTTCCAAAGAAGAGTCCATCCCATTGTGCAACGGAGTTAATTGATTTTTGTGTGAATAAACCGGTCGCTATACCGCCCCAGATACCGCCGATTCCATGGCATCCGAAGGCATCCAAAGCATCATCATACCCGAATTTGCCTTTCACTTTCGTCATGGTAAAATAACAGATCGGGCTTACCAGCGCACCAATAATGAGGGATGCCCAGATCGGTACAAATCCTGCACCGGGTGTGATAGCTACCAGCCCTACAACCGCACCGGTTGCTGCACCTAATACAGTCGGCTTTCCATGTATAACCTTCTCTAATAACATCCAGGACAATAATGCCATAGCTGCGGAGGTATTGGTAGTAAGCAATGCATGGACTGCCAAACCGTCTGCTGCCAATGCACTTCCGCCGTTGAAGCCAAACCATCCAAACCAAAGCAGGCCGGCACCGATTATAACAAAAGGTATATTGTGGGGTTTGTAGGAAACCACTCCGTATTCTCTTCTCTTACCTAACATAATACAGGCAACCAAACCTGATATACCGGAACTTATATGCACTACATTTCCTCCGGCAAAATCAACTGATCCAAGTTCCCTTAAAAATCCTCCGTCCCCCCATACCATATGAGCCAAAGGATAATAAACTATAATTGACCAGCAGATGATAAATAGGAACAATGCCTTAAATTTCATTCTGCCTGCAATGGAACCGCAGATCAAGGCCGGTGTAATAATTGCAAACATCATCTGAAAGGCTGCAAATAAGGTTTCCGGAATCGTACTTGCATAAGCTTCATTTGGTTCTGCCCCGACTCCATTAAAAAACATATTTCCCAAGCCGCCGATCACTCCGCCGTGATCTGCTCCGAAAGCTAAGGAATACCCGATTACTACCCATAATACGGAACCCACTCCACATATAAAAAAGCATGACATCAAGGTATTCAAAGTATTTTTTCTTCTCTCCATTCCGGCGTAAAATAGTGCCAGCCCCGGTGTCATAAGAAAAACAAATGCTGTACTCATAATTACAAATGCACTGTTTGCTAAATTAATTTCCATAGTTTATACAACCCTTTCTTTGTTTTTTGGTAAAAAAATAGACGACATACTTTTATGTTTTTACACATAAAGATACATCGCCTTTGACATAAGAAAATTATATATGAAATTTTCTAAATGTCAATTCTTTTTTTCAGAAATTTTTACACATAAAAATATTAAATAATTCTATTTTCCGCAAGTCCATGCCTATTATTTGATAAATATTTAACGATAAATATGGTTGACAAGTCAATTAATTGTAAGCTATACTGGTTGACAGGTCAACGAAATATAAGCACCCCCGAAAGAAGGTACCTATGGATCAAAACAAACTATTAACCAAGAGGATTTCACATATTTCAAAATCTACCCAGTACCATATGGACGAAGTACTGAAACCCTATCATTTAAGCAGCGGAACCTATCCCTTTTTACTTGCCTTATGGCAGGATGAAGGCATCAATTTAGAGAAGATAAGCAGAAAAGTAAATGTTGACAAAGCCCTGTCAACACGGACCATCCAAAAGCTGATTGAACTGGAATATCTGGAAAAGTTAAATGATGAACAGGATTCCCGGGCCTGCAGGCTTTTTCTCACGGAGAAAGGCAAATATGTCATTCCGCTCATAAAAAAAGAAATTAATATGTGGATTGACAATATTACGGCAGATCTGTTACCGGAAGAAAAGGACTCGCTTAATACCATGCTGGAGAAAGTACTTATAAGGGCAGAACAAAAGAAACTTTAAAGAAAAGGACGGTAAAAACATGGTCTTGATAACTACAGAAAGCATAACTCCTTCCAAAAAACGATGGAGCATTTTATTAATCGTTGTTTTATCTATATTTATGTCGGCACTGGATGGAAGCATTGTCAATGTGGCATTGCCTACCATGGCTAAAAATCTGAATGTCACCTCCGGTGCCATCGCCTGGGTGGTAAGTGTTTATCTCATTGCCATATCCGCTACCATGCTGCTTTTCGGAAGGCTTGGGGACATATGGGGGAAAACCAGTATATTTTTGTTTGGTATTGCCTTGTTTACGGTTGGTTCCTTTCTCTGCGGTGTTACTTATTCTTTCAGTATCCTGCTGATTGCAAGAATCATCCAGGCAGTCGGGGCCGCCGGTATGATGGCTAACAGCCAGGGTATTATTACCCAGGTTTTTCCCCCGGAAGAACGGGGCCGGGCTTTAGGTTTATCCGGAACCTTTGTGGCTTTAGGTTCCCTGGCAGGGCCTTCCCTGGGCGGTATTATCGTAGCTTATACCAGCTGGGAATATATTTTCTGGATAAATGTACCTGTGGGTATTATAGTAATACTGCTGGGCGTAAAATTATTGCCCCGTGCAGGACAAAGAACTGATGAAAAGGTAGACCTTTTAGGGGCAGTCCTCTTTATTGCCGCCATAGTCCTTTTATTTGCCGCTTTAGGACAAGTACAAAGTGTGGGCTTTGGCTCTCCCATGGTTTGGGGCAGCCTGGTTATCACTTTCGTGTTATTTATTATTTTCCTTAAGGTTGAAAATAAAACGGCAATGCCGCTGCTGGAATTAAAGCTCTTTCGGAACAAATGGTTTTCCGTCAGTATTGTGTGCAGTTTTATCAGCTTTGTAGCCATATTCTGTTCCAATATCGTCATGCCGTTTTATTTACAGGATATCCTGATTTTTTCCCCCGGACAGGCCGGTGCATTTTTATCCATTTATCCATTGGTTTTAGCGCTTACGGCACCCATCAGCGGATTTTTATCCGATAAAATCGGTTCCGAAGTTCTAACCTTAGCCGGGCTTAGCCTGACAAGCCTGGGGCTTTTGCTTATGTCTGCCTTAAACGAACATCCCTCTTATATAGCCATGGGTATTTTTGTTGCCCTCATGTCTTTGGGTAATGGTTTATTTCAGTCACCGAATACTTCCCTGGTTATGTCAACACTTCCTAAAAATAAGCTGGGAATCGGCGGAGGTATCAGTGCTTTCGTACGTAATCTGGGTATGATCTGTGGCATTACCTTGGCAACCACACTTTTATACGGCTGTATGAGCAGCCGGTTAGGTTACCGGGTAACGGATTTTGTGGAAGGTAAAAATGACATTTTCATTTATGGAATGAGAGCCGTTTACCTTACTGCTGCCGGCATCTGCCTGGCTGGCGTGATTATAACGGCATTCCGGTTATTTTCAAGGAGAAAGGAACAAAGTAATTCCCTTGCATAAAACCGTATTCCGTGCATAAAAAATCCTATCAGGCTTAGAGTACTTACCTCCTGATAGGATTTTTACTGTCAGTTTACGGCTGAAAATTGCAGCAAATTATGTATAGTAATTATACCTTCTGAATAATAAACACATGTTAACTTAATATTTAGTTCGTTCTTCGTTCCAGATATTGTTTTGCTATGGCTCCGGTTGCTTTTTCAGGCTTCCATTCCCTTTTTGTCTCAGTTCTTATTCTCAACCCGCTTCCCCAACGTTTTATTCCACACTGGAGTTTCGAATCCTACATTCATCCTGGACTCCAGAAGCACTTCATCTTTGTTAAAATTATAACGTAATTGTAATGCAAACGGAGCTTCGATAAATCGGCATTGTATTAAAAGTTTCCTGCTATCCTGCCAGATACCGGTCAGCATGACAGGTTCTTTTCTGCCTTCACTTTCAAAATAATCTTTGCACCATTTTCCGATACCAGCCTCTAAAACCTGATTCTTTCCGTCCTTAAAGCCGGTTATGCGAATGCTCTCGCCTTCAAAGGAAAAGGCCGCTGTTTCAAATTTATAAGGATTCTCTTCAAAACGGTAGGTACTTTCCGCTATTTCCGGTTCAATTTCTGATGTTTTCCGTCCCTCAGGCAGCAAAACCTGTAAGGAATTCAATTTTTCCATAAGTTTTATGTATTCTTTACTTTCCGGCAATTCGGTATCGGTTATTCCGGGGAGCAGATTATCCCAGATAAGATTAAGTGGAAGCTGCATGTCTTTTAACCCGCCTGTGACAGCAATAACCATATCCGACTCAGGCATCACAATACAGTATTGGCCGAAAGCACCATCGCCGCGGTAACTATTATGCCTGCACCGCCAGAACTGGTACCCATACCCCTGATTCCAGTCGCTGTCCGGATCACTGCCGTTACTGATATGGAAACCGGTAGCTTCTTTTATCCATTCCCCCGCTAATATCCGCCTGCCGTTAAATTCACCAAGATTTAAATACAATTGACCGAACCTGGCAATATCTTCGGTTTTTACACTTAAGCCGAAACCTCCCGTATTATAACCCATGGGACACTCTTCCCAAACCGGGTCTTGAATACCCAGGGGTTCAAACAGACGCGTGCGCAAATAGTCAATCAGCTTTAAGCCGGTAACCCTTTGGACGATCACGGATAACATATAGGTTGCTCCGGTATTGTATAAAAAATGGGTACCGGGTTCTTTCTCAACCGGCACGTTAAAAAAAGCTTTTACCCAATTACCGTCTTCCCTCCGGAAAAAGAAATCGGTCGTATCCACCACATGGCCGGTTGACATACCAAGAAGATGCCTGATACGCATCCTGCCCAGATAGCCGTCAGGATCCTTGCACTCTTCCTTAAAGTAGGCAGTGACCGGGTCATCAACCGAAAGAAGTCCTTCCGCAACGGCAAATCCCACCGCTGTGGAAGTAAAACTTTTACTGAGTGAAAACAAGACATGGGGCAGTTCCTTTGAATAAGGTCCCCACCATCCTTCCGCAATCACGGCGCCGTGCCTTAACACCATTAAGCTGTGAAAATCCTGATCCATATCCTGTGTTCTGCATTGCTCTGCCGCCTCGATTAATTTTAATAAGGCTTCCGATCTGACTCCCTCCTGCTCCGGAGTACTGCGTTTTAACTGATAACTGCTCATAAGTTTTGCCCCCTTTTACCTTCTTTCTATGTACTTCTATAGTTTACCATATATTTACTGATAAAGGAACCAGAAAATGGAATCCGCACACATTAAACTGAGATTTTCCGTGGCTGGAGCGGAACGAGGGTCAAAAAACATCCAAATTTTATAACATGAAAAAACCGGCATATAAGATTGTCCTATATGCCGGTTCGCTATTATTTATATAAAATTATTATGCTTTTAATCTTCCCTCAAGGGCCTCTAACTGAGCGGAAAGTTCTTTCGGAAGCTTCTCACCATATTTAGCATAGTGTTCCCTGATGGATCCAACTTCTTTTAACCATTCATCTTTGTCAACCTTAAGTAATTCTTTCATGTCATCTTCACTTACATCAAGGCCGGTAAGTTCAAGAGCGTCTGATGTAGGCATATAACCGATCGGTGCTTTCACAGCTTTACCTTCTCCGGATACTCTTTCAACGATCCACTTAAGAACACGGCTGTTTTCACCAAATCCAGGCCATAACCACTTGCCGTCTTTATCTTTACGGAACCAGTTTACATAGAAGATCTTTGGTAATTTATCTTCGCTGGATTTTTCTCCGATATTTAACCAATGCTGTAAATAGTCACACACATTATATCCAAAGAAAGGAAGCATTGCAAATGGATCACGGCGAACCTGTCCGATATTATTGGAAATAGCTGCTGCCGTAATCTCGGAACCCATTATGGAACCTAAGAAAACGCCATGTTTCCAGTCAAAACTTTCATGTACTAACGGAATTGTGCTTGGACGACGTCCGCCGATTAAAATGGCAGAGATAGGAACGCCGGCCGGGTCTTCCCATTCAGGTGCAATAGCAGGGCACTGGCTTGCAGGAGCTGTAAAACGTGCATTAGGATGTGCTGCCGGATCTTTTGAATCCGGGGTCCAGTCATTGCCTTTCCAGTCAATCAGATGGTCCGGAGCAGCTGTTCCGATACCTTCCCACCATACATCACCGTCATCTGTTAAGGCAACGTTTGTAAATATTGTATTTTTCTCGGTGCTGTGCATAGCATTGGGGTTGGAATCATAAGAGGTACCAGGTGCAACTCCGAAGAAACCTGCTTCCGGATTAATTGCATATAAACGTCCGTCTTTACCAAATTTCATCCAGGCTATATCATCACCGATGGTTTCAACTTTCCAGCCAGGTATAGTCGGCACAAGCATTGCCAGATTTGTTTTACCGCAGGCACTTGGGAAAGCACCGGTTATATACTTTTTATTACCGTTTGGATCAGTAATGCGGAGAATAAGCATATGTTCAGCTAACCAGCCTTCATCACGGGCAAGTACGGATGCAATACGAAGCGCAAAACACTTTTTACCTAATAAAGCGTTACCGCCATAACCGGAACCGTAGGACCAGATAAGTCTTTCTTCCGGGAAATGACTGATGTACTTTTTATCAATCGGTGCACATGGCCAGGAGGAATCTTTCTCTCCCTCTTCAAGAGGTGCGCCTACAGAATGAAGGCACGGTACAAATTCACCGTTACCAAGTGCTTCAAGAACCTTTTTACCCATACGAGTCATAATGCGCATATTAACTACAACATAAGGACTATCTGATAATTCAATACCAATCTTTGAGATCGGGGAGCCGATAGGTCCCATGGAGAATGGGATAACATACATGGTTCTTCCCTTCATGCATCCCTTATACAGCTCTTTCATGGTAGCTTTAAGTTCGTCAGGATCAACCCAGTTATTGGTAGGTCCGGCTTCTTCTTTTGTCTTGGAAGCTATGAAAGTCCTATCCTCTACACGTGCCACATCAGACGGATGGCTACGGAATAAATAACTGCCTGGGCGTTTCTTTAAAGGTTCAGCCATACCGGAATCAACCATAAGCTTAAGCAGACGTTCATTTTCTTCCTCAGAACCGTCACACCAGTAAATATTATCTGGCTGACACATATCTGCCATTTCTTTTACCCATTCTTGCAACTTCTTGTTTTCTGTCATAAAAGTTCTCCCTTCAAATAGATAATTTATGTTATTGCGAAATTGCAATAGCAAAGCTTGTAAATCAACACTTTAAGTTGATAAAGCATTCATTTCAAAAATTCCTTCAGTGTATATCCTACCAGAAAAACTGGAAAATAGCAACCATTCTTTTAATATTTAATACTTTTTTAAGTTTACATAAATTTTATTTACTTTTAGTCATTCGAACCGTTCTTCCGCTTTCCGCACAATATTCCTCGGCACAGGCTGCGGCGATTTTCCCTCTATCGGTCTTTGGTTTTATTATAACCTTTCTCTGTTTACATTACTTTTTCAACAAAGGTACGCACCAGAACCGGGTCAAATTTAATGCCGGCACCATCTCTTAATTTTTCCATTGCCGCTTCTTTTGACATAGCCCTTCCATATACCTTATCGCTTGTCCAGACATCATAGGCATTAGCAATGGCTATGATCCTTGCTATCTGCGGTATCTCATCCCCTTTTAACCCTTTCGGATAGCCTTTGCCGTCCCATCTCTCGTGGTGATATAAGATATAAACGGCAATTTCCGACATGCCGTCTACCGTATTCAGCATACGGAAGCCGATCTCCGAATGGCGCTTGATTTCATCCTGTTCCTCCTTTGTTAGTTTACCCGGTTTATTAAGGATGGCTTCATCGATCGCTATTTTCCCTATATCATGCAATAGTCCGGCTGTCCTCAGCAATTCTATATCCGACTCCGGCATCTTAAGTGCTTTCCCTAAACTTATGCATAAAGCCGATACTCTTAAAGAGTGTTCTTTTTCCCTCTGGTTTTTTTCGTAGAGCGTATTAATAATAACTTTAATTGTTTTTCCCCGCATATTCGGTCCTTCGAACAATTTCCTTTTATACATATTATCTTCCGCATTTTTGAAAACTTCCTCCATATTCTGGTGTTTGGAATATTTCGTATCAGAACCAAAGGATATGGATATATCAATGGAATCTACCTGTTCCTTTAAGGAAAGATCCGTAATCCGTTTTATTATCTGCTTTGCTTCAAATTCATCCGTATTTGGCAGAATAATAACAAATTCATCTCCTGCCAGCCTTGCTACAATATCGCCTGACCTGGTGCCGTTTTTTATGACCTGCGCTACTTTTTTAAGCAGTTTATCACCCATAACATGTCCAAAGGAATCATTAACCAGTTTCAGCCCGTTAACATCACCCATAACAAGACTCAGCGGTAAATTCCTTTCCGAATCCAGCCGTTTCAGCTCCTCTTCATAAAATCTCCGGTTATATAGACCCGTAAGCTGGTCACGGTAGCTTAAATTGAAAATCTCCGCTTCTTTTTTCTTTCTTTCCGTAATATCGATTGCTATTCCGGTGAAATACTGTTTACTTCCTAAAGAAAAAACACTTGCGGTAAAATACATTGGAATTGTTGTTCCGTCTTTTTTCTGCAGATTTGCCTCGGCTTCCCCAAAGCCGTCCCTCACCGCCCTGGCCAGGCCTTCCGTAATGGCTTTCTGACTTATTTCATCCCCCTTATACCAGTCATAAAGAGTCATCTGCGCTAATTCCTCCGGTGAATAGCCGGTCAATTCCTCATGCTTTTTGTTCCACCGGATTAACCGTTTCCGGTCATCATACAGATAGACCATGCCGGGAGTACTGTAAACTATGGAATCCAGAAGGATTTTTTCCCTTAAAAGTGCTTCTTCCGCCCTTTTTCGTATAATGAACATAGCCAGCTGCCTGGCATATACCTCCGCCAGAGTATCTTTATCAAAATATTTTCCCTTTTCCATAAATAAAGTAAAATCCCCCAGCATGATCTGGTTCATGGCAATTTTTATAACTACTACTTCTCCTAAATGAAAGTTTTTTTCTAACAGGGCAGCTAAGGAAGGTGTAATGGTATTCCCGGCTAAATCCCTTAAAGACGGCAATCTGGTAATCGTTTTGGCTTTTATTTTTTCTTCCAATTCCTTGCTGTACTCCCATTTTTTATCTTCAAACCGATAACCCATAATATCTGCTGCCTGTTTTATTATCTCTTTATTGCCGGTAATTGCTTTCGTGGTAAAACTTTTACCGTCTTTCTCAAATAAATTAAAAGCAGCATATTTCGCACCGGATATTTTTAAGAAATCATCGGATATTTTTTGATAATCATTTTTCGGTTCTTCATTCAGTAATAATTCTTCTGAAATATCGATCAGTCTCTCCATTTCTTTTAATTGGCTGATTTCTTTGGTTATATCAAGGATACAGGTTATAAAATAATATTTTTCCGCAGAATAGGCGGTTATCCTGTACCAACTCCTCAATGGCTCAACATATTGCTCCTGTTCTATTTTACCCCCGTTCATTGCGATATCTCCAAAAATATGGATCCAGTTAAATTCACCGGTTCTGATCTCAGGTAATACTTCCGTAATTCTTCTGCCAACAACCTCCGATACTTTTTGATTAAATATATGAACAAAGGCGGAATTTGCTTCGATAATCTCATAATCGCAGGGAATTCCGTCTTCATTCAGGAGGATTTTATTATAGGCATATGCGATTGGCAGTTCTTCCATTAATTGTCTGTAAAAATAGTCGTTCATATTGTATTACCCCCAGTCTTATATGTATGTCAAAAAATAGTAATAGTTACTGGTATTATTATATACTTTTTCTTGATTTTAGTCCAGAAAATTTGTATAGGTTAACCGATTTAATTTTTTTATTTTAAATTACTTTTTGAAATTGAAATAAATATTTACAAAAAACAGATAATCTCAATCATGATTTATATATAATTTAAATATTAATTCCATATTTCCAAATAAATAGATTATAATATATATTTCCCCTTTTTATCTATTATTAGTCTCGCGTAATTGCAATTGATAATTATTTTCAATAAAACATCTTTATTTTTCTGATATTTATAGTATAATAGAAGCATCAAAAACAATTGATTTTATAAAAGAAGTAATTACAAAAAGAACTTACCTGATAATTTTAGACTAAATGCCCGCCAGCGGGCAGAAGGGAGCTATATATGTTTAAACAAGATGAACTAAAATATAATTTTAATGCCTTGGAGCCGCACATAGACGAACTTACAATGGTTACCCATTATACCAAACACCACGCAGCTTATACCAATAACCTAAATGCTGCAATCGAAAAATTGCCCGATCTTTCGGGTAAATCAATAGAAGAAGTGTTTTTACATTTGCCGGATGTATCCGATATTTCACTTAAAACAGCCATTGTAAATAACGGCGGCGGATTTTATAACCACAACTTGTATTTCTCCACCTTATCACCGGATGGGGGCGGCAAACCGGAAGGTGAACTTGCCGGACAGATCGATAAAGATTTCGGAAATTTTGACACGCTGAAAGAAAAGCTATCCGCAGCTGCGGCTGCAAGGTTTGGTTCCGGCTGGGCCTGGCTATCGGCAGATAAAGCGGGTAACCTGAAAGTATCCTCAACCCCGAACCAGGATAATCCGTTTATGGAAAGCCTGGGTGAATGGACTCCCATATTGGGTATTGATGTATGGGAACATGCTTATTATCTGAAATACAAAAATCTTCGTGCCGATTATATTAATGCATTTTTTCATATCGTTGACTGGAAAACAGTTGCCGATAATTATTTAAAAATTAAAAAGTCATAATTACAATAATTAACAAACCATTGCCCTATAAATACCTATAAATTAACCGGTTGCCCTATTATAAACCGGTTGCCCAAAAAATATCCAGTTACCCTAAAGTTAATCCAGTTACCCTAAAAACCATCTTCCGTTTAAGAATCCTAATTCTTACCAGGAAGATGGTTTTCATTTATTTATATTTATTTATATTCATTTATATTCTGACATTCCGGCTAAATCTGAGAATCCGTCTGCCTGTTGTTTGGACGGAAGAGCCATTGGATTTTTACATTCACAGGGAATATTGGTCTGGCATAATCCGCAGCCGGAACCGGCTTTGGTATTTCCGCCATATAAAACCGCCAGTCTGCCTGATTCTTCTCCATAAACATAGTTCCTGCATTTAACTTTGTCATGGCCATTTTCCGTTATGGCACCTACCGGACAGCGTTTTATACGCCCCGCATATCCCTTGGCTGAAAAAAAGCAATTTTCCGTATGATGCTGTGCTTTTCTCTCATCCGGTTCCAGTTTTAAATCGGTTACTACGGATTTACACGATAAATAATACCGTAAAAAATGGCTTTGTCAATTAAAATATTCATTCTCTTATCAGGCTTCTTGTATAAAAACCTGCCTGTCCTTACAGCACCTGCCATACAATCAAGGTGACTTTACGCCGTATAAAATAACAAAATGATGACATACTTGTAAGGTAAATAATGAAAGGAGGATTTATATGGCTCATAATCAGATGAAAAGTACAAAGAATCACAAAAAAGAAGACGGAACCTTTCGTTCCAAGCATATCAAACATGATCCCCAGGCAGAAAGTGCCCGTGCGGTATTTGGACTGAAAGACGATAATCCGGTCAATAAGAGCAGCGAAAGCAGCCGGTAAGACCAGGCCGTTAAAATAATACCATATCTCCGATAACCGTACAGGCACCATGTACCGGTTACCGGAGATATTCTTACTTTCTTTAATCCGTTAACCAGGTTTCAGCTTCCGAGCTCTCGGTAAAGACCCGGAATGCCCTACCGTTTTTGGATTCGGCTACCAGTTCCTTAAACCTGCCTGTAATTTTAAACGCTTCCGGCAACAATACCGCAACCCGGATCCGGTAATTTACGAACTTCTGCATAAAGGCACCTGCCAATCCGGTCCTGAGTTTAAAAAAATCATCGGTTAAAACCTCACCGTGAAGCAGCAGCAGGTTGGTTTCCTTTTCAAAGCAAATACTGATTATGTCCAGTGCATCCTGTTCCGAGTTAATCGGTGTTTCCGCCGATATTATTGTTAAATATTTTTTATCATTTTTCTGTGATACCGTGTAATTCATTTTAGCCGTCTCCTCTCTTTTCATATTGCCAATACCCTTTCGCAGTTTTTCCAGCCAGGTCAATTCACTTTCATATGAAGTGATTATATTTTCATGTATCATATCCCATAAATATACTTCTCTTGGAGATCTGCCCGGAGAAAAAGTCCCCCGCCTGAGTTTCTCTTTCTGCATTAAAATCTGCATCCTTATCTGGTTTTCATAACCGGATAAGAGTGTGTTTAATTCTTCCGGAAGAAGCTGGTCCGCAAAGGCTAATTGAACGAGAAACTGTTTCTTTAGTTCAGGCGGCTCCGTAGAAGAAAGCACCCACTCCTTCAGTTCGGTAATCCCCTCCTTGGTAATGGTGTATATCTTCTTGGAAGGAGAATTTTCCTGATGATAAACCTCGTTGGTAACAAAGCCTTCCTCAAGGAGTTCTACCAGTGATTTATATATTTGGTTATTGTTCCCGGACCAATACATAAACGGTGATTCCTGTATTATTTTTTTCAAATCATAGCCGGTTAACGGTTTACAGCTTAATATCCCAAGAATTGCATGATTAATAGACATTTAAATTCACTCCTTAATACATGTTATAATTAACATATGTAATTAATAACATATGTTTTAGTATTTGTCAAATACTTTTCTTTATAATCCTAGTAATTATAGCTGATATATTTCGATATTACCGAATAAAACCAACGACAAACGCAGGAATGAACATTTATAAACACTTAGGTTATAAAAATAGTCTTCCTGGTTTGTCGTGAGAAAAAACCCAAGCATGCAATAAAGCCGTGCTTTGGGTACCGGGGAACTCCGGTTTCCATAAAAGTCAAATAACTCAAAAGGACTGTTGTAAAAATAGTTTAATTTTACTCTAGGAAACCATTATGCAACAGACACCCTTTTTAATAAATTAAAAGGCCGGATCAAATACATCCGGCCTTCTAAAATTACGTCTCATATGCTTTTTTCAATTCGGCAATATCAAACTTTTTCATCTTTAAAAACGCTTCCGTTACTTTTGCCATTTTTTCAGGGTTTTTATCCCGCATCATATCATTCATGATCGTGGGTACAATCTGCCAGGAAAATCCGTATCTGTCTTTTAACCAGCCGCATTGTTCCGCCTCCGGATCAAAAGTAAGATTATCCCAGTAATGATCAATTTCTTTCTGTGAATCACAGTACACCATAAAAGAAACAGCCTCATTAAATGTAAAATCATGTTCAAAAGCACTGTCCATTGCGGCAAACTCCTGGTTTTCAAGAGTATAAGCAATATACTGTATGGTACCTGGCTTATCTGGTTTTGCATCCTCACCGTACCGTGCAATATCACCGATTCCGGAATTTTTAAAAACGGAGGTATAGAGCCGGACGGCTTCTTCGGCATTGCCGCACTGGTCACCGACGAACATTAAACTTGGTGTGATTTTCTGGGTGATTTTTGTATCTCCCACATACATTATCTGCCAGGATAAACCGTATTTGTCAGCCACCCAGCCGTATTTTTCGCTGAAAGGATAGGAATCCAGGGGCATCAGTGCCATACCGCCTTCAATCAGTTTCTCCCAAAGCCTTTCCACTTCTTCCTTCGTATTACAGGCCACCACGAAAGATACGGCCGGTGTAAATTTAAAATACGGCCCCGCCGACAGCAGAACAAATTCCTGGCTGTCCAGCTCAATGGTAAACATTTCTGCATCCCCTGACGGTGTATCCTTCAGTATGGTCTTATCGATCAGCTTTGAATTCTCAAATAATGTCATATAAAACGCCGATGCCTCTCCGGCTTCTTTGTCAAACCACAGGTGCGGAACGATTTTTTGCATACACATATCCTCCTTTGTTCTTTTTTATATTAATATCTCATAGTATTGCCCGCAATTATCCGTACATACCTTTCGGGTACATTCCTTCTTACCCCTGATCCCTCAGATTTAAAATACAGAGGGTATACATGGAAGCCTGCCTATACATGCTTATCTTAAAATACCGTGTACCTTTGGCATCCATTCACTGATGAGAATTTTCTGAGGACATTTATCTTCACATATCCGGCAGCCGATGCAGGAGGAAGCACGGTTTTCTTCACTAAAGAAATTATTGTATGTAACACGGGAACCTTCCACATCATCATATGCCACACTTCCGTTATACAGTTCAAAATTCCTTGGTATATTGACATTATTGGGACATGGCATACAGTAACTGCAGCCGGTACACGGTATAACTGCCCGTTCACCGTATCTGTTACGTACCCGTTCAATCACTTCTTCGTCCCCGGCTCCCAAAAGCCCCACACCGGAATGATCGGCTGATTCCAGATTCTCCTCTACCTGTTTTAGGTTGCTCATGCCGCTGAGTACCACGGATACTTCCGTCTGGTTCCACAGCCACTCAAGAGCCCAATAGGAAGGTGACCGGCCCGATCCGTTTTCATCCAGGATTTCTTTAATGTCCTTGGGAGGACTCGCAAGTCTTCCTCCTAATAAAGGCTCCATGATAACAATTCCAAGTCCCTTACCGGCAGCATATTTTAACCCTTTCATGCCTGCCTGTTCATGAATATCCATATAATTGTACTGGATCTGGCAGAAATCCCATTTGTCATATCCGTCAACAATTTCAAAGAATGCATCTTCATCATCATGGAAAGAAAAACCGATGTACTTAATTTTCCCTGCCTGTTTGGCGGCTTCGGCATGTTTTAGGATATCATGCTTTAAGATTATATTCCTCCACCTGTCCCTGGAGAGAGCATGAAGCAGGTAGAAATCGATATGGTTTGTCTTAAGTTTATTCAGCTGTTCCTCCAATAACCTTTCAAAATCTCCGGGCTTTTTAATCAGCCATACCGGTGATTTCGTAGCCAGTTTCACCTTATCCCTGTATCCGTCCTGTAAGGCTTTACCTACTAAAATTTCACTGCTCCCTTTGTGATAGCCGTACGCCGTATCCACATAATTAACTCCCTGATCTATGGCATACCGTATCATTTTAATAGCCTCTGCCTCTAAAATATTGTTACTGAGTCTGTCACCGCTGTCTAAACTTCCTTCCGTTGGCAGGCGCATTGCCCCAAAACCCAGGGCAGAAACTTCAAAATCAAGTTTACCAAATTTTCTGTATTGCATGCTTATTCCTCCAGTATATAGAAATTTCATGGGCAGAACCGCACATACCGGACATATTCATCTAAGTACCTTATAATATTTATTTATCTCTCCGCTATGTTGATCTTCCCTGATACATTTCTATTTTATACCTTAGAGTTAACTGTAGGGCAATACTTTTTTCATCTTTTACCAATTTCAGACGCCGGTTTCGGTAAGCAAATGCTTCGTTACCACCGGTTAATCTTTTCATAAACCACCAGCAAGCTCCGATAATTTACTATCCATCAGGCGTGAGTGGCCCATCAATCCGGGCAAAGGTAAAACAGCAGGATGAATACCTCCCTGACACCCTCCTGCAGGGAAAACGAATCTTTACAGCTGTAATTTGCTTCGTATCTTTCCCCATATATATATTTGAAAATAATTATACGCCTTGTCATAGATAAACAAAGCAGCCTGCCCTCCAAGGAAAAGAGCAGCCAAAAGGCCGCTGTTTATCTGTCCCTGAAAAACAAGCTTCGGTAAGAAAAGCAGAATCGGAATATACATAATATTAAACGTGATAAACTTGATAAACCAGACGGCTTTTTTCCGGCTGCCGGTATTCCATTTTACAAAAGTTAATTTGTGATAAGAATATTCCGTGATGACCAGATAGAAACCCATAGCCGCAAAAGTAATGCAATAAAGCTTATTGGGAGCCAGCAAAAAACTTAACAGTATGCTGGCAATATAAAAGCCAAAACCGAACCGGTGCCCGCTCTCTCGGATCGCTATCCCGACACAAAAAGAAGCACCTGCCAATAGAAAAAGCGTATTAAACTCCAATACGCCGCCCAGTATTACCAGTAAAACAGCGCATGCAAGCAAAAGACTTAAAAACGAAAGTTTTTTTGCATTTAGAAGCATGAACACAAATCCCCTCCCATACATTCACATAAAGTATCCGCACACCACAAATCACAGCAGAAATTACCTGTGCCATATCCGGTTCCCATTGTACCGCGGGTATTCTGGTACCGCTGGTTCTGCCACTGGAACTGGTTTAAAAAATTATTATATTCAACATTATTCGGTTCCATATTCACTGCCTGCCTGGCATGTTCGGAAGCCATAAGGTTATTTCCGATACCGGCATTGGCTACCGCACTGTAATAATACCATCTTGCAGTCCGGTTCGAAATTCCCGAAAGTACATTAAGGGCCTCCTGGTAGCGCCTTGCCGCCAAATAATTATAGGCTGCCGTCAAATGGACATTTTCCTCTTCCGTGTTGCCGGAGTAGGAAGCCTGGCCGTAAGAACTACTGCCTGAACCGTAAGAAGCACTGCCTGAGCCGTAACCGCTTTCCCGTTCCTTCATAATCTGTTCGTATGCTTCCTGTACTTCTTTAAATTTTTCTTCCGCAAGGTCGGAAAGAGGATTATTCGCATAAGAATCCGGGTGGTATTTTCTGCTTAATTCCCTGTATGCCTTTTTAATTTCATCATTGCTGGCATTTGGCGATACTTCAAGTATCTTATATGGATTCGATATCATTTTTGTGTTCCTTCCTTTTCGTATCTCTTGATTTTATGGTTTCCAGTTTTGTCCAGACACCCTCATACAGGATATTCCGGAGTATATCAACATCTAACAGACATGGGAGTTTCTCAAATTCCCCGGAAGCTTGCGCCATCATCATGTTTAACATGGTCCTGCATTTTTCTTCCAGGTCTTCATCCTTAGAAAACCCCGCTAAGGGATTATAACTGTTATTTTTCAAATCTTTTTCCAGATCGTCATAGGCATCCAGGATGTAGATAAATTTACCCAGGTAAAATCCTGTCTTTCTTAAACTTGCTTCCCACATATCCTGCCGGTATACAAATAATTCCGCCATAAGCTCTCCAAAACACCGGGAAACCAGGTCCATATTCGTCTCATTCTTCTTTTCACATACCTGCAGGCGGTTAAGACAGTCCCTGATTACGCCGCACTGTCTGGGGTATTGCTTACTGATCTTTTTATATGCCCTTTTTAAGGCCAGTGATCCTGCAAGGCCTGTTATACTTTTTTCGTCCTGCCAGTCATCCAGGAGGTGGTAATAGGATAAGGCAATATTCATATCTGCCACATACCCGGTAATTTCATTGACCAGGGTATCGTGTTTTTTAACGGGATGTACGATACATCGGTTCTGCTGCCTTACGGTTTCACTTTCATAAAGGGATGTAAGTAATATAATAAGGAACGTCATGTCATAGGACAGGGTCATCTGGCCAAACCGGCCGTACCTGTTTTTCAGGGTTTTGCACAAACCGCAGTAATAGGCTTTATATTTATAAAAATCCTTCATTTTCAGTTCAGGCTTATAAATATTTACATAACCGAACATAAATCCTCCTGATATATATTAGAATTTATATAGTATACCATAATATCTTATAAAATAAAATGGTAAATGCATAAACCAATCCTTAAGAAATTATTATATCTTTGTGAATTATCCACCTCAGAGGAAGGAATCTTCTTGCTGACAAATGCTAAAACAGGAAAGAGCCTGATTTTATCAGACTCCGTTGCCGGCCTCCCGTAGTTCCGGCAGTTTCCCCATCTGGCTGATCACCATATTGTAATACTGCCCTCTTTGTTCCATAAGGCTTCTGTGATTTCCGCTTTCCAGTATTTTGCCGTCACCGATCACCATAATACGATCCGCATCCCGGATGGTGGACAGCCGGTGTGCAATTAAAAAACTGGTCCGGTTTTTCATCAGATTTAAGAATGCATGCTGGATATCTTTTTCTGTTTTGGTATCTACACTGCTGGTGGCCTCATCCAGTATTAATATCGGGCTGTCACAGAGTACTGCCCGGGAAATGGCAATAAGCTGGCGCTGGCCCTGGCTTAAATTATCCGCAGCCCCGGATACCATGGTGCGGTACCCTTTTGGAAGTTTATGTATAAAATCGTGGGCACGGGCTATCTTAGCCGCCTGTATTACTTCTTCATCGGCAGCGTCCGTCTGGGAATAACGAATGTTATCCATAATGGTACCGGTAAAAAGGCAGGTATCCTGCAGTACTACGGAGAAGCATTTCCTTAAGCTGTTCCGCTTTATTCCGGTAACCGGTACACCGTCAATTAAGATCCGGCCGCTGTCCGCATCATAAAACCGGGTGAGGAGATTCACAATGGTCGTTTTTCCCGCACCGGTTTCACCAACCAGTGCAACTGTCTCTCCCGCTTTAACCCGAAAGCTTACATCCTTTAGAATCGGAGTGGACTTGTTATAGGAAAAACAAACGTTTTCAAAAGTAACGTCCCCTTTAGGCGCCTCCATGGCAACCGCTGCCTTATCATCGGCCGGTTCTTCTTCCTTATCCAGAATTTCAAATACACGCTCCGCGCCGGCCAGGGCTGACTGAATGGTATTAAACATACCGGCAACCCCATTAAGGGGCTGGGCAAATTGTTTGGAATAACTCAAGAAACTGACTACCGTACCAACGGATAAGCCGTATCCTACGGACAGGATACCTCCCGTAATGGCTACCGCGGCAAAGATAAAATTGTTGATAACATTCATAAGGGGCATCATGTATCCGGACCAGATCTGGGCTTTTGTACTGCTGTCAAAGAGTTTTTTATTGATTTCCCCAAACTGTTTTAATACATCCTGCTGCTTGCTAAAGGCTTTTACCATTTTAAGCCCCAGTATATTTTCCTCAATAACTCCGTTGAGGTAACCAAGGCTTTGCTGCTGTGCCTTAAAATACGTCCGGCTCCGTGATGCTATGACTTTGGTTAAAAGTATGACAAGGGGCACACATAATAATACCACAATGGTAAGGGGCACATTCAGGGTGACCATTACGGCCAAGGAACCCCCAAGGGTTAAAATGCTTGATATTAACTGGGTGGTTGTCTGGGCAATGGTGGTACTGATATTATCCACGTCATTGGTGATCCTGCTCATGGTATCCCCATGGGAGCGGGTATCATAAAATTTTAAAGTCAGTTTCTGCATCTTCCCAAAGAATTCCGACCGCAAAGTATATACAAGCTTTTGGGAAACTTTAAGCATAATTACCCCGTTGATGCAGGAAATGAGCCAGTTGGCCGCATACAGGGCCGTAATCGCCAGCAGAAGCCGCACCAGCATTTCGGTATCTACCGTTCTATCCGTAATTTTGAATGTGTTAAAAGTTTTACCGGTAAAATAAGGTATCGTAATAGATATAACCGAAGAAAAAACGGTAAGAAACATTGCCAGAAAAATGGTCTTTGCCCACCGCATATAGATTTTTACAATACGTAATAAAGTACCTTTGGCGTTTTTTGGCCTGGCCCCCGGTGCAAAACGGTTTCCGCCGCCAAATCTTCCTCCGATGGGCGGTACTTTTACCTCCTGCCTTATAAACTGCTGTGCCAACGCTTACACCTCCCTGCTGCTTTCAATCTGCGTTCTATAAATATCCCGGTACACTTCGCAATTCTGCATAAGCTCCTTATGAGTGCCATATCCAACCTTAACCCCGTTATCCATCACTAATATACGGTCCGCAGACATAGCCGTGCCGCAGCGCTGGGTAATGGTGATTACCGTCTGGTTCCCGGCCCTGGAATTTAAACTGTCCCGAACCTTTGCTTCCGTTACGGCATCCAGGGCGCTGGTGGCATCATCCAGTATCAGGACGGAAGATTTTTTTAACAGGCCCCGGGCAATGGAAATACGCTGTTTCTGACCACCGGAAATATTCACCCCGGCACTTCCAAGCAAGCTGTCAAAGCCCCCCGCCATTTGGTCAATAAAGCCGGCCTGCGCCATAGCTGCCGCCTCACTAAGCACTTCCCCGGAAGCTTCTTTATCCCCCCACCGGATATTCTGTGCCACCGTACCGGAAAACAGCATAGGCTTTTGTGGAACAATGGCAATGTTCTCACGGACCGCATCAATATCCAGTTGCTTCACATCCCGCCCGTTAATCCGGATTTTTCCGCTGTCCACATCGTAAAAACGCAGCAGCAGCCAGGCAACGGTGGATTTACCGCTGCCTGTGGGACCGATGACTGCCAGACTCTGCCCGTTTTTTACCGTAAAGGATAAGTCCTTTATGGCAGGCACGCCGCTGCCCCCGGGATAGGCAAAGGTAACCTCACAAAACTCTATGCCGCCGTTTAATTCCCCGGTTTCACCGCCCCGGGCAAAATCTCCTTCACAGTCAAGGATTTCCTTAATACGTGCGGTAGAAGCCTTCGTGCGGACAAAGGTATTGAATATATTGGTTATCATAATTAAAGAGGTCAGGATCTGGGCCATATATATGGTAAAGGCCGTAACATCACCCGGTGATGCAAGATTTACGGCAAACAGGCGGCTGCCGGTAAATATTACGATTACCGTACCGATTCCGACAGCCAGGGACATTAAAGGTGATATTAAGGTAATCACCATTTGGGAGGATATTCCCTTTTGCAGCAAACTGGCATTCGCCTCCTCAAAACGCCCGGTTTCCTTGTCATAGGTTCCAAAAGCCTTGACCAGACGTACTCCGATCAGATATTCCTGGACCGTCAGGTTCACCTTATCCATGGCTTTCTGCAGTTGATAGAACCGTGGATAACTCAGTTTCATGCTTATAATTATTAAACCTGCCACCACCAGCACAATACCGTAAATAATAAGGCTTAACCTGAAATTAAGGATACTTGCAAGTACGATACTGCCGGCACAGGTAATGGGCGCTTTCAGAAAAATACGCATGATACCGTTCACAAACTGGGTGACCTGGGCCGTATCATTGGTCATACGTGTAATCAGGGACCCGCTTTCAATTTTATCCGCACTTACTTCGGAAAAATATAAAATTTTTTCAAACAGGTCATACCGAAGATCGGCTCCCATTCGCTGGGATACCTTGCTTGCCAGAATATTCCGGGTCACCGCAAAACCGGCACCGACCAAAGTGACAATAAGCATAAGTGCCCCCCAGTAGTAAACCTGGTTAACAAAACCCTGTTCGATTCCCGTATTAATAATATTTGACATCAGGGTCGGGCCAAGCAGGTCACAGACTGCCTCCAGGGCAACACAAAATACGGCCACCAAAAATGGCAATTTATATTTTTTAAAGTACTTACCGTACAATTTCATATCTGAATTCCTTTCTTCCCTGCAGACTTAAGCCGAAATTCCCTCTGATACCATATCTTTATAATATCCGCCTTTTTCCATCAGTTCGGTGTGGCTGCCAGTCTCCACGATCCTGCCGTGGTTTAAGACAATAATTTTATCGGCGCCCCGGATGGTTGAAAGCCTGTGGGCAATGATAAGGGCAGTCCTGTCCTTAGCCATATTTTCAATGGCCTTCTGGATCAGTATTTCCGTCTGGGAATCTATGTTGGCGGTTGCCTCATCCAACACAATGACGGAAGGATTATGTGCAATGGCCCTGGCAAAGGAAATCAGCTGCCTCTGCCCTGCCGAAAGGGTACTCCCCCTTTCCATTACGGGTTCGTCTATTTTTCCCGGGAAGCTTTCTACAAATTCTTTTGCATAGGACGCCCTGACAGCCTCCTTTATGATATTTAAGTCAATATCATCATTTAAGGAAATATTCTTACCGATCGTTTCGGAAAATAAAAATACATCCTGGAGAACTACGGCTATGTTCCTTCTTAAGTCACTTTTTTTAATCTCGTTAATATTGACCCCATTAATCAGTATTTCGCCCTTTTGTATTTTATAGAAACCGCTGATTAAGCTTATGATGGTAGTCTTGCCCGCACCGGTCTGGCCGACGAAGGCGGCAGTCTGGCCTTTGCGTACGGTAAAACTTACGTCCTTTAAAATCCAGTCCTGATCATTGTAGGTAAACCAGACATGCTTAAATTCAATGTCTCCGTCCATGCGTTCCATTCCGGTGCCTGCCTCCAAATCCTCCAGGTTTTCCTTCTGGTCCAGAAGTTCAAAGATACGGTCGGCAGATACGAATGCGGACTGGATGCTGGTATAATTGTCGGCAAGATCGGATATCGGCTCGAAAAACTGCTGGATGTAGGTGGTAAAGGCATACAGAATACCGATCTGCAGGGTGCCTCCTTCTATTTTATCCATGCCGTACCAGATTAAGATCGCAACGGTAATATTCCGGAACACATTGGCCGCCGGCTTTAAAAAGCTGTTCATCCAGACCTGGAAAGAGGTAACCTTATAGTAGCCGTCGTTTAATTCCTTAAAATCCTTTTTTCTCTCTGCTTCCCCGTGAAAAATCTGGATCAGCTTCATGCCGGATAAATTTTCGGCCATAAAACCGTTTATCCGGCCGATCAGGTATTTCATTTTCCGGAAATTCTGTTTTATCTTTGTGCGCAGAAGGAATATAAATGTAAACATAGCCGGAATTACGCAAAAGGATACAAGGGTAAGCCGTACATCCATGATCAGCATGGCAGTTACTATGCCAACGATCAGAAATATATCCTTAAAGAAACTCATGAACACGTCGGTATACAGCTGGCTGAGGGCTTCCACGTCATTGGTGGCCCTTGTAATCAGGCTGCCGGAAGAGGTTTTATCAAGATATTTAAGGGGCAGGAGCTGGATGGTCTTAAAAACCTGGCCCCGTAAGCTTCGCAAAATTTCCTGTCCGGCCCTGTTAATCAAGTTAACCTGGGCAATACCGAAATAACCGCCGAGAACCACCACGGCAAAATACAGGATCCCCATACCCGTCAGTGAATAAATCCCTTTCTGCGCCGTATGGCCGGTCAGGAAATCATCAATGACGGTCTTTAGTATAAAGGGCTTTGCCAGGGTGGCCATATTGACTAAAAGCACACACAGGGCAGCTAAAAGAATTTTCTTTATATGAGGCCGGTTAAGTAACATCAGCCTCTTAAAACTCTGCTTTTTTTGTGACGGGTCAACTGACGGATTCCAGTTTTCCCTTACCGAACTGGTATCGGAAGATTTCATCATAAATACCCCCTTTCTCTATGAGCTGGTCATGGGTACCTCTTTCACGGATTTCCCCTTTGTCCAGGACAATAATTTCATCGGCCTGCATTACCGCGGATATCCTGCTGGCAACAATAACCGTTGTCTTATTGTTCCTTACCCGGCGTAAATTGTTCAGGATTTCTGACTCAGTAACCGTATCCACTGCCGAAAGGGCATCATCCAGTACCAGGATTTCAGGATCCCTTACCAACGCTCGGGCTATGGATATCCGCTGTTTCTGTCCGCCGGAGATATTGACTCCCCGCTCCCCTAAAATTGTCTTAAATCCCTCGGGAAATTCCAGAATGTTTTCATAAATACAGCTGTCCTGCGCCGCTTTTATTATTTCCTCATAACTGTAAATATCTTTAAAGAAGGATATATTATCCACAATGGAGGCATGGAATAAAAAGTTATCCTGGGGAACCACCCCGATTCCGTTTCTTAAAGCCTCCAGTTTAAACTCATTGATATCCTTATCCCCCAAAAAAATCTCTCCGTTCCCGACCGGATACAGTTTAAGCAGCAGGTTAACAAACGTACTTTTCCCGGAACCGGTTTTGCCGATGATTCCCAAAGTATGGCCTTCGGGGATAGACAGGCTGATATTTTTCAGCGCTTTTTTTGCGGTACCCGGATAGGCAAAAGTAAGATTATTTATTTTTATCATATCTTCCGGTAATTCCCGGACCGTTCCCGTATCCTCAATCCGGGGCCGGACGCCCAGGATTTCGTTCAGCCTTGTAAAAGAGGCCATACCTCTTTGAAAAATGGTGATTACCTGGCCGATGGAAAGGACCGGAGCCAGTATCATGGTAAGATAGCCGTTAAACGCAATAAAATCTCCAAGAGAAATATTCCCCTGAAGAACCATGTTACCGCCCCAGATAAGGTTGAAAGCAAAACTTACGGTAAAACACAGTTCAATCAGAGGCGCCAAAAAAGCCGACACCCTGACCATGCTTAAATTTGTTTCCACCATTTGGTTATTCAGTTTTTCGAATTTCCTGACTTCCTTTTCTTCCTGTACATAAGCTTTGATTACCCGCATACCGTTTATATTCTCGTTAACACGGTCAGATATGGCGGCAAAGGTTTCCTGCACCTTTTTAAACCGCCTTTTCACGATCCTGCCGATATAAATCATGATGTATACCATGACCGGGATCGGAAGGAGGGATACCAGGGTAAGCTGCCAGTTAATGGCCTGGGCCATGGAATAGACCGATATGACACAGACTACGATTCCGTTAACCGACATGGACAAAGCAGGGCCTAAAGTCTGCCTTACCGCATTAATATCATTTATGGCATAGGCGATCAGATCGCCTGTTTTTCTCTGGCTGTAGAATTCAGGGGAAAGTATCTGAAAATGATCAAAGAGCTTTTCCCTTATATCACATTCCAGTTTTCTTGCATTACCAATGACTAAATTCCTCCATGCATAGGTAAATGCAAAGGTGCCAGCCGCAATCAGCAGGATGTATCCAAGATTTACATATACCCTGCCGGCTTCAAATCCCCGGACCTTCAAAATGTCAACCGTATTGCCCAGAACTTTCGGAAAGAGTGTCTGGACATAGGAAGAAAGAAGCAAAAACAGCAGTCCCGCCCCATAGGAAACTTTATGTTTACGAATAAACCCGATCAATATATTCTTATCCATCTATGGTCCCTCTCTAATTATTGAAATTATACCAGTTTTATATTACTGAACAGCCCGTACGGAGTCCCTTTCAATTAAGGTACTGTTAATCAGAATATACTCCTTTGGCTTATCCGGCCTGCTCAGCCTTTTTAACAGCAGGGCAACGCTTGTTTCACAGGCGTAATCAATATGCAATTCCATGGTCGTAAGAGCCGGAATGCACAGAGCTGACATCTCCGTATTGCCATGGCCGATTATGGAGATGTCCTCCGGCACTTTTATCCCTTTATCATGGAGATATTTTATTAATTTCATAGCCGTATAATCCCACTGGCAGATAAAAGCGGTAGGTCCCGCTTCCCTTTGAATCAGGCCATAAACCTTTTCTTCATAATCATCCGAATAGACAAAAAACTCCTCCTGTGCCCCAAGACCATGATCCTCCAGGGCGGAAACAATGCCCAGCACTTTTTCCTTACTTACATATCCGCGGTTATTGCCCAGATACCCGATCCTTTTATGACCTTTCTGAATCAGATACTCACATTGCTTATAGGCACTGTTATTGAAATTATACCAGATACCGTCGCAGTCTTTGGAAGGGGAATAACCGGTGTAGCATACATAATTGCTTATCTTTTTGGATATGAAATCCACGTAGGGCCTGTCAAAACCCCCTACTAATATGAGCCCGTCATAATGTGTCCCTTTTTGTATTTTATTGGGAAGGCTTAAATTACCCTGGATATTTTTATCCGTGAATTCCATGTCATATTCACAGCCTGCCTCCTGCAGTGCCTTTTCGATTCCCTGCATGATGTGGCTGAAATTACTGTTATCCTGGATGAAGGGTTTCTGGTGAAGGATCAGTACCTTGATCTGTTCCGGGCTTTTTGTCCTTAAATACCCCATTTCATTCGCTTTGCGCAAAACTTTATCCCTCAATTCCCCGCTTACCCCTTCCTGTCCGGAAAGCGCACGGCTGACCGATATGGTTGAAATCCCCAGTTCTTTTGCTATATCAGACAGTTTTGTTTTTTCGCTTCTCAATTTTTACACCTCCTTAAGTTATTTTTATTATATCTCTTTACGTTATCTATTTGCAATATATATCGTTATTTTTTGCAGATATTACGTTACCATATGGTTTATTCCAATTACTTATGCCCTGTTCGGCTCAAAGCGGGTATTCTATTTTGATATTAAGAAATCAGGAAGGTGTTATAATTCTTAACCCGTTATAACTAAAAGACTCTGGGTTGTTATATTAATCTTACATAAAAACATGTAATAAAAATTACAAGGTAATATAGTGTAACACAACGTAATACAGAACAGTTTAGTAACGTATAATACTCAAATCACTAACTATAAGGGACAGTTACCGCACCGAACAGAAACAGGGATGCTTCCCTTCAATATTGTTACATCAAAATTTTCTCTTGACACATCTATATCAACATGATATAGTTAAGTTAGAAAATAACTAACCCTTAAAGCCCTAATGGAAAGGATGCCTTATTATGAAACGTCAAAGAATACGTAAATTATTTCTGCTTATCTCCTTTTTGCTTTTTCCGGTTACCCTGTTTTATTTTTCACCCTATCTGATAATTCTTGGAGGTTTCACCGGTATTATCTCCGGCAGTTTTATCCTGTTTACGGCTTTATTTCTTTTCTCTCTGGTTATTGGCAGGGCTTTCTGCGGATGGCTGTGCCCTGCCGGAGGCTTGCAGGAATGCTGCATGCTGGCTGTGGACAAAAGAATAACCGGCCGTAAAATCAACCGGATTAAATATATTATATGGGCTCCCTGGATAGGGGTAATTGCATTGTCCCTGATTCGTGCCGGAGGGATACATTCCGTGGATTTCTTTTATATGACGGAGCATGGTATCTCTGCTTTAAGTATTGAGGGTATGGTTACCTATTACGGAATCCTGTTGCTCATTGCTCTTTTAGCTCTGCTGCTTGGCCGGAGGGGGATGTGCCATTCCATCTGCTGGATAGCCCCTTTTATGGTAATCGGAACAACAATAAAAAATAAATTCGGTAACCCCTCCCTTCATCTGGAGGCCGTGCCGGCAAACTGCGTGAACTGCGGTTTATGTTCCAAAAACTGTCCTATGAGCCTTGAAGTAACTCAAATGGTGCAGGACAACCAAATGAAAGATACGGAATGCATCCTTTGCGGTGCCTGTGCCGACACCTGTCCGAAGAAGGCGATCCGCCTTACTTTCTCCGGCGGCAGGAAAAATTATTCCGCCCGGGATATAAAAAGTTATCCCGGTATAGCCGATAAATAGGTGTACACATTTATGAAACGACGGATAACCTGTCAAATGGGACGGATTTCTCCGGTTCTGTTTGTAACATACCCTGTAAACCGTTAATGAATAATGCTCATAAATATGTCATAAATCTTATTAAAATGCTTTTTACAAAAGCGAAAGGAAGAAAAAATCTCCTCTTTTGGGTAATAATTATGTTCCTGCAAGCCTGCACAGGCCAAGATGCTCCATCCTTTATGCGGCATTTGTTTTTGTTCACCGGGATTCGGCCAGGCTAATGCTTACCTGCTTCTATTCTTCGGTCCCGGTTACAAACCGCCTGATTTCTTCTGCGGCCTGCTCTGCCGTAAGGCAGCTTACATCTATTTTTTTCGTATCCATATTATCATAGAGTTCCAGACGGGATACACTTCTTTCAATATCACCCGGATTGCGGACGCCTGCATCAATATCCTTTTGAATATGACCGGTCAATGCCTCTTCAGAACACATCAAAGTTATCTTATGCAATTTAAAATCATACTCCTTAAGTTTCGTCAGGATCTGATTCAATATAATTTCCTGATGGATGACCCAACAGAATATGACATATTCATATCCTGTATTTCTTAAAAAAGCTTTCAATAAATAACAAATATTATCCAGTACCATTTCTTTATTTTCTTCCGATACCGCAAATGGATTCATATTCCAGCACCAGTCACCGTCCAGCCAGACACCTGGAGTTAGAATATCCAGAAGTTTTTTACATACCGTAGTCTTACCTGCACCCATAGTACCATTTACAATAATCAGTTTCTTCATTTTGCTATTTTCTCCTCCTTCCTAATTGTATTCCAGACACCCATTAATTATTAAGTTAACGATACTCATTTTTAAATCAGATAACTTATATTTAAGTCAAAGCGGAAATTCGCATTTTTACTTTTACTGCTTCATGCTGATAACCTATTACACAGCTGTGCCGCCTATTTCATTGGAGACTCTGACCTCCACTGTTTAAGTTAAGTCTAATGGCCATTATAAAAGGGATATTTATTCTATCACCGTCATTTTCCTTCCGGAATACCAAAATAATATCACCTCTTGTTTGCCGGCATCAACCTTATACATTTTACTGAAAAAACAATTAGTATATGTCCTTACTTTAATTGGCAGGCAATCATACTTCGGATAGGAGTTTATCTACTAACATCATTGCATGCTTCCTCTGTCTTCCGATGATTTAAGGCCCGAAATCAGGTTATAATACAATTTATAAGTAATTGGTTTTCCAACTTCTTATAAAAGGTTACATTTACCGACTGTATCCGACTAAAGGAACATAGGCCATAGGGTTCTTTCCCTGTAAAATCGGACAACTGCATCCGGAAGTTACCTCCCAACCGGTGTAATTTTACAGTGTAATTTTCCTTCATGCATTTATGGTGAAAACCTGTGGAAAAACATTCCCAGGATAAGAACTTTATGTTATACTATTTTATTAAAGATTTATACTAAAAAACAGTCGGATGATCATGTATATCCTAAAAATTCCTGGCAATATTAACCGGAACCGGTTTGGTAAGCAGCCTTACGGATGGGTACAAAAAGCTCTTCCCTTCAAGGTATGGTATGAATATCTGATTGGCTTTTTTGTAATCAAGCAACCAAATAATCGTATTTCAATACAGATCAAATCATAAAAGGCGGTGGTATAATGCAGCAGCTATCTATTTTTGATGACCGTGATAAAAATAATCCCCTGGCAAGCCGTATGCGTCCCGGTAACTTATCCGAGTATGTGGGCCAGCAGCATCTGCTGGGAAAAGGGAAAATCCTGCGGCAGCTGATTGACCAGGATATGGTATCGTCCATGATTTTCTGGGGACCTCCCGGTGTGGGTAAGACAACACTGGCCAGAATCATAGCCGGAAAGACCAAATCAGCATTTGTGGATTTCAGTGCGGTTACGAGCGGAATAAAAGAAATTAAGGAGGTCATGGTCAGAGCGGAAAACAACCGGCGCATGGGAGAAAAAACCATACTGTTCATAGATGAAATCCATCGCTTTAATAAAGCGCAGCAGGATGCCTTTTTACCATTTGTGGAAATGGGCAGTATTATATTGATCGGTGCCACGACTGAGAACCCTTCCTTTGAAATCAATTCGGCTTTGCTTTCACGCTGTAAGGTTTTTGTACTGCAGTCACTGACTGCCTCCGACTTAACCCGGCTATTAAAGCAGGCTTTAACCAATGAGCACGGGTTTGGCGGACAGCATATTGAAATAACAGAAGAAATGCTGTCCATGATCGCAGGTTTTGCCGACGGAGACGCCAGGGTTGCACTAAATACATTGGAAATGGTGGTTTTAAACGGTGAAATAAACGATGGTAAAACTACCGTAACAAAAGAAATTATTGAACAGTGCATCAGCAAAAAGTCCCTGCTGTATGATAAAAACGGGGAAGAACACTATAATCTCATCTCGGCCCTGCATAAATCCATGCGGAACAGTGACGCCAATGCTTCCGTTTACTGGCTTGCCAGAATGCTGGAAGCCGGAGAAGATCCGCTGTATATTGCGAGGCGGCTGATCCGTTTTGCCAGTGAGGATATCGGTATGGCTAACAGCCACGCCCTGGAAATTGCCGTGGCGGCCTATCAGGCCAGTCATTTTATCGGCATGCCGGAATGCAGCGTTAATCTCACCCATGCTGTGACCTATCTTGCACTGGCTCCAAAATCCAACGCGCTCTATAAAGCCTATGAAAGTGCCAAAAAAGATGCCCTGGAAATGCTTGCCGAACCGGTACCGCTGCAAATCCGCAATGCCCCCACCAGGCTTATGAAAGAGCTGCATTACGGGGAAGGATATGTATATGCCCATGATACGGAGGACAAACTCACCACCATGCAGTGCCTGCCCGACTCTCTGCGTGACCGGCAGTATTATATACCAACCACCCAGGGTAATGAGGCCAAAGTGAAAGAATGGATGGAAAAAATCGAAGCCTGGCGCAGGGAAAATCAAAAATAACCATATTTGCTTTCTGTGTTTGTCCCGTTGCAGTTTCGCCATGGATACCGCAAGGTGTTTTCTGTATGGAGTGAAGCGAAAGTCACAGAAAACCCGAGATTAACACGCTGTGCATAATTTGTCCCCCGGTCATGAATTCCGCATAAGTTGACGAAACCGAATTGCAATGTTATACTTGTCTGTATACCCCTACCGGTATAAAAGGAGGTGTCAGAATGCGTCAATGCATGGATTCGGAGAATTTACACAAACGGCTTAATAAAATTCTGGGACAGATCAAGGCAATCGATAAAATGGTCGATGAGGATATTCCATGTGAAGATGTTTTGATACAAATCAATGCGGCAAAGAATGCATTGCATAAAGTCGGCCAGGTTGTTTTAGAAGGACATATAAACCATTGCGTCAGGGAAGGTATTGAACACGGGGATGCAGATAAAACCATTGCGGACTTTACAAAAGCGGTTGAACATTTTTCAAGAATGTCATAGGTTATTGCGATATTAATAAAGGCAGTTGCAAACTAAATATGCAGCTGTCTTTTTTTATTGACAGAGCATACCCCCTGGGGTATACTATACCCATACCCCCATAGGTATATGAATATCTCGGGATATAAAAAATTTAAAGAAAGGAGATGATGAAGATACATGATTAAATTTATTCAGGATGAAGAAAAACGTACGCTGTTCTTCCTGGGCGTATCTCTCCCGGCGCTGGTTATCAGTTTCTTTCATATTGGGAATCTTCCCGTTGATGCAGCCTGGATTGCGATTCTGCTCTGCGGTATCCCCATAATAAAAGGTGCCATTGCCGGACTGGTGACCGAGTTTGACATGAAAGCGGATGTACTTGTATCCATAGCATTAGTTGCCTCGGTTATTATCGGTGAGATTTTTGCGGCGGGAGAAGTGGCCTTCATAATGGCAGTCGGCGCTTATCTGGAAGAACGGACGGTAGCAAAAGCCCGGGCAGGGATTGAGAAGCTGGTGCATCTCACTCCCACAACCGCGAGACTGCTAAAAGACGGCGAGGAAATCATCGTACCGTCAGAACAGGTTAAGCCCGGAGATATCCTTCGTGTATTAGCCGGAGAAACGATCGCTGTGGATGGGATAATTACAAAAGGCCAGACCTCCATCGACCAGTCCGTAATGACCGGCGAATCACTTCCGGTAGATAAGAGCGAGGGAGATGAAGTATCCAGCGGTACCGTCAACCAATTCGGTACTTTTGATATGGCTGCCAGAAAAGTAGGCGAAGACAGTTCCTTACAGCGTATGATCCGTCTGGTGGAATCTGCCGATGCCGGTAAAGCCAAAATCGTTGGGATAGCTGACCGTTCTGCTACATGGATCGTTGTAATTGCCCTGGCTGCCGCCCTTGGTACCTGGTTTATTACCGGTGAAATAATCCGCTCGGTTACAATTCTGGTTGTATTCTGTCCCTGTGCACTGGTGCTTGCAACACCAACCGCCATTATGGCCGGGATCGGTAACGCTGCCAGATACGGGATCCTGATCCGGGAAGGTGATGCCCTGGAACGTCTTGCAAAAGTAAAACGGATTGCCTTTGATAAGACAGGTACCCTGACCATCGGCAAACCAACGGTCGTCCAGATAAAAAGCTGTGTGCCGGAAACAGATCCGGATATGCTCCTTGAATTTGCAGCAACCGCCGAACTGCGTTCTGAGCATCCTTTAGGCAAAGCCATAGTTTCTTATTACAAACAAAAAAATGGAAGAATGCCAAAAGAACCGGATGACTTCCTGCTCCTTGCCGGACGCGGTGTTTTTTCCAGATCGGGCGAAACACCGGTTTATGCGGGAAATGAGGCTCTTTTTTCCGAAGAAAGTATTCCAATTCCGGAAGTACTTTCTAAGTCGGCAGAAAAAGCCAAAGCAGATGGATGTACCGTTATTTACCTGGCTTCCGGCAATCAAACCATCGGATTGATTGCCTTATCCGATACTCTGCGCCCGGATGCAAAAGAAACCGTCTGTTCCATTCATAATACGGGCATTAAAACCGTACTGCTTACCGGAGATGCTTCCCAGGCGGCAAATCATATGGCGCAGATTGCAGGCATTAAAGACCTGCGGGCAAACTGCCTGCCGGAAGATAAATTATCATCGATCCGGGACTATCAGAGTAACGGAGAATCCGTCTGTATGGTCGGGGACGGAATAAACGATGCCCCTGCACTAAAAACGGCTTTTGTGGGAATTGCCATGGGTGGAATCGGAAGTGATATTGCGATTGATGCTGCGGATATCGTTTTAGTGGGAGATGACATTAAAGAAATACCCCACCTTCTGAAACTTTCCAGAAAAACCATGCAAACGATCCGTATAAACCTGACCGCTTCCATGCTGCTTAATTTCATAGCCATAGCCCTGGCTATTACGGGTATCTTAAATCCCATACTGGGCGCTCTGGTGCATAACGCCGGCTCCGTTGCTGTTATCATCAACTCATCCCTATTATTAAAATGGAGGAAGTGAGAAGAAAAAATATCTTTATACCGGAAAAACCTTGAAATAAACCCCTTCTGGGTTCATTCCCCTGCTTCTTCTCCAATTATTTATGATGCTGCAAAGCGGCATCATGCCGGGAAGTGTTAAATAAAAGATATTTCACACTCGATCCCATTGCATACCACAGGCTGGCCTGGGGCACTGCCATAAATAATAGAGTGTGAAAGCGTTATTGAATGTTAAAACGTTTCTATTTTACACTTTCCCACTTCTTACTTGGGCAGTATCGCATAAGATTGCGATATGTATATACTTTTACTTTCATTTGAAGCAGAAGCTTTTAAATGGATTCTTTGTGCAGGAGGGGGTTAAGTTGAAAAAACAAAAGCTGTTTTTTCAACATCCTGATTTATACGTGCGCCAGAGCGCACAGATAGGAGTTAAAATGAAAGAATGGATATTATTTATACTGTTTCTAATCGTTGGACTTGGGTTATTCGTTTCAGGAATCATTTACTTGCAGAAAGAAAAAGATGATGCTGAATCCGTCCGGATATACCGGACTATATCCGTCATTGGCGCGATACTGGTTCTTGTTTCCGTACTGATAAAGTTTATTCTATAAATATGATACATAATTATTGTCTCAATAGTAAACAGGAAGCCGCGGGTTTTAAGCGGCTCCCTGTTCATAGCAATACTGCTGTTTCACGATTCGGTTTAATTTTATACTTTCATTTTCAGCAAGTGTTTTTCCAGGGAATCCCATACGGGCGTCGGGATTGCTGCCTGATTTTTTAACTGATCAAAGGCATCACTCAATGCCGTTATTTCTCCGACGGCATGCATGGCATGGTCACTGGCGGCCAGGCGGCCGATAAAGGTCTTGGCGCATATCCACAACAGCCGGTAATAGCTGTTACGCTTATTAGAAATATACTCCTCATCTTCAGCCGGGGCAATGGGGATACCAACTGCTCTCAATACTTCATACCCCTCAGCTGTGGCTTCAATAATTTGATTAAGCATGGCTTTGTCTACTTTCTTCAGGTTTCCATTCGTAGCATAGCAGATATAGGCAATCGGCATTATAAAGGCAATATGGCTGATTAAATAAGCCTCCATATCTTTTCGGAATGTCATTTTATATTTTGTACCTTCAAAAGCCTGCGCCAACAGCTTTTGCTGCGGTGTAAAGTCTTCCCCGTTTAAAGTGCCCACCGGCATTCTGACACCTGCATGGATACTGATAACTTTGCCGTATTCTCGCCTGCCTCCCGTAGCCTGAAAGCCAAACAGCACCGTTTTATCCGTTCCGTCACCGCAGACAGCGTCCTTCATGGAAGCAGGCGAGGCATTATTTCCAACCAATACAAATAACCTGCTTTGGTTGGCGGCAAGGATGGGTAAAACCTCTTTAAGCTGGGTGTACTGCATCACTACAAATATAATATCGTAAATATCCTCCGCTTTCAATTGCTGTATTACCTTTACTTTATCTTTCGTCGTTTTCATCTGTACTTTATGGCGGATGACCAGGCTGTTATGTACAAGTTCCTGATACCGGCTGCCCCGGGCCAGCATGGTTACCTCATTTCCTGCATTTATAAGAGAATGGGCGAGATAGCTCCCCAAAACTCCTGCACCGTATACCAATATCTTCATCTATTTACACCTGCTTTCTTTTCCGTTACGGATTCCCGCCGGTCGGGATTTGCCTTAGAGAACCAATATGGTTAGCTTTAGCTAACTTTTGGCTATCATATTAGCACTTTGTTATAAGTTTGTCAATTACATTAACACAAAAGTATTTTACGATTTTTGCCTTAAAATCCTGATACCGCCTAGACTGCTTTCCTTAATAAGCATCTGTCCAAATTTTTCATACCATTAAAATAAGGCAATGGGTACGCCCATTGCCTTATTCCAGGGTATTATAACTCAAACACCTCTACATTTTTAATCAAAACGACCATCCCCTTCCAAATTAAATTAACCGGTCAAATGTATTATCTCACATTCTATAAGATAATAATAGGAAAAGAATAGTTATATCTATTTTTTCTTATATACTATTTTCCGGATCGTGTCTTCTCCCAGATGAAACTTATCTGCCAATGTCTTTATTGCTTCACCCTGTTCGAATAAATAGCTGATCTTCTTATTTCTTTTGTCAATAAATTGACGGGTACCGCTTAAATAACCCCAGCCTGCCTTATTACTCTTTTTCGGAATATAGACAAGACAGCCTTCCACATATTCCTGGATTTCTTTTAACAGGCGGTCCGGCAATACATCTGCACCTTTCTTGTAATTCAAAAAGCATTACCTCCCGAAACATAATGTTACTTTGATTCCTACAAACAAAGCTTCCCATGTATGCCACCTCCTTTAGTTTTAATAAAATCAGTATATCATAACCGCTTTATTTAATCCATCTGTTTCTTGCTATAAGAGTAAAAAATAATATTTTTTAAAAATAAAAGTGCACCTTTTTTATGCATTAAGGCTTAATTCCCCATATAAAAAGCGCTCCGCTTTTCCTCAATAAAAAAAACGGAGCACCCGGCCTACTCAGCCACTGTAAAATCCGCGGCAATTTCCCCCAGATCATGTTTCCAGCCTGACGACTTATATATTTTCTGATCCGTGGTTATGGCGATACACTCCACACCCGGGATGCCGTCTATGATCTGAAAGCCCTTGTCCACTCCGGATACAAAGGTAATTTTCGTAAGAATATCTGCTAACATATTGCCGTCCGGAATATCATTGTTTATAACAATCGTATCGCTCATGACACCGGCATCGGCAGGATAACCGTCAAACGGATTAAATATGTGGTGATATCTCCTGCCGTCTTTTATAAAATACCTCTCATAATCACCGGAGGTAGAAAGGGCCTGCTCCGGCATTTTTATGACAAAGGCGTAACTGTTTTTATCTTTTCTGGGATGCTGTACCGCAACGGACCATAAGGAACCATCCGGCTTCTCTCCAAGGGTATAGACACTGCTGCCCCCAAGGTTGATGATTGCGCTTTTTACGCCGTATTCTTTTAAAATCCTCACGGTTTCATCGGCGGCATATCCTTTGGCAATACCGCCCATATCAATGGACATACCTTCTTTCATCAGCTTAATGCTGTTATCCGTTTCCTTAATACTGATATTCTTATAACCGACCAGGGGCAAAACCGCCTGGATTTCGGATTTTGAGGGCAGCCTTTCCTCAGGCGTATCAATACCCCAGAGTTTTATAAGCGGCCCCACCGTTATGTCAAATGCACCTTCACTTAATTCAGAATATTTCACTGCCGTTTTAATCATTTTAATAATTTCAGGATTTACTTTAACGTATTCCTTCCCGGCAGCCAGATTTATCCTGCTTACGTCGCTGGTTTCAACGGACGGGCTTGCCATCTGTTCTATTTCATCAATTCTTTTAAAGGCCGCATCGACGGCTTCACCGGCTTTGGGACCATAGGCTTTTATATCCATGATGGTATCCATTTTAAAAGCCTGTTTATCAGCTTCTTTCTCTTTTTTCGAACATGCGGTAAATGAGAGGATTATACACAGGCATATTCCCAGAACCATTATCTTATTTGTCATTATCTTATTTGTCATTTTTTCCTCCGAAGATCTATCTGAATACTTTCCGGATTTCTAACAACAAACGCATAAATTAACATTTTATGAACACATGCTTTTGTCGTGCGGTTTTCTCTTTTCCGGTAGCCGAATATTATTTTAACATAGTATAATACAATATCCAATAATAAAATCAAAAACCGATCAATCACAATTTCGCATACGGCTGAATTGTAAAAATTTATGCACAAAAATTATACCTTCTGCATAATTTCACACGTGTGAAATTCGGGTTTTCCGTGACAAAAGCAGAGCGAGGATTACAAACAACATCTCGCAGTATTCAATCTACAGCTGTAACACCGATCCTGTTAAAATAAAAAATTTACATATAAGAATTCTTGTTCCCGAATATGAAATAAGGAAAAGAGTATGTCTTCCTTGCCGCGGCAAAAAACCTGCTGTTGCAAAATTCAAAATCCGGCTTACTTGTGAAAGACTCAAAGCAGGAAAATTTATTATTTTGCAACAGCAGGTTTTCATTTTATTTTTATAGTATTAACATTCACCCGGATCAAACGGAAACGATGAACCTATCAGTGAAGTCTCACGCCTGGCCGGCGGAAATTTACTTATCTCCTCAGTTAATTTTGATTACCGCTTTTACTACATCTTTGGCATTATTCACTACGAAATCAAAGGCTTCTTTCGTCTGTTCAAAATCAAATTCATGGCTTACGATGTCCTTAACATTAATTGCTCCGCTGGCGATGGCATTAATTGCTACCGGATATAAATTCCGGTAACGGAATATTGTCTTTAATTCACCTTCTTTACTCATTAATTTCATAAAGTTAAATTCTACTTCATCTTTCGGTGTCATGCCCACAAGGACAATGGTTCCGCCGCGTTTAACTACGTCCGCCGTCTGTTTTACCGTAATTTCGGCGCCTGCCGTATCAATGACCACATGTGCTCCCTGGCCTTCTGTTATTTCGTCTATTGTCTTCAGTACATTTTCTTCCCTTGCATTAATAACATGGGTCGCACCAAGTCTTTTGGCAGTTTCCAGCCTGTTGGGAAGGACATCCACCACAATGATTTTGGCAGCTCCTCTGGCTTTACTGGATAACAGCGTCACAAGGCCGATGCATCCGGTTCCGAATATAACAACGGTATCTCCCAGTTTCACATTACCTTTGCCGGTTGCATGCAGTCCCACGGCAAGGGGTTCCACCAGTGCACCTTCCAGATTGGATACATTGTCCGGCAGTTTAAAACACATATCCTCCGGATGTGCCACATAATTGGCAAACACACCGTGATAAGGAGGGGTTGCAAAAAATTCCACATCCGGGCACAGATTGTACTGACCGGATTTACAGAATTCGCATTTACCGCAGGTTTTGCCGGGTTCCAGGGCGACCCTGTCACCTACGGCAAGGCTTTTCACATCTTTTCCGACTGCAACGACTTCACCCGCACATTCATGTCCAAGGATAAAATCTCCGTTTACCACGAAATCCCCGATTCTGCCATGCTGGTAATAATGGACATCGGAACCGCAGATGCCTACGATATCCACTTTTACCAATACGTCTTTATCGTGTACGACTGGCATATCTATTTCTTTCCATACCATGTCGTTTGTTCCATGCATAAAAATAGCTTTGTTTTTCATTATTAAACCTCCTTTTTATAAGGGATGCGGCAAAACCGCTTCCAATCTGACAGTTTTACAGCATCCCTGTACCGTTTTATTTTATGGCGCCGGATTTTTTGTGCATTTCAATGTATTGGTCTACGTTATCTTTCGTAATTAACGGACAGTCAATGTCAATATCGATCTGGGTTTCTTCGCCGGTTAATAATTTATTTGCCGTATCCATTAAGGATGTTGCAAGGTCATAAGCGCTTTGTAAGCTTGTGGAAGTCATTAAGCCGTCTTTGATTAACAGGCAGGCTTCGGCCGTACCGTCTACACCGTAAGCTAAGATATTGTCAAATTTCGGATCGTCTTTTACAACTTCAAGGGCACCTGCCGCCATGTTATCATTCATTGCGATGATCGCATCGATTTTATCATTTGCCTGTACCCAGGTTTCCATATAGTTCATGGCTTCATCCTTGTTCCAGTTTGCAATTTCCTTGCCAACGATTTTTACGTCAGGTCTCTTGTCAAAAAATTCTTTCTGCCAGCTTTGTTCCCTCTGGTCTGCATGGAAGTTTCCGGGAGGTCCTAAAAGTACGACTACATTGGCATTTTGGGGAATCTGTTCCACTGCCAGGTCAGCGTTTACTTTTGCCTGTGCGTACGGATCCGCATCTACGGAAGAAGAACCTTCAATACCGCTGATACGGGCATTGGTTGTAATGGTTACAATACCTGCTGCCACTGCTTTTTCCACATAAGGTCTCTGTGCTTCCCCGTTATTGGGCTGAACGATGATTGCATCATATTTGTTTGTGATGGCATTTTCAATTAAGGAGTTTTCCGTATCGTCGGAAGCCTGACCGTCAAAAACGTCTAATTTCACATTGGGATATTTGGCTGCTTCTTCCGTTACGGCATTTGCTAACCATGCTGCAAAGGAGTCGGCCTGCGCTCTTGCTATATAGGCGATCCGGTATACTTTATCCGTACTGCCTTCTTCTGTTTTTGTATCTTCCTTGCCGGTCTGTTCCGTCCCTGTTTTTGTCCCCTGACCTTTTGTAGAACACCCCGCAAATACGGAAGCCAATAATACTGCTACCATTGTTAAAACTAACAATTTTTTCATACCTTTTCCTCCTGATTTTTTATTCTAAATAGGGTTCTTCCCTATCATAGACTGTTTGTAAGTTTCTAACGTTTTTTCCTCATGGTTTTTGCCCAGATATCGTATATAACTGCAAGTGCTATGATCGCACCCCGGACGATCTGCTGCAAGTAAGAGTTAACACCTACCAATACCATGATGTTATCCAGGAAACCAACGATAAAGGCGCCTGCCAGGGTTCCGGAAGCAGTTCCGATACCGCCGGAAAAGCTGGTACCGCCGATTACTGCGGCAGTAAGTGCTTTGAATTCATAGCCAATGGCTCCGTTTGGCATACCGCCGTTAACACGGGACATAAACAGTACACCAGCGATGCCGACAAAGATACCATTGATGATGAAGGCTCTCATTTTAATCCTGTTTACATGGATACCGGAAGCATTGGCTGCTTCTTCATTGCCTCCGATGGCATAGATGGACCGGCCAAAGGCGGTATGCCTTAAGAGATACCAGGTAATTATGAGGGTTCCGACCAGAAAAATCACGGGTGTCGGGATACCAAATATTTCACCTTGGCCAAATTTGATATAAGCACCGATCTGGTAAATATTCTGGCCGTTGGTATAAAGGAGGGCGGCTCCTCTTGCCATAGCCATCATAGCCAAAGTTGCAATAAAGGGAGGAGTTTTATATTTGGTAACCATTAAACCGTTTAATACGTTACAGCCGACACCCACCAGAATGGCGACAAGAAAACCAATGGTTAAGGAACCCGTTCCGGTATATGCGGAAATAGAGAGAACACCTGCCAGCGCCAGTACGGAGGCGGAGGACAAGTCCAGCATACCCGATATAATAAGGATGGTTTGTCCGAATGCCAAAATCGTACCTACCGAAATCTGTGTGGAAATATTCTGTAAATTGGCTACGGATACAAAATTCTTATTAGCCAGCCAGCAGAAAATAAATAACGCTATTAGAACAAAATAAATACTGTATTTGCTTTTGATGTTCGAAAACATCTTGCTTTTCGTCATACTTTTGGTATTCAATTTATTTCACCTCTTTTTGGATTTTTGTACCGGTTGCATAAGCCATAATACCTTCCTGGGTAAATTCCTCCCTGGTCAGCATGCCTGTAACCTTTCCTTTTGCCATAACATAAATCCGGTCACACATGCCGATAAGTTCCGGTAATTCGGAGGAAACCATGACAAGGGCTTTCTTCTGTTTCGCAAGTTCCGTCATTAACTTATAAATCTCGTACTTTGCGCCAACGTCAATTCCCCGGGTCGGTTCATCCACAATTAAGATATCCGGGTCCGTAACCATCCACTTTGCAAGTATGACTTTCTGCTGGTTCCCGCCGCTTAAGGATTCGATCTTGGTTTCATAGTCGGGGGTTTTCACATTCATCTTTTCGCAAAATTCCTTAACGGCTTTATTTTCTTCCTCTTCATGGAGCCTGCCTTTATAGATGAACTTCTTAAGACTTGCCAGCGCTACGTTTTCTTTGATACTGCGGACAGGAATGATGCCAAACCTCCGTCTGTCTTCCGAAAGCATGACCATTTTTTTGTCAATGCTGCTTTTTACATTCTTAATAACCGTTTTCTTGTTTTTTATAAAGATATCCCCGGCCTCATATGGGTCAAGTCCGAATAAACACCTCATGACCTCCGTCCTGCCTGCTCCCATTAAGCCTGCAAAGCCGATGATTTCACCTTCCCTGACGTGGAAGTTTACATTTTCGAATTTATCTCTCTGAGTCAGCCCTTCTACTTTTAAAATTTCCCCGCCAAGTTTAATCTCTTCCTTTGGGAAGTTGTTCTCCAGCTTCCTTCCTACCATCTGTGATATGACGGTTTCTAGGTCATATTGATCAATCGGCCTTGAATCCACCACACAGCCATCCCGGAATACGGTTATTTCATCTGCTATGCGGAATATTTCATCCATTTTGTGGGAGATATAAATAATGCTGGCACCACGGCTTTTAATCTCATTAATTTTTCTGAATAATACCTCTACTTCTTTGTTGGTAATGGCGGAGGTAGGTTCATCCATAATGATAATATCCGAATTATAGGAAATTGCCTTTAATATCTCTAACATCTGGATATCCGAAACGGTTAATTCTTTCAGCTTTGTTTCCGGATCATAATTTAAGTTTTCTTTTTGCAAAAGCTCTTTGGTCCGCTTTCTAATTTCCTTCCAGTCGATCCTTCCGTACCTGTCTCTGGGCCAGTTCCCGACGCAAAGGCTTTCTTCAATGGTCATTTCCGGCATATAATTTAATTCCTGGAAAATCATGGAGATTCCCAGGCTTCGTGCCTGTATCGGATTCTTGATTTCAACGGGCTTCTCATCTATCAGAACCTCACCGGAATCCGGCCGGTAAATTCCATTGATTACTTTCATCAAAGTTGATTTGCCTGCTCCGTTTTCCCCGCAAAGTACATGGACCGTTCCTTTTCTTACCGCAAAATTTACTTCGTTTAATGCCTTTACCCCCGGAAAGGATTTATTAATATTTGATACTCTCAACTTAATATCTGTATTTATCATAAACCGCTTCTCCTTTCTAATTATTTTAGGCATTCTGTTTAGTTCGCTTTCTGTGAATACAATATTACTATAAAATTTTAAACAAAAGAATGAACCGCATTGCGTTGTTTATGTACAATTTTACTCAAAGTGTTTTTAAGTTATATATTTGGAAGATTTTTTTATACCGGATTAAGATTCTTTTGTACAATTTTAAGGTAAGGCAAAGTTATATCTGCCGCAGTATGATCCTCCCGAAAGATTTTTATGTTATAGAACGTAATTTCTGTAACAGAACAAAGAGTCCGGCTTGTCAGACTCTGGCGCTGACACGCTGTCACTTCCGTGACAATATTCCTTAACACGTCTTGCATCCCTGCCCGGAGGGCTTTTTTATGCAATAGGACGTTATTTCCCTGCATAAAAAACTCGGACGGAAAGTTCCGAAACTTAAAATAATCCAAGTTTCGGAACTTTCCGTCCGAGGCTGCTTTTACTTCATTTATTTTCTTGCCATTCCTTCCTTATACTCAATAACGGTCATGCCGGTTATCTTTTTAAAGACTTTGCTGAAATACTGCTGATCGGAATACCCTACTTTTTCAAATACTTCCTTGATCTTGATATCCGATTCCAACAAGAGCTGTTTTGCTTTTTCAATTCTTAGTTTATTAATATAGAGAGACATGTTTTCGCCGGTTTCCTTTTTAAATATACTGCTCAGGTAATGTTTGGATATATTCAGTTCATCCGCCACATCATCAAGGGATATCTTTTCCATGTAATGATATTTAATAAAATTCAATGCCTGGTTAATCATGAATTTGGAATTATGATATCTCAGGTTCCGGATTTCCAGAATCAGCTTTTCCGAAACTCGGTACAAAAGGCCGATAATATTGTCAAGCCGGTCGGAGTGTTCTATTTGATAGTGATAAGTCTTATGGCTTTCAAATATTTCCCGGTTTGACAGGTAAAGCCCGTAACTGCTGAACAGATCCCCCATCAGGTTCAAATAAAATATTTTAACTATCATGGGAGATACCAGGCTGCTTTCAAAATACTGTCCGGTTTCTTCGGTCCATTCCTTCACTTTATCAAGGTTTTCATGTCCGATGGCTTCGATAAAGCTTTTATTATAGGTTTTTTTCAGTTCAAAAACATCGGGTTCCTTAAAATGTACCGTATCCGCAGACACCAGTGTGCTGGTATCTTTCATTTTATAAAACAGAACCTGTGCTTTTTCCGAAAACTCCCTGTATACATCGCCAGCCTGTTCTATTTGATCGAATAGACCGGAATAGATACCGTTTAACGGGATATTAAAATACTGCAGGGCACCGTTGGCTGCCGCGGCAAACATCTTTTTTATCCCGGCCGCCTTTAAGTCTGGGGAAGATAGAAACAACAGGAAAGGATTAAGCTGCTGTATGTCAATATAGGCTATGGAAGCCTGACGGAATTGTTCAAAAAGGATATTCTTTACCGCATGATTTACTTGTGCCGTATCCCCCTGAGCTTCCTTATTCGGAAGAACGGAAATACTAAAAAAAGCATACAAGGTATCCGAGACAGGAAATTTCAGATCCTTAAGTGCCTTAACCAGTCTCTCCTCCATATGGAAGCCATTTTTCACAAGCTCCGAAACAAGGGAACGTTTCAGGTCCTCAAGGTCTGGTTTCTTTTCCTTTTCCGCCTCAGCCCGGTTCTCCGAATCCATCTTTTCCTTCAGGGACGACATGAGCTTGATCAGCTCCTCATCTTCAATTTCCGATTTTAAAATATAATCATAAGCCCCCGCCTTTAATGCCTTCCTTACATAGGAAAACTCATCATAACAGGTTAAAACAAGTATTTTCGCTTCCCCATCCTCATTTCTTATTTTATCCACTAACCAGAGTCCGTCCTGTTTCGGCATTTTAATATCCGTAATTATTACCTCCGGCTTATATTTCAGATAATTCTCATAAGCCTGCTCCCCATTGGCAGCTTCCGCTGCGATTGTAAAACCAATGGATTCCCAGTCTATTGTTGTCTTAAGCCCCACCCTGACCAGGACTTCATCATCAACAATCATAACTTTATACATAAACATCCGCCCTTTCTTTTTAAAATACCCGGCTAAGCTGATTTAACGGGCAATATTACCCGCACCAAAGTACCTGCACCCAGTTTTGTTTCAATATGAATTCCGAATTCATTCCCGTAGTATAGACGGATCCTGTGATTAACATTATTGATTCCTACCTTGCTGAATTTATTTTTATCCGCGGAATCGGATAAAATATGATTTAAAACCGCCTCTTCAATGCCCGGACCGTCATCCTTTATTTCAACAATAAGCCGGTCATCCGTTATAAAACCGGATATTTCTATGTTGATTTCCTGCCTTTCATCTGTAAGGCCGTAAATAATGGAATTCTCAACGATGGGCTGCAATATGAGTTTGGGGACGGATATATCAAGGCACTCCTCTTCCATGGACTGGGTCAGGTTAATCGCCTGGTTAAAACGCAGCTTCTGTATTATAACGTAATTTTCCACATAGTCCAATTCTTCCCGTAAGGTGATCGTATCCCTTCCGAGATTCGTACTGATTCTAAGGAGTTTAATGAGTGCCGTAATGGACCTGCTGACACTGGTATTGCCCTGGATCTTTGCCATCCACTTAATGGTATTCAGGGTATTATATAAAAAGTGGGGATTGATCTGTGCATGAAGGGCTTCCAGTTCCACTTCTTTTTTTTCCTGTTCTTCCTTCACCAATTTGCCGATCAGCTGCTGCATTTCACCGATCATGTTATTTAAACTTATTCCAAGCTGTCCCAGCTCATCATTGGACCGGATTTCCGTCCTGGCTGTCAGATCTCCCTGCTCAACCTTTTTTATGACTGCCCTCATCTTCATCATGGGTTCCGTGTAACGTATGGAGAAAATCAACATAAAAAGAAGGATCACCCCAGCATAAATGACGCCTCCCAGAATCAAATAGGTCTGAATCTGATTTATCTCCTGATACAGATATTTGGTGGACAGGTTTTTTATGATTTTCCAGCCGTTGGTCTGTATAGTGGAATAGATAGCTATCTGTTCCGTATCGGTTTTATAAAGCACATAATTATGCCCGCCCGTATCTTTATCTTTTAGTACCTGTTCTGCATAAGGTTCTCCCTTTATGGATTGTCCTATCCGTATTTTATTCGGATGGCTGATAATTCTGCCTATTTCATTGCAGATAAATACTTCCTCATAATTCCCCGGCTCATCATCCAGTAAACCGGAGTAGGCATTGAGGAGGACATTTTCTTCCAGGTCAAAACGGATATAGCCATAATCTTTTAACGTATTGAAATCGATCACCTTGCGCCCCATGGTAAAATAAAGTTTTTCGAATTTACCGGACAAAATTTCAATCATCTTATGGGTAGTAGGCAGCCAGACGGGTTGTCCGGAAGATTCCACCAGTTCCGAGCTGATCTGTACGCCTTTGCCGATTTTATTAACTCCGGCGGAATAATAGCCCTGGTTAAAGGTCAGGTCTATGGATTCAATATCATCCCGTGAAGTGATAAAGGTCCTCAATACATTATTAAATTGATCCTGGGAATACTGAGGCTGATGTTCCAGCATTTTTAACAAAGTGCTGTTTGAGATTATCATAGTCGAAAATTCTTCCAGGTCATCCAGCAGAAAGTTGATCTTTTCGCCGGTTTCATAGACGGATTGTGTTTCCGACTGCGTATATTTATTCTGTATAATCTTTTTAACGGTTCTGGAGTAGGTCAGGGAAACCGCTATGGCCGGCAGGGCAATCAGAATAATTGCAATAATGCCAAGCTTGACCCTTAATGTATTGTATAACTTTATTCTTCTCACTGTAAGCTTACCCCTTCCGGTAAATAATCCAGTTATGGCTTTAAATCCATATATATTTTCCTGCTGACTTCATGACTGTCAAGATTATCCACCAGCATTTGATGTAAATTGCCGGTCAGTATTTTTTCAGCGTCATAAAAATCGGAAATTTTTGGCCTTAAGTATATATTTTCCGGTTTCCAGGCTTCCTGTACCGCATTCATATGCCTTAACATATTATCCGTATCGTTATCCGTATCGGGATTCGTGGCCGGACTTTCCGTCCGGCCGCTTCCTGACAGTTCTTCGTAGACAGATTTTCTGGTAGGCAGGCTGCCTCCTTCGGGATGTTTCAGTACTTTTAACTGCATGTCCTTTGAGGTGGCCCATACAATGTACAACCAGGCCGCCTTTTTTTCATCCTCTGTTGCATATTTGTTAATACCGATGCCTGAACCGCCGTATATATTGCTGCTTTTTACATCGCCATAGGGTAAAATGGAATAACCTACTTTGCCTGCCACTTTCGATAAGAGGCTGTCTTCCACATAGGTATAATTTTCATCCCAGTTGGCCATCATGGCAATCTCCCCGTTTCTGAATGCATTGGCGGAATCAGCCCAGTTCCAGTTCAGGCTTTCCGGTGCGGATGCACCTGCAATTTTCTTATACATATCCAAAGCCTGAATAAAATCAGCATTCACCGTATCGGTTTGTTTATATCTGGCGGTCCCTAAAGTATTGATATTTTTATCCAGAAAATAATCCCCGCCATAAGAAGCCAGTATATTGGAAAATTCACAGAAAATCGAATTATGTTCCTGGGCCATGATTCCGCTTCCATAATTTACTTCTTCCTCGGGAACATTTTCATCAATCCACTTTGCCACTTCACAATATCTTTCCCAGGTGAAATCCGGGGAACCCGGTACCGGATCATAGCCTAAATCTGCTTTCATTTCCGACTTATAGCCATCCAATATATCTTTTCTGTAAAAGAGAATCATGGTAGTACTGTCAAAGGGAATGGTATAAACCTGGTCCTTATTTAAAAAATAGGAACAGACCTCCGTCTGGAAATTAATAAAATCCTCCATAAACCCTTCAATATGAGGTTCGTCCGGCGACAGGTTATAGGGATTCAATACTTCCAGATAGTTGTAAAACCGGTTTAAGGTCTGATAGGGATCCACATATACTAACTGGTATTTACCTGCCTGGGTTATAAAATCCAGATTGATTCTTTGAATCAGGGTATCAAAATCTACTGCCCGGATATTAATGTTAATACCGGTTACTTCCGAAAATTCCTCGCTTTCGTGGGTAAGGATATTGGCGTACAGATTATTTTCAACGATAAAATTAAGGGTGATCCCTTCAAATTGTTTGAGATTATAATTTTCAGGCAGTTCCAGATTCTCAAAATTGGTCCCCTGTAAATAGATTTTATCGATTGCGGCGCTTTCTTCTTTCACACCTGTTTTATGGGAACAGGAAACAGATAAAAACAGAATAGCAAGACCAATTATCCCGGTGAAATAAAACCTTATTTTACTTTTATATAGCATCAGATATCCTCCGTAACTTAAGTGAATATGTCCGCAAAACCTGCCCGGAATATCCTTATCCGAACGTAGTGAGTGTGCATCATCGGTGCGAAGTACCGAATACCATGGGAGCTTGCGGACATGGTATAATGTCTGTTCATAAACATCTGCTGATTTACTGGTATTTTCTGTATATATTGCATAAATAACATATTAATATTTTACTTTATATTTATATTATTTACAAGAATAAAACGTTCATGCGCTTTAAAGCAATGAATGATGTACAAAAAAACAAAGCATATACCAAAGGCATACGCTCTTATTTTAATATTTTACATAGCAGTGATGTAATTACACTTTTAAAACTCCCCACATTTACTTTATAATAATAATCAGTCTGTCTTTCCAGCCATCCTTTTTCCTTCCAGAACTTATAATCCGCAGAATCCCGGGGAGCTTCTTTAAACGCTTTCCGCTGCATCTTGAAACTCAGGAGTTTTATAATAGTTGGTTTTACCGGTTTCTCGTTACATATTCTACTCCAAAAACGATCCGCACTTTTAAGATATATCCAAACACCTCATCAAATAGAAACAATACAAATGCCAGCAGCCACGCTACATCGTGACTGCTGGCATTTGTCATAACCATTCATTCACCATATTTACTTGTGTATTTGTAGCCATTGAAGAACAGACTCATAGGGCAAAAAACCATCTGTAATACCCAGACCTAAACCTACAAGCTCAGACTGTGAAAAGCGCATATGGATTTCGTTCAATTCTAATGTCACCAGCATCGTATAGATTCCAATACGCTTATTCCCATCCAAAAATGCATGATTGCTAGTAATTGCGTAGGCAAGCCGCGCTGCCTTTTCTTCAACAGTAGGATACCGTTCCACTTTTTATCGGCATTTTAATGATAAATATGATTTATATATGGGATTACATAGAAGAACTTAAGCAAATTATATCAAACCTATGAAATTTTAGTTTATAACTTTTGGCCTTACCCTAATTTGTATCAGTTTTATGATATCATTTAGAATCAACCGGTCCGTAACATCCACCATCAGCCAGCGTCCACCCATATAACCGTCCGTATTCCGGTACACTGCCCGTAGATAAAATTCCGTGGAGTTGAAATATGCCGTCTCGTAATTTCAAGTACAATTCCATCGGTAATAAGGGGCACATTTTCATCGACCAACGAGTATTTTAAAAGCAGCTGCGGTTTAATAAAGTTATTCAGCAGAACCGGATTTGCACGGTATTGCTCTGGTGTTATCCCAAATGCATTCTTAAATGCACGGGTAAAAACTTCATGTGAGGAAAAACCATGATCCAGTGCAATGTCTATAATCCTTTTATCCTTACCTGGCAGGGCTTCGGATGCTTTAGCAAGCCGCCGCAGCTTTACATATTCGTTTACGGGCTTTTTTACCAACCTGCTGAACAACCTCTGGTAATAAAACTGTGATAATGATGCCAGTTTCGCCAAAGTCTCCGTCCTGATCTCTTCCGAAATATGAGCCTCAATGTAGTCCACAGTTATTTGTATTTGTTCCCATGCGTGCATATTAATTACCTCCTTGCCAACAGGATAACATATATTTACCCGGTCTGCTTGACTGTCTATGCTCTTTTTTGTATTAAGGCAGGTACAGGTAACTAAAATCAAAGCGGATATTTGCATTCCGCTTTTACTGCACGCTCAGAACCTGTTATGCTGCTATGCTGAAATTACAATGGAGGCCAAAAGCCTCCACTGTAACAGGTTTATTGTGTTTTAATTTCCATAATATTCTCCTAAGGATATCCCGTTTGACCCCAGGGGAATCTGGTGGTCAAGTCCGATAAATCTTCCGCCTGACTGCCATAAGGCAGGTTTTAACAATCCGTATTTTGCTTCATCCCAGGTTTTCCAATCATTGCCCAGCAGTCCGCCCGTATCGCCGGAATTCGGATTGATGCACCAGAAGGTATGGTTGATATGATTATTGATCATGTAATCCCTTAAAAGTGTCATCCATTTCTGGTTCTTCCCGCCATCCATATGTCCTCCCCATTCACCGATTAAAAGGGGGGCTATATCCTGGTCATTGATATATGCCCAGGTATCGTACCAGTAATCATCCAACAGGGTCTGTGTTGTAAAATCTTTATTAAACCAGGTCTGGTTGTACACGGAAGGGCCGTAGTCATGGGGCGAATATACAATCTGGCTGTTCAGGGAACCTAAATTGATGGGATAATCTTTCACTCCTCTTAAGTTACCGCCCCACCAGGCGCCATAATACGGGGCCTGGTCACCGGAAGCTCCCCAGACATCCGGATCCTCATAGGTATAGCCCAATTCGGTTTTCGGATATTGTTCAACCCCTTCCACCATAATTAACAGTTTGGGATTTTCAGCAAGTATTGCGGCAGCACAGCTTTCCGCCGCATACTTCCAGTTGTTTTCCTCTGTGGAATTATCCCATTTTGCCATATTTGCGGCCGGTGCGGCATTATATCCCCTTTGTCCGTGAGGTTCATTTTTAAGGTCAAAGGCCAGAATAGTATCATCATTTTTATACTTACCGGCCAGCCAGGCCAAAGTGCTTATCCACTTATCGGTAGTTATTTCACCCGCCGTAGCTGTCGTGAGTCCGTACCATAACGGGTAGTTGTGGCCCGAATTATTGGCATCCGGACTGTGTACATCCACCATTACTTTAATCCCCAGCTCTTTGCAGTAACCCATTATAATGTCAAAGATCTCCATACTGTTTTTTACACTATTGGTTGCGGCATCATAAAAATCCGGATTACAGACATAATACGGAGGATTATTGACAGCTGTTACACTTGAAACTTTATTTGGCTTTCCAATCATCCAGCTGTACAAAAGCTCCGTGGAAATCGGAATTCTTAAAAACCCTATGCCCCTGTCCGCCACACTGGTTAAAATATCCTTAACATCATACCACGCACCATGAAATACATTTTCGCTGCAGTTAAAGCCAAACCAGTTTGCCCCGGTGAGCCATACCTCATTGCCATTCATGTCAAAAATCTTATTTCCTTCACAATGCAGCCAGTCGTCATGATTGGTGTCGGCTGCGGTTACTCTTTGAACGTTCTTTAAATAGCCAGTTGTAACAATGATTGCTGCAATAATAAACACTGCGATTAACCCTTTGATTTTTTTCATTCTGATCTTCTCCTTTATTCATTATTTAATAAACTCCCAATACTTAATATTTCCGGCAGGTAACACCTCCTTTTCATGCGGAATCAATAGGTTTTGTTAATCCCTTCACCTCCTTCACACAAGCCAGGTAAATGATCTTCCTTTTTTATATTGGTAAATCCAGTGTGCTGTCCGGGTCAGGAAAATTTTGAAAATGAATTTAGGCAGATTACATTTCGTTTTAAGTGAAAAATAGAATGTCGGAAGAGATTGAATATTACATTTCATTTTGATTATTAGATTCAAGCAAATATAACGTTTATTATTACGAAATATTGGACAACTATATATTACCATATATGTAAAAATTCAACAAGTGATAATTAAAAATCAACAAAACAAACATATTGAGGGAGATTATTCCAGGCAGGAGGCGGCCACCGGATTTAGTTGGCAGACTTTTGCAGCTAAAAAATCCGTTATGATACTTAAACTTAGGGAAATTACACCAGAAAGAAATAAAAAGCGGATTGTCTGAGCAGCCTCGTTAGCGGCGGAGAGTTGTCCACTTTCCACTCCCACTTTAAGTAATTACTTGAAGTTTCAGTAAGTCTTTTCAAATGCCATAAAGATTGCCGCACTTCCCCTACAACATTATCCGCTACGCTTAATATAATAATAAAGAAACATTGAAATGAAACGGTAAAAGCAGTCTGAAATGAAAAACAGTTTTTTCGACAGCCCTTTTGGAAAGGAGAAACAAAATGATTAAGGGAATCAGAGAGGCGGCGTATGCATGTGAACCGTATGTTTCAGGCAGAAGTATGGATGAAATTATGGAAGAATACGGACTGACTCAGGTTATAAAACTCAACTCAAATGAAAATCCGTATGGCCCTTATGAAAAATGCAAGGAAGCCATGACTGCCGAAATCAGCAAAATTAATATCTATCCTGAGAGAAATTATATCAGGCTGAAAAAACTGCTTGGAGAGATGTTTGGGGTGGATTCGGATTATATCAGCCTCGGCCATGGGGCCGGCAGTGTTCTGGAGGAGATCGCCAAAACCTTTCTGGAAGCGGGAGACGAAGTTATCGTCCCGAAACAGTCCTACCTTTTGTACCGGGAAATCTCAAAGATTATGGGTGCCAGGGTCATGGAGATAGCCCTGGATGAAAATTACTCCATTGACCTGGACGCTTTTCAGGCTGCCATCACCCCGAAGACAAAACTGGTCTGGGTCTGTAATCCGAACAATCCCACCGGTACTATAATTCCCAAAGACAAATTTGACAGTTTCGTGGATAGTCTGCCGGAACAGACCTGGATGGTAGTTGACGAAGCTTATGCAGAATTTACCGCTGCAAAGAAACTGCCGGATTTAATGAAGTATATTAAAAATGGCAAAAATGTTATCGCTGTCAGGACCTTTTCCAAGTATTACGGACTTGCCGGAGCCAGAATGGGTTATATAATCGCCAATCCTGAAATCATCACTGTGTATGATACCGTAAGCGAACCCTTTAATGCAAACCGGATTGCCCTTGCCGGAGCGGTGGAACTGATTAAAAATGAACGGAGGACCTGTAAGAAGTATGGAGATATCCTGGTACAGGACCGGGAGTGGATCAATGAAGAACTGGCAAAAATAGGCTGCATCCCCTATCCGTCCCAATGTAATTTTGTTTTCTTCCAAACGCCCTGTCCTGCTGCAAAAATAAGTGAACTGCTGCTGCAAAAAGGAATCATGATAAGACCCTGCGGCGGATGGGGATACCCTAACCATATCCGTGCCACCATCGGAACTACAAAGCAGAACCAGATTTTTCTGAAAGAAATAAAGAATTTGCTTACGCTGCAAATCTAAACCGTAACTGTTGATTTTATAGTTTCCGGAGAGTTCTGCCCTGTAATCAGGCTTATAACGGCAGGATATAATTTCCTGCCGCAGTCAGATTTTATACAGAGAATGCAGCTGCCACGGTAAAATAGCAGCTGCATAAAAGCGAAGGGGGAACTTCTCTACTCTTCCTGTTTCTTATTTCTCAGCCTCTCACACAACTCCTTCAAATGCTCCGTCAGCTTTGTATTTTCACTATAGTCCACAGGGCAGTCAATAATAACCGGAACCGCCTGTAAAAATGCCTTTTCCAAAGTCGGCATCAGCTCCTCAGCTTTTGTAATGCGATAGCCGACGGCATGCATGCTTTCAGCGAATTTAACAAAATCCGGATTGTTAAATTCCACAAAGCAGCTGTCACCGTAACGGTCCTGCTGCTTCCATTTAATAAGTCCATAACTGCAATCATTAAAGATTAATGTAACAAACGGAGTGCCGATCCGGAGTGCCGTTTCATATTCCTGGCAATTCATCATAAAACCCCCGTCACCGGTAATCGCCAGAACCTTTTTATCCGGATTAATCAATTTGGCCGCCAGAGCACCGGGAACCGCAATACCCATTGTTGCAAACCCATTGGAAATAATACAGGTATTGGGCTTGTAGCAATTATAATACCTGGCAATCCACATTTTATGGGCTCCTACGTCAGAAATCAGGATATCCTCTCTGCCCATAATACGCCTTACATCATTTAGTATTTTCTGTGGCTTCAGCGGATATGACAAATCCGCCTCACAGCTTTCCTGCTCCTTTTGCATCATCCCTTTGATTTTAAGTGCCCATTCCGGTTCTTCTTTTCCTTTGCAGCGTAAAGATATCTGGTTTAAAGAATAGGATATATCACCAATTACCTCCGCATCCGACTGGTACAGTTTATTAATATGGCAGGGTCTTTCATCAATATGCAATATGGTGTGCTTCCCTTCCTTATTCCATTTCCCGGGGGCATATTCCACAATATCATAACCTACCGCTATAACAAGGTCTGCTTCCTCCATAATAATATCCTGATAATCTTCCTGGGGAATACCGATAGTCCAAAGAGAATAGGGATTATCACAGGGAATTATTCCCTTTGCCATCATGGTATTAATTACGGGTATCCGCATTTTCCCTGCAAATTCCGTTACCGCTTCGGCCGCATGATTCCTGATTGCAGAATGTCCGGCCAATATAACCGGTTTTTTTGACTGGAATATAATGCCCGCAGCCTCTTCTATACTTTCAATACATGCCAGTTCCTTTCTTATATTGTGATGCTTTAACGGAACTTCTCCCGGCCCTTTGGCTACTTCCATTTTGGCTATATTACACGGCAGGTCAATATGGCAGGCACCGGGTTTTTCGCTTTGTGCATATTTAAACGCGATTCTTACAATTTCATTGACCGTATCCGGAAGTACCACCTGCTTGCTTCTTTTTGTAATGGGCGAAAACATTTTAACCAGATCCAGGTACTGATGGGAGGTCAGATGCATTCTTTCCGTCCCTACCTGACCGGTTATCGCCACTAACGGCGCCCCGTCCGAATTTGCATCCGCCGCACCGGTAACCAGATTGGAAGCTCCGGGCCCCAGCGTGGACAGGCATACCCCTGCCTTTCCCGTCAATCTTCCATATATGTCCGCCATAAAAGCGGCCCCCTGTTCATGGCGTACCGTAATAAATTCAATCTCCGAGTGCTTTAACGCATTCATAACCTCCAGGTTTTCTTCTCCCGGAATTCCGAATATATATTTTACACCTTCATTTTCCAGGCATTTTACTAACACTTCTGCTGTATTCATATAGTCTCTATATTGCCCCAAGGCAGGGCCGGTGCAAAACAGCCGTATTTTTGAACAGGAAATCCTGCCCTTTTCATTTATCGGGATGTTTTGCGCCTCCTCCGCCGTATCCTTTCATTCGTCCTTTATTATGTTATGTTACGAATTACTTTCCATGCATACCTTTCTTGCAGGCACTGTTTGCTTATTCATACAAACCGGATTCCCGGCTTATCCTCCAGCACCCTGTTCATGCTTGCCACGGCTGAATATGGGGTGTATTTTCCGGTTACACCTCCGGCGGAAAAGCTGCTGATCTGAATTTCAAAATGGATTCCGTCCCCCTGTATAACGATTTTATGGGTATTTTCAGAAGTGGACGGGTCGGATATTATCCTGGATTTTGTCTTATCAAAGCCAATTCCTGCCAGCGCAACCGTAGCATGTACGTTAACATTCCTGGGATAAGCCCGGCAGGCCTCCCTGGCTGTTCCCTCGTATACAACCGTATAGTCGTTGTCGTTTCTTCCCAGGCTTTCCGGATTTTTTATGGTTTCTATGGTTACGGATGAAATCAGACCGCTTCCGTCCGAAATGCCATCCACTCCTAAGATAGCTCCATGGGGCAGATAGATTTTCCTGTTATATTTTTGCATCAGCTTTTGTACCTGCTTTAAAAAAGCTTCCTCTGAAAATGCAGTTACGGAGAAAACCATTAAGTCGCAGTACTTAAGAATTCCGTCAATATTCTCCTTAAGAACCTCCGCCGTTGCGGTTTCTATTACTAAATCTGTTTTTTCCAATAATTCCTCATCCTGCATTCTTATAACCGGAAAGCCTGTAATCTTCTCTTCGCCGTAAAAAGGATCCTGTACAAAAGCCACCCTATGCTCACCCGCTTTCAGCAGCTCCTCCAGCATTGTGCCGCCTATTTTGCCGCACCCTAAAAATCCTACCCTCTTCATTACCGGTACCTCTCAACAATCTTAAGGGTACGTTCAATGGCATGATGGGCATCTAAGGCATCCTGTGAAAAATTTAAACGGAAACTTTTCGTAAACCCGGGGCCGAATTCCGTACCAGGAGTAACGGTCACCGCCGCCTGTATACGGAGAATTTTCACAAATTCCTTTATATCCATGTGAAGTCCTTTCACACAAGGGAATATGTAGCTTCCGCCCTCCGGAGCCCTTACCGTGATTCCCTCCGCGGAATGAAACAATTTTAACAGATCGTCACGGATAGCCTGATGCGCCGCAATTCTCTCTGCCATCCATCCCTCCGGCTCACTGAACCAGGTTTTAAATACCGCCTGGTTATATCCGGAACACCGCAGGGACACAATGGCCTGCAGCTTCTCCATTCTGGTAATCAGCCTGGGGGAGCCAAAGGCGGCACCCAGGCGGAAACCGCTTAAGGACTCGGTTTTGGAGGGTCCGATAATCGTAATCAGATTATCCGGATTCACAATATTTTCCGCTCTCAAATGATAATACATACGGTTGTCAAAAATCTGCCTGGAATACAGCTCATCCACAATTACCGTTGCTCCGTATTTTTCTGCAAGCCGTGCAATTTCAAGAACTTCCTCCCTGGAATAAATCACACCGGTAGGGTTATTCGGATTGGAAAACTGAAACAGTTTCACGCCGTTTTTAAAAGCCTCTTCCAGACGGGTCAGGTCAATTCCTGCCTTTTGGTCCTTTTCTCCATTAAAGTACTCCATCTGAACCGGTACCAGTTCCCCGTCAAAAAAATCCACCAGCTTTCTATTTGCGAAATAATCCGGCTCAACAATTGCAACCTTATCCCCCTTTCCAATCACCGCTCCCATGGCTAGAAAGAGCGCTCCCTGGGTACCGGGAGTCAAGATCAGGCCGTCATCCGCCGAAACCGGAGCCCCTGTAAATGCCGCCAGCTTAGCCGCCAGTTCCTCTCTGATAAAGCCTTTTCCCCTATATTCCGTATAGGCCTGAGCACCGCCGATTTTATATCCTTCCGTAAAAGCTTCAAATGCACCCGGAGCAGGCATAAAGGCATTAACATCCCCATGTGAAAAATCAACAGGCAGTCCCTCCAATTTATCCCCGGTCAAGTGCAGTTCCCCCTCTCTCTGCCTGGCCTCCTGTCCCGGCGCATGCTCCACTCCCAGTCTTGCGAATTTCTCTGTTATATAATCCATCTCTTATACCGCCCTCTCTTTATTTTTAAAATAATCCCGTATTACCTGTACCGTATATTCCATTTCGCTTATACCATACCTTTGGTCACATTGGAGCATTAAACTGTGCTTTGTTAAAAATTCTGCATATTGACCCGGTTTATAATATTGCTCCGGTAAAATCCACTGGATTTCACCGATTATCCCTCTTTCGGCCAGATAATTATAAAATTCATCCCGGAACTCCACTGTTACCATAAAACCAAAAGGCACATAATTCCCTTCCGGGTCCAGCGGTTCTCCAAAAACCTTCAATCCGGAAATATCCCGCAGGTTCCTGTACAAATACATATAATTCTCTCGTCTTCTTTCCACGCTGTATTCGTGATTTGCATGAAAAAATATATTTCCGGACACCTCTGTCATTTTCTTTGGGGTAAAATCAAGATATCTGGCTTGGTTTGCCTCTTTTTCCAAGGTAAGATATTCTTTAATATTTCTCGTGGAGTCCACAGCAAAATATTTGCGTTCCAGGGAAACAAGCATCTGACGGTACACCGCTTCATCATATCCGTCCGGCAAATCCACCATTTCAAAATCCACGTCATCCCGTGCCGCCGCAATACCCCCGTCGGTTGTGGGATACCACTTTCTGGTGCTCATGACCAGATAATCACCGAAGCCGATTCTTCCCCCTGCTCTGCTAAGTAATGTCTGTGTCAGGTCCTCCAGAATGTATAAATTATATTTACCTGCAATCCGCTTGATTTCGTCCGCAACTTCCACGGGCTGAGGAACTCCGAAATAATGGATCAGGTAGATTGCCCGGCAGTCCGGGGTAATTTTACGTTCCAGATCCTTCGTATCAATAACAAGCCCGGGGTTCACCTGATAGACTTTGAATTCAACCCCGGCCGCTTCCAGGGCATTAAAAACAGAAATACAGTTATATTCCGGCACCAGCACCTTTGCACCCTTTTCCAGCTTCATACCGTAAAGAAAAACATAGGTTGTGGCTGTTCTTCCGTTATTGGTGTAAATCTTCCGGTTATATTTTCCCTCCGTATCAAAACGGAACGGAAAATCATTTTTATCCTGTTTATGATGTACCTCATTGACATCTACGTCAAACATACCTCCAATTAACATAGATTCCTCCATTCTTATCTATATACGGTCTATTGTAAGGGCCTATGATAAACGGTCAAAAACCGTTTTATTCTCCGTCCTCCAAATCCCGTACCACCTTTTCTGCGGCATATAAAAACGCGGCAATATCCGTTTCCGCAACATATCCCATGGTTCCCACCCGAAAGGTGGTTTGAAACAGCTCCGCCTGTCCGTTGTAAATTTGAATGCCGAATTCTTCCTTCAGCTTTGCAACAAACTGCGGACTTTTATCATAGGCAAAGGTATTTACCGATTTTGAGGCGTAGGAGGCATCTTTGGCAAAAAGGCCGATGCCAAGACGGGCCATTCCTTCCACCACCATGGCGGAATAAGCGGAATTTCTTTCCACTGCCCGGTCAATCCCCTCACAAACCAGCATTTTGACACTTTCATTTAATCCGATAATGGAGTAAATAGCCGGAGTCCACGGGTGCTGTCCTTTCCTGCCGAACTCTTTTGCAAGCGTAAGATCAAAATAGAATTTGGGGAGTGTGGAGGTTTTGGACGCTTCCCAGGCTTTATCGCTAAGACAGATAACCGCGGTCCCCGGTGCTCCCATCAATGCTTTCTGGGAACTTGCAAACGCCACGTCCACATGCCAGTCGTCCATTGCAAACTCAATGGAGCCGATTCCGCTTACCGTATCCACTACCAGTAATGCCTCCGTATCCTTTAATGCCTCTCCGAATGCTTTAATATCACTGGTCACTCCGGTAGCGCTTTCATTGTGAACAACAAAGACACCCTTTGTTTTCCCTGTCACATACGGCATCACCTCATCCACTGCGGCAACCTCTCCCAGCGGCTTTACCACTCTGGTAACCTTTAAGCCAAAGGCCTCCGCCATGGCAGCCATTCTTTCACTGAAAACTCCCAATACAACTGCAATCACTTCATCGCCCGGGCTGAAGCAGTTTTCAATTGCCGCCTCCATGGCAGAGGTACCTGAACCGGTGAGAACCATCACCTCATTTTTTGTTTTAAAAACTTTTTTTAGATTTTCATTTAATTCCTTTGAAATATCCTCGAATTCCCCGGAACGGTGAAAAATAATCTGCCGGTTCATTGCTTTGATTTCACACTCCGGAATGGCAGTCGGACCGGCCATCAGCATAATTTCTTTTTTCATAAGAAGGGTATCCTTTCTTTCCATATAATTTATCCCGCTCATTGAGAAGTTTTCAGCATATGGCGTTAACCAATCAGTAATTTTCCTTTTTTCATAATTATTTTACCGTCAATTTCCACGTCCGGTTTTAAAAACACTGTGTCAATATGTACGGTTGCATTATTTTCTCCCCCCTGGTCCGCATTGTGCCCGAAGCCAAAATGACAGGTGCCGTATGCCCCTTCATCCTCCAGCATGGAGCCCTTTAAAACCGCCTTATCATTTAATCCTATCCCGAATTCCGCAAGCACCAGATTACAGGGATTTTCATTTCCTTTTAATAATTCTTCAAATTTAGCTGCCTGGCTTTCTCCGGTGAAACTCACAATCTTTCCGTTTTTAATCTCCAACCTCACATTTTCCGTAATAACGCCGATTTCAGGCATGGGAATGCTTCCGTCCACAACTACGGTTCCCTGGGATTTCGTTTCCAGAGGGGATACATTTACTTCAATATTAGGCGGGGAGCCCCAGGTTCCGGGAGTCCTGCATACACCGGAAACCTCGTTGCCGATTCTTCCCTCCGCATAAACGGTAATATCCGTACCGGCTTCCGTGGTTATATGAATCACTTCGGCTTCTGTCAGAATGTCTTTCATTTTTAGTACGGTTTTATAAATATTCAGAAAATCCGCATCCAATGCGCCGCCCTTTAGCATATCACCGTTATAATCCGGCATACTGATAAATCTGACGCCCTTTTCATTGGCTTTGATTCTTGCATCGGAATGGGACAGAGAAAACTTCGTGGGGGCAAATACCACATCTGCTCCCAGCATTGCACGGGAGATGGACTCTGTGGGATTCTCTCCATGTGTGCTTCTCGGCTCCATAATACCAATGCTGTACTCTGCGCCGACACTTTTAACGGCATAAGCCAGCACCCTTGCAATTTCAATATTCTCCGTATCGCAGACGATCAGGGCTCTTTCTTCTTTCTTTAAACCTGCATTAATCCGCACAAGTCGGAGCGCGCCATGCAGCATTTCCAAACTATTCATACTCTTATTTCCTCTCTTTCCTAGGGTGTGCCTGAAAACTGCTTGTGCCGGGCTGAATGTCCCACATTGTGGGAGACAAGGAGCGATTTTGGGGGCGTAGCGGGTCTACGTTCCCAAAATCGCGACACAGTATTCCGCAAAGTGGGGCGTTCAGAACGGTGCAATGAGTTTTCAGACACGCCCTAATAGGATTCCTTCATACCTTCGTAATTTGTCCGGAATCAGCGGATTTATAAATTGCGTCGGTAATCCGCTGCACCCGGTATCCATCCTCCATATCCGGCCGGACCTGCTTCCCGGTTTCAATACCCTGAAGGAAATCAAATATGCTTGCAATATGGTACCGGCTCCAGTCAATGGTGACCCGGGGAGGCGGAAATATTGCCTTGCTGCCGTATTTTTGAGTTGTCTCGATTGCCTTAAAGCCGCCGTAGCCGCCAGTAGGCTCCTTGGCATCCGCCTGATTGTAATAATAAATAACATTGGCATTGGTATGATCGAATTTCAATGCCCCCATTTCCCCGTAAATCTCAAAAGTAAAATCAATACCTGAGCCGGCTGCAACCTGTGAGAGAAGCAGACTTCCCATAATATCCTCCTGACAGGTGAGTTGTACGTTAATAATATCCTCAATTTCAACCTTCTCTTTCCGGGAGAGATCCTCCTTTAGGGGACGCCTTTTAAAGTGCGTTTTCTTTTGTGCAAAGACTTCCTTTACCTCCCCTACCAGATACCGGATCAGGTCGATGGAATGGGTTCCCATTGCATAAAGTACACCGCCGCCCGATAATTCCTTCGTAGACTGCCAGCTTATAGGCCGGTTCGGATCTAAAAATTCACAGCCGTAATACTTAAAGTTAAAATGGATTATCTTACCGATCCCCCCTTCCCCGATAATCTGCCTGGCACGCATAATAGCAGGAACAAAGCGGTATTCAAAAGTAACCCTGTTCACCTTGTCATACTTCATTTCCCTTACAAAATTCATTACCTCGTTTGCAGAGGCAAGGTCCAGGGTAAGGGGCTTTTCACAATAGATATGTTTCTTTTTTTCGATAGCCTTTAATAAAACCTCTTTATGCCCAAAGTTCGGACCACATATATCAATCGCGTCCACCTGCCCGTCCTCCAGCATCTCATCCACCGTGGAAAAATATTTTTCAAATTTAACCGGCAGTTCTTCCGGTTTTTTCGTGGTCACCACTCCATACAGATTTACATCGACATTGCTATTATAATAATACTTAATATTGTCATAGCACATGGCATGCATCTTACCCATATAACCAAAGCCGACAATACCCACATTGATTTTTTTTCTCATTTTTATTCTGCTTTCTTTCAACCCGGCATCCTTCCTTTCACTGTTTTCTGCGGATAATTAATAATCCCATCCTATTTTTTGCTGCATTCTCCAATTACCTGACAATTCTCTAAATAATTGACATTTCCAAATAATAATGTATAATTCTATCATAATTTAATGTTGTTAAAGAAAAAATCAAACAAAAGGACATTATGAATCATGGAAACGGAATACTTAGTATATTTTAAGCAAATTGCAGAAACGGAAAATATGTCCAAGGCTGCCAGACAACTTTGTATCACACAGCCCTCTTTAAGCCGCACCCTTAAAAACCTGGAAAACGATTTTGGCTGTCCGTTATTTATCCGGAAAGGAAAAAGCCTTCAGTTAAACGCCGCCGGTAAAATTCTGCTGGATTATACCAATCAGATTCTGCCGCTTCTCAATCAGGCCTATTCCGACATCCAAACTTTATCGGATGCAGCCCAGACCATAAAATTAAGCATGCTGGGCAGTAACAAGGTTCTGCCGACCTTATTGGCCGAATTCAGCAAGGGCCACCCGAAAATACTGATTAATCTGTCACGCTTTGAAAATGAAGACATTACCCATTCAGTCAATGACATATTAATTCATGTATCCGACCGGGTTGCCGCCTCCCATCCCTCCCATAAGCTGGCGGATGAGGAATGTCTGATCGGTGTTTCCTCACAGCATCCCTTTGCCGTTATGGACGAAATTCCCCTTGAGCTGTTAAACAACGAAAAGTTTATTGTACTTAACAAAAAAAACCTTCTTGGCGGTACTACCATACATTTTTTTAATGATGTGGGCATTAACCCCCGTATTGCCATGGAATGTGACACCCAGTCCTCTATCGACTCCTTTGTCGCCTTAAACCTTGGTATCGCTGTTTTTCCGTCTCTGACCTGGGCTCCCACCAGTGATAATATCGTATATAAAAAAATCAAAGATTATCACATTGTAAGAACCATTTATATCACTTCCATCTCCGCCCATAAATCGGTTGCAACCAAAGTATTCATAAAATTTGCAACGGAATATATGCAGAAAAATTACTCCATCCAAAGAAGTGAGATCCTGCTTAACAAGAAATAATGAACTTATTAAGAAAGCTGGGGCTATACAGCAAAAAGGTGCCATAGTCTGGCACCTTTACCATCTTCACTCCCGTGAACTTATTCAGTATTATAGCATTAGAAGTTTATAAATCAACTCATTTTCCGAAAAAAATTATGCCTATTTAAAATATACTAATATCATTTTTGTTATAACAATCCTCTATTTTTTCCGTAAAGCCTGTCCGCTGTGATTCCCTGTCAATATGCCTCTATCCACTGTCAGAACCCCGTTTACAAAGACAAACCGGATACCCGAAGGGGACTTTAATGGTGTGTTAAAGTCGGCATTGTCCCGTATGGTTTTTTCATCAAATACAACCAGATCCGCCGCCCGGTTTTCTGCCAGCTCACCTCTGTCCGGTATTCCGAGGCGCTTAGCCGGTGCAGACGTAATTTTTGCAATGGTTTTCTCAATGGGAATACTCCGCTCCCTGGTTAACCGTAACATTTTGGCATAACAGCCGTAGGTTCTTGGATGGGGATATTCACCATAGGGCATGGCATCGCTGCCCACCAGGTATAAGGAACTGCCAAGGAGTGTCATAATATCATTCATAAGAATATTTGCCACCTCGGGATCCTCCTCCGCTTCGTTTCCTACATAATTCATATCCAATCCGGAATCTATCATAAGCTCTATAAACATATCTTCTATGCTCTGTCCCCTTAACTTTGCCACATCACGGATGAGTTTGCCGCCATACTCAGGATGTCCTCCCACATGGCCGAAGCGCGGCGGCTTACCGTTTCCAAGAGCCGTAATACTTAATAAATACTCCATTTCTTTTTTTATCCGCGGTCTCAGGAAAGGATCCTTAAGTCTTTTCAGGATTGAATTTATTCCTCCCTCTGCCACCCATGCCGGCAATATAGTATGGATAAAGGTGGAACCGGACAGGTACGGGAGCGTCTCCAAAGTAAAATCACCGCCGTCCCGGTTGGCTTTATGAAACATATCCAAAAGGACCTCCGGATGTCCGTAATCCAAAGGATACTTTGTCCGATAGTGCAGAATATGGATTCTGGCTTTAGTTTCCAGTCCGAGCCGTATGATTTCCTGCAAGGCTTCGTAGGGCTTATCCGGTTTCGGGTAGCGGATATGCATTAAAAATGTACCGTCTCTTTTCTTTACCTGGGCTGCAATTTCCTTTAATTCCTCATAATCTGCAAAGGCACAAGGATAGTAGGATAGTCCGGTGGAAATTCCGATACAGCCGGCATCCATCGCCTCGTTTATAATCTGTTTCATGATTTTGTACCGCTTCTTTTTATCCCCTGTCCGGTTCGTAAAACCTGTCGCCGCTATTCTAGCCGCATTATGTGTGGCGGATACTGCTATATTCGTTGCCGCTCCTGCCGCTAACTTCATATAACTTTCAAAGCCGGACAGATCATAATCATTATAGGCGGTCTTATAGCCGAATAACCCCGCATTGTATTTCATAGTCTCAATCATTTTATCCCTGGGAAGCGGCACAAACCCAAGACCGCAAAGTCCGACCACCTGAGTGGTGACTCCCTGGCAAACCGCAAAAGACTGGTCTCTGTCCTCCAATATACTTAAATCCGCATGAGAATGAGGATCAATAAAACCGGGAGCTACTATCTGCCCTGCCGCGTCATATACCACATCCCCACGTGCTTCCTCAATATGATCACCGATTTCAAGAATACGGCTGTCAAAAAGAATATCGCCTTTATATGCTTTCCTGCCGGTTCCATCCACAATATCTCCATTCTTAACCAGAATCTTCTTCATTGCCCAAACACTCCTTTACTTTTCATATTTTAATTGTTATTGTTCACACCCCTGCAAAAAGCAGCAGTACTGTGAACAGTAACTTTTAATTTACTTTTATACTTCCTTTCCTGTTACTTGTCAAGGGAAATGTCACTGGATTCCATATACCAATTTTGCTATATATATATAAGCAAATAACATTTGACATTTGCAAAAGCTTATGGCTATAATATGTGACAACAACGGTTCAACGGCGCACCAATTAAATTTGGTGCTTTTTTTTACCCCAAATTATGAAAGTCTTATTTATCCAATTTTAGCTATAAGGAGGCATTACATGCTTGAAGTCAAAAATGTAACCATGCAATTTGGCGGGCTTTTCGCACTCAGTGACGTGGATATGTCGGTAAAGCAAGGTGAAATCAGGGGCTTAATTGGACCAAATGGTTCCGGTAAAACAACTCTGTTAAATGTGATCACCGGCTTTTATATACCAACTGCCGGCAATGTACTGTTGGAAAATGCCAGAATATCCGGGAAACCGATTAACACCGTATCCCGGTGCGGGCTGGCCAGAACTTTCCAGAACATTGCCCTGTTTTCTCAGATGACCGCCCTGGAAAATGTCGTAACTGCTGCCTGTACCCAACAGACCACCAATCTTCTGTCCGCAGTTTTTCATACTTCCGGACAAAAGCGCCAGGAAAAAGAGTGTTATGAAAAAGCATACCGGCTGTTGGAATTCGTAGGTCTTAAAAATAAGGCAGATGTCAAAGCCACCAATCTTCCTTACGGTCAGCAGCGGCTCCTTGAAATCGCCCGTGCTATGGCTACAACCCCCAAGGTATTACTGCTGGATGAGCCGGTGGCCGGTATGAATGAACAAGAAAGCGCAGAAGCTGCCGGATTGGTGAAAAAACTGCGGGAAACCGGCATCACCATAATTTTAATTGAGCATCATATGAAATTTGTCATGGAGTTGTGTGATTCCATAACGGTTTTAAACAGTGGCAAAAAAATTGCCGAAGGAACGCCGGCGGAAATACAAAAGGACAAAACCGTAATAGAATGCTACTTAGGCAAACGGAAAGGAGACTGACATGTTCCAGATAAATAATCTAAACTGCCACTATGGTGTTATCCGGGCTTTAAAGAATGTAAGCTTTGAAATTAATAAAAGCGGTATATATGCCGTAATCGGAGCAAACGGAGCCGGAAAGTCTTCTTTAATCAACGTAATTGCAGGTCTTGTTCCCGCCTCTTCCGGTGAAATCATTTTTAACGGAACTGCAATTACAGATTTGCAGCCGAATCAGGTAATACAGAAAGGTATCTCCATATGTCCCGAGGGAAGAAAGGTATTCAAAAGTATATCTGTTCACGAAAATTTGTTATCCGGGGCATACATTATAAGGAATAAAATTAAAATCCGTGAAAACCTGGATATGGTTTATGAATTGTTTCCCCGTCTTTTTGAAAGAAAAAAACAGCTTGCCGGCACTTTGTCCGGTGGAGAACAGCAGATGCTTGCCGTCGGACGTGCCTTAATGTCAAATCCCGGGTTTTTGCTTTTAGATGAACCCTCCATGGGACTGGCACCCAAATTAATTGATTTCGTTTTTGAAACAGTAGAACAGATTTACAAAACCAGAAACATCCCCATTATTATTGTGGAACAAAATTCTGAAATGGCTCTAAGCATTGCTGATTATGCCTATGTATTGGAGGTAGGTGAAATCACCTTGCAGGGCACCGGCAAGGAACTCCTTGGCAGCGATGAGGTCCAGAGAAAATATCTGGGTGCCTGACAAAAGCTGCTGAACTGTAACTGAAAAATAACTTTCTATGAAATCATGCAGCTCGCTGATGATAAAGCACAAATTACAATTGGAGGTAATATTATGAGAAAACGATTCTACAAAAAAACACTGGCAGGTATATTAGGTGCCGCCATGCTGGCAGTATCCTTAACCGGCTGTTCTTCCGGCGGCGGCACAACAAACGTAATCAAGGTCGGTGCCATTGACCCGACTACCGGAGATAATGCCAACGGAGGAACGGATGATTTAAACGGCAAAGAATTGGCCGTTGATGATTTTAACACAGCCGGAGGGCTTTCCATTGACGGCAAGACTTATACGGTACAGCTGGTGTCCTATGACGACGCTTCTTCCGCATCCCAGGCCGTATCCGTCTGCACCAAGCTGATTACCGAGGATAAGGTGGTTGGTATTGCCGGTTCTTTCAGCAGTTCCTGTACCTTAGCCTGCCTGCCTGTTTTAAATGAATACAGCATTCCCATGATCACATCCGGTTCTTCTGCCGCATCGGTATTGCAGTCGGACTGTGATTGGATCTCCAGGTCATTCCCAGGAGACACCCTGCAGATTTCCGCCTTAATCAACTATATAACACAAAAGCAGCCGGAAACAGATAAAATCGGTGTCATTTACAGCAATGACGACTACGGCATCGGCGGCTATAACGGCGTAGTATCTGCAGCGCAGGCCAAGGGCATCGAGGTGGTGGCAGAATCCTTTGCTACCGATGACACCGATATGACGGCACAATTATCCAACTTAAAAAACCAGGACATTGACTGCCTCTTTATCTGGGCCAACTATACACCGGGCTCCTACTGTATGAAGCAGGCAAGAGCGTTGAACTGGGATATCCAGTTCTACAGCGGAACCGGAACCATCCATGATGATACTTTCGCCCTTTCTGACAACGCATATATCGGTACCATAAACTCAGTACCTTTCACCTCAGCGACAACCGATGAAGATACCCAGGAATGGATTTCCAGATATAAGGAAAAATACAAAAAAACTCCTTCCCAAAACTCAGCCCGGGGCTATGATGCCATGATGATTCTCCTAAACGCTATAAAGACTGCCGGAACTACCGACAGTACCGCAATTCAGAATGCTATCCGGAATACCACCGACCATACGGGTATTCAGGGTAAAATCTCCATAGATCCTGCTACCGGTGAATACATCGGGGATGTTCAGATTGTTCAGGCTGTTGAAGGCGACACCTGGGTATTCCTGGATTCCGCTTCCACCTCAGTGGAATAACAGTACTAGCTATACTTGGTTTATCCATGCTGTTTTGCAAAAGTCCGAAAAAAATACAAGGAAGGTTTGGAAATGAAAGAAAAAATTACAATTGCCGCAGTTCAAATGGACATATGCTTATTTGAGACCGGTAAAAATCTGGAAAAAATGAAACAGGCAATAGAAACAGCAAAGCTTGAGCAGAATGTAGATTTAATCGTATTCCCGGAATTAGCAAATATCGGATATATCAAGAGCCGGGATAAGGAATTTGGCTGCCGTTATATAAAATGTGCGGAAAAGATACCCGGAGAATTTACAAAAGCCTTGGGAGAACTGGCGAAGAAATATGATGTCTATATTATCTCCGGAATGGCTGAGGCACATCCGACTATCCCCGGAACCCTATATAATTCGGCGGTTTTAATAAATCCAGCCGGTAAATTGGCAGGCGTCCACAGAAAAGCACACATACCCGGATATGAAAAGCACTATTTTATTCCATCCAATACCAACGATGTGTTTGAAACCGATATAGGCACCATTGGAATCGGCATCTGCTATGACAACCAATTTGCAGAATTAACAAGAACCTATGCGCTAAAGGGTGCGGAAATTTTAGTAATGCTATGGAACATGCCCAGTTTTTCTAATGACGGTACCATCCTTCATAATCTGACTTCCGTGCGTGCTTTCGAAAATAGAATGTATGCCGTCTCCTGTAACAGAATCGGTGAAAATAACGGAATTCAATTCTTTGGATACAGTGCGGTTGCCAACCCGGTCGGTGAACTGATTGCCGGCGCCAGGGAGGAAGACACCGTTGTCTATGGTATCCTGGAAAGAGATATGCTGCTTAAGGAAAGAGCTCAAATGCCTGTCTTTCGGGACAGAAGACCTGATTTATACGGCGAATTGGTTAAACCTCTCTAATCGGCAAAGAATGGCCATTTGTTTATAACACTGGAAGCGAGGTATTTATGGAATTATTCATTATTCAAATAATAAATGGTATTACTTTAGGTATGTTATATGGTATGGCAGCGTTAGGCTTTACTATGGTTTTCAAAGCATTGGGATATTTAAATTTTTCACATTCCACTACCATAACCATGGGAGCGTTAATTGTTTATACCGTTATGACGAACAGCCGTCTTCCCTATATTGCTGCTATTCCGGTTGTTTTGGTAATTATGCTGCTGTACGGCTTTGGTATTGAAAGATTATTATTTAAGCGGTTTCGGAAAGCCTCCCCGCTTACATTCATGTTAGTGTCCATTTCCTTATCGACCGTTTTGGTAAACATATGCCAATTAATTTTCGGGGCGCAGCCCCGGGGATTATCCAACTGTTTTCCTGACTGGCAGATTAACCTGCTTGGGGTGCATGTCCCAATCAGTAAAATCTGTATCTTTTTCATCGCCGTACTGATGCTGGTTATATTACAGCTGGTATTTATGAAAACCCGGTTCGGCCTGGCCCTCAGGCTGGCATCAGAGGATCCGGATACTGCCAGTATGATGGGCATTAATATTTTTGCAACCCGTGCCGCAACTTTTTCCATCACTGCAGGTCTGGGAGGTCTGGCCGGTATGCTGCTGGCGCCTTTATATTCCGTTACCATTGATTTAGGTTCCAAACTGGCCCTAAAAGTTTTTATCGCGGCAGTAATCGGAGGTCTTGGAGATTTCTTCGGTTCCATTGCCGGGGGCCTTTTAGTAGGCTTGGTGGAGGCTTTATCCTCTGCCTATATCTCTTCTTCCTATAAGGACTTGATCGTATATGTGGCAGGCATCATTGTTTTGGCAATCTTTCCGTACGGTATTTTCAGACGGGTTAAAAATAAGGTATAAAATGGGAAAAGTGAAAGTAAATGAAATACGAAAGGCTATGGGTATAAAACATGAACAAAAATAAGCATAAAAAGCTCCTCCGCTATGTGATCTGTCTGGCAGTTTTAGGCATGGCGGCTATGGTATCCTTTAATAAATATTACGTAATTGTTGCAACCAATGCGGTTATTAATGCCATAGCCGTATTGGGTATCATTGTTATATCAGGCTATGCCAAACAGCTGCATCTTGGCCAATCTGCCTTTATTGGTATCGGTGCCTACACTACCGGTGTATTAATGGTAAAATGCGGTGTTCCGTTTTTCGCTACAATCCCGGCTGCAGTTATTCTATCCGGTTTTATGGGCTGGATTTTATCAATCCCCACCTTAAAATTAAAAGGAGGCTCTTATTTGGCACTTGTGACGCAGATTTTCGGCGAAATTATCTATATTTTATTATTAAATCTTGAGGGCATAACAAACGGTGCTTTCGGCTTAAGCGGCATTAATGCCTCCGATATGGGATTTCTTAAATTAAGCGAAAGACAGACCTTCTTCTTCTTTACTCTGGCTTGCTTTCTTATTATTTATATTGGTTTAAGACGTATCCTGTCCAGTAAGTACGGACGGTTCTTTATTTCAATCCGTGAATCCGAAGATGCTGCGGAGTCCTTAGGAATCAGCACCCGTAAATATAAAATGATCGCATTTATTGTCGCAACCTCCGTTGCAGGCTTTTCCGGCTGCCTTTATGCTGCAAACTTACGTTATCTAAGTCCGGAACAATTCCGGTGGGCCCCCTCCTTAACCCTGGTTTCCATGGCAATTGTAGGCGGCCTGTACAGCCTGGAGGGCGGTATCCTCGGCTCCATCATCCTGTCATTTTTGCCCGAAGTATTAAGATTTACGGATGAATTCCGAATGATCATTTACGGAGTTGTTGTGATCCTGGTTCTTGCCTTTTTACCCACTGGTTTAATTTCCCTATTTGGTAAGAATTTTAAGGAACTCAAAAAAATGTTTACATTCCAGTGGGATATTCTGTCGGATAAAACACTCCGTATGAAGAAAAAGAAATTAAAAGCCTCGAATGTAATAAAATCCTAGCCGCCGGACGATTTGCGGCAATCCTGTTAAAGATGTTTAAAATCCTTGTTTTAATTCATATGCCTTTAAACCTTTTTTACATATTAGGACTGGTACATATTTTCCTATTCATAAAAAAGCCTGACATACAGACTGTTCAGGTCTGCATTATGTCAGGCAGCATCCATTTTAGTTACTATTATCTTTATAATAATTCATATTCTCCAAAGCCCAATCCTTGTTATATACGTGTTTTTCTATTGAATCATCATCATAAATAGAAGCACAGTAAACCGATCTCTTTCCTTCCTCAAGCTCTTTAAAGAACTCCAGGTATTTCCATTTATATTTTAATACAAAAGGGGTATTTTTATAGGATTCCTTATGAATATTGAAACAGGTGTTATAAATCTTGTCCTGTTTGCAATATTTTCTAACTTGACATTCCTCGCATGTAATACTCTGTGCCATATCTATAACTATCTGTGATATCATATTGGGATCACTCATGAAGCCGGCTTTGAAGTCGGTATAATTAACAACTCTTGGCGAAAGCTCCGCATCGCCATAACAGGTTTCTTCACTCCAATAGCCTATTTCCTCTATTAATTCAGGCCTCATGCCCATACAGCAGCCGTGTATGAAATCCAAAAGCACATCTACATACCCGTTTTTAAGTTCAAGATAGGTAACTCCGTCTTTCGACTTCGGAATAACCTGGGGATATACCGGAAAATAAGGTGGAGTCCTCTGGACCCCCAACAGCCCTACATCTGGAAATGTTTTAAATACATCCATGAAGCGGGTCATCCAGTCTTTTGTTTTTATAACTACATCACTGTCCACAGAAAAAAAGTATTGGTCAGGACTCCTCTTTGTAAGGTTCATATTTAAGGCAAATACCGGCCCCAAATTGGAATCAAGCCGGGTTCTTGACTTGATTCGGCTGTCGTCTAAAGACTGAAGGTATTCCCATGTGTCATCCTTCGAGTTGCTGTCTATAATATGCATCTCAAAGTCTTCAGGCGTATCAAGTATGGATTTTAAGCTTCTGGCCGTTAAACCCATGCGATTGAACGTAATATAGCTTAAAAAAGGAGGAATCATTTAATCATTCCTTTCATTGAGAATTTTTAATTAAATAACATAATCTATTTTATGTTAGGTGTATTAAACTGTTACATTTATATGCATGGACACAAAATCAAAATATGATACTAATATACCGACTGCTGTCCTGAAAACTCCTGTTCACATATAGTAGCTTCAGGACAGCACAGTCAAAGCAGATATTCCGGGTCCGCTACGCTACTTGTTCATAACCTTATACCTGCTACGCAGGTATTTCAGCCGGAGCATGAACTAGCATGAACTCCGACTGAAAAGTTAAGTCCCTAACCCACCGCTTACACTCCGTTAAGGAGGCCACTGAAAAAGTTCCTGTTACAATTGAATGTACTATTTAGTATCTGATATAATTATTGTATCAAAATGTGGAGGTGATACGA
>JAEWAK010000051.1 GCA_023391695.1 Bacillota bacterium
GTGGAGCTGACCAATACTAATAGGTCGAGGGCTTGACCAAAGAAGGAAACTTCCTGGGTGATTTCAGAATCATTCAGTCAGGTCGGAAGATTTAAATATAGATGATGGAATTCATGTGTGGTTTTGAGGATATAAGAAAAAGTTACCTGTATCGGGTAACTTTTTTTGTGTTTAGATTTAAACTTTATTTGATATAAATCCAATCTTGTAACAAGAGTTCACTTCTTAAAATTCTAATTAATGAAAAATTCCAATAATGAAAAATTCCAATTAATGAAAAATTTCAATTAATAATGAAAAGCTGAGATCAGGCAGAATAATCCAATCAAAATAAATAAAAGATTAATGAAGATATTACAAATATCTTATTTATTATAAATTCTATATAAAGTATCGAAAAAATAGGATAAAGTTAGTGACAATTTCAACAAAATATGATAATCTAATAATGGAAATATTAGTAAAAACAACATAAAACACATAAAAAGTAAATGATACTGGTTAATGTAAATTAAAATCAATTTAACCTAACAAGGAATCTCCCGCCCGGTCGGCGGAAGTTAGACTTAACTTTTCAGTGGCGGCCGGACCATATACTCTTAACATTTTTACATAAATATATAAAGAAAAAGGATACTTTAATATGAAACAGAATAGAATAATAAAAAAATTTTTATCCTTGAATTTATTCAAGAAAATTATAATAATGCTGCTCTTAATCTCTATTCTTCCTATTATCTTGATTCAATTTATTTCATATAAAATAAGTACTTCGACAATAGAAAAACAGACCAAGGAATTAATAACGGCAAATCTCAGGCAGTCAAGCAACAGTGTGGAAGAGTTTTTTCATGCATACGATAAAATCATTTTGGATATGTATACAGACAGCAGCTACATTGACAATTTAAAGTACATCAATGTATGGGATTCCAAAAATTATTATACCGCAAAACACCAGATTGAGGAGAAGCTTGAAAACATTGTATATGTGTATCCGGAGATATTAGGTATAGCAATCGTAGGTTTAAACGGAGATGCCACCTTTTATGATACGGTTACTTTATCCGGTGTGGATAGTTTTTGTTTTGATGTTAATAATTTAAGGACAAATGATATGTTTAAAGATTCCCTGTCCGTAAAGCATGCCATCTACTCCAATACAATCCATAAATGGGACAAAAATTACGGAGAAAAAAATTATTTCTACATAGCCCACCAGTTGACGGACTTTAATAATTATGAAGACGGACCTGTTGGAAGTATTATAATATGCGTGGATGAAAGTGCACTGCGCAATGTTTACTCGGCAGGAATGGAATTTAATTCAAACCTTACTTTTCTGATCAATCAGGAGGGGGATATCATATCTTTTCCGATTGATACCTATGTGGGGATAAATTTATACGAAGGTTTTGGTGGCATCAGTATGGAAGAAGCAACGAAAAACTTTTTTAACAGCCATGAATTCATGAATTCCAAAAGACTGGAAGTACATACAAGCAGTATTAAAGACGGGACATTTATCCTTATTAATGTACAGAACCTGACTTATGCCTTAAAAAATGTGGAATACATATCAATGATCATTATTCTGATTGGCTGCTTGGTGGGAATGGGGTGTATTTTGCTTTCCATGTCCTTTGCCGAAAGCACGGATAAAGCGGTGAAAAAGATAATACATGCCATGGGGAAAGCAGATCAGGGTGACGTAGATGTCCGGATATCCTTAGAAGGCAACGACGAATTTGCACGGATCGCCAGCCATTTTAACACCATGATCCTTAAGATTAAAAAATCCAATCAGCAGGAAAAGGAAGCGCTGGTACGGGAGAAAAATGCGGAAATTAAATCACTGGAAGCGCAGATTAATCCCCACTTTCTCTACAATACATTAGATGCGATTAATTGGGTTGCCATTGAACATGAAGAATTTCATATCAGTAAAATGCTGATCAATTTGGCGGCCATACTAAGATACAGTATCCAAAAACGCAATGAAATCGTAACGATTCAGGAAGAACTGGAAAATCTGAAAAGATACATCTATCTCCAGCAGCAGCGGTTTGATTATTCTTTCCAAAGTATGATTCATCTTGACGATACGGTGAAAAATTGTAAAATACACAAACTGTTAATTCAGCCACTGATTGAAAATACCATTGTGCATGGTTTTCCGGGGAATACGGGCCAGGATGAGATTCATATCCTGATACAAAAGAAATCGGACAGTTACATACAAATCCAGGTTCAGGATAACGGAAAGGGCATGACTGGGAAACTGACTGAAATATTTAACAATTATGATTATAAAAAAGATAAGATTGAAACAAGTATCGGGGTCAGGAATGTTATAACGCGTATTAAATTATATTATGGGGAGAATGGTTATTTTCACGTGGATTCAAGTGAATTGGGAACGACAGTTACTATTTTGATTCCTTATGAAATCTAAGTTGAATCAGAGAGTTTTTCTACAAAATTTATATTAGCTGGAGGAGTTTTATGCGGATTGTAATTGTGGAAGATGAACCCAAAACAAAGGAAGGCTTAGTCAATATTATAACCAAGTTTACCGACAATGAAATATGCGGTATTGCTTCCGATGGATTAGAAGGAATTAAATTAATCAAAGCGTTAAAGCCGGATTTAATCATATCCGATATCCAGATGCCGGGAATGGACGGTTTAACCATGCTTAGCAGGCTGGAGGAAGAGGGTATAATGTTTTACGCGTTAATACTAACTGGTTATTCTTCCTTTGACTATGTCAGAACTGCCCTGCATTTAGGAGTCATTGATTATGTATTAAAACCGGTGGATATTGAAAATTTTATATCCGTTTTAACGGATACGGAAACTAAGATAAGAAAAGAGAAGCTGGAGAAAATCACTACCGGCCAGTTAATTTGGAGTTTAATGACCTGTGAACCGGAAGCAAAAGAGCAATTGAAGCATCAGCTTTCCAACCTGTTACAGGCAAATGAAAGAATGCAGATTACCTTATTTCTTGTCAAACCGAACAGTCTGGATAAGGAAACCGTCGGGGAAATGGTACATTGCATTAAGGACAAAATGAATTCCTTATGTATCATGAATTACCATGTGGTCCACCTGTCTTTTGATTTTGGAATTCTTGTACTTATTGTGGATACGGAAAAGAACAGGCATTTAAATAACTTGTTTCAGACGCATGTATTACCGGGCCTGAACCGGGTCGGAGGGTGCTATTGCAGTTATACTTCCATTCTGGGGCTGAATCATCTGGAGGAAGCCATTATGGAGTTAAAAGGATTATTTAAATATACTTTTACCTGCGGCAGGGAAGTTATTCTGGATAAGGAAATGGTTGAAAGCCTTGCATTTGTACCCATTGATTATCCCTTGGATCTGGAAAACCGTATCCGTAAGGATATTATAGGCGGTAATTATGAAAAGGCACTGAAAGCCGGAGAAAAATTTAAAGAAACCATTATAGAAAGCAAGGGAAGCCCTGAACTTATCAGAGAGTATACTGCAAGGTTTTCCTCCAGTATTTATAATATTTCAAAAGAATATAATAACCGGACAGAGCCGAAATTGATATTCCACTACTTTATCAATAATATTATTGAAAGCAAAACAAAATCCGAACTGATCTTAAACTACGAAAAAATATTGCATAGCATACTGACCGGTAAGGATGAACAGATGGATATTGATAATTTAACCGTACTCAAAGTAATTAATTTTATCAGGGATAATTACAGTAAAGATATTACCCTGACGGAAGCAGCTTCCTTAGTTGGCGTCACCCCGGAATACTTAAGTAAATTATTTAACCAGAAAATAAATGTTAATTTTGTGGTATTTTTAAGAAACTTCCGGATCAGCATGGCTAAGCGGATGATTCTTTCCGGGAAATACCGGATACAGGAAGTTGCGGAACAGGTTGGATTTAAGGACCCAAAATATTTTAACAAAGTATTTAAATCTGTATGCGGTATCTCGCCGTCAGAGTATAAGAAGGTGATTTAAGAAATGAAAATAATCAGATTAACAACGGTATTTCTGACAATAGGAATTATGGTGGCCCTAATGATGATTGCCGGTAATTATTATAAGGACAGTGCCCAGAAAGTTCCGGCGGACAGCCGGAAGGAGAAGTTTTTACGAATTTTGGCCCCTTATGAAACAGACACAAACAGTAAAATGTTGCTGGATCTTGCGGAGCAGTACTCCCGTATAAAAAACAACCCCAAGGTGGAAATCGAGTTTATATCCAAAAATGATTTCAAAAAAGAAATCTGTATGAATTTGGACCAGGATCAGTTAGCTGATTTGATTATATGCGACAATTCCATTATGCCTGCGCTGATTAATCTTGCTGTACTCAGAGATTTAAGCGATTATATTGATGAGACATCTAAAGTATCCCATTATTTTTTAGAGCAGTGGAATAATACCAGAAGTGACGGTAAATATTATGGAATTCCGTTTACCTGTGACCCTTATGTGCTGATATGGAATAAGAACTTATTTCATAAAAATAATGTTTCGGTACCCAAAAACTGGGATGATTTAAAAGCAACTGCCAGAAAGGTTCAGGGAGTCGGCATTAACGGAATCGGAATCGGGGCAAGACAATCGGAAGAAATAACTGCTTTTTTCATACAACTGCTTTATTCAACAGGGGGATCCATCCGGGAAATTAACGGTGAAGGAGGTATGAAAGTATTCGAGTTACTTGATTATCTGAAAAGAAATAAGCTGATCCCTGTGGAATGTATTAATTGGAATCAGCTGGATTTAACCAATAAGTTTATAAATGGTGAAATTGCGATGATGATTAATAATCTCAGTGCCTTATCGGTTATAAAATCCGGCAGCATTGATTTTCAGGTAGGAGTTGCGGCAGTTCCGTTTGAAAAGAAAGAAAATTATATGTTTCACGGTAAAAATATAGGTATTTCGATTACTGCGGATTATGAAGCTTCCATTCAATTTCTCGACTATATAACACAGAAAAGCATAGTAAGGCAGATTGCAGATGCTACGGAAACCATACCTGTACAAGTGGATGTTGACTATAATTTTGAAGATGACGGATACGTGATTAGCAAGGAGATTATTAGAAAGCAGAAAGAGCACGGAATAGCCAAGAGTTCACTAAATTCCTGGTTTGATATTTCAGCTGCCATATCAGATGGGATTTACCAGTTAATCAGTGAAACAGATCCGTCCATTAAAAATATAGCAGATACCATGCAGGATAAAGTAAGGATAGCAATTATAGAAAATTGAGATGCCATACACGGAATAATTTACAGTGAAGATTAAGTCATATTAAGTGAGATACTTTACCTTTTGATATTTTGAATATCAGGGAAAAGCCTTATGTGTTAAAAATCCGTATTTGACAGTATTAAAGTAAACAAAAGCTTGGAACCCCTTGTAAACAGGGCAATCCAAGCTTTTGTTATGCAATGGAAAACAGTTATTAATGTTTCTGTATATTCGTATTTTCAAAATTTTCTTTATCTGTTTATTACGAAATATCTTACAGCCAGCCCGACCGAAAACTTCATGCAGTATATCCGTCTGATTGGTTCTTGTATAAGTTAGAATATAATCCTTCCCCCTTTATCTGAAAAATTCATGTTCCTTTATTCATAAATAAGGTAGATTAATAATTTACTCCATTATTAAAAATTTGGAATTTTAGGAAAAGTCCTTAAATGTTAAGATGAAAAAGTAACAGATAGATAAATTCTATTATAGGAGGTTTTATATGAAAAAGGTATTGCGTACAAAGCTGGCATATGTTGTAGCTCTCGCTCTTCTGGCTACCATGCTTGCAGGCTGTGGAAGTGCGAAGAACACGACAACCGGGACGGAGACTGCTGATTTGACAGGTAAAACGGAGGCTGATACGGGGGCTAAATCAGAACCTGCTCCATCGGGGGAGATGACGGAGGTCGGAACTCCGAGAACCGAAACACTTATAGTTGAATGCCAGTCTCCTACCGACACACCGGGACAGTTTAATTCCTATATGCAGGGAACTACCATGGGCTTTGGTATTCATCAGCTTATGTCGGCCATGATGTGGGAGATCGATACTATAAAAGGTGAGCAATTCGGGGAAGTTGCGGAAGGTATGCCCGAATCAAATGCTGATTTTACCGAGCATACGGTTAAGATTCGTCAGGGTATTAAGTGGTCTGACGGGGAGGACTTAAATGCTGACGATGTTGCATTTACATTTAACATGATCATGACTAACCCTGGTATAACACAGAATGCCTATTACAATCAGGTATTCAAATCTGTTGAGAAAGTAGACGACTATACTGTTAAGTTTGTTACAAAGGAGTCTTTTCCCCGTTTGGCACAAAAATTCGGTGTTACCATCTGGGGTAATGATTTAAGGATCGTTCCTGAGCACATCTACTCAAAGCAGACTGATGTTACACAGTTCAAGGATTCGGAGCCTGTCGTTGCCGGTCCATATACGGTAAAGGCATATGACGAATTAGGAAAATGGATTCTGTACGAACGCCGTGAAGACTGGAAGTCCAGCACGGTAGGAGTTGTGACAGGAAAACAGCCTCAGGCTAAATACGTATGGTTCAGGAATCTTGGCGATGATACTTCCCGCCAAATGAGTCTTATCAATAACGAAGTTGATATTCTTTGCGAAGTTACACCGGAAATGCTGGAAGTAATGACTGCACAGAACCCGAATATCGCATGCTGGTACAAAGATTTTCCTTATGCTACGAGTGATGATCCCTGCTCAAAAGGTCTGCTTTTCTCCATGGGTAAAGGAGCTCCCTATGACAACAAGGATTTCCGTTGGGGTATTGCACTTGCTATGAATTTTGACGAGATATCACAGAATATATTTGACGGTGTAGGCCGTTCTTCACCGTTCCCGGTAATTACAAACACAAGCGCTGCTCAGGAGCTGTATGTTAAGCCTATACTTTCATGGCTTCAAGATTTCAAACTTGATCTGGGAGATGGTACTGCAGTGAAGCCTTTCGACGATGGTTATGCTGAGAGAATCGCAGGAGTTCTCAGGGATAAAGGCTATGATATTCCCACAGATCACGATACATTAATTGATATGTTTGGTGTAGGCTGCTGGAAATACGATCCGGCAGCAGCTGAGAAGCTGCTTATTAAAGCAGGTCTGGAGAAAAAAGCTGATGGCTGGTATTATAACGGCCAACCGTTCACTTTTAACATGACGTATTTAGCGGATACGGAAGCGCAGGCAGGCCGCGGTACCCAGGCTGCTTATGACCAGCTTACAAAATTTGGTTTTAAAATCAACCTTGTCAGTGAATCCAGTGCAACCTGGGATACCAATGGTGCTACGGGACAGTTTGATATAGGCGGATACTGGCCTACCGGTTTCATAACCAAAGATATCTATTCACAGATCAATGGCTGGGATGCCGATCTTATCGTTCCTATCGGGGAGAAAGGTTCCGGTCAGTCAGGCCGTTGGAATAATGCCGAAGCGACCAAGATCATCCACGAGCTGGCGAAACTTTCACCGGATGATCCCAAATCCTATGAGCTGGGCCTGGAATTTTTCAAGATAGCGATAGAAGAACTTCCTTTTATTGGTTTCCACTCCGGTGTTAAGTTCGTTCCGACGAACAGCACATACTGGAATAACTACCCAAGTGCCGACAATCCCTATAATGGTCCCTGGTGGTGGTGGAGCTGCTTTAAATATATAACAACAGAGATTTCACCGGTTAAGTAAAATAAATAAAAATAAAATACGGTGTTTTTGCTGCCGTATATCCGATTACAGGATGCTTTTGTTTCCTACAATATAACTTATCGGAAATTGCTTTTTAAATTTCCGATAAAAGGCGGTGCCTTTCCGCCGTGCATCTGACGATAGGAACATGTTTTTGGTTCCTATGGTATAACTTATCGGAAATTGCTTTTAAATTTCCGATAAAAGGCGGTGCCTTTTCCGCCGTGCATCTGACGATAGGAAAATGTTTTTGGTTCCTATGGTATAACTTATCGGAAATTGCTTTTCAAATTTCCGATAGAAGGCGTGCTTTTACCGCCTGCATCCGGCTATAGGAACATGATTTATGTTCCTACAGTATAGTGTTTGTTACTGCCTGGTGGCACTCACCGGGCAGTAACGGCATTTAAGATAAATTAACCCGAATTATAAAAAAGGAGTGAAGCCGTTGAAATTTCGCAAATATTTTGGACTAAGGTTTTTAACCTATTTATTGACCGTGTGGATTGGTATTACTTTTATATTCTTTATACCCCGAATGTTTCCTTCCGATCCTGTTGAGAACATGATCGGTCAGATCCAGTCCCGTTCCGGGCAGATGGATCCTGCACAAATGGATGCACTTCGTTCACAGCTCAGGGTTCAGTTCGGTCTTGAAGGTTCCCTGGCCCAGCAATACGTTACTTTCCTGTGGAAAGGATTGTTACATTTTAATTTTGGGCCTTCTCTGATGAGTTATCCCACTCCCGTGGGTGAGATAATCGGCATGTATCTGCCGTACACGCTTTTTCTCTCACTGACAACTACCGTTATTGCCTGGATCATAGGTAATATCATAGGCCTTCTTGCCGGTTTTAGAAAAAATAAACTATCCTCCAGGATTCTGGAGGGTATAGCCATATGCATATATCCTGTTCCGTATTTTATTATAGCCCTGATATTACAGATTGTCTTTGCATTTGTTTTGGGATGGTTTCCGATTCAGACTACGATAAACACCCAGGGCAGTTTTGCGGTTCTGTTTGCTTCGCTCCTTAAGGCATCGATTCTGCCGGCCCTGGCCATGCTGCTGGTAGGTACAGGCTGGTGGATCATATCCATGAAATCCCTTGCAGGTACAACCTCAGAAGAAGATTTTGTCCTTTTCGCCCGCTACAGAGGGCTCTCAGAAGGTACAATCGGAACCGGTTACGTATTCAGGAATTCGATTCTGACTCAGGTTACCGCCTTGGCAATGAGTCTTGGCGGCGTATTCGGCGGTTCTATCATGACGGAGATTGTATTCGGTTATCCGGGAGTCGGTACTCTGGTACAAAAGGCTATTCTGATGTCGGATTATAACATGATACTTGGATGTATCACAATTTCTATCGTGGCAATCTCGACTGCAACATTGATCGTGGATCTGATCTACCCGTTTATCGACCCGCGTATTCGATACAGTTAAGAGCAGGAGGTGAAAATTGTGAAGAAATTTTGGAAAAATACGAATTTCAGTTTAAAAGTAGGGCTGATCGTAACAGCGTTTTTTGTCGTTATTGGTTTTGTTATATACTTTATACCGCATATAAATCCGTTTACCTTTAATTCTTATCCGAGTAAACTAAAACCTTCCTCAGAACATTGGCTGGGAACTACGAGCATGGGGCAGGATGTTTTGTGGCTGTTGATTGAGGCGATACATAATTCACTCCTCATCGGCCTTATCGTAGCTACAATCGGTACGGTTGTAGGCGTATTTGTAGGGCTTCTGGCAGGATTTACAGGCGGGTGGCTTGATCGGGTACTTACCGTTGTAACCGATACTTTTATTGTAATACCATCCCTTCCGATACTTATATTGATGACTTCATTTATGAAAGGAACTTCCACGGTTTTTGTTATGGCACTGGTACTTGCCATGTTTGCCTGGGCCTGGCCGAGCCGTCAGATCCGTTCCATGGCTCTATCCATGCGTGAGAGAGATTTTATCCATACGGCATGGTTTTCGGGTGAGGGCACTGTTCAGGTTGTGGTAACCGAGATACTTCCGTATGCTCTTACGTGGTCGCTCTCGAACTTCATGAATGCTACATTGGCTGCCATAGCTTCTGAATCGAGTCTCGCAGTTCTGGGTCTGTCACCTGGTAATCTTATCTCCCTGGGGAATATGATCCAGTGGGCAAGAGACCGTAATGCTATCTTTACGCAGCAGTGGTTTTGGATAGGCTCTCCGATAATAGCTACGGCTGTAATGTTTATCGGACTGTTCTTCCTGATAACAGGCTATAATGATTATTTATCAATGAAGAGAGGGAGGTAGGAGATGATAAAAATAGACCATTTATCCACCTCGTATTCAACCATAGACGGCCCCGTTCACGTTATCAACGATGTGGATTTTGAAATATATGATAATGAAATTTTCGGAATAGCCGGCGAATCAGGTTGCGGTAAGACGACGCTTTTAAAAGCTTTGTATGATATAATTGAATTTCCTCTGGTTGTAGACTCAGGCAAGCTTGTACTGAGTGGTGAGAAAGACGGCAAAGATTTTTCCTACGAAACAGGACAGATCAGAAAGACCTGGTGGAATAATATTTCTTATGTACCCCAGGCAGCGCAGAGTGTATTAAACCCAATAGTTCCGCTTAAGAATCAGTTTCTGGATTCTATTCCGAAAACAGATAAAAAGGTTGAATCAAAAGAACAGATATTAAAGAGAGTTGCAAATTATCTGGAAGAGCTCAGTCTCTCCCCGGATTTGCTAAAAGCTTATCCTTTCCAGTTATCAGGAGGGATGAGGCAGCGCGCTATTATAGCGCTGGCTACGTTTATGTCGCCTAATGTGGTTTTAGCAGATGAACCGACTACTGCTCTTGACGTAGTCGTGCAGCGGGGTATACTTATGATGCTCATGCGTCTTCAAAAGCAGTTAAAGAATACCATGGTTATCGTAAGTCATGATATGGGCGTACATTATCAGATAACGGACCGTATGGGTATTATGTACTCAGGAAGTATGATTGAGCTGGGTAAAACAACAGATATATTTGAAAAACCGTTACATCCGTATACGAGGATGCTGGTAGGCTCTCTTCCCCGGGTAGGTGACAAGAGCCAGAAAACAGGCATTCCGGGAAGACCTCCTGCGCTTACAAATCCGCCTCCGGGCTGCAGGTTTGCACCTCGTTGTCCCAAGGCCACCCAGGAATGCAAAAAATCAGTACCGAAGTTTCGCGAAGTGGAGCAGGGGCGTTTTGCAGCCTGTCATTTACTGAACAAGGGGGAGTGTGAAGACAAAGCATCTTCACACTGAAAGAATTTCTTCCCCGTTATTTGAGATGCCGCAAAAGCGGCAGATGGAGGTTAAGATGTCTGAAAAACTGCTTGAAATAAAAAATATCAGTAAATCTTTCCAGATTGGCGGTATGCTCAGCAAAAAGAAACTTGTTGCTGTGGATGAGGTCAGTATTGATATTGATACCGGCAAGCCGGTTATACTTTCGATCGTAGGTGAGTCCGGCTGCGGTAAATCAACGTTATGTAAGATGATACTGCGTCTGCATGACGCCGATCAGGGTGATATCCTGCTTTCCGGCAAATCCTATAAAGATCGAAAAGGATACAATCCTTTTAGGTTCAGGCTGGATGTGCAACCGATCTTTCAGAATCCTTATGAATCTTTTTCCATGCGTAAAACAGTGGATACGTACCTGTTTAATACCGCACTCCGATTGAAAATAGCTAAAAATTATAAAGAAGCAGAAAAATTAGTTGATGAAACCCTGAAAAGTGTAGGTATGTCCCTTGAAGTAGTAAAGGGCAAATATCCGGCCCAGTTTTCAGGCGGAGAGCTGCAAAGGGTATCCATAGCCAGGGCACTTATTACCAGGCCCAAGTTAATCATAGCCGATGAACCGGTTGCTGCGATTGATGCGTCTATGAAAATGAATATAGTAAATCTGTTTAAAGAGCTGAAGGATAAGTATAAGGTTTCTTTCATCTATGTTACCCATGATCTTTCGACAGCTTACTATGTATCGGATTATATAGCAACTTTATACAGAGGCTGCCTGATCGAATATGGCCAGGCAAAAGAAATCATGGACGATCCAGCACATCCGTATACAGAGCTTTTGATGAATGCGGTGCCAAGAGTAGGAGAGAAATGGAATCAGGAACTGGTAATGCCGGATACAGAGGACAAAGAGTATGCGATTACCTATTGCAAATTTGCTCCGCGTTGTCCTTATGCTACGGAGGAATGCAGGAAAGCTAGGCCGGAAATGTCAGATTTGGCTGCAGGGCGGAAAGTGCTGTGTTTCCATCCGTTAAACGGAAAAACAGAGGAAGCCGGTGTGTCTTAAAAGTCAGTAAAACAATAACAAAAGGTTAAATCATGGAAAGAATGAAGCCCCCAATGTTTATTCGGAAAAAAGGAGAGGTTATTACTATGAAAAAGTTATTTAGTTTGCTGCTGGTAACTGTAATGATTTTATTATTAACCGCATGCGGAAAATCGAAAGATACGGCTAACATAGATACGGCAACGAATGACACAGCTGCAACTGCAGAATCCGGGGACACAGGTGGAACTGCAGCCGAAGCAGAAAAAAGCGTTATTACCGTAATATTCAGGGATGACGGCCGAGGTGAAAACGGTTCCTTATGGAAATGGCTGCAGACTGCTTATGACAGTTTCGACAAAAAAGATATCTGCGAATTAAACATTGCACCGATCACTACTTCCGAAGGTGATTATTTTGCTAAAGTTGCTCTTTCCTTACAGTCGGAAGAAACAGCACCTGACCTGGTAGCAGAGGATACTTTCCAGCTTGCAACAGACGTTGAAGCAGGATATCTGACTGCATTGGATGATTATTTGGTAAATTATCCGGACTGGACGGACGGTTCCTACTATGAATCCTTAAAAGAAGGTGTTACCGCAGCCGACAATAAAGTGTACGGAGTACCGTATAATACCGACACCCGTGGATTGTGGTATAACAAGGAAATCTTTAAACAGGCCGGTTTACCGGAAGTTTGGGAACCGAAAACCTGGGACGACATCCTTTCTGCCTGCCAGACCATTAAGGAAAAAGTTCCGGATGTAATAACGTTCTGGTGCAACTCTTCCGTTGCAACCGGTGAAGCAACTTCCATGCAGACTTATGAAATGCTGCTTTACGGAACCGGTGAAAGATTACAGGATGAAGCTACCGGGAAATGGATGGTTTCCAGTCAGGGGATTGTAGATTCCTTAACTTTCTTAGACAGTATTTACAAGAATAATTTCGGACCGCCGTTATCCAAGGTTTTAAACGGCCAGGCCAGCAATACTTCAGCCAGGGAATATTTACCCCAGGGCAAGCTTGCCATATCCCTTGACGGCAGCTGGATCACCGGCAACTATCTGGAAACAGGCGCATCTCCATGGCCTGAATACGGCAGTGTTTTAGGTTTTGCACCGATGCCTACCCAGAAGGGTGACGGTACCGGTACCATTACACTGGCCGGCGGCTGGGCATGGTCCATACCATCCAAATCTGACAACAAAGACATTACCATGGAATTTATAAAACATTTAATGGATCCTGACGTTTACGTGGATGCCATTGTTGCCATGGGCAGTATCGGAACAAGGGCAGATATTGTGGGTAATGAAAAATATTCTACCATGCCTTTCATCCAGACGGCAACCGAATTCTTAAAGGGGGCTTCCTTCCGGCCGAAGGACAGCAAATATTCGGCAGTGTCCACCCATATCCAGACCATGGTTGAATCCGTCGTGTCCGGAACCAGTCCGGCGGATGCCATGGCGACTTACGGCGTAGACGTGACCCGTACGGTGGGAGAAGATAACGTAATAAGCAAATAAAAACCGATACATTTTATTTTGGAAATGATTTATAGAGTTTCAAATGGGCGGAGGTACAAGGAAGAGCACATGCTGCAATTGGAAACCGCCCCATTTTTATGAGAGGGGGGTTTCATTTATGAGAGGGGTAAGCGTCTCCCAAAAAGGAGTTCTGGCTGATGAAACCAAAAAATCCGTACTGCTGCTGCCGGCAGTGGTCATGTTGGCAGTTTTTTTTATATTGCCTATTTTTTTAACTGTTTACTATTCTTTCACAAATTTAGCCTTGACCGGAGAAAATGCCAGAAACCTGGACTTTATCGGTCTGGAGAATTACGGAAAAATGCTTGAAGATCCTTCTGTAAAAATCAGTATTTTCAATACACTGATTTTTTTATTAGGAAGTTTAATCGGCCAGCAGGTCTTAGGCTTTATTCTTGCTGTCTTAATGAAAAATAAGAATAAAACCTTCCGCAGTTTTGTTGGTCCATGTATCCTGGCAGGCTGGGTTATGCCGGAAATCGTGGTTGCCTTATGCTGCTGCAGCTTTTTTGGGGATTCCGGTACCTTAAATGTTATATTGAAATTATTACATTTTAAACCGGTTGAGTGGTTATACCGGTTTCCCATGCTCACCATTGTATTATCCAATATCTGGCACGGCACCGCATTTTCCATGATGAACTTCCAGTCGGCTTTAGACGGTGTGCCAAGTGATATCGAAGATGCGGCAAAAGTAGATGGGGCCGGCCGGTTACAGAATTTGATCCGGATCATACTGCCCAATATTAAAAATACCATTGCAACCAACACCATGCTAAATACACTCTCTACCTTAGGTGTATTTGGTTTAATCTATACCATGACCGGAGGAGGTCCCGGCACCAAGACCCTGACACTGCCCATATTTATGTACAAACAGGCTTTTGTCAGCTACCAGCTGGGATACGGCACTGCAATTTCCATGATACTTTTAGTGATTGGCATTATCTTCAGCGTTGTTTATACAAGGCTGACAAAGGAATAGAGGGGGTGTTATCATGAAGAAAAGAAGAGCTGAAAAAACCGTTCCGTATCTGCTTCTTACTATATTGTCGGTCATATTTATCCTGCCCCTGTTATGGGTCGTTTTTGCATCTTTTGATTCCAATGCAAGGCAGTCTTTAAAAATACCCCTGAACTGGACCATAGGGAATTACAGGGAAGTCCTCACGAATCAGGCCAATTTAAGAGGTTTTGCCATCGGGCTTTTTATTTCCCTGGTACAGTCTTTATTTGTGGTTATTATAGCCGGACTGGCGGCTTATCCTTTATCCAGGTACGAATTACGGTACCGCAAAATGTTTCTTTATACCATACTGTTTATGACCTCCCTGCCAATGACAGCGGTTATGGTACCTGTATTTAAACTTTTCCTGTCGATTGGTTTATATGACAGTGTTATCGGTGTCATCTTATTTCTAACGTCGACTTCCCTGCCTTATGGAATCTGGTTAATGAAGAATTTCATGGACGGAGTACCGGTCGAGCTGGAAGAAGCGGCAAGAGTGGACGGAGCCTCTACCCTTACAGGCATCCGTAAGGTGATAGCCCCCCTTATGTTTCCGGGAATCTGTGTCACGGCAATTTTTACTTTTTCCGGCAGCTGGGGTAATTTCTTTGTCCCTTATATTTTACTTCAAACCTTGGAGAAATTCCCGGCGTCCGTTAAACTTTATCAATTCTTTGGAAATTATGGAATGGTCGCATATGGCCAGCTGGCTGCCTATTCGGCACTGTATGCGCTGCCCTCCATTGTTTTATATATCTTGGCACAAAACTATATGTCAAAAGGTTTTAACCTGGCCGGTGCCGCAAAAGGGTAACTTTCCGGGCATAATGAGCTTTACATCCAACCATTAACAAACCGATCCTTCCTGCCTTAGCCGCTGCAGGTCAGAAATTTTAATTTGGTTTTTGCCTAAAATATGATATAATAGCTAAGATGGTTTTTTTCGAAAGTGGGAATGAGTACAATAAGAAAGGATGAAAAAAATGGTTTGTAAAGCCTGTGGAAGAAATGTGGCAAACGAAAATGCAAATTACTGTGAGTATTGCGGCACTTCCTTCCGTGAAATTATACCCGTAAAACCGGAGGATTATCTGGCAGCAAAAGAACAACAGAGTGTTGAGATAAATAACGAGGAAAATGAAAAAGAGATTTCATTTGGAAACTGGCTGGGAACCATGATGATACCCTTTATACCCATTGTCGGTATTTTTATTTATCTTGTAATGATGTTTGTATGGGCGTTTGGCAATGAGACCCCTAAAAGTAAAAGGAACTGGGCAAGAGCCAGCCTTATTGTATCCGCAGTAGGAATAATACTATTATTTTTTATGATTTTTTCCACTATGATGGATCTGATGAACAGCGGCATTAATCTGCAAAACTATATGAGTGAATTTTATTAAGAAATCTCTTTGACCTAATAAATATTATTAATTAAACTGCCGTACCGCAAAGATATGAAACCTGCCCACAGAAATTTTAAGGGAATGCGCAGGTGTTAAATCTTAGAGGTACGGCATTTTTGTGTAATTATAGCACGTTTGAAAAGTCATTGCACGGTTCTCAACGCTCCACTTGCGGTATGCTCCGTAGCAATTGTGAATGCAGCCCCGCTACATTTACAAATCGTTTCCTGCCTTTTGCAAAGCGGAGCATCCAGTCCTGCACAAGCATTTTTGAAAACCTTCATAAAAAGAACTATTGAAGCGATTCTTATTTTAAAATTGCATCAATGGCATTTAATTCATCTTCCGTAAAGGAGAGATTTTTCAAAGTGCCGATATTTTCAATAATTTGAGAGGCCTTGCTTGCTCCGATTAATGCAGTTGTGATTTTATCGCCCCGCAGTACCCAGGCAAGGGCCAGCTGGGCCATGCTCTGACCGCGTTCTTTTGCAAGGGCATCTAACTTTCTTACCTTTTCAATCTTTTCCGCAGTTACGGAATCTACGTTTAAGAACCTGCTTTTCGGATCGGCGGCTCTGGAGTCGGTAGGAATTCCCTGAAGATACTTGCCGGTTAACAATCCCTGTGCCAGCGGGCAGAAGGCTATGCTTCCCACGCCGTTTTCTTCCAATGCACGGATCAAATCCCATTCCACCCAGCGGTTAAACATGCTGTAATTCGGCTGGTGTATGAGAAGGGGAGTTCCCAGATCCTTTAAAATCTTTGCCGCTTTGGCGGTATCTTCTGCATTATAGTTGGAAATACCTGCATATAAGGCCTTGCCGGAGCGGACGATATGATCCAGGGCACCCATGGTTTCTTCCAAGGGGGTTTCCGGGTCCGGTCTGTGATGATAAAAGATATCCACATAATCAAGGCCAAGCCTCTTAAGACTCTGGTCCAGACTGGATACTAAGTACTTTCTGCTGCCCCAGTCACCGTAAGGTCCCGCCCACATACCATAACCGGCTTTCGTAGAGATTACTAATTCATCCCGGTAGGGTTTCATTTCCTTCTTTAACATCTTACCAAAATTCTCTTCGGCTGAGCCGGGTTTCGGACCGTAATTATTTGCAATATCAAAATGGGTAATACCGTTATCAAAAGCGGTAGTAACCAGATCGACCATATTATCGTACATGTTGACGGAACCAAAATTATGCCATAAACCTAAAGACAGGGCCGGGAGTTTAAGCCCGCTTTTGCCACAGCGGTTATACTGCATGTTATCATAACGTTTCTCATTTGCCTGATACATATTATAAAGCACCTCATTCCTTTTATGATTTTTGAAATAATTATCAGATGTATAGCTGCATATAGTTCTGAGCTGAAACAACATTGCTTTTACTATATCAATATTATAATATAACGCATTCAGACAGAAAACAAGGGAATAAAAAGCGGCAATTTATGTAGTATCTTATACGAATTTTACATAATACATCGGATAGGCTGCCGAAAGTCCCCCAAAGCATACTTTGGCACCCGATCCATACATGGAAGGGAATTAAGGCCGGTCTTTCAAAAAGTCGGAAAAATTAACCAGATTCAATAATTTTAGTACATCCTTCATATTTTTCATCTCAAATTTTTTCAATATGCTGTTAACCTGGCTTTTAATGGTAGCCTGGGAAACAAATCGGGTTTCTGCAATTGCCTTATAAGTGTTGCCTTCATAAAAACACTTAAGTATCTCAAATTCACTGTTGGTTAATTTCGATAAGATATTAAAGGTATATAATAAACTTTTCTGCTGGGTTTTCATTCTGGTAAATTCGTCTATGATTTTTTCCGCTATGTTTGGGCGCAGCATCAGTTTATTTATATAAACATTCCGGATGGAATTAATAATCTGGGTTATGGAATCTGTTTTTACAATGTAATCCATGACACCGGCACAATAGGCCTGAAACAAAAATTCATCTTCTTCATGTATGGTTAGGATGATTACCCGGATACCCGGATTAAAACTTTTAATGGCATTAGTAGCATCTATACCGGCGGTCCTGGTTTCCATCTGGATATCCATTAGGATAACATCGGGCTTTAGTTCCCTGGCAAACTGGATCGCTTCAATCCCGGAAGCTGCAATCCCTACCACGTCAATATCCGATTCCCTGGATAAAATCATGCTGAAATATTCACTGATATCTTTCATATCGTCTACGATTAAAACTCTAATTTTATTCATGGTAACTCCCATCTGTGCGCCCTGCCGCACGTATAAATCAAGAGGTTGAAAAAACTGCTTTTGTTTTTTTCAACCTTCCCGACATGATGCCGCTTCTGCGGCATCTCAAATATATAAGAAGAAGTTCAAAATGAAATCCCTCTGATTTCATTTTGGAGTTCTTTCTAAGTGAATTATGTTTTTACAATTCACTTTGTAAAGACGTTTTTACTTCCTTTAAGTCCCCCGGGGCAATAGTATCTCCACTATGGTAAATTCGCCGGGCCGGCTTTTAATGCGGATATGTCCGAAGTGGGATTTGATTACCCTGTATACATAAGAAAGCCCGATTCCCCAGTTATTCTGTTTCGATTTGGTGGAAACATAGGGACTGAATATTTTTTTTAGCATCTTTTTTGGTATACCGCAGCCGGTATCCCTGATGGAAAAATAGATCCAGTAGCTGCTCGCATCCACTGTCAGGTCAATGCATGCCTGTCCGTTATCAAGGCTGTTTATCGCGTCAATGGAATTCGACAGTAAATTTGAGATAACCTGGGTCATGTGATACATATCAAAATTACAGTTGACGGGAGTATAATTATAGTGCCTTGACAGAGTGATATTATCCGGTATTGCAACTTCCTTTACGGCGGATTCTATGGCGTCTATAAAATTATAATTTAAAGTTCTCACCTTTAATTCCCGTATGTTATCCAGCGCTTTTGATATGGCGTTCATATGGCCGTCGCTTAGATCCAGCATTTTATTTAAAGTTTCCAGTCCTTCCTTTGTGCCGTAACTGTGAATGGCTTCCTGCGCCAGTATTTTCATATTGAACATAACATTTTTATTGGAATGCAGGACATCCTTTAAGTTGGAATTTAATAAATTCAGGTTTTTCTTGATTGCACGTTCCTTAAAACCCGCCAGGATATTATTGGATTTATACCGGATCAGGATATAAAGTATAAGCAGCAGGATAAAAAAGGTCAGGATGGGCATCAGGGTCGCATAAAACCTGGGTACCACACTGATTAACCGGCTCCGCCAGAAAGCAGTCCGGAATACGCTTTCTATGGAAGTTTTAAATATTCCTGTAAAAAATACAAAAAAGAAAATCGTATTCAATAGACCCAGACAGATGGACAAGCCCAGGAGCTGCTCCGAAAAAAAGGTGATCTGGTTCTTGATATAATTATTTAATAAAAATCCGATCGGATATACTAAATACAGAAAGGCAATGCATACCATAATAAAATCCACTGCAGTAATAAAATTCACCCACACTGCCTGCTGGTGCCTGTTTTTCAGATAATGCTTAAACAGGTAGATTTTATAAGCGGAATCCGGGTGGTAAAAGCAAAAGTATAAAATCGGGTAAGTAACCAAAGAAATATATTGAATGATATGTGATACATGCTTAATATTGGGATTGCTGCTTTTTACGCTTTTATTAAAGGAAAATACAAAAAACAGGATCGCAAGTAAATAAATGAAGATCCCCAGGTTCCTTAAGATAAGGAGGTTTGATAAGGGCAGCTTTATGATTTTACTGAATGTCAGGAACATTTTGTATTCAATGTTACTGTATATAAAATTAGAAGGAACCAGGTAATTACTGCTTTTATATATTTCCATAACTATGGTGAAAATGGAAATACTCATACCGATAATCATTAAAATAAATAACAGGGAATATTTATTCTTGTAATCTCTTATAACTAGTATAACGGAAAACAGCATCATAAATATAATAGTAAGTGCCATAGTGTCTCCTAAAATCCTGTTTTTGTTTTTTAATCTTGTTTTCTTTAATTCTCTAAAAAACGGAACCGCTTTTACGCTTGAGTTCCGGTGATGGTCTGGGCGGACTTTCAGCACCGGAACCGCTATTTCAATTATAACATAATTACAGGCAGTTGGTAAGTTGTATAAAACTTAAAACCGGAAGGTGATTTTATGAAAGAAAAGGCCCGGCCGGTTTGATAATAATTCTATCTTACGTTCTTCATAATAAATACTATAATATAAGTGTAACACAAAGGGAATTGGTTAAAACTGCCGATGCAGGCCAGAAACGATTCCCGGAGCATTTTATTACATATTAATATAAGGAGAAGGATGAAAAAGATGATGAAGTCAGCAAAAAAAGTTTTGGCTGTGATTCTGGTTGGTATTTTATCGGTAAGTCTGATGTCCGGCTGTGGTAAAAAAAACGGGGACAGCAGTACCAACCAGGACAATACAGGGGTGAAAACAAAATCAGAAGATGTCAAAATGGAAAAAATCCGTGTATGGTCCTCCAATGCACATGAAAAAGAACTGAGGCTGCAGCAGATTGAACAATTCAACAACACAGTCGGTAAAGAAAAAGGGATTAAGATTGAATACACGGTTTACGGATCAAACTGGATGGACGCCATGAAAATTGCTGCGTCAGCAGGAGAAGCTCCGGAATTATTCCAGCCTTCCGGACAGTTTCTTTTGGATTTTGTGAATGCCGGTTATATGGTACCTGTTACAGAGCTTCCCGGCGGTGACGAATTTGTAAAACAATATGAAGGCAGCCTGGTTAATAACCAGCATATAATTAACGGCAAGGTGTATACACTGCCTTACAACCTTACGACTTTTAAGTTTATTGTAAATGACGACTTATTCAAGAAAGCAGGAATTACGGAATATCCGAAAACCTGGGAGGAAGTAAGAGAAGATGCGAAAATCATTACCGAAGCCGGTAAAGGCCTGGAATACGGATGGATTTTAGGCTTACAGTCCAACTGGATGATCAGCAGCTATATTACAAGACCTAACGCACAAAATGTAGGACATCTTGGTTTTAACTGGCAGACCATGAAATTTGATTATTCCGCATTTGCACCGGTAATTGGGGCAATCAAAGGAATGGTTGATGACGGAAGCGTCTTCCCCGGTTTTGAAGGTCTGGATGCAGATGCGGCAAGAGCACAGTTTGCGGAAGGCAGAGTTGGTATGATTGTAGGAGCCAGTTTTGACGTAGGCGTTTATAATGAACAGTTCCCTGCAAAGTGCAACTGGTCCGTAATACCGGTTCCAGCATTTACAGAAGCAGGAGCACCCTATAAAGAATTTGCCGATGCAACTTCCCTTTTAGGTGTGGGTACGGCAGGACTTCAAAAGCCTGAAAAAACCCTGGAAGTCATGAAGTTCTTCTATTCTGACGAAAATATGGCTCAGATGTATGAACAATCCTTATACATTCCTTATAATCAGAAAGCAATTGATCTGGCAAAATCACAGCCAACCCAGAAAGGTTTTGCAGAATTCTCAGATGTACCGGAAAAGAACCTTATGTTACCTTCACCCGATTCCAATGTTACGGTGGAAGGAGACGCTTACAGGGAAACTATTATGAAATTCTTTGCAGGCGGTTATGGCAATGAGGATGTGACCCAGGTTTTAAGCGACCTGGATGCCCGCTATAATAAAGCGTTGGAGGATCTGGAGCCTGAACTTTTCAAATCATTTGAACTCAGCCCGGAAGTACTGGAAGGCTTAAAAAAGTAATCCCCAAATTATTTAAGTAACAATCACAATTAGTCCGGTAATTGGTACAGGCAGTACTTAACCGAATAACCTGTACCGGTTATCCGGATATAATACAGGTTTAAGTGTCGAAAACCGCCTGCAGGACAGGCAGGATGGCGAATGAAGGAGAATAATATGCAAGTCACAATTCAGGAAAAACATGTGGACATCAAAAAGGAAGTGGATGTTCTTATCGTAGGGGGCGGCCCGGCCGGTATTGGAGCTTCCGTTGCTGCTGCAAGAGCCGGCAGCAGTGTAATGCTTCTGGAAAAAAGAGGTTTCCTCGGCGGAAATATCACCGGCAGTTATGTCGAAAACTGTAATCATTTTTTCTTTGGAACTTCATTTAAAGCAGATGGAATCTATGGGGAAATAGAAGAGAAATATTTTTTAAAGTATGGAAGATCCCATGATATAAGAATTAATTCGCCAATCAGGTTCAGCAGTGAATATTTAAAAGTATTCCTGGATGAATTCATTAAAAATGAAGGAGTGGAAATAAAATTCCATTCATTTGTCAATGACGTAATTGTAGAAAATAACACGATCCGGTGTGTCATTATACAGAGTAAAAAAGGGCCTATAGCGGTCAAAGCAAAGGTTGTTATCGATTGTACCGGTGACGGGGACGTAGCTTACAGTGCAGGTGTTCCCTTTGAACAGGGAAGAAGTCTGGATGGGTTATGCCAGCCCGGAACATTAAATTTCAGGATAGCGGGTGCCGATGTCAGGAAACTGACCGAAGGCGGGGACAAGTTAAAAGAAATAGGCAGGAAATTCAAAGAAGATTACAGGGCCGGTAAAACCGGACTAAACTGTAAACGACAGGATCTGCCCTTCGGCCGTTTGACCGCCGGCGGGCAGGTATCCTACATAAATTACCCCTGCGCTTACGGCATTGATCCGACGGATGTGGATGACCTAACCCGGGGGGAGATGGAATGCAGACAATATATTATGGAATTTTATGAATATGCCAAAAATAATTTTGAAGGTTTTGAAAATATTGAACTTGCCTCCATTGCCACAGAGATCGGATTCAGGGACAGCAGGAGAATCAAAGGCTTATACTGCCTGACAAAGGAAGATATTGAAGCGGATACCAAGTTTGAAGACGTTATTGCCGTGTACCCTAAATTTTATGATATGCTGGCTCCGGATGCCTATATGGACGGGGACGGCAAAATGGAAGGGGAAGGTTATAAGGGTCATATCTTTGTACCGGTAGACGGGGATAAATCCTACCGGATACCCTACCGAAGCTTAATACCGGTAAAGGTAGATAATTTACTGGTTGCCGGCAGATGCATCTCTGCCGACCATGTAGCGGAGAGTACCGTCCGTGCCATATCCGCCTGTATGTTAACCGGACAGGCGGCAGGAGGGGCGGCATCCCTCGCCTGCAAAGGAAACATAGCTCCCAAAGATATTAATATAAAAGAACTGCAGAGCTTTCTTGCCGGACAGGGTGTAAAATTACCCGAGGAATGATGAACAAAAACAAAGGTATTCATGAATGACATGGACAGGGAATATCCTAAACAGTGTTTCGGATTTGTCTTGGGGGCTCTTCCCCTTTGCCAAACAGCGGCATCATGGGGGCAAGTGTGAAGTAAAAGCATCCTCACAAAGTGAATTGTAAAAATACAATTCACTTAAAAAGAAATCCAAAATGAAATCAGAGATTTTCATTTTGAACTTCTTTCTATATATTTGAGATGCCGCAGCAGCGGCATCATGGCGGGAAGGTTGAAAGAAATACAATCAGGAAAGGATCGGCTGCGGCAGCCTCTTTCTTTCAACTGAATTTTGAGGCAATATCACATCTGTCCGATGTGATATGCGGCAGGTGGGAAAATGAAAGTAATTAAGCAAATGTCTTCGGTTTTAGAACCCAAAGGGCATAAAAAGTTAAGTAAGGATTCCGTACAGGCATTTTTAATGGTATTGCCGATGCTGATCGGTTTCTTTCTATTTACCTATGTTCCGATTATCTACATACTCAGATATGCTTTTTATAAATACGATGGTTTTACGGCAGGACAGTTTATTGGTTTTGATAATTTCGTAAGATTATTTCTGAGGGACCCGGCCTTTTGGAAGTCACTGGGCAATACTCTGATTTATGTCGGAAAACTGATTATTGAAATTCCTCTGGCATTAATCCTGGCAGTCCTTTTAAACCAGCGTTTAAGAGGTACGGGATTCTTCCGTATTATGTTATTTTTACCGTCCATTATGAGTACCGCAATCATCGGTTTAATATTTTCCCTTATGTTTGCGGCATATCAGGGGGTTATCAACGGCATGTTACAGGATATCGGGTTGATACAGCAGCCGATTAACTGGTTCGGACACAAGGGGACTGCCATGGCGGTTCTGATTATGGCTTCCATATGGCAGTCGGTGGGGATTAACATGATATTTTTCCTGATGGCTTTACAGAATATCCCCAAAGAGCTGTATGAATGTGCCAATATAGACGGCGCATCCGGCTTCAGGCGTTTCTTCAGCATTACTCTGCCCATGATCGCTCCTATTTTTGAAGTTGTACTTTTGATGGCAATCGTAGGCAGTATCAAAGTAAGCGATTTGGTACTGGCTTCCACCAACGGACAGCCGGCAGGGCAGACGGAAGTGGTCATGACATATGTATTTAAATACTTCTTCGGTTATTCCGGCAGGGCCGTAGAAATCGGCTATGCTTCAGCTATGGCTATTATAACCGGCATATTTCTGGGGTTAATCACATTCGTCTACTTAAAGATTTCAAAAAAAATAAAAGCGGAATAGGAGGATAATATGTCTGGAAGCCAAAGGAAAATAATAAGAAATTCAGTTATTTATTTAATTCTGATTATTACACTCATCGTTTCGATATTTCCCGTATTTTATACCTTTATGGCATCCTTTAAAGGGAATATGGAAATATTGACAAGCGGTAACAGTATTATCCCAAAAAAATTCGTACTGGATAATTACATTCAGGCCTGGAAGCTCGGTAATTTCAGCAGGTATACCTTTAACAGTGTTTTTATGTCATTCTTTATCGTTACCGGTACCATCATATCCTGCACCGTTTCCGGCTATGTTTTTGAACGGGGGAGATTCCGGGGGAAGGAGATTTTATTTGCAATGGTTATATCTTCCATGTTCGTTTCCCTGGGAAGTTTAACCTTATACCCTACCCTCATGATTGCCAAGGGGTTTCATATGAACCAGTCCTTATGGGGGGTTATTATTATCCGTGTACTTGGACTGAACGTAACGAACCTGTTTATTGCAAGGGGATTTATTAAATCCATATCCTCTGAGATCGATGAAGCTGCTAAAATAGACGGCTGTTCCTTTTTTGGTATATACCGCCATATTATTTTTCCCTTATGCAAACCCCTGATTGCTACCATAGGTATACTGGAATTCAGGGCTGCCTGGAATGATTATCTTATGCCGCTGGTATTTACCTTATCAAACCCTGACAGAATGCCATTGGTTGTTGGGGTAGTAAATTTAAAAAGCTCCGGGGAAGCCGCATCTTCCTGGAATTTAATGCTGGCCGGTTCCGCAATATCCATTATACCGATGATATTGGTTTATATGATATTTAACCGGTACTTTATTGAAGGACTTACCAGCGGATCCGTTAAAGGTTAGAACGGCCTTTCTTTACTGCTGTAAATGCAGGGTATATTTATGAGTTATGTCCTGATTAAATAAAAAGAAAGGATGCCATAAAAAATGAAAACCATAACCAATCCGATTTTAAAAGGATTTAATCCGGATCCGTCCGTCTTAAGAGTGGGAGATGATTATTATATTGCCACCTCCACCTTTGAATGGTTTCCGGGGATTCAGATCCATCATTCCAAAGACCTGATTCACTGGAAGTTAATTGCCAGGCCTCTTAACAGGGTCTCCCAGTTAGATATGCGGGGGGCCGCAAGTTCGGAAGGCGTCTGGGCGCCTTGCTTAAGTTATGATAAAGGTATTTTTTACCTGATTTATACGGATGTAAAACTGTGGGGTTATGGCGGAGCCAGGGATTTACATAATTATCTGGTGACCGCCGCGGATATTACGGGTGACTGGTCCGAGCCCATATATTTAAACAGCAGCGGCTTTGACCCTTCCCTGTTCCATGACGAAGACGGACGTAAATGGCTGGTTAACATGGTCTGGGACCACAGAAAGGGCAAAAACCGCTTTGCAGGAATCCTCCTTCAGGAATATTTGGCGGAAGAAAAACGGTTAGCCGGTACGGCCGTTAATATATTTAAAGGTACGGAATTAGGCCTGGTAGAAGGTCCCCATATATATAAGCGGAACGGATATTATTATCTGCTGACGGCAGAAGGGGGTACCCGCTATAAGCATGCCGTTACTCTTGCAAGGGCAAAAGAGCTGGCAGGCCCCTATGAAGTACATCCTGACAACCCGGTTTTGACCTCCTGGAATGATCCGACCCTGGAATTACAAAAAGCCGGCCACGGAAGCCTGGTGGAAACCGGGCAGGGAGAATGGTATATGGCCCATCTGTGCAGCAGACCCATACCGTCCAGAGGCCGTTCCCCGTTAGGCAGGGAAACTGCCATCCAGAAAGTGGTCTGGGGAGAGGACGACTGGCTCTACCTGGAAGGGGGCGGAAATAACCCAAAGGTATCCGTTCCGGCACCGGATTTAAAGGAAGTTTGCTTTGAAGCAGAAAAGTCCAGGGATCACTTTGACAGCACAGAATTAAATATAAATTTCCAGAGCTTAAGGGTGCCGCTTGCGGAGGACAGCCTGTCCTTAAAAGAACGCCCGGGATTCTTACGGCTTAAGGGGCGGGAATCCCTTGGGTCAAGATTTAACCAAAGCCTGGTTGCAAGGCGGCAGCAGGCATTTCACTATACGGCGGCAGCTTCCGTGGAATTCCGGCCGGATACTTTCCAGCAGATGGCCGGATTGATTGTTATGTATGACATTAACAATTACTTTTATTTAAACATTACTTTTGAGGAAGCAATTGGAAAAGTATTGAATATCGTAACCTGTGATAATAGCAATTTTGATGAACCTTTAGAGGGAAAGGTCCCTTTAGGGGACTTAAATACCTGTTACCTGAAAGCGGAGGTAGATTATCATCTTTTACAGTTTTATTATTCAAAAGATGAAAGGGAATGGGTAAAAATTGGTCCGGTATTTGATGCCAGTATATTATCGGATGAATATACGGAGCCCAGCCGCTTCACCGGTGCATTTGTCGGATTATGCTGCCAGGATTTGTCAGGACAAAGAAAACCTGCGGATTTTGATTATTTTGATTACATCGAGAGGGATTAAAGTACTCTATTTCAAGTTACTTCAAACATTATTTATAAGGGATCAGGGCTGCTGCAAAGGCTGTTTTGCGGCAGCTTTTGCATACCGGCTTATACTTGACAGAACCTGGTACATGGATTATACTATAGGAACAAAAAACCGTGTTTCTATAGCCGGATGCACGGCGGAAAAACACCATCTTTCAGAAATTTGGGATAAATTTCTGATAAGTGTTACTATAGAAATAAAATCGTGTTTCGTTATGAATCATTCTGAAAATTATTATAATCTATGGAAAACGGATATGGGAAATTCATTTTATCATAAATAAATCATTCTAATGATAGAAAATAGATTTTAAGAACAGGAGCAGAAGTAAGATGAGCAGAGTTAGAACCAGATATGCACCAAGTCCTACCGGCAGGATGCACGTTGGAAATTTAAGAACCGCATTATATGAATACCTGATTGCAAAACATGAAGGGGGAGATTTCCTTCTCAGAATCGAAGACACCGACCAGGAAAGATTCGTGGAAGGCGCAATTGACATTATATATAATACTTTAAAGATAACCGGACTGACTCATGATGAAGGACCTGATAAAGACGGCGGTTGCGGCCCTTATGTCCAGAGCGAGCGTCAGGCCACCGGAATCTATATGGAATATGCCAGACAGTTAATCGAAAAAGGCGAAGCTTATTACTGTTTCTGTACCAAAGAAAGGTTAAGCACCCTAAAAAGTGTGGTTTCGGAAGAAGAAGATAAAGAGATCATCAAATACGATAAGCATTGCCTCCACTTATCCCCGGAAGAGATCAAAGCAAATCTGGCTGCAGGAATCCCTTACGTAATCCGCCAGAATATCCCTGCGGAAGGCAGCACTACGTTCCATGATGCCATTTACGGTGACATTACCGTGGAAAATGCGGAACTGGATGACATGATTTTAATCAAATCCGACGGTTTCCCTACCTATAATTTTGCAAATGTGGTAGATGACCACTTAATGAGGATCACCCATGTGGTCAGGGGCAATGAATATTTATCCTCTTCACCGAAGTATACCAGGCTTTATCATGCTTTTGGCTGGGAAGAGCCGATTTATGTACACTGCCCATTGATCACCAATGAAGAACATAAGAAATTATCCAAACGAAGCGGGCATTCCTCCTTTGAAGATTTACTGGAGCAGGGCTTTGTAACGGAGGCCATTGTTAATTTTATTGCTTTACTGGGCTGGAGTTCCGGTACCAATGAAGAAATTTTTTCACTGGAGGAACTGGAGAGGGAATTTGATTATCACCATATCAACAAATCCCCGGCCGTATTTGATATGGCCAAACTCAGATGGATGAACAGCGAGTATATCAAGAAGATGGACAATGAGCGTTATTATGAGCTTGCCCTCCCTTATATCCGTGAAGTAATCCAGAAAGACCTGGATCTTAAGAAGATAGCGGATTTAGTAAAAACAAGGATTGAAACCTTTTTGGATATTAAGGACATGGTCGATTTCTTTGAGAAAATACCGGACTATGATACCGCCATGTATACCCACAAAAAGATGAAAACCGATGAAGAAATCTCTCTGTCCATATTAAAAGAACAGCTGCCTTTACTGGAGGCACTAAAGGAGTATTCCATAACAGGGATTGAAGAGGTTATCATGGGATATATCAGGGATAAGGGCATTAAAAACGGAACCGGATTATGGCCTGTCAGAACAGCCGTATCCGGCAAGCAGTCCACACCGGGCGGTGCCTATGAAATCATGAATATCATCGGCAAAGAGGAAAGCCTCCGCCGTATCCGCCTGGCCATTGATAAATTAAGCAACAGGTAAGCTGCCTATGGAAGTAAATCAGTCACAATTAAATGCAATTAATCATAATAAAGGGCCCATGCTGGTTTTGGCAGGGCCCGGTTCCGGTAAAACCCTTGTAATTACAAGAAGGACACAACAGCTCATAGACCAATATGGTGTGAATCCGGGGAATATCCTGGTAATCACCTTTACCAAGGCAGCTGCTGAGGAAATGAAAGAACGTTTTTACCGGCTCATGGACGGCAGGGGGCAGGGTGTTAATTTTGGAACCTTTCATGCCGTGTTCTTTAATATATTAAAATACGCCTATCATTACAGTGCCGCCAATATTGTCCGTGAGGACCAAAGGATGCAGTTTTTCCGGGAAATCATAGAACATCTGGATTTAGAAATCGAAGACGAGAAAGAATTTATATCCGCTGTTACCTCCGAAATCAGCCTGGTTAAGGGCGAGAGGATGGATTTGGAGCACTATTATTCCATAAATTGTTCTGAGGAAATATTCAAGAAAATCTATGGGGCCTATGAAAACAGACTCCGAAATGCAAATTTAATTGATTTCGATGATATGCTGGTTTTATGTTATGAACTTCTCACACAACGGGCAGACATCCTTTCAATCTGGCAGAAGAAATATCAGCACATCTTAATTGACGAATTCCAAGACATAAATAAAGTACAATATGACATCATAAGGCTGCTGGCATTGCCGGAAAATAATCTGTTTATAGTCGGTGATGATGATCAGTCCATTTACCGTTTCCGCGGCGCCAGGCCGGAAATCATGTTGAATTTCAATAAAGATTATCCCGAAGGAAAAAGAGTCCTTTTAGACGTGAATTACCGCTCCACTTCCAAAATTGTGGAATGCGCGGGTTCTTTGGTCAAAAATAATACGAAAAGGTTTGGAAAAAACATCCGGGCGAAACAGCAGGGCGGACAGGATGTAGCCATAAAATCCTTTAAAGAATTAAAAGAACAAAACAGCATGGTCGTAGCAAATATTCTGCAATACTACAAAATGGGCATCCCCTTTTCCGATATGGCCATTCTTTTCCGTACCAACACCCAGCCCAGGGCTTTGATTGATAAACTGATGGAGTTTAATGTGCCCTTTCAGATGAAGGATGTGATACCCAACCTCTATGATCATTGGATTGCCGTCAATATTATAACTTATATGAAATTAGCCATGGGATATCGGGACCGTGCATTATTTTTACAGATTGCAAACCGGCCGAAGCGTTATTTAAGCAGGGAGTGTTTTGGAGATCCCCAAGTGGAATTTATCAAGCTGCGGGAATACTACGGTGATAAGGAATGGATGCTGGACCGGATTGATAAACTGGAATATGACCTGGAACTTATGAAGGATATGAGCCCTTTTGCTGCCATTAATTATATCCGGAAAGGAATCGGTTATGAAGATTATCTGGCGGAATATGCGGCCTTTCGCAGGATTAAGGCGGAGGAACTGTTAGAGACTTTAAACGAATTGCAGGACTCGGCCAGGGAATATAAAACCTATGGGGAATGGTTCTTACATATCAACGAATACCGGGAAGAGTTAAAAAAACAGTCACAAAACCAGAAGCAGGAAAAAGACAGTGTAGCCCTGGTCACCATGCACAGTTCGAAAGGTCTGGAATACAGGGCTGTGTTTATTGTGGATGCCAATGAAGGCATAACCCCTCACCGTAAAGCTATGCTGGAAGCGGATATGGAGGAAGAACGCAGGTTATTCTATGTAGCCGTAACCCGGGCCAAGGAATATCTTCACATATACTCCGTAAAAGAACGCTATAATAAAGAACTGGCCTGTTCCAGGTTTGTAGGGGAACTGCTTTTAGACCAGGAATATTTAAAGGCAGGAACAATCGTTGAGCATAAGTCCTATGGCAGGGGAACCATCCGTTCCAAAAAGCAGGGGAAGCTGGTCATATACTTTGATGAGCTTAAGGTGGAGCGTACCCTGGATTTAAGTTACTGCATCCAAAATATGCTCTTAACCGTAAAAGCATAAGAGGCTGTTGCCGTACAGGTTTATCGAATAAACTTCTGTCGGCAGCGGCCTCTTATTATATGCAAGTCTGACAAGCCAGACCCTTTATTCTAAGCCTGATTTGGCATGCAGCAAAGCGGAATGCAAATAGCCGCTTTGCCTGGGGTGGGTCTGAAAACTGCTTATGGGCTGAAGGTTCCGATTTGTGGGAGACAAGGAGCGATTGGGGGGCGTAGCGGATCTACGTTCCCAAAATCGCGACGCAGTATACCGCAAAGTGGGGCATTCAGAACGGTGCAATGAGTTTCAGACACATCCTAGGGAGACTATTCTTCGTCTTCTTCATCCTCATCAAACATATCATCAAATTCTTCACTGTCCATTAATTCGTCAAATGCATCGGAAACAGCTTCGAATTCATCATCATCATCGATATTGAGTAATTCAATTTCATCATTTTCATGTTCAATAAACTGATATAAGAAAATCTCTCCGTCTTCTTCCTCATCTCTGTCAGCAGGAACAAGTGCGATATAATCTTTTTCTCCAACCGGGAATATACATAAAACTTCACATTCTAAATCTGTACCATCATCCAGTGTCAATGTTACATTCATATGATCATGATCATGTTCGTGGTCATGTCCGCAACCGCAACCACAGTCGTGTTCGTGTTCGCTCATTCTAATATACCTCTCTTTCAGTAAGCCTATGAATAGGATTCCTATACAGGCAAATAATATTATGGCAATAAAATGGTCATCCCATTCCATTGTTTCATACAATTTGACTTTAACAGATAAACCGTTAAATTGCAAGGTAATTCTAACCATAAAAATAAATTTATTTTTACTAAAAATATATTGACTTTATATAAAAATAGAATAAAATATACAATAGATTTGACAAGAGAGTAATGTATCTATTGCTATTCATAAGTTACAATTCAGCCCCGGATACTGCGAGGTGTTTTCTGTGAGAGCTGCTTCGTTCCGGTCACCGAAACCCCGGGTTTAACACACGCGAAATTATGCAGAATGCATAATTCTGTTCATGAAATGTTACAATCAGGCGTAAGGCTGAACTTTAACATTACAATGTATTTGACTTGGAAAGAGAGGAGAACATTCAGTGGCTACAACCAATGCTAATGATAGCAGACCAAGAGATAATCGTGGTAACGGAAGAGTATACGATAACCACAGGCCAGGAACTAGTCGTGAAACCGGTAATAATAACAGAATGACCGGACAAGGGAACAAAGACAGCAAACCTTTTAATCGGGAGAATAAACCCTATAATAAAGAATACAGATCATCTAATTCTTTGAATAGGGAAAACAAATCTTACAATAAAGATTCCAAGCCTATCGGCGGAAAAGATGCCAGGGGCGGAAAACCATCCGGTAATTTCAGCAGGAGCAGGGATCAGAGAGATAACGGTTATAATAAGGATAAGGATTATGACAGCGACAATAAGTATGGCAAAGGCTATAGCAGCGGAAAAGACCAGCGAATGGGTGACTCCAGGGCAAGAACTTCTCAAAGCAAAGAGAAAGAACAACAACCGGATAAATTTGAAACAATCAGGCGGCTGGAACGGGAAAAGAAAGCAGTACTGAAGAAAAGCCAGGAAAGCGATAAAAAATCGGAAAAATTAAACAGACCTCAGGTAAAACATAGAAGGACCAGTAATATAGACTGGACCAAAGGCTATGCAAACGGCCGGTACGGGGATGATGATGAAGATTATACCGAATTTATGTAATCAGAAACGATAAAACATGCAGCATAGGCATCTGAAATGGAAGCAATCATTTTAAGGTGCCTTATTAACTTAAGGGGAAACGGTAGTATGGGAAAAGATTCGGGCGAGACAATTAAAATATCCGTAAGGAACCTGGTAGAATTCATTTTGCGCTCGGGTGACCTTGACAACCGGACCGGGGGCAGGCGGGAAACGGATGCCATGCAGGAAGGAAGCAGAATCCATCGTAAGATACAAAAGCAGATGGACTCTGAATACAGTGCGGAATTTTCCTTAAGTATTACTGTACCGGTTTCCCGGGAAGATATCACCTTCGACCTGTGTGTGGAAGGCAGGGCAGACGGGATCATCAGCCATGGGGAGGAGAAACCTTCCATCGTCATAGATGAGATAAAAGGCGTCTATAAGGAATTAAGCCATCTGGAGGCACCGATTGCAGTACATCGTGCCCAGGCTATGTGTTATGCCTATATTTATGCCAAATTGCATGGGCATGAGGAGATCGGGATACGCATGACCTACTGCAATCTGGAAACCGAAAATTTGAAATATTTTCATGAAACCTTTACCTTTTCGGAACTGGAAACCTGGTTTATAAGATTAATAGAGGAATATGGCAAATGGGCGGTCTGGCAGCTTCGCTGGTGCAGGCGCCGGAATGAAAGTATTAAAACCCTGGACTTTCCGTTTGATTACAGGCCCGGTCAGAAGGGACTGGTTACGGACGTGTATAAAACCATATTAAGGGATAAGAGATTATTTATTGAAGCGCCTACGGGTGTCGGTAAAACCATATCAACCATTTATCCGGCCATAAAAGCAATGGGAGAAGGGCTGGTAAGCAAAGTTTTTTATCTGACGGCCAAGACCATTACCAGGACCGTTGCGGAAGAAACCTTTCAAAAACTGATGGAAAGCGGGCTTCATCTGAAATCCGTGACTATAACGGCAAAAGAGAAAATCTGTATAATGGACAAGCCTGACTGCAATCCGGCTGCCTGTGCCAGGGCAAAAGGACATTTCGACCGGGTAAATGATGCGGTCTTTGACTTGTTAAAGAATGAAAATGATATTTCCAGGGATCTGATCCTTTCCTATGCGGAAAAACATAATGTATGCCCTTTTGAAATGTGCCTGGATGTAACCACCTGGGCGGATAATGTTATATGCGACTACAATTATGCCTTTGATCCCAATGTTTATCTCAGACGGTTTTTTCTTGGGGAAAAAAAGAATGACTATGTCTTTTTAATTGATGAAGCCCATAACCTGGTTGACCGTGCCAGGGAAATGTACAGTGCCGTATTATATAAGAATCAGTTCCTGAACGTAAAGAAATTGATAAAAGCCCAGGGCGGCACTGCGTTAAAACCCCAGCCTTATAATACCCCGAAATTGGAAAAACGGCTGGACGCCTGTAACAGTGACTTATTGAAATTAAAAAGGGATTGTGACGAATGCAGTTTAGTGGAAAATATAACGGATTTTGTCCTTCATTTAATGCGGCTGATGACGGAATATGAAGAGTATTTATCGGAATACACGGATACGGACGGAAAGGAAGAGATTCTGGGCTTATATATGGATATCCGGCATTTTCTTAATATCTATGAAGTATACAACGGAAAATACATTACTTATACGGATTACGATGAACAGGGGGAATTCCGGATCAAATTATTATGCATGGATCCCTCCGATAATCTGAATGCCTGTCTGGACAAAGGGAAAAGTGCCGTCTTTTTTTCCGCTACCCTGCTGCCTATCCAGTATTATAAAGAACAGTTAGGAGGACGTGAAGGGGATTATGCGGTATATGCCCCGTCACCCTTTTTAAAAGAAAACCGCCTCCTGATGATAGGAAGCGATGTGAGTACCAAATATACCAGGCGTAATAATAAAGAATTCGAAAAAATAGTGGAATATATAGTTTCATTTACCAGTGCCAGAAAAGGAAATTATATGGTGTTCTTCCCCTCGTACCAGATGCTGAACCAGATAGCACAGGTGGTGGGAGGACGCCTTGACGGCCTTGTAATCCAGAAAAATAACATGACGGAAATAGAAAAAGAAGAGTTCCTGAAAGATTTTACCCTGAAGCCTGACACGAGCAGAATCGGTTTCTGTGTTATGGGGGGGATTTTCAGTGAAGGCATTGACCTTAAGAATGACCGGTTAATTGGTGCAGTCATAGTAGGGACCGGACTTCCCATGATCGGCAACGAAAAAGAACTCTTCCGCAGCTTTTATGATAACCGGAACGGAAGCGGTTTTGATTATGCCTATTTATACCAGGGAATGAATAAAGTGCTGCAGTCCGCAGGAAGGGTAATCAGGACCATGGAAGATAAGGGGGCTATATTACTCCTGGACGAACGGTTCAGGCAGCCCCAGTACACCAATTTATTTCCAAGGGAGTGGTTCCCCAATACACCGGTTAACTTAAAAACCATGGAAACGGAATTAAAAAATTTCTGGAATACTTAAGCCCGTTTCCTGTCTCTTTTTTGTAAAACGGGGTTTCCCATTTAAAAATAGAGGGAACTGCCCGAATAAGAATGATGGTGCCGGCTGTAAAGGAAATCTTCATCGGTAAAGGTACGGTAAATCCGGTTCAGGATATGATAACCGATTGCACCGATAAAACCACCGATAAAACCTAAAATAATATCATCCAGATCGGCTTTCCCTAACAAAAATACCCTTTGCAATACCTCAACCAGCAGGGGCATTAAAAAGAGAACCAGTACACGCAGGATCCGGCTTTGGTAACGTAACAGCAGGATGGCATAAAAGCCGTAAGGTATGAACAGGGCGATACCCGGAACTAAATATCGGATAATGCCGCCAAAAGTACCGTAACCGGTTAAGAAGTCTTCGATTAAAGTCGCCAGGGCCAGGAAAGGTACCAGGTTAATGGATCTAAAGTCCGAATAAAAGACCACCAGGGATTTGTTATTCAGGAATAACCAGAAAATAAGAATACAAATATAAAATGAGGCAAATACAATATTCATATTCCGGTAAAATTTATTAAAATCCCCATATTTAAAAGCGCTGTCCGTTAAATTACGGATAATGCAGTAAAGTACAGGTATAATCCAATTCACTATAATTATACCAATCAGCCTTGGATGATATGTTAAGAATGAATCGTTACTCCAAAAATAAGAAAGCAGTACAATAATGGTGCATAAGAAAATATTCAGCAGGGAATAACTGAAGCAGGACTCGTAACTAAGAGTCTGTTCCAGGAAAATATGGGAGAACAGGAAACAGATTAATACGGCCAGGGCATAAACCAGCAGTACGGAATCGGGAAAAAAATAATAAGCACCAAACTGGACCAGTACGGTCAGAATACTAAATACGATAATGAGTGTAGCAATATTGATGGAACTCCTTTGCATAGTAACACCTTCTTTCTGATAGTAAAAAATTTCTTTATCCGTTAACCGGCATACCGGCCGGTAACAATTTAACTTTAAAGTAAGCAGCTTACCTTATTTAATGATCCGCAGTTGATTTGTGATACATGAAACCGTTACCTGTGTAAAGGTATCCGGACATTCCCCGTCTATATGGATCCAGGACGGATCGGCTATGCTGATATCCAGTGTCTCGCAGTTAAAAGTTTCAACACCTTTAAAATGAACATGTTTTCCGAATAAAAGAAAAGGCAGCACGGTCAGGATTCTAGGTTTGGAAACATCGTGGACGATGCATACGGATAATAATCCGTCATAAGGGTCGGCAGCCGGGGCAATCTGCATACCTCCGCCTTCATACTTATGTATCATACTGGTAATCAACAGGATTTTTTTATAGGAAAGGGACTGACTGCCGTCAATGGTTACGGTGCCGTTCATAAAACTGCAGGTTAATAATTGTTTTAAAGCAATTATGATATAGGTTAGTTTGCCTAATCCGTACCGGTTTAAAACATTTTTTAACCCGGAATGAAAACTTTCTTCACAAATGGCGGCATCAAAACCAATACCGGTGCTTACACAAAATTTTCGCTGATAATCATTCGCTTCCGTCTTTATATTCCCCATATCCATATACTGATAGCGGCTGGGAGCAAGTATATGTTCCAGGTTGATGAGAGGGTCTTTGGGCAGTTTTAAGCTTCTGGCCAGATCGTTGCTGGAACCTGTGGGAATATAGCCTAAAAGAACTTCATTAAAATCGGTAATACCATTGATGACTTCATTAACCGTTCCGTCTCCCCCAAGAACTACGATATTTTTAATGCCGGAATAGGTTTTACATATTTCCCGTGTTATTTCTGTTGCATGAAACGGGCGTTCGGTAATAAGGAAGGTATAGGGTATTTCTTTTTTATCCAATTCTCCTTTCACGGCATGCCATATCTTAATACCTTTTTCCGAACGGGACTTCGGGTTAATGATAAAGTGATACATATATAACTCCTGTCAGTTTATTCGTTCCATTTTTGTATATCTATGTAAATTCTATATGAAATTGGAGTTAAAGTCAATGCATGGATAATAATTCTTCATAGCAAACGCGGGTAGGAAAATTATTCCACACGGGCAGCTTCCGGATATAATTGTCCGATTTGGCAGAGAAAGGACCCCAAAGATAAACTTCCTTACATAACAAAGCATTACTTTTAGCATAATGAAGATATGACAAAATACAGTATGACCTTATGACAAATGTAACTTGTTAAGAACACATCCATCAGATATCATTAAGATATAAAATTAAATTTATCAAGGAAGTCTTCCGCCTGGTATATCGTCCGCAAAATAATTGGACCGATTACTTGCCGGAGGAAGTTAGATATGTGAATATCCGCTTTGACTAAAAACAACTGGGAGGTTTGGTTATGAGAATAAAAACATCGAATATTTTATGGGGGCTGTTCTTCATTATTATCGGAGTCGGCTTCGCAGGCAATGCATTTGATTTGTGGGATTTTGAATTGTTTTTCCGTGGCTGGTGGACATTATTTATTATAATACCCTGTGCCATCAGTTTGATTCAGAACGGTTTCCGCGTGAGCAATCTGGCGGGCCTGCTTATCGGTATCATGTTGTTAATGTCCAGCATGGGTATTATTGACGCTAATGTGATGGGCAAACTGATCGTTCCTTTTATTTTTGTATTTATCGGACTTAGTATGATATTTAAAAACCTGTTCCATGGAGACCGGGGGCATATCAATGTAAAGTACCAGGGTGGTTCCTCCGAACATTCCGCTATATTTGCAGGAAACAGCTATCAGATAACCGGAGAAAAATTCTTCGGAACAACCATTAATGCCATATTCGGCGGAGTTGATTTGGATTTAAGAAATGCGATCATTGATGAAGACGTGGTAATAAACGCAACAGCCGTTTTTGGCGGTATTGATATAAAAGTTCCGTCCAATGTTAAGGTAAAGGTATCCAATGTACCCATATTCGGCGGAGTTGATAACAAAGCCGGTACGTCACCGGATCCCAATGCACCTATTATATTCCTGAATTCAACTTGCATGTTTGGGGGGATTGATATAAAATGAGTGAATTCCAAAAAGTAATAAAATATTGTGCCATGGCTTTTGCAGCTTTTCTTGCATTTTCCATTATAACCGGAATCGTGACTGCCGTGTTAGCCGTGACCGGGGCCATATCTGACAGTTCCGGCAAAGACACGGTTGATTTCAATAAAAGTTACGAAAATGTCAGTAGTCTCTATATTGACCATGGTATAGGAACCCTTAATATCAGACAGGGAAAAAGTAATGAGGTAGAGGTAGATGCCAAAAATGTAGAAGACATCAATATTGACTTAAGTTCCAGCGGTGAATTGAAAATAAGAAGTAAATTTAATTTCTGGAATTTTATCAGCGGCAATCGCGGGATCGGTGAAAGATCCGTAATCACGATTTACGTTCCGGATGATTTTGTGGCGGATAAAGTGGTGCTGGATGCCGGAGCAGGCAATATCCATATCGAAGCGCTGATAACGGAAAAACTGGATATCAATGCGGGTGCCGGTAATATAAAAGGCAGTAATATTTCTGCCGGCCAGGTTATACTGGACGGGGGAGTCGGCGATATCACTTTTGATGAGGTGAATTTCACTGATTCCGATATAGACAGCGGAGTCGGCAACATAACAATCGAGGGCTCCCTGTATGGAAAAAATGAAATCGACTGCGGAGTCGGGGAAGTTACCCTGGACCTGGCACAGAGTACGGATGACTTTAATATCAGAGTTGAGAAAGGCCTGGGTAATGTCCGCATTAACGGCGAGAAGTTTTCGGACTTAAACTGGGATAATATGACGGCGGAAAATTCCCTGGATATTAACGGCGGCGTCGGCAATATAGATATTGATTTCAGGTAACTGGAGAAGTTCGTTAGAACTTAGTGGCTGAAGTAACGGAAGCGTCATAAAAGTATAAATATATAATTAATAAAATCCCGGAAAAGAGTTTTTTGGAAGACAGTAGAAACTGCACCAAAAAGCTCTTTTTGTGCAATAAAGGAAGAAAATTTCATTTTAATCCGTGATTTCGAATACCTCAAGCCATATGTGGAAATAAATAATAAGAACATTATAAATAAACTGTCGTTATCTTTAACATGACAATTCTGCTATAATATGTTATAATTACCAGATAGTTGTTTCACCTATCAAGGATGTCTCCCGCCTTAAGCAGGGCTGAGTCAGACTTAACTTTTCAGCGGAGGTCGGGACTTTCGCTGAAACAGCAGCACAGCTGCCTAATAGGTTAGAGCCGCAGCGAAGCGGAATGTAATTTTCGCTTTGAAGCATAAACAGAATTGAACATGGGATTGACATAAATAGCTGCGCCAAATTATACTTATTTTTGTATGTTTTGCGGTGCATATACGCATAATTGCGTTAGATATTAAGAAATGCAGTGACGTAACTGTCACGAAAAATTATTAAATAAGGAGGATATGATATGCCCAGAAATTTAAAAAGCAGCAGGGAATTAGGCAGCCTGACTGCTTATGATTTAATCGGTGAGGAAGAATTAAAAGACATTAACAGTTTAGGGTTATTATTAAGACATAAGAAGACAGGCGCCAGGGTAGCGGTAGTAACCAATGATGATAATAATAAAGTTTTTTCCATTGGATTTCGGACACCGCCCTTTGACAGCACCGGTGTGCCCCATATTATTGAGCATTCCGTACTGTGCGGTTCCAGGGCATTTCCCGCAAAAGATCCTTTTATTGAATTGGCAAAAGGGTCCTTGAATACCTTCTTAAATGCTATAACCTATCCGGACAAAACCATATATCCGGTAGCCAGCTGTAATGAGCAGGATTTTCAGAATTTAATGCATGTCTATATGGATGCCGTTTTTTATCCTAATATATATAAGAAAGAAGAGATATTTAAGCAGGAAGGCTGGCATTATGAATTAGAGAATGAAGAGGCGGAATTAAAATATAACGGTGTTGTTTATAACGAGATGAAAGGTGCCTTTTCCTCTCCGGAGCAGCAGCTGTTCCGTACCATCCAGAATACCCTTTTCCCGGATACGGCTTATGGCGTGGAATCCGGCGGGGACCCGGACTTTATCCCGGATTTGACTTATGAAAACTTTCTGGATTTCCACAGTAGATATTATCATCCGTCCAACAGTTATATCTACCTGTATGGGGATATGGACGTACAGGAGAAGCTGAACTGGCTGGATCAGGAGTACTTAATAGATTTCGGGGATGAACCGGTGGCTTCAGAAATCCAGTTCCAGCCTCCTTTTAGTGAGAAAAAGGAGGTGGAAGCGGTTTATTCCTTAAGTGAAAATGAAGACTGCAGCGCCAATACCTATTTAAGCTATAATTTATCCATCGGAACCAGTCTTGACAGGGATTTATGCATGGCCTTCCAGGTCCTTGAATATGTGCTTTTATCCGCTCCGGGTGCGCCTCTGAAACAGGCTTTGCTGGACGCCGGGATCGGTAAAGATATTATCAGCAGTTTTGATTCCGATACCTATCAGCCCATATTTTCCATTATTGCAAAGAATGCGGAAGCATCCCAGCAGGAACAGTTTATCCGGCTGATCCGATCTACTCTGGAGGAACTGGTATTGAAAGGTCTGGATGAAAAATCCCTTAAGGCTGCCATTAACTTTTATGAATTTAAATACAGGGAAGCAGATTACGGGCAATTTCCGAAAGGCCTTATGTATGGCTTACAGATGCTGGCCAGCTGGTTATATGATGATACCAAGCCATTCTTAAAATTAAATTCCAATAGAGTATTTGAACTGTTAAAATCCAGGATCGGAACCGATTATTATACCAAGTTAATCAATCAGTACCTGTTAAACAACAATCATGTGGCACTGGTAACCTTAAAACCACAGGCAGGGTTAACGGCGGTCAGGGATGAGCAGTTAAAAGAAAGGCTGGCTGATTTTAAAGCAAAATTATCGAAAGAAGAAATAAAGAAAATTGTGGAGGATACCCGTCTTTTAAAGGAATATCAGGATGCGCCGTCCTCCAGGGAAGATACCGAGAAAATCCCTCTGTTAAGCCGTGAAGATATCGGTAAGACAGCACTGCCCATATTTAATGATGAAAAGGAAGTAGACGGGATCCCTATCATCCATCACAATGTATATACCAATGGTATCGCTTACCTCAAGCTTTTATTTGACTTGGAAGAAGTACCGAAAGAACTGGTTCCTTATGTGGGACTGCTGTCCACTGTACTTGGCTATATTGATACGGAACATTACAGTTATCTGGAGTTATCCAATGAAATTAATATGCACACAGGCGGTATCAGTTCGGATGTGGCAAGTTTCGGAAAGAAGGGAAGTTCCAGTATATATCTGCCTACTTTCCAGATGGATGTTAAGGTCCTGTACGAAGAAATGGACAATGCCTTTGATTTATTAAAGGAAATAATCAGTTTTACAAAATTTAATGATGAGAAACGTCTGTTGGAAATTATAGCAGAGATCAAGTCCAGGCTACAGATGCATCTGAACGCTTCCGGCCATTCCGTTGCAGTCGACCGGGCTATGTCCTATTTCTCGGAAGCTTCCAGATTCAATGAAGAAACCAGGGGAATTACCTACTTTAAGTTCATAGAAAACCTGGAAGCAGATTATAATAACCGGAAAGGTGATTTAATTGAGAAACTGAAATTATTAATGAACTATATATTCCGGAAAGAGAATTTAATCATAAGCTTTACCTCCAATGACGAAGGCCTTAACACCTTATCCGGCAAGCTGCTGCCTTTTGTGGAGCAGTTAAAAACGGAACCGGTCAATAAAGTAACGGAACATTTCGACTTACACCGGGGCAATGAAGGATTTAAGACCTCCGGACAGGTCCAGTATGTAGCACGGACGGGGAATTTCCTGGATGCCGGTTTTGAATATACCGGTGCACTGGATGTTTTGAAAGTTATCATGAGTTATGATTATTTATGGAATAATATCCGGGTTAAAGGCGGTGCTTATGGCTGTATGTGCGGATTTTCAAGTATCAGCGGCAATGGGTATTTTACCTCATACCGTGACCCCAACTTAAGGGAAACCAATGCCGTATATGAAAAAGCCGCTGATTATATCAGGAATTTTACTGCCGATGAAAGGGATATGACAAAATACATCATCGGAACCATCAGCGGAGTGGATACGCCCCGTACCCCCCGTTCCCAGGGTAATATATCCATGGGAGCCTATTTATCCGGTACCACGGAAGAGGATATCCAAAAACAAAGGGATGAAATCCTTAACGTAACCCAGGAAGACATTCGTAACCTGGCGGATATCGTGAAGGCAATCATGGACTGCGGCAATCTCTGCGTTATCGGGAATGAAAAGAAAATTGAGCAGAATAAAGATATGTTTCTGGAAGTAAAGACATTGATCCGCTGATGGCAAAATGTTTATAATGATTCGGTTATACGAAAAAAGGATAAAGAACGCATGAAAAAAAATGAATTTAAATCGGGATTTGTAACCCTGATCGGACGCCCCAACGTGGGAAAATCCACTTTAATGAACCATTTGATCGGGCAGAAGATTGCGATTACCTCCGATAAACCTCAGACAACCAGGAACAGAATACAGACGGTATATACCGAAGAACACGGTCAGATCATATTTCTTGACACACCCGGTATTCATAAAGCAAAAAACAAACTCGGGGAATACATGGTGAATGTGGCCGAACGTACCTTAAATGAAGTGGATGTAATCTTATGGTTAGTAGAACCGGCTACCTTTATCGGAGCCGGTGACAGATATATTGTGGAACAGTTGCAGAAAGTGAAAACCCCGGTGGTACTGGTTATTAATAAGGTAGATACGGTAAAAAAAGAGGAAATCCTAAAGTTTATTGCCGCCTATAAGGATATCTATCCCTTTGCGGATATTGTGCCGGTTTCAGCCTTAAAAGGGGATAATACCGGGCAGCTCATTGAAACCATATTCGGCCACTTGCCTGCCGGTCCCCGGTACTTTGATGAAGATACCATTACGGACCAGCCGGAGAGACAGATAGTGGCAGAGCTGATCCGTGAGAAAGCTCTGCGCCTTTTAAACGATGAGATACCTCACGGAATAGCCGTTGCCATTGAGCGGATGAAGGAACGCCGGGGAAGTGATATTGTAGATATTGATGCAACCATAGTTTGTGAGAGAGAATCCCATAAAGGAATAATTATTGGAAAAAACGGTGAAAAATTAAAACGCATCGGTACCTCTGCCCGGAAGGAAATGGAAAATCTCCTGGATATGCATGTGAATTTAAAACTTTGGGTCAAGGTGAAGAAAGACTGGAGAGACAGTGATTTCCTGTTAAAAAATTATGGATATAACAATCAGGAAAGATAAATATGATTCCTGATATTGGTTATTTTATTTTGTCAAGCCCCTTTAAAAAAATTTCATATGGGATATTCTTATCAGTTTAGAATTGTCAGTTATGGAAATGATATTAAGGTAACATATGAATCATATTTCGTAACTGTTCGGTCGGGTTTATGATATACGTAATTAACTGAACAGTCACACTATTTCTTCAGTAAGGGGGCTCATCTATGAAAAATAATGATTATTGGGAAAAATTTTCGAAAACAGGAAACATATTGGATTATTTAAATTATACGGCTTGCACAGCCGAAGAATTAAACCAGCTATTATCCATAGAGAATGAAGAAGGTGGGTACAGTGATGATAGCAACCTCAGTGACGGGGATGGTCTTATCGACCATGCCTATTGGGGATTATGACAAACGATTGGTCATATTAACGAGAGAAAGAGGTAAGATTACGGCTTTTGCCAAAGGCGCTAGAAAACAGAATAGTGCCTTTTTGGCATGCAGCCAGCCCTTTTCTTTCGGGGAATTCACTCTTTATGAAGGAAAGAGTTCCTACAATCTGGTATCGGTAGACATCTCCAATTATTTTGAAGAACTGCGTAAAGACCTGGAGGCTGCCTATTATGGGCTATACTTTTGTGAATTGGCGGATTATTTTGCCCATGAAAATGAAGACGGAACCCAGATGCTTAAATTACTCTATCAGTCCCTGCGGGCCTTAAGCCAGGAATCCATAGGAAGATCCCTTGCCAGGGCTGTTTTTGAATTAAAAATACTGGCATTAAACGGTGTGGCTCCACAGGTTTTTGGATGTGTGAAATGCGGGAAAACGGAAAGCTTCTATTATTTTAACAGGGAAGCCGGTGGAATGCTTTGTACGGATTGCTCAAAAAACACCGCAAAATCAATGAAAATTACCGATGCGGCTCTTTACACCATGCAATATATAATTTCCTCCACTATTGAAAAGCTTTATACTTTTACCTTATCCGGAGAAGTTCTGTCTGAACTGAAGAAATGTGTGGAAAGCTATAAAGAAATATACATAGATAAAAAAATGAAATCTCTGGATTTACTGGAAAAACTTTTCTGACAGTAAATTTAAGTTGAAAATAATCCATTTTAAGGTTACAATGGTAAAAAACTTTATTTATAATAGATGGAGGAATTTTATGAAAAAATTTTTGTTTTATACAGTACTGGCCCTCGGCTTTATCTTAACGGCAGGCTGTAAAAATAAAGATAGAGTCATAACGGTCGACGATGTGGAAAATAACACGGTTTTGGTAAAGAATGACGGAACCGTACAGACTGCCACTGTCGAGGTATTTGATAAAAATTATTATAATCTGGACGAATTAAAAAATTTTATTACGCAGCAGATTACGAAGTACAATCAAGACAACGGGCAGGGTTCCATAGTAATGGATTCCCTGAATCTAAAGGACGGGAATGCCGTACTGGTATTAAACTATGCAAATCTTGACCATTATACTGCCTTTAATAAGGTAGAGGCCGCATTTACGACTACGACGGAGGCGAAAAGCAGCGGCATGGATCTGCCGGATGTATTTGTAAGTGCCTCGGACGGTGCCTATGCTTCTCCTGATGTTGCTTTAAAAAATGAGAAATACAGGGTTCTGGTTTTGCATGAACAGACCGATGTAATCGTAGACGGTTCCGTTAAATATTTTACCAATGGGAAACTGATGAGCAAGTCCAAATTACAGACAGGTTCCGGGGATGCCTGCGTAATCATCTATAAACCGTAACCGGTTGAAACTGTTTACAATTCAGGGATAAGAACAAGAAAAACGTATGCTTTGACGAACCGAAGCCAGAGAAGTGGCCGTAATGCAGGGAAGTGTGGGGAAAAAGCGCCTTCACATATATTATTTAGATGCCGGATGTGGGGCATCATGACAGGAAGGTTGAAAGAAATATACTTTCAGCCTCAAAAATTTGTGCCTGTGACCCTTAAGGCACAAATTCAGATGCGCAAAATACATGCGCAGGAATGGAGGAAGAGATGGAAAAAACAATGGAGAAAATTGTTGCCTTAGCAAAGGCAAGAGGATTTGTATACCCGGGATCAGAAATATACGGCGGTCTCGCTAATACCTGGGACTACGGTAATCTGGGTGTGGAATTAAAAAATAACGTAAAAAAAGCCTGGTGGTCAAAATTTATTCAGCAGAATCCTTATAATGTAGGGGTTGACTGTGCAATATTAATGAATCCGCAGACCTGGGTGGCTTCCGGACACCTCGGAAGTTTTTCGGATCCCCTTATGGACTGCAAGGAATGCCACGAAAGATTCCGTGCCGATAAATTAATCGAAGATTATGCCCAGGACCACGGCATTACTTTTGAAAGTTCCGTAGATGCCTGGTCCCATGAAGAAATGGCAGGATATATAGAAGAACATAGTATAAGTTGTCCAACATGTGGAAAACATAATTTTACTGACATCCGTCAATTTAACTTAATGTTTAAAACTTTCCAGGGAGTTACCGAGGATGCCAAGAATGTTGTTTACTTAAGGCCGGAAACCGCTCAGGGCATCTTTGTTAATTTTAAAAACGTGTTAAGAACCTCCAGAAAGAAGATACCCTTTGGTATCGGCCAGGTCGGCAAGTCTTTCCGTAATGAAATTACCCCCGGAAATTTTACTTTCCGGACCAGGGAATTTGAACAGATGGAACTGGAATTCTTCTGTGAACCGGATACGGATCTGGAATGGTTTGCATACTGGAAACAGTTCTGTATCGACTGGCTGAGAGCGCTGGGAATGAAAGACGAAGATATGCGTGTCCGTGACCACGAGGCAGCGGAACTTTCCTTTTACAGTAAAGCAACTACCGACATTGAATTCCTTTTCCCCTTTGGCTGGGGTGAGTTATGGGGTATTGCTGACAGGACCGACTATGACCTGACACAGCATCAGAATGTATCCAAGGAAGACCTGGCGTATTTTGATGATGAGAAAAAGATCAAGTATGTTCCTTATGTCATTGAACCGTCTCTGGGTGCAGACCGGGTTACCCTTGCATTCCTCTGCGGTGCTTATGATGAAGAAGAAATCGGGGAAGGCGATGTTCGTACCGTACTGCATTTCCATCCGGCACTGGCACCGGTTAAAATCGGTGTGCTGCCCCTTTCCAAGAAATTGTCCGAAGGAGCGGAAAAAATATTTGCCGAACTCAGCAAAACCTATAACTGCGAATTCGATGACAGGGGCAACATAGGAAAACGTTACAGAAGACAGGATGAAATCGGTACCCCGTTCTGTGTAACCTATGATTTTGAATCGGAGACAGATGGATCCGTAACCGTCCGGGACCGTGATACCATGGAACAGGACAGAATCAAAATAACGGATTTAAAGGCATATTTCGAGAAGAAGTTTGAATTTTAAAAAAAGAAAATAATTATTTCTTATTTAGAAAAGTTATGATATAATGTTAAATGGCGACTAGAAAGTCAATATTATGAAATATTTTAGGAGGTTAATACTAAAATGGCAAAATGGGTATATTTGTTCAAAGAAGGTAAGGCAGATATGAAGAATCTGCTTGGCGGTAAAGGAGCTAACTTAGCAGAAATGACTAATTTAGGACTTCCTATTCCTCAGGGCTTTACCGTAACTACAGAAGCTTGTACTGATTACTATAACAGCGGTAAGAAAATTACAGACGAAATAAAGGGACAGATTTTTGATGCTTTAAAGATTCTGGAAGAGCAGCAGGGTAAGAAATTCGGAGATACTGAAAATCCTTTATTAGTATCCGTTCGTTCCGGTGCCAGAGCTTCCATGCCCGGTATGATGGATACCATCCTCAATCTGGGATTAACTGATGTTGCAGTGGAAGGCTTTGCAAAGAAGACTGGAAACCCAAGATTTGCATATGATTCATACAGAAGATTTATCCAGATGTTCTCTGACGTAGTAATGGAAATCAGCAAGGCAAAATTTGAAAGAGTATTAGACGAAATCAAAGAAAAGAAAGGTGTTCAATATGACACGGATCTTACTGCTGATGATTTAAAAGATGTAATTACACAGTTCAAAGCATTATACAAAGCAGAAAAAGGTACGGATTTTCCCCAGGAGCCGACGGAACAGTTAATCGAAGCCGTAACCGCCGTATTCCGTTCCTGGGACAACCCTCGTGCTATTTACTATAGAAGAATGAATGATATCCCTGGTGACTGGGGAACAGCTGTTAACGTTCAGGCCATGGTATTCGGTAACATGGGTGATACATCCGGTACCGGTGTTGCATTTACCCGTAATCCATCCACCGGTGAAGCTAAGATCTACGGTGAATACTTAATCAATGCCCAGGGCGAAGACGTTGTTGCCGGAATCAGAACTCCTCAGCCTATTACCAAGCTGGAAGAGGATATGCCGGAAGTTTTCAAGGAATTCATGAGAATTGCTACTTTGCTTGAGAATCACTACAGAGATATGCAGGACATGGAATTCACCATTGAAGATAAAAAACTTTACTTCTTACAGACTCGTAACGGTAAGAGAACAGCTCCTGCAGCTCTTCAGATTGCCTGCGATTTAGTAGATGAAGGAAAAATCACAAAAGAACAGGCTATCGCCAGAATTGAAGCAAAATCCTTAGATCAGTTATTACATCCCGGATTTGATACAAAAGCTTTAAAAGCAGCTACTCCTGTTGGAAAAGCTCTTCCTGCATCCCCTGGTGCAGCAGCCGGTAGAGTTTACTTTACGGCTGATGATGCAAAAAATCATCATGAAAAAGGCGAAAGAGTTATCCTTGTCCGTCTTGAAACATCACCGGAAGACATTGAAGGTATGCATGCAGCGGAAGGTATCTTAACCGTTCGCGGCGGTATGACTTCCCATGCAGCCGTTGTTGCCCGTGGTATGGGTACTGCTTGTGTATCCGGCTGCGGTGAAATAGGCATCGATGAAGAAGCTAAATTCTTTACACTCGGTGGACAGACTGTAAAAGAAGGAGATTACATCTCTCTTGACGGTTCTACCGGTAACATCTACGTTGGAGACATCCCTACGGTAGAAGCAGCTATCAGCGGTAATTTTGATAGAATTATGACATGGGCTGATGAAATCAGAACTTTAAAGGTAAGAACCAATGCGGATACTCCTGCCGATGCAGCGAATGCTGTTAAATTCGGTGCGGAAGGTATCGGTCTTTGCCGTACGGAGCACATGTTCTTTGAAGGCGAAAGAATTCATAAGATCAGAAAGATGATTCTTTCCAAAACGGTAGAAGCAAGAGAAGCAGCTCTTAACCAATTAATTCCTTTCCAAAAGGGAGATTTCAAGGGTATTTATGAAGTTATGGAAGGAAGACCGGTTACGATCCGTTTCTTAGATCCTCCGTTACATGAATTCGTACCTACAGAAGATGCCGATATTGCAGCACTTGCTAAAGATATGGGTCTTTCTGTTGAAGAAGTAAAAGCTACCTGCGATTCCTTACATGAATTCAATCCTATGATGGGACACAGAGGCTGCCGTCTTGCCGTAACTTATCCTGAAATCGCTAAGATGCAGACAAGAGCCGTTATGGAAGCAGCGATCGAAGTAAAACAGGAAAAAGGTTTTGATATCGTTCCTGAAATCATGATCCCGCTAGTTGGCGAGAAGAGAGAATTAAAATTCGTAAAAGATGTAGTGGTTGAAACTGCAGAAGCTGTTAAGAAAGAAAAAGGCGTTGATATCGAATATCACATCGGTACTATGATCGAAATTCCTCGTGCAGCTTTACTTGCTGATGAAATTGCTGAAGAAGCTGAATTCTTCTCCTTCGGTACCAACGACTTAACACAGATGACCTTCGGTTTCTCCCGTGATGACGCCGGTAAGTTCTTAGATGCTTACTACACCAACAAGATTTTCGAATCCGATCCATTCGCAAGACTTGATCAGGACGGTGTTGGCCAGTTAGTACAGATGGCAGCTGAAAAAGGACGGGGGACAAGACCTGAAATCAAACTTGGTATCTGCGGAGAACACGGCGGAGATCCTTCCACCGTTGAATTCTGCCACAAAGTAGGTCTTAACTATGTATCCTGCTCACCTTTCCGTGTGCCGATCGCAAGACTTGCTGCAGCACAAGCGGTATTGTCAAGTAAGTAAAAATCAATTATGATATTAGCACCTGACGGTGTGAATTAAATAAGAGATAAATAGAGCCCCATATTAGCTATGAAAATAGTTGGTATGGGGCTCTTTATGTCTGAGATAAGCAAGTGGGTACAGTTGTGCAAGAATGCAACATCAAATATATCATATCCAACTCATCCTAATGTTAATTCATTAGCTCTTGCACAAAGAAAAGCATTTGATTTTGCCGAAATTGGAGAATACAAAAAATCAGTTGCGGATATATTGAAATAGCAGGCAGAGTTGGTTATGAGGTGGATTTTTCGGATGTTGGACAGGATGAAATGATAAGAGCAAGTGCAGAGGCATTTCATAAAGGATATAAATTAATGAATAATCTATTTTTAAAAATTACGAAGCCTATTGACTTGAATGAGTAAAAAAAATCGCCTATCTATCATTCCGCACCATACAGGCCGTTCTCAACAACAAATAATTGATATAAAACTAATAAATGAAAAGAGGACATTGCGCCCTCTTTTTGGGATACAGCCTGCACTGTTGGAACGAAATATAGAGCACCCCATCAGGAACTTAAAATTTTATTCTTTTCATGATTGATAATAAAATTTTGTGCTGATATAATAGTTATTTAAAAGGATGTGAAATTATGAGGAAGGTATTGGAAACTATTTTAAATCGTATGGTAATCGTGATACTTTTAGTTGCGGTACAGTTTGTTTTTATAATGGTTGAGATATTTAAACTTAGTAACTATTATATGCTGATTTCAATTCTATTTCGATGTATCAGTTTTTTGGTAGTGTTTTGGATTGTATGCCAGGAGGATATCCGGCCTGAAGTAAAAATCGCATGGATCGTTCCTATATTGCTCTTTCCTCTTTTTGGCGGTCTGATGTACCTGTTATATGGAAATAGCTATGTACCGAGAAAAATCAGATTGAAACTGGATGAAACGGTGAATACTACAAGTCTGCTTCTGAAACAAAATGAGGAGGATAAAACTGTTTTTGATGAAAGTAACAGGAATGCCGGTGAGATGAAGTATCTGTGTAACATAGGATATCCAATATATAAAGACGCTCACATGGTTTATTATGAATCCGGAGAAAAGTATTGGGAAGATTTGCTGGTCGAATTGGATAAAGCGGATAAGTTTATTTTTCTGGAATACTTTATTATTGACGAAGGAGAAATGTGGAATTCCATCTATAAAATATTGAAACGAAAGGTGCAGGAAGGCGTTGAGGTACGCCTTTTGTATGATGATATCGGAAGTGTATTTCATCTCCCTGCGGATTTTGCGGCAAGGCTGGAAAAGGAAGGACTTCACTGTTTGGCGTTTAACAGACTTTTTCCTTTGATGAGTGTAATCCAAAATAACAGGGATCATAGGAAAATAGCCGTAATTGACGGCAAAGCGGCATTTACGGGTGGAATTAATCTTGCGGATGAGTATATAAATCATACCCATCCCCACGGTCACTGGAAGGATACCGGCATAAAAGTCTGCGGTGAAGCAGTTTGGAGTTTTACCGTAATGTTTCTCCAGATGTGGAGTATTTCCGGGAGAACTGATGAGGATTATACGGTTTACCACACCGAAAGCAGATTAAGTTTTAGCGACAATGGCTGGATTCAGCCTTTTGGCGATATTCCATATCTGAACGAGCGGATCGGCGAGAAAGTTTACCTTACTATCATTAATAATGCGCAAAAATATTTATACATTTATACACCGTATCTTATTATTGGGAACGATATGATAAGATCTTTAATTCGGGCCGCCGAGAGGGGAGTGGATGTCAGAATAGTAACACCGGGTATTCCTGACAAGAAATCTGTTTATTGGCTGACCCAGTCTTATTATAAGGTATTAGTAGAGGGGAATGTAAAAATATTGCAATATACACCCGGTTTCATACACGCAAAATGTATATTGTCCGATGATTATAAGGCGGTAATTGGTACGATTAATTTTGATTACCGGAGCTTTATGCACCATTTTGAATGCGGTGCCGTAATATACGGAGCCGGTATTTGTAAAGATATAAAAGAGGATATGATAAGGACCTTCGGCAAATGCGAAGTGATTACCAAGGAATGGTTTGCAAAGAAGCATATCAGATGGCGTATTTTTGGACCTGTCCTTAAATTACTGTCTCCCCTGTTTTAAACCCGATGGAATTGATTGAAAATAGCAGAGATATATTTATAAAAGTTAAAAAATATGCCAGGAATATGGGGGAACATGGTTCCAAGCCGGTATTTTATCAGGAAGCATGTATGTTATCCGTCTTATTTTCGGCACCCCAATCGGCAGTTTGTCGGATAAAAGAGGAACACTTACCGTATTAAAGTACGGCTTAATGCTTTATCCGTTTACAGAGAGGAGGAGTGTAAATTATGGATAATGTTATATTTGAAGAAGTAAAAGAGGAACATACACAGGAACTGCTGGATATTTATACATATTATGTATTAAATACCACTGCGACATTTCACGATCATGCCATAACAATGGATGAAATGAAGGAGTTGATTTTTTTCGAGAATCCGGTATATAAAACGTTTATAATCCGGATTGACGAAGTTATTTGCGGTTATGTAATCTTAACACAGCATAAAAAGAGAGAAGCCTATAATAAAACAGCCGAGGTGACCGTTTACCTAAGGGATGGATATGCCGGAAAGGGCATTGGAACAAAAGCAGTAGAGTATATAGAGAAATATGCTAAAACAGTTAATATGCATGTCCTGGTTGCAACGATCTGCGGACAGAATGAAAACAGCATCAATCTTTTTAAACATTGCGGTTATTTTAAATGTGCTCATTTTAAGGAAGTAGGAAGAAAGTTCGGACAGGTACTGGATGTAGTAGCTTTTGAAAAAATATTGGACTAGTGTTTCACCCTCTTTTTATTTGGCAACTGCAAATAAGAGAGGGTGAAGTATTATATATTATTTTTTAACCTTAAAGGTATGTCCTGCGAATATCCGCTTTGACTTGAATAAAAAATTTATTATGGTATTATTAAAAATAATAAAAGTTTAATCTAAAATAAATTAGAAAAATATTGGACAAATGGGGCGTGACAATACGGTGCTGGAAGTTGTGTTTAGCAATAGTGTAAAGGGAGCCGTAAAGATGGCTAAATCCGTCTTTATAAAATTATATTTAATTATTCCGGTTCCAGGAACTCTTTCCAGTCAAATACGGCATCTACGGACTGGATTGCTGTAAAATTTGATAAAACAGAAAGGATGTGTTAATATGGCGGATATTTTTATAAACTATGGTACCAATTTACAGAAAACGACCTATGAGTTAATGGAGGCGGCCAAAATCTCGGACAGCCTGAATCCTGCCATGAAAATCGGCATAAAGCCAAATCTGGTTGTATCCCGCCCCGCCGAACACGGTGCCACCACCCACCCTGAAATCGTAGAAGGTATCATTCGTTATTTACAGGACTTTGGTATACATAATATTACCATTCTGGAAGGCTCGTGGGTGGGAGATAATACACAGCTTGCCTTTAAGAACTGCGGTTATACCGCTTTTTCGGAAAAGTATGGCGTAAAACTCCTTGACACCAAGAAAGACAAAGCTACGCAGGTTAAAAGCGGGGACATTTCCCTGAATGTCTGTGAAAGCGCTCTTTATGTTGATTATCTGATTAATGTACCTGTCCTGAAAGGACACTGTCAGACCGGTATGACCTGCTGCATGAAGAATCTGAAAGGCTGTATACCGGACAGTGAAAAAAGGCGTTACCATACCATGGGACTGGACAAACCCATAGCATTATTAAATACGGTTCTGCGCCCGGCATTGCACATTGTGGATTCTGTCTGCGGTGACTTATCCTTTGAAGAAGGGGGAAATCCGGTTATTGCAAACCGGATTATGCTCGGGTTTGATCCGGTGGTGCTGGATTCCTATGGCGCACAGTTAATGGGCTTTCATCCGGACGAAATCGGGTATCTGCGCCTTGGGAAAAATTACGGGATCGGCAGCTATGCCGATGCAGGTACGGAAATTATTGAATTGAACGCAGACCACCGTCCCAGGATGAGTATAACCAACAGCACTACTGTGAAAAGCTTAAGTAAATATATAGAAGCCGACAGTGCCTGTTCCGCCTGTTATGCCGCACTTATCTATGCCCTTGACAAAGCTGGCGGTATTAAGGGGAAAAGTATTAAGATCGGGCAGGGCTACCGGAATAAAACTCCTGGCGGAATCGGTGTGGGTAACTGTACGGCCGGCTGTGAGCATTATGTTAAGGGCTGTCCACCTAAGGCCAGTGATATTGTAGAAATGATTCACAGGGAGAAACGGGGTTAAACTGTAAGTTGATAAAAATGATAAATTATGGAAAGAACTGAAAATTATAATCTTAAGGGCATTATTAAAGTCAAAAAATTATAATAAATTAGGATTTTTGATTTACTGGTATTAAAAGTTTGGCAAAGATAATAATTAATGTTCCGGATAAAGGCAATTAGATTAATTAAAGGATGAATTAACATTGAAGAGGAATATAAAAAAGAGAATAATAAGTATCGTAATTTTTATTATAGGTTTCATTCTGATAATAGCTTTTTTAATTGCGAATAAAATAATAACACTGAACCATCTTTCTGAGAGTGATTAACCTGTTACTGGAATTGATGTTTCACATTATCAGGGTAAAATAAATTGGGACACGATAAAGAGCCAGAATGTGGACTTTGCTTTTATAAAAGCAACAGAAGGAAGCAGCAATGTTGATGAGTATTTTAAAGCAAATTGGACAAATGCGCAAAATAGTGGATTAGTCATAGGGGCATATCATTTTTTCAGTTTTGACAGCAGCGCTGAAACACAGGCGGAAAATTATATTGCCACGGTAGGTAATCTAAATGGAAAGTTACCTCCTGCAATTGATTTTGAGTATTATGGGGATAAGGAAAAAAGTCCGCCGGATGTTGAAAGTACATGAAAAGAACTTCATAATATGCTTACTATATTAGAGGAATATTATGGAGTCAAACCCATAATATACGCAACGCTTAAAACCTATAACAAATATATAAAACAGGAATTTGATGATTATATGCTTTGGATTAGAAATGTGTATTATTCACCGAATATTGATATGAAAGGTAAGTGGAAATTTTGGCAATATACGGATAAAGCTGCCCTAAATGGGTACAGCGGAGATGAAAAATATATTGACAGGAATGTATTTAATGGTACGGAGGCTGAATTTCTGCAATTAATCAAATAGCCTTTTAGCATTCCGGAGAGAGGATTACCCTGAATTTTTCAGATTCAGACTCCAAGTGCCGTATTGGAATGGAAAAGGTGAATATAGTGCATAATTAGGTATATCCGGAAATACAAATCCTTTATCATACGTTGTTCTAATTAAATGCCTGTGGTAAAATATAACTATAGGAATAAACTTATTGTACTGTCTCGTTCATCTTTAACTCCGCAAGGCGGAGGAAGGAGGCGTAGCGGTGGCAGAAGCAAGTATGCAGTAGCAAGCATGCTACGTCGACTGACGACAACGCAGCGGATGACAAAATAGGCAGTGCAGTTTGACTAAAGATGAGTGAGACAGCACAATATGTTCCTATAGTCGAAAGCACGGCGGTAAAAAGCAATGTATGGAAATCAGAGTATAAGGAAGGAGATGTAATTCAGCACTATAAACAGTGTATTAGAATTATATATATTACTATGAATGATTATAGAAAAGAATATCAAAAATGGCTACAAACGGAAAGCCTTGATTCGGACTTGAAAAAAGAACTTGAAAATATGAAAGACATTGAAGCTGAGATCAAGGACCGGTTTTATTGTGATTTGTCCTTTGGAACGGCCGGGTTACGTGGAATACTTGGTGCCGGCACCAACCGTATGAACAGATACGTGGTGGGAAGGGCTACCAGGGCATTGGGTAAAGTAATGCAGAAACAAGGTGAGGAATTTGCGGCTAAAGGGGTAGCCATTGCTCATGACTGCCGTATTATGTCCCCGGAATTTGCCGAAATGTGCGCCCTGATTTTATGCAGCATGGGAATTAAGGTTTATTTATTTGACTCCTTAAGGCCGACTCCGGAATTATCCTATGCGGTCAGATATTACGGGTGTGGGGCAGGTATTAATATTACGGCCAGCCACAATCCTAAAATTTATAACGGATATAAAGTATACTGGGAAGAAGGTTCCCAGATAAAATCAGGCATTGCAGACCAGATTTTAGAAGAGATTTCTAAAATGGATCTTTTTGAAACTTATACCCTGCCAGGCAGACCCGAAGCCGAAGAACTTGGACTTCTGATTATAATTAATCAAGAAGTAGATGAGAGCTTTTATGATAAAACCATGTCGGTTTCCCTAAGGGAAGAAGACGTGGATAAAAATATCGGTATTGTATATACTCCCTTGAACGGTGCCGGTAATATCCCTGTCCGTACGGTTCTGAAACGGATGGGATATACCAATGTCCATGTTGTAAAAGAACAGGAGAGTCCGGATGGGACATTTCCAACCATTGATTATCCCAATCCGGAAGATCATGCGGCCTTTGCCCTGAGTGAAAAGCTCGGACTGGAAGTCAGTGCGGATGTCCTGATCGCAACAGACCCGGATTGTGACCGGCTTGCGGTAGAGGTTATCCATAAGGGCAAAATCGAAGCTTTAAACGGAAATCAGGTTGGTGTATTAATTATCAACTATTTGCTGATGTCTATGAGAGAAAAAGGAAAGCTGCCCAAGGATGCAGCCATGGTCAAATCCATTGTGACCGGTGAAATGGGAACTGCAATTGCAGAAGCCTATGGGGTCAGAATGTTCAATGTATTGACCGGTTTTAAGAATATCTGCGCCCTGCCCAATGAATGGGATAAAACAAAGGAGTATACGTATATCTTTGGCTATGAAGAAAGTATCGGATATAATATTGGATGTTATTTACGTGATAAAGACGGTGTATCTGCCACGCTGATTCTTGCTGAAATGGCCGGTTACTATAAAAAACTTGGCAAGACATTAATTGATGCCTTGAACGAGCTGTATGAAAAATATGGCTATTACCGCGAAAATACAATATCCATTGTTCTGGAAGGTATTGAAGGCCAGGAAAGAATACAGAGAATGATGAAAGAGTACCGTACGGACTATCCCGATTTCATCGGCAGTTCTAAGCTTGTTAAAATAACAGATTATACGGTTTCGGAAGAACGGAATGTATTGACCGGTGAAAAGAACAGCATTGATATAGAAAAAACCGATGCGGTCAGGTTCCAATATAATGATAAATGCTGGTATACCTTAAGGCCGTCGGGAACAGAACCGAAAATAAAATTATATATTTATACAAAGGCTGATAATCAGGAACAGGCAGACGCTAAGTTAAAAGAGATTGAGAATACGGTTTTAGGTATTCTGAATAATATTAAATAGAACATGAAAGAGTCTGACTTGTCGGTACACCAGAGTGTGTTTGAAAAATGCTTGTACCGGACTGGATGTTCCACTTTGCGGCATGCTGCGTTCCCAAAATTGTGACGTAGCATGCCGCAAAGTGGAGCATTCAGAACAGTGAAATGATTTTTCAAACACGCTCTGGCGCTGATGCGTTGTCACTTTAATAACAATGTCCCAAAGAATATTATCCTTTTGCGCGTTCATACGCAGCTTCCCGAAAGGGTATTCCCTATTCCCGAATAGACGTAATTTCCTGTGGCATAAAGAACAGTAAGCAGCAGCTCTTTACTTGAACTGACATGGGGCTTCAAGACCCTTTCAAACTCAGAAGTCAGGGATGGCAGTGGTTTTACCTGGCCGTTTCTGTCCTGAACAGCATGTCTGTAATACCCATCGCCATTTTCAGCCGCTCCATTAAGGATGCCCGGCAAGCTTTCCGTTAATTCTTTATGCCGTTCCAATAACTGTCCTTTGTTTCCGATTTGGAAGGAAGCAGAGTGCTCAGTCTTATATCAATATCTTCAGGATATCATCTTTTATCTCAGAAATTTCTTACTTCATTTCAAAGGCCTTCTCCATTTTCATATCCATGAGTCAATTCCAGCAGATTGGTAAGTACCAGTGCAATATTACGCTTGGTTTATCTGGGTGTATCTGAATACTCATTGCACTGTTCTGAAAGCTCCATTTTACGGCATGCCGCGTTGTGATTTTGGAAAACGCAGATTTATGCTAAGTTTCAGTTTTGAAAAGTAATATATTTAAAGAAAAATTACCATATCAATAAATAATCCAAAAAGCTAAAATAGTAATTGGTAAAATAAGGTTCCTTAAAACTGAAAATTTTATTTAGGAAGGGATGGTATTAATTTATGGGGAAATTAACACAAAAAATAACAATGGTTGCAGCATTATCCGTTATGCTGCTTCAGACGGTTTTTACACCGGTGCAGCCAATTTCTGCGAGATCAGAAGCAGCGGCAGATATTTTTACGGACTATCTGCCGGAAATAACAGAGGTGACCGATGCAGAAAGCGGTTTTACGCATCCGGGTGTGGGGCTTACTAAAGAACTCCTGGAAAACGTCAGGGCAAAGGTGCGGGCAGGGGCAGAGCCATGGAACAGCTATTTTAATGCAATGCTTAAATCATCTGCGGCTTCAGCAAGTATTACCTCCAGTAATGAAAACAGTTCAGATCCGTCGGTACCCGGTACCTATGCCTTTAACAGCCAGGGTGTTCAGTCTAAATTCATAGCAGACGGGTTAAAAGCCTATACCCAGGCACTTTTATATTATATAACCGGTAATGAGATCTATCGCAGCAATGCAATGCATATCATACGTATCTGGTCCCAGATGGATCCGGACCAGTATGCGTACTATACGGATGCCTGTATCCATTCGGGAATACCTCTTAACCGGATGGTAACGGCAGCTGAGATATTAAGGTATACCGGCTGTCAGACCGAGTCACTGGAATGGACGGATAAAGATACGGCTGATTTTACGGCTAATTTGATTACACCGGTAATCGATACCTTCCAGCATGATCAGAATCATTTTATGAACCAGCATACCTACCCTTTGCTGGGAGCTATGGCGGGATATATTTTTACAAATAATCTAAGCAGGTATGAGGAAGCGGTGGAATGGTTTACCGTTAACTCCACTGCCGCCGACCAGGGATTTAACGGTTCGGTAAAACAATTATTCCGCCTAGTCGATAGAGAGGCGGAAATCGGTAAGAATGTTTCGGAAGGAACGGAAGTGGAAGGACATGTTCAGCAGGTGGAAATGGGCAGGGATCAGGCCCATGGAGGCGGTGACCTGACGAATTCTGTCATCATAGCCCGTATGCTTTTGGCACAGGGAACCAGGGTGGATCAGGCGGATGGGTGTGTATCTGCGGATCCTGATGCGGCAGGGCCCTATGAGTTTTTAAATAACCGGATCTTAGAGGCTGCCGATTACTTCTGGCAGTACATGCTGGGTTATGATACCCCATGGACTAAGGTGGCCTATTCCATCGCTTCGGACGGAACAGTCAGGGATACATATAATTATATTTCTCCTTCTTACAGGGGAAGATTCAATACGGCTAATTTCTGGGATTTATACTCCTATTATACCTATGTAAAAGGAGAAAAGGTATCCGAAATTGCTCCTTATTATTATGAAGCATTTACGAAAAAGCTTCCATCCAATTTCTACTACGGCGGGTCTTTAAATATTAACTGGAATAATGTGGACGGAGGCGGGGATTTCTGGTTATACTTACCGGAAGCAGCGAAAGAAGATGCGGAGGTCTTTCTGCCAAAAGAACAGACCAGTTCCTATCTGATCGAGATAGAAGACCGCTATACTGCCTTTGATGAGAATACCGATACGGATACGGATGCAGGCGGAGTTTCCTATGTCAGATTTCATGCTTCGGAGGACGGAAGTAAGATAGCACTCTTAAATGCCTCCACCGGTAACAAAACAATTGGTTTTAGGGTTAGGACCAATGGGACTGCCAAGTTAAAAATGAGTCCCGGAATCAATGACAGTCTGGTAATTCCGGACACAAAGGGAGAATGGCGTTATATTACCTATACCATGGGCAGTCTTCAATTCCTGGGAGACATCCTTTATTTGACCGTAACGGGAGACGGTACGACGGTTGACCTGGATCATCTCAATGTAAATGCGGGTACCCTCCTTACGGCGCCTGTTTTTACCTCGGGAAATTCGGACCAGGATCTGGTTACTTATGCAGGAGCACCTTTAAAATTGGATTTTTCTGCCACAGATGCCGGTACAGCGGATGTTTTAAACTATGAAAGCGCTGTATTACCTGAAACAGCCGAACTGGATACCGGTACCGGTGAGTTTCACTGGGTGCCTGCCCGGGAAGGGACCTATTCTTTTGTTGTATCCGCTTCGGACGGAACTGCGGTAACGGCAAAAAACATCAGGATTACCGTAGCAGGAGACCGTATTTTGGCGGTGGAGGCTGCCGCCTCGCCCTATGATCCGGACGAAGTTTATGTGGAGGCTTCCCTTAAGAACTATTTAACGGAGTATCAGGAAACGGCAGCCATGCTAGAGAGCGGGACGGATGAAATTTTCTCCAGACAGCTCCAAAGCTTATGTGATGCGGCGGACAATCTTGAACCGGTTACCCCTTTGTTAGGTGATGGCAGTTTTGATTATCACAATGTTGTCCACTCTTCCACCTTTGGTACCTCTATCGTTAATATGGCAGACGATAATCCTGGTACCGGTGTTTCTTACGGTCTTGCGCCGAATAAATACCATATTATCGATTTCGGGCCGGATTATAAGGTTTCAGCCGCAGCCTTTGGATTTCAAAGTAATATTTTTGCGGATCGTCTTGCGGGATCGGCTGTATTCGGTTCGGATGACGGAAACAACTGGACACGGCTGACACCGGGCTTGACGGCATTTACGCAGGAATTTCAGACCCTTGCCGTTGACAGCGAATTTCAGAATTCCAGGTTTCGGTTTTTGAAAATACAAATGCTATATAATTACCCGGATATAATTCATAATACCGTACAGAACCTGTTTGAAATGACGGAATTCAGAATTTACGGAAAACGCTATGAAACAGGCAACAAGATTGAAAGTGTATCAATCGGTTCCGATCAGAGCGTGAATGGAAAGATCTCCCTGGGGGATACGGTCAGGTTAGCGGTCAGAGCCAAAGAAGCTATACAAAATGTTAAGGTAAAAATTCAGGGATTGGATACGGCAGTCAGTACGGAAGATAATATTAACTGGGTTGCCGAGGCAGCCCTTAAAGATGTGGACACGGGAACCGTGACATTTACCCTGGATTATCGGAAAAGTGACGGAAGTGACGGCGATACGCTGTGTTTGACTACGGATGGTTCCGGCCTGTTTCTGGTTGACGGATCGAAATTCCTGGATGTTAATTTACTGGCGGATGTTACGGCTTCTGATAAACAATGGCCGGGTAACGGTTTACCGGCGGATAAGGTGGGGTATCTGCTCTTTGACGGAGATGTTACCACTTTCGGTGATTTGAATACATCAACGGGTTCTTATTATACCGTGGATTTCGGTGAAGGGGCATCCGTTAATCTAAGCGAAATTTTATTGATGCCGAGAACGTCTAATCCTTCCAGAATGAACGGACTGATCATCCAGGGTTCCAATGATAACTCCGCCTGGAAGGATATTACGGGCAAGGTAACGGGAGCGGCGGCTGAAACCTGGTATGACATTACCGGTACAGATATACTGGATCATAATGCTTACCGTTATTTTAGAATTTATAACGCTTCTGCCTGGAACGGTAATGTAGCCGAGGTGGAATTCTATGGAGATATTTACACCGGGTTATAATTTTAAAGGATAGAGATATTTTAAAGGGACTGTCCCATAATAGCTGAAATATGCTCCTATTATGCGGCAGCCCCTTGTTACGGTCCTGAATAGCGGAATATTCCTATGCGCACGTTGTTCCAGTACAAAACATGTGGTAAAATAAACCATATGGAACGAATGGAAACCAATAGTAAACAGGCAGCGAAGAGTAGAAACATAATTTCTCATTTATCTGCTCTCCAGAAAGAAAAGGGGATGAATCATGAAATTATTAATTGTTGATGATGAGGATTATACAAGAGAAGGCCTGGCAGAAAGCATTCAGTGGAAAGAGTTTGGAATTGAAGAGGTTATGCAGGCCAGGGATGGCAAAGCAGGTCTTAATCTGGCAAAGTGGTTCAGACCGGATATTGTTATATCTGATATTAAAATGCCAAAACTAAATGGAATTGAATTTGCTAAGGAATTAGTTAAAGTAAATCCGGCGGCCAAGATTATTTTTATGAGTGGATATTTAGAGACCGATTATCTCAAAAGTGCCATCCAATTATCGGCAGTTGATTATATAGAGAAACCCATAGACTTGCCGGCACTGAAGGCAGCGGTAAAAAAGTCGGCGGCGGATATTAAAGAAAAACTTCATGTCCGGATGCTTTCAGCAGACAGAAAAGAATTACAGCAGCAAAAACTGGCAAATGCATTGGTATGCAAGGAAAATGACAGAGAAATGCTGCTTAATCTTTGCACGGAAATTGATTTTCCAACAAAACAAAATTATGTCTGTTTGGTTCTGTGGGCTAAGGAGATGGGGGTAAATTCAGAAGCGGTGCGGAATGACTTATTAGGTTTTATAGGAAGTAACAAATTAAAAGCTTTATGCAATTATCTGGGGGAAGGAAAATATTTGGTTATCCTGGCTTTTCCTAAAAAATATAGCTCACAGCTCCCGCTATTATACAGGAAAATGACCGGGCATTTCCCGGGACTGATTCTTGGTATAGGCTTTGAAGCCATGGACATTATGAATATTTACAACAGTTATCAAACGGCACTGCTGGCTATAAACTGTGCTTTTTATGAGGAAAAGGAGCGGGTATTTACGGTAGATGAGGAGGTTATGTGCCGGCAGGGTGTGGAGCCTGGGATTTACGGAGAATTCATAAGGATCCTTAACCAGGAGTCTTTCAGGCTGAAAAGCTGGTGTGAGACCTTATTTGCGGATTTAAGAAAACGGAAATATTATCGGAAAGAAAATATACAGACTTTGCTGGCATCCTTTGTGACAGCAATGATCAATCAGCATGCAGATTTGCTTGACGGAATGGACGGGATTTATTCCACAGAAGATATGGAACAAAGGATGAGCCGTTACATGACATTAACAGAAATTCAGGAATTTATGACGGACCTGGTTAACAAGCTGGAAGCAAAGCAGGAAAGTCAATCGAAGTACAGCAGGATTACCCGCGGAGTGATTGATTTTATTGCGGTGCATTTCAGGGAATCCGATTTAAGCGTATCACAGATAGCGGAATATTTCCACTTTTCTTCTACTTATCTCAATGTACTATTTAAACAGGAAACCCGGGTTACTTTAAAACAGTACTTAAGTGATTACCGGATCGGAAAAGCAAAAAAAATGCTGGAAAATGATTATTACAAAATAACGGAAATCTCGGAATTATGCGGATATGCCAATGCAAATTACTTTGCCAAGGTATTTAAGGAAGTTACCGACTTAACACCATTGGAATACAGAAAGCGGAAAACGGAATGAAAAAGGTATCAAACTGGTTTCAGAATATTTCATTAAGTAAAAAATTAGTGATTTTGATCTTTGCGGCAGGGATTGTTCCTCTGGCAATTACCTTTTGGCTTTCGCTTAAGGAACTTCGGAGCAACTCCTTTCAGAAGCAGATGTATGCGGTGAATCAGGGTTATGAACAGGTATATCAGTCATTGCAGGACCGAATGACCCGTATACATAACCTTTCTACGTTACTGTCGGTAAACGATACGATTAAAAAAACCTTTAAGCTGACCGAAGATGATATGGATCTGATAGGGCAGTTAACTTATTTTGAAAATATTTCTTCCTATTCCTATGCCCTGGAATTAACTTTTGACTTAGATAACATTGTCTTTTATATTGATGATAATTTTGTAATTGCCAGAAACCAGAGCGGACGATACCGGCCTTTGAGTGCTGCAAAAGAAACCGCATGGTATAAACAGTTAACAGAAAATAACGGACGTCCTACCTGGGTGTCTTATTCCGGATCCGTTGATTCAGGGGCTGATAAATATATTGCCATGACAAGGACAATCTGGGATGAGGATGATTACAGCAAGCCGATCGGCATTTTAGCAGTCTTAATTGAAAATAAATATATTAAGGAAATGTTGATAAATTCTGAAAAGAACCAATCCTTTTATTTGCAGAAATACGACGGTACAATTCTTACATCCAATATGGGAGAGAAGCTTGCTGCCCGCGCTCCGGGGAAAGAATGGATAAGAGAAAGTGATAAAAGCTTTAAACAGGTTGATTTCAATGGGAAAGCATATTTCATGAGAAGCAGGCAGATCGAAGGAACCGATGTCTGGCTGGTATCAAGCATTCCTTCCGATACGATTTCAAAGTCATTGAATAATATGACCTATCAGATGGGGATGATGTATGCGCTGGTATCCTGTTTGCTGGTCCTGCTGATTTATCCCTTAACCAAATCCATAACCTACCGTATCCGGTTATTGCACAATCAGATCGGACTGGTTAAAACAGGGAAAATGAAAGAATTAATGATCGAACCCCACACGGACGAAATCGGCCAGCTGATAACCGGTTATAACAATATGGTCCGGAAGGTTGATGAGCTTATGGCTCTTCAGTTTGTTATGGGACAGGAAAAGACCGGTGCCGAGTTAAAGGCCCTCCAGTCTCAGATTAATCCTCATTTTTTATACAATACCCTTGACATGATTAACTGGATGGCACAAAAGAATGAAACGGAAAATATACGTGAAGTCATTCAGTCCATGTCCATGTTTTACCGGTTGTCCTTAAGTAAGGGAAAGGATATTATCACCATCAGGGAGGAGGCCAGGATGTGTGAGGCCTATATGGAAATACAAAAGAAGCGGTTCCGCGGCAGAATAAGATTTGAAGAAGAAATACAGGAAGAAGCACTTGATTACCTGATCCCCAAAATTACCTTGCAGCCATTTATCGAAAATGCAATTATCCATGGAATCTGTGAAAAAGAAGACGGACGCGGCGTAGTATTATTGACCGGCTGGATAGAAGATAACCTGATTCATTTAAGTGTTACGGATGACGGACAGGGTATGAGTAAGGAAGATAAGGGAAATTCTAAAGGCAGTCAGTATGGGATGGAGAATATAGAAAAGCGTTTGTCACTTTTTTATGGACGGGAGATTTCTATTGAAGTTGAGAGCTCCTTAGGAATCGGTACCTGCGTTTCCATTCATGTCCCGCCGGTCGGTAAAGACTGAAAAACCTCTGGAACCTGTAAAAAAATTAATAGTTCGGCCATGATTTTTTATATTATGAAGCTGATTATAAGAAGTCTCATTCTTTTAAGTCTGGGACTTTCTTTTATTTTTTTTATCTTATGGGAAAGTTCGTCCTATGAGATAAATATGAGATAAAAACCCTCCGGAAAATGCGCATGACCCCTAAAAGGCAGAGTGCTGGTTTGGCCGGCCGGACTCGGCGCGAGTATTTTGCCAGGGAAAAGCCTTTGTTCCAAATCATTAAAAATTACCATTTATATTGAAAAAGTATTCTATCAGGGAAGCATCCGGAATGATATCATAAATTTATAACAAAAGGAAAGGAAGACAAAATGAAAGGTAAACAAAATGAAAGGTAAGACCTTAGCATATGCGGCACAAGCTCCTGTAAAAAGGAAACGGATTTCGGATTTTCGTAAGCACAAAACATATTACATTATGCTGATTCCCATGTTTGTATTTTTCTTATTATTTGCCTATCTGCCAATGCCCGGACTCTATTATGCATTTGTTAACTATGATTTTATGCAGGGCTTGCGCAGTCCCTTTGCAGGCTTCAAGAATTTTGAATTTTTGTTTCGTGGGGGAGCGGATTCGATTATCTGGCGCCTGACCAGAAATACGATTCTTTACAATCTGGCATTCATTATCCTGGGAAATTTCTTTCAGATAGCGGCAGCTGTTTTGCTGAAAGAAATTAAACGGAAATATTTTGTAAAAGTATCGCAGACACTGATGCTAATGCCATATTTCGTATCTATGGTAATTGTTGGTGTAATTACATATAATCTCTTTAATTATACCTATGGGACAGTGAATCACTTTTTAACTTCAATCGGCCTTAAAAAGTATGATTTTTACCAGGAGCCGGCTGTCTGGCCGGTTATTATCGTTATTATCAATATATGGAAAGGCCTGGGATATGGGGTGGTCGTCTACCTGGCTGCCATATTAGGTATCGACGAAAGTATTTATGAAGCGGCCTATGTAGACGGAGCCTCCAACTGGAAACGTATTAAGTATATAACACTTCCTTTACTGAAACCCACCGTAATCATGCTGGTTTTGTTATCCCTGGGCGGTATCCTGAAAGGTTCCTTTGATTTGTTCTATCAGATCATTGGGAATAACGGCTTGCTGCTGAATGCAACGGATATTATCGATACTTACGTATTCCGCTCCCTTGCGGTGAATTTTAACATGGGCCTGGGAAGTGCGGCCGGCATGTACCAGTCTGTTTTCGGTTTTGTCCTGATTTTGGCAGTGAATACGGCTGTTAAAAAGGTAAGCCCTGAGAATGCATTGTTTTAGAGAGGAAAGAAATTATGAAATCAATCAGCAGCGATACACAAACACAACGGGTGCACATTAAACACGGCTGGAAAGATGAATTATTTCAAATTCTGGCAATCACGCTTATTACGGTTATTACAATTATTTGCGTAGTTCCGTTTATCTTAATCCTGTCCGGTTCCTTCAGCAGTGAATCGGCAATTGCCGTTAACGGATACCAGATCCTGCCCCAGGATTTTACGCTGGATGCTTATAAGACGGTGCTTGCGTTGGGCGGCCGGATACCGAGGGCCTATCTTGTCACCATTTTTGTTACATTAGTGGGGACCGGTCTGGGATTACTTACAACTTCCATGAGCGGATTTGTATTATCCAGGCAGGACTTTAAATACCGCAATGCAGCGGCATTCTTTATTTATTTTACTACCTTATTCAGCGCAGGAATGATTCCTGCCTATCTTGTAAATGTAAATATCCTGCATCTGAACAATAATATACTGGTCCTGATTTTACCTTCCATTATGAATCCTTTTAATATCTTTTTATTCCGGAATTTCTTAAAAAGCGTGCCGGATGCCTTGATGGAATCGGCCAGGATCGACGGTGCCGGTGATTTTACAATTTACCGGAAGGTGATGATGCCGTTAGCGAAGCCGGCTATTGCGACCATAGGCCTGTTCCTGGCGCTGGGGTATTGGAACGAATGGTACCGCTGCAATCTTTATATCAAGGATCCTGAAATGTATACGCTTCAGTACCTGCTTTATAACATGCTGCAGAATGTTGAAAAAATGTTCAGCGAGCAGGGACTTTCAACTCCCGGTATACAGCTGCCAAGTGAAACAATGAAATTAGCAACTGCTATGCTGGCAACAGGGCCGGTATTAATTTTCTATCCCTTTGTGCAAAAATATTTTACAGGAGGATTAATTGTAGGAGGCGTTAAGGGATAGCCTGGAGCTTTGCAATTCTATCCTTATGGATAGATATTGTAAATATAAATTTAAAAATGTATAGGAGGTTTTTATGAAAAAATTCAGGAGAAAATTTGCAGCAGCCCTATTGGCAGTTATAATGATGATGTCCCTGGCGGCATGCAAATCCGAAGAAAAGGACACCGTATCAAATGACACTGGGGAAATTATAACACTGAAAGCTTTTACTATGGGGAATGAGCCTGCCGGCGGACTGGATACATTCTATGAACAATTAGATGCCCTTACGGTGAAAGACCTGGGATGTAAAATACGCTTTGATTACATACCATGGGGAGATGAAAAGAATAAAATCAATTTAAGCATTACCTCAGGTGAATATGATCTCTATGCCGGCGGTAATTTCTCGGATTATAAGGCTACGGCGGCTAAAAATGCATTTATGGATTTAAATCCGTATCTGGAACAGGTTCCGGATTTGGTGGAGCATTATAAGCAGGCTTCTGAAGATGCACTGAAAATGTGTGAGATCAACGGGCATTTATATGGCATTCCGCAGTTTGGCAAAGCAGAGGGCGGAGCAGGTGAAGGCTTTATTTACCGGGAAGATTTAAGGCAGGAATGGGGAATTCCCGAAATAAACAGCCTGGAGACCATGGAACAATATCTGTATGCTGCAAAAGCAGATGACAGATATAAGGATACCCCGCTGATAACCGACAACCGGATCTGGACCAGTCTATGGTATATGAGTGCAGGAGCAAAATACGGACAGCTGGATGACAATATGTATGCATGGTTTGCATATGAGGATCCTGCAAAGGTTGTAAATTTGTTCGATACACCTGAATATAAAACAGTATGTGAATATGCACAGAAATGGTATAAGGACGGAATTATTGACCATGATATTTTAGCGGCTTCCGGAAATGAGGGAACAAAAGGCTTTGAATTAATGAAAGCGGATAAGAAACCCTGTGAGACGAATACACCTTTTTGGAGTGCATCAAACAATTGGATACCCGGACTTTACACGGCACACCCGGAATGGAAAATAGGCTTTTTTGATTACCTGTTAGATAATCCGGAGTATAAAAGTGCATATATTCCTGATTACTCAAGTGCTACTGCGATTTCAATCGCCGCCCAGTGCAAGTATCCGGAAATTGCTTTAAAATTTATAGAAAAAGCGCATACGGACCGGACATACTATGACCTGCTTGCCTATGGGGTGGAAGGTGAAAATTATAAGATGGCTGACGGGGTTCCGAGTGTCGAAGGTATTTCGCAGGAAAATATTAAGCCAAGCTGGACAGGATTATATGACGGCTATATGAATTATGAAACAAAGAGTGTTAATCCTGATTGGCAGGCATTATCCGACCAATATAAGGAAATGGGAAATAAGCTTCTTAAGAACAGCGGCTACATACCAAGTCCTAAAGCAGGCTTTACGTTTGATGTATCAAACCTTTCCGCAGAAATCGCCGCAATGGAAACAGTCAAGGCACAGTATATGCTGCCTCTTGCTAATGGCATTTCGAAGAATGTGGATGCGGACCTGGCTGATTTAAAAGCGCAGTATGAATCAGCCGGAATTGCGACTTACTTTACGGAACTGCAGAAGCAGTGGGAAGTGTTTAATCAGGCTAGATAAATTATTTAAAATGAGGGGCTGTTACCAGGCTGGCAGAAAGTTGGCCCGGTAACAGCCTTATCCTAGTATTGCTTTAATTTACGGTATGCACCCGGGGTGATCCCTTCACTCTTTTTAAAAATTTTAATAAGAGTAGAGCTGCTTAAAAAGCCGGTTTTAGCAGCCACTTCCTCAATGGTAACGGGACTGTCCGATAACAGTTCTTTTGCCCTGATAATTCTTATCTTATACAAATAGTCAATAAGAGCAATTCCCTTTTGATCCCGAAACATCTGGGATAAATAGGAAGGGGAAATGCGAAGAACCTCTCCTATGGTGGTGTTGTTTAGATTGGGATCCATGTAATTTTTCTCTATAAAAGCCTCTGCCCGGTCACAGATGGTATTGCTTTCTTTTACCGTTTTACTGTAATCCCGAAGCATATCCAGTATTCTTACCAGGATTTCCAGAAAATCGTTAAAGGGTTCCGCTTTTAAAAGCTGCCCGGTAAAATTGTTTTTTTCTTCTAAATGCTTAAAGCCGGCTTTATAAATAATTTTATTCAATGAATTTACGGTGTCATAGCGGAAAAATTCCAGGGATTCCAACGCCGAGTTATCATTTATATTGGCTAAAGCGGTGATCTTATCCACAACCTCCCGGCCGGAGGAACCGGAATGCCCCCTTTTTATATAATCCATAATAATTTGGGCCGATTTGGAATCGGCGGAATTATTATAATGGAAGGTTTTATTCCGGACCAGAGCATAAGTAATAATGCTGTTTTTTCCGTATTGAAACCGGTATCTCATTGTGTGCAGGGCTTCTTTATAAGCAGTGTGGATTTCGGACAGGCCGGAATGTATCCCGGACAGGGCCATGGTAGTATAAATCCCAAAATACTGCCGGAGGAATCTGGAACATTCTTCGGCAACGGTACTCATATATGATAATCCCTCTTCATTATTACACTCCCTGTTAAAATTCACAATACAGGCATATTGCATGGGGGAAATATGGATTAAAAAACCCTGGTGGTTCGAAGCACAAAGCTCCTGGGATACATTGGTGAGTATAAAGGATAAAAGGGCAGGAGTTTCTTCTTTTGTAAAAGGAACTTTAAGGCTGCCGGTTTCCTCCACTCTTATCAGCAGGACTCCGAACCAGTCGGACAGCAGGGTAATATGGTGCTGTAAAAAGACGTCATCCCGGAACTCTTCACAGGACGGATAGCTGCCACAAAGCGCATGCAGCAGGAAGTCCTGCCGTTCTCTGTCCGCCTTGTTTCCCAGCCGGTTGTTCAGTTGATGAATTTCTTCCATACAATTCTTAAGGACATTGTTTATAAATTCCATCTCATTATTCCTTCGGTCGTAAACATAAGCCGTTTTATTTGAGATAGTACCCAGGATGGAGGTGATGGGGGAATAATTCTGCTTTGCCAGATAATAAGCGGTAATAAAACTAAATATCATGCAAAGCAAGGTACATAAAATTACGGTAAACCGGACATGGGTCAGTTTGGACCAGAAAACAATGGAGGGGGTTGCGGATACATATATGCAGTCTGCCGAACGGGAGGAGAATACCTGGATGACATAGCGCTCCGTGCCGAAGGTATCGTAATATAATGTGTTCCCTCCCTCATAGGCCGACAGATTAAAATACGGGCTGACAGTCTGGGAAGAAGCCAGCAGCTTGTTTTTATTATCATATAGCATTAATATGCTTTTGCTGTGGAAATCGGCGCTTTGGAATAGATTTTTCAGGGCATTTTTACTAAAACTTACAACGGAAATCATTTCCTCCCCTCCGGGATATTTCTGGGATACCAAGACTGCCAGGTTGGTATTTCTGGTATCGGAATTTAAGGAGAGCAGAGTGGGCTTTAAATTTCCCACGGGGGTTGAAAGAACACCGGAAAATCTCGTATAAGTCAGCATGTCCTTATAATAGGCTTCATAAAATATTTTGGAATTTAAACATCCGTTCAGGCCCGCAATTTGCTCCAAATGAGGGTAATAAATAAAAATGTCCTCGATATCCCTCTGCTTAAAAGGTTTCAGAAATTCTTTCAGTTCGTAGGTTTCATAAAGGGGATAATCCAATTCCTCCTTTGTATGATAACCGTACTGTCTGGTAAGAGAAGAATTAAGTAAGGACATATTGATTTGTGCCATTTCAGCCAGCCTGGAATCCACAACACTGAAAAACTGGTACAGGGAGTTGGAACTGGAATTAATAATTTCATTCCGTATGGTTTTTTGGGCAGTGGTGTATGTAATTAAAATTGCGGAAAAAGGGATGGCAAAAATAATAATATAAGAGATAAAAAATTTCCAGAATACTTTTTTAGTGAATAATTGGGAAAAAAACTTCTTCATGGCTTCTCCTGCTGCATAATGTTATGCATATATCCAGTGCCGACAAGCTGATATCCATACAAGTACTTGCCTGTATCCCCTTCTGCTGTGTTGCCGGAAGAACACGCAGCATATTTGCTTCTGCCTTCGCTATGTCTTCTTCCTCCGCCTTACATCCTGAAAATTCACGCTGCAAGGTTGGTGTAGAAATCAATTTGCCGGTATACTGGTAATATCTGTATATCATTATATTTTATATTGATGAAAAATAAAACCGCTCTTCTAAAAATGAACAATGGATTTTAAAAATAAACAATTTCTTTTGTAGAAACTAACAACTCATTTTAAAATTGAAGGATATACTTTCCGCAACCGGCATTCTATAATAGCGTTGGGCAAATCAAGCGGATTTTCGGACCGGCCGGAGAGGTTGAATCTTAAGTTGCCTAAAATATTTATGTTGAACTTTTAACTATCATATTGAACTTATTAAGGAGGGTGAAAAATGTTAAAAAAGAAGCTTATGGTGCTGGTACTTGTGGCAGCCATAATAAGTTCCCTGGCAGCAGGGTGTTCAGGCGGGGGAAATTCAGGCCGGGAAGCGGCTGGCGGGAATAACGCAACTTCCGGTACAAAGGAAACAGAAGCCGGTAAGGAATTTAATGGATATCCGGTACAGACGGATCAAGTCCTGTCTATCTGGGCCAGTCAGTTAGTACCGTCATCAACCGTAGCGAGCTGGAAGGAATCGCCGTTCCATACAGGCCTTGAAAAACAGACCGGGATTTTTATGGATTGGACCTTTCCCACCTCCGGAACGGATGCCAATCAGGCATTTAATTTGATGCTGGCGGAAACAGAGCTGCCCGATATTATCTGGCACGGTATTATTAATGATGCGGAAACCTATATGGAAGAAGGGATTATCAGGGACTTAACTGACCTTCTGCCGGTCTATGCTCCAAATTACTGGAAATATCTTAAGAGCCATGAATATGCTGATAAATCGGTAAAAACAGACAGCGGAAAATATTACTGCTTCGGTTTCTTCCGAGAAGATAGAAGCCAGTCGGTTTATATGGGGCCTATGATACGCCAGGACTGGCTGGAGGAACAGAACCTGGACACACCTGTTACCATCGCAGATTGGGAAAATACCATACGTACCTTCCATAAAGCCTATGGAGCAAAATTTGCATTTTGCCCTACCTGGAGGGTATCTCCCGGTATGGCGGGAGCTTTCGGGGCTTATGGTACCATTGAAATGGCACTTTATATAGATAAGGATAATAAGGTGCAGCTGGCACAGGCACAGCCGGAATGGAAAGAATATATGTCCTGGCTGAACCGGCTGAATCAGAAAGGACTCATTGATCCCGATGTCATTACATTGGATGACAGCGGTTTAAGAACTAAAATTGCCAACAACCAGACAGGTATAACAAATGCTAACCTGGGAGCACTGAATACTTTTATTGAAGATGCCGCAGCGAATGGAAACGGAGCGAATTGGGTAGGCATACCATACCCGGTCAGAAATGCAGGGGATAAAACCGGTGCAATTTTTACCGAAGACCAGATGGTGGGAGCAGTAGCAGCTATTACCACAAGCTGTCCCGATGAAAAAGTAGAACTGGCACTTCGCTGGCTGGATTACCCTTTTAGTGAAGAAGGTAATTATTACTGGAACTTTGGTGCAGAGGGGGATACCTATGAAATGATCAACGGGGTGCCTGCACTTACGGATAAGATAAAAAAACATGAGCTTGGAATGCGGGAAGCCATGGGGTTGTATACCGGACAAACGGGCTGGGGGATAGGAATACAGGCATTACAGATGATTAAACAGACCTCGCAGCCGGAATCGGAAGAAGCCAGGGCATTATGGTATGACGGAACCAACGAGGAAGCTACAAACTGGATTTATCCAACGGCAGTTACCATGACGCCGGATGAAACGACGGAAAGCAGCTCAATTTCTAACGCAATCAGTACATATGTTAAAGAAATGTCTTTAAAATTCCTGACAGGGGAGGAATCGCTGGATACATTCGATGCTTTTGTACAGACCTTAAATGATATGGGGCTGAAACGTTTGCTGGAAATACGCCAGGCAGCTTATGACCGGTTCCAGACAAGGTGATTTAAAATATGGCGGCTGCGCTGCAAAAGTCATGATCCTTCCAGGTAACGGAGCACCGTATTTTATGGGGGTGGCAGGTTAGAGCCGCGGGAAAGCGGATTGCAAATGTCCGCTTTGACATCCCCCTTAATAAAGAAAGGAGAAGAGGAGTTTGACCAGGAAAAAACATCATCGGGCAGCAGCCTCCGCGGCCGTTTTAGGGCAGCCTTTATCAAAAACTATAGCAAAAGATTTTAAGAGGAATAAGGTGAAGTATATCATGATACTGCCCATTGTTATTTATATTGCCATATTTTGCTATAAGCCCATGTACGGTATTATAATAGCATTTAAAAATTACCGTCCCGCTTTCGGAATATTGGATAGTAAGTGGGTTGGTTTTGATCATTTTATCCGGTTTTTTAATGATTATTATTTTTGGAGAATTTTGAGAAACACGGTTTCCATCAGTGCCCTAAGTATTATATTCGGTTTTCCGGCACCCATTATACTTGCGCTGCTGATAAATGAAATAAGAAACCGGCACTTTAAGAAAACGGTCCAGACCATTTCTTATATGCCCTACTTTATTTCCATTGTTATTATCAGCGGATTGATCCGAACCTTTACACAATCCGACGGCCTTATCAGCGATATGGCGACGGCTTTGGGAGGAGAGCGCAAGAATCTGCTGGCAAGCAAAAACTGGTTTTACCCAATCTATATAATATCTGGAATCTGGCAGTCTGTCGGCTGGGATTCCATAATCTATCTGGCGGCGCTAACCGGAATCGACCAGGAACAGTATGAAGCGGCCAGGGTTGACGGAGCCGGAAGAATACGTCAGATGCTCTATATAACCCTGCCGGGCTTACTGCCTACCATCACAATTTTATTTATTCTCAGGATGGGCGGTATTTTAAATGTAGGTTTTGAGAAGATATTGCTTCTTTATTCCTCCGCAACTTATGAGGTAGCAGATGTCATATCCACCTATGTGTACCGTATCGGTGTGCTGGATGCCAATTTTAGTTACAGTACGGCTATCGGCTTATTTAATTCCCTGGTCAACATCTTCTTTTTACTGGCAACCAATGCTGCCGGCAAGAAAGTAAATAATTCCGGTCTGTTTTAGGAGGAGGTTTGTATGAGAATAAGGCATAGGAAAAGAAGCAGGGGAGATTTCGTAATAGATATCACGGTCACCTTATTGATGCTGGGACTTATTATTGTAACTTTTTATCCGATCTGGTATGTTGTGTGTGCGTCCTTCAGCAGCAGCGCCGCAATCAGTACGAATCCGGGAAAACTGTTTTGGCCCCGGGATTTCGGGCTGGGGGCTTATAAAAAGGCTCTGGAACATCCGCTGATTATAAGCGGTTTCCGGAACATACTTATCGTGCTGGCACTCTCCCTGCCTCTGAATATTATAATGACGCTGCTGTGCGGATATTTTATGGCGGCCAAAAATGTATTCTGGAAGAAATATATCATTGCCTATCTGATGTTTACCATGTTTTTTGGAGGTGGCTTGATTCCTGCTTATTTAAACCAGAAATCCCTGGGGCTATATAATAATCTGTGGGCTTTGATTATCCCGGGAGCCTTAAGTTTATATAATGCAATAATCTGTAAAACGGCAATTGAAGCGGTGCCGGAAAGCCTGACCGAATCAGCATATATAGACGGTGCCGGTGATTTTACGGTTTTATTTAAAATTATCACGCCGCTGATCAAACCTACCCTGGCAGTTCTACTGCTTTACTATGGAGTGGGGCACTGGAACAGCTGGTTTAATGCGTCTTTATATATTACCAAAAACGAACTGCTCCCCATCCAGAACATATTAAGGGCGGTGCTCATAGCGAATTCCAATCTGCTGAATGAGGGGGCGTCCAATAAAGATACCATGGATACTTATGCGGAAACGATCAAATATGCGGCAATTGTAATCTCAACAGTACCCATCCTGTGCATTTATCCGTTTTTACAGAAATATTTTGTAAAAGGTGTTATGATTGGTGCCGTAAAAGGATGAATGTGTTATAATAGCAGAAAAGCAGTCTGCATGAATGGCGGTTATTTCTTAATAGAAGGAATAAGCCGTTTAAGGAATAGGGATTTCTTTACACGGTAAGAGGAGAAGTTCTTAAATGTACGGATAAAGAGGAGGGGATATAATATGATTGGGACGAGAGAATACTGGCTGGATACCTTGCTTAAAATAACAACTCCCGTATTGGAAGCCTTAAGCAGGGATTGTCTGCGTGAGGAAATGCCTGTCGAAGGAAAGCTTCCCAAAGAAGACAGGGCGCAGTATACCTATCTGGAGGCATTAGGCCGCAGCCTGTTAGGTATGGCGCCATGGCTTTCTTGTTCGGAACTAAGCGGTGAGGAAGAAAACTTAAGGTTAAAATATGCTAAGATGGCAAGGCAGGCAATATCCAATGCCGTTAATCCGGATGCAAAAGACTATATGAATTTTCAGTCCGGCTATCAGCCCATAGTGGATACGGCATTTTTAGCCCAGGCGATACTGCGTGCGCCGGCCCAGTTGTGGGATCAATTGGAGGAAAGAGACCGGCAAAATCTTATAGCAGCCATGAAGCAGACACGGACCAGGAAACCTTACGCCTGTAACTGGCTTTTATTCAGCGGGATGATTGAAGCATTCCTTTATTATGCAAAAGAGGCGGACTGGGATCCCATGAGAATTGATTATGCCATAAAACAGCATGAACAATGGTATCTGGGTGACGGTATTTATGGTGACGGCAGAGAGTTTCACTGGGATTATTACAACAGCTTTGTCATTCAGCCCATACTTACGGATATATTAAAGGTAGTTGGAAAGGAAGAGAAAGACTGGGCAGAAATGATACCGGATGCTTTAAAAAGAGCATCCCATTATGGGACGATTCAGGAGCATCTGATCGCACCGGACGGTTCCTATCCCATGTTTGGCCGGTCCTTAACCTACCGTTTTGGGGCATTTCACTGCCTGGCACAGACAGTTCTGGATAACAGGCTGGAACCGGCACTTACTTACGAGCAGGTACGCTGCGGGCTTACGGCGGTTATAAAAAGAATCATGTCATTCCCCGGAAATTTTGATAAAGACGGCTGGCTCCGGGTTGGTGTGTGCGGGCATCAGCCGGGAATGGGGGAAGGTTATATTTCTACAGGAAGCCTGTACCTTTGTTCAGCAGTTTTTTTACCGCTGGGACTTGCACCGTCCCATGTTTTCTGGACCGGTGAAGAGAAACCCTGGACTGCGGTGAAAATGTGGAACGGGGAGAGCGGTATGGAGTGTGAGCATAGTATATAGAATTTTTCATTCTTCTGGCAGAATAAATCATCTCGTTTTGGATTACCTGGTTTGTTATTAGGAACAATCGGGCTTTTGCCGAGTCTCAAAAGGTTCCTGCAATTGAAATATTCAGGAAATTTATTGCTAAGTATCTCAATTACAAGGAATCTGTTCCAGTAATGAAAAAAAGGCAGCTTGACCTGCGTTTTCCGATTTTGGAAAGATTGATTCACTTAATATTTATAATTATCCGAAGCTGATATATCAGGTATTGTAATTATTACAGTTGTCCCTTGATTTTTGGCACTTTGTATGACAAATTGATAATTTCCTTCATATAAGTAATTCAGACGCTGTTTTATATTATCAATACCGATATGCGGTTTCTTGTCGTTATATATACTATAGGAATTATTTAATAATTCATTGATTCTATCCTGGGTCATTCCCTGACCGTTATCGCTTACTTCAATTATAATTTCATTTTCTATGGAATAAATAAGTATACCCACACTTCCGTCTGTTATGGAGTTCTCATCCGGAAAACCATGAAAGAAGGCATTTTCTACCAGGGGCTGCAATATGTTTTTCGGTATCAATTTATTTTCCAAGGCTTCATCGATATTAAAATGTACTGTGATATGATTTTGATAACGGTAGGATGCTATAAGACAGTACTGCATCATGGTATCGACTTCATTGTTAATTGATTCAAATACGTTCAGCTTGGCATTTAAACGCTCCCTGAGAATTTTGATTAATGCCGAATTGATTTCGACGACGGCTTCCATGTTGCCTTCCCGTGCCATAATATTGATAATATTCATGGTGTTATATATAAAATGAGGATCAATTTGTGTTGCAAGTAATTTATAGCTTGTCACCGAATTCTCATGTTCTTTCTTTTTTATTTTATCTATCTGCCGGTTTATTTCTCTTATCATTTCCTGAAAAGAATCGTTTACAACTTCAATTTCATCCTCCGTATGGATATCTGTTTCGATTTCCTTGCCAACAGAATAGCTGGACATTGCATCGGATAATTTTTTCAGCGGAGCCAGCTGCCGCTGAATCAGCGGAGCCAGAAACAACACATACAGTATGGGGGATAATAAGTATAAAAAGGTTATCGTGCCGATAATAAAGGCTGCTGTGGATAGCAGCTGGGAATACGGCGTATAGGCTATGATGGTGCAATTTGTGGAGGGAATGGACTTATAGAAGAAAATTCCTCCCTTACCATGAAATTTACCCGAGGTTGTTTTTGTTTGGTTTAATTTCTCTAAACAATTTTTATATAAATCATTTTGTGAAGATTTGTATAAAACATAGTTATAACGGTTTATGATTGAAAAAGACGCAAAGGTCGTATCAGATAGTTCCCTGCAGTGTTCCATAATAGTTGTGGCATTATAGAATACAGTAGCAGTCAGAGGTATGGAAGCAATATTTAAATTTTTTGAATAGGCAAAACATTCATATGTCAGGTATGCGGAATGAAATTGATTCCGTATGGCCGGTGAAAAATAGGAGCTGTAATTAAAGTTCAGCAGGTCCTTATAACTGGGAAAGGAATGCAGATATTTCTTCTTATCAATATAGGAATGAGAGAGGGAGGAAAAAAAATTTCCATTTCGGTCCTCCAGGCAAAATGAAAGGGTATTGCTATTGATGGAAGCAATTTTTCCAAGAGAGAGATTAACTTTTTCTTTGTTGGCTGCATTAGAATCTGAGTAATAGGAAGATAAGTATAAATCCAGATTCAGATCCAGATTTAAACTGTTAAGGCTATCTGACATGGAGTCCTGCAATATGCGGAACTCGTCCGTCATCACTGACAGATTGTAGGATGCCTTATCAACAGCAATCCGGTATAATGAGGGAGGAAGAATTAACAGCAGCATGGCAAGGATAAAGAAGTATATGGAAATATAAATAATAGATATTTTTTTTGATATTCTTCTTGCTATCTTTGATTTTACAAAAAAAATCTGTTTCTTCATATTAATATACATTCCTTTCTCAAGGCCCAGGCCATATTAACTCCCATGCATATCGCAAGCTGCTTGCGATACTGCCCAAATAAGAAGTGAGAATTATACTTTTAATAATTCTCACTAAACTCCCAGCGGTGCGCTTTGGCTGTTTCATCAATGATTCGTTTTTCGGTAATCAATGGGTTTCTTTCCGGTTTTCTGATAAAATATCTGGCTGAAATACTGGGATGACTTATAACCGCATTTATCAGAAATTTCATATATTTTCATAGTTGTATTATTTAAGAAATAAATAGCATTTTTAATTCTTAGATCCGTCAGATATTCATTAATGGTCTTGCCTGTATCCTGTTTGAATAAAACTCCCAGCCGCCCTGGACTTAAAGCCGCCTGGGAAGATATATCTTCCGCCGATAAAGAATAGTTGGAATAATTTTGCTGCATATAACGAATGGCGGTTTCCACGTAAGGATTGTACTTTTTTATCTGATTGTCATACAATCCGTTGATACACTGCTCATAATTGTTAAAAACCCATTTTAAAAGGTACTCCAGGGAAGGAAAAAAAGCTTGTTCGTCAAATTGAAGAATATTGTTGCTGACGATTTCCATATGTGTGCAGAAATTCTGAAAAAATTGTATAATTGCCTGGTGGTTTTTAGACTGATAGCAGGCAGTAAGATAGTTCTTTATTTGGAATATATCATTTTCCAGGTGTTCTTTATCTAAGGATAATTTCTTAAATGAAAAATCATTTACAACTGTTTCCTGGGGAGCTGATTCAATTTCCTGAAAACTCAGTGCGGATATTATATTAAAAGAGGCATAAAAACTCAGTAAATCCTGATTTTTTTGGTAAAACCGAAGAAGCTGAATTGGTGTAATCAGTGAATTCGAGTAAAAGAGCATACAGGTATGCGCCGCTCTTCTGTTTAAATTCAGCAATATTTTTCTTATAAAAGATTTAGCCATAAAAACCTGGTTATCATAATCGCTTTCAATTGGAATACCTAAAATGCAAAAATGTTTATAGGAAAACAAAACTGGGGCCATCCCAAATTCTTCCATGGATTGCAGGGAAGAATAGATAAATTGTGAAGATTCCTGGTAATAATTCAGCATGCTCTGAATATAACGTGAGAAGCCGATCATCTGTGTTATTATAAAAAACTGATACCGGTTTTTTAAAAACCTGCCAAGCATAGGGTAAGCCGCTATAAGCTCCTGTTCCGGGCTTTTTGGATTGTCATCAAAAAAGCCTGTGAATTCCCGGTTCAAAACGGTGGATAATATCCGGTTCTGTGAGATGCACTCCTGATGCAGGGAGGATAATTTGGCTGTAAAGGAAGCGGCAGTAACTTCGGTTTTTAATAGATAATCGGTAACACCTTTCTCGATTGCTTTTTTGGCATATTCAAACTCATCATATGAAGAAATGATTAATATTTTAGTTTCCGGATATTTATCCCGTACATATTCAATCAATTCCAAACCATTCATAATCGGCATGATGATATCGGTTATCAAGACCTGGGGATGGTATTTATTCATATAATACAAAGCTTTTTTACCGTTTGTGGCTGTTGCAATAACCTGGAATCCTAAATTGCTCCAGTTTACCAGCTTCTGTAGATTCTTGAGCATAAGATGGTCATCATCTGCGATTAAGACTGACAGTTTTGTCATGGGTGCCTCCCGTATTGAGCGTTATGTTTTAAGCCTTTTTCTATGCTTATTTTAACATAGAAAGAGGAAAAATCAAGACGATAGGGATATTATAAACAAAACAGTGGAAAACATAACAAAATAATTGGATTGTTATGTTTCAAAATTCTTTTCAGATTGTTAAAATACAATTGTCAAAGCAAAAGGATAGTGTGTACACAGTGCTTTGGGAATATATTTCAGAAAGGAACAGACATAATGAGTCAGCAAAAAGTTTTGTTTGAAGCAAAAGACATGTTTAAAAGCTTTGGCATTACAAAAGCTCTTAAGGGAGTAAAACTGGAACTTAAAAGCAGTGAAGTTCTTGGCCTGATCGGCGAGAACGGATCCGGAAAATCAACATTGACCTCCATTATTGCAGGGATTCAGGCGGCTGACAGTGGCAGTATGTTTTTGGAAGGGCGGCAGTATTTCCCGAAAAACAGTGTGGGAGCAAATCAATCCGGTATATGCATGATCTTACAGGAGAAGAGTACTTTTGACCATCTGTCCGCAGCAAATAATATATTTATCGGCGCTGAAAAACGTTTCATGAAAGCGGGCATACTAAACGGCGGTATGATGAAAAGGGAAGCCGCGAAAGCGTTACAGGAAATAGGAGCCTCCCACATATCTCCCTCTGCCATGACCAGGAACTTAAGTTTTGAGGACGGTAAATTGGTTGAACTGGCACGGGCCGTAAACATAAAGCCTAAGATTCTTATTGTAGATGAAACAACAACTGCCTTAAGCAGGACAGGCAGAGAAATCCTGTATTTCATTATGGAAAAAATGAAAAAGGAAGGAAACAGTGTTATATTTATTTCCCATGATATTGATGAAATGATGGATAAATGCGACCGTCTGACGGTATTGCGGGATGGAAATTATATAGACACCCTGGAAAAGAAAGATTTTTCGCCCCAGGTAATCCGAAAATTGATGGTAGGAAGGGAAATATCGGATAATTATTACAGGACGGATACGGAATCCTGTAAATATAAGGAGGTAGTCCTGCAGGTTAAGGATGCTAGCGCAGGGAAACTTGACAATATAAACTTTTCACTTCACAAGGGTGAAATCCTGGGATTCGGAGGGCTGGCAGACTGTGGCATGCATGACATCGGGCGGATTGCATTCGGGCTTCTGCCCCTGGAGACGGGAGAAGTAAAAGATGCACAGGGTAAGAAGATCGATGCCCCGGCCCGGGCAATGGACAGGAAGATAGGATATATTGCTAAAAACCGGGACCAGGAAGCGCTTATGACCAATTCACCCATACTTGATAATATCTGTATATCATCCTATGATAAGCTGACTAAAAGCGGATGTATTTTTCCGGGAAGCGAAAATAAATTTGTTGATTACTGGGCAGGCCAGCTGGAAATAAAGATGCAGAACAGTAAGCAGTATGTAATGGAATTATCCGGCGGGAATAAACAGAAGGTTGCATTGGCCAAATGGCTGGGTTTCGGAGCAGACATCCTGATTTTGGATTGTCCGACCAGAGGAATTGACATAGGTGTAAAATCCAATATATATAATCTGATGACAAAACTGAAAAAGGAAGGTAAGAGCATCATTTTAATTTCGGAGGAATTACCCGAAGTAATCGGTATGAGCGATCGTGTTATTATTCTTAAAGATGGAAGAATCAGCGGGGAATTCCGGCGTGAAGATAATCCGACGGAGTCACTGTTGATTGATTATATGGTATAAAGGGGAATTCGTTATGAAAGAACAAAAGGAAAATAATGTGTTAAATAAAATCAATTTCAAAACAATTTTCCCATATTTAGGCCTTTTGGGAGTTGTTGTTTTCTTCCAGATATACAGCGGTGGCAGAGTACTCAGCGTAACAAATTTTAAAGCGATTATAAGTGAATGTTTTTTTATTATCATTGGGGTTACGGGCTACATATTCATTATGGCACAGGGAAACCTGGATTTTTCAATCGGCTCGGTTATGGGACTTTGCTGTGCTACTTCCGCGGTTGGAGCAGGTATTCATCCCTTGCTTGCCATACCGTTTGCAGTTATTCCGGGTATCATAGCAGGCTATGTTAACGGCTTTGTCCACGTAAAGCTGAAAATAGGCTCCCTGATAGGGACTATGTCCGTACAGTATATTATTAACGGTATTCTGGTACTGTCCCTGGCAGGCGGCAGCCTGACCGCACCAATTAGTATGCTGGGATGGAATACTATGGCGGTGAAATTTATTGTTATAATTCTCGTCTTATTTACAGGATTTTATGTATTCCGGTATACCGCATATGGCAAAAGATGCCGTGCAATCGGCTCCTGTGCGGAAGCAGCAAGGCAATCCGGTGTAAAGGTCGGCAAATTGAAAATAATCGCTTTCATGACTGTGGGAGCCATATCGGGTCTGTTGGGATTTTTCAGCCTGATCCGTACAGGAACCTCAACGGTTTTAACCGGAAGTGAACTATTTATGAATGTACTATGTGCGGCCTTACTTGGAGGTATACCTCTTTCAGGAGGGGCCGGCACAAAGTTCAGTTCAGCTGTAATAGGAAGCCTGACAATGGCATTTTTAACGAATGGAATGGTTTTAATGGGGCTTAATTCTTATGACAAGCAATTGATAAAGGGTATTGTTTTCCTGATTACCATTGCCATATCCTTTGACAGAAAGAATCTGGTAGTCATTAAATAAAATTCAAAAGATTTTAAAATGAAATAGTATACCTATTTTAAATATTTTAAGGAGGAAATGAAATGAAAAGAAAACTTTTGGGGATTGTTTTAGCATTAGTATTAATCGTAACGGGGGCAGCAGGATGCAGCCAGAAAGGTATCGGTACAACGGATAAAACCGGTAAAAATGAAACAACTGGTAATGCAGATAAGGGTAATACGGAGGCAGGTGCAGGGGCTGCATCGGAAACAAAGCCTTTTAAAATTGCGGTAGGCTTAAGCGACAGCGGAGCAACCATGTTCAGCTTAATGAGTAATAATCTGAAAGCTTTTGCGAAAGAGGCAGGGGGAGAAGTTGTATTTGAAAGCGGAGTAGCAGCATCGGCGGATGCTACCATAGCTTTTGTGGAAAACCAGATTGCAGCCGGAGCTGACGGAATTTTAATCGGACCGCCTGCAGATTCCGTACTGCCTACGGTAAAGACGCTTTGCGAAGAAGCTGGAGTTTATTGGGGAATCTGCTTCAGGAATATTTTAGATGAAGAGGTAAAGAAATTAGTTGAGTCCTCAGAATATTATGTGGGAAAAAGCTATGAGGATGAAGAGACAACAGGCTATCAGGTCATGACAAACCTGCATAATCTGGGGGTTAAAAAAGTTGCCATCCTGTCAATGGCGAAAGGCAATACAACTACAGATTTACGAGAAGCAGGTGCAAACAGGGCTTGTAAGGAATTTGGAATGGAAATAGTAGCGGAATCACGGGATATTGCCCAGGCCTCAGATGCAACCAGTGCAACGGAGAGTTTCCTTACAGCATACAGCGATTTGGACGCAGTTTTTATTGTAGGAGCAACCGGCGCAGGTATTCATGAAGCAGTTGCTAAAGCGATTGAGGACGCAGGCCGCCAGGACAGCGTTAAATTAGCTACCATTGATTTTCCGGATTCCATGAGCGAATTATTTGAAAAAGGTGTTCTTGTGACCTGCTCGGGACTTCCAAGCTGGGGCTATGACCCATATATGAGTTTTGTTCTTTTGGCAAACACCTGTATGGGCACCCCTGTATCGGATGAAAAGGTTACGCTGACCTGCTCCATGTTTGACATTGGCGATAAAGAAACTGCAGACAAATGGCTGGAAAAGTTTGGAGACGCATCCACTTTATATTATACGGAAGATGAGATGAAGCAGTTGATCAAAGCGAATAATCCGGAGCTTACGGCTGAGGACCTGCAGCTGATGATGATCGAATTTTCCAGGAATGCGGTTAACTAAATGCAGAAAGAGGAATTCAGATGGATAGGAACATTAGAAATATAATGAAACTGCTGTTGTTACCGGTTGGGATGTTTCTGGTTTTTACAATTATTGCACCGGGTTTTGGCTTCCATAGTATTCCGGTCATAATAAGCCAGAGCATTATACAGGTAGTAATTGGTTTTGGCCTTAGCCTGCTCATGAATGCCGAGCTGATGGATTTTAGCATGGGAGCACGAACTGTATTTGCAGCAATTTTGGGAGGTATTTTATCCCAAAGTATGGGGTTGCCGGGTTTACTTCTCGGATGCTTAACAGGTGCTATGTTTGGTGCGCTGCTTATGGCAGTTCTGTACCAGCATCTGAAAATACCGGTAATGGTTGTATCCCTGGGAATCGTTATGATATATGAGGTTTTGGGTGCAAAATTGACGGGCAGCAGCGGTTATCTTAGAATTGGCAGCGATATTTATCAGGTCGGATCTTATCCGAATAATATTATAATCCTTATACTGGCCGGTGTGTTGTGCTATATACTCTATTATAAAATGAGGATCGGGTGCCATATCACGGCAGTCGGCAATGATGAAAAGATGTGCAGAAATGTAGGAGTGCACGCGGACAGGGTAAAATTCACGGCAATTATGCTGACAGGGGTGTTTTGCGCAATCGCGGCTGTTTTAACTATATGCTATTCCGGAGCAATAACCGCAAGTACAGGTATGGGTACCATGGGAGTTATATTTAAACCGATTATGTGTGTAATTATCGGCCGTCAGATGAGAAGAACCTTGGATAACATGCCTTTGCTTATCTTTATAGGCGGTTTGTGCATATCAATTATTTTCAATGGATTTATTGCCATAGGATTACCGGACGCCCTTCAGGATATTGTATTGGGAGCATTCCTGATTATTGTCATGGGTTATTCATCCAACTCGGATAAAATTACAAACTTGTACAGAAGATTGGTAACAGTAAAATAATATCGTAACTATTCAGTTGCTGGTGAGAGATACGACTGAAAAGTCACATAATAGCTTATAGTAGTGGGCGGTGGAAAATACCGCCTGCTATTTCTATCTAATAAAAAATTTATCATAACATATGAATGATATCTATGGTATTAAGGAGGTTTTATGGAATACTTTTTGGAAGAAGAATTTAAAAACCCGGACAAACGCTATCGTGGTGCTCCTTTCTGGGCCTGGAACACAAAATTGGACAGGAAAACTCTGCTAAGGCAGATAGAAATCTTTAAAGAAATGGGATTCGGCGGATATCACATTCATACCCGTGTAGGACTTGATACCACATATTTGGGGGAAGAATTTTTGGAGCTGGTAAAACTCTGCGTTGAAAAAGGCAAAGAAACGGATCTTCTGACTTATCTGTATGATGAAGACAGGTGGCCTTCCGGTTTTGCAGGCGGAAAGGTAACACAAAACCCGGAGTACCGGGTCAGGCATTTGTTATTTACAAAGATTCCTTATCAGAAGGAAGACCTGACGGCATATAAAAATTATATGGCAAATTTTGCAGTGGGTGTGCGCTCAGGAGAAGGAGAGTTATTAGCCTGTTATGATATTATAATTAATACGGAAGGAAAGCTTAAGGGTTACCGCAGAATCAAAGAGAATGATAAAGCAGAAGGAGAAAAATGGTATGCTTATGCAGAAACGAATCCGGCACATTCCTGGTATAACGGAGAGACCTATGTTGATGTATTGAATAAAAAAGCCATTGATTTCTTCTTACAGAGCACCCATGAAGTTTATAAAGCAAAACTGGGACATGAGTTTGGTAAGTACATACCCGCCATATTTACCGACGAACCCCACATGCTTTATAAAGAAAATTTACCAAATGCTTTTTCGGAAAAGGATGTATTTATGCCCTGGACAGAGGATATTCTGCATCTTTATAAAGCACAGTTTGGGATAGAGCTTTTAGACTGCATTCCTGAACTTTTCTGGGAACTGCCGGAAGAACAGAATTCCTATGGACGTTATTGTTATCATAAGCTCTTAGCGGATCTTTTTGAAATATCTTTTGCAAAGAATATCGGTGACTGGTGCGGAAAAAACGGAATCGGTTTTACAGGACATTATCTGTATGAAGAGACTTTGTTTATGCAGAACCGTTCAGACGGCGACCTGCTGCGAATGTACAGACATATGGATCTGCCGGGTATGGATCTGTTGTTCAATGAAGTTGACTTAACGACGGCAAAACAGATTCAGTCTATTGTACATCAATACGGCAAAAAAGGCGCTATGTCGGAACTTTATGGTGTTACCAACTGGAGCTTTGATTTCAGGGGGTATAAATTCCAGGGGGACTGGCAGGCAGCACTTGGAATCACTCTGCGGGTACCTCATCTTTCTCTTATGACCCTTGCAGGTGAAATGAAGCGGGATTTCCCTGCAAGTATTTTCTACCAGGCGCCATGGTATCGGGAATTTAAACAGATAGAAGACCATTTTGCCAGAATTAATCTGGTTATGGAGCAGGGGAAACCCTGTGTCCGGCTGGCAGTGATTCATCCCATTGAAAGCTATTGGGTCGCTTTCGGACCGGAAGATGAGACCGGGGCAGAGCGAAGGGATATGGATCAGAACTTTTTTGACCTGATTAACTGGCTGCTGACGGGAGGAATTGATTTTGATTATTTAAGTGAAGGTTTATTGCCGGAATTATGCCCGGTTGTCAATTACCCCCTGCAGGCTGGGCAGATGCAATATGAAATGGTATTGGTGCCAAACTGCATTTCACTCAGGGAAAGTACCGTCAGGGTTTTAGAAAAATTTGCCCAAGCAGGAGGAACGGTTATTGTAGCAGGTGATTATCCTCAGGTATCAGAGGGAAAGAGCACCGCAGCATTAAAATCAAGAATGGAAGACTTTTCAGAAAGAATTTCTTTTAACCGATACAATATAATAAAGGTTATGGAGAAGTTACGGGATATTGAAATAAGAAAATTGGATGGAACCATCCATGAAGGATATATTCACCAGTTAAAACAGATTGGCAGGGACAAAATACTGTTTATCGCACCTGTGAAGGAACCGGCCAGCTGTGACATATCAATGAAAGAGGAATTGTGTATTAAACTGAATGGTAATTATATCCCGGTTTGTTATGATACCTTTTCCGGCAGTATTTATGAATTACCTGTGGAATATGAAGCAGGTAAAACAAAGATATATAAAGTTATGTATGGTTATGATTCATTGCTGCTTTGGTTAAAAGCCGGTCTGAAAGCAGAAGCAGCGGACAAGAATTACCGTGATAACTCTCCGGCAGTTATCAGATGGACTAAAAGCCAGTTTGAAACGGAAATATTATATGAACTGGAAGAGCCGAATGTAAGACTGCTTGATATGGCACAGGCTTCACTGGACGGGGAGGAATATACCGGGATTGAGGAAATTTTGAGGATTGATAGGCAGATTAGGAAAAGGCTTAATTTACCTCTTAGAAATTTTTCCATGGCACAGCCTTATTCAAAGGAAAAAAAGAGCCCGGAACATAAGGTACGATTACGTTATCATATAGAAAGTAATATTGAACTGGAAATGGTAATGCTTGCTTTGGAGGAAAGAGAACAAGCAGCAATTGTATGGAATGGAGACAGGATTTCCAATGTACAATCAGGATGGTATGTGGACGAAAAGATCCAAAAAGTTCGTCTTGGCAGGCTTTTAACAGGAATTAATATACTGGAGCTGGTATTACCCTTCGGAGAGTCTACGAATCTGGAGTCTGCTTATTTGCTGGGCGATTTCGGAGTACGGGTAACAGGGAGAGAAGTTGTTATTACTCCCAAACCTAAAAAAATTACTTTTGGTTCCGTTGTTGGCCAGAACCTGGATTTTTACAGCGGGAATCTGTCCTACTGCCTAAATGTAAACTGTCCGGAAGGAAGACTTAAGCTTCGGGCAAATAAATACAGAGGTGCTCTTATCGGTGTTTATATCGATGATGAGCGTAAGGGAAGTATTATATTTCCCCCTTATGAATTTGAAATAACCGGATTGGTTCCGGGAATGCACAGGCTGAAACTCTGCCTCTTTGGAAACCGCTATAATACCTTTTCTCACCTTCATACTACGGATGAATCGGTTAAGAATAAGTCTTATCCGTATCTATGGAGAACCGAAGGGGAAGCCTGGTGTTATGAATATGTATTGGATCAATTCGGAATATTAAAGGCACCGGAAATATATGTATAAATCTATATTATAGAAACATGCTTTTGGTTTCTATTAATGAATCCACGCTGAAAAATAGCTTACAACATGCAATGTTTGGCCATATCCGGATTCCAAAGCGATATCAGTAATGTTTAAGCAGTTAACGGCTGTAATCAGTTTACTGACTGACTTTGGAACCGGATAATGGTTAGGAACATCTTACCCCAATTCAATCTTCTTCCACTTTCCTGTCAGATACCGCCCAAAAGACAATAGATAATTCGCCGTCCAGCCCATAGGCACCGCATACCATACGGCGGCCACTCCCCAGACCGGAGCGAAATGAAAGGCCACAAAGACACGGATAGTCAGGTTTACCAGATTCGCAACCGTAAAAACTTTCATATCCCCGGCGCCCCGCAGGACTCCGTCCGTAATCATTTTCAGTCCGATCAGAACAAAGAAAAATCCCATAAATTTTAAATAGGAAGTCCCCGTCTGTAAAGCAAGCTGGCTGCTCTCTTTATTTAAAAAGGAGGAAATGATAGGGATGTGGAATAATTCCAGTGTTATACAGATGGCGGCCGCAAACAGGGCAATTATAATGTAACCTGCAAAATACCCCCTTTTGACCCTTTCCTTTTGTCCGGCGCCGATATTCTGGGCCGTAAAAGTAGATACCGCATTGCCCATGGCGGCCATCGGCACGATACAGATACTTTCGATCCGCATTGCCGCGGAATAGCCTGCCAGGACTTCGGAACCAAAACCGTTTACCACGGACTGGACCAGCATCATGCCGATGGATACTATGGATTGTTGGATGATGGACGGAACTGCGATTTTAAACATTTTTCCCAAGGCCAATAAATCAAACTTCTTAACATCCTTCTCTTCCTCCAGGGCTTTTAAATGTTTCATTAATATAGTAAATGACATGACGGCTGAAATACCCTGGGCCGTCAGGGTTGACCAGGCTACTCCCGCAATGCCCAGATGGAATATGCATACCGTAATTAAATCAAATATTACATTTAGAACCGATGAAAAAATCAAAAGATATAAAGGGATTTTCGATTTGCCCATGGAATTGAAAACAGCCGCCAGCACATTATACATAAACAGAAACGGCAGTCCCAGAAAATAGATCTTTAAAAACAAAGATGCCTGACCGATAATATTATCCGGGGTGTTCAGCCACTGCATAATGCCGGAACTTAAGAAAAAACCGACAATTCCAAGCACGATACTTATACCCAGGAAAGTAAACAGGGCAGTATATATGGAAGTCTTCATCCTGGAATAATTCTTTGCTCCCAGATACTGGCTGGTAAGAACCGACGCACCGACACCGCCGCCAATGGCAACCGATATAAATACGGTAGTTAAGGCATAAGAGGCTCCGACCGCCGCCAGTGCATCTTCTCCCACAAATCGGCCGACGATCACAGAATCCACCATGGTGTAAAACTGCTGGAACAGGTTTCCTATAATCATTGGAAGTGCGAATAAAAATAAAGACTTACCGGCACCGCCGCGAAGCATATCATTTGATTTCATTTGTATTTTATCTCCTTTATTTATTTTTGTCACATCCGTACTCGCAGAAACAATTCTTTACTTCCTTCGATGACTGTTCCGCAGCTTGTAACATTCTTGACATTTCATCCATAATTATTCCCAGAGTATTGGTTTTCACAATGTAATGCATATAATAGCCCAGTTTCTTTCCATATATAATATCTGCATCCTTTAGAACCTTCATATGCTGTGATACCGCAGATTCACTTATATTAAGTTTTTTAGAAATAATCCGGACACAGTAATGCCGATCCAAAAGTAAAGATATTATTTTATATCTGGTCGGATCTGAAATTGCTTTTAATTGATTCATTATATCCATAATGTTATCCCCTTTACATTAAGTATGTACTAAATTTGGTAACTATACAGTACCACCGGGAAAAGAGCGAAAAACACGCTCAGGTAGAATTTCGAATTACAGCGCCATAAATGCGCGGTTTGTTAGAACTGTAATGACTGGAAAGTCACTAAATTTATTATAATTACTTATCTGATTAAGTCAATACTTAATTAAATAATTTTTTACTATGTTTACTATCTTTGATATCCGGATTTTAATGGTAAGCATATAAAACTTAATTAAAAAAAGGAATATAAAGTGATACATAAATTTCAACTTACTCAACGGAACCAACATAAAAGAAATAGAAATTAATCACGGTATAGCCTCGTCAGAGGCGGCGGGTTGCCAGCTTTAAGTAATTTCGTGAAGTTCTACGTAATAGGAGTTCTTTCCCTGTAAAATCGGATAACTACATCCGGAAGTCGCTTTTGATCTGGATTAATTCTCCTTCATGTGTTGTCCTGTAATAAATTCAAAAAATAAAATATTAATTTCATCATTTTAATGAAAAAAACCTGAAATAATGGATAAAATTATGGCATTTTATTGATTGCTTTTGCTATAATTTAGAATATAATAATAAATGACCGTTTTAGTCATTCGGTCATTTTGGAGGGATTATAATGGATGGAAAAGAATTAAAAAGAAAAGATATTGCACAGGCAGCGAAGGAACTGTTTACGGACTACGGCTATAAAGCAGTCAGTATGGAGCAGATAGCACAGAGATCCAATGTGGCCAAGGGTACACTTTATTTGTATTTTAAGGACAAAGAAGATCTGTTCATTTATCTTGCGGAAGAGTTTGTGAGCCAGTTCAATTCCATTATGGAAGAGATTCAGAATAAAAAGCTTTCCCTTTTAGAAGAAATACATGAAGTTGTCTACAGTATGCTGGTGTACAGGAAAAGCCAGAAATTCATATACCGGGTTGCCAAAGAGGCAAAGGAATTCCGGACACAGATATCCTGTAAAGCGATTGATATGTTAGACAATACCATCAGCGTTTACCTTGAAAAGCGTTTAAAGAATGCGGTGGAAAAAGGTTTAATCAAGCCTTGCAACACAACCATACTTGCGTTTCTGGTAATCAAGATTTATATGGCTCTTGCCTTTGAATGGGAGGAAAAACATGAACCGCTGAATGAGCGTGAGATCGCGGAATCCGTCGGTTTGTTTCTGGAACAGGGCTTACTTTTATGAGGTGATTCTTTGAAAATAACAAAAAAACTTTATATCATAATAATAACAGCCGTTTTCGTAATTATATTCTCCGGAAGTATCCTTTTAAAATCAGATTCGGGCTTATTCTGTCTGCCGAAAAGCTACGTATTGCTATGCATGGATGATACCCTGGAAGAAAAGTGGAGGGGGCTTATATCCCTGTACCATTCGGCATTTGGAGTCAGTGTGACCGCATTTAAGGAGGAGAAGGAAGTACTTTCCCTGAATGGATATAATGACAAACACAAAATTATATTATCTTCTCCCCGTCTGTTTGGCAATAACTACTTTGGCCTGGCAAAAGATAAAACCGGACAGAGTAATAAAAGCGGTGTCAGAAATAAGGGGAAAACAGGTGAAAAGAAAGAAAATGACCTTTCCCTGACAGAGATCTATGAAAAGTATGCCAGTGTCAGTAAAACAGACCGGAAATCCTTTGCAGTCACAGGCGGCAAAGACAGTATGTATGAAACAGACGGATATGAGGTGGTACTGAAACGGAATATAAAAGATATTTTGCCGGATTATCTGAAGAAATACATAGCAGACGATGCAATCCTGGAAGGAATCGAAAATTGCTTAAAGAAGCTGGATTCGGATGTAACGATGGATGTATATGTGGACCGGTCAGGTAAAATAAGGGGCTTGAACCTCAGTTATTCCTACGGGGGCCAGGATGCATATGCGGAGATAACCTTTAATAATGCCGTTCATTATTGGGATGACATATCCGCCACCTATATCCTTAACGGGGCGGATAAAACCACGGTGACCGTAAAATCAAAAGGGAATCACACCGGTGAAGGGAACCGTTTCACCGATGAAACCAATGTCATTGTGCTTTCCGGTGCCATGACCAAAGCACAGCTGAATATAGTAACGGATATTGACAGGAATAAACAGAAGGATAATATCAATATGAAATTAAAAGGGGACCTATACGGTATCCCGGTTCATGCGGATGCAGCCGGTGATGTAGGTACCTGTAACAAGGCGGCAGTCCGGATGGATATTGACCTGGAATTAAAATATGTGGATTATTTATTAAAATTAAATCTGGATGAAGCGGATAAGAACTTAAAAAAGGTCGATTCCTATGACAGCTTTAAAAGCTTATATAAAAAAGAAATAAGCGGGATCAACGATTATCTGCAGGTAATATTAGAATGATTGTTGTTTACAATTCAGCCATGGATACCGTGAGGTGTTTTTTGTGAGCGAGCGGAAGTCATAGAAAACCCTGGTTTAACACGCGCAAAATTATGCTGAAAGCATAATTTCTGTGCATAAAGTTGTTACAATTGAACCATAAGGCTGAACTGTAATAATTGTTTTATCTAAGGAGTGGTGCAAGTGAAAAAAACAGATACAAACCATGTACATCTAAGAAATATTATGAGTTCTTTCAAAAAAACAGCCCGGATTTTTCAATCGGACATAGCCAGAATACTGACCAGCTGGGTTACCATTGTTATATTGGCGGGACTTACGGTATTACCACCTGTTTATGCATGGCTCAACATATATGCCTCCTGGGACCCCTACGGCAACACAAAAGGGCTGAAAGTAGCCGTTATTAATGAGGACGCCGGAGGAAACATATTTAATATCGATTTTAATATCGGGGCGGAAATTATATCGAACCTGAAAACTAATGACAAACTGGGCTGGATCTTTTGTGACAGTAAGGACGAAGGGATAAAAATGGTCGAAAACGGGCAAGTATACGCAGCCATTATTATACCGGAGGATTTCTCCCTTTCCCTTACCACCATAACGGATGAACACCCGAAAAAGCTAAGCATTGATTATTATAAAAACCAAAAATTAAATGCCATTGCCCCCAAAATTATTGATACGGCAACCAATACCCTGAAAACAGAAATCAGTACCAATATAATTGAGACGGCCGTCCAGAAGATTTTAGAAAAAATCAATACTATCGGTACGGACTTAAAAGAGGATTATCCGGAGTTTAAAAATTCGGTCAAACTTTTAGACCATATCAATGAAGAGGTTAATGAACTTCCGGACAGGTTGAACAACCTGTCCGGCCATATGGAAAACGGTGTAATTAAAATTGATTCGGCAAGTGAAGATTTTATGTTTGTAGAGAATACCATTGATGACCTGGTTAAATTCAATGATAACATGTCGGATGCTATTTCAAGTACGAATGATAATATTGACCATTATTCACCTGAATTAAGGGCGGATCTGGCTTCCATACAAGCATTGTTTATGGACATATCCGGGGATGCACAATATCTCTCGAATGAAATTAAAACCGGTAAACCGGTCTTTAACGACGATATCAGTAAGTTAAGAGATAACCTCACTGAGTTAAAAGAGGATGCCAATGAGATCAGTGATGACCTTTTACTGGTAAATAGTGGAGGGATATCGGACGTAATGGAACTAAATACTGATATTTCAAACGATATCGACAATATGCTGGAGCTTTTATCCGATATAAGCGAAAGTACCGGGGATCTCTCCGAGACCCAGTCCTTACTTACGAAACTGGGAAATCTCTGCGATGATCTCGCAGATAACCTGGATGATCTGGAGGATCAGGCCGATGACATATATGAAGCCGGTGACAGTGCTCTGGCAAGCCTTGAAAATATCAGCAGGGAATTGGCCGGGCTGGTGGATTCCATCAATAATGGCGGCGGAATAAAAAATATAACCACTTCCATTACTTCCCTTATTAACAGTTTAAAAACAATCAACGGCATTTTGGGACAGAATCAAAAGGTATTCGGCAATATTATTGCAGTCAACAATAAAATAATAGAAGATCTAAACAATCTAAAAGGCGGTCCGGTAAGTGAAGAGACCATAGTTTCTCTGGATAATCATCTGGGGCAGCTGAACTCTTCTCTGGAGAAGATAACACAGGACCTCTCCGGCAGTTACAACTCCCAGGCAGGGCAAGCTTTAAGCGACCTGGAAGGTGTTCTTAAGCAGCTTGAAAATTTGTTAACACAGCTAAAAAACAGCCATTCTGCCGAAGATATGGCCTCTATAATTGATTCACTGGAAACCGGTTTGAAAAATATAAACAGCATGCTTAAAAATTCTTCGGATTTATTCAGTGTAATCATCACTACGAATACTGCAATTATCGGCAATCTGCAGGCTTTATCGGAATCGTTAAATAACAGCGGCCTTAATGATCTGGAAAATAACCTGAACAACCTGACCCGGGAAACAGACAAGGTAAGGCAGTCCTTAAGTTCAAGCAGTCATGATGTGAAGAAAGAGTTAAAGAGTGCAGAATCGCTTTTTCGTAAAATTGATGACGTAAGTGATGATTTTTCAGATGATATTTCAGATCTTGGTACGGACGTAAATAAATATTCCGAAAGCATAAGTGTTACCTTAAAGGATATTCAGGATATTTTATCCCGCTGCAGCACTGAGTTAGCCAGAATACAGAAGGAGGGAAGCGGCAAAATCAGTTCCGGTACGCAGGATATCAATGAACAGGTTGAGCTGCTGAGTAATAAATTCGGTGATTTAAACGATTCGGTAAAGGACAGCAACAGGATGGTTACCGCACTGGAGGATATAAAAGATGCGGCCTTTGCTGCCAATTCCTTTGTCGGTACCCTGTTAAACAGCATGGATGACGAAGCCCTTAAAAATCTGGAGAATAACCTGGCAGACGGTTCCGCTTTATTTCAGGATATGAACGGAGTACTTGGGAATACGAAAGATATCCTGGACGATATGAGCAGTTTCTCCGACGATGCGGCAAAAAACGGGGAAACTACCCTGGACAGACTGGAGAAAGTGAAGAAAGAAGTCCCGGATATCCAGTCCGCGGTAACTACGATAACCGGTAAAATTGATAAAATAAGCGGGGAAGTGACCTATGATGATTTAATCAACCTGGTCCACAGGGACGTAGAGGAAGACAGCGAATATTTTTCCTCACCGGTTGTACTTTCTTCTCACGATGTATATGTATCCGAGAACTACGGAAAAGGACTGGCGCCCTTTTATTCCGTCCTTGCACTCTGGGTCGGCGGGATGTTTCTGGGGGCATTGCTTAAAACCAGGGTGGATCGTACGGAGTTGTCCTGCTCACCAAGGGAAGAGTACTTTGGAAGGTATCTTTTGTTCGCAATGGTCGCATTGGCACAGGGAATGGTAACGGCCCTGGGAGATCTGTTCATACTTCGGATCCCGATACATAATCCGGTTTTGTTTATCCTGCTCTGTTCCTTTTACAGCCTGATCTTTTCCATGATCATATATTCGCTGGTTTCAACCTTAAACAATGTGGGAAAAGCACTTGGCATAATATTACTGCTTCTTCAGGTGACTGCCTCGGGAGGTACTTTCCCCATTCAGGTTACCCCGGTATTTTTCCGGGTTATTAATAAGTTTATGCCCTTTACCTATGCGATTAACGGACTCAGGGAAGCAATATACGGGGTAACCTTTGACAACCTTATGAAAGATATACTGATGCTTTTGGTTTTCGGTATCATCTTTACCCTGTATGGCTGCCTTACCAAGAAACGACTGAACGAAATCTTCGGAGTTTTTGCGCAGAACCTGAAAAAGTCTGGTATTATCCATTAAAGATGTTGAATTCTGCGTTAAAGGTCAGTGACCATATTTTAGACACATTAGAAAGATTGGAATAATTCCCTGATTCAGGTTCTCTTACACCTGACAATTGGCTTAATAGTAAAGGCTATCGAATGGTGATTTGTGAAAAACATGCAGCAATATGCCGGCTGCTGTCTTAAGCGGCAGCAGAAGGAAGAGGGGCTGCAGCTAAATTAATATCATTAAGTTAAGATTTCAAAACCTCAAGAGAGAACAGAGTATGTAGGAATGCATGATCTGTTCTTTTTTTGTTATAATTCTAAAATACTTCACAAATCATCTGAAATTTGCAGCGTAAACGATCCTTTTCCCTGCTTATCTTAAGACAGGCAGGACAGTAAAACTTTCGAAGGAATGTATAAGAAACCGGGATGATAAAAGATAAACCTATGCATATTTCACCATGGATGTTAGGGTATAAGTATAAAAGAAAGGGAGGGTTACTATGAAAACAAAAAAACTATTATCAATTCTGATTGTCATGGTACTCATATTCAGTTTAGGGGCCTGCGGCAGGGGCACGAATAATGTTTCCGCACCACAAACCGGGTCAAAGGATGGCAGCACGGCAGCAGGAACGGAGGAAAGTCCCGCAGCATCCGCAGGGAATCCGGTAGAAATCAATTTTTATGAACATTCCGACAATGAAGCCATTGCCAGGGCATTAGTAGATGCCTACAATGCCAAAAATACGGGTGTAAAGGTGAATTTATCCATTATTGCAAATGATGATTATGATGACAAAGTTAAGGTTATGCTTTCGGGCGGAGCGGATATTGACTGCTTCTGGGTCCGGGGCGGCCCGCAGACCAGACAGCTGGCGGATACCGGAGCTTTGCTTGCCTTAAATGATATGATAACAGCGGCTAATGTTGACATAACCAAATACGGGGATATGGGCCAGGCTTTCGTAGACAAAGGTAACACCTACGGCTTAAGTACTTCCAAATCCTGCTGGCTGTTGTGGTATAACAAAGACTTATTTGATGCGGCGGGAGCAGAATATCCCGTCAACCTTACCTGGGAACAATATACGGAACTGGCTAAATCACTGACAACCGATGATTTATGGGGTGGTGTGGTTCCCAACTGGACCATGAATCTTGGTGCAACGGCTGCCGGCGAATATCTGACCGATGAAAACCTTGCCAAGACCCTGGAGTATGCAAAGTATCTGGAAAGATGGTATGTAACGGATAAGAGCCATCCAAGCATTGAAGAAATGTCAGGCTCCTTTGATATTAATTCCTTCTTTGCGGAAGGAAAAACCTATATGATGATTAACGGTGACTGGACCTTTTTAATTTTCCCCGCTGCTAATCCGGAATTTACCTGGTGTGCTGCTCCGCTGCCGGTATTTGACGGTGCCGCTGCCGAATCCACGGTCGGGAGTACTTCCTGTTTCAGTATCGCTGCTAAGAGTAAAAATCCGGAAGCGGCTTTTGATTTTATCAAGTTCGCCTGCTACAGTGACGAGGGTGCGGGTATATATGCCCAGAACTCCAATGTTCCTGCCTTTCCTTCGGATTCGGCCCTTGAAATTTATAAACAGAAGGTTACGGTTCCCGGGGCGGAATATGTATTCTCCGCCAGGGTCGGTATGGAACAGGGGCTGGATTCACATTATGAAGAGCTGAATACGGCATTTAAAGAAGAACTGAATGATTCCCTGGTCGGCAACGGTACCTTAGAGGAGGCTTTCGATAAATATAAGCAGAGAAGGGACGAGATCAATGCCAAATAAGGTATTGAAATGTTGGGTGATGCTTTAAGTTATTCCGGTGCTCCGGTAAGTCCGGGCACCGGAACTTCATAAATTCGTTTTTCCCTGATTGACAGTGACATGGAGGACTGATTAAGATGCAGCAGAAAGAAAGAAGGATAAGAAGCTCAAAGTTAAACCGGAGGGAATGGCTGGCGGGTTATTTATTTTTGCTCCCTAATCTGATCGGGTTTTTTGTTTTTACGGCAATTCCGGTGATTATGGGGTTTGTTGTGAGTCTGACGGATTATACCGGTTTTGGCAAATTGAATTTGATTGGCTTTAAAAATTATATTGATATGTTTTCGGACAGCAGTTTTCAGATTGCTCTTAAAAATAACCTGTTTTATACTTTTACAAGCGTACCCCTTACGATCTTGTTTTCCCTATTTCTGGCTTTGATGCTGAACAATAAATTATATTTCGGAAATGGGTTTAAGACAATATATTTTTTCCCCAATCTGACCTCAATGGTTGCGGTAGGATGCGTATGGCTCCAGTTATTTGAAGCAAAAAACGGCCCGGTTAACCAGCTGCTTTTGGCACTAGGGGTGGATAATCCGCCGAAATGGTTCTGGGGTACCACAACGGCCCTCTTGTCTATTGTGATTGTAGTTGTATGGAAACAGGCCGGTTACTATATGATCATGTTTCTGGGGGGATTAAAAAACATACCGGCTCATTTATATGAGTCGGCCAAGATGGACGGTGCCACACCTTTGAAAGCTTTCCGGTACATAACCTGGCCCATGCTCTCACCGACTACCTTTATGGTTACCATTTTAACTTTCATCGCCTCTTTCCAGGTTTTTGATATTATTAATGTAACAACGGAAGGGGGACCCGGCCGGGCTACCACCGTTCTGGTCATGCGGGTCTACCAGGAGGCGTTCCGCTACGGAAGGATGGGATATGCCGCTGCCATAGGGTATTTCCTGTTTTTGATCGTATTCCTGCTCACCTTGCTCCAGTGGAAAGCACAGAAAAAATGGGTCAATGACGATATGTAGGCACAAAGAAACTGCTTTGTAGTTTCTTGTGAAATAGGATAAATCGGAGTGACTTAATTATCCTGGTTCCCCGGTGCCATTTGGGACCGCCTGCTGGCGGTCATGTCGTGAAGTGTGAAGAAAGAGCATTTTCACACTCATTATCTGAGATGCCGCAAAGGCGTCAGGGTTGGAAGAGAGGAAAGAAAGGTGATATCCATGAGTGAAAATAAATTCCCAAGAGACAGAAAGAAAATAAAATTAAGCATAATAATTGTTTTTATTCTATGCCTGGTTGTTGCTTTTATCATGATCGTGCCCTTTGGCTGGATGTTAAGTGCATCCTTTAAAGCGAAAACGGAAATCTTTACAAAACCGATCCAGTGGATTCCAAGGGTGTTCCGTTCGGTTAACTATGATACGGTTTTTAATAAAATTCCCTTTCCCGTCTATTTCTTAAATACGGCCAAAATTACGATTTGCGTAACGGTGCTGCAGCTCATTACCTGTTCCATGGCAGCCTTTGCTTTTGCCAAGCTGAATTTTCCGGGACGGGACAAAATATTTTTAGGCTACCTGGCTACCATGATGGTTCCCTGGCATGCCATTATGATTCCGCAGTTCATGGTCGTACAGAAACTGGGGTTTTATGATAATCATTTATCCCTGATCCTGACAGGAGCCTTCAGTGCTTTTGGCGTATTTATCATGCGGCAGAATATGTTAAGCATTCCGGGCAGCTTAAATGAAGCCGCGAAAATTGACGGCTGCGGCCCCTTTAAAATCTATACGAAGATTGCCCTGCCCCTTAGTAAAACAGGACTTGCGACCTTAACGGCCCTGACCTTTACCAATGTATGGAATGATTACATGGGGCCTATGATTTATTTGGATACGAATACGAAGAAAACGATCCAGTTAGGCCTTGCCACCTTTAAGCGGGAATTTGACACGGACTATGGTGCGATTATGGCAGGTACGGTAATTTCGCTGATTCCGGTCGTCATTGTTTATGCATTTGCACAAAAATACATCGTGGAGGGAGTTGCCTTTACGGGGGTAAAAGGATAAAGATATAAGTTTTACTTTGATAATATATCCCTGCGCATTTCTTCAAACCCGGACATGGCCTCGGCAATGGTTTTATTTCCGAGAAAGTATTCTTCCGCACATTGGCCGAAGGCATCCAGCACATCCTGATAACCGGAGATTGCCAGCTGTTCCTGGACTTTTTTCGCTTCAAAGAAGATGGCTGCAGATTCTTTCCCCACGGCGTTTAAATAGAGCTGCCGGATTTCGTCGTTGGAATAGGCATGAATAATGCCGTTTCCGGCATAAATGCGGGCACCTTCTTCCCCGCAGAGAAACTGTACAAAATCAAAGGCCTCCTCAGGGTAGGGAGTATCCTGTACAATGCCGGCAAACTGGTACTGTCCCCAGGTAATACCGGATTCCTGGCCTTCAAATACAGGCATGGGGGCGATATCCCAGTTAATATCGGTAAGGCCTTTTCGTTCATCCTCCATAAGCATATTTAAAACCCATTCACCCTGGGGCATCATGGCAATGGTACCTTTTTCGAATTCCTTTCGGACATTCACCTCCTGGTCGGTCAGCAGCCGATAGCTCATATGGGAACCGTCAATATTATAAAAGGTATTCAGCAGTTCAAGGGACTCCCTTGCCAGGGATAGATCATCGTCGATCAGATAGGAGGAGCGTTGGATGGCAGCAAAATTGTAGCACCAGGGAACCCAGTAGCCGCCGTATATTGTATTCCCACCTTCCTCTCTGGTCAGGGATTTGGCTAACTGCCGGTATTCCTCCCAGGTCAGGTGCTCCGGATAAGGAATACCTGCTTTGTCAAAAAGATCCTTATTATAGACGAGGACCCAGCAGGTGCTCCTGCTTGGTATGCCGTAATACCTGCCGTCTATGGCAATATCATTAAACATGCTGCCGTAGGCAGTCACGTCCATATCATTATTTTTAATGTAGGAGGTAAGGTCGATAAGCTGTCCTTTATCTTTAATCTGTACCATTTGGGAGATTCCCTTGATACCAACCAAATCGATTTTGGTATCTGCGTCTAAAAGTACTTTGATATCAGCTTCATAATTAGTACTGTTTAATACGTGGAGTTTAATTTGGACAGAGGACTGTAAGGCGTTATAGGCGTCGATAACGGGAGTGATGTAGGATTCTTCATCATCCCAGGTATAGTAATCCAGTATGGCCTTATCCGCGCCGGTATTGTTTTGAGGCCCGGCAGGATTGCTGCCGGAGATATCCGTACTGTTACTTTTTTGATTACTGCTTAAAACTACCGCCGAACCTATGGTTACGAAGGCTGCGGCAACCAATATACCGATACATAATCTGTTCTTCATGTCTTATCCCTTCCGAAATGAACCAGATGCTTCATTGTGTTTTAAGATTACCTATATTATAATTTTTATAAGGAATTTCGTCAATAAATACGGATAATTCTTGTGAAAAACAAATTAAAGTTCAATAAAGGATACCGCCAGGCGATTGGTGCAAGTGGAGTGGAGCAAAAGTCTCAGAAAACCGGAGCAATAATTCCTGCCCACAGGCCATATTTCCCGCTTTCTGGTAAACTTTATGGGCAATAGTAAACTGGGGATACTCTTTTGACGTAGAAGGAGGAAAAAGCCATGTTCAGTTTCGTATTGGTAATCGTATTTATTTTTACTTATCTGCTTCTGCAAAAAGATAACCAGGTATCCTCCAAATACCTGGCGGCGACTTTAATTGCCTATGTAGTAACCATATTTTCCATGATTTTTTATCTGTCAAAGGATACGTACTACTATAACGTGGTAAACAATTATTTTTCACTTCCCAAATCAGTATGGAAATACCTTATGTTTGTCAATATACCAAAGAATGTTATTATTCGGGTGCTGAACTTATCCTCCCTGGCCGTTATATATTTCGGATATCATTTTTCCGATTCCTATCAGGAGAAGATAGCCTTCCACAGACCCCATAATTTTAAATTCATCCTGCCGGTCGTGCTTTTGACGGAACTTATCGTTTATGATCCCGGCATTCAGTACCGGATTTATTTTTTCTGCTATCCGGATTTATTAAACATAAGCCAGATCAAATTTTTGTCAGATACCTTTCACAGGGCTACGGTCACTATTAATACCGGTATTATAATCTTTAGCATCCTCCGGTTATGTTTTGCCTATAAAAAAGTATATTTCCTGCATTTTTTAAGAAGTTTTTTAATCGGGGAAGGAGTCTGCTATACACTGATCATGCTGTCATATATAATCATTTTCTGGTTTTCCCCGGCCTTTTTGGTTAAAATTTCAAAAATTGCGGACTATACGACTTACCGTTCCGTACCCTTAAGCAGCAATCAGTTTATTTATACGGCGTATCCCTATTATCTTCTTATAACAACCTTTTTGTGTGCTTTCTGTATTTATGAACTGGCCGGGATAAAAAGGAGAATGAAAAAGAAGGAATTTACCATTACAAAACAGATCGATGCGGCGGATACCACCTCCAAGATCTTCTGCCACTATATGAAAAATGAACTGCTGGCCCTTCAGTCGGAAATTGAACTGCTTCAGGTTACGAAGGAGAGCGAAGCAGGGGTACAGGATCTGCTTGGCCGCTGTAATAATCTCTACCGGAGGCTGGATACCATACATCGGAGTACGAAAAGGTCGGAACTTAATTTGGTTGAAACGGACATAAAGACATTTCTGGCAGATATTATGGAGCGAATGAAAAGTAATTTATTGAACTGCCAGGTAATCACCGAGCTGGAGCCCGATGTTCCCAATGTAATGTTAGACCCGGTTTATTTTGAGCAGGCCGTCAAAAATATTATAGAAAATGCCGTTGATTCTATGGAAACCCTTCCAAAGGAGAATAAAAAAATAACGGTCAGTCTCCAGCATATCGGTAACTGGATCGTTCTATCCGTTTTAGACAGTGGGATCGGAATTGCCGAAAAGAACTTAAAAAATATCTTTACCCCCTTATATTCTTCCAAGCCCATAACAAAGCACTGGGGTATCGGCCTTGCGTTAACCCACCGTATTATTATGGCCCATGAAGGTAAAATTGAAGTGGAAAGCCGGGAACACGCCGGAACCAACTTCCGGATCTTACTTCCGGACCTGAACAAATATATTTCCTGACAGGATATGGTACAGGTTACCATACGGTGTATACTTCCCGGTCTGTTACCAGTATAACTTTTCGTAAATAAAACTTAATTCAGTACCTGCTGTTCGCGCCAATGCCGCGTTGCCGGAAGAACGCACAGGCACCACTGAGCCGCCTTGCCCTGAAACAAATATCAGGCACTGATATTAAGCATTATTTATGCAACGCTGTGCCCAGCGTACCGGTAAACTGATGTCTGAACACTTCAATTTTGTTTTTTTCGATCATGAATGAAAAAATTTACGCAATATAGGGATTTAGGAAAAAGAACAATAATAATAAATCTTAATGAGTATCCACAAACTTAATGAAAAGAGAGAAGGTCCGGTAAATATGTCTGAGAATGTAATCCGTGTATTAATTGCAGAAGATATGGAACCAATCCGCAAAAGATATGTGAAAATGCTGTCGGGAATAGAAGACATTCAGGTTATAGCCGATGTGGCCAGCGGGAAAGAAGCGGTTATACAAACCTATAATACCCGGCCGGATGTGCTCCTTATGGATATTGAGATGGAGAGTAAGGATGCGGGGCTTAGGGCGGCCAAAGAGCTTTTGGAGCAATACAGTGATCTTAAGATCATTATCCTTACCGTATATGAAGAAGATGAACTGATATATACGGCATTTCAATTCGGGGTATGTGATTATATTTTAAAAAATGCCGGACCCTCCGAGGTCATAGCAAGTATCCGGAATGTTTATTACGGGAAAGCTCCCCTTCGTCCCGAACTGGCGGCAAAAATCCTGGGTGAATTCAAACGGGTGAAATCCTATGAAAGCAGTTTTTTGTATGCTGTGAATATTGTGACATCCCTTACCGGTACGGAGATGGAGATATTAAATCTGCTGCTGCAGCATAAGACGAGAAGAGAAATCTGTAAAATACGTTATGTGGAAATGTCAACGGTCAAAACCCAGATCCGTAATATTCTTCAGAAGTTTAATAAAAAATCCGTAGGCGAAGTCATCTCCCTGATTCATTCCATGAATCTGTATGAGTTTATCCGAAAGCAAAGCGATGATAATGGGAAGGGACAGGGGGGTTGATATAAAATCAACCTTGTATTATTTGGAATAATATGTTAATTTTGAGACAGAATATGTAAAATATAGTAGTAAAAGATCGATTTCGACAATGAATGGCGATAAAGAAAGCAAAGTGAATAGCGAACTGAGGCAAGGCCTTCTTATTCCAAGCCTTGTTACCTACTCATAAACAGAAAAAGATTTATAAAGAGAAAAATTGCTTAAATCAGAGAGAATACTCATATATAGAGAAACACGCATAGTGTAAATAATTTTAAATTAATTGGGCAGACTGTGAGGACAAATCATGGAATACATACAGATTGAGAACAGACATTTCGTTTATAACGGCAGGCCCATCCGGCTTCGCGGCTTTGGGATCGGAACCTGGCTGAACCTGGAGCATTTTATGCTCGGACTTCCGGCCTCCGAACAGATGATAAAGTCCGCTTTTGAGAAAGAATACGGGCTGGAGGCGGCAACTGGATTTTTTAAAACGTATCGGGAAGAATTTTTTAAGGAAGAAGATTTTAAACTGTTAAAGGAGTGCGGAGTGAACTTTATACGTGTGCCCTTTAATTACCGCTTATTTATAGATGACAATCATATCGATAAATATCTGGAAGAGGGCTTTTTATCCTTTGACAGGCTGTTTGCCCTTTGCAGAAAGTATGAAATCTTTGCTCTGATTGACTTACATACAACTCCCGGAGCACAGAATCCGGACTGGCATTCGGATAATTCCTATGGAGCGCCCCTGTTCTGGGAATACCAGCTTTTCAGACAGCAGATGACGAAGCTCTGGGGAGCCATTGCCAGACGGTACCGGGAAGAAACCTATCTGATGGGGTATGACCTTTTAAATGAACCGGCTATGGCAAAATGGCCGGTACTGAATGAATTCTATGAAGAAACCATAAAGGCCATCCGGGAAGCAGACCGGAATCATATTATAGTTCTGGAGGGAGACCGGTTTTCAATGGATTTTTCGGGGCTTGAGCATTTTAAAGATGAACTGCTGGCTCTCAGCTTTCATTATTATCCCACCGTATGGCATCCGGATCTTTTGGAAAGGTCCCTGGACAGGCAGATCAGGAAGAAGAAAATTGCACAGGGACTGGATAAGCTCTTAGAAATCCGTGATCAGTTTGATCTTCCGGTCTTCTGTGGGGAATTTGGCTATGGGGCCGACTGCGGGGAGCCGGAATTTACCCTTAAGCTTTTAAAGGATACCCTGGAACTGATGGAGGAGCGAAAAATCGACTGGCTCCTGTGGTGCTATAAGGACGCACATTTTATGGGCATGGTATCACCGGAACAATCTTCGGAGTGGATGAAGCTTGCAGGAAGGGTGAACAAAGAATGGACCCAGGATATAGAAAAGGAGCAGGCATACCGGATACTGGATCTGGTCGGGGAGGAATGGTTTCGAGCCATCACGGAAGAAGAACGGTATCTCCTCCAGTTTCGGCTGAGGGCAGGGCTTTATGTCCTTCAGAAAGACCATATCCTGCTGCCGGAACTGGGGCGTCATACGAAAGACCGGATTTTAAAGCTGCCTTATGATTTTTCTTTCGAAAATTGTGAGATATATGAAGAATTAAAGGACTTAATGAAACAGATTCTGCTTTGACTTAAGGTACGGGCAGGCTAAAAATACCTTTTGGGGAGCAGGGGTTAAGTCTTTCTTATAAAGCATCAGAATGGGAAGCCAAGAGTTTCACTTATTTGTCGGGCGGATACTAAGGTTACGGTACAATAAAGATAAAGGGGGGAGTGCCTGAAAATATTGCTTTCTGTATTGACCTCATGTTTACTGCTCAGAAACCGGATAATTTTGTTTGTTTATCAAAAAGAATTAGAAAGGGAGAATGTACAATGAGAAAATTTGGTAAAGCCATAGCCGCAGCTATGAGCCTGATACTGGTATTGGGATTAACCGTAATACCTTTTACAGGAAAGACAGTGTCAGCGGCTGAGAAAACCCCATCAGAGCAATATGTTGATGCAATGGGAACAGGTGTAAATCTTGGTAACAGCTTTGATTCCTTTGACCGTATTAACCATTCTGAAATTGATGACGAAACTGCCTGGGGAAACCCGGAAGTGACCAGGGAGTATATGGATGATCTGAAAGAAAAAGGCTTTAAAAGCATCCGCATTCCATTTACCACATTTACCAGAACGGATGCGGATTATCAGATTAACGAAGAATTTTTACAACGTTATGAAAATGTAGTTAATTATGCTTTGGATGCCGGATTTTATGTAATGATAAACCTGCATCACGACTCCTCCGAATGGCTGAGATACTGGGATGGAAATACTTCCTCGGAAGAATATGTGAAATTTGTTTCTCTTTGGACCCAATTGGCAGACCGCTTTAAAGACTACGGCGATCATTTGATGTTCGAATCCGCAAATGAAGTTTATTTCACCGTATGTGCAACGGATGCGGAGCAGAATCAGTTCGTGGGAGCAATTAACCAGGCCTTTTATGATACCGTCCGTGCTTCAGGCGGCAACAATGCCACAAGGATGTTGGTACTGCCTACCTCTTATACCAACCACGGCGTGGTTTACAGCCAGTACCTGGTGGATTTTATAAAAGGCCTGAAGGATGAAAATGTAATTGCCACGGTACATTATTATTCCACTTCCCTTTATGCATTTACCTGTAATATCGGTGTATCCGAATTTGATGAGGTACACAGGGGAGGGTCGGCCAGGGATGCGGTGGACGAATTTTATGACAGTCTAAAACAGACCTTTACCGCCAACGGAATCGGTGTGGTAGTCGGGGAATACGGCCTGTTTAATATGGGTACGCCAAACAGCCTGGAAGACGGCGAAATGGTTAAATTTTTCGAATATATGAATTACCGGGCAAAGGAACTGGGTATGTGTACCATGCTCTGGGACAGCGGAAGTATCATTAACCGTAATACCGGTGAATTCTATAACAAAACCTGGGGGGATATTGTAGAAACCTCCATGACGGAGCGGTCCTCCTATGCAGTGGGTCTTGACAACCTGTTTGTAACCAACAGCAGTGCAGCCGAGAGTATTGAAATACCCCTTACCTTAAACGGCAATGATTTCGCGGCGATATACAACGGCAGCACCAGGCTGACGGAAGGGACCGATTATACTTATGAGGATGAAACCGTTACCTTATCCGGCAGCTATATATCGAGTCTGATTAAAGGAGATTATGGGGTAAAAGCAGATTTAAAATTTGTATTTTCAGCCGGCAGTGACTGGCATGAATTTATCAACTACACCGGTACTGCGGTTCTTCGTGATATCGATGCGCCGATCCGCGAGGATGACGGATATATGGCAAGATATGATACGGATGGGACCCCTACCTATCCTACCACCCTGATTCCGGCAGATTTTAACGGTAAACTGGTAAGGAGAATTACTTCCTATGATGAATCCGGCAACCCGAAATCAGGGAATACCTGGGCCAGTGATTATATGCAGTACGGCAGTGAATTCGCAGTAAATTACGGTGAGAACCTTCTGGGGTTAATGAACTGGTATAATAATGCCGTTCCGGATGGCACCTATACTCTGGTTATTGATTTCTACGACGGTACTTCCGTGAAATACAGCATTACGAAATTAAACGGCAATGTCACCGGTTATCAGATTACGGAAAGCAATGTGGAATACGATTTCTCCATGACAAATGATTGGAGTGACGGGTGCCAGGGCTCTTTAAACGTAACGAATACCACAGGAACGCATTTTACAAATGGCTGGACCCTGGCTTTTGACTTTGACAGAGTCGTAACGGATGTATATGGGGCAACCCTGGTCAGCAGTGAAAATGGCCATAATATAGTCAGAAATGCTTCCTGGGATCCGACCCTGGCAACCGGCGAAACCCTTACGGTTAATTTTTTAGCAGGGAGAGGCAACGGGAACGCAATTGTGAGTAATTGCGTATTGCAGTAGCAGACAGCGGCCTTCGGCCGATTGCAGAAATAATAATAGTGGTGGAATAGATTCTAATAATTTGACATTTCAATATTCGGTTCGTATATAATAACCTTCCCCCTCATATTTATGATTATAGATATTTGGGGGAAGATTTTATATGAGCATATTCTCTATGCTGCTGGCTATCCTGGCAGGGATTTTCACTACCATAGAATCGAGCATCAATTCACAGCTTGGGAAATACTTAACACCAAGCATTGCAACTTTACACAGCCTGATTGTAGGTATGACATTTATGCTGCTGATTAATCTGTTACTGGGAAATGTCCCAAGGTATGCCAAAGTGTCTGACGTGAATCCGGTCTGGCTGATAGGAGGATTCTTTGGAGCATTTATTATATATCTGTCTTCGAAAGCCATTCCAAAACTGGGTATCTCAAATACATTAATCTTAATTCTTGCAGGACAGATGGTAAGCGGCCTGCTCATTGATGCATTTATTAACAATGCACAAATCAGTTTTAAAAAGATGACCGGTATGATATTGTTTCTGATCGGTGCGGTTATCTTTCTAAAGGATTAAGAATTGAGCCCGGAGAGTCTTTTGCTTATGGAAATGTTTTCCTGATCCGGATTGCGGAAATAACTTCCTTATGGTAAAATTATTATAAAATTTATGGGATAAAGCAAACTGTTATGTTAAAGCCGGAGCTTGTCATCCGGGATTCAGTCAGAAAGATAAACTAAAACGGCTTATACAGAGTTATAAGAATATTGCTGAAAGCAAGGGCAGAACGGAGTTTCGTTTATTCCCTTGCTTTTTTGTGCAACAGGATATTGTATCCTATTGCACAAAAAAGCCCGACCGGCAGGAGGCATACTTGTGGGAAAAAGAATATGTCGGCTTTGCTGACCACGCTCGGTACGAAAAGTTTGCCAAGGTACACACTCTTTATTCTATCTCAGAAAAGCTCGTCCTATGAGGAAAAAACGCTTTCTGCATGTTGAAAGGAGTGTCCCTGTAAATTACTAATAATTGTCATTATATTACGAATAGTTGCTGCGAATGACTGGTTTTATTGAGTATATCCGGGAAGTTCGTTATCATATTAATATACTAATATATTTGTTATGATATGGGAACAGCATCAAGACTTGTATTGGCATTTACATCTTATTATGAAGAAAGAGGTGCGGAAATGAAAAATTCTCAGATAAAACAGCCTGCCATAAAGCTCAGGAGGACTCGTATTTATATTAAACGCTATTGGACGCTCTATCTTTTACTGGCTTTGCCGGTCATATACTTTTTGGTTTTCCGTTATACACCAATGGCTTACATACTGATTGCTTTCAAGAAATACAGCATTATTCAAAACGTCTGGGATATGGGATGGGCATCGGACCATGGATTCGAATATTTCATCAAAGCCTTTTCCAACCGTGATTTCCTCTATGCGCTGCGTAATACGGTCTTACTGAACTTTCTGGATTTGGTAATCGGTTTTCCGGCGCCGATCATATTGGCATTACTGCTTAACGAGCTGACATTTAAACGCTTCAAGCGCGTTACCCAGACCATAGTTTACCTGCCCCACTTCCTTTCCTGGATTATTATCTCCGGTCTGGCACTGCAGCTTTTTGCACCCACCGATGGCCTTGTGAATATGATACTGAATCGTATGGGCTTTGCTTCGGTCCAGTTCCTCAACGATCCCGCACACTGGGTGGTAACCTACATATTTTTGGGAATCTGGCAGAGTGTCGGCTGGAACACCATTATCTATCTGGCGTCGATTGCAGGCATCAATCCCGAGCTGTATGAGGCTGCCTCGGTTGACGGTGCGAACCGCTTTAAAAAAATGTGGCATATAACATTACCGGGGATTCGTTCCACCATAGTTGTCCTTCTTATCCTGAGTCTCGGCCGGATTATGGGCAGTGAATTTGACCGTCCGTATGCTTTGGGCAATAATCTGGTCAAAGGCGTATCCAATGTTATATCTACCTTTGTATATACAAATGGTGTACGCGGACTACAGTTTTCGCTGACTACGGCGGTAGGCCTTTTTCAATCTGTCATCTGTGTCATTTTCTTATTTGCGGCGAATGCCATTGCCAAAAAGTTTGGTGAACGCGGTGTTTGGTAAGAAAGATATATAAATGAGGAGGTATTTATTATGATAAAATCGAAAGCTACTAAAATTGGCGATCTGATTGTTGCTTTCATCTGTTTTTTGATTATTTTAGTATGTTTGCTGCCGCTCCTTTACGTTTTAGCCCGTTCCCTCAGTTCTTCGGAAGCGTTAATCCGCAATCAGGTTATACTATGGCCGGTAGGATTGAATTTCGACGCTTATAAAACGGTATTAAGCGATGCCAAGTACGTATGGTCTCTTGGGTGGACTGCGATTCTGACCGTTATATGCACCGCCCTGTCACTCTTTATGACCACTGTTTGTGCATATCCGCTCATCTTTGATAAGCTTAAAGGACGGCGTTTTTTCAATACCTTAATTATCCTTACCATGTACTTTAATGCAGGTACCATTCCGTTCTATCTGCTTCTGAAAGACCTGGATATGTTAAACAAACCGTCGGTGCTTATTATTCCGGGATGTCTGAGCGTATTTAATATGATAATCATGCGCAGCTTTTTATACGGTATCCCCGAAAGCCTTCGGGAATCTGCGGAGATAGACGGTGCAGGTTATATTCAGATACTCATAAAAATTTACCTGCCCTTATCCACTCCGGTGATTGCTACGGTAGCCCTTTTCTACGCGGTCGGACGATGGAACGGTTTTTCCGATGCGCTGATGTTCATGAATGACAGGCGCTTCCATCCGATTCAGTTGCTGTTATACAACATCCTCAATAACGTTACAAGCGTTGAGGTCGCAACAAAGGAGGGCTTTTCCAGTCCTGGCCTCTCCGAGACCCTCAAGGCGGCAACGGTCATGTTTGCCACGGTACCGATCTTACTGGTTTATCCTTGGCTGCAGAAATACTTTATTACAGGCGCAACCCTAGGCGCGGTAAAGGAATGAGTGCAGGAAAGGAATATCTTATTTCGCGGACGTAATATGTCATTTATCACATATTTAAATAATAAAGGAGGAAAAAGAATGAGAAAAATTATTACGATCCTGCTTGTTTGTTGCATGATACTAGGATCCCTTACCGCCTGCAGTAAAGCAAAAGAAACAGACGGCAGCGGGAATCAGCAAACGACTGCAGGCGGCAATGCTGCAATTGAAGGCAGCACGGCAGACAGTACGGAAAATGCGGAAATTGTGGACGGCAAATTTGTGAAAACAAGACAAATTACGGTCGAAGTATATGACCGCGCCAACGACGGCGGTTCCAAACCGGAAGATAACTACTACACAAATTATATTAAAGAAGGTATGCTTCGGGATCATAACATTGAGGTTACCTTTGTACCGGTTCCCCGCTGGACAGAGGTTGAGCAGCTTAACAATCTCCTTGCGGCCGATAATGCGCCGGATATCTGTGTCACCTATGACTATCCGACGATCCAGACCTATTCGGATATGGGCGGAGTGACGGATATCAGCTCCTTGGTTGAAGATAACAAAGACCTGCTGCCTAATTTATGGGAGCTGCTGGGTGAAACAAATATTTACTGGGATAAAGATCCGGATACCGGTTCCATATGGGCTCTTGAAGCGAAACTGCTGGTCAATAACCGTATTAACACTTTTGTACGTGAGGATTGGCTGAAAAAGCTGAACTTGGCTGAACCTGCAACCCTTGAAGAATTCGAAGCCATGTTAGTGGCTTTCAGGGACAATGCTTCGACCCTTCTTGGTGCTGATGCGGATAAGATGGTTCCTTTCTCCATCAGTTATGATGTAGGCTGGCGTGCGGATGACCTGATATCCAGTTATCTGCCGAATGCTATTACGGATAAGGATTATTATATTAATGGTTTTGACGACAGAAAACTGCTTATGCCCGGTACGAAGGACGGTATAAGAACGCTTAATAAGTGGTACAACGAAGGACTGGTGTGGAAAGATTTTGCGCTTTATCCCGCCGGTGATACGACGGAAGACAACATGTTAAAAGCCGGTTATGTAGGCGCGTTCATCCACAATTGGGATTATCCCTACCGTAATGGTGATGACAGCATCCAGAGCAATCTGCAGAGACTGATAGCTCCGGATGCCGGGTTTATCGCAATCAGCAGTTTCAAAAACGATGCCGGTTTATATAAGAAGTACCTTGCCGGTCCCATTGACCGTAAAATATTTTTTCCTGCCACCAATGACGAACCGGTTGCTTCTCTTATGTATCTTGACTGGATCAGCAAGCCTGAAAACCGTCAATTTCTTCAGATTGGTGATGAAGGCGTTACCCATGAGACCCAGGCAGACGGTTCGGTAAAAATGATGGTAGTAACCGGCGAAAAGATTATGAACTCCGTTAACAACATTGATTATACCATTACATGTAATGGTCTGGATCTTGGGGATCAGGATAAGACGATTAAGTCAATCGCTCTCGGCTATGCCGGTATTGATACACGTTATATTGAAAAGGCCTATGTGGCTGCCCAAACGGATGCACGTGTCGGTAAAAATGTAAATGTCGGTAAAATTGAAGCGGAACAGGGTATGGGAACGTCCCTTACAGATAAACGGAATACGTTTCTGGATCAGGCTGTCGTTGCCGCTGCGGATCAATTTGATCAGGTATTTGACGCAGGACTTAATGATTATCTCAACTCAGGCGGACAGGCGATTATCGATGAACGTAAGGCAGCCTGGGAAAAATACTTCGGAGATTCTACCAGTCTTCCAGAACAATAATTCCTATAAAAGGAGGGCTCGTGTAATTACGAGCTCCCTCTTTTTAACCTTAAAGCTAAGTCCCCGCCTCCATAGGTGCGAGCCAGACTTAAAGTTACAGCGGAGGCCGGGAGCTTTGCTGTAATAGCAGCATATCTGCGAATATCCGCTTTGATAAAGTAAAACAGCATTAAGTAAAGATTTGGGTAACTATTCAGAACTTGACAGATGCTTAATTTTTGCGGACATAACTTATATACAAATCTTTACCAGGGGTGTTAGGTTTCATCCTGATTTTTACGTGCGCCCTGGCGCACAGATGGGAGTTATTATGGAATATTCAAACTGTTGGCTGCAATATAAAAAAATTTCAGATATTAAAAAATCGGCGATCCTGTTATTTTGCAATACGGAAGGTAAAATCTCGGTAAATGCGGTCCGGGAACTGACCCTGGCATTTCAGGCACTTTATGGACGGGAAATTATAAAAGCGAAGGATGAAAGTGATTATAGGGACGCCGGATCAGGTATATTTTTAAAACGGACGGTACCTGGAGAGATTGGCGAAGAAGGATATCATATTAAATGCCTGGAAGGGAAATGTATGATATCGTCTGTTTCCGAAACAGGTCTGTTATACGGTGTATTTGCTTTACTGAGAAATCTTCAGCTTCAGAAGGTGACGGATTTTGATACCTGGGTCTGGACAGAAGAAAAAGTGCCGTCAAACCCCATGCGTATGTTAAATCATTGGGATAATATGGACGGAGATATCGAACGTGGATATTCAGGTAAATCCTTTTTCTTTTTCAAAGATGATATTATAGTAAATGATCGTATCAAAGCCTATGCAAGATTGGTATCCTCCGTTGGAATTAATTCGGTGGCAATTAATAATGTTAATGTGAAAGGTGCGGCTACGGAACTTATTTCCGGCCGATATTACGGGAAACTCGGCAGCCTGGCGGAAATATTCGGCGCTTATGGGGTGAAGCTGTTTTTAAGCATTAATTTTGCAGCGCCTGTTGAATTAGGCGGAATGGATACGGCAGACCCCTGTGACGGCCGTGTACGTACCTGGTGGGCAAAAAAAGCAGAGGAAATCTGGAGGAATGTACCGGAACTGGGTGGTTTTCTGGTAAAGGCAGATTCCGAAGGAAGACCGGGTCCATTTACATACAAGAGGACACATGCGGATGGAGCCAATATGCTGGCAGATGCTGTAAAGCCTTACGGCGGACTTGTAATATGGCGCTGTTTTGTATATAACTGCCGGCAGGATTGGAGAGATTTAAAAACAGACCGGGCAAAGGCCGGTTATGACAATTTCATGCCCCTTGACGGACAATTTTCAGATAATGTTATCCTGCAGATAAAGAACGGACCCATGGATTTTCAGGTAAGGGAACCGGTATCTCCTTTATTTGGCGGTTTAAGTGAGACCAATATTATGCTGGAGCTGCAGATAGCCCAGGAATACACCGGGCAGCAAAGACATGTTTGTTATCTGATCCCATGGTTCAAGGAAATTTTATCTCACAATACCTGTTGTGAGCTTGAAAAAGGCACGGTTGCTGACATTGTCAGCTGCAGGACTTACGGCAATAATCATGGAGGAATTGCTGCGGTCTCCAATACGGGCAAGGATTATAACTGGACCGGGCATGAGCTTGCTGGGGCTAATTTATATGGTTTCGGAAGGCTTACCTTTGATACCGGCCTTACTGCGGAGAAAATTGCAGGGGAATGGATTCGTCAGACCTATGGTTTTCATGAAAAGGTACGGGAAAATGTGACTAAGATTTTAATGATGTCCTGGCCTGCCTATGAAAAATATACTTCACCTTTAGGCATCGGCTGGATGGTAAAGCCAAATAGCCATTACGGGCCGGAGGTTGACGGGTATGAATATGACAGGTGGGGAACCTATCACAGGGCGGATCATAAGGGGATTGGTGTGGACCGTACGGATAGCGGGACCGGTTATTGCAGCCAGTATAATGAGCCGCTCTCAGCCCTGTATGCCGACCGGAATACTTGTCCGGAAGAATTGCTGCTGTTTTTTCACCGCGTAGCGTATGATCATATCCTTTCTTCCGGCAATACCGTTCTGCAGCATATCTATGATACACATTTTGAGGGAGCGGCGGAAGCGGAAACCTTTCTCAATATGTGGGAAGAATTGCAGGGACTGATTGACGAAGATGCTTACCAAAGGGCTTTGGAAAGATTTAAGCACCAAAAGGAGCATGCGAAAGAATGGTGTGACGTAATTAATTCCTATTTTTACAGGAAGACCGGTATAGAGGATAAATATCACCGTTCTTTATACTAGGGCGTGTCTGAAAACTCATTGCACCGTTCTGAACGCCCCACTTTGCGGAATCCTGCGTCGCAATTTTGGGAACGTAGACCCGCTACGCCCCCAAAATCGCTCCTTGTCTCCCACAAAGTGG
>JAEWAK010000054.1 GCA_023391695.1 Bacillota bacterium
CCACTTTGTGGGAGACAAGGAGCGATTTTGGGGGCGTAGCGGGTCTACGTTCCCAAAATTGCGACGCAGGATTCCGCAAAGTGGGGCGTTCAGAACGGTGCAATGAGTTTTCAGACACGCCCTAGTACTACCTTGCATAAATAATGCTTAATATCAGGTGCTGAATTAAGTGTATTTCAGTTCCAGTAAGAAGAATTCATACTGAGCTTCTTAACCAGGTTCTTAGGAAATAGTTCGTAATTTTTTCCTGCTTTATATCCCAGATATTTGAAGCCGCTTTGCAGGATCAAATCAGGGATTCGTTTATATTGTTTACTTTTTATTAAATAATCCAGTGTCTGCTTCACCAATTTGATACCTTCATCTTCTGATTTTACGGAAGAAAATATATGGTCGTACTGTTTTTGTGAAACTGCCAGATCAAAATTTCTTTTAAACTGCTGCAGACAGGAATAGACATGAGAGTGGTAAACCTTTGCCTGGGCCGAATAAGCAATGGAATAACCGGCATGAATGATTCCGGCTGCCATAATCATATCTTCGTTAAAAATGGTCTTGGTAACAAATCCGCCTAAATTATCATAGACGCTTTTGCGGTATGCCGCACATACGTTAGAACAGAAATACGTTTTAATCCCCAGCCTTGGCAGGTCACTTAAGGATTTTGTATAGCTTTTATCCGGGTAATTAAACTGCCTGGTATAGCTTTCTATAACACTGCTTTTTTGCGCAGCCAGCTGCCTGCCATAAACCGCTGCCACCCCCGGCTCTTTAAAAGGCTGTATTAAAGACCGGATTAAGTTCACATCGGCCGGAACCGCATCCTGTGTTATAAACAGAATGATATCCGCCTGTGATAATGTGGCTCCGTAATTCCTGGTTCCGCCGTGATCAAATTCCGGTTTTTTAATTTCATAACGTTCTATCCTGCAATCAGCAGTACTGAAACTCATTACATATGCCAATTCATCTTCTGTCTTCTCTACATCGTCGGGATTACTTTTATCCGAAATTTCTTCCACCGTATGGAGAAGTATGATTCGGTTTGGTTTTATACTTTGCCTAACCAATCTCTCAACCAGGTGTTTAAATTTTATATCGGGCTTATAAACCGGAATAATAACATCAACCGAAGCAGTAAATTGTTCCTGCGCTTCTTTATCACCAAATGTATCCCTGTCAATCATTTCTAACTGTTCCACCTCACTTCTCCTGTCATCGCATTATAAACCTATCATAACCAAGTATTATATAACTGTCAAGCAGGTATATATTTTAGCATTTTTTGTTTTAATTTGTCATATTTCATCACATTTGTCCAACTTTACTGTAAATTATTGAGAAATATTAGGAAATAAAACGAAAAAAGAGCTTTTCCTTCATAGCTTTGATCACTATTTGCAAAAGCTCTTTCTCTATTATTGACCTTTATTGTAACTATTCAGCCATATTACCTGAAAATTATGTCTATGCGCTGCTGCCATCCTCAATTTTTGCGTTGCATAACACCTCGCGATATCGCAACGGAATCATGATTAACATTCAAGGTGAATCAATTGCCGGAAGGCCTGGTATCAAAAGTAACGTTTAACGTCTTATCAACATATTTACCGTCTTCGAGGGATTTCACGGTCAAGGTACCTTCCGAACCTGCTTTGGTGTAACCTAATACTTCCTGCAAATCCGCCATGGTTTCAACTTTGATGTTATTTAAAGAAACAATAATATCTCCCACTTTAAGGCCTGCGGTTTCTGCTGCGGAACCTTTCTTGATTTCACCGACATAAACGCCAACCGGCATGTTAAATCTCTGGGAATAATCACTGGCAACATCTTTTCCTGCTATCCCTAAGTATGCTTTATCCCCTTCATTCAGAATTGTCCTGTTCATTAATTCATTAATGACAGGGATCGCATCTGAAATAGGAATTGCATAACCAATACTCTCAACACTGTCATCCACATATTTTACGGAATTGATACCGATTACCTCACCTTTTGAATTCAGTAATGCACCGCCGCTGTTACCGGGATTTATGGCTGCGTCTGTCTGTAATACATGCAAGGTAACATTATCAACAGTTACTTCACGATCCAGAGCGCTGACATAACCAACTGTGATGGATTGTCCGTATCCCAGGGCATTTCCGATGGCAATTGCCATTTCACCGAGTTTTACGGATTCGGAATCACCTAAAGTCGCTATCTTGATATAATCAATTGTGTCTTCCTTTAAATCAGACAGTTTTACAGAAACCACAGCTAAATCAGACCCTGGTGCAGTTCCTTTAACCGCAGCCGATGCGGTCGATTCATCTGCAAAAACAATATCAACGGATTTGGCATTTGCCACTACATGATTATTGGTTGCAATCAATATTTCCGTGTTATTCTGTCCGATAATAATTCCGGAGCCGGTTCCCTGCATATCTTCACTGTATTCCCTGCCGAATATATCACTGGTCACACTTGTTACTACGGAATTAATGGCAACGATAGAAGGCATTACATTATCAACTACGGCAGAAACACCGCTTGAAGTGCTTTCCTGCGCGGTCCCGGTTTCTACCGCTACCACATCATCGGAACTCCCTTTGTCGTCCGTTTCATTCACGCTCTGCCCGTTTGCACTATTTTGATTATTCCCCGATAAGTAATAAAATCCCTGGAAGGCCGCTCCTGCTGCCAGTCCGAATACGACAGCCGCTGCAACAATTTTAGTAAAGCTCCTTAACAGCTTATGTTTCTTCTCCGGCTTAATATCGGAGATTACCGCATTTCCGTCAATAATCTCCCCGGCTGGATCGGATGTATACTCATTGCTTTTATCTTCATTCTTATAGTTATTAAAAAAATCATCATTCATAAATTTCTGCTCCTTTCAACTTTAGTTATTCTATTTCATATATAATTATTATTAATTAATTTAACAACTAAAGTTTAACAAGAAATTATGTCTACTTTGTGATTACTATTTGAAAAATTTATGAAGAATAATGGTAACTGTTGCTCCTGCCTGCAAAGGCGGGAGACTTCCCCTAAGGTTAAATTGCTTTATAGTTTCCCAATATTTTAAGGCTCATGGCTTCTTCCTTTATACCAAACAATGCGTTTTTAACACCTGCCTCTTTCAGATTCCCTTCAAAATCAACAAAGAACCGGTATTCAAACACTTTTCCTTCCAATGGCCTGGATTCAATTTTGGTCATATTTAAATTGTTGTATATAAAATGGGAAAGCATATTATAAAGGGTTCCGCTCTCGTGGGGCAATTCAAAACAGATACTGATTTTGTTTGCATTTTTAATATACTTTTTTTCCCTGGCAACGATTATAAACCGGGTGGAATTGGTATCCTCATGATTCACGGCTTCTTCTAAAATCTGCAATCCATAATAAACAGCCGCCTGCCTGCTGGCAATTGCAGCCTGGGTAATATCGCCGTCTTCCAGTACTTTTTTGGCACTGTCTGCAGTACTTGTACACTCCACGGGAACCATATGCGGATACCGTTCTATATACTTGGAACACTGCATAAGCCCCTGAGGATGGGAATAGATTTTACGGATATTATCTATGGAAGCACCGGGCAGACCTAACAAGGCATGATCGATTTTTACAACATGCTCACCGATAATAGCATTATCAAACTCCACAAGCAGATCATAGATATCGGAAATACCTCCGGTCGATGTATTCTCAATGGGCAGGACACCGTAATCCGCTTCCCCTTCCTTAATTATCTGCATTACCTTTTTAAACGAAGAGGCATAGGAGCGTTTAATATCCGGCCCAAAATATTCTTCCATGGCCTGTTCCGTATAAGATCCGCGGACCCCAAAGCAGACAACCCTGGTCTTAAGTCCGGCAGACAGATTATCTGCCTCGGAAAAGGGATGGACAAAGCCCTCCCCGCTGATTAAACCATACTGTAATTTACGGCTCATGGACATAATCTGGTTAAACAATTCCTGTATTCCGTGCCTGTTAAAATCATTTCCGGCCAGTTCCTTTAATGCCCGCAGTTTATCCTGTTCCCTTTCTTTATCAAAAACTTTTTTCCCTGTTTGAATTTTATACTCTGCTACATCTTTTACTAACTGCATTCTATATTCAAACAATTCAACTATTTTTTTATCCACTTTATCAATTTCTTCCCTGCTCTGCTGCAAATCAATCATAGTATGCTCCTATCTGATGTATTCCGTAATTTTATCTGCTACTAATTATATAACACTTTGTCGGTGTATTGCAATCCTAAAGAAGTATTATTGCATATTATGCATTTCCGATTTATAATCGGATTATGGGATACAAAAACTAAGGAGGATGGGTTTATGAAGAAGATATTTAAATTTTTTGGGGTTATTATCATAATCCTGATAGCAGGCCTGCTGTTTCTATATATCAGGAATTCGGCCCGCACCGTATATAATGATGAAAATGCTTTTGGAAACACTGCCGGCAATCTGTTTAACGGCGGACTCTTTCGTGCGTATGGTGATAAGATTTACTTCAGTAATATCAATGATGACGGGGCCCTTTATTCCATGGATACAGACGGCAGGAAGTTTAATAAGCTTAGCAGCGACCGGGCAGGCTATATCAATGCAACCGGAAACTACATATACTATTCACGAATGCTTAAGGAAAAGGAAAATGGTGGCTCCAATGTATTTGCCTTTAGAAAAACAGGTATTTTCCGAATCAATTCTAACGGCAGTAATATTAAAAGTCTATATGATGACCCGAGCGGCCTTGTCAATGTTTACGGAAATACCGTATATTATCAGCATTACAACAGTAAAGACGGTTTAAAGTTTTATAAAGTAAGTATAGATGGTACCGGAGAAGAGAAAATATCGGACAAAGCTATTGTCCCCATGACCATTGCTGACAATATATTGTATTATACCGGTACCGACAGTGACCACTACATATATGCCATGGATTTAGCGACCGGCAGAATCTCAACTCTTTATGAAGGAAATTGTTATGCTCCGATTGTAAATAATGATTCTATCTATTTTATGTCCGTTTCCGACAATTATACCATTTACCGCATGGACTTAAGCGGTGGGACTCCGGTACAAATTTTTAACGAAAGATGCAGTACTTATAATATTACGGAAAATGGTAATTATTTATATTACCAGGTAGATAATAATAAAAATAACCGGATTGGTAAGTTAAATCTTAAGACCGGCGAAACCGATACCATAATGAAAGGTAATTATAAGAACATAAATATAGCCGGCAAGTATTTATATTTCATGGATTTCGAGGAAAAAGAAGCTTATTCCGTACCCATTGGTCCTGTTGATATTGCCTCTTCTTTTAATCCTCCCAAAATAGATAAATAGACCTAAAACTTCCGGACCTTCCCCAGACAGATCCGGAAGTTTTTTTATCGGAAAACATAAATATGTCAAATCAGAAATTCTAATTGTAAGGTTAAATTTGTAACTCCTGATATAATTGATAATTCGTTTTTCCAAATATGGGATGAATATAACCCGGCGCTATTTCACACATGGGTTTTAATACAAACTCCCTGTTTTTAATTTCAGGGTGGGGTATTGTCAGGGTATCGGTGTTCATTACTTCCCTGTCATAATAAAGAATATCCAGGTCTATGGTCCGGGGGCCCCAATGAACGGTTCTTATCCGTTTTAATTTGCCTTCGATTTCCTGGATAAGTGCCAGTAATTCCTCCGGTGTCCGAAGGGTTTTTATTTCCAGGGCACCGTTTAAGAAATCCTCCTGCTCCACTCCGCCTACGGGAGCAGTAATAATAAATGAGGAAATACCTTTCACCCTGCATAATTCATCCCCATTTAATAATTCTATTGCCGCATTTAAATTGCCTTCCTTATCTCCAAGATTGGAACCAATACTTATATAAACCTTATGCCATTCCCTTTCCATTACCACGGAAACCGTTTCCAGGGGGAGCAATATAGGTGCCCAGGGTTTTTTTACCTCAAGTTTAATTTTATCTATGAGAGGAAAATGTATTAATATTGTTCTGGCCAGATGTTCCGTCAGGGTTTCAATTAATTTAAAAGTATACTTTTCCATTTCATTTTTAATAAAATGACAGACTTTCCCGTAATTTACGGATTTCGTTAAGTCATCTTCCGCCGATGCCTTACTTAGATCCGCAAAAAGTATTGCTGAAACCAGAAACTTCTGTCCCAGTATATTTTCCTCTTTATATACGCCATGATGGCTGAATACTTCAAGGTTTGTAATCTTAATTTGATCCATAATTTTCTCCATTCCTGCACATCTTCCCTGCATGGCTGCCGAGCTCCAAAAAATCCGGGAAAATAAGATAACTAAGTCGGGAGGGCGTAATTATCCTATTTTCAATGAAACTGTGAAGCAGTTTCTTTTTCATACTTTCGCCTTATCCTTTCCTTTCCCTTAATATGGCCTCCGTCATCTTAACAGCCCTGCTGTTTTCCAGCACATCGTGAACCCGGATAAAGCTACAGCCTTTCATGACCCCTATCACCGTAGTGGCGATTGTGCCCTCCAGCCGGTTATGGGCCGGTTCGTCCAGGGTCAGGCCGATTACGGATTTTCTGGAGGTGCCTAATAAAACCGGCAGATGAAATTGCTGCAGTTCCTCCAGACGGTTTAACAGAATAAGATTCATTTCATAGGTTTTCCCAAATCCGATACCCGGGTCTATAATTAATTTATCCCGGCTGATGCCTGCCGCCAGTCCGATCCCAATACTTTCCTGCAAATCCGATGTAACCTCTGCCATAAAATCTTCATATACTGCTTCTTTCCTGTTGTGCATAATACATACGGGCACCCCGTAACTGCGGACAGTCTCTGCCATATTCACATCATATTTAAATCCCCAGATATCATTTACAAGGTCTGCTCCCGCTTCCAGAGCTGCCTGCGCTACTTTGCTTTTGCAGGTATCAATGGATATGGGGATATCAAAATGCTTCTTAAGTTCTTTTATTACCGGAACCACCCGTTTTATTTCCTCTTCAACTGTTATAAGGGTATAATGAGGCCTTGTGGATTCGCCGCCCACATCTATTATATCGGCGCCTTCCGCTGCCATTTGTTCCGCATGTTTTAAAGCAGCCGTAACCGTATTATATTTCCCTCCGTCTGAGAAAGAATCCGGCGTAACATTTAGAATCCCCATTATATAAGTATGTTCCTTGAGATCAAACTCTTTCTTTCCTATTACCATAATATCTCCTGCGTTTATATTCCTAAAAAAAGCCGGTCAATTATTATCCTAAATCTGCAATTTTACTGGATCAGCCGGAAAAAGGTATTTTTCATCTCCATATTTTCTTCGAATACCCCGCGGCCTACATAAGTCGTTGTCCTGGTTCCCGGTTTCTGCACTCCCCGCATGGTCATGCACATATGTTCGGCTTCCAGCAGCACAATTACCCCTTTGGGTTTTAAATATTTCATAATATCATCCGCAATCTGGGCCGTAAGCTGTTCCTGGATCTGGGGCCTTTTAGCATAAGTTTCAACCGTTCTTGCCAGTTTACTCAGACCTGCTACCCTGCCGTCCGGAATGTAACCGATACATGCCTTTCCGTAAAAGGGAAGTAAATGATGTTCACAAACGGAATAGAAAGGTATCTCTTTTTCAATTATAATTTCGTTATTAACGGCAGTAAAGGTTTTATGCAGATATTCGCCGGCATCCCGGTTTAATCCCCCGAATATTTCTTCACACATCTTTGCGATCCGTTTTGGTGTATCGGCGAGTCCTTCCCTGTTCACATCTTCACCGATTCCTTCTAAAAACAGCTTAACAGCTTCCTCAATTTTTTTATGATCCATTGTGCCCTCCTGTGCTACAGTTAAGGAATCACTACTCCCAGTTCCTCATAAACCTCTTTTAAATAGGATAAGGAGCCAAAGGCAATGATTACATCTTCTTCCTTTGCAGCTTCATATGCCAGTTTAACAGCCCTTTTAACACTGCCGGCATCAATAACCCGGCTGCAATATTTTCCGGCTGTTTCGGCTAATTTATCAGACTGTAATCCACGCGCATTCTTTGGTGTAATGGTAAATATCCGGTCTGCATGGATTGCCGTATGTTTTAATACGGCATCATAATCCTTATCTGCCAAAACCCCCATTATAAATAGTATTCTCCTGCCGGCAAAATAAATATTTATATTTTTTTCAAGGGATATGGCCGCATCTTCATTATGGGTGCCGTCTATAAGAAACAGCGGTTTTTCCTTAACTGCTTCAAATCTTCCTCTCCAGTTGGTCTGAATCAGGCCGTTTCTTATAATATCTTCCGTAATGGAGTAACCCAGGGATTTTAAGGTATCAACGGCTGTTATGGCCACAACCGCATTCTTTACCTGGTTTTCCCCTAATAATTTTATTTTAAAATGTTTCCTGTTTTGATAGGAAAATTCGGTACCCTCCACATTTTGTGCCGTAATCTCAATACAGTCAAAATCAGCAATGGTTAAAGGTGCTTCCATTTCAGTACTGACGGATACAATAACTTTTTTCGCTTCCGTAGCCTGGTCATAGGATACGACAGGTACACCGTGCTTTATGATGCCTGCCTTTTCAGCCGCTATACAGCTTATGCTGTTCCCCAGTATGTGCATGTGGTCCATACTGATGGAAGTAATGACGGCACATTCCGTAGTAGTTATCACATTGGTGGCATCCAGTCTGCCTCCCAAACCCACTTCCAATACCACAATACCGCATTGTTTATCTTTAAAATGCAGCATGGCCATGGCGGTTTCTATTTCAAACAGGGTCGGATGGGGAAGTCCCTCTGCTGCCATTGCCTCACATACCTGTTTTATCTGCCCCGCACGGTAAGCCACATCCATCTCACTGATATATTCCGTAAGCACGGCAGGTTTATCCTCCTTATTAGCAGTCCATGAAATCTGTATTTTTTCAAAATAGCTGAACACGGAAGGCGATATATAACGGCCCACCCGGTAACCCGCCACAGCCAATATATTGGAGATATAAGCCGCAGTGGAACCCTTGCCGTTCGTCCCTGCTATATGGACAAATTTCAGGTCATCCTGTGGATTTCCAAGCCTGTATAACAATGCCTTCATCGTTTCAAGTCCCAGTACACTGCCATAGCTTTCCGAGGTTTTAAGAAACTCCGAAGCCTCTTTATAAGTCACGGAAACCGCCTCCTTATCTTTCCTCACATACCTGGAATATGAAAAATTTTAAATAATAGGACTCGTCTGCTGCCCAAAGAATGGGATGATCCGGCGACTGTGTCCTGTATTCCACCTGTCTTAACCTTTTTCTTGTATTTTTAGCCGCCTGTCCTATGGTTTCCGCAAACAGCTCCGGTGTCATAAAGTGGGAGCAGGAACAGGTTGCCAGATATCCGCCGTTTTTTAACAGCTTCATGGCGCGAAGATTAATTTCCCGGTATCCTTTCACCGCATTTTTAATGGAATTCCTTGATTTTGTAAAGGCAGGAGGATCTAAAATAATAACATCGAATTTTTTATTCTGCTTCTCTAATTCCGGTAATAATTCAAAAACATCGGCACATTTAAAATGCACCCTATCCTGTAATCCGTTCAGTACTGCATTTTCCTCCGCCTGCTTAATACCCAGTTCGGAAGCATCCACACCGATTACACTTTTTGCCCCGGCTAACCCTGCATTTAAGGCAAACGAACCTGTATGGGTAAAACAATCCAGCACTTCGGCATCTTTGCACAATTTCTTTATGGCTTCCCGGTTATATTTCTGGTCCAGAAAAAAGCCGGTTTTTTGGCCTTCTTCCACATCAACCAGGTATCTTACGCCATTTTCAAGGATTTCCACCTTGGTATCAAAAGGTTCCCCGATAAAACCCTTGATCCGTTCCATCCCTTCACTGCTTCTCACTTTAGCGTCACTTCTTTCATAAACACCCCGGATTAGAATCCCATCCTGTTTTAAGCATTCTTTTATGAGTTCCACAATGGTGTCCTTCATACGGTCAATTCCCAAAGCCAGGGACTGTACCACCAAAACATCGGAAAATTTATCGATCACGATACCCGGCAAAAAATCCGCTTCCCCAAACAGGATACGGCAGCTGCCGGTATCTACCGTCTTCTTGCGGTATTCCCAGGCATCCTTTACCCTGGCACTTAAAAATTCCCGGTCTATCTCCTGATCCTTAGTCCTTGACATGACTCTTACCGTAATTTTTGAATTTGTATTAATAAAACCGCTTCCCATGTAATAATCATCAAAGTCATGGACAGCAATAATATCCCCATTTACAAAATCGCCGGTTATGGAATCTATTTCGTTATCATAAACCCACATCCCGCCTGCTTTCAGGGTTCTTCCTTCCCCTCTTTTCAGCTTAACGACAGCTTTTTCCATTCGTTGTTTTTCTCCATATTCTACAAAATATTCACTTGATGAAACCTATTATACCATGTTCGCAAGCTCCCATGGTATGCGCCGCTTTGCGGCGTTGATGCGCACTCACTTCGTTCGGCGCTGGTATAATGTCTGTTGACATTACCATGTTCGCAAGCTCCCATGGTATGCGCCGCTTTGCGGCGTTGATGCGCACTCACTGCGTTCGGCGCCGGTATAATGTCTGTTGACATTACCATGTTCGCAAGCTCTCATGGTATGCGCCGCTTTGCGGCGTTGATGCGCACTCACTTCGTTCGGCGCTGGTATAATGTCTGGTGACATTACCATGTTCGCAAGCTCCCATGGTATGCGCCGCGTTGCGGCGTTGATGCGCACT
>JAEWAK010000055.1 GCA_023391695.1 Bacillota bacterium
TCTGTGAAGTAGCTGTATTTAAGTTTCCACCTGGCTGCTGAGCCAGGCAACCCTTAACTTCACTGGGTTGTCCACACAACCCTTATCCCTCGCTGATGTTATCAGTCTGGGAATACATGTTTGAATAGCTTTTGCAGCAAGGTATCTTCTTAAGATATTTAGGCTCCCATTGATGTCCGCATTTATTGTTAGTCCTGTCTCGGAAAGGAACTGTCCGCGTTTGATTCGCCTGTTCTTATTATAGTACTCACCTCAAAGAAGGTGCCTGATATTTGCATCAGTGCAAGGCAGAGGAGGGAGATGAATTAAGTGAAACTTACGCAATGCTGTACTAAATGTAATTTCAATTTGAGGCTGCTGCAAAATGACTGATTTAGAATTTTGCAGCAGCCTCCCTAAATTTACCTTCTCTTTCCGTATTTTAAAAATAAAACCCGTAATAAATTAAAGTTTCTAAAGGAATAAAACTTTAATCTATTACAGGTTTTACTTCATTAAGCCGGCTTGGAATCGTGGTTACAAACTGCTGTTATTACCCTGCCGCCAGTTTTATTGGTAGATTTTTAATCTTTGACCGATCTGAATTTTATCCGGATTAGCTATAATATCTTTGTTCCATTCATATATCTTTTTCCAATCACTTTCCTTCCCAAAGAAGGATACCGAAATTTTTCTCAGATAGTCGCCTTTCACTACCACATAGATCTGATAATCTTTCGTGCTGTCTTTCACCGCTTCTTTTTCGGTATCATTTTTTCCGGTACTATTTTTCCCGGTACCATCCTTTACGGCACCATTCCCAGCGGCAGCTTCTTTACCCTTATCGCTTTGTCCTTTCTTTTCCCCGGCAGCCTCTGCCTGTGGCGTATCTTCCTTTGACTTATTTTCCTCTGCCGTTTTGTCCGGCGCCTCGGACACTGCTTCCGTGTCTTCTTTCACACCGCTTTCATTGATAACCGTAATTCGGCCTTCCACCTTACTGTTTACACTCTTTCTTTCATTGATATAATTAATTATGATTTCTTCCATTGCACCGTATTCATTTACAATATCAAAGCCGGTGAACATGGTATACCCGTCCCCTCCTGCCACAATAAAATCATTGGTCGCCAGAAGGTAAGTCTTAGCAGGATCAACCGGAGTACCGTTTATTTTGAGGTTAACCACCCGGCTGCCTGACGGTTTCGATGCGTCAATCTCAAAGGTAATTCCGGATACTTGCGGAAATCCGCCCAAAGGCTCCGGATAAGAAGCTGCGCCTACCTCCATGGCATCAATTATGGCTTGGCCGGTCACATTTTTTGTGACTACGTAATTACCGAAGGGAAATACCGTAACCAAATCTTTTTTGGTAATATCCCCAGCTTCAATGGAAGCACGGATACCGCCTCCGTTGGTCAAAGCCACATCCGCACCGGTTGCATAACGGAAGGCATCGGTTGCCAGGTTCCCCAGATTCGTTTCCCTGGTGCGTACATTTTCACGGACACCATCTAAATATACGGAAGTCCTGCCTACCACTTCCGAAAGAAGTTTCTCCTGTTCCGCTGATATATCGGCTAGTAAGGTATCGATGTTTTTATCGGTTTCTTGAAATACGGTGGAGTTGACCAGACCTGCAGTTATATTGCCTTTGGGATCAATGGTGACCGCTCCGATATATCTCGTATAATCTCCGGTACTTACAATAAGCGTATCTCCCACCTTTGATCCGGATTCAAAAACGGTGTGGCTGTGTCCGTCCACGATCAGGTCGATCCCGTCCACTTTCTCTGCCACTAAGTCGGAAGTAAATTCACTGCTCTTATCCGTACCCAGATGAGCCAGGGCGATAATTACATCCGCATCTTTGGCTTCCAGATCCGCTACTTCTGTTTTGGCGGCTTCCACTGGATTGGTAAACTCGATTTCCGTAACATTATTGGGATTCGTTTTATAGGCGGTTTCCGGTGTTGATAAACCAAAGATTCCGTATTTTACCCCATTCTTTTCTATTATGGTATTGTCAGGAAGGAACCTCTCCCCGGATATCTTATAGGTAACATTGGCAGATAATAACGGGAAGTCCATTTTGGTTTTCAGTTCCAGTAGTCTTTTTGCCCCATAGTTAAAATCATGGTTTCCCGGTGCCATTGCATCATAACCGGCCATATTCATGAGTTTTACCACACTTTCACCCTTTTCAAGGGTTGCAATGGGAAGTCCGTGTAAAGTATCACCTGCATCCAGTAAAATAACCTGGGCACCGGCAGCTTCACAGTATTTCTTTAAAGCACTGACGGCAGTAAATCCCATATATCCGCTGTTACTGTCCGGGACCACCCTTCCGTGGCTGTCATTGGTATGTAATATTACCGTGTAACCGGATAAATCCTTTCCCTCCAGGTTAATTACCTGTTCCGCCGATGCCGGCATGCCGGGAATAAAAAGGAAAAATACCACCAGGATACAGGTAAAAATTCTGCGCATTTGTTTCATAGCACTCCGCCTCCTATCTGTTTTAATAGCCTTGTCCTTATAAGAACCTAGCTTGTTTTTATTATAGAGGAGTAACGAAAAGTAAACAACCAGTTTTTGGTAATTTTATTGTAAATGTATTGACAAATTTATCTTAACTGTAACATATTTCTGCATTGTATTCCGCTGCCTCAGAATCTTTTAGCCAAATGGTCACTATTATATTCTTCAATCACTCTTTTATATCCAATCACTCTTTTATAATCAATCACTCTTTCTTTTCAAAATAAATCGGATTCGACAGCATTACCTTCATCTCCGGTAAGTCCGGTGCAGGTTTTCTCGTGATTTCAAAGCGAAAGAACCGTATATTATCCGTACTGCGTGTCAGACTCATTTCGCTCATTGCTTCCCTGCAGATCAATTCTTCCGTTCCCAAATCTGTAATAAGAGAGCATTTATCCTCTTTCTTCAAATTATAAAAGCATATGGAGATCCTGCTTCCCTGCCCGGCAGTTTCTCCCAAAATCTTTTCTCCTGCCCGGGCATATAAATCCGGGCCTTTGGCAGATAAAGAAATATAACCGTTACCGTGCCTTATGGCATATAAGATATCCTCCGGGTCCCTTGACATGGAGTAAAGGCAGGTACAGGGCATCCCTATAAGACGCAGGGCATCCGGGCTGTGAAAGTCGCTTCCGCCGACAATCGGAATTTTTCTCCCCTGTAATAACTGTTCGTGCCACCATTCCAGGCATTTTTCATTGGAGGCAATGGATATCCCTCCGTTCCATACTTCCACCGCATCATATTTAAAATGTTCCATCCCCCATTTCCAGCCGCAATACGGGCAAAAGGGATGATCCAGAACCAAAAGCGCTCCATTACTTTGTGCTTCCACCAGTTTTTCCCGGGCTTCCTTCAGGGTATTCACACAAAACGCACTCCCAAAAGGGTTCTTAACCCCCAGCAGACCCGCATGCCCTTTGTAATGCGTCCATTCCATTCCCGGTAACACCGTAATTCCTTCCTCATCCGATTCCTGAAAATCCTGGAAATAATTATTGTGATCAGTGATAAAAATATAATCCAGGCCCAGCTTTTTACCCAACCAGGCCGCCTCTCTCACTGATAATGAACCATCCGAAGCAAGGGTGTGTATATGGGTATCCCCTTTCAGAAGCCGTAATTCTTTCCTTTTAAAGGTTATATCATACGTCACCAAAACCCCACCGGGCTGGACCTTGTATGCCCCTGCAATAATACTCCATTCCCCCGCCTTTGTCCGTGTGGGAGAAAACCCCAAAGTACTTTTGCCGGCAGAAATATAAATATTACTTTTATCAGAGCCGGAAGCTCCAATATAATTCCCTTCCGGACCGTTAAGTCCTAAATCAATAATATTGATTTCTCTAACCGCCCTGCATCCAGCTTCCTCGTTTTCCGTTATAAAACGAGGGTAGTCATAAGAAATTTCTACCAGTTCCACTCCTTCCGGTACTTGAAACGGAATTAAAAAATAGTTTCCTTCTTCTTCCTTTTTTATAAAACGTTCAATTTTAACGCACAATTTATCCTTAGGACCGATTTGACTACTTATTTTTTCCATCTTAATTTTCTCCCTCACATCCTTTATTCTTTCGTGGCTCCCAGGTTCATTCCCTCAAGCAGAAACCGCTGTGCAAATATATAAATCAGCAGCAGCGGAATCGTTGATACGATTATTGCGGCCATAATAGCATTATCCGGTGCGGCGGCTGCCCCTGATGTGGAATCCGTCTGCATTATCATAGCTTTTAACATCAAAGGCAGTGTATATTTATTCTGGTCAGTGACCAAAGTTGCCGGAAGCATGATACTGTTCCATTTGCTCACATATTCCATAAAAAATACGGTAGCAAGACCGGCACCGGAAACAGGCAGATAAATTTCGGCAAAAATACGGAGTTCAGAGGCACCGTCGATCCTGGCAGATTCTGCAAGAGATGACGGAACCGCAGTAAAATAATTCCGCATCATCAGGATGCTGAACCCGGATACCAGACCATTTACAATCAATCCGGTGTAGCTGTTTAATAAATGCAGCTGTTTATTCATCTGATAAACGGAAATTAAGGTCAGGTCCCCCGGAACCATCATAGTTAGCATAACAAAGGAAGTAATTATTCCTTTAAAGGGCAGATCCCTTTGTATCAAAACATAACCGGCGAAGGAAGAAAGCATAACCTGTATAACAACCCCCGTTGTCGTAACAAAAAGGGAATTCAGAAACGGCCATAGAAGCTTGGATACTTGAAAAACATATTTATAGCCATCTAAGCTAAACGCATCCCACCATAGGCGGATGCCGCTCTTTCCCGCACTCAGGGTTGAGGATGTAGAAACAACAATTGCGTTCCACATGGGAACCGCCATTATGATAAAAGTAACCAGCAGAATAATACCTGCCGCGGCTTTCTGTGAAATAGATAATTCATTTATAAATGCATTTTTCTTTTTTTCCATTGATTTTCTCCTTCTTAATCATTATAAGAATCTTCATAGCGGATCAGTTTCCGCACCGTAAAGGAAATAATCATAGTGGCAAGCAGTACAAGTGTGGCAGCTGCCATTGCCGGACCAATCTTGAACTGGATAATACCGTCATTATAAATTAAGTATAATAGATTACGTATTTTATATAATATCGATGAATTGGACATAATGAAGATCTGGTCAAAGTTCCGGAGGATGCCCATAGCGGCCAATACTGTGATTACCTTCATGGTCGAAACCGTATCGGGCAGAGTGATCTTCATTATCTGTCTGAATCTCGAAGCTCCGTCGATAGCTGCCGCTTCATATAGATTGGGATTAATCGAAACAATGGCTGCCAGGAACAGTGCTGCGTAATATCCCGCCCCCTTCCATGCTCCGGTAAAAATCATGATTGTTCTTGCATAATCCGATTCAGCCATAAATACGATCGGTCTGAAGTCTTCTCCCAGCAGCAGCTTTAATATACCGTTAAACATTCCTGTGGGCGATAATATGGTAATCCAGAGACCTCCGACTACTGCCCAGGATAATAAATAAGGAATATAGGTAACCGTCTGAATTGCCGATTTAAAAAGTTTATTCTTTATCTCATTTATCAGTAATGCTATCAGCAGCCCTCCAATAAACTGGAAAATGAAAGTACCGGCTCCGACAATGATACTGTTCCAGAGTGCCTGTATATACAGCGGACTTTTTATCGTTTCAATATAATTGTCCGGACCGGCAAATTCAGAACCGCCCAGGATTTTTACATCATAAAAGCTGTTATAAATTCCGAGTAACAGCGGATAGTATGAAAAAATCAAAAAATATATCACAACCGGAAGCAGCATGAGATAAATAAACCGGTATCTCTTTATCTTATTAAAAATCTTTAAAGTTTTTTGCACTCCAAATCCTCCTTATACAGAAAAAAGAAACTGTCTTTTTTTGTGCTGTAACTCCTGAGCTTTCCGCGAGTATTATCATGAAATCTTTTCGGGGAAACTCCGGTTTTCTAGACCTGAGCAGTTAAACCACATGTTGAGACAGTTTCTTTCTAAATTACATCTTAAGACCCCTGATTACTTATCCGTTACGCCAAGGCTTATAAGCTCTTCTCTCATATTCGCAAGTCCATCCAATGCAGAAACCTCACCTTTGATTATCTGGATTCCCCATTTTCCGACCGTTGCCTTGTAGTCGGATTCGTTAGGAATCGCCAACTCAATGCTTGCATATTTTCCATAGGATATTGCCTCTTCTACTCCCGGATTATAACTAACAGGATTTACAAAATCTTTATAAATAGGGAATGGTGCACCGTGATCGGCACCATGGGTTTTTCCGATTTCAGTTAATTTGTATTGTCCGTTTTCAACCGTATAATCATTTCCTTTAATCCCTATGGAAAGGAGTTCTCCGCCTTCCTGCGTCGCAAAATATTCCAGAACTTTAATTGCCCCATCTACATTCGCAGCATTTGCCGGAACACCAAATAAGCTTGCACCACCTTTTCCCAACATATAGGAACCGTCCGGAGTCTGTACACCCGGCAGTGATACGATCTCATAATCCTCTGCAGTAACACCGCCTGCCAGGGCATTCGCATTGTGAAGCCCTACCCATGCTGCCCAGTCGACCGTTACCGCAGTCTTCCCGGAAGCTGCACTCATCTTCGACCGCATATCCGTGGTTTTATCCACGAAAGAACTTGGATCTAACAGCTTATCCTCATAGAGTTTTTTAAACCACTCCCATACCGGAGCCGCCGCGTCTGTGGAAAAAGGAACGTATTTCTTCCCATCCCCGTCAACAACCACGCCGCCCTTTAGACCTGCCGCTGCCATCCATGGCTGCAGATCCCAGGTCTCCGACATAATTGCATTAAACGGATAAAACTCATTATCACTGCTTGCTTCTTTCAGCTTTTTAAATACCTCGTAATAACCATCAAGGTTCGGTTCAATACTCTTATAATCAATTCCGGCTTTTTTAAGCATAACATTATTCAAAGCAACAACTCTGTGTACTTCTTTCTTGTTAAAACCTGCATATACCTTTCCGTCTACAGTAATATCGTCCCATTCCCTTTGATCAATGTTATTTGTCAGAATTTCGGAAGACTTTACGCGGTCCGTAATGTCCAGCAATGCATTTTGCTTTATCAAATTCATGTAATCCCCGGCACCTATGTAGATTAAATCATATACTTCACCGCCATTTAACTTTTGCATTAAAACAGAATTATAGTCTGAGGCAGGTTTTTCGATCTGAATGTCCAGTCCCGTAGCTTTACTTAATTCTTCTTTAAATAATTCCATCTCCGCTTCATCTTTACCGCCTGTAACACTCACCATCATACGAACGGTACCGCTTGGTTTTTCAGTGTTATCCGTATCATTTGCTTTTGTATTACCTGTGTTTTTCTGATCCTGCACCTCTTCCTTAGTACCCGGATCCGCTGCAGACTGCGCTCCTGTGTCATCCGCCTTTTTTCCACAACCTGTCATAAGACCTCCCACTATTCCTATAAGCAGCAGTGTTGTAAGCAGTTTCCTGACTCTCATAATATTTCCTCCTAATAAACAAGATTACTTTACAAAGGTTCCACAAAGTCCTTATCTGACTTGTTTAAACTTATGCTAACATGCTTAATATATTTTGTAAAGTAAATTATATTTTACACATACTTTACACAATCTATTCAGGCAAATTATTCGTCAAGATGCCAGTGTACCAATATGCAGGATAAATTAAGGAGCTGTCGCAAGACAGCTCCTTCCGGAAACATTTTTTTATAATGGGAACTATATCAGTCTGACCGTCACATAGTTTTGGATTCGGCTTTCGGAAACATTTCTGTTAAATGGGAACACAGTATGATATCCTCCTGCTCAGGTTGTCCTTCCCTGATGAAAAAGTGCAGGAACTGTATAATCCTTCGCCGCCGGCCTGTTTTCCTGCAAAAGCAGTTCCACTGCCAATCTGGCAATTGCCTTCTCATCCTGTTTCATATGGGTAAAATAATATCCGCCCGGTGCCTGATAATCTTCATCAATACAGCATACTTTAAGCTCCTTGCCAATGGCAATCTTACATTCTTTTGCTGCCTGCACCAATGCCGGCATAAATCCAAATTCCGTACAGATAACACCATCCAATTCTCCTTTCATTTTTTTGAAATAATCACAGAGCAGGCTGATGTATTCCATTTTTGCCTTACTTTCCAAAAAATCTGTAATTTCATGAGGCAATACACATTCTTTTTCCGGAGTAAGTCCCAATTCATCCATACTGAGATAAAAACCCTCCCGTCTCTCGATTAAGGAGGTGGTCCCTTCCACATCCACAGTGATCAGCCCAATTTTATTACAGTGCCGCTCACTTAAGTGCATTACAAGTGTTTTTACTGCCTTTCTCCCATCGGTACTTACGGAAGGCACTTCAATTCCAGCGAGTTTTTTATCAATCAAGACTATGGGAAATTTTTCAATTATTAATTTTAAGATAGCATTATTATAATGTGTTCCATGGCATGGCATAATAATAATTCCTTCTACATCCATGGAAAGCAGATAATCAATTTCCTCCGTTTCTTTTTCCCTGCTGCCATAAGAAAAACGTATACAAAGTTTGTACCCCGCCTTTCTTGCCTCACTGTCTATACAATACATCATTTCAACACCGAAAGGCGAAGAAACATGCTCTAATACAAGTCCGATCAACTTGTTTCTTTTCCTTTCTTTCCAGTCTTTTTCCTTCTCTATCCGCTCTTCTTTCTCCTCAGCCATCTGGATTTCTTCTGTTTTTTGTACCTCTTCCGCGGCAAAAGTTCCCCAGCCGGGCACCCTTTGGACAAGTTCATCCGCCACTAATAAATCCATTGCTTTTTTAACGGTGATTGCACTTACCTGGTATTCCTTACAGAATTCTTCCTCCGATGGAAGTTTGCTTCCCGGAGAGAACTCTCCATCCAATATGTTCTTTTTAATTTTTTCATACACCTGTTTATATAAAAAACCAGCTTTTGGCATGAGCATACCCCATTCTTTCTTAATTTTGTATTAATTATATACAAAATTTTTAAAAAGGGAAAGACAAATTATATTTTTTATTTGTAAATTATAATTTGCAAGAATTAAATGTAATGTCAAAACAAATGCGGAACTAATTCCAGCACCATGGTAACCTTTGGATTTAGTTATTCGATTTTGCAGTGAAAGAACACTTATGACACTATAAAACTCCAGTCCTGTACCCGTATCAAAAGGCTGCCATGAAATTATTTTCCTCTCGCATTCGTTTTGAATATAAAATAAATAAATCTTGACAATAATAATTAATGCATTTAGAATTAGATATTATATGGCGTTATATAGCTAGTAAATTTTTTGCTATCATGCCAGGAGATTGAAACTTCAATTTCCCGAAAGGAGATGTGCTTTACTATGACTTTAGCTTATATGGTGGTTTATTATTAAACTGAATATGAGCGGAGCATAACAGAGAATAGGATAACCGGAGACTTTTAATTCTTCTTGCGGTTAGATTTTCTTTTTACAAAATAAGTTTTATATCAGGGGTCTATACCCTTTATTTTGTTTGCTCTGCATATCCAAACCTTTCGTGAATTATATTTTTGCAAATGAATTCATAAATAAAAATTTATATATCTAAATTTATATTTATAGTATTGTATTCATAAATAAATTAAAATATAGAAACACGCGAATAGACGTGTTTTTTTTGTGCTCTTTTTTATCTTTTACGGACAGCCACCTTATAATGCTACCGATTTATGAAAACCCTGAAAATCAGATTACTGATTTCATCAATTCACAACAACTTTTTGGAGGAAACAAAACAATGGTAAATTTAACAGATTATGGCTTTAACGATATTTACGAAAGACAAATTACGGATGAAGAAAAAGAAATGGGATTAATACCGGCAAGAGTAATATCCGTGCAAAAAGAAACTTACCGGATTATCTCGGCAGGCGGTGAAAAAAATGCAAAACTGAAAGGCTCCATCTTCTACCAGGATTCCAGATATCAGACCTATCCGGCAGTGGGTGATTTCTGCTTAATAAAACCAAATGCCCTGGGGGATGATGTCATTTACCGGGTACTGGAGAGGCGTACCAGTTTTTCCCGTTTAAATCCCACACTGCGCGCCAATGTTACAAGTGCCAGCGAACAGATTATCGCTGCAAATTTTGATTATGTCTTTATCATGGCATCCCTTAATCTGGATTTTAATGTCAGGCGAATCGAACGCTATCTTGCCACAGCCTGGCAAAGCGGAGGCACTCCCATTATTGTATTAACCAAGGCGGACTTATGCGAAGATTACAGCGGTAAAGTTGCTGAAATTGAAGCAATAGCCCCAGGCATGGATATACATGTAATCAGTGCCTATACCGGTTTTGGTATGGAGACCCTGAATAAATACCTGAAACCGGCCGCTACGCTGGTGTTTCTGGGTTCTTCCGGTATCGGCAAATCCTCCCTGGTAAATGCCCTGGCTAAGGAAGAATTGATGAAGGTAAACGGAATACGTGAAGATGACAGCAGAGGACATCACACTACCACCTACCGCCAATTGTTTAAGTTAGAAAACGGTGTTCTCATCATCGATACGCCAGGTATGCGCGAACTTGGTATCTGGGCAGTGGAAGAAGGATTAGGCGAAACCTTTTCCGACATAGAAGAACTGGCAGCTTCCTGCCGCTTTCATGACTGCAGCCATTTCAGGGAGCCGGGATGTGCGGTTAAGGCAGCCCTGGAAAACGGCACCCTGCCCCAGGAGCGCTGGAAATCCTATATTAAACTAAAAAAAGAAGCGGAATACAGCGCAAAAAAAGCGGCATATTTAAAAACTAAAACCGAATTTTTTAAAAAGGCTTCAAAAAACCAGCATGCATCAAGAAAATATTAATTATCCCCAGCTTAATAAACCGATCTGAATAATACGAATATCCTTGCGTTTTGGAGGTTTTTTTTTATCAGGCGGATATCTTCCGCTCCAGCTATGGGTGTTTTTATTTACATCCGGCCTGGCATTCTTTACGGTTCAGGGGCTGGACTGGATCTATATATTTACGAATGCCAGCTACCAGGTCACAAGATGCCCATTGATTACATGCCAAAAGTCCTTAAGTACCTGTTTACCTTCTTTATGCCCATGCTGCTCATCAGTTATTATCCGGCATCCGTAATATGCGGATGGGGAGAATATTACTGGAAAGGTTTGCTTGCATTACCGGCAGGACTGGTTTTTTTTCTTCTCTCTTCCTTTGTCTGGAGATTTGGTGTGAGGCATTATAAAAGTACGGGAAGCTGAGATTGTTCCTTTTTTACCTGCCGTCACCTGCACAGGCTGAAAAGGTGCCGATACAAACAGCCTTAATAAACCCTAAAGGTAAATTAATTCTATTTTGTACCGGCACCTTTTTATATTGTGAAGCTGTCAGGAAGGTTTTCCCTTACGATCCTTAATAAAACCTCGGTATTAAATGCGCCTGGATTTTCATTTATATATTTTTAAATATTACTACCGTATTATTCAGGTTTTCAACCGAATTTGAGCTATCCTTTAATGCATCCTGGAACACTTCCACCTCTTTATACAGATTTTCACTGTTTTCCGCAACGGTCTGGGTATTATTTGAACTTTCACTGATAATGGTTGCCACACCGTCAATGGCGTTTATGATACTTTCCATGGATTTTTCCAGCTGTCTTGCCGTATCACTGAATTCGTTCATAATCTGGTCAACGGTTTTTGCATCACTGTCATATTTTACACCGGTTTCAACCATTATGGAATAATCCTTCATAACCCTGGATTCAACAAACTCAAGCATCCGGTTGGAATCGGCGGCCAGTTCCTTGACTGCCTCTATTACGGAATTACTGATTTCCTGTATCTGGTTCGCCGTTTCTCTTGAACGGGCGGCAAGATGACCGATTTCACCTGCCACAACGGCAAATCCTTTTCCCTGCTCCCCTGCTCTGGCGGCTTCTATTGCAGCATTCAGGGCAAGCAGGTTTGTCTGGGACGTAATGTCTAAAATCGTATTGGTCAGCATGTTTATTTGTTCAACTTCTTTTGATTTCTCGATGGTAATCTTAACATTCTGTCCTATATCCTGTAAAATATTTTTCGTAGATGCCTGAGCTTCGACGGAGGTTTGCTTTAAGGCACCTGCACGGGTGCTGATTTCTCCTGCCAGATCAACCCCTTTGTTTGCCTTGCTGGTAATCACCTGAAGGAATTTATTGATGTCTGTAGTTGAAACATTTACTTCCTCAATGTTTGCCGCCGTCTCTTCCATTCCGGCAGACATTTCCTCCATAGCCGCCGAATTATCGGCCACACTGTCTATTACCTTATGTATCCCCGATTCAAATACACTGAAATTCCTCTTTAAATCCCGTGAGACATACTGAATGTCTGATATAACTTTTTGTAATTTGTCAATAAAACCGTTAATTCCCTGAACCAATTCTCCGATTTCATCATTGGCTTCAACCGTAATCCGTTTTGTAAGGTCCCCTTTTCCCTCTTCTATATCCTGGGAAATTAACTGGAGTGCTTTCTTAGCACGTATCGTGGGTTTTACCAGATTGTTTCGGATAAAAATCCATACAGCAATTGTAATCAGGATTGTTAAAAGAAAACTTACGGCAACTGCAGACAAAGCAGCACGTTCATCCGAATTTAAACCCTTAACTAAATTTTCAGCCAGGGTTTTGTTATAGGTATTTAATCCACGTAATTTTTCGTACATCTTTATTGTAATCGGTTCCATTTCCGACAGAAACATGGTATATGCCTTTTTGCCTTTTCCTGCATCGGATAACTTCATCCCCTCTACCAGCTTGCTATAATATTCATCATACTCTTCCAGTAAAGCTGCTATGTCTTCTGCATTTTCGGTATCCTTCATGCTTTCCTGAAGCAGTAGAATGGAATCTCTTGCCTGTGACTGGCAGGAATCAATGATCGTCTTGTACTGTTCCCTGACTTCTGTATCCTCAGCCAGATAATACTTAGCTGCAAGGCCGTCCATGGACAGGATAAAACTATAAGCATCACTGTAGGAGATCAAATCCCCAATATTGTCATGGGCAACCGTCTGTGCCGTATTTTGTGCCTTTTGAAGATAAATAAAACTGTTAATCTGTGAAATAATTCCTACAATAAATATTAATAAAACTGCCAATAACACTTTAATTGAAATTTTTAGATTTTTGAAATAGCTGTTTATGCTGTTTATTTTCTTATTCATAGTTCCCTCATTCTTATGTAAAAGTTAAATTGTGGTAAATATAACATCCTGGAGTATCTATTTGGAAATAACTAACTTGATGATTTGGGACTTTTTTCCCAATTAATTTTCATAAATCGACAAATACTGTAAAATCAAGGCCTCACGGGCTTTTCTCTCCTGCCAGGTCTGTGGAATGCCCTTCCTTAATCTTGACATCCTTTGCTTTTTCCTTGTATATTGGTATTATTTACAAATTTTATTAAAAAGGGTGAGTATATGAAATATAAAATAAGTGATGTCAAGCGTATTTTAAATATCAGCGAAGATACTTTACGCTATTTTGACAACAAAAAAATAATTAATACAATTCGGGATAAAAACAATAATTACCGCTATTTTAAGGCGGAAGACATTAATAAAATCTTCGCGTATAAAATGTACCGTTCCTTACTTTTTAACATGAGCGATGCTGACCAGTTAATCTCCGGAAGTTCTGTTGACATGCTGGAAACCAAACTGAACGAACAACTTGAGGTCATCGGTAAAGAAGAGGAATATTTAATCAGGGCCAAAAAACATATTGCTTTATTAACCGAAAAAGTCCTTAAATGGAAGCATTTTAAAGATGGATTTGAGGTTACAAAATCACCTGGCTGTTACTACCACCGCAACCAGACAGCCTCCGATTTTATTAAAGAAGAGGCTGTATTTAAGGATACCTATCAATGCCTGAATTATCTTCCGGATATCTGGCCATGTTTTTGTTATGCACCGCCCGAGTATCAGTCCGTTTCCGGTTTTAGTTTTGGTTATGGTTTCTACACGAATCAGGCTCCACCCATACAAGGCCTGCTGCATCTGCCTCCCTCAAAATGCCTGTATTCTATATTTACCCTGGAAGGCAATCTGGAACAATACCTTCCGGGGGTTCTCACAAAGGCCGAAGCTTACTGCAAAGAACACGGTTATACCCCGGAAGGCATCGTGTATGGAAGTATCCTGCATGAAATGAAAGAAGATAACCGTATTATCCGATTGTTTGATATTTACATTCCTTTTACTTTAACAAAATCTGCAAAATGATATACATATTTTGGAGTCGGTTAACTCGTATTTCTTCTATTCCGTAAATAAATCTATCTGGCTTCCCAATGCATTTTCCGTGGCATTGGCACCGGCAAGCCTTCCTGAATTATATGCCCAGCCTTGAGCAGCTCCCTCTATGGTATGGGCATAGTGGTCTGAGTATATTCCTCCGGCATCTGCACCTGCGGCATACAGGTTTTCAATTGGTGTATATCCGTTTTCCGGATCGTCCTGCACCACTTCAAAATTAGAGTTGATACGGATACCTCCAACCGTACACAGGTTATTGACACTTACTTTAAAGGCATAATACGGTCCTTCACTCATCCGGTACATGTGCTTACCGTCCTTTCCATATAAGGTGTCAACACCCTTTTTGGCATCTTCATTATATTTATCCATGGTTTCTTTCAAGGTTGCCTTATCCATTCCCAGTTGTTCGGCTAAAGCTTCAATGGTATCCGCTTTTACCACATATCCTCCCTCAACCATTTTATCTATAATTTCAGTAAGCTTGCTCCAGCCGGAATCCATGGGTGTGATTTCCGGCATGGGTCCCATGGCTATCTTATCCCTCATACCTGCTGCTCTTGCACCTTTTGTTTCAAGAGTATTCAATAAATCCTCATTGTATAAAAAGTAAGCAAAATTACCTTGTGATATGACGGAATTACTGGATAAAGCCCTGTCATATACAATATCCTCGTTGGCAAAGCGTACCCCGCTTGCATTTACCCAGGGTATAATAGGCATATAAGCTACGGAAGTGGTTGCCTGGTATAATTCCATAAATTCATAGTCACCTTCTATCTTACCGTTGCCTTCCACCTTGAAGGTATGGGCAACCATAGCGGATAACCCTCTGGAGGCGGCACCGATATTCCAGGCCATGTTAATCCCGTCGCCTACATTGGAATTGTATCCGGCAGCATTTACGGTAACTCCATTCAGGGCTTCTTTTATCATCTCTGAATTTCCTACGAAGCCTCCGGTAGCAACAATTACGGATTTGGCTTTAATTTGAAGCGTGGAACCGTCTTTGGCACTTGCCGTAACTCCGGTTACTTTATCCCCTTCTGTTATCAGACTGTCCGCCGGAGTTTCATAATAAACCTCCGCACCGTTATCGGATACAATCTTATCAAGCATTGCACCAAGCTGTGAGGATGTTTTGGTATAATCATCGTATTTATGATATCCGTTCGTACCTTCTGCATGGCTTTGCTGTACTGCTTCCTCTGTTTTATGGAATACCACTCCACGGGCTTCCAGCCAGTCGGCGGTGGTATGGGATAATTCCAGGAATTGCTTTACCAGACTGGCATCTGCCAGCCAATCCATTTCTTCCATCCATTCTTTAAATATTTTATCCGTATCAACCGGGTCCTGTCCTAATTTTCTTGCTTTTGCGCTGTCAGCAGCAAAAAAACCGCCGCCGTTTGCCGTTGTTCCTCCCGGAATGGCTGTTTTTTCAAGAACTATAACCTTTGCACCGTGTTCTGCGCTTGTCACGGCAGCGGCAACTCCGGCTCCGCCGGCTCCGATTACAACAACATCTGCTTCCAGTTCAGTTACTTTACCTTCATTTTCTTTGGTAACTGCTGCTTTCAGCTTATTGATATCTCCTCCTGCCTGGGTAAGGGCATCTTCCACGGCTTTTAAAAATGCTCCGGAAGTTACGGTTGCACCGCTGACCGCATCCACCCCGATTGACTGTTTGGAGAGGATATCCTTAGTCAGGCTTTCCATGGCAGCATCTCCAAGCCCTGCGGTTTCTGCGGATTCCAATACCGTGATACTTTCAATCTTACTTTCACTGACACCTACTTCCACTTTAACGTTTCCGTTTTTACCTTCGGCTTCTGCCGTATAGGTTCCGGCTTTAAAGCTGTTTTCTCCTGCGCTTTCTGCACTTTCCGTATTTTCTGTACTTTCCATGCTTTCTTCCGCCGTGTTGTCAGGAAGATTCTCTTTCTTTTTATCCGTACATCCTGCCAGAGTAAATGCCAGAATAAAAGATAATAATACTATAAAAACTCTTTTCATCCTATTTTGTCCTCCTCTAAAAGATAAAAAGAGTTTAAACCCTGTAGCACCTACAGGGTCAATAGTTATGTTACATATTTAACAATAATTTTATAAAATTTTCAAACAAATTGGAATACTTTCTGTTAACTTGACATTTTATCATCCCAGTATTTTGCTTGTATATTCCCTTATTACCTGAATGGAATTTTTGAATTTTTCCATCTCTTCCTCCGTCAGGTGCACTTCGACCACATCCTTTACGCCGCTGCGGTTTAAAATCACGGGCACGCCGCAGAATACGTCATTTTCGCCGAATTCCCCTTCCAAAAGGGTGGAAACCGGAATGATCTTATTCTCGTCATTTAAGATAGCTTTTATAATTCCTGCTGCCGTTGTTGCTATGCCGTAACAGGTAGTACCTTTTACTTCCAGGATATCAAATCCCACTCTTGTGATTCTCTCTACGATGTCATCCAGATTTACATTGTCATATTCCCTGTTATCTTCCAGTATATCGTAAATCCGCTTACCGCCTACCGTAACATGGGACCAGGGGCACATCTGGCTGTCGCCGTGTTCTCCCATGGTATAGCCCTGAACACTTCTCGGATCCACGTTAAACAATTCTCCGATGAAATATTTAAGCCTTGCGGAATCCATGGCCGTTCCTGTTCCGATTACCTGGTTCTTTGGCAGTCCGGACAGCTTATATACATAATGTGCAATTATATCTACGGGATTGGATACTACTATAAAATGTCCCCGGAATCCGCTCTCCATTACCGGCCGGACGATGGATTTTGCTATAGCGACTGATAATTCGAGGGTATCCAGTCTTGTCTGTCCGGGCTTTGGCGGGGCACCTGCCGTTATGACTACGATATCGGCATCACCGCAGTCTTTGTAGTCCCCTTCGCTCACTTTCACATTTCTGTTTAAATATTCCACGCAATGGCATAAATCCATTACTTCTCCCCGGGCTTTATTTTTATTAATGTCAATTATCATAACCTCATCGCAAACACCCTGTGTAATTAAACTGAAGGCAGTGGACGAACCCACTAAACCGGCTCCTACAATTACTATTTTACTACGATTGATTGTCATCATCTTCTTATACCTTTCTCTATACATTATTCTATGATATTTCAATACGATTTCTACCATTTTCTTTTGCACGGTACAAAAGTGTATCCGCGCGTTTCATAAAAGCTTTCGAATCCCCGGACTGATACTGTGTAAGGCCTATACTGATAGTAACATTAAGATTCTGTTTTGTAAAATTAAAATTTTGAATGGTTTTTCTGATATTCTCTGCAATCTGGTAAGCATCCTCCGAATTTATGTCCGGAAGCAGAATAATGAATTCTTCACCGCCGTATCTTCCTACCAGATCATATTCCCTTACATTTAACTGAAGCAATTTTGCTACCATATTTAAAACCCTGTCACCGGCCTGATGTCCGTAACTATCGTTAATCCGTTTGAAATAATCTATATCCAGCATCATAAGGTACAGGTTTGTCCCGTCATTTACGGATCTCCTGATTTCCTGTTCCAGTAATTCCATAATAAACCGGTGGTTGTATAGATTCGTCAGCCCGTCCCTTATAGATTGTTCCTGCAATAAGGAATTGCTTATCAGTAATTCATTGTTTACTTTTTCTATTTCTTCCTTCCTCTTTTTAAGCGCATCCTGGACTTTTTTCCTATCCGTTATATCCCTGGTGACAAACACATAACCGAATGGTTCCGCCGATTTATCCCGCAGTACGGTACCGTTTACCTCCGCAACGATGTAAGTACCGTCTTTTTTCTTATGTTTATATTCAACCGGCCTGATATCCTCTTCCAATGATTTCTTCATATTTACTTTTGCAATATCCGCATCTGTTTCATCCAGAAAATCAAACACATTATCAGGAATATGGTCTGAGGCGGGATCATACCCCAATATGTTCTGAATACTTTTATTGACATAGGTGATTTTTCCTTCCGTATCACAGACCATCACCAGATCCGGTATGGAATCCATAAGCTTTCTTAGCATTTCTTCCGATTTAACAATATTTTGCTGCAGTATTTTCTGCTCCGTGATGTCCGCCAAACTGGACAATAATACTTCCTTTTCATTGTAAACCGCTGAAACCATGGTAATTAGTCCGGAAAATACGGTATTATTCTTTCTTTTAAAAAGAATTTCCTTATCTTTAACCGTTTTTCCCTCCACCAGATCATCTATCAACTGCTGCCTGTCCTCCGGATTCCGGTAAAACTGAAATGCTTCTTTTCCTAACATATCGTCATGGCTGATATGAAACAATTTCTCTGTATTTTTATTGATATATAGTATGGTATTATCACTCTTGTTGGTTAATATGATTCCAAAGGGTATGGTTTCCGCCACCGTCCGGAAAAGTTCTTCACTTTTCCGGAGTTTTTCCGCTGTTTTTTTATGGCTGCTTATCTCATGCTTTAAATTCTCAATCATCCGTATATCCTGCCCCACAATAAGCAGGCCTAAAAGGATCTGATTCCTGGACCCCCTGATTGGAGTAACGGATATATTTAACGGAATGGGTTCCCCGTCTTTCGCATGTATGATCACATGGCTTAATTTAGCGGTATCCTTAATATGTTCCGGGTCTGCAATAAGTTTGTCTAAATTCTTTTCCGGTATAATATCGGTGACCTTTGTATTAATAAGGTCTATTAGGTCATATCTTAAAAGACTTAAAACCTGTTTATTGGTCCGGATAATCTTTCCGTCCAGATCGGTTAAAAAAGTTAAATCCAGAATTTCATGAAATAATTCATCGATAATCAGGGAATTGGACGCAAGCATAAAATTATAATTGACAACCGCATAATAGATGCCCCATAGCATGATCAGAATTAAAATCTGCGTAAAATCAGGCAGATGAATTTGAGCCAGTACAGGTAAAAGTGTCTGATACAAAAAATCGATCAACAGAGGTATTATACCGGTAATCATAATAATCCCTGCCTGTTTTTTCTGGTTTGTCTTATTGGATTTTTTACCCCAGAAATATATAATGATAAGGCAGAGGAAGACATAACTGTAGTTATATATGGCATCTCCTATATAGAAAATATATATGACAATATCGGATGTCGGAATATCCGGCCCGAATAAAAAAACGCTCATGAATAAAAATAATAATCCGGGCAGGGAAATCAGTATTTTCATGAACCTTTTTTCGATTATATTATTTTTTGTAATGGTTAAAACTAAAATTAAAACCAGAGCAGGAAATAAACACCATCCGATCGCGGATAATTTATTCCAGTAGGAAAATGTGTAGCTATCCTCTGCGGTATATGCAAACGAATAGGCAAAAGACCAAATTGCCAGGGCAATGTTTAAGAGCAGGAATAAAATACCTTCCCTGGATTTCTTGTTTAACCTGAAAGTATTAAATCCTACAAATAAATATATAACAGATGCTAACATTGACAGAAAGGATAATAGTTTCATCATAGTAGTTTTCCATCCTTAAGCTTTGCTTAAATAACTTGGAATTTATCCAGTTTTATGCTACTATACTATATCAGAAATAATATCAGGAATCAATCTTATTTTATGTAAATTTTATGTATTCAGACATATTTTGAGCTTGTTTTCTTCTGTCTTAATATCATTCAGTAATATCCTGGCAATTATTTATGCAATACCGTACCAGAATGTGTTTGAAAAATGCTTGTCCGGACCGGATGCTCCCCTTTGAGGTGGCAAGTTTTTTGGGTGCACAGCGGGCTACTTTCTCAAAATTGTACGCAGCATACCGCATAGTGGAGCGTTCAGAACAGTGCAAACGTTGCACTAATTTACTGACAAGCCGGGCGTGCCGAATCCTAATTAAAATGTTAGAATGCGGCACGCCCGGTTTGTCAAAGTCCAGAACTTTATTTATCAAAGCTTTTCCTGGTAGTTTTAATATCAATCGCTGATACGAAATGAATCTTTATTTGTAATAACTTACTCCTGATTCAAAAATGTACTGGTTCTGGTTTCCGAATATATTAATTGCGACACCTTCCCCTCTCCGTTCGGAATGGGTCATTTTACCAAGCACCCTGCCGTCCGGACTTGTGATGCCTTCAATGGCATAATAGGAGCTGTTTGGATTAAAATCCTCATCCATGACGGGATTTCCGTCCAGGTCCACATATTGGGTTGCCACCTGTCCATTTGCAAATAATTTCTGGATCCATTCTTCATTTGCCACAAAACGTCCCTCTCCATGGGAAGCAGGTATCGCATATATACTGCCAAGTTCTGCTTTCATCAGCCAGGGGGATTTATTGGATACGACCTTGGTGTATACGGATTTTGACACATGACGTCCGATATTATTGGTCGTTAAAGTCGGTGAATCCTCTTTCTGGGGTGTGATTTCACCATAGGGTACCAGTCCCAGTTTTATCAGTGCCTGGAAACCGTTGCAGATACCGAGGGCCAGCCCGTCCCTGTCTTTTAACAGCCGGTTTACGGCTTCCTTAATCCGTTCATTGCGGAATGCGGTGGCTATAAATTTGCCGGAACCGTCCGGTTCATCCCCTGCGGAAAATCCCCCAGGAAACATAAGGATCTGCGCTTCGTTAATCCCTTTTTCAAAGGCCTCTACGGATTCCCGGATATGGTCCGCATTCAGGTTTCTAAATACGGTGGTATTTACTTTGGCCCCCGCAAGTTCAAAGGCCCGCAAGCTGTCATATTCACAGTTGGTCCCGGGAAATACGGGAATAAATACTTTCGGTTTTGCTACCTTGTTTTTTGCCGTATAGACTGTCTTTGCATCAAAAACCGGGGGTTCTATCTTTTTAATACCGGCTTCCGGTTCGGATACGGAACGGGTAGGAAATACCTTTTCCAAAGTCCCGGTCCAGGCAGCCAATGCTTCCTTCATGGATATCTCCGTATTATCATAGGTAAATACAGGCCGGGAAATTACTTTGCCAATTCGTTTATAGGATATCCCCGACTTATCAAGTTTTCCTAAATCCGTCTCTTTCATTTCAGCCAGGAGAAAACCAAAGGCCGGTGCAAATAATTCTTTCTCACTGATATCCTTCTGAAGCTCCACACCCAGCTGATTGCCAAACGCCATCTTACTTACGGCTTCCGCTATACCGTAGCCGCCCAAAGCATAGGCCGATACCAGTACTTTATCTTTGGCCAGCTTCTGTATTCTGTCATACTGTTCCTTAAGCTTTTCATAGACCGGAAGGTCATAAGCATCTTTTTCAATATCAAATAAAACCAGTATATTGCCGGGATTTTTCAGTTCCGGCGTAATCACATCCCGGACTTTCGCCACATTAACCGCAAAGGATACCAGAGTCGGCACAACATCGATATCGTTAAAGGTTCCGGACATGCTGTCCTTGCCGCCGATGGAGGGAAGCCCCAGTTTCATCTGGGCATCAAATGCGCCCAAAAGTGCCGTTAAGGGTTCACCCCAGCGTTTTGCATCCGTGCCGAGCCTTCTGAAATATTCCTGGAAAGTAAACCGGATCTTCGTATAATCACCGCCCGCCGCCACAATCTTGGCAACGGATGAAATAATTGCATAAACTGCCCCGTGGTAGGGACTCCAGCTTGAAAGGTAAGGATCAAAACCGTAACTCATCATGGTAACGGTATCACATTTTCCTCTTAACACCGGCAGTTTGGCCGTCATGGTCTGTACCGGGGTCAACTGGTATTTGCCGCCAAAAGGCATGGTCACGGTGGACGCGCCGATGGAGCTGTCAAACATCTCCACAAGACCCTTTTTGGAGCATACATTTAAGTCATGTAACGTCTGTAACCATTTTTCTCTGATATTAATAGCTGTATTATCCTCTATATGAAAGTAATTGGCCTCCGCTTTCGGAAGTGTTATTACCGCATCCGCTTCCTGGTGGGCTCCGTTGGTGTTAAGGAATGCCCTGGAAAGGTTTACGATCTCCTTATCCCGCCAGAACATAACCAGCCTTGGTTCTTTGGTAACCTCCGCCACAACCACGGCTTCCAGATTCTCTTCCTGTGCAAACAAAAGCATCCGGGTAACATCCCCGGGATCCACTACGACCGCCATCCTCTCCTGGGATTCGGAAATTGCAAGTTCCGTTCCGTCCAGCCCTGCATATTTCTTTGGTACTTTATCCAGGTAGATAGAAAGGCCGTCCGCCAATTCCCCGATGGCTACCGATACGCCGCCGGCTCCAAAGTCATTGCATTTTTTGATTATTCTGCTTACTTCCTCCCGTCTGAAGAGGCGCTGTAACTTTCTTTCCGTAGGGGCATTCCCTTTCTGCACCTCTGCTCCGCAGGTTTCAATGGATTCCGTCGTATGGACTTTCGAGGAGCCGGTAGCACCGCCGCAGCCGTCCCGTCCGGTTCTTCCGCCTAGAAGGATAATAATGTCACCGGGATCGGAATTCTCCCGGATTACATTCTTACGGGGAGCAGCTCCCATTACGGCTCCGATTTCCATTCTTTTCGCCACATAATCCGGATGATAAACCTCATCCACCAGCCCGGTAGCCAGTCCGATCTGGTTCCCATAGGAACTGTAGCCGCTTGCCGCGCCGGTTACGATCTTTCTCTGGGGTAACTTACCTTTTAACGTATCTTTCAGGGAAACGTTCGGGTCCGCCGCACCGGTAACCCGCATGGCCTGATATACATAACCCCTTCCCGACAGGGGATCACGGATCGCACCGCCAAGACAGGTTGCCGCACCGCCGAAAGGTTCGATTTCCGTGGGATGGTTATGGGTTTCATTTTTAAAGAATACCAGCCATTCCTCCGTATTCCCGTCGATTTCCACCGGTACTACGATGGAGCAGGCATTAATCTCATCGGAAATCTCCATGTCCTCCAGTTTGCCTTCCGCCTTTAATTTCTTCATAGCCATTAAGGCAATATCCATTAAAGATACGTATTTATCTTCTCTGCCTTTATATAATACTTCCCGGTCGGAAAGATATCTTTCATACGCTTTTTGAATCGGTTCTTTATAAAACCCGTCCTCAAATCTAATATTCTTTAATTCCGTTAAAAAAGTGGTATGTCTGCAATGGTCGGACCAGTAAGTATCCAGAACACGTACTTCCGTCATGGAAGGGTCACGTTTTTCTTCTGTTTTAAAATAATTCTGTATATGGAGGAAATCCTGAAACGTCATGGCCAGATTCAGGGATGAATACAAAGCATTCAATTCTGTTTCGGGCATGGTGATAAACCCGTCAAACAGAAGCACCTCCGCCGGTTCCTCAAAAACGGTTCCCAGGGTTTCCGGCTTTACTTCGTCCGTTTCCCTCGAATCCACGGGATTGATGCAGTATGCTTTTATCTTATTGAAGTCCTCGTCACTGATATCTCCGGATAATATATAAGTCGTTGCGGAACGGATAATCGGTTCTTCATTTTCATTCAGCAGCTTTACGCATTGTTCCGCAGAATCCGCCCTTTGGTCGAACTGGCCGGGTAAATACATTACGGTGAAGATTCTGTCCTTCTTTTCCGTCTGAAAAGCTTCCTCATATAACAGATCTACGGGTGGTTCTGAAAACACGGTACCTAACGCTTTATGATAAGTCTCATCACTGACATTTTCTATATCATAACGGATTAAAACCCTTACCTTTTTTAATTTATTCATGCCAAGATAGCTTTTTATTTCATCGAATAATTCCTTCGCTCTTACGGCATAGGGATTTTTCTTTTCTACATAGATTCTTTTCACGCTGCTCATAGTCGTTATCCTTTCCATACTTCTGTCAGATCTTAAGTTTCTGACCTCATTATAACATACCGGGTTTTATAAAAGTAATTAATATATATTAAGGTTTTAATAAGGAGCGCTAATACAATATTTGTTAGAGTTCAGCCTTAGCTGAATTGTATCAAATTATGCACAGAAATTACGTATTCTGTATAATTTTCCGCGTGTTATACTCATGTTTTCTGTGACTGGTTCGGAGCGAAGTCACAGAAAATACCTTCGCGGTATCTATAGCTGATCTGTAACTAAAATTTCTGCCATTTCCCATAATCCATCTATACAAATTTCTGTGTTTGAGGTAGAATGATAGAAGTACACGAGTCAGGAGGTAAATCTATGAAAATAACTTATATTCATCACAGCTGCTTCAGTGTTGAATCGGAAGATGTAGTGTTGCTTTTTGATTATTATAAAGGTAATATACCGCTGTTTGATTCGGGAAAACATATTTTTGTATTTGCCAGCCATAAGCATCAGGATCATTTTGATCCGGGAATTTTTGATCTGGGTAAAATATACCCTCATATTACTTTCCTCTTATCCGATGATATACGCATGGATGAAGCTTATATGAACCGGAGACATATACCGGAGGCAAGGCGGCCCCATATTCTTTCCATCGGTAAGAATAAATCCGTATCCCTGCCGGTTTTAAGGCTTAATGAGGGAATTGCAGGCCAGGGAGCCGATGGTATAAATCTCCTTGTTGAAACCCTGGCTTCCACCGATGAAGGGGTCGCTTTTATTATTACGTATAACGAAAGGGTAATATACCATGCCGGGGATTTAAACTGGTGGTCCTGGGACGGTGATACCGAAGAAGAATATACGGATATGACAAACCGCTTCCAAAAGGAAATGGCCAAAATACAGGCCAGGGAATTTGACATCGCTTTTGTCCCCCTGGATCCAAGACAGGAAGACCGCTTCTGGTGGGGTTTTGATTATTTTATGAAAACGACACGGACAAAACTTGCTTTCCCTATGCATTTCTGGAAAGATTATACCATAATATCCAAATTAAAGGAAATGGAAAAAGCAAAGGAATATTCTGATAAGATTGTGGATATAAAAGAAGAAGGACAGATTTTTCAGGTTTAATTATCTGTTATACAAAATGATTTATTAAATATCCCTTAATGTAACTTCAGTAAAAAAATAAAATACATTTGTGATCCGTTTAAAACAAAAGTGCGGTGAATCGCGCAGTCAGAAGTCAGGCCGAAAGAAAATAGAATAAAAGAAAGGAATGCCACATAGTAACTCTTTCAGCCATATTTAGCCGTGGCAGTAACACTTCTGCCTGCAGAAGCGTTGCTTATAGGTAGTAATTATGAAATTTAAATTTGCACATAATAACCTCAATGTAATCAACCTGGAAAACTCCATAAAATTTTATGGTGAGGCTTTGGGACTTAAGGTAACTAAAAAAATAGAACCGGAAGACGGCAGTTTTGTTATCGTATATTTGAGTGATAATGAAACGAACCATCTGTTGGAATTAACCTGGCTCAGTGACTGGGATCACCCCTATGATCTTGGAGATAATGAAATCCATTTGGCATTTGTTGTTGACGATTATGACGGAGCCTATAAAAAGCACAAGGAAATGAACTGCATCTGTTATGAAAATACTGCTATGGGTATTTATTTTATCAGTGATCCGGACGGTTATTGGTTAGAGATCATTCCGGCCAGATAACATAAAGAAAGGAGACTCCACATGGATATTAATTATGAATTATATAAAGTGTTTTATTATGTGGCAAAAACCCTTAGTTTTTCCGAAGCTGCCGCATCACTTTTTATATCTCAGTCCGCCGTGAGTCAGTCAATTAAAGTATTAGAGACGAATTTAAGCCAGACCCTGTTTACCCGCAGTACGAAGAAAGTAGCTTTAACCAAAGAGGGCGAACTTTTATTTAAACACATTGAGCCGGCAATCAATCTGATCAGCCGGGGTGAGAATCAGCTCCTGGAAGCGGCCGCACTGGGAGAAAGTCAGTTACGGCTCGGAGCCAGTGATACCATTTGCAGATATTATCTGGTCCCTTTTTTGGAGGATTTTCACCGGAAATACCCGGAGATCCATATAAAAGTAACCAACGGCACCTCTTTCCAGTGTGCCAAAATGCTGGAATCCAATGAAGTTGATATAATCGTGACCAACTCTCCTAACTCTGCTTTGGTAAACAGCATGTATATTGAGCCCATTCTTGAATTCCAGGATGTATTTATAGGCAGCACGGATTTTTTTCCCATTAAGAATGAACCCTATTCCCTGGAGGAGTTGTTGAATTTTCCGATCCTGATGCTTACCAAATACTCAACCACCAGCGAATTCCTTCACAACCTCTTTTTACAGCATTCACTGGATTTAGTGCCGGCCATTGAACTAAACAGTAACGATCTGCTGATTGATTTAGCAAAAATCGGGCTGGGAATAGCTTTTATCCCTGATTTTTGCTTGAAGGAAACCCAGTCAAAACTGGTTACCATCAAGGTTCAGGAAACACTTCCTACCAGAAAATTAGTTGCGGCTTACAATGGCAATATTCCCTTATCTTCCGCCGCCAAATATTTTATTGAACAATTAACGCTATAATTATGCAGAGGCCTTACCGGCACTCTGTTGCAAGAATAAGGCCTCTGTATGACAGTGCACCTATGACCGGTTAAGTGGCTGAACACTTAAGGGCATTTCATACAGAGGCGCTGTGGAATGTTTTCTATGCAAGCCGTAGGAACTAATTTCCTTTACTGCTTAAAGGATTGCTTCTTTCTTCAAAAAATGCACCGTTATCCGGATTACATTCGTTCTGGGGGTAATAGCCTGCACTGGGTACGATTGCAGAGGCACCTTTTATTAAATCTTCCTCATTTTTCTGTTTTATCTGCTCTTGTATTGTATTTGTATTGGTCGTTGTAATTTTAATATCCTGATTTTCTTCCTTCTGTTTCATTTTAATCTCTATTCTTGCGCACGCTCTTTGTGCATATCAAGTTTGTGGTGCGCAAGCACAAACTTGCGGTTGAAAAATTTATTTTTCAACCTAATCTCCGTTCCGCGCAGTTTTTTTTGCGCACGGGAAGATTGTACCTGGATAACGTGGCACAAAACTTCCGACTGAAAAAACTCTTTTTCAACCTGCCAGGTCATTTTCAGAGACTGTCAATTGGTTACCTTAATATCTTTCCCGATTTTTTATAAAACATGTAAAATGAGTCTTATATAACAATCGCCCAAACTAAGGCGTGTCTGAAAACTCATTGCACCGTTCTGAACGCCCCACTTTCTGGTATTCTGCGTCGCAATTTTGGGAAAGTAGACCCGCTACGCCCCCAAAATCGCTCCTTGTCTCCCACAAAGTGAAACATTCAGCTCGGTACAAGCAGTCTTCAGACAGACCCTAGAAAATATAATCAAAAAATTAACCGGATTGTTTGTAAATTGGTTCAGTTACAGCGGCTCTCACGAACAAATGTATATATTTATTTATACCCCGCAAAACGTAATTTTATTGTTACAACTTATTTCAATCTGTTCTTAACTATATTATAATGGAAGTATAATATTGGTAATCAGGTTACATTAACAAATTTCCAAAGTACTTATTGACTGCAAGGAGGATATCATGAAAAAAAGAGCTTTTGGTAAAACAGGTTTAAAAACTTCCGTTTTAGGGTTCGGGGGATTTCATTTGTTAGAAATACCCGTGACGGAAGCGGAATACTTATTAAACCAATATCTGGATGCAGGCGGCAATTATATTGAAACGGCTGCCAGCTATGGAAACGGTGAATCCGAACGTAAAATCGGACATAGTGTCTCACACAGAAGGAAGGATTTTATACTGGCTACAAAAACCGGGGAACGAACCGGGGAAAAATGTCTTAACTCCCTGGAGAGGAGCCTTAAAAATCTTCGTACCGATCATGTGGACTTATTTATTATGCATGCGGTCGGGACTATGACGGAACTGGATACGATCCTGGCCCCAAATGGTGCTTTGGAAGGAGCACTTAAAGCCAAAAAAGAAGGCAAAATCAAAAATATCGGTATATCCATGCACGGCCAACCCGATGTATTGATCCGGGCATTAAAGGAATATCCCTTTGACGCGGTAATGACTACCATTAATTATTACGACCATTTCAATTATCCGGAAATACAAAACGAATTGTTGCCTTTGGCTTTGGAGAAAGAAACGGCAGTCATCCTTATGAAACCTATTGCGGACGGCTTATTGTGGCGTTCTGCCGCCAACGGTTTCCGTTATGCCTTAAGCCAGCCGGTTTCCGTTGTAGTTACGGGAATTAATACCCGTGAAATGCTGGAGACCGATTTAAAGTATATACAGGATTTTAAACCCATGACAGAGGCAGAAATAGAAAAACTCTATAAAGAGGCTCCTGAATTAGGTGATTATGTGTGCAGACAGTGCGGCGAATGTGTCCCATGTCCGGAAGGCCTTCCGATCCCTGCTATCTTTCAATGCGAAGGTTATTTTGACAGGCAGATGGGAAATGGCACGGTTGCCAACGCCTCCGATTATGCCTTAAAAGAAAGACTGCGTTTCTGGTTCGGCAACAAGGAGCAGGCTCTTAGGGCTTATTCCAAACTGGAGATAAAGGCTGACAAATGTACAAAATGTGGTGTCTGTATGCCAAAATGTCCTTACGGAATCGATATTATCCGTAAATTATCCATTGTGGATTATAAGCTGGAAAGCCGGGATATTTATTAATTGTTTTTTGATTGTTTTTGATTGTTTTTTGATTGTTTTGATTTGATATATTGTTCCACCTTGATATGAACTAAAGGGCTAAACCTGTTACCCTGTAAAACTGTATCCGGTTGTATAACCAAAACCAAAGGGATTGCTGCGGTCGCTTGCGGCACAATTCCAAACACCAAAATGTTTTTTTCTGCCCGGTGGACTTTTAATCTTAAAGGATACAATTTTCTTAGAAATTAAAAATGGGTGAATCATTTACCAGTTTTTCCGGTAAATAATTCACCCATGTCTTTATTTCCTGAAATAATTCAAATAATCAATAATCTTAACAGATAAGTTTTCTGACTTTAACTTTACCTTATATATTTCAAGTTAAATTCGGATATTTTCTTTCCTCTCACTGAGCCAGACCAGCATATCTGCTGCATTCTCTGCAAGCTCCGGTTTATTCTCATTGGTGAAATACGCAGTAAAAAGCAGCTCAATGGAAACCATAATAACAGGGACTGCTTTTTTCTCATCATCTGTTAAAGGAATTACAGTCTGATAACCTGCCGCCATGTTATGTAAAATTTCAAACCACTTGCCTGACTTTTCAGAATCAGAAGTGTTACCGATAAGCAGGCCCAAAGCCATATAACATAAATCAAAAATACGGATATCGATCCGGCTTAAATCAAAATCAATATATCCCGTTAAAATCCGGTTCCCGAATAGCAGATTGCCCGGATGGATATCTCTGTGGATTAACTGCCGTGGCAGCTTAGGATATATCACTTCCAGGCTTATAATAATTTCTTCCAAAATCTCCGCCGGTATAAGACTGATCTTTTTGTCTTTAAAAGTCTCCCTGACCCATCCTGTAATTTCTTCAAAGAAACTATTCTCATGGCAGGAAATCCTCTCCTGGCAGTTAAGGAAAGCTTTATGGAGCCTTCCTAAAACCTCACCGAAAGTGAAGGCAGTCTCCTTAAATTTCGGATTATATATATCGGTAATATGTTCTCCGTTAATCTTTTTGCTTAAGAAATAATAGTCTTTATCAATTACAACATAATCCGTTCCATCCTTGGTTTTCATAATTTCAGCAACCGGAATATTTTGTTCTGCCAATGCTTTGATCAGAGTCAGATTATTTTTCAGGGAATTTAAATCACTGCCGGTCTTTAGTACATATTTGTCCCCTACCTGCCAGGCAGTGGAATATATCTGCTTAACTGTTTCATCCGTTATATTCCAGTTTGATAAGATCTGATCCAATTCCATTCGTTTCCCTCCTGTTTCCGCTACTACGTTCATTAAAAAATCTGTGCCTAGTTCCGGGAATGATTTTTATAGCCGGTATTGGACAAATGCAGCAGCCATTATCTATTTGATATCTGACCACAGATTATAATTATAATTTTTAAAAGACTTCATTTTCTTTTCCGTTACTTTTTCATCCGGATTAACCGTACCGATTAAGATACCGGAAGCGGGATTATGTTTTAAACTATTATTTTCCACTGCTGCAAAACCAACATTGGCATAACAGTAAACACAGCCGTGCCTGCAGGTATTATATGCCCCGATATCGATACTCTGCATACACCTGCAGCCCTCTCTCTGATTCTTTTCCGCTTTCACTTCCAAGCTGCAGCCGCAGATTCTTTCAATAACCGTTTGGTCAATGCAACTGGCCGGCCCTACTCCATATTCGGATAAATCCGCCCTTTCACAGCAGGCTTTAAGCTCTATGCCGTATCTGACTGCAATCCCCGAAAAACCGGAGGCAAGGGCTATCATCTCTTCTCCCGTTATTTCTCTTAATACCATGTTCTTAACGGTTCTGCTGAGCTTGGAATAGATATCCACAAAACTGATGTTGCAGACATTGGTATAACGCTTAAGTCTGCCGCACAGGTATTCAAACCATTCCAGATGGTATTCTGCGGTCACCTTATCATTTAAGATAATCGGATCATACCGCCAGATTACTTTATCTTTCCCTATTTTTTCGGAAAGCTCAATAAAGGTATCTATAATCCTTTCTTTCTCCCTTAAATAAGGTTCAATTTCCCTGTCATAAGGCGTCAGGGTAAATTGGAAATAATACCGGTAACCCAAATCATCCACAGACTTTAGCTTACCCATTATATTTTTAGCGTCCTTTGTCCAGAATACGATACAATCCACCACCTCCGGTGAAAGCATGATTTTGCTAACCTGTGCATGATTCATCGGATTCCTGGTCAATACATATCCGGCCTTTAAACGGTTCATAAACCATTCGGAATAAAATGCCGGAATATCGGTTCTGCGTGATGCACTTATAATCATAATACCTCTTTTCTAAAACCATTCCTGATTAAACCAAAAATGATAGCTTCTGTGGGGCTCCGATCTCCACTGAAAAGTTAAGTCTAACTTCTGCCGGTCAGTCCGGAGGTACTTCTTGGATTGGTCAAATCTTAAAAATCAGAAACACCGACACCAGTATTAATATAATTCCCCCCACCCGGTACAGAATTAAGGATGCTTCGCCAGGCTCCGCATCACTACGAAATTTCCACCAGTTAGAAAGATACCAGGAGGTTCTGGGAGATATGGTTCCAATAAAACCTAAAATCATAAATACAATTATAAAAATCCACATAATATAATTCCCCTTTTTAAAGTACATAAGGAGCTGCTGCAAAATAGGTCCAAATTAAAGCTTTTGGTGATTACTTCCCAATTTTTACAAGAGTAAATAAATCTATTTATCAACAGCTCAGCAGTAATTATTTTGCCCTTAGCCGGTAAAGCCCGCTTCTCTTCTTCCGTCATTTTTGTAACATTCAGTTCATAGACAAAATTACCGGACATGGCACATCATAAACAGCTCCTGTCTTATTACGATACTGAATAGATTTAGCTTAATTTTAACTTTATTCTTTTCGTTACACAATGTAGTATTTTATATAATATAAAATCAAAGCGGATATTCGCATTCTGCTTTGACATATGCTGATAACTTGTTACGCAGCCAGGCTGCTATTTCATTGTGGTTCCCCACCTCCACTAATAGTTTTAAGTCTGACTTCCGCCGGGCGGGACACTTACTTGTAAGTTAAATATAGAAAAAAGATTTATCGTTTTACATCCACGATCTGATTATAGATATAAAATGCGTCTTCAATATTGAATTGATCCGTATTGTGATTTCCTTTTGCCCCGGCGGTAATCAAAATATAATCCGTACCGCCGACATACGCCAGGCTGGCCAGGCAAAGCCCTGCTTCGTCCGTATAACCTGTTTTTCCGCCTAATATCTGACCGCCCGGTATATCGGTATGATCCATAGCGTTAAACATGGTACTGGAAACAGTAAACCCTTGCGGATGTTTATTGGTTGGTTTTATACTGTAACGGCTGCTGGTAAATATATTACGGAATCTATCATTTTGAAGTGCATATTTTAACAGGACCGCCATATCATTTACCGTAGTATAATGCTGTTCATCATGTAAACCTGTGGAATTGCGGAATTGAGTATCCATCATTCCCAATTCCTCCGCCTTTTCATTCATAAGTACGGTAAAGTCTCTTTCAGAACCTGCCACCTGTTCTGCAAGGGCTAAACAACATTCTGCTCCTGAGGGCAGCAAAATGCCATAAAGCAAATCCATAACCGCTGCCTCTTCTCCGGGTTCAAACCCGGCCATGGAAGCACCTTTGGCATACAGATCATAAAATATGGCTGACGGGAGTATAATTTTTTTATTTAAATCCGGTATATTTTCAATTACCAGGATTGCAGTCATAATTTTAGTCATGGATGCGGGAAATACTCTTTTGTCCGCATCGTTCTCAGCAATAACAGTTCCCTTTCCCTTATCCAGTTCCATTAAAATAGCATTGGGGCTGTTAATATACTTCATATCAATATCCATACCGTATAAATCTATCTCATTTAGTCCGGATGCATTATCTGACGCTTGCATATTACCTGAATTCCGCTTATCTTCCGGCTCATATTCAACCGCAGTACCCTGATTAACATCGGATTTATTCTTTTGCTTCACTTCCTCTCTATTACCCGAAGCTGATTCATCCTCCGTGTTCTGAAGCCGGTCATAGATTGGTTTTTCTTCACTTAAGAAAGGATCAGCCAGCTTTTTTGCGGCCAGTTTCAGATTATAGTCCGACAAGATAATTGTAATTAATCCGGCCAAAAGAAAAATTCCCGTTATAAGTGAAGTATAAATCCTGATATAGAGGATTATCCGCTTTCTTTTTCTTCTGTTTCTCTTTATTTCTTCCCTATTCATTATCAATTCCTCCATTTAGTCAAATCAGATATTCGCGTTCCGCTTTGCTGTATCACATAACCCCGAAACTTAAAAACAGCCCGGCCCGGCAATTTTTATTTTACCGAGTTCGAGCTGTTAAGATTTTAATATCAAATTGTTTAAATATTAAGAAAAGATAAAGAAAAGTTGATTTTTTACTAATAAAAAGTATTTGCTACACTATTATTCCGGTTTACCGGGAGGGTTACTGTAAAAGTAGTAATACCATTATTGCTTACCGCATTAATTGTACCGCCGTGCAAGGTTATGATTTCTTTCGCTATGGCAAGTCCTAAGCCGGCACCGCCGGTATTGGTCATACGTGCACCATCCAGACGGAAAAACTTTTCAAATATTGAATTCAGTTTATCCCCGGGTATGATTTTCCCGGTGTTTTCAAAGGAAATAACAATACTATTTTCCCGCCTCCATGCAGTAATATGAATTATGGTATTATCATAACTGTAGGTTACGGCATTTTTTAAAATATTGTTAAAAACTCTTGCCAGTTTAACGGGATCTCCATATAAAACCATATTTTCATCTGCATGGATAACTGTTTTCTTACCACAGGGGGCAAGTAAAGGATAAAATTCATCGGTCATTTGAACCAGCATATAATATAAGTCTATATCTTCTTTCTCCAATGTGATATTCTGCAGATTATATCTGGTTATTTCAAAAAATTCATTGATGAGGCTTTCCAGGCGGTAGGATTTTTCCAAAGTAATCTTTACATACTTCGCACTTTGTTCCGCCGGCATATCGGAAGCTTCCTCCAGTAAACTTAAATATCCGATGATAGAAGTAAGCGGCGTTCTGATATCATGGGCCAGATACATTACCAGGTCATTTTTACGCTGCTCTGCCAGTTTCGCTTCCTGTTCCCTTTTTCCCAAAATATATTTACATTGATTTAAGCTTATCTGCAAAAAGCTCATTTCGGGAGATAGGATAATTTCATTTTCAGACTGCTCCGTCAGGGAATCCAGCCCCCGGCTGATTTCATCAAAATAATGAGTCATAACGGATATAAATATGCGGAGAATAATCCAAAAACCCGCCGCTCCGGCAGCAATAATAATAATTTCTTTATTGTTACGAAGGGTATACTGATAAATCGTAAACGCATCTGCATAATCCAATAAAAATTTTCTCTGCAGAAAATCCACGACTGCATTGCCTAACCGACCTGTGATCAGGGACATAAGAACGGAAAATCCTGCTACGGTACCCAGTGCAACCAATAAAATACGCAAAGATAACTTCTGTTCAAATTTTGCATAATCATTTTTCCTTTGCTTTCTACTTATCAATTTTATACCCTACCCCCCATATTGTTTTAATATATTTCGGATTTTCCACAGAGTCATTCATCTTTTCCCTGATATGCCTGATATGAACTGTGATTGTATTATTACTTTTACTGAAATACTCATCCCTCCAGATTTCGTGGAATAATTCTTCCGCATTGACTACATTACCTTTTTTCTGGCAAAGTATCCGCAAAATGGAGAATTCCGTAGGTGTCAGTATTAAGGGTTTTTCATTTAATAAACATTCGTGTGTATCTATATTAAGAACCAGGCCGGAATGGATCAGTATATTTTCTTCCTGTTTCATAGCACCGTTATATTTTAAGTACCTCCTGAGCTGCGCTTTCACTCTTGCCACAAGCTCTAACGGCCGGAAAGGCTTCGTAATATAATCGTCCGCCCCAAGTGTCAGGCCGGTAATCTTGTCAATTTCTTCATCCTTTGCAGTCAGCATGATAACCGGATAATTATATTTCTCCCTGATTTTCTTACAGATAGTAAAGCCATTTATATCTTGCAGCATAATATCCAGAATCGCAAGGTCAATTTTGTTGTTTTCAAGAAATTCCAGCGCTTCTTTGGCAGAGTAGTATTTATACACGATATAATTTTCACTTTTTAGATATAATTCCAGTAAATCAGCTATTTCCTGTTCATCATCAACAATTAAGATTCTGCCTTCCATCGGACCACCTCTTTTTTCAATATTAATTAAATCTTAACAGATATTTAAAACAGACATCTTAGGAAATTGTTGCTAATATATTAAGATTTTCATAAGATTATGAAGGGCAGGCTACTGCCACTAAACCTGTCCTTTTCATTCATTATCCTTATTTTCTATGACACCGGTAAGTTTTATACTCACTAAAGTTAAAATAATTTTTTTACCGATATCGTACTTGTTAATGGAACTTGTTAATGGTATCAGCTGAAATCAGCATATGGATTACCTGTTATAAAATGAATATTTTGGAATAGAAGCAAATTTGTGAAACTATCAGATATAAGTAATCAATATACGGGATATTGTTATCTGACTATTCCGATAGTAACTTTTGATATGGAAGTTTAGATCAATAAATTTTAAACGGTTAATAATATACTAAAATTTTTAGCGAAGTGTAGAAATGTGTGTTTATTTAAATAATTTTAGAGGCGGAAAAGTTTATACTGATCTTATGACATCAGAATCAAAACATAAGAGTTAAGATTTACAGGAGCCTCAAAAAAAGAAACAAATTGTATCCGTCAGAGAAGGCGGATATTTCTGCACATACATAGTAAATAGCTAAGGGCAGAAAATTTTAATAAATAGGGTTCCAATTCCTCAGGCAGACGAACAAAAAAGTTCAGAAAAGCCAATTGATTCCGATGAAATAAAATCCTACCGAAATAATATAGTAAAAAATGCACGCGCAGCCTTTGAATACAAACAACAAATGAATCTGGAAGTCACCCAGGAACAGAATTTGCACGATATGATGGATATTTTAAAGGAGTATGCAGGGATTCCGGGCACTTCAAATAAAACTCAAAATTATTGCTCCTTACCCCATTGAGTTTTGCTTAAGAATTCGTAATAATTGCTGATTACAGCATAAACTTCTTTCATATTTCCAAAATATTTCTGATCGCCATTCGGAACAACTGCAATGATTTTTCCGATACCTGCCGCATTGGCCGCCCTTATTCCGGAGACTGCGTCTTCAAAAACTATGCAGTTTTGAGGAGCAATATTGATAGCCTGGATTGCTTTTATATAAATATCCGGAGCTGGCTTTCCACGAATGGTTCCGTCATTATAGATGATTCTGTTATTTCCAAACCATTTTTCTAAGCCGAGTTTACGAATATAAAAGTCCACATTTGTTTTTCCAGATGCGGTTGCAATCGCTCGGGGTATACTTTTCATTTTCAGATAATCTAACAATTCCGTGGCCCCAGGAGCTAATTGGAAGGAAAGTTGATCCGCGCACAGCTGCCGGTAAAGCTCCTCCTTTTGCTCTGATAACTCAAACAACTTATCTTGGGACAAAGGTTTGCCAAACAAGTATTCAAAGATAAAATCATTGCTTCGGCCATGTATATATTCCTGAAACTCCAGGTCGGAAATTTCTCTGTGTATTATTTCTCTCCCAAAGGTTCTCCAAGCAAGTTCTTGCTGGGGTGAATCCCAAAACAGTGTCCCGTTAAAGTCAAAAATAACGCCCTTCATTACCTATCATACCTCCATATCTGCTATTACTCCCATACATCCAGCTCTTTGTTCTTAATATAGTATTTTCTGTCTTTTTCTCCAATCTCACGAATAACCCGACATGGTACACCTAATGCAATTACATTGGTAGGAATGTTATCCGTCACAACACTTCCTGCTCCGATTACTGAATTATCACCGATCGTTACTCCCGGAAGAATCTGAACCCCTGAGCCAATCCAAACATTTTTCCCTATATGCACGGGAAGATTATATACATAATTGTGTTCCCTCAATCTGGGCAGTATAGGATGACCCGACGTAGCAATAACTACACTTGGTCCAATCATGCAATCATTTTCCACATAAATATCTGCATCATCTACAAGAGTTAAATTAAAATTACAATATATGCCGCTTCCAAAATGTACATGATAACAGCCCCAGTTTGCATGTAATGGGGTTTCTATATGGCAGCCATCACCGATTTCAGCAAACATTTCTTTTAGCAGCTGCTGCCGCTTATTTTGTTCCAGGGGCCTGGTGTTATTGTAATCGTAAAGTTTCTCCATATAATTAAGCTGTTCTCCCATTATCCCGGGATCATCATAACGGTATACCAGTCCCTTCTCTTTTCTTTCTTTATTGGTCATTAAAAAACTTCCTCCTATGAGTTTAATTTAGACAGAAATAATTTTCGTGCCTTATATAGCAGCTATCAAAATTGTATTTGATTATTCTTGAAATTTCTACTAAAATCAGCTATATTGATATCAAAATCGTATATAAATTTAGGGGGATGAGACTATGCGTTCACCATTAGAAGTTTTTTCTGATCTATCAGAGCGGTTACATTATAATCTACCAGATTTTCCTCTCTATGTTCGTAAAGACCGGTTACTTCGATACGGATACGCCGCCGCATGTCATTGGCACCCGGATTTGGAGTTTATCCTTGTACTTGATGGAGCAATGGATTTTTTTGTGAACGGAAAAACTGTACATATCGATACAAATAATGGTATTTTTGTTAACAGCAGGCGCCTGCACTACGGCTTTTCCCCAGATAAAGGCAATTGCACTTTCATTGCTGTCGTTATCCATCCTGTACTGCTTTCTGAAAATTCGCATGCAGTCAAAGTATATCTGGACAAGAAATTCGGATCAGATACTGACGATTTTATTTTACTGAGCCCCCAAATTGATTGGCAGCAGGAAGCTTTGCTTTTGCTCATCCAGATATATAATGAGATGCATGAGTGTAGCCATAATCCATTACGTTTGCTGTCGCAGGCTGTGTTCCTTTGTGCTAATATGGGAGATCATGTTCAAGAGTCCTCGGGGTTTCGTATGGATTATCCGTTACAGACGATTATTTGGGAAATGACAGAATTTATTCATGGACATTATGACAGTAAGATAACACTTGATGATATTGCGGCTTCCGGTGCTGTATGTAGAAGCAAATGCTGTGAATTGTTCAATAAATACGTGGGACAAACACCTAACACCTATCTGATGAGGTACCGTATCACCAAAAGTTGTGATATGTTGCGTGAAACAAACAGAACTGTTTGCGACATAGCGATTACCTGCGGCTTTCAAACCGCAAGTTATTTTTCATATGTTTTTCGTAAAGAAACAGGACTAGCTCCGCAGGATTATAGAAAGCAAGCTACTAGGTCTCTATTACCGGAAACATATGGATAAAATTTGAAAGACTGTATCTTCGGTGAATATGAAACCAAATTTGGCGGCTTTTCGCAGAGATCTTTTAACTAAAAGTACATAAACAAATATGTCTTTATTCCATCATTTACTTGGTAAAACAAGGGGGTAAAACTGTGCTAAAGTGCCCCGCCCGGTTATATCAGCCCGCAATGCGGGTAGAACATACGTGGGTTGTTATTTGTGGTGTTAGAAGAACATCAATATTTTTTTAAGTTTTTTTAATATGCCAGCTGAACTCTTTGATAAGATTAATATCCATATATGTTTTAATTTGATATACTAAATTTTATTTTAATACTTTGTTCCCAGTATTCGTATTTAATTTTTAATTTTTCTTTAGCACAATTAACTTTTCTTTTTTCTATCTCATGGAATATAATCATATCTCCATGGTAACATATCCATAAATCAATTGCATCTGCTATATCATGCTCAATAGTATTGATAATACTTTCAGATATATCAAGCATAATAATCAAGGCTTTTTTAAGGTCAGTATTTGCGAGTTCTTCTGCAGCAATAAATTTTAATGTAATATCCTCACAACTTAAAAACTCCTTCAATAGCTGTTCTCTCTTTTCAGGCACATTAATAAATAATTTAGAAGATGATTAATCTTTTTACGTAGCCCATTTTGTTTATAATCATTTAAAACTTTTTCACAGTATGCTATAATCAAATCATTCTTTGTAGTTTTGTTACAGCGAAGGAGCATTAGGGAGCAGGTTTCTTGATTATCCCTTTTTGTTGGTTCAATTACTTTGTTAATTCTTTGCGTTATTTTAATACAGTGATTGTTTTTAACCCAATCACTGTATTTGTCTATTTATATTAATAAATTATAAGTTACTTGATATACAATCATTCTAGAAAATTTGAAAATACAAGCTTGATTTTTTTAATCTTTCATCTTGTTCTTTATTATTTTTAAACTCCATTTTTACCATTTCTGTTAAATACTCTTTCAATGCTTTGATATAAAATATTTTATCATATTCAGCTACAATTCCTTTAGGTTTGATATTTTTAACTATCTCTTCTGGCAATGTATTCCTTTCAGAATACTCAATAAAATATGATTTTTTTATATCCGTAACTTCAAGTTCAAATTCATAATAATGTAATTCATAGATAGTATTACTATTTTCACAAATCAAATATGGTGTAATAAGTATATTAAGCAATTCTTCTTGGTCTTCTATTATTTTTAGAAATAAGTTCATATTTTCATAGGAGATATAGATATCATCGCCATTTCTACAATAATTTCCATCATTGTTTTCTATTTTTCTTGTTATTAACTCTACAGACATTCATTTCCTCCTTATTGGCATTCGTTGCATATTCTTCCAATTGTTCGTCCGTTGCATCAGGATTTAAATATTCATTTATTCGAAAATCGGTCAGACTATAGCTCAGGATACTGATTTCGTCCTTAATTACACTTTATACTTAAATTCAGGTTCTATATTATATAATAAATCATTTGCTTTTAACTTGCTAATAACTTTACGAGTATCTATTGCATTATTCTCACACAATAAGGACTTTTCTATATTTAACATCTCCCTAACCTTGTAACTTTGCCATCTCCATAAATATGGGGTTTCTGTAATCTTTATTTTGAACTTTTGAACTTCTCCAAATAAAGTTCCAAACCTTTGATATCCTCACCCCATAGAGTATCATCAGGAGTTTCTCTTCCCCACTCATTACACTGTGAAGTATTGAAAATTGACTTCTAGTTTCTCCCAATTCTTCCCCATCAACCGTAACTGCTCTAAAAATTAATGAAGCACATCACCAGTAAAATGAAAACACCTCCATACTAAGCAATTATCCATTTATCCCTTTCTTTCTATGTATAACTTATATCCTCGTGAACTATTTTTCAGGTTCATTATTTCTTTATTTATATACTTAGTGATCATAACTCGTTTATACGAACACATGTTATCTCTTTTTATTCTCCAAAATCAGCAAATCATAACACTATATTATAGCCTTGAATGGCGCATGTCCTGTTTCTGCGTTTCTTAATAATGACGGTTTTCTAAAACGCAAACTAGTTTCTAATTTAAATATACTAACAGATTCTAACAACTCCATATATGAAACATTGATCCAAATTGGAACGAATGGAGCTTTACATGCTAATAATCTTACAGCATATTCCAGTGACAATAGCCTTGAACCAACATTTTTTTCACTTAAAGCCCATAATCTCATCAGATCATCTGTAGCATTTAAAGGTTTGCCTGGCTCATGAATTGCAACTATCTTAAATTTCGCCTGACTAATATTTAAATTCTTTTCTTTTTTTATCTCTTCAATGGTCATTAACAAATTAGTTTGAAATATTTCTTTATTCATTTCAGTTACTTTATTCATCACAAGCCCCTATTCTGGCACATATTTGACAGGTCCATTCTCTTCCATTTTTAGGTTTGAAAAATCATTATAACGTTCCCTTTTCTCTGGCTAGGATCAGGTTATCGAAATTCTTTTTTTCTACAAATTAAATTAGAATTTCTCGAATCGATACAATACTTGTTTTTACAAAATCTATATCACTCTGTTTAGTTGCATGTTCTAATCTGAAATACCAATGCATAAATTCATCTGGATCTGCTGGAAATTTCTCATAATCCCATGCACCATCATCTGTATATACAATGCCTTTGGTCAATTTAGCCAATGTTGCCGCCAAAAAACCGTAACACAATGCAATTATCGAAGGTTGTCCAACACTTCTTCTGAATGACCAGTTATACCCCAGCTTTATATTATTAATAATAATATTTTGATGTTTTTGAAAATTGGGATTTGTAATTATTTCATCCGTTAAAAACTCCGTATCCATATCGTCATGTCTATAAAAATACGTGTCTGTTCCACCGGGGATATCCTTAATATAAAACCACGCATAAGCTGAATCATCCCAAATCATTCTATCTGTTAATTGGAACGGTATCTTGCTATGATCTTTAATTGACTGAATTTCAACATTTACTTTTAAATCTCTGTTGACACCCATGCTTCTTAAATAATTATTAACCTCTTTTTCTGTATGATATAGCAACTCTGAAAAAGACGGAATATCCTCACTTCCTGGATATACTTCAAATGTCGTACTCATATTTTAACCTTTCTTTTTTATTTTGGCATTATTACTACATCCGTAATATTAATTTGTTTACAGCCAGCTTCTACAATTCTTAGTACCCTGTCCGAAACATTGCAAAAACATTTACAGTTGCTGATGTTTCTGATAAATTCAGTACAACTTCCTGTCGTCTGTGAATTCTTTCTAGCTATTCCACCTTGTTACCCCGGTAATTATATTATTCACCTTTATGGTAATGTCTGTCAACCTGATTTGGTTATTATAGGCATACTCATTTTCGGTTGTAACAGGATTGCCGGAAGCATTGTCTATAATTGTAGTGATTTTTTTTCATGAGGTTGCCGACCTTATCGGATGCGGTAACTTTTCCCTGGTTTCGTTAAGGTAAACAAATGGTTTAATGTATCATAGGTATACGTATTTTTTTCTAAAATATATTACTTATTGAATTATATACCTTATTTCCATGTTCCAACATTTTACTTATAATCTCATCTTCCAATTTTGAATCCTCAATAACCAACATTGTTTTTTCTAATATGTTAATAATTCCAAATCCTTTCGAACTTTTTACTAAGACATATTTTTCTTTTTCATTTTTCCATAAATATTCGTACCTACTAATACCCATCTTAATTGCCTCCCAATATACTCCATTATAAATCTTACTTAATTACTTCCAACAGACATAATTTGAACTTATTATAACCTATTTCTTTCAAATATTCCATTATTCGAAAATCGGTCAAATTATGCTGAGGATAATGATACCGTTAAAAAACATTATATTATTACTTTTTCTATGGCTAGGATCAGGTGGTGACATAGACATTCTTGGCTATCTGTTTTCCTGCTTCATCTACCTCCAGGATTATTTTATCTACTTCGTAACATATAAATTGAATATTATCTTCCCTTATTATTATCTTATGTCCCTCAAATTGTGTCCAACTTTTTCTAGAAAGATGTTAATTGCCAATACTCCATTGCAGTATCTTAAAGTGTTAGTTCCCAAATTTTTTAATTTCCAACAAATAAAGGTTTTAATTATGTGACAAAAAGAAAACCATAACACCTGATTGGCTATATAGGGATTAATATTCTCCCCATAAAAGCTCTAAGATGTTATGGTTTTCATATAATTTTACTTATTTTTTTCAGAAATTTCTTTTGATATTAATATGTCTTATATAACGAACACATCGTCCCAACATCAGAAGTTACAATTCTTAGGAAGCCTTTTCCTAATCTCTCAATTGCACCAATTTCTCCTTGTACAAAATATTTGCATCTATGTGACCTGTCTTTAATATCTGGAACCTCTAAATCAACCTCTATATTTACATGACCAGATAAATCTTTTTTTGTGAAATTCATAGAAAAGGCAGGTGTAAAATTACCTTCTTTTTTCCCTAATTCTACATATAAATCCTGATTTCCATACTCTGACACATATTTAAGCATTTTATGTCCGATTTCTTGTAAATCAGCTTCTTGAATATAGCAAGTTTGATGTGCTCTAACAAACTCAGATTCAGCCACTATATGCAATTCCATCATATCCGAATCGTTCCATACTTTTTCAACAATAATATTATTCAATATATTTCCTCTTTTCTATTTAAATTTGAAATCATCAAACGCTCCAGTTTTAGTATTATAAACATAATGAATAACCGTTTTACCATTTGAATTTTCTACTATTGATTGCATTTTAACCCAACCTTCTGAATCCAACCATCTTGTATCACCCAATTTAAATGGTAATTGTGTCGCATTCTGCAGAGGATTTGATTGTACTTGATACATAGCCATTTGTTCCGTTAAATTATTAGGCAAATTTCTTCCTGTATTTCCATAACCAGCTACTTCTACTGGATTACCCATATTAGAAGTGTACCAATCATATTCATCTAATGATTTTGCAGTCGTCCCTTTCGGTCCAACATAAAAGTCAGCCTGAGAGCCTCTCTTACGAATATCCATTACTGAAGAAGACTTTTCCTTCCATGCCCGAGCTGACTTCATGCCATACTGTGCCAGTTTGGTTCCGCCATATACTACCAATACTGAATTAACCGTACTTTGCATATAATTACTTGTATCCTCTAAAGACATATCCGGATTGTACATAAAGTTATAAGCATTTTCTGCATTTAACGTAGTCTTGAAGTCAGTCTGTATAGCTTTACCTACCGCTGCCCATTTATCTCCTTCTGCCTGCATATCATTTAATGATTTTGTCTTTGCATAGTTATATATTTGTGCATCGGCAAGATCACCGATTTTTAGTGCATGTCCTGCCTCTATGGACGCATATGCCAAATCGGCTACTATAGTATCTCTTAATTGCTCACCAGCTTTAACTATTCCAGCAGAACCTTTTATAAGATTAATACCCGTAGAAAATGCAGCTTCTGCTCTAATCCCAACATATTTTAATCCTTTATAAGCAGTGCTTTTTTCATTTATTTTAAGAGTATTTTTTATAAAAGGTTTTGTATAATCCTGATTATATTCACCCATATAGGTTTGAGGTTCATCAAACAGACTTCCAGCATATAATAAAGTTCTTGTTAAATTAGCATCAAGACCGCTGTCTCCACCGGTTGACATTAAATCGATGGCTTCGTCTCTCTTATCTTTATTCGTTAGAGTTTTCCAGCCTTCAATCCAATCTTTTTTATAATCGTTAAACCAGTTTTTAATATTAATATGTCCGGTCGGGTCCCAATATATAATCGGGTTATTGCTGCAATAGGTATACAGATTCAGACTCAGCGGGTCGTTTGGATCACCTGTATAGGTATCTTCCTGTAAGAACCTGGCCGTCTTGGGATCATACATTCTGCTATTCAGGTAGTACATTCCGGTTTCTTCATCGTACTGGTAGCCGGAATACCGGATGTTATTGTCTACGTCTCCGGTGCTTTCCAAAATATTACCGAAAGCATCGTAGTAATAGGTGGCGGCTATGGTTCCGTCTCCGGTTATTAATGCGGTTACATCGGCATGTCCATTGTACATGTAATAGTAGGTCTTGCCTTCGACTGTCCTGCGGATTAAATTGGTGCCATAGACATTCCTGGCTTTCTGGTTTCCTGCCCCATCTACTTCCAGGATGATTTTATCTGCTTCATAAAGGTAATAGGTTTTTTCTCCGTTTACCTCTTTTCCGGTCCGGTAACCTTCCGCATTATAGATATTGTTTACTATAGTTCCGTCTTCCGTTACGGTTTTCATTACCTGGTTATGTCCGTCATAGGTATTGGCTTCCGTCGTTACCGTTGAAGTAACCGCTCCGCCTGTATAGGTTTTTACGACTGTGGTCAGCTTGTTGCCGTTCTTGTCATAAGTATAGCCCGTTACCATGGTAATTACATTATTCACCTTTGTGGTAATGTCTGTCAACCTGTTTTGGTTATTATAGGCATATGCATTTTCGGTTGCAACTGTACTGCCGGTCATAGTGTCTGTAAATGTAATGGTTTCTTTCGAGCGGTTACCGGCCTTATCGTATTCGTATGCGGTAACTTTCCCCTGGGGTTCCGTTACGGTAAGCAGGCGGTTTAATGTATCTAGGTATACATCAATTTTTATAGTTTACACAAACTTTAAGAGGTCTCAAAAGACAAAAAATCATTTATACTACATAGAGTCAGGTTGGACTATCTTTTCTTATTATGTATTTTTCCCAGCCTATCTTTTTAATTTCTTCCAAAGTGGCATTTCTCACTTTTGTGCCTGAAAATGTTCCTCTAAAACCATTTACATTTTTTAATGCATCCTCTGGATTTTTCCATTCTGCTGAACATTCTTCACACATTACCGAAAATTCATTATTATTAGTATCAATTATAATTTCTAACATACCATATCCTCTACAAATTGGGCATTTTCCTACGTAAATATTCTCTTCCATGATTTCCCTTTCAATAATTTTAATTTGTGATTTTTATTCCGTAATCTCCGAATGAAGGGAATGCAGTCCAAACTGTTGAAGTTCCATCTTGGACTACAATAGTTACATAATTCATCTTTTGACCAAAGTTTGCATAATCAGTATTATATCCTGCATTTACATACGGAATGTTATAAATTGTTGGCATCATTATAGGTATTGTTTGTCCCATAACCGGAATTGATTTTTTCTGCTACGTCCGTTCCTGTTCCGCTGTCATACCCCAGCGCATCTAAAGTTTTTATTACATTGCCGTTTAAATCGTACTGGTTTGCTTTTGCATGGATGGTTTTCCAGGTACCTGCTGTCTCGTCATAGTATATATCCTGTTCCAGATTTTAGTTTTGACGCTTACCAGAAAAGGTACTCATAGCGACTTGTTTTGACAAGGCACTAAAATGCAGGAGGAATGCTCAACATAAGCAGTCCTCCTGCATTTATGCAGCTATTAGAAAATGTTCGTCTTTGATCGGCCAATCATGTCCGTATATAAACTGTTCTCAATCACAGCACGTGAGAGGCTCATTTTTGTATTATCATTGGTAACTACATCAATGGTATTGTTCTCATCATGGTATGTACAATCTTTAATTATCTTTACTCACAAGCTCCTCTTTTCCGGTCATCACTTCAATCATAATCCATGTCGCAAGCTTAAAGCCGTACAAAAAAGCGGCTTTGGCGTACAGGGAGTCCACTTGGGAACGTAAATCCATTAGAGCCTCAAGCTCAGTAAATTCATCCTTTGGAAACTTATTTCTCCATATGTCCGTCATACTGGATATTTTCTTGTTTAATGGCCAATATTCCGGGTCTCTTGAAATGATTCGTTCATCCGGATATATACTGCCGTCAAACAATTCCTGCAATATGGATTTCATAGGCTCACCTCCATGTTGAATACCCCAAGGAAGGCTAAAAATTTCATGCTATCCCGCAAACCTTGGAGATAAACTTCATCAATTTCGAAACTATTTTTTCTTGTTTCACCTTCATAATGGGAATAAATAGAAATGCGTTCCTCTCTCTTAAAACGCTGGAACAGTTCTTCGACTGTTTTTCCGGTTTTTTCCTGCTGTGCACAGATTTCCAGATAGTGAAAGTTGTTTTTCAAACGATTCATTGCGATTTCTTCCCGCATATTGATAAAAGTTTTGAACATTTTTCGTTCTTCGTTTGTCATAAGGTCCATCCTTTCATTCTATTTTCCCAGCTCTGAAAGGTAAATATTTTTCGCACTAATTAATTTGAAATTACACCATACTTCTCTACGAAAGTGTATAATAAAAGAAAAAACTTTTTCGCAGAGGAGAGAAAATGACGCGTGCAGAAAAA
>JAEWAK010000058.1 GCA_023391695.1 Bacillota bacterium
TCTGTGAAGTAGCTGTATTTAAGTTTCCACCTGGCTGCTGAGCCAGGCAACCCTTAACTTCACTGGGTTGTCCACACAACCCTTATCCCTCGCTGATGTTATCAGTCTGGGAATACATGTTTGAATATCTTTGTAGCAAGGTATCTTCTTAAGATATTTAGGCTCCCATTGATGTCTGCATTTATTGTTAGCCCTGCCTCGGAAAGGAACTGTCCCCGTTTGATTCGCCTCCACTCCTACAGGTATATTATAACATGTACAGACAAAATACACAACCAAATGTTCTGTTTTTCCCTTGCGCGATCAGAACGCTCTGTTTCAAAAAAATGTGTTATTCAGTTTTCATTTTCATACGCCATTTGCAGCTGCCGATGGCAGCTATATTACGAAATGTGAAATAAGGTTTTCACACCATTATTTTAGATGCCGCAGGGCGGAATCCTATTGCAAAGTGTGCCGTATCTGATATCAGATGCGGCAGGATTAAAAGGGAGTAAGGAGGATAGAAACAATGGAACGTTATCTTATCATGAATACGGATGATTTTGGACAATGTACATCCGTAAACGAAGCAATCTTTGAGCTTTTGGAAGAACAGTTAGTCTCATCGGCTACCATTATGCCGTGTACGCCGGGATTTGATGAAGCAGCTTCCTGGTGTGTACGGAATAAAGTACTGAATGTGGGACTCCATCTTACCTTTACCAGTGAATGGGCCAATATGAGATCAAGAAGTCTTACCCGCAGTACTTCCATTGAGGATGGGGACGGGTACCTTTATCCAAACTGTGAAGCATTCGGGAAGAATGCCAAGTCAGAAGACGTAAGAAAAGAAATACAGGCCCAGTTCGAAAAGTGTATTGACAATGACTTGAATCTGTCCCATGTCGACAATCATATGGGCAGTCTGTACGGCTTTTACGGGGAATGTTACCTGCCTATGGTTTTTGAGTTCTGCTCCCGATACAAAAAGCTGCCTTTCCGGTTCTTCCGGAATTATTATAAGGAAGATTTCCTGTTAGGGCCTTTAGAATCTCCGGAGAACCTGGCTTTCTTTAAAAAGATCATAGACCTGGCCGACAGCATGGGGATACTGACACCGGATTACCTCCTGACCCACCCTTATGCCCCGGAACCGGGAGAAACGTATGAAAGCTTTAAAAAAATGATGATTGACAGAATGTATCATTTACCGGAGGGCATTACGGAAACTTATATACATCCGTCCAAAGAGACGGAGGAAATCAAGTTTATCAATCCCACCTGGCAGAGACGAGTCCATGAATACCGGTTAATGAGGGATGGGGATTATATATATGCCCTTAAGGATGCGGGCATCAAAATGATAACCTACCGGGATATTGCTGATCTAAGAAAAAAGTAAAGTACCGGCCCCGGTTTTTAAAAGCCATACTTTGACGGTTAAGCTGACCAGTCCCTTATACTTTCATATACTTGATCTTAAATTGTTTCGGCGAGATACCCTTATACTGCTTAAACTGCTGGATAAAGTAACTGGAAGTAGAGAAGCCCACCGCCAGAGCAATTTCTGTTATATTAAGCTCTGAGGTACTGAGCAGCTTTTCCGATTTGGAAATCCGGACATAGTTTAAATATTCCTTGAAGTTCTTTTTCATAATTTTTTTAAATGCCCTGGAAAAATAACTGTAGCTTAAGTTACAGACAGATGCCATGTCCAGGGAAGTAATATCATTTTGGTAGTTATTTTCCACATAGTCGAATACGGTCTGCAGCCGCCTTACCATTTCCATATTCATATCCCGGTTAATATTTAAATCTACGTTCTGGGCATTCCAGCGGCGGAGGATGAACAGGAACAGATTAAATATATTTGCCCTTACCGCCAGTTCATAGCCATAATTCCTGCCCGTATATTCTTCGTGGATTCCCCTGATAATATCAGGAATTACGGAATATTCAATTTCCTTTCTTTGAAATATCTTCTGGTGAGTGGATTCATTCAGTATAAAAGGCATGACATATTTCATTTCAAATACCGACTGGGTAGTGGTGTACAGGACCTCGGGTTCGAACTTGATTACGATATATTTATTCAGGCCTTCCGACATGGAAATGATGTTGTGGATCTCATTGGAATTGATCAGCACCATGTCACCGGTACGAAAGTAATAATCTTTATTATTCAATAAAATCCGGTATTCCCCCGACAGGGTATAAAGAATTTCAATATAATCGTGGATATGGGCAGAAGCCATGGTGCCTGCCCCGGTTGCTTCCTGGATGTGTACACTGATGGGCAGCGGCAGATCATCCAGGGTATCCTTTTTTTCAACGTAATAACCATACTCCATACTAAAATCTCCCAATGACAAAAAATTGATATTTTTTCCTAAAATTATTATATCATAAGATAAGGCATTATGCTATATTTTAGTAAGGTAAACAATTGGTTTTGTTATGTCATTCCGAAATCATGCATAACCTGACCAAGAATATATAAAAAAAGGAGATAAGACACTATGGAGAAGAAAATTAAAATTGGCATTATTGGCTGCGGAGGAATTGCAAACGGTAAGCATATGCCATCCTTAAGCAAACTGGCTGATGTGGAAATGGTTGCATTTTGTGACCTCGTTGAAGAAAGGGCACAAAATGCAAAAGAAAAATACGGCAAACCGGATGCCAAGGTTTACACCGATTACCAGGAATTGCTCAAAGATCCTGAAATTGAAGTGGTACATGTATGTACCCCAAACCGTTCCCATGCACCTATTTCAATTGATTCCCTTCATGCGGGAAAACATGTAATGTGTGAAAAACCCATGGCAAAAACCGCTGAGGATGCCAGAAAGATGGTTGCGGCGGCAAAAGAGACAGGCAAGAAACTTACCATCGGTTATCAGCACAGACATAAACCGGAAGCAATTTACTTAAAGAGCGTTATTGAACGCGGTGATTTAGGAGAAATCTATTTTGCAAAGGCATTTGCAATAAGAAGAAGAGGAACTCCTAACTGGGGAGTTTTCTTAAATGAATATGAACAGGGCGGAGGTCCCCTTATCGATATCGGAACCCATTCCCTGGATGTTACTTTATATCTGATGAATAATTACGAACCCAAGATGGTAGTTGGTACGACCTATAAAAAGGTAAATAATGCGGAATGCGGCAACCCTTGGGGCGGCTGGGATAAAGACCAGCATACCATGGAAGATTCCGCTTTTGGTTTTATCGTTATGAAAAACGGTGCAACCATTATTTTAGAGTCCAGCTGGGCCTTAAATACCAGTGAGCCCATTCCAGAAGGCAGCACCATGCTTTGCGGTACCGATGCCGGTGCCCAGATTAAGGGCGGGGTAACCATCAATAAAGGCGAATTTAACCGCCTGATCGAAGTAAAACCTGATTTATCCAGCGGCGGTGTAGCTTTCTATGAAGGCGTATCCAATAACCCGGCGGAAGTTGAAGCAAGGCGATGGATCGATGCGGTTAAGAATGATACCGAAGTTGTGGTAAAACCGGAACAGGCCTGCGTGGTATCCGAAATCCTGGAAGCAATTTATAAATCTGCTGCAACCGGACAGCCGGTTTATTTTGATTAAAATATGGAGAATCTGGCACAGGATAGACCAGGTGTATTTGTATTGATAAAAACAGAATAGAGGAATGTGGATATGAATATAGCTGTTATCAGTTACTGGCATGTGCATGCCGAAGGTTATACCAAGGAAATCATAGAGAAAACAGACAGTAAAATAACTGCTGTCTGGGATGAGGATACGGAGCGCGGTGCAAGATATGGGGAGCAGTTCCACGCAAAATTTTATGAGGATTATGATGAACTGCTTTCCGATCAATCCATCGAAGGCGTAATTATAACCTCCCCGACTTCTTTGCATAAAGAGTTAATTTTAAAAGCTGTTAATGCCGGCAAAAAAGTATTCAGCGAGAAAGTTCTGGCACTCACAACGGCAGACTGTCTTGAAATAAAGGAAGCCCTGGTTAAAAATAACACGGATATTACTTTATCTTTGGTAAAGAAGTGTGACAGGGAATTCTTATTTGCAAAACAGTTGGTTAAAAGCGGTGCTTTGGGGCGGGTTACTTATGCAAGAATGCGTAACGTACATAACGGCAGTATCGGCAACTGGCTGCCGGCCCACTTTTATAATAAGGAACAGTGCGGCGGCGGTGCCATGATTGATTTGGGCGCCCATCCCATGTATTTATTAAACTGGCTGTTAGGAGAACCGAAGACCGTACAGTCCGTATTTACCGATATTACAAACCGCGGAGTGGAAGACAATGCGGTTTCCCTTCTGGAATTTGAGAATGGTGCCATCGGCGTGTCTGAAACCGGCTTTGTCTCTGTCTATAATCCGGCGAGTCTTGAAATCAGCGGCACCAAGGGCAGTCTTTTCATCCGTGACGGTGTAAGATACGCTGCGGAGGAAACCGAAGGCAGATGGCTTAACCCGGAAACGCTTCCGGAGGCACTGCCGTCCCCTGTGGTTCAGTGGGCAAATGGCAAATTTAATAAAGAAGGCGCGACCTTTGGTATAGACGATGCAATTATGTTAACCCGAATGATGGAAGCGGCTTACAAATCTTCGCTCAGCGGTAAAAAAGAAACTGTTTAATCTGCCAATAGAAAATACGAGGTATTCATAAATGGAAGTATCATTACAGTTATACTCAATTAATGAAGAAACGAAAAAAGATTTTAAAGGGGCCGTTGAACAGGTAGCCAGGATCGGTTATAAAGGTGTGGAGTTTGCCGGATACGGCGGATTAACCTCAGAAGAATTAAGTTCCCTTTTAAAAGAGAATAATCTGTATTCCGTAGGCACCCACGCCGGTATACAGGTTTTCGAAAATTCCTTTGATGAAGAGCTTGAATTTAACAAAGCCATTGGTTCAAAGTATATTATCTGCCCTTATGCACAAGTGGATACCAGGGAGAAGATTGATAAACTGGTGGAACTTCTCAATGCTGCCGGGGATAAGGCAGTGAAAGAGAATATGAAAGTGGGCTATCATAACCATGCCCATGAATTCAAAGAAATTGACGGTAAATTCCCGCTGGATATCATAGCGGAGAATACCAATGACAATGTAATCCTGGAGATCGACGTATTCTGGGTTGCCTATGCCGGAATCGATCCTGTGGAATATATTAAAAAGTGGGGTAAGAAGGTAGAGCTGGTTCATTTGAAACAGATAGATTCCGGCAAAGCCAATGTGGATGCCGGGGATGGCATCATCGATATGAAGAAAGTAAAGGAAGCTTCGGAATATGCCAGATACTTTATATTAGAACACGAGGAATATGACAAACCAGTATGGGACAGTATTCAAAATGATTTTGATTATTTGAAGAAAATTGTATAATTTCAAAATTCAGAAAAAGCCTTGATTTATTCAAGGCTTTTTATTATAGGAATTACGTCCTATAACATAAAAAACCTCCGGGAGATCACATGATGTTCCTGTTGAAAATTGTCACTGAAATGACAGTGCGCCAGCGTCAAAGCCTGACAAGACAGGCTCTAATCTGCTTACTCTATGCCGGTGACCCGTATGGTGCTACAATTTCGACTTGTTACCTTAATGTAGATAAACTGGCTTAATTATTCATGCCTTTTGTAGATTTTTCTGTTTTTTTATCGAATCTCAATCTCTGTTTTGTTTATAATGCTGATATTTTAATCAAATTCTGGAATTGGTGAAATAATTATCAGAGTAATTTGGATTTTATTCCTTATTTTGTCATACTAATTCCAGGAAGGAACCGATTAATTACAATAGAATTATGTGATAACAAAATAAATTGGTTATTAAAAGTCTAAAATAAATCTAAAAAATATATAATTCATTGTTTAAACTATAACAATGTTAAACGTTGTAAAAGAATTTTTGTTATGCTATAATAACTCATTGTGAAATTTGTATATTATTTAGATAAGGTGACGATTATGAATGTAATTTATGCATTAATTTTATTTCCACTGGCAGCATCCATTTTTATCTTTTTTGTTAGAAACGACGGAGTAAGGAATGCAGCAGTCAAGGTCAGCGCTTTTGTGGTTGCCGTATTGACTTTGTGCGTATCCATCCGGTATTTTAAGGATGGTATCTCCTTTACTCCTGCTAACGAAGAGGCAATAGATCTGGTTATCATGGCAATTGAAGTTTTGGTAGCTGCCTACATCATAATTACGGGCTTTAAAAACAAAAAGTACATTGTATCGGTTTTCGCTATTATACAGACACCATTAATGTTGTGGTTTGAATTGACCAGGAAGAATGGCATTGAAGTAGAAAACAGTATTGTTTTTGATAAGCTTACAGCAATTATGGTATTGATTATCGGTGTGATTGGAAGTTTGATCTGTTTATATGCCGTGGGATATATGAAGTGGTATCATACACATCATAAGGATTATCAAGAAAGAAAATATTTCTTTCTGGCAGTTTTATTCTTATTCCTTTCCGCCATGTTTGGTTTGGTATTAAGCAATAATTTAACCTGGTTATATTTCTGCTGGGAGTTGACAACACTTTGTTCCTATCTGTTGATTGGTTATACCAAAACCGAAGAGGCAAAAAACAATTCTTTCCGTGCACTTGCAATTAACTTAGGCGGGGGACTGGCATTTGCAGCTGCAATTGTATTTATCGGAATCAATTTTAAGACGTTGGAATTAACCGACTTAATCGCTATGAAGCCGGAAGCAATGGTGCTTGTTCCGGTTTTTCTTTTGTCCATTGCGGCTCTTACGAAATCGGCACAGCTTCCTTTTTCCTCCTGGCTGCTTGGAGCCATGGTAGCTCCAACACCTTCCTCCGCACTGTTACATTCAGCAACCATGGTTAAGGCAGGTGTTTACCTCATTATAAGATTGGCACCCCTGCTGGGATTAAGTACAGTGGGTATGATTGTTACAACCATTGGCTGCATTACCTTCCTGGTCTGTTCCTTGATCGCCATTTCCCAAAGCGATGCCAAGAAGATACTGGCCTACTCCACTTTAGCCAACTTAGGACTGATCGTTATCTGTGCGAGCGTGGGAACGCAGGAATCCATCTGGGCGGCAATTTTACTTGTTATATTCCACGCAATATCCAAGTCCCTGTTATTCTTGTCCGTTGGTTCCATTGAACATCAGATCGGCAGCAGAAACGTGGAAGATATGGATATTTTACTCCATGTATCCAGAAAACTTTCCTTATATATGATAATCGGTATAGCCGGCATGTTCCTGGCACCCTTTGGTATGCTTATTTCAAAATGGGTGGCAATGAAAGCATTTATCGATTCCAATCATATATTAACGGTGGTTGCTATTGCTTTTGGCAGTGCGGCAACACTTTTCTACTGGACAAAATGGATGGGTAAACTGGTATCCAATGCCAATGTGAAAAACCACAGAAAGCACACTTTTTTCGCAGAAGAGGAAATACCCATTTTCATTCAGGCGGTATTGGTTGTTTTATCCTGCTTAGGGTTCCCTCTTATATCAAAATTTGCCTTGGTGCCATATCTCACCGATTTGTATGGAGCAACAGCAACAATACCGATCGGAACCAGTGATGTTAAGATAATGATTATTATGTTAGGAATGCTGTTAGTGATACCGATCAGTTTTATTCCCATCTATAAACAGGATAAGAGAAGAATTGTACCTATTTACATGGCTGGTGAAAATACTGGAGATAACGAAACGTTTTATGGTTTCAGCGGCGAAAAACGAAAGGTCGAATTACGCAACTGGTACCTGGAAGGTTATTTCGGGACACAGAGATTATCTTTCTGGTGCAATATCATTGCCATTTGCGTTTTATTTGCAGGTGTAATACTTCTTATTGGAGGCTTCGCAAAATAATGATTATGTTTATATTAAGTATAATTGGAATAATTATTTTAGCCCCCCTGGTTGGCGGGCTGCTTACCGGAATAGACCGTGTAATAACGGCAAGAATGCAGGGAAGACAGGGACCGCCTGTCCTGCAGCCGTTTTATGATGTATTGAAGCTCTTACAAAAAGAGTCCATTGAAGTTAATTTAATGCATCGTTTTTATGTATATATCGCTTTGATTTTTATTATATTTACTGCCGTTATTATGCTGACGGGCGGAGATATCTTATTGGCTGTATTTGCCCTGACTTTGGGTTCCATATTTTTTGTACTGGGCGGGTATGCGTCGAATTCCCCTTACAGCCTTATTGGTTCGGAAAGGGAACTTTTGCAGATGATGGCCTATGAGCCCATGGTACTTCTTACGGGAATCGGATTATATTATGTGGATAAGAGCTTTTTTATCAAAGATATCATTACGGCTCCGGCTCCGGCAGTTCTTTCCCTGCCCGGTATGTTTTTAGGACTGCTTTTTATATTAACTTTTAAATTAAGAAAATCACCCTTTGACTTCAGTATGGGTCATCACGGACATCAGGAGGTCGTACAGGGAATTACAACCGAATATTCCGGAAGGGATCTGGCGGTTATAGAAATAACACATTGGTATGAGGTAGTTATTGCCTTGACTTTTGTATTCGTATTTTTTGCATCAAAAGAACCAATCAGTTATGTCTTTGGGATCCTTGCATGTATTCTGGCTTATTTTTTGGAGATAGTAATCGATAACGGATTTGCAAGGACAAAATGGCAGTTTGCCCTAAATTCCAGCTGGATCGTAACGGGTATATTAGGAACGGTAAATCTTATCGTCTTATCATTTTTCAGATAACAGACAGGAAATGAGGCGTGCTTGAGGCACGCAGACAGGAGTAAGGTGAAAAATAAAAGACGTATTTTCACCAGTCCTGATATAGAGGCGTGCTAAAGCACGCAGACAGGAGTAAGGTGAAAAATGAAAGACATATTTTCACCAGTCCTGATATAGAGGCGTGCTAAAGCACGCAGACGGGAGTAAGGTGAAAAATAAAAGACGTATTTTTCACCAATCCTGATTAGAATGCGTGCTTAAGGCACGCAGACGGGAGTTTAGTATGAATTATATTAAAAAATCACCATGGATTTTACATTATGACGGTTCCAGCTGTAATGGCTGTGATATTGAAGTGCTTGCCTGTCTTACACCTTTATATGATGTTGAACGCTTTGGTATTATCAATACCGGTAACCCAAAGCATGCAGATATTTTATTAATTACAGGCAGTGTAAATGAACAGAATATACCGGTTGTCAAGCAGCTGTATGAACAGATGGCAGAGCCTAAAGTAGTTGTTGCAGTAGGTATCTGTGCAACTTCCGGAGGGATATTCGCAGAATGTTATAACGTAGTCGGAGGCGTTGATAAGGTATTGCCGGTGGATGTTTATGTACCGGGCTGTGCCGCCCGTCCGGAAGCAATTATTGACGGAGTTGTCAAGGCTTTGGGAATATTGGAAGAAAAACAAAAAACGGCACGGTTTAAAAGTAATCAACGGCAATCTTCAGCCAAAAAAATCGGATGACAGAAACCGGATTTTATTTCCAGCATATACTTTTTAGAAAGAAAGTGGCTCATTATGGAACAGCAAATTAAAATAATTCTGCCAAATGAACTTTTAGCAGAAACAATTCATTTAAAAAATGAAGGTTACCGTCTGGTAGCCATTTCCAGTACCTATAAGGAGGGTTTGGAACTTAGTTATTCCTTTGATAAAGAGTATGACTTTTTAAATTTACGGATCGAAACCGATACGGAAACGGAAATCGACAGTATAAGCAGTTTATATTCTTATGCATTTTTATATGAAAATGAAATCAAGGAACTTTTTGGAGCTAATATTAAGGATATTACTATCGATTTTAATAATAATTTATATAAAATACCCGTAAAGACTCCATATATTATGGAAAAGGAGAAGAAATAATGGGAAACCGAACCGTAATTCCATTTGGTCCTCAACATCCCGTACTGCCGGAGCCGATCCACCTGGATCTAGTGCTTGAGGACGAAAAAGTTGTGGAAGCGATTCCAAGAATCGGTTATATCCACAGGGGTCTGGAGAAGCTTGTTGAAAAGAAAGATTTCCAGCAATATACCTTTGTTGCTGAGAGAATCTGCGGTATTTGTTCTTTTATGCACGGCATGGGATACTGCATGTCGATCGAGAGCATTATGGATATTAAAATTCCGGAAAGAGCGGAATTTTTAAGGACCATATGGGCAGAGTTATCCCGTATGCACAGCCATTTGTTATGGTTAGGGCTTTTAGCGGATGCTTTTGGCTTTGAAAGCTTATTTATGCATTCCTGGAGACTCAGGGAACAGGTGCTGGATATATTTGAAGAAACCACCGGCGGACGAGTCATCTTTTCCGTCTGCGAAATCGGCGGGGTAAGAAAGGATATCAGTCCGGAAACCTTAAATAAAATATCCGGTATCCTTTCCAATATGGAAAAAGAATTAACAGAAATTACACAGGTATTCTTAAATGATTCTTCCGTAAAATACCGTACCAAAGGGGTAGGTGTTTTATCCAGACAGGCTGCCTTTGATTTGGGTGCGGTGGGCCCCATGGCAAAAGCAAGCGGCATTAATCTGGATTTAAGGACCCAGGGATATGCTGCATACGGCAAATTAAATTTTGAACCAATCATTGAAACAGGCGGGGATTCTTATGCAAGGACATCAGTCCGTATTAAAGAAGTCTTCCAATCCATTGACTTAATAAAGCAGGCGATTGCGATTATTCCGGAAGGTGAGATTAAGGTTAAGGTAACCGGAAATCCAAACGGGGAACATTTTACCAGGGTGGAACAGCCCCGCGGTGAAGTATTATATTATGCCAAAGCAAACGGATCAAAGTTTTTGGACCGGTTAAGAGTCAGGACTCCGACGTTTGCCAATGTTCCTGCTTTGTTAGAAACCTTAAAGGGCTGTGCATTGGCGGATGTACCCATATTGATTCTTACGATTGACCCCTGCATAAGCTGTACCGAACGATGATACCAAATAGATAGGACGGTGAATTATGTCGATTTTAAGTATGAGTAAGACACTCTTTAAAAGTCTGGTGCATGGACCTTATACCGTATTATATCCCGTTAACAAAAAAGAAAAATTCGAACGTACCAGAGGACGGGTAGATATTAATATTTCCGAATGTATTTACTGCGGATTATGCCAGAGGCGCTGTCCGACGGGTGCGATACAGGTGGATAAAGCGGGTGCTACCTGGAGTATCGAAAGGCTGAAGTGCATACAATGTAACTATTGCAATGAGGTTTGTCCTAAAAAGTGTTTGAGAATGGACAAGGAATATACCACACCTTCCTTTGGAAGCGTAAGGGATGATTATACCAATGCACGAGTATCCGATCACACAGAGAATAATTGAGATTGCTGAGGAATATGCTGTTAAAAATAAAGCGGGAGAGGTAAAACAGATCAATCTCGTGGTAGGGGATTATTCCGGCTATGTGGCAAGCTCTATTGAATTATATTTTGAAATTATAGCGGAAGGAAGCTTATGTGAGCATGCAAAGCTGAATATCGAACGCGTCACACCTAAGTATAAGTGCAGTGCCTGCGGCGAATTGTTTGCCAGAAAGCCCTTTTCCTTCGAATGTCCTTACTGTAAGGGGGAAGGGTCCCCCACAGAAATCGGACAGGAGTTTTATATAAAGTCGATCGAAATATAAAAGCAATCCATGAGTTAAATAAAGTTCTTTTATTTTTACAATTTTGCCGTAAGGCCGGACTGTAACATTTTGTGAAAAGGCTTATATTTAACCCTTTTGGCTACAGACAGGCAGGTATGGAGAAAAAAAGGGAGGTTTATCATGTCAGAAAATAAAGAGATAGAAATAATGCAGTCGGTTTATGATAAAAATGATGAGGTTGCCTCACAAATTAATTCATCATTTACCAAAAACGGAATATTTGCCGTTAATGTCATGGGTGCGCCCGGAGCGGGCAAAACCTCGACTTTAATTCAGCTGATCAAAAGGCTTAAAGGTATTACTTCCTATGTAATCGAAGGTGATATTGAGGCAGATTTTGATACGAAACGGCTACAGTCCCTGGGTGTTAAAGCCATACAGATCAACACCGGGGGAGCCTGCCACCTGGATTCGCCTTTGATTGGCAAGGCAGCAAAGGAGCTGGTTTTACAAAACGGCGTATTATTTATTGAAAATATAGGCAACCTGGTCTGCCCGGCGGAATTCCAGATTGGGGAACACGTTAAAATGCTGATATCAACGGTTACGGAGGGCAGCGACAAGCCTTATAAATATCCCCTGGCTTTTGAGAAAGCGGATATTATTATACTGAATAAATGTGACCTGATACCGTACCTGGATTTTGATGAAGATTTCTTTATGAAGGGTGTCAGGGCCCTGAATAAAACGGCACCGGTAATTAAAGTATCCTGCAAAACGGAAGAAGGTTTTGAGGAAGCGGTAGAATGGATAAGGAACAAATTATAATAACAAAAAGGATAAAAATTTTTGGCATGGTACAAGGGGTTGGTTTCAGACCCCTTGTATTTCGCCATGCCAGAAAGTATGGAATAAACGGAAACGTAAGGAATATCGGCGGCATAGTGGAAATTACAGCCCAGGCCTCAGAACGGAATATAGCGGACTTTTTAAAAGATTTAAAGTGTGACGGCAGTGAGGATTATGAAATAGTCAATATACAGACCGAGGATATAATAGAGACTGAATTTCATGATTTTAAAATCCTGGAAAGCGGTTTGGATAAGGAAATCTCCATTATCCCTCCGGATCTGCCGGTCTGCGGTACGTGCCGGAAGGAATTTGAGACACCCGGCAACCGGAGATATCATAATCCGTTTATCAGCTGTACCGCCTGCGGACCCAGATATACCATTATGGAATACCTGCCTTATGACAGGCATACTACCAGTATGAAGGACTTTCCCATGTGTGCGGACTGCATGGAGGAATATACGGACACAGAGAGCAGGCGGTTACACGCCCAGACCATATCCTGCAATGACTGCGGGCCCTATGTCATAATGAATGACCTGGTGAATGAAGCGGCAATAACAGAAGCCGTTCATATCCTTAAATCGGGAGGGATCCTTGCTGTTAAAGGAATCGGCGGCTATCATTATGTATGTTCTCCCCTGCTGGAAGAGACCGTATTAAATTTACGCAGGTTAAAAGGGCGGGAAGAAAAGCCCTTTGCTGTGATGTTTGAGAGTATGGAATCGGTAGAGGAATACTGTACCGTATCAGACGCAGAAAGGGAATTACTGCGGTCAAGGGCAAGGCCTATCGTACTGCTTTATACGAAAGAAAAAAGCATGGCAGAAGCCACAGGAAAAGGCGGAATCTACTGCGGTGCTTTTTTGCCATATACGCCGTTACAGCTGTTGCTTACGAAAAGCTGCGGCCCCCTTATCATGACCAGTGTCAATATTGCCGGAATGCCTATTATTAAGGAGGACGATAAGATCCTTAAAATCCGTTCCCCTTACCTGAACGGTGTTTTATATCATAAAAGGCGGATTGTCCGTTCCGTGGACGATTCCGTGGCAAAGGTCATCGACCGCAAACCGCAGCTGATAAGAAGGAGCAGGGGGTACGTCCCATATCCGGTATTTTTGCCCCGGGGGAAAAAGGACACGGAGATATTTGCAGCCGGAGGGGATTTAAAAGCGGCTTTCTGCCTTTATAAAAAAGGCAGTGCGGTGGTGTCCCAATATTTCGGGGATTTGGAAGAACAGAGTATATTGGAAGAATATAAAGCCTCCCATGCCGACTTAGCAGGCCTGCTCAATATGAATCCTGAATTAGCGGTATGTGATTTACATCCTAATTACCATTCGAGTATTTATGCAAAAACCCTTAACATGCCCGTCCTGGAGGTACAGCACCATCATGCTCATATTGCATCGGTTATGGCGGAGCATGATTTAAAGGGGCAGGTAATCGGTGTTGCCTTTGACGGAACGGGATACGGCAGTGACGGCAATATCTGGGGCGGTGAATTTTTAGTATGTGAGGGTGCCGGTTTTGACCGGGCCGCCCATTTAAGCTATACACCCATGCTTGGCGGGGACAGTTCCATGCGGGACGGGAAAAAGACCGCCACCTGTTTTTTATTAAATGCAGGGCTTGCAGATGAGGTACGGGATGAACGCCGTGATATGATTAAAGCGGCTATGGACAATAACATGAATACGGTTTTATCCTCCAGTATGGGCCGGTTATTCGATGCCGCCGCCTCGATCCTGGATATTTGCCAGGAAAACCGTTATGAGGGCGAGTGTGCTGCCAGGCTGGAAAAGGAAGCGGTCCTGGCTGTCAGAAATCAGATAAAACCGGAAAACCTTACCTTTGCAATCCATCAAAATTGTGGGATAATAGAAATAGATCCAAAGCCCGTTTTACAAGCCATCTGCGGATTAAGGGGAACAGCCGGCAAGGCCTCTCTTGCACTGGGCTTTCATTATGGGGTGGCAGATGCCGCACTCAGGGTCTGTAAAATCATACGGGAATGCCGGAAACTGGATACCGTGGCATTAAGCGGCGGAGTATTTCAGAACACGGTCCTTACGGAACGGATATTAATGTTATTAAGAGAAAACGGATTTAAGGTATATGTGAATATGGCTGTCCCGCCCAATGACGGTTCCGTCAGTCTGGGACAGACTTATATTGGATTAATGAGTTAAAATAAGAATGAAGGTCTGTAAAGGAGGATGCATTATGTGTGTTGCAGTACCTGGTAAAATCATAGAAATAAACGGTGATACGGCTAAGGTTGATATCATGAATAATATATGTGAAGCGAATGTGAAACTGGTAGATGCCAAAATCGGTGACTATGTACTGATCCATGCCGGTTTTGCCCTGGAGGTCATGAAAAAGGATATGGCGGAGGAGCTGCTTGGCATATTTGAAGAACTTGAGGAGGACGGGAATGAAGACCCTCGAACAGGTAAAGGATGAATTAAAGAATTATAGTGGTAAAAAGATAAAAATTATGGAAGTCTGCGGAACCCACACTTCCAGTATATTTAAAAACGGAATCAGGAGCTTATTATCCCCTCAGATACAATTGATTTCCGGCCCCGGCTGTCCGGTATGTGTTACGGCATCCGCCTATATCGATAAACTGGTGGAAGAATGTCTGAAGGAAAATACCTGTGTCCTGACCTTCGGGGATATGATGAAGGTAAAAGGAAACCGGTATTCCTTAACGGAAGCAAAGGCAATAGGCGGCAATGTTAAGATACTGTATTCCCCCCTTTCTGCCGTTAAAATGGCAATAGAGGATAATAACACCACATTTATCTTTGCCGCCGTCGGCTTTGAGACGACCACACCGATCTATGCCTTAATGATGGAAGAAATCCTGAAGAATAATATAAAGAACTTAAAATTTCTGACATCCATGAAAACCATATTTCCGGCACTTTCCTTTCTATGTGAAAATGAAGAAAACCTAGACGCCTTTCTGTGTCCCGGTCATGTCAGCGTTATCACCGGCTGTTCCGTATATAAGGATCTGGCCGAAAAATACCAAAAGCCTTTTGTGGTCACGGGATTTGAAGGGGAGCACATATTGGCCGCTGTGGACGAGATACTGCATCAGATTGAAAAACAGCAGTATGCCATGAAGAATCTGTATACCAGTTCGGTAACGGAAGAGGGAAACCAAAAGGCGGCGGCCATTACGACCCGGTATTTTGAAAGTACGGATGATTACTGGAGAGGGATCGGCATAATCAGGAATTCCGGCCTTAAGTTAAGGGAAGAATACCTGGAATACGACGCGGGCAGCAGGACCATGGAATATACGGAGAAGGTACCGAAAGGCTGCAGATGCCAGGATGTTATATTAGGGCGTATCAATCCCCCGGACTGTCCCTTGTTCCGGACAGTCTGTTCGCCGTTAAATGCCGTGGGACCCTGCATGGTATCCACAGAAGGGGCTTGCGGAATCTGGTATAAGAACAGGGAGGTACAGGTATGAAAATAGATATGGCCTACGGCAGCGGAGGCAAGCAGACAAGTAATTTAATCCATGATATTTTCTTAAGGAATTTTGATAATAAAATACTGGCAAGAATGGAAGATGCGGCAGTACTTAAGGTAAATGGGAAAATTGCCTATACCACGGATTCCTTTGTGGTTACCCCTTTGTTTTTCCCGGGCGGGGATATCGGTAAAGTAGCTGTCTGCGGGACGGTAAACGACCTACTTATGATGGGTGCCCTGCCGAAGTATCTGACAGCAGGATTTATTCTTGAAGAAGGTGCGGATATGGATACCGTTGACCGGATTGCCGGGTCCATGGCCCTGGCTGCCAAAGAGGCAAAGGTAAGGATAGTTGCGGGTGATACGAAAGTCATAGAGGGTAAGGGCGGAATCTATATAAACACCTCAGGTATCGGGGAGATTAAAAAAGCAGGTGTAAGCATATCAGGCTGCCGTAAGGGAGATGCCATCATTCTTTCCGGCAATCTGGGAGAACACCATGCCGCCATAATGTCCCGCAGAATGGGAATTGAAAATACAATTCAGAGCGACTGCGCACCTCTGCGCTCCATTGTGAAAAATCTGATAGATAATAATATTAAAATACACTGTATGCGGGATGTAACCCGGGGCGGTCTTGCCACGGTCCTGAATGAAGCGGCCGGGGGCTCTTTTTGTGCCGCGGAGATTTATGAGGAGGCCCTGCCCATCAGTGACCAGGTCAGGGGTTTCTGTGATATATTAGGACTGGATCCCCTTTATATGGCCAATGAAGGAAAGATGATTGCTGTTGTTCCCGAAAACCAGGCGGAGAAAGCACTTGGTATCATCAGAAAAAGCAGATACGGGGAAAATGCCGGTATCATAGGCAGGATGAAAGAAGGCACCGGTGTAACTATGACTACTGCCTTAAAGGGAAGCCGTATTATTGATATACTTTATGGTGAAGGTCTGCCGCGTATCTGTTAAAGGGCAGCCGTCATAAGAAGTAAACCCTGATTGGATTCAGTGTAGCGACAAGCTGATTACCTGTAATAAACGAAACAGGTGTCAGCTTTTTGTATATATTTATATTCAATAAAGAGATATAAAATCTTTTGTTCCAGGAGATAATTTGTCAGGAATGTAATTTATTCCATATTTATTAATATATGAATAAATTGTTAATTAAAAATGAACAAAATTGTGAAAGAAAAGTGAAAAAGGTTGATAATTTGAAGGTAATATGCTAATATAATTCTTTGTTGTAAAGTACATGAAAAGCCAAGGTAAAGATTGGTTAAATTTCGAGTTTTGTTACAATACGGTGAATAAATTTTGTTCATAATTTATTCACTTTTTGAAAAGAGGAATTATTATAGAAAATAAAGCAGCCATCAGTCGTCAGCTTGACGAATCACTAACATATACCAATATCATAATTATTACAGTTATATCCATATTTTTGCCATATATTTTTGCAGGTATTATACTGGTTGGTTTAGGGATTTATCTTGTCTCTAATAAACAAACCCGTAAAATTATTTTTTCACAAAAGTATTCGAAATACATAGTGGCGTTTTTTACTTTTTATTTGCTGGAAGCTCTGTATTTTGGAAACTGGTTCGGCGTAGGCGCCGGTTTTGGATTAATACTTGCCATAATTATAGGGTTTTTTCAGCGCAGTTTTATGACCGAAGAGCTTTACGAAAGAATTCTTACCCTGGTATGTATATTAAGTATAACCAGCTCGAGCTGCGCCATCACACAGAAATTTATAATATCCATGGTAGATGATTCCTTTAATTATGACAGGATATCCGCCATGTTTTTGCATCCGAATTATTTCGGCACCATTACGGCTACGGTAATCATTATCTGTGCCTATAAGATACTGACCAACCAGGACATGAAGTGGCTGTATTATATGGTCGGAATTATGAATGTGATAAGTATATACCTGAGTGAAAGCATGTTTGCCTGGGTTGAAGTTTTTATAGGCATAGCCGTGTTACTTCTTATAATGAAAAGATTCCGGCTGTTTTTCCTGTGGATGTGCGCAGGAGTTGTGGCCGGTTACAGTATATTGGTCCTGAATGTTAACCTGATACCGCGATTGTCCGATGCAGGGGAAACCTTCAGACTTCGCCTGAATATATGGAAATTTGCAATAAAACAAATATTTCTTAGTCCGTTCCTTGGCCACGGCGCCATGTCCTGCGCCTTTTTGAGTTATGCACGGGGCAACTTAATACCCCATTCCCACAGCATATATCTGGACACCTTGATGAACTTCGGTATCGCAGGGACTTTACTCATAGTCTTGTATTTTATAAAATATTATATCTCTGTAATAAAGCTTTGTTTAAAAGAGAAAAAGACCATGATTACCTCCCTTATTTTAGCGGTATCGGCAGCAGCTTTCGTACATGGCATAACGGACGTGACGCTGTTCTGGATACAGACACTGCCGCTTTTCATCTTTATTTTATCCGGAACAGGTGCTTACTGCAATCGGAATAAAAAGTATATAACTGCTCTTAAGCGTTATATATACCGGTCTTAATGATAAAAATATACCATTATATTTTTATTTCCCTATTCATGTATTGACTTTATGGTAAACCGCAACTAGAATGATTAAAAGCCTATTTTATCAAAATTATAGCGGGTTTGCTTACAGTACTTACATAATAGGAGGAATTGCGGATGAAGACCATTAAAATGAAAATGACATTACTTTTTGGGTTGCTGATACTGATTATTTGCACGGGTATGGGTTTCATATCTTTTTATGCAGCCAGGGGGGCTTTGATCAAAAGTACGGGAGATTCCATGACCCAGCTTGCCGTAGAAGCAAGTCAGGCAGTTAAGGCGGGTATTACGAAATACCTGGATACCCTTGAGGCAGTTGCAGCCAATGAAGTATTTTATAAAATGGAAGATACGGACAGTTATTATTTAAAAGTTGAGAAAATCCTCCAAAAAGAGATGGAACGGGCAGGTTATCTGTACATGGCCCTTGTGAACAAGGAAGGGGAAGGGATCTATGAAGACGGGGGGCATACGAATCTAAGCAGTACCGATTATGTAAAAAAAGGACTGAGCGGAGAACGTGTGGTTTCCGACCCCATGATATTAAACGGCCAGATCATTATGGTATATGCCGTACCGGTTTTGGCGGACGGGGAAGTGAACGGGGTTCTGGTAGGAATACGGGACGGTTACGAATTAGGGGAACTGGCCGGGCAGATTACCTATGGGGAATCGGGAACTGCCTATATTTTAAACCGGTCCGGTAATACCATTGCACATTCTGACAAGGATATGCTGGCATCCGTGTTAAATCAGGTATCCGTAAAAGACGGTACGGACCCGGGGAATACGGAGGATTCGGTATCTTCCGCTACCCAGTCTGCGGATGTGGTTTCCTCTGCTTCCGCCGGCAACGAACAGACAGGAAAAAATCTGCTGGGTTTTGAGAATTTTGATAAATTCCAGAAGGATATGGCGGAGGGAAAGGTCGGCTTCGGAGAATATGAATCCAATGGAGAAAGTAAGTATATGGGTTATGCACCCATAGGCGATCTGGGCTGGTCCTTTGCCCTGGAGATAAATAAAAACGAAGTCCTTTCCGGTCTTAATAAATTGCAGGACAGTTTTATACTGATCATTTTGTTAGCCCTGATTATCAGTTTTATTGTTGTCTATTTCATATCGGACCGGATCAATAAACCCATTGATTATCTGACAAGAATATGTCACGAAATGGCCGGGGGAAATTTCACCGTCCAGCTTGAAGAGAAATATAAAAAAAGAAAAGATGAAACAGGCAGGCTTTCCCAGGCATTTCAGACCATAGCCGATTTATTCCGGAAACTTTTACGGGAGAATGCCGAAATCTCCAGGAGTATATATACTTCTTCCCAAAGTCTGGACCATATGATTGAACAATCTTTCCTGATGATGAAAGAAGCGGCAGGTACCATAGAGCAAATAGCGGACGGCAGTCATCAGCAGGCGGAGGATACCCAGGCCGGAGCCGGAAAGATCGGTGAAATGGAGGAACTTATCAATCAGGAACAGGATAATATGCTGGGGCTGAAAAAATCAGCGGATAATGTGGAGCAGATAAAAGAGGAAGGCTTTGCCATACTGAAAGAACTGGTGCAAAAAACAAAAGCAAACAGCAGCATTTCAAAGGAAATCTATCAGGTTATTCTGGATACCCATGAAAGTGCCGGTAAAATTGAAGAAATCAGCCATTTGATCGGTGCCATAGCCAAACAGACCAATCTTCTGGCGTTAAATGCCGCAATTGAAGCGGCCAGAGCAGGAGAAGCAGGCAAAGGATTTTCTGTCGTTGCGGAAGAGGTAAGGGTATTGGCGGAAAATGCCGACAGGCTTTCCAAAGAAATAGCCGGGGTAATTAATGATTTACGTGAAAAAGCCTCCGGCTCCGTGGAGAAAATGAATGAGGTATCGGATATTGTCTCACAGCAGGCTGTAAGCGTGGATATGACCCGGTTAAAATTTGAAGGAATTGCAGATGCCATAGAAGAGACCAGGAAAGACATGGCGGTATTAAGTCAGTCCGTAGAAGGCATGGGAGATAAAAAGAATGAGGTCGTGAAAATAATTATGAATCTGTCCGCCGTTTCCGAAGAAAGTGCTTCCGGGACGGAAGAAGTCTCCGAATCCATAAAAGAGCAGTCGGCTTACATGCAGGAGGTATTAAGTTTAAGTAAGGACCTGTCAAAACTGGCAGAACAGATGGAAGCAGGGATTACCAGTTTTCGATATTAAAGAAAGTCATTTAACGGACGCCTATTTTGGCGGGCAGGACAGACTTTATAAGTAGTGGAGGCCCCTGAACCTCCACTGAAACAAGGAAGAATTCCTTGATAGAAAATATAATGTTTAAGATTTATAGGACTGGAGAAAAAGATGTCTTTCGCTAATATTGTTTTAAATCAAATAATCATAATGTTTATTCTTATTCTCATCGGCTATATATGTTATAAATGTAAGATAATAGACCAGGTACTGAATAAAAAACTGTCCGATCTTTTATTGCTGTTGGTATCACCGCTGCTGATTTTTAATTCTTATCAAAGGGAGTTCAGTAAAGATCTGCTGATCGGTTTGCTGGTATCCTTAGGCTTGGCGGTTTTAACACATTTGTTCGGTATTTTAACGGCGTATGTTTTTATCAGGCGTAAAAAAGATCCGGATATCATTATAGAAAGGTTTTCAACAATTTATTCTAACTGCGGTTTTTTTGGTATTCCTATCATTAATGGAATATATGGCAGTGAGGGCGTTTTCTATATTACCGCTTACATAACCATCTTTAATTTATTTCTCTGGACACACGGGCTTATTATGATGAATGGTGCCCCGAACCGAAGAACAATGATAAAAACATTGATCTCTCCAACACTGGTAGCCATTATTCTGGGGTTTATATTTTTTATAACACAGATACACCTGCCTTTCGTCGTATTTGATTCACTGGAATATGTTGCGGCAATGAATACCCCGTTAGCCATGATTATTGCCGGTGTTACCATTGCCCAGACTAATATATGGAAGATATTTTTAAAGCTTCGGATCTATTATGTAGTATTTTTAAAGCTTGTATTTATTCCGCTTGCTTTGCTGTTTATCTACAGCAGGTTTCCGATAGAAATTCCAGTTCTGGCGGCTGCAATTCTCGGGGCCGCTTGCCCAACCGGTGCAACCTGCACGCTGTTTGCCATCCGTTATAATAAAAATGACCTGTATGCTTCTGAAATCTTTGGCATGACTACTTTAGCATCTTTAATAACCATTCCCATTATCATGACATTCTTGGGTGCTGTAAAGTAAAGGATAAAGAATCTGTGTGCCATACCCTGCACACAATTAAAAAGAGAAAGCTCCCAATAAGGAACTTTCTCTTTTTATCATTTAAAACCAATTATATATATTAAATTAATTAATCCTGAGCCATTTTAGCTAACTTAACATATTTCGCTTTCGCATTCTTTTCCGCTTTTGCAAATAATTCTGCTGCTCTTTCCGGATTGGAACGTGCAAGAGAGCTGTAACGAACCTCGCTGGTAATGAATTCCTGATAATCTGCAGTCGGCTCTTTGGAGTCTAACTGGAATGGATTCTTACCCTGTTCTTCCAGACGGGGATCGAAGCGGAATAAGTGCCAGTATCCGGCCTGAACGGCACGTTTTTCTTCTGTCTGTGCACCCTTCATACCGCCTTTAATACCATGGTTGATACATGGAGCATAAGCGATGATAATGGATGGTCCGTGATAGCTTTCCGCTTCTACAAATGCTTTTACGCATTGATTGTAATCAGCACCCTGAGCGATCTGGGCAACGTATACATAACCATAGCTCATTGCAATAGCAGCTAAGTCTTTCTTCTTTACTTCCTTACCTGCTGCAGCAAACTGTGCGATAGCACCCGTAGGAGTGGATTTGGAAGATTGTCCGCCTGTATTGGAGTAAACTTCCGTATCAAATACTAAGATGTTAACGTCTTCACCGCTGGCAATTACGTGATCCAAACCGCCGAAGCCGATATCATAAGCCCAGCCGTCACCACCGAAGATCCATTGTGATTTCTTGGATAAGAAATCCCTGTTTACTAAGATATTATCTTTGTCAGCGTTATCAATGCCGCTGTTTTCCAAAGCAGCAAGAAGTTCTTTTGCAGCAGGACCGTTGCTGGTACTGGAGTTTAAGGTAGTAAGATATTGATCGCAGGCAGCTTTCACATCTGCTTTTTCAACTACTGTAGAAAGTGCTTCAACAGAAGAGATTAAGCGGTTTCTTAAAGCTTTCTGTGCAAGAGCCATACCATAACCGTATTCGGCATTGTCTTCGAATAAGGAGTTAGCCCATGCAGGACCACGTCCTTCCTTATTTACCGTATAAGGAGTGGAAGGAGCGGAACCGCCCCAGATAGAAGAGCAGCCTGTGGCATTGGAAATATACATTCTGTCACCGAATAACTGTGTTACTAATTTAGCATATGGAGTTTCACCGCAGCCTGCGCATGCACCGGAGAACTCAAGTAAAGGTTTTTTGAATTGGCTTCCCTTAACGGTTGTTTCTTTAAATTTCTGGGCTACTTCATCCGGATATCCGATTTCAACGCCGTAATCAAATAATTTCTGAGATTCCAGCTGAGTCTCCAGATTATTCATTACCAAAGCTTTTTCACCTTTCTTGCCAGGGCAGACATTTGCACAGGAACCGCAGCCCGTACAGTCAAGTACGGAAACGGAAATTGCAAATTTGTATCCCGGCATACCGGTTAAATCCATGCTTAAGGAACCTGCAGGAGCATTGGCAGCTTGTTCTTCTGTCATGGCAACAGGGCGGATTACAGCGTGCGGACAAACATAAGAACAGAAATTACACTGGATACAGTTATCCGGGTTCCAGGTCGGTACGTCAACTGCAATACCGCGTTTTTCAAATGCCGCAGAACCCATAGGGAAAGTACCGTCCGCAGCATCAACAAAAGCTGAAACCGGAAGGCTGTCTCCGTCTTGTGCGTTCATAACGTTCTGGATTTTATTTACATAATCTACAACTTCTTTTCTTGCTCCTACGGCTGAGGTTGATAAATCTTCATCTGCAGCATCTGCCCAGGAAGCAGGAACTTTAATTTCTTTTACGTCCGTGATACCGCGGTCGATTGCGTCATGATTCATCTTAACGATTGCATCGCCTTTTTTGCTGTAAGAAGCAGTTGCTGCGGCTTTCATGTATTTAACGGCATCTTCAACCGGAATGATGTTAGCAAGTTTGAAGAAAGCAGCTTGAAGTACGGTATTGATACGTCCGCCAAGGCCGATTTCCTTACCGATGCTGATACCGTCAATGTTATAGAATTTTATATTGTGTTTTGCGATATAACGCTTAACCTGGCCCGGAAGGTGATGATCAATTTCTTCCATTGTCCAGCCGCTGTTAAGCAGGAAGGAACCGCCGTCTTTTAAGTCCTGAACCATGTTGTACTTTCTGATATAGGACGGATTGTGACAGGCAACGAAATTAGCTTTGTTAATTAAATATGTAGCTTTAATCGGGTCTTTACCAAAACGTAAGTGGGAAATGGTAACACCGCCGGATTTTTTGGAATCATAGGAGAAATAAGCCTGGGCATACATATCTGTATGGTCACCGATAATCTTAATGGAGTTTTTGTTGGCACCTACCGTACCGTCTGCACCAAGTCCCCAGAATTTACAGCTGATTGTGCTTTCCGGAGTAGTATTAGGATTTTCAGTGATTTCAAGGGAAAGATTTGTAACATCATCCACAATACCGATCGTGAAGAGTTTCTTTTCCTTGTTTTTGTAAACTGCAATAATCTGTGCAGGTGTCGTGTCTTTGGAACCTAAACCGTAACGGCCTGAGTAAATAGGAATAGAATCGAATTTGGTACCTTTTAAAGCTGCAACTATGTCAAGCCATAATGGTTCGCCAAGTGCACCCGGTTCTTTTGTCCTGTCTAATACAGTAATCTGTTTTACGGAATCAGGAATCACATCGATTAAATGTTTTACGCTGAAAGGTCTGTAAAGTCTTACTTTAATTACGCCGATTTTAGCGCCGGAAGCCATAAGGTAATCAATTGTTTCATCAATGGTATCGCATACGGAACCCATTGCTACAATTACATGTTCTGCATCGGCAGCACCGTAATAGTTAAATAATTTATAGTCAGTACCGATTTTGGCATTAATTTTATTCATGTAATCTTCCACAATGCCGGGTATTGCATTATAATATGCATTGCTTGCTTCTCTTGCCTGGAAGAAAATATCAGGATTCTGTGCCGTACCTCGGGTAACGGGATGTTCCGGATTCAAGGCATGTTTACGGAAGGCAGTAACTGCATCCATATCGGTAAGTTCTTTTAAATCATCATAATCCCAGGTTTCAATTTTCTGAATTTCATGGGAAGTTCTGAAACCGTCAAAGAAATGAAGGAAAGGAACACGTCCCTTGATTGTAGAAAGATGGGCTACTGCGCCTAAATCCATAACTTCCTGGACATTGCTGGAGCAAAGCATTGCAAAACCTGTCTGGCGGCATGCATATACGTCGGAATGATCACCAAAGATTGATAAAGCGTGGCTTGCTAATGCGCGGGCAGATACATCGATAACACATGGTAATAATTCACCGGCAATTTTATACATATTAGGTATCATTAACAATAAACCTTGGGAAGCTGTAAAGGTAGTTGTTAATGCACCGGCTGCCAGGGAACCGTGAACAGTACCGGCTGCACCGGCTTCGGATTGCATTTCCGTAACCTGTACTTCGTGACCGAAGATGTTTTTCCTGCCCTGGGTAGACCAGGCATCGGTAACTTCAGCCATTACTGAAGATGGTGTGATCGGATAGATAGCAGCGACGTCGGTAAATGCATAGGACACATGAGCAGCCGCATTATTTCCATCCATGGTTTTCATTTTTCTAGCCATATTATATTATCCTCCTTATGAATGCAGTAATCAGTAGTGCATAGTAATAGTACTGCTTTGCCTAAATTTCATTTAATTCAGCACCTGCTATTTGTGCTGATGCTGTGTTGCCGTAGGCAGGCGAAAAACACTCCGCCTCATTCCTCCGCTTTGCCTCAGCGCAAATAGCAGACACTGAATATTAAGTGAAACTTACGCAAAGCAGCACTAGCTTTAAGACAGCAAGAAAAAGAGCCGCCTCATAGCGCCCTGGTTACTATGAATTAATTATGTATTTAGAAAAATACCTATACTAGAGAATAGCACTATTCGACACAAGTGTAAAGAGGTTATTGGTACTAATTCAAAATTTTATTCAAAATTGATAAATTTCTAACAATGATTCAAGCGTTCCGGAAAAAAGACGCCGGTGTAAACCGGTGTGACGGTATAGCTATAATTACCAAAATTTTTATAAATTGGATAATAAGAATACATTTTACGTGGAATAATTTCAAGGGCGGTTAGATAAGATATATATAGCCGCAAAACAATGTAAAATTCTATTAAAGATATTAGGAAATAAAGCCTTAAGCTGTTGACAAGGAACAGGTGATACGTTATAATACTTTGAATGTATCGTAATATCGATTAAAACGGAGGAAGGGTGTTTAAATATGGCAGATAAGAAGAACATATTGACCTATGAGGGATTAAGACTTTTAGAAGAAGAAATTCAGGATTTAAAAGTAAATAAACGTAAAGAAGTCGCACAAAAGATTAAAGAAGCCAGGGAGCAGGGTGATTTATCGGAAAATGCGGAATATGATGCTGCAAAAGACGAGCAGAGAGAAATAGAAGCCAGAATTGAAGAAATAGATAAAATCCTTAAAAATGCTGAGGTTGTTATAGAAGACGAAGTGGAAGTCGATTTCATTAACATAGGCTGCAAAGTTAAGATACTTGATTTAGAGTATAATGACGAAATGGAATATAAAATCGTAGGTTCTACGGAAGCCAATAGTCTCAAAGGTAAAATCTCCAATGAATCACCCGTCGGTAAAGCACTGATCGGTGCCCGTATTGGGGATATTGTTAATGTTGAGACTCATTCCGGTGTGCTTCAATATAAAATACTTGAGATACAGAAGTCAAATTAAGGGATCATGCAGTTAAGAGGATGATAAGGATAGAAAGGAAGAACTATTGTGGCTGAAGAAAAGATACAAGCGGAACAGGATTTAAATGAACTTTTAAAAGTTAAGAGAACGAAATTAACCGAATTAAAAGAAAATGCCAAAGATCCGTTTCAAATCATGAAATATGACGTGACACATCACTCTGCCGATATCAGTGCAGATTTTAATAATTTAGAAGGAAAAACCGTATCCATCGCAGGGCGCATCATGTCCAAGAGGGTTATGGGGAAAGCTTCTTTCTGCAATATACAGGATGTGAAAGGCGGCATTCAATCCTACGTGAAAAAAGACGTAGTCGGTGAGGATGCTTATGCGGATTTTAAGAAATATGACATTGGTGATATCGTAGGTATTACCGGTGAAGTTTTTAAAACCCATACGGAAGAGGTATCGGTTAAGGCAAACCAGGTTGTGCTTTTATCAAAAAGTCTTCAGGTTCTTCCTGAAAAGTTCCATGGTCTTAAGGACACGGATACCCGGTACCGTCAAAGATATGTGGATTTAATCGTAAATCCTGAAGTAAAGGATACCTTTATCAAACGTTCCCTGATTATCAGGGAAATCCGGAATTATCTGGACGGCAGGAATTTTATTGAGGTAGAAACCCCTGTACTGGTACCCAATGCGGGCGGTGCGGCCGCCAGGCCTTTTCTGACCCATCATAATGCACTGGATGAAGATATCCACTTAAGAATTTCCCTGGAACTGTATCTCAAGCGGTTAATCGTAGGAGGTTTGGAAAGGGTATACGAAATCGGCCGGGTATTCAGAAACGAAGGCTTATCCGTAAGGCATAACCCGGAATTTACCCTTCTGGAATTATACCAGGCTTATACGGATTATCACGGCATGATGGATTTAACGGAAGAATTATTCCGGACCGTTGCAAATAAGGTGCTCGGAACCACCACCATTACTTATGACGGCGTTGAAATAGATCTGGCCAGACCATTTGACCGGATGACTATGGTAGATGCGGTTAAGAAATATGCAGGTATTGACTTTAACGGGGTAAAAACCGAAGAAGAAGCAAAAGCACTTGCCGCTAAGCATCACATCAAATATGAAAACAGACATAAAAAAGGTGATATCATTAATTTATTCTTCGAAGAATATGTGGAAGAAAAGTTAATCCAGCCTACCTTTATTATGGACCATCCGGTTGAAATATCTCCTCTTGCCAAGAGAAAGCCAGGCGATCCGGACTTTACGGAACGTTTTGAATTATTTATAACCAAGCGGGAAATGGCCAATGCTTTTTCCGAATTAAACGATCCGATTGACCAGAGAGGACGTTTTGAAGCACAGGAAGCCCTCCGTGCGGCAGGTGATGATGAGGCCAACACAATGGACGAAGACTTTTTAAATGCCTTGGAATACGGTATGCCTCCAACAGGCGGAATCGGGATCGGAATCGACCGGTTTGTCATGCTGTTAACAGACTCTGCGGCAATCAGGGACGTATTGTTATTCCCGACCATGAAATCTTTATAATTAATATAAATTAACTGTTCAGCGGCCCCGGGGAATCCGTCAGGATTCCGAGTTACCGGCGCAAAGCATGGAAGACAAGAACAGTCACCAGTATATCGTCCACAAAATAACCGGACGATATGCTAAAATGGATAAAGAGAGCTGTCTAAGAGGGAGCTTGGTGAAATGAAATGTATTTTACCGGATTCTTGCATAGGCAGCTCCTTGCTGTTTCTTAACCAAAATTAAGAAAAAAAATCCTTTTTCTTTAAAAATAAGGCTCGAAAATAGTTGGCCAATATGTTATAATGTATGATAATACTGTGAAAAATACAATTATGAATCGTTTGGAATTAAAGAAAAGGGGCAGGGGAAAAGTTATAAAACGGAGGTAGTTGAATGTTAAATAATAAAAAAATAAGAATCATGACTAAACTTGCCTTATATGAACAAAATGAAGGAAAAGAAGATATCAGAATGGGTAAATATTATAAAACCGATTATGTCAGGCTTCAGGTCCTTAAAACGGTAGTAAGCGTGACCGTCGGATACTTACTGGTTCTCTTACTGATCGGTATGTATAGGGCTGAATATATAATCAGTAAATTAGTGAGCTTTGATTTTGTCCGGATCGGGCAGTATATCTTAGGAGTTTACATTATAATAATGGCAGTATATGTGGCCGGCTCAATAATCGGGTATTCGTTAAAATATGACAACTCCAGAAAAAATCTGGCGAAATATTATAAATCCCTTAAGAAACTAAGCAGTTTTTACCGGGATGAGAAATTGAACGGATAGTTGGGAGGCAAAAAGAATGATGACATTTTTAGTACTTAGGGCAAGGTTACGAAGCCTGTACCAGAAATATGAAATATATATAAATACGGTTGTAAAATTTTTAATAGCCATGGTTGTATTCCGGATCATTAATACGTCAATCGGATATGACCACCGGTTAACACAGATTACGGTTGTCCTGTTATTATCACTGCTGTGCGCATTTACACCTTCTGCCATATTAGTTTTACTGGCTGCTCTCATATCAATAGGGCATGTATATTATTTATCAAAGATTTTATCCGTGATTATTATTTTAATTATTTTAATCATGTACTGTTTGTTTATCCGGTTTACACCTAGATTGGGATATGTGCTGATAGCCGTCCCCATACTCTATTTTTTAAAGATTCCGTATATCATACCCCTTCTGCTTGGTTTATTTGCGACACCTTTGGCCATTGTACCTACGGCATGCGGAGTTATCCTGTATTTTTTATTTGGGGTCATAAAAGAAGCGGCTACCATGCAGATCAACGTCAGTGTGGAGGATACGCTGCAGATATATACTTATGTTGTAGACAGTTTGGTCAATAATAAACAAATGCTTATGGCAATTATTATATTTTCACTGATTATTATCGTAACATACTTCATAAGGCGGTTGAAATTTGATTATGCCCGCGAATCGGCGGTAGCAGCAGGAACCATTACCTGCATATTAGGGTTTTTATTCAGCGACCTGAAATTAGACGTATCGGAGCAGATCGGTGTTATGATTCTGGGAACGGTTGCCTGTGCAATCCTTGCCGTAATCATTCAGTTTTTCCACCTGACCCTGGACTACACCGGTGTGGAACATGTACAGTTTGAAGATGAAGATTATTACTATTATGTAAAAGCCGTGCCCAAGATTAATGTAACGGCACCCCAGATCAACGTAAAGCGGTTCAATACCCAGAAGAATGCCAGTATACAGCAGGGCCTGACCGGCAAGATAAACAACGAAGTTTTAGCGGAAGAGGAAGAAGATTACGAAGAGGACTACGAGGAGTACAATGACTATGGTACCAGCAGCAGGGACGATGTGAAATAATACTATATAAAGCAGGTGTGTTATTATGGAGACAATTATAAGTTTTTTTAAAGATTATGTAGCGTGGCTGTCGCTTCCTAAAATCGGGATTACGGATATTTTAGAGATCCTTATTATTGCTTTTGCAATTTATAACGTAATCGCATGGATTAAGCAAACAAGGGCCTGGATACTGGTGAAAGGCCTGATTGTGCTACTGATTGTATGGCTTATTGCCTCCATATTGAGTCTAAACGTTATTCTTTGGATATTCTTTAAAAGTATTAACGTAGGACTGATTGCCGTTATTATTGTATTTCAGCCGGAATTCAGGAAAGCCCTGGAACAGCTTGGGCAGAATAATCTGGTGACACCGCTTTTTAATTTTAATGACTCCAAGGACAGGAACGAACGCTTTTCCGACCAGACGGTGTCCGGTATTGTAAAGGCCGCTTTTGAACTGGCAAAGACAAAAACCGGTGCGTTGATCGTAATCGAAAAGGATATATCCCTATCCGAATTTGAGAAAACGGGGATTGCCATTGATTCCCTTATAAGCAGCCAGTTACTGATTAATATATTTGAACATAATACTCCCCTGCATGACGGTGCGGTAATCTTAAGAGGTAACCGGATTGTTGCGGCAACCTGTTATTTACCTTTATCGGACAACATGCATTTAAGCAAGGATTTGGGGACAAGACACAGGGCAGGGATCGGTGTCAGCGAGGTAAGTGACAGTTTAACGATCATCGTTTCGGAGGAAACCGGCAAGGTATCCATAGCCACCGGAGGCACCTTAATCCGGAATGTGGACGGGGATTATTTACGCAACAAAATTGCTGCCCTGCAGAATAAAGTAACCGATGTGAAGAAGATTAAACTATGGAAGGGAAGAGCTAAGAATGAAAGAAAGATTGACTAGAAACTTAAGTCTTAAAATTCTGTCCCTGCTTGTGGCGTTTCTTGTGTGGGTGGTTATTCTGAATGTTGACGATCCGGTTGTTACGCAGTCATTTTATGATATAACTGTTACTAAAATTAATGAAAATGCTTTGGTACAGGTAGATAAAGTATATGAAGTGGTTTCCGGGAATACTATAGACGTAAAGGTGAAAGGTAAGCGTTCCATTATTAATTCCTTAAAGAAAACGGATTTTCAGGCCGTTGCGGACCTGTCAAAATTATCGATTGTAAAGGCGGTGCCCATTGATGTAAAGATTCCCAAGTATGGCGATGATGTGGAAATCATACAAGAGAATAACACCATGCAGGTAAATCTGGAAAATCTTGAATTTCAGCAGTTCCGAATTGATGTGGTAACCACCGGTAATGTAGCAGACGGATATTATATAAAGGAAAAAACCTCCAGTCCTAATATTATACAGGTTTCAGGTGCGGAATCGGTTATTAATAAGATTAATGAAGTAGTTGTGGAAGTAGATGTCAGCAATGCAAGTGAAACTTTTAAGGAAACGGGAATTGTTCCTAAAGTTTATGATAAAAACGGAACATTAATGGATTCCAGTAAGTTGAAATTAAGCTATGAAGATGTAAGTGTATCGGTAGAGCTTTTGAAAACGAAAACCGTAAACTTATTCATCGATTTAACAGGAACTCCCTACCCGGGTTATAAGTATGGAGAACCGGACTATGAACCGAAGCAGGTAGTGATAGCAGGCGAACAGAGTCAACTGGATAAAGTCCAATATATAATGGGTGAATATAACATTGACAATCGAAGGACAGACATTGAAGATGAAGTAAATATTGCAGATTTTATCAAAGATGATGTAATCCTGATCGATGATAACCAGACGGCCGTTATTAATGTTAAAGTTGAAAAATTAAAAAACAAAAATATCAATTATAACAGCAGTGATATAGAGCTGCAAAACCTGCCCCCGGGGTTAGCGGCAAATTTAAGTACGGATGAAACTGTATTGGTTGAAGTCTACGGGGAAGATGATGCAATTTCCGCTATTAACAAATATAATTTAAAACCATATATTGATTTAACGGATTCCGATGTCGGAACGAAGCAATACCGTATCGAGTTCAATCCGCCGGACAGCAATGTTACCATATCCAATCCCCGTGTAAGCGTTACAGTCAGCAAAGCCAACGGTGAAGGATAGTCATTGGTCCCGGATTGAATACATAGAAATAACCAAAGGCGGTTCATAGGAGGTAGAAGAATGGTAAGTGGTAAGGTGGTAGTGAAAAATCCCACAGGATTACATTTACGGCCGGCAGGCATACTATGCAAAACAGCCATAGGGTTTCGTTCTAAGGTAAATATTGGGTTCAAAGATACGACTGCCAATGCAAAAAGTGTTTTAGGGGTCTTAGGTGCATGTATAAAAACCGGCGATGAAATCGAACTTATCTGTGAAGGTGACGATGAAGAAGAAGCTCTGGCCACTCTTATAAAAGCCATTGAAACCGGCCTGGGTGAAAATTTACCGGACTGATATCTTGCAAAAATGGAAACATTTCTTGCATACCGCAAGGTGGAACGTCCAATCAGACAACAAGCAGTTTTCAGACACGCCCTAATTAAATGGAGGATACAGCGCGATCAAGTGAAAGAAGCTTGTTGTGTCCTCTGTTTTCTGTTGTTTGGAGTCAAACAGCTTAAGGCAGCTGCGGCAGCCAGGATAAACATATTACAACATTTAAATAAATATAAGAAGAAAGGTATACGAAATTATGAAAAAAGTTATTACTTACGGTACTTACGATTTAATCCATGTAGGGCATATTAACTTATTAAGAAGGGCAAAAGAACTGGGAGATTATTTGGTGGTGGTATTGTCCTCCGATGAATTTAATGCCATAAAACATAAGACGGCATATCACTCCTACGAGGACAGGAAGATTATACTGGAAGCAATTAAATATGTGGATGAAGTAATTCCTGAATATAATTGGGAACAAAAAATTAAGGATGTTGTTGACAATAATATAGATGTATTTGTCATGGGGGATGACTGGAAGGGGGAATTTGATTTCCTCATGGACTACTGTGAGGTTGTTTATTTGCCGAGAACAGAGGGAATCTCAACCTCTAAAATCAAAAACGACCTTCACTTGGGCAATAAAGTTAAGTAGGAGAAACTCATATGGACACTTGGCAGCTGGCACAAATTAAGAGGGCAGTAAAAAAGAAAATAAGACATGCCCTGAAAAAGGCCAAACGATTTGGCAGAAGAATAGTGCTCCGGTTATACCGCCTTGAGACGAAAATAATACCGGTGCAAAAGAATATTATTGTATTTGAAAGTAATATGGGACGGAATTATACCGGCAATCCCAAATGTATCTATGAAGAAATGGTAAAAAAAGGCTTGGATAAGAGATACCGCTGTTATATCATGTTAGATGACGTAAGTACCTATGTTCCGGGAAATGCCAGAAAATTAAAAAGAACCAGGACCCGTTATTTCTTTATAATGGGTATCGCAGGGACCTGGGTATGTGACTGCAGGCAGCCGGGGTATATTATTAAACGGGAAGGAGTACATTACATCCAGACCTGGCATGGCACACCCCTTAAGAAACTGGCGTTGGATATGGAATCAGTCAATATGGCCGGCGAAACGGATATTGACAAATACCGCCAGAGTTTTTATAAAAATACCAGAACCTGGGATTACCTGATTTCCCAGAATCATTTTTCCACGGAAGTTTTCCGGAGCGCATTTGCCTTTGATAAAACAATGCTGGAAATCGGATACCCGAGAAATGATATATTATTTTCCGGTAACAATACAGAGACAATCACACATTTAAAGAATAAAATGGGCCTGCCCCTGGATAAAAAGATACTCTTATATGCGCCCACCTGGAGGGATAATGAATATTATGAAAAGGGGGCCTATAAATTTAACCAGGCACTGGATTTTGATTTGTTAAAGGAAAAGCTGGGAGAGGAATACGCCTGCATCGTCAAGTATCATTACCTGGTGAAGGAAAATCTGGATTGGTCTTCCTATAAAGGGTTTGTTTATAAATATGATATGTGTGAGGATATTGCCGAGCTATATCTGGTAGCGGACATACTTATTACGGATTATTCATCCGTTATGTTTGATTACAGCATTTTAAGAAGGCCAATGCTGTTTTTTACTTATGACCTGGAAGAATATAAAGATAACCTGAGAGGTTTTTATTTCGATTTCCTGAAAGAGGCTCCCGGGCCGATTACCAGGACAACGGAAGAATTAATTGATTCCATACTGGCCTATGATCCGGCAGAGTTTGCATCAAAATACGAAGCATTTCATAATAAATATAATCATGCCGACAATGGACATGCCTCACAGAAAGTGGTGCAGTTATTACAGGATATCAGTGCCTAGTACTGCTTTGCATAGAGCGTGTTTGGAAAATCATTGCACCGTTCTGAACGCTCCACTTTGCGGCATGCTGCGGATCAGTCATAGGAGCGGAATCACGGAAAGCGGAAAGGGAATGCGATATGATTAATAAGTGGAAAAGCATTTTAAAAATTAAAGTAAAGGGAATCTATCACAACCTGCAGGCTGTGGTTGAAAAGAGACAGGTCAATGCAAGACTGGCCAATTATGACCCGGCCGTAATCACGAACAGCAAACCGTCCAAAGTACAGAAAATTACTTTCGTAATTGAACGTATGGCTAAATATAACGGCGGCCAGACCTCCATATTACGGTTAGGGACCGAATTGTCAAAGCTAGGTTACCAGGTTGGCTATGTTGTTTACAAACCTCAGACAAAATCAGATATGCAGGAATGCGCAAGCTGTAATTTAAATAATTATCAGGGAGAGATGTATACCAATAAATACCTGGACAAGTTAAATTCCGATATTGTAATTGCCAGCTCCTGGGATACGGTTTCTTTTGCCAAGAAGATGAAAGGCTATAAAATGTATTTCCTGCAGGATTATGAACCCTATTTCTATTCTTTTGGAGAGCTGTTCCTTATGGCAAATAAAACCTATGAACAGGGTCTTCATATGGTTAGCTTAGGCCCCTGGAACAAAGAAATGGTGGAGAAGAACTGCAAGGTAACATCGACCGTGGATTATGTGGAATTTCCATATGAAAGCCGTGAATATCCGGCCAGCCACAGGGACTATGCAGCATATGCCGGAAAAAATAAGTTTACCTTGGCCGTTTATTTAAAATATTACGGTAAAAGGCTACCTTGCATTACCCAGTATTTATTAAAACAGGTGAAGGAAGAGTTTAAAAAGGACGGAATTGAGCTTCAAATTAAGTATTTTGGCGAAGATAAAAGCTTTCATTGTGATGCCGGCGAGAATTTGGGCATGTTATCCAAAAAAGAACTGTTAGGGTTATATCGAAGAGCGGATTTCGGTATGGTGGCTTCCATGAGTAACATATCCCTGGTACCTTATGAGATGCTGGCGACAGGGCTGCCGTTAATCGAGTTTGAAGATGGTACGTTCCCTTATTTCTTCCCGGACAACAGTGCTATCTTAACTTCTCTTTCCTATATGGATTTATACCATAAAATAAAAGAAGTTATAAAAAAGCCCCAATTGTTAGAAGAAATGCATAATACGGCCGGAGCTTATCTGGGATCCTTAAGCTGGGGAAAAACCGCAAAGCAATTCAGCGATATATTAAATGGATTATTATAGCCTCCAAGGTACGGAATCAGCAGATAGACGCTGAAAAAATAAGCAGAGAAAGGAATGCCATATAGCGATTCTTTCAACTTTGAATTTATGACAGCTTTGCAGGCTTGCCTGTAACTGGCGAGGTATGGATATGAGAAACCGTATAAAACGAATTTTACCGGATTGGATGTTAGCAGTGTTAAAACAGATAAGATTCCTGTGGATAACAGTGCTGTTTCGTATATTCCAGGTACTGCCCATCCGTAGGACAAGGGTAGTAATCTGTAATATATGGGGATTCGGGGACAATGCCAAATATGTAGCGGAAGAGCTTGCAAAGAGGAAGCGGCAGGTAAAAATGGAGCTTATCTTCATAGCCAATCATCCGGATACCGCCTATGCACCGAAAGGAATTACCGTATTAAAAACCAATTCGGTTAAGGCCATACTGGCCCTGGCAACAGCAAGAGTCTGGGTAGATAACAACCGGAAAGAAAATTATATCCGGAAAAGAAAAGGCCAGTATTATATCCAGACCTGGCACGGCGGAATTGCCCTTAAGAAAATCGAAAAGGACTATGAAGCCAAGCTGGGGCCCCAATACGTTGCCAATGCAAAAAGAGATTCCCGGATGACGGATTTATACATTTCCAACAGCAGTTTTTGCACCAATATGTACCGGAACAGTTTCTGGTATAAAGGGGAAGTCTTGGAGTGCGGCAGCCCCAGAAATGATATCCTGCTTAAACCCGGGGCCCATACCATAGCGGAGATCAGGGCAAGGCTTGGGGTCAAGACAGATACCAGGATAGCCATATATGCCCCTACTTACAGGGAGGGGAATAATACAAAACCCTACCGGCTGGATTTTCATAAGCTGTTATCTGCCATAGAAGGGAAATTCGGCGGTAACTGGATCATTGCCGTAAGGCTTCATCCTTTGGTTTCAGCCCAGAGCGGATTTATTAAATATGGCAGTCAGGTGATTAATGCGAGCCATTACCGTGATATTTACGAGCTAATGGCAGCCGGTGAATTGTTAATTACGGATTATTCCAATATAATGTTTGAATTTTCATTTATGAAAAAACCGGTGTTTCTATATGCATCCGATATGGAAGTTTATGAAAAGGAAAGGGGTTTTTACTTTGACTACCAATCCCTGCCTTATCAGAAAGCCGGGACGGAAGAAGAGCTACTTACAAACATAAAAGCTTTCGGGGAACAGGTTTATAAAACGGAAGTGGAAGCGTTTCTGAACCAACTGGCCATATATGAATACGGGAATGCCTCCGAAAAAGTGGCTGACAGAATCATTGAAGTTCTGAAAACATCATCGGGAAAAGTGTAACCGATATAAAAAAAGTGTAACCAATATAGAAAATAATATAACCGATGTAATAATATAACAATTATAAAAAGTATTATCAAGGCTTAAGCTATAAAAAGGTGTATGATTTTTACAGTCATACACCTTTTTGATCTTATCGGGCAGAAATTCATTCTTTTTAAACGATCCGCAATCCGTATCCATTTAATTTACCTTTTATCCGCCGCCTATGGCGGCACAAAATTCGATGAAAGAAGCGCATCACAGGTCCTTTCACTCTTTCAAACATACCGATGCGTCATGCCCTCCTGCGTTGTACAGCCTTTCGGCATAAACAATGTATGAATCGATGGAATAATTATTTTTATTTACTTCCGGTAATTTCAAGGATTTTATCACTTGTTTCTCGGACTTTGGCGGAAGGTACATAGTTCTCGGCGTCAAATAAGAACTTATGGAGCTCAGTTACATTGGCAGCCAGGTCCACAGGAAACACGTAAGAAACTTTGTTATAATATTCGGCTACATTTTCAAAAGGAAATCCTGTTTCATCCACAATATTATAAGAAAGGATATCTTTGGCCAGGTCCAGCATGTCCATGGAATCCAGGTTGGTATAAATCTGGGGGAATATTTCGTTTACAATGGAATTAATGGTTAAAAGGTCAGCCGATTTCGCTTTTTCAAATATTTTCTGGATGACAATCCTCTGACGCTCGGCACGTTTAAAATCTCCTCCGGCGGTATATCTTATCCTGGCATATGCAGTTGCATGGGTGCCGTTTACCACCTGGGTGCCTGCTGATTTAAGCTTTCCTACATCGGTGCCGTTTATCTTATTCAATTCCTTTGTATAACCATTTACGTATTTTAATTCTTCCTTGGTTATGTCCAGTTCAATGCCGCCTAATAAATCAATTACCTTACAGACGGAATTAAAGTTGACCGTCACGAATTCCTTGACATCCAGGTCAAAATTGGTATTGATGGTATTAAGGGCAAGGGGGTATCCGCCCTTAAAATAGGCCGCATTTATTTTGTTAAAGCCTTTATCCGGTATATCAACGTAAGTATCGCGGTAAATGGAAGCTAATTTAATATCTTTTGTTTTTCGGTTAATACTTGCGATCACGATGGTATCGCTGTGGGTGCTTTTCTCTAAAGCATTATCCCTGGAGTCAACGCCGAATATTGCAATATTGCGGTAGCCTCCGATTTCTTTGCTGTCAATATCGTTAGTAACAATGGAGGAGTCACCGCTGGTATCAAGCTGGGTCTTGCCTGTTATATAAATGAAATAGCCAAATCCTGCAACGATCAGTAAAAGTATTAAGTCTATAAACAGCAGTATTCTCCTTTTCAATCTTCTTTTCTTTTTTTTACTGTTTTCCATTTTAATATACTGTCCCTTCTAATTTTGAATGGGCTGCTGCAAAATGTAATGCAGGCCTCTCCTGTATCGGTTACAGGTAACAGCCGAATATTTGCAGCAAGCCCTCTTTTGATTTTAATATGCGTTTTTATTTATAAATCCATTAAATACGGTAAGAAATAAGATTTTAAAGTCCAGGCTAAAGGTCCAGTTTTCAATATAATATAAATCACATTCAATCCGTTTCCGGATGGAGGTATCGCCCCGGAATCCTTTGATCTGTGCCCAGCCCGTCATACCGGGCTGTACCTGATGCTTTATCATATAGCGCGGGATTTCTTCTTTAAATTTATCGACGAAAAACGGCCGTTCCGGACGGGGACCCACAAGGCTCATTTCGCCTTTTAAGACGTTAAAAAGCTGAGGTAATTCATCAATGCTTGTCCTGCGTATCAGTTTGCCGATTTTGGTAACCCTGGGATCATTAAAGGTTGTCCAGGCTTTTTTCTCTTTGGTTTCCGTCTGTATTTCCATGGAGCGGAATTTATACATCTTGAATTCCTTATTATGCCGTCCGATCCGGACCTGGCTGAATATAACCGGACCGGGTGAAGTGGCCTTAATGATGATTGCTACTATAATCATTGGCAGGGCAAAAACGATAAGTGCCGCAATACAGCCAAACAAGTCAACAATTCGTTTAATAAGCCGGTTAAAAGTATTACTTAAAGGTACGTTGCGGATATTGATGACCGGAAGGCCGTCCAGATCCTCCGTATAGGGTATGGTAGGGAAAAAATCCTGGTAATCGGGTATAAACTTGGTGTGTACCCCTGACTTTTCACAGATCCCTACGATCCGCCCAAGCTTTGAGTATTCATCGATACTGAGGGTTATTGCGATTTCATCCAGCCGGTTCTGGGGCAGGATTTCCAGCAGATCGTCAATGGACCCGATTACTTTAATGTTCTTATACAGGGTTCCCCGTTCTACATTATCATCCAGGATTCCGTGGATGTAAAAACCCCACTGGGGATTGACCAGTATCCGGTCAATGTAGGCTTCTGCAGCATTGCTGTAACCGACCAGAACGATATGTTTCAGATTATAACCTTTTCGTCTGGCTGTTTTTAAGGAATAATCCAGGATGGCACGGAATGCGGTATCAAACAGGATATTCATAACAAAGAATATGGCTATCATGGCACGGGAATAATTAATCTCTTTTACCGCATACAAAATAAAAGTAAAGTAAAGGGTGCCGAAAAAATTGGCTTTGACAATATTCCATAAACCGGCGCGCCTGCTCTGGAGGCGTTTGGGGGCATATAAATTGCATAAATAATATATAATTAAATAACCTGGTATTAAAAAGATCAATATTTTCGAATATTCCGGTAAAGAATAAAATCTTGCAAACGGGTCTGATTTAATGAATCCCCTTAATGGACTGTAAAAACGTAAATAATAGGAAACGACGTAGGACAACGCCAGTAAACAGCCATCTATTATTATGTGTATTCGATTAAATGTTTTTTGATTGTCTTTTATCATAATTACCTCTCATACCGCCGCCTGCAGCGGCACAAAATTCGATGAAAGAAGCGGCCTGACGGTCTGGGAAAATGGTTATATTCCACTCTGTGGAAATGATTCTTTTTCACATGCCACCGCATCCGGGGTAAAGAACTTCTTAAATTTAATATTATGTAATCTTTTAAAGTATTGTCACAAAGTATCACTAATATAATACATGATTCGATGTCAATCCACAATATATAAATTCTTAATATTTGTGGGACTAATCTTAAGAATTAATTACAGAAAAAGGCAAAATTTTTTATTCTGTTTTCACAATCTTTACACAAAGTACTGATAAAATAAGACCATAAAAGAAAATTTAAGTTGAAAACAACATGATATAAGTGAGCGGGCAAAATTAACCCGGTATTTTATCCGGCTGTTAAGGTATTCCCCATACAGAAAGGAGCATCCATATGTCAGATGATTTTTTTAATAATAATGACAATCCAATGAACAATAATGATAACCCGTTCGGCAGTACTGAACCGGCCGGCAATAATAACGGTGGGGATAAGAATCCGAATGGGCAGGACGGTGGTGTTAATTTTATCCTGGGCAATGATTTAAATAACAACGCTGCCGATGACGGTAATAATAATGAGAATGGTATTAATAATCAGGCCAATCCCGGTGGCGGGGACCAGAACAATTCCTCGGCTTACAGTTTCTGGGCAGAACAGGTTGCCGCATCTTCACCGGAACAAAACGGTACGGCCTATTCCGGCGAACAATATAATAACGGCCAGCAGCCATATTATTATAATAACTATGGCAATCCTGCCTATGATAATCCTCCCGAAAATAATAAGAAGAAACCAAAGAAATTTAAATTTTTTAAGAAAGCAATAAAATTTGCAGCCGGTGCGGCAATCTTTGGTGTTATTGCCGGAGCCTGCTTTCTCGGTTTTAACCTGGCTTATTATAAAATCAACCCGGATGCGGCTCCCATATCCCTCAATATAGGGGATGGCTCCATCGGAGGCTTTAAACTGAATTTGTCCCAGGATGCTGAAGAGGGCAATAAGATAGAGGCTACGACCTTGTCGGAAGATACGATTCAGCAGAAGACGGATATTACGGAGGTTGTTGACGCCACTATGCCATCCATTGTTACGATTACAACAACCTATACCCAGTCCTATGACTGGTTTGGACAGCAGTATGACCAGCAGAATGAAGGGGGCGGTTCCGGTATCATCGTCGGTAAAAATGAAAAGGAACTGCTGATAGCAACAAATAATCACGTTGTTGAAGGAGCAGATCCGATCAAAGTAAAATTCATTGACGGCACGGAAGCAACGGCTATTATAAAGGGTACGGATGCGGCTGCCGACCTGGCGGTTATTTCCATTGATCTAACCTCGATCAAAGAATCTACCCTTTCCGCAATTAAAGTAGCGAAATTAGGAGATTCCGAATCCGTGAAAGTCGGAGAAATGGCCATTGCAATCGGTAATGCTTTAGGTTATGGTCAATCTACAACGGTAGGTTACATCAGTGCAAAAGACAGGAAAGTTGAACTGGAAGACAAAACCATGGTACTCCTGCAGACAGATGCTGCCATTAACCCAGGTAACAGCGGCGGCGCATTGCTTAACATCGAGGGCGAAGTAATCGGTATCAATACGGTAAAATATGCATCCAGTGAAGTAGAAGGCATGGGTTTTGCCATCCCTATTTCCAGGGCCCTGCCGATTATTAATGAATTAAAAAACCGTGAAATACTGGCAGAGGATGAGAAAGGTTTTCTCGGCGTAGAAATAGAAGATGTAACGGAAGACATCGCCAATGCCTATAACTGGCCGGTGGGCGTATATGTAAAATCTGCGGTAGAAGGCGGCAGTGCTGAAGAAGCAGGCATTGTAGCCGGTGATATTATTACCAAGGTCGATGACACGGAAATCACTGCCAGAACACAGCTAAAGGAAAAAATAACATCTTACCGTGCGGGAACGGAAGTCACCATTACCGTTATGAGAAGCTCCGGCGGTAAGTTCGTAGAGAAGCAGATTACTGTCAAATTGGGATCAAATCCGGATCTTAACAAAAATTAATCGTTTCTTTCAATATATATAAATTTCTTCAAGTTAGGGTGTGTCCCAAAACTCATTGCATCAGCAAGTAGTTTTCAGACACACCCTAATAACCGGGGCCTGCTTTTGGCATACCGGGGTGCTGTTGAATACCCCGCCACAAAAGCAGGCCCCGGCTTTATACTGGGTCTCCTTCCCGGATTTGTTACGGGGTTTCTCACATTTTTAATGAAATTTTGATATAAATATGATAAGATAAAATAGTAGAATTTTTTATATTTATTATAAAAATTAAAGATTTTAGCGAATTCAGTCATAATTGTTTAAGAAAAATTTAAACATTACGTTATTGTACACCCGCCAGGTGTACGATATAATGAAATCGGAATAAATATTGCAGGCTTGCCTGCGAATGCGAATTAAGTGAAATCTATGGAAGCAAAAGGACTTTGACGTAAAATAAAGGAGAGGTAATTTATGGCGAATGATTTTAATGATAAAAATGATGATATAGATACTGTGAATAAAAACGGAAACGGTCCGGAAGATAAGGGGGCAAACGGGACCAAAGATAAAGATGATTATGAAGCGGTCTGCTATATCTGCAGGAGACCGGAGAGCAAAGTGGGAAAGATGATCCGCATTCCCAATAATATATGTATCTGCTCCGACTGCATGCAGAAAACTTTCGATACCATTAACAGCAACGGTGCTCCCTATATGGATATGATGAACTTTCCTCCTAATATGATGAATTTGAACAATCTGCAGAATGAGATTCCCAAAAGTCAGAAATTAAAAAAGAAAAAACCGGCTGAGGATAAGGCGGAGGAAGAAAAAACCCTGGATATCCGGAATATACCTTCCCCCCATATTATCAAGGGGCAGCTGGATGAATATGTGGTAGGTCAGGAACATGCGAAGAAAGTCATATCCGTAGCCGTTTATAATCACTATAAAAGAGTTGTTACCAACACAATGGATGATATAGAAATAGAAAAATCCAATATGCTCATGATCGGACCGACCGGAAGCGGAAAAACCTTTCTGGTTAAAACCCTTGCAAGACTCTTAAATGTACCCCTGGCTATTACGGATGCCACTTCCCTTACGGAAGCCGGTTATATCGGCGATGACGTGGAAAGCGTAGTATCCAAGCTGCTGGCAGCGGCCGGCAATGATGTGGAAAAAGCGGAGCGTGGCATTATATTTATTGATGAAATCGATAAAATTGCCAAAAAGAAAAATACCAATAACCGGGATGTAAGCGGAGAATCCGTGCAGCAGGGGATGTTAAAGCTGCTGGAAGGCAGTGAAATCGAGGTGCCTGTCGGTGCTTCCAGTAAAAATGCAATGGTTCCCATGACTACGGTTAATACGAGGAATATTTTATTTATATGCGGCGGTGCTTTTCCTGAGCTTGAGGGAATTATAAAAGCAAGGCTGAATAAGCAGTCCTCCATTGGCTTCAGTGCGGATTTGAAGGATAAATATGACAGTGACCCGAATATTTTACAGAAAACTACGGTGGAGGATCTCAGGGAGTTTGGAATGATTCCGGAATTTATCGGCCGTCTTCCTGTTGTATTTTCCTTGGAGGGCTTAACAAAAGAAATGCTGGTGAAAGTCCTGAATGAACCGAAAAATGCAATATTAAAACAATACCGGAAGCTGCTTTTGTTAGATGAGGTTATGTTGGAGTTTGATAACGGGGCATTGGAGGCAATTGCGGAAAAGGCCCTGGAAAAGAAGACAGGTGCAAGGGCATTGCGTGCCATTATTGAAGAGTTCATGCTGGACATTATGTATGAGATACCCAAAGATGAGAATATAGGTAAAGTAGTCATTACCAGGGATTATATCGAGAAAAAAGGGGTGCCTTATATTGAAATGCGGGGAACTTCCCAAAAGGCGGTAACTCCTATGATGCTTGAGCAGAAAAATTAAAGATTTTATGATGAAAAACCTGTCCTAAACGAAACAATAAGTACGATTGGTTATAGGCCAGGTTTTTTATCCGATTAGTAACGAATGTCACAAAAAATGTTGATAATGCTGACATAATTTTCTTGTTCTGTCAGAAATTATTTGATATACTTAAATTTGGACCAAAATTATAAACGGGAGGAACAATGTATGGAAGATAAACATTTGCCGGAAATTGACGGGAACCTTAGAAAACACATGGTTCGTGTACCCCAGGTCATTGACCGGGCAAGCGGCATCCGTATCTTCGGAAAATTAATAAAATCCATTGTATTTACCACCGACGTGGCCATAATACGAAACTGTAATGCCAATGCAGTCATTGCCGTGTATCCTTTTACACCCCAGCCCATTATTACCCATTCCATTATCAGTTGTTCCGATGTACCCGTATTCTGCGGTGTCGGAGGTGGGACCACAACCGGTATACGGGTACTTAATCTGGCCGAAGATGCCGAATTCCAGGGAGCCGTAGGAGTCGTCCTGAATGCGCCTACACCAAATGAAACCATCGAATACCTGAAACAAAAAGTAGATATTCCAATTGTTATTACCGTTGTCTCAGAAAAAACCGATATCAGAAGCAGGCTGGAAGCCGGAGCCGATATCATCAATGTATCCGGAGCCGCTAAGACCGTTGAAATTGTAAAGCAGATCCGGAGGGAATTCCCTAAAGTTCCAATTATTGCAACGGGTGGTCCGACGGATGAAAGTATCTTAAGTACCATTGAAGCCGGTGCCAATGCCGTAACCTATACGCCGCCTTCCAATGGAGAGATCTTTAAAAAATTAATGAATAAATACCGTCTTGAGGAAGATATTATATAGAGGAAGATATTATTTAATAGTAGCTATTATACATATTTTGATGATGATTGACCAGATATTCATCACAGTGAGGAAGCATATGTTCATATTCAACCGGTTTAAAAAGAAAGCACCCGCCAGTAAAGCTATAAGCAATATTTCCAACAAAGAGCAGGTTCAAAAGGATAATACGGAAGTAAATACGGAAGAGGAGTATGAAATCGTGGAGAAGGAAATACTGCCGGAAAAGATGATTTGTCCCGATTGCGGGGGGATCACCCTGGCGGGATTGGATTTTTGCGATAAATGCGGAGGCGAACTGATAAACCATGATAATTAATTCAGGTATATCCTTGTTTTATGAGGAAATGAAATATGGATACCGCCCCGTAAACCCGTGGTAACCATTAATTTACTGCTAAATTAGCAGTTGACAAATACCAGCTACAATAGTAATATATATGCAGAATAAAGGCGTTCAGTAATGCTATTTTTTGAACGCCTTATTTTATATCTATCCAAAGTTCTTAGCTAATGAAGAAAATTTCGTGGTTTTGTACCCTGATACTTTAACGCATTAACATGAGATAAGTGCAAAGCGGTGAAACAAAGGAATGGAATTCATTGTCTAATAAAATTTAAGGGAGGAAACTTTATGAAAAGAACGATGAAAAGAGTTTTAAGTTTAGGCCTTATCAGCGTGATGGCGGTTGGAGCCCTGGCAGGCTGTGGTAAGAAAGGTACGGGGAGCTCCGATGAATTTCTTATAGGCGGTCTTGGACCGTTAACCGGAGATGCCGCTTCCTATGGAAATTCTGTTAAACAGGGAGCAGTAATCGCAATTGAAGAAATAAATGCTGCAGGTGGAGTAAAAGTAGGAGATAATACTCTTAAGTTGGTTTTAGATTTTGAAGATGACGAAGCAAGTACTGAGACGGTTGTATCTGCTTACAACAGCTTAATGGATAAAAATATTCAGGCATTACTTGGAACAGTAACCAGTGATGCAGGACTTGCGATTGCGGATCAGACCGATGCAGATGGTATTTTTCAGATTACACCGTCCGGTTCGGCTGCAGGTTTAACGGAATATTCCAATGCATTCCGTTTATGTTTTACGGACCCTCTTCAAGGTCAGACAATGGCGAAATATGCCGTGGAAACTTTAGGAAAGAAGAAAATAGCTGTAATCTATAATAATTCCGATCCATATAGTACGGGTATTAAGGATGCTTTTGAAAAAGAAGTAGCCGCACTTGGAGGTGAAATCGTTTCCTCGCAGGCCTTTGTAAAAGGTGATGTTGATTTTACAACCCAGTTAACTACCGTAAAGGGGACAGATGCGGAAATTATATTTGTACCTGCCTATTACCAGGATGCTGCCTATATTACGACACAGGCATCCGATCTTGGCATGAAACTGCCTTTTATCGGCTCAGACGGATGGGATGGTGTATTGGAAAAAGTTGTTGACGCTTCTGTTTTAGAAGGTGCGGTATTTTTAAGTCCGTTTTTTGCCAGTGATGAGAGTGATTTGGTAAAATCTTTTGTTGAAGCCTATAAAAAAGAGTATAATTCAGTACCGGACCAGTTTGCGGCAGATGGTTATGACACGATATATGTTATGAAAGCTGCTCTTGAAACGGCTGGCTCTACCGATAGTAAAGATCTGATTAATGCCATGACTGAAATCCAGGTATCAGGAGTAACCGGTGATATTTCGTTTACGGCAGACGGTGAGCCTAATAAGGGTGCAAGGTTTATAGAAATTAAAAATGGAGAATATACTGCAAAAACGAACTAATAATAATCATTAAGAAATTCTTTGCAGATAGATTATAAGAACAAAAGGAGAAGGCGGGCTTGAACGTATTTATTAAAAAACGGCAGCAAGCCTGAATTCTACTTTTGTTCTTATGCTTCATGGGAAGAGATTTCTTAAGCTTCTTCGCTAGGTGCAGAGTCAGCCTGATTCTGAACGTAACGAAGAAGCTTAAGCAGGAATTAGAAAGAGGTGAAGGAATGGAGAGCATAATAGAACAATTGATAAACGGATTACGTTCCGGCAGCATCTATGCATTAATAGCATTAGGATATACTATGGTTTACGGCATTGCCAAAATGATTAATTTTGCCCATGGGGATATCATTATGGTAGGTGCTTATGCTTTATATGTTTCTATCGTAATTTTAAAAATGCCGGTAATATTAGCTGTCCTTTTTACGATAATTTTTTGTGCTGTTTTAGGCATTCTTATTGAGAGGGTGGCTTATAAGCCATTAAGAAAAGCTCCTGCTCTGGCGGTGTTAATTACTGCTATTGGTATGAGCTTTTTATTACAAAGTCTGGCTTTGTTAATTTTTAGTGCAAATCCCGTTACGTTTAAATCTATTATTAATATTAAAGCGGTTGCAATCGGAGGAATTACTATTTCCGGAATTACAGTTGTTACGCTTGTTGTGACTATGATCTGTATGGTAGCGTTAACTTTATTTATATCTAAAACAAAAGCCGGAAGCGCTATGAGAGCCGTATCGGAAGATAAGGCAGCTGCGGAGCTTATGGGGATTAACGTGAATAAAACCATTTCTATGACTTTTGCCATTGGTTCGGCATTGGCAGCGGTTGCAGGTATTATGTTTGTCTGCCAATATCAGTCCATTGAGCCTACCTTAGGAGCCCTGCCTGGGATTAAGGCTTTTGTAGCCGCCGTTTTAGGAGGCATAGGAAGTGTACCTGGTGCCATGATTGGCGGATTGGTATTAGGGTTAATCGAGAGTATTTCCAAAGCTTATATATCTTCTGAATTATCCGATGCCATTGTATTTGGCGTATTAGTTTTGGTTCTTTTAGTCAAGCCGTCCGGTATTTTAGGAAAAAACCGGATTGAGAAAGTGTAGGTGCAGAATGAGTAGAGAAGCAAAAGGAAGAGGCTTTACAGGGAATAACCTGATAAACAGAAGAAATATTCTCACTTTGGCGGCAATCGTCGTTATATATATTATAATAATGCTTTTAACGGAAGGAAATATTCTTAACCGGCAATATAAATCATTACTGGTTCCAATCGGGATTAATATAATTCTGGCAGTATCCCTTAATTTAACCACCGGATTTCTTGGCGAATTATCTTTAGGGCATGGTGGATTTATGGCAATCGGCGCATATGCAGGTTCATTATTTACTGTATATATGAATCTGCCGGAAGCCATCGAATTTATTCTGGGTATTATCTTAGGCGGTATCGTAGCTGCGGTATTCGGTATATTAATTGGTGTACCTGTGTTAAGACTGAAAGGCGATTACTTAGCTATTGTCACGTTAGCATTTGGTGAGATCATACGTTCAATCATCAATTTTCTTGGGATTACCGGCGGGCCGCAGGGATTGTCCAAAATACCCCGTTATTCTAATTATACTTGGGTTTATGTAATAATGATAATTACTATAATTTGTATCAGTAATTTAGTTAGTTCAAGACATGGCAGGGTAATCAGCTCTATACGGGATAATTATATTGCGGCTGAATCCATGGGTATTAAGGTAAGCCGTTATAAAATTATAGCATTTGTTATTGCTGCATTTTTTGCCGGGGTAGCCGGGGTACTGTATGGGCACAATTTAAGTATATTAAAACCTGGTGACTTTGATTACAATAAATCCATTGAAATTCTTGTTATCGTAGTACTTGGCGGAATGGGAAGCATCAGGGGATCTGTCATTGCTGCAGTTATTTTAACTATACTTCCGGAAATGCTTCGTTCTGCGGATAATTTTAGAATGCTGCTTTATGCAGTTGCCTTAATTGCAATTATGTTATTTAATTCTTCCGGAATAAGAACCAGACTGGAAGAAAGCGGTAAATTGCCAAAACTGCCTTTACTTGTGAAAAGTAAAGCGAAACAATAAAAGAAGAAGGTGGATGAATATGGCTTTATTGGAAGTAAAGAATTTAGGAATCTCCTTTGGAGGTCTCAGGGCAGTTGACAATGTAAATCTGAATATAGAAAAGGGCCAGCTCTATGGCCTGATTGGACCCAATGGGGCAGGTAAAACCACAATCTTTAATTTACTGACCGGTGTTTACCGCCCGACCGACGGAACCATTAAAATTGACGGAACTGACCTGGTCGGCAAGTCTCCCTCTGAAATCTGCCAGGCAGGGATCGCCAGGACTTTTCAGAATATCCGTTTATTTAAAAAGATGAGTGTACTTGATAATGTAAAAACAGCATTGCATAATCAGATCAAATATTCCCTTGTTGCCAGTTTTCTTCATCTGCCGGCTTATTTTAAAGCGGAAAAGGAAATGGATGAAAAAGCTATGGAAATCTTAAAGGTATTTGACTTAGATGGCCAGGCTGACTATCTTGCCAGCAATTTACCTTACGGAAAGCAGAGAAAGCTGGAAATTGCCAGGGCTCTGGCAACCAATCCCAAGCTCTTATTGTTAGATGAGCCGGCTGCCGGCATGAATCCCAATGAAACGGCGGAACTGATGGAAACCATCCGGTTAGTCAGGGACCGCTATCAGATTACCATTCTGTTGATTGAACACGATATGAAACTGGTAAGCGGCATATGTGAAAAATTACTGGTATTAAATTTCGGTACGGAGCTTGCTGCCGGTACTCCGGATGAAGTTTTAAATAATCCCGAAGTAATCACAGCATATCTGGGTGAATAATACCCGGGAAAGAATGGAGGAATTCCCATGGCAATGTTGACAATTAAAGACCTTCAGGTCTATTATGGAGTAATACAGGCAATAAAAGGAATCTCCTTTGAAGTAAATGAAGGAGAAGTAATTGCTTTGATCGGGGCGAACGGTGCCGGCAAGACGACGATTCTGCATACCATAACCGGTTTGATCGCTGCCAAAGCCGGGAGCGTACAGTTTGAAAGCAATGATTTAACAAAGATTCCTGCCCATAAGATCGTATCACTGGGCATGGCTCATGTACCGGAGGGCAGAAGAATATTTGCGGAACTGACCGTATTTGAAAACCTGAAGATGGGCGCATATACCAGGAAGGACAAGAAGGAAATCGAAGATACTTTATTAAAAGTATATAAACGTTTTCCGCGTCTTAAGGAAAGAAAAAATCAGATAGCCGGAACTTTAAGCGGCGGTGAGCAGCAGATGCTTGCAATGGGCCGTGCTTTGATGTCCCAGCCCAGAATTATATTGATGGACGAACCCTCAATGGGCTTGTCCCCGATCTTTGTATCTGAAATATTTGATATAATAAAAGAAATAAGTGAAAGCGGGACCACGGTTTTATTAGTTGAGCAAAATGCAAAAAAAGCACTATCCATTGCGAACCGTGCATATGTTTTAGAGACCGGGAAAATTGTCCTGGATGGCGATGCAAAAGAACTTATGAACAATGATTCAGTTAAAAAAGCTTATTTGGGTGAATAAGGAGGTTAACTATGGAGCATTACGTAATTACGATTGCAAGGGGTTATGGCAGCGGCGGTAAAACCATGGGCAAAATGCTTGCGGAAGAATTGGGCATCCATTTTTATGACAGGGAATTATTGCGCCTGGCCTCGGATGAAAGCGGGATCAATGAAGAATTATTCGGAAGAGCGGACGAACAGTTAAAACAAAGTCTTTTATACCGGATCGCAAGGAAAGAATATAAGGGACAATTAATTCCCCCTGACCGTGAAGATTTTGTATCCAATGATAATTTATTTAATTATCAGGCGAAGGTAATTAAGCAGCTTGCAGAGCAGGAATCCTGCGTCATTGTAGGAAGATGTGCCGACTATATCCTGAAAGACAGGGACAATGTAGTTAAAATATTTGTTCATGCTTCCATAGAAGACTGTGTAAAAAGGCTGGAAGGCTTATTCAGCCTGCCTGCAAAAGAACTGGAGAAAAAAGCATTGGCTACCGATAAACGCCGTGCGGAATATTATAAATACTATACCGGCAGGAACTGGGAAGATGCCAAAAACTACGATCTATGCTTCAACAGCCAGCAGTTAGGCTTTGATAAATGCGTACAGATTGTTAAAAACTATCTGGATATCCGTTTTCAGAAAAAATAATAAAATGAACTGTGTACTTCGCAGTAACCAATAAGAAATGCCCCAGGACATGAAGTTGCAATCCTATTTTTCCAATGTTAAAACTTGAAATTCTGGGGCATATTTTACAAAATAATTAAAACGTTTTGTTTAATAAAAATTGTATTTTTAAAGATTACTCTTTACAAACAACCGTCTTAATTTTAATATACTATATTTTGTTGTCCCGCTAAAATATTTAGTTTTATTTTCAGTTTTGTTCAATCAAAAATCATTCTAACTCAGTCTTATACATTGAAATCATATTCCAATATAATCATTTAAAAAATCATATCCCAAACAATTATTTCCAAATTAATACTAATCCAGTTCTTACTACAAAAGTATCCCGTCAGACACAGGAAATGGTATAATTCCAAAAACTAAGGCGGTATCCGGGTGCAGTGTGTGGGAGTATTATATTGGAAAGGTTCCTTGATGTCACTTAAACTCCGGGAAGTGCGCCAAGGGCGAAAAGTGTAACTGTCTGAGCGTAAGCGAGTTTTACACTTTTCGCCCTGCTTTAAGCACTTCCCGGAGTTTATTAGTGACATCAG
>JAEWAK010000056.1 GCA_023391695.1 Bacillota bacterium
TTTGTTGATTTGTAATGTTTGGATGATGCCGACAATATACCCACAGGCAAACGAAGAAGAAGCGTGGCAAAGATTTAATATGGCAAAGGATATTGTTGATTTTTTGGGGTTGCCGGTTCTCGATAAAGCCCTAACTTCTCATGTTGTAATAAATGACCAAGGTATCGTTGTTGAAATCAAAAAATGAGACAAGCAGAAGATAATTACAAAAAAGGAATTCTTTTAACTAAATACATACAATATGTATAAAATAAAATATTTATTTTTAGGAGGACTTTTGCAATGAAAAGAAACGGCATTGGACTGGATGATCTTTTAGCAGAGTTTAACGATAATATTATCGGCAAACCAAGTTCTGCTACTCTTGGTATCGTTACTATTACTCGTAGGGATTTAGAAGAATTAAAGACATCCAACAAAAAGGCAAACATCAAAATGACTGGCATACTGACATTTTCGGAAGATGTTACACCTGATTTGGCGAAAGAAACCATAGAAAGTGTTAAAGTACGAGGAACAATAAAAGCCTCTCCTAATGTGCAGGAAGTTTTAAATACACTCATTAACGAAACATAGTGGAAGTCTAACACTTCAGGCCAAGTTGGTAAAGAGCCAGACGCTAGACGCAGAGCCGATAACCAACGAGAATGAAACTCGTGGTTGTCGGCTCCTTTTCATAGGGAGGATTGCCATTTTGCAGATGCTTTCAAAAGCCACAAAATTGAAAAAGGAGTATAGCACCACAATCCACCCGTGATGTAACAGCTTTTTGCTGCGTTCAAACACAACAACCGATACCACCCAACAGGCAAGCATAAAAGTTGAATGCTTTTTCAAAGTAGTCATTAAATGTTAAATATGGAGTTACCATAAGTAAACGCTCCTTTGCAAAAAAATATATAATCTCCTGTACGCATTTTCTGCCAAAGGCGGCTTACCGAATAAACCGCCCGTCTTACTTCTGCCCATAATAGGCATTTGCCCCGTGCTTTCTCAAAAAGTGTTTATCCATTATCACCTTTGGTGCCGGCATGACATGGGGATTCAGTATCTCCGTATGATAGGCCGTTTTAGAAATCTCTTCCAACACTACTGCGTTATGGACTGCATTATATGGATCGCTTCCCCAGGTAAAAGGCCCATGATTTGTACAAAGTACTCCCGGTACAGCCATATAATCTTTATCCCTGAAGGTCTCTATAATTATTTTTCCCGTATTCTTTTCGTATTCCTCATTAATTTCGTCGGCAGTCAGGCTTCTTGCACAGGGAATTTCCCCATAAAAATAATCTGCATGGGTCGTTCCATAACATTGTATGCTCCTGCCCGCTTGTGCCCAGGAGGTTGCCCAAGGGGAATGCGTGTGTACAATTCCATTAATTTCAGAAAATGCCTTATACAACTCCAAATGTGTTGCCGTATCCGAAGACGGATTATATTTTCCTTCCACTTTATTGCCCCTTAAATCTACAACTACCAAATCTTCCGGCCTTAGAAGGTCATATTCCACTCCGCTTGGTTTGATTACAAACAGTCCCTTTTCCCTGTCAATACCGCTTACATTCCCCCAGGTAAAAGTTACTAATCCGTATCTTGGTAAGTCCATATTTGCTTCATATACCTGTTTTTTCAGGTCTTCTAACATAATATATTCTCCATTTCTGTAAGGAGGCAGGCTTTACCCTGCCTCCTTGTCCAACAATTCAGTCATCATTTTATTTGCAGATTTCAGATCTTCTTTCCAGGAGGGATTGCCGGTATACCAGAATTCCGTTACGTATTTTCTGACCCCTAAGTTCCAGGTTGCTTTGATTACCCCGGGAAAATCAACATGACCTTTCCCATAGGCAATCTCCCTGAACTTTCCGGGTACAGTTTCCTTTAAATGGGCGGCAATTATATGGCCTGCACCTTTTTTTATGTCCTCAAACACATCTGCTCCATAAGTTTTAGCAGCATTGGTTATATTTCCCATATCAGGGTAAACATTTAAGTAGGGTGAATTTACAAGTTTAACATATTTCATGGATTTTTCTACCGTGTTCATGAAATCCGTTTCCATGGTTTCAAAGCCTAATAACACACCTTCTTTTGCTGCTAAATCGGTAATTTTCTTTAAATTCCTTTCAAATCTTGCTTTTGTTTCTGCTGTTGATTCTTCATAATACACATCATATCCGGCAAGTTGGATAATTCGGATTCCAAGATCCCCCGCAAGGGCAATTGCTTTCTCCATGATTTCCATTCCACGGGAACAGATAGTGACGTCCATGCTGCCCAAGGGAAATTTTCTATGGCCGCTTAAGCACATGGTGCGTATAGGAAGTCCGATTTTGTCCATTAATTGAAGTAGTTCCTGCCTTTCTTCCTTCCCCATATCCAATCGCCCTAATTTGTTATCCGTTTCATCAATACTGATTTCTACAAAATCATATCCGGCTTCTTTTGCAGCAATCAGTTTTTCTTCCCATGTCAGATCTGATGGCATAGATTTTTCATATAATCCTATAGAATATGCCTTCATTTCTTATCTCCCATATATGATTTGAGTATTCGATTTAATATCTGCGAATATTCCAGTCACTCCGTTACGTTACATATGCCAATATAGGATTCACTCCTGCCTGACGCCCGGAACAAATCTTTAAGTTTTTTCTACCTGATGCACAAATATTTTTCTTGCACACAATTGTTTCACTACTTCCCGAGATGCTTTTTCGTCGGTAATCACATGAGTTATATTTTCTATCTTTTGGCTGACATAACTGCTGTTATGCCCAAACTTAGTATGATCTGCCATCAGATAAGTTTTTTCCGCATGCTGAAACATTAATTTATTAATAGCAACTTCATTCATTACTTTTGTAGTCATTCCTACTTCCGGGGTTATCCCATCACAACCCACAAAACTTTTGCGTGCCCTGACAGTCTGCAGGTTTCTTATTGCAAAATCACCCATCATGGTTTCTTTGGGGTAGCGAACCTCCCCGCCTGTCAGTACAATGGAAACCGTGGGCGGAACTTCCATATACAGTGCTTTTACGAAATTGGTTATAACCGTTACATGCTTATCACCCAGATATTTTAATAACTGCAATGCTGTTGTGCTGGTATTAATAAGAATATTATCTCCATCCTCAACCAAACTGGCTGCATATTCCGCCATCAGGGATTGATAAATCTTTAATTCTCCCTCTTCGGTCTCATCCTGATGAATTAAGGAAGCTCCGCCATAATATCGTTGAATTTTTTTTCTGTCTTCCAGATATTGCAAATCCCTGCGTATGGTTATCGGTGACACTTCTAATTTCTCCGCCAGCTCCTCCACTTTTATTTGACTATTTTTTTGAAATTCATTTAATATATCAATTCTTCTTGTATCTACAATTTCTTGTTTTCTTTTCAAGAGTTTTCCTTCCTTCCCATCCGATATTGCGGAAAATAAGATTACTCAAAGAACTCTCCCTTACGGTTCTACCCCTGTACTTACTGCACAGTTAAGATTCTGTGATAAAATAAATAGCTGCCTCATTTTTAGTATGGTTAGCTGCTATTAATATCTCCCTGCCATCCTCATGTACAATATCAACATTTGCCGTTCCTACACCCTTTTCAATGATCGTAGTGTTATATTGCCCTGTAGCCGGATTATACATGATATACCCTAATTCACAATCCATTCTCCGGATTCCAAAAACAACAGCCGGTTTTCCCAATAAAGTACCCGCCCATATGGCATGTGCAAAATCCATTTCATTAGGATACTCATATACAACCTTATATCTTCTGTCATTTTCTTTTTTATAGATCGCCAATTCATTGCCATGAAAAGGTGCTATTATGGCAAGTTCGTCAATACCGTCCCCATCCAGGTCATAACTGGCTGCATCAGATATGCGGCCGGCAAGTATTTGTCTTACTTTCCAATCTCTTCCGTCCTTTGGAGGCAATACCACATAGATACCGGAGTCACAGGTAATAAAACCCGCTTGACTATTTTCATAATAACCACGGCAGAAACCATGATTTTTTAATAAGAAATCATGGATCGGTTTGATTTCCATCTTCTGATCAGAGTCCTTTGGTAATTCGCCAACCCATATCATACCAGGGTCGGCCCAATCATTTCTTTCTGTTTTGGAGCCGCAAAGAGTCGCTCCAAGAAAGAATAATTTACCTTCTGACTCTATTATATCAAATCGATGGACGTATGGAAGAGCCAAAAAGTCTTTTACTACCCATTTACCTTCCACATATTTACCCCAAACTATTTTAGCGTTTAAAGAATTAAAACCCGGAAAAAATTTCTGGACTGCCAGAAACTCCCCGTTGGTATGGGGAATCTCCACAAAAGACATGGTTCCTCCTGCATTTTCCCATATCACTTCCTTGTTTTCAAAATTATTCCCAAAATAGGCATAACAGGGTCCATCTTTCTCTTCACTGGCCAAAACCACCCTTAACTTGCCATCCACGGTGACATGGCCGGCGGCATAACAACGGTAAATCTCATCCAGGACTTTTTTTACGATTTTCATAAACTTAAATCTTTCCTCTCTCTTTTGCTTTTATTTCCTTTATTTTATTTGCTTTTTGTATACCATTCCTTCCAATTGCTCTTCCTCCGTTTTTTACCTATGAAGGTGTTATAAATACCTTCATAGGTAAAAGCTTAAATATATTTAAGAAGCTTCATTGACTCCTGCTTCTTTTAGTTTATCTTCCATTTCCCCTTGGGAGAGAACATTCTTTAAACCGATTACTTTAGTTCCCTTCCCTTGTGCATCTTTAAACATAGATACAAAGTTTAAGGGACAAAATACAATATCAAATTGATATGCCTGACTTTTTCCTTCCGACAATGAACAGTGATGTAATTTTCCAACTTTTAAATTCATAGACTTAATTACTTTCTCTGTAGTCAATTTCATCATAAGACTTGTTCCCGCACCGTTGGCACATGCCACTAAGATATTTATCATTTTTCCTCCTTTTACAGAATAACAGCTCTGCTTCGTTTACTGGTATTTATTCTTATTGGTTTTATACGCTTCGTAATCATCTGTGATTAAGAAGTAATTTTCCTTATCTTTTCTGTACTGGAGCTGGGGAATCGCCAATAATCCAATCACCACTAACACAATACCGGCATAGCTTAAGTACTTCATTACTACTGTTAATACCGGCCAGACAACTGCCCAATCCCACATTCCCAAATAACCGCCATAGGCTGACATTCCTACCCAGCTTGCAATGAAGGCTGAACCAAATACCTGACAAAGGCCGGAAAGAAAGGGAAAGAAAAGTGCAGCTTTAAAACCGCCTTTATTATTTGCATAAACTGCAATTGTAGCATTATCAAAAAATACCGGTACGAAACCTGCAATGACAAGAACAGGACTCTTTAATAAAATCAGCACAAAGATTGCCAGGAACTGACCTGCTGCTCCTGCAAGGAATCCAATTGGTACCGCATTAGGTGAACCAAATCCATAAGAAACCGCACAGTCTACACCGGGAACCGCACCGGGTAACAGTTTATTGGAAATACCTTGGAAGGACTGGGTTAATTCCGTTACAAAAGTACGGACGCCTAATTGAAGAATTGCCAGGTAAACGGAAAAATGAAAACACGTCTTCATGATATAGAACAAAAAGCTTTCTTTTTCACCAAGAAATTTAGCTTCGATCAAGTAATCCCTGCCAAGTACTAATAATATAATTCCAAAGAAAAGAAACATCAGGACAGAGGTACATACCATGTTATCATTAAAGATTGACATAAAACCGGGCAGTTCAATATCTTCTAATTTTTTTGATTTTTTATTATTTTCTTTACCCTTGCCCATCTTTTCAGCGAGTGCGGAAAAAAGGGCTAAGCCAAACATTTGCTGGTGGGCGATACAAAAACCCGCACCATCGGTTAGTTCCTGGGAAGCTTTAACGGTCAGATTAGAACCAACTGCCCAATATAAACCGAGTACCACAGCCATTACAATTAAGATTGCCGTATTATTATCAGCTAATCCGGGAAGTGCAAATAAGATCAGCCAAAATGCGGTTGACGCCTGCTGTACCTGAACATGTCCCGTTGTAAATACCGCACGTAATTTTGTAATTTTCCTGAAACGTACAAATAACAGATTAGCAATAAACGCAATCAGGACAAGAACCATTACCTGTGAGAAAGTCTTCCCAAATACCTGCTCTACACCTGCTGTAACTGCATTCTGACCAAAATATGGATCAATCACCATGGCATCAAAGTTAAAACGGTCTTTCAATCCAACCAATACCGGACGGAAATTAGTTACAAGACCGCCTGAACCGACGGCTAAGATAAAATAGCCTACAATTGCCTTAATCGTACCGGAAATAATATCATACCAAGGTTTTTTCAGCAAAACATAACCAATTAAAACAATAAATCCGATAAAAAATGCCGGCTGAGTCAGGATATTCGCTGCAAAATAAGTCCAAATGTTCAATAAAACGTTCATAAAATAAACCTCCAATCATTAGATAGACCCTATGATAAGTACTTTTTTTGTATCTCCAGCAATTCTTCCGGTGTAGTTGCCTTTAATAAGCCTGCCACCAGCTCCTCATTAACAAGCAGCTCAGACAACTTCACCATATTGGCTAAATGCTGTTCCGGGTTACAGGAAGCCAGTGTGAAGAATAATCTTGCATCCTTTTCCGGATCATTTGGATCAAAAGAAACCGGTTTTTCTACCTTCATAAAACTTATTGCCGTTTGATTTACTCCATTGGCGCCTTCTTGTGAGTGAGGCATTGCAACATTTGGCATAAGTACAATATAAGGACCATATTTCTCAACACATTCAATAATCAGTTCAGCATAACAGGTATCAACTGTTCCGTCCTCCTCAATAGGTTTACAGCTTAACTTAATTGCTTCTTTCCAATCTTTTGCTGAGTCAATAAACAAATAATGTTTTTTTTCTACAAACTCCCGTAACATAAATACGCATCTCCTTCCTCGTTATAAAATTGAACGAAATGGTACATTGGGTTCTTCCGTGAAACAATCCTCAAAGCCTCTCCGATAATGATATTGCCTTTTATAACTGTCCTCAGGGTATACGAATTTGCCGCCCACCTCCCAAATAAATGGTGTAAATTTGTATTCCAGGGTGTATTTTTTAAATTCATAAAGCATAAGGATTTCTGCCGGATCTGCCTTGAAATTAGTCCATACATCATAGTGGAAAGGTATAACAACCTTACACTGCAAAGCTTCTGCCATTCTTAAAATATCCACAGAGGTCATCTTGTCTTGGTTGCCCGCCGGATTCTCACCATAAGAACCCAGTGCTACATCAATTTTATAATCTTTACCATGCTTCGCATAGTAAGTGGAATAATGGGAATCCCCGCTATGATAGATGTTGCCTGCAGGGGTTTTAATCAGATAGTTTACAGCCTTTTCATCCATATCAGAGGGACACACCCCACGGATATCTTCCTCTGCAGTTACTAAACAGGTCCGGTCAAAAGAATCTAAAATCACGATTTCACAATCCTTTACCTGAATTACATCCCCTGGCTTAACCGTTATACATCTCTCTTTTGGCACCCCATAGCTCAGCCACTTTTCCACACTCTTTGCAGGACCGATAAATGGCACTTCATTGTTACAGTTTTTCAACACTGCCGCCGCAAAGAAAGGATCAATGTGATCGTTGTGGTAATGGGTCGATAAAACTGCATCCACCCTTGTCACTGCAAACGGATCATATACAATCGGTGCCGCTCTCAGATTCGGCTGGGTCATAATTCCCCCCGTCATATTCCTCATCTGATGGTAAGGTTCCATATCTTTTTTCTTCTGTGTCCTTTTTCCGTTCCCAAACCATAGGTCAATAGCAATATTGGTGTTATTCTCGGATTTAATCCAAAGCCCTGTACATCCGATCCACCACATTACAAAAGTGTTGGATTTTACCACTGTTTCATCAATCTCCTCATTTAACCAGGTACCCCATTCCGGGAAAGCCCCCAATATCCATTTCTCCCTGGTTATGTCATCAACCTGACTCATCTCCGTCCTCCTTTTGGTAAATATAATCAATTTAACTGTTTAATAATCAATTGTTTTGTACGTATTATTGATTATAATACAGTTTTATGAATTTTTAAATATCTTTATATGTTTATTTTCATATTTATATGATCGTTTATTGCTGATCTACTGACATTTCTATCCCTCCGGTGCATCACAAACTTGGTTCGTGATACTGTCAGTCTCTGCTGCTATTATCTCTATTTCTTTTCTCAATCAGTATTCTTCCTATATATTCCTTTTATTTCCCGATAGGATCACTTACTTCGATATTTTGGTACGAACACGAAATGATACTTGCATACCCGTTTAGTATGGGTTAAACTATTCATATCCATCTTGGATACCTCCTTTGCTTTTTGTGCGGTTGGCGAACCTACACTTATTATGGCAAAGGAGGTTTTTACTTGAAGCTAAAGCTAATTGGGAACACACCTGCATAGCAGGCGGTTTATATTTATTGTTGACACAAAAAAAGACGTGAGAGCCGTCTCTCACGTCTTAATTCCAACTTAATCTGGTTATCATAATATAACTTATCAGAAGTTGCTTTTTAAACTTCTGATAAAAGGCGGTGTCTTTTCCGCCGTGTATCCGACTATAGGAACACGTTTTTTGTTCCTATAGTATTACTTATCAGAAGTTGCTTTCCAAACTTCTGATAAAAGGCGGTGTTTTTCCGCCGTGCATCCGACTATAGGAACATGTTTTTTGTTCCTATAGTATTACTTACCTGCACATAAGATTTTTTATATTAACGTATTATATTTCACCAGCAGATACTTATATAATTATTCTCCGATATATTTTAAAGCTGATGCTGCTGCTACCCGTCCAAATACAACAATATCAGCAACGGCATTGCCGCCGATACGGTTGCCGCCATGGATTCCTCCGGTAACCTCACCTGCTGCAAAAAGTCCTGCGATTGCCGCACCGTCCGTATTAATAACCTCAGCGCCGGTATTAATTTCAACACCGCCCATGGTGTGGTGAACTCCCGGTGCTATTTTAATGGCATAAAAAGGACCTTTTGATATATCGTTATCCATGCCTGTTTCCCTGGCGAATTCCGCATCGTTTTTATCCGCTACCGCCTTATTCCAGGTATTTAAGGTTTCAGCTAAAACCGCAGGTTCTAAATCTATTTTAGCTGCTAATTCTTCAATGCTATCAGCCTCGACTGTAATGCCGCTTTCAACATAGGTTTCAACAGCAGCTAAATTATCGCGCAGATACTGGTCGAAGATAATATAGGCAAAACTACCTTCCTGTTCATTAATTGCAGCAGATACAACATCTCTTGTTAATAATTCATTGGTAAATCTTTTGCCGTCCTGATTGACTAAAATGGCACCGCCGCCTCGAACAGACTCCGTAATCAGAATACTGGTTGTCTGCTCTACGGTAGGATGAATCTGAATTTGCTCAATATCCACCAAATTAGCTCCGACCGCTTCTGCCATAAGGATACCATCTCCGGTTGCGCCCGGTGCGTTGGTCGTCACATAGCCTTTTAATTCGGGTCTGTATTTCGTATACATTTCTTCATTCGCACCAAACCCGCCGGTGGCAAGTACTACGGCTTTTGCATTTATGGTGTAATCCGTGTCGGATGATTCTGCTTTAATTCCTGTTACAGCACCGTCACTGGTTATGATTTCTGTAGCTTTTGTGTTTAACATAACTTCAACACCCAGTTTTTCCAGATTCTGCGTAAAATGTTCAACCAGATACACTCCTACATCACCGCCTCCGGCAGGTCTGTGGATACGTTTGTTGGTTGCTCCTCCGGAAAAAGAAACTTCAGGCAGAGGTGCACCTATGGCATCCAGCCAGTCTATGGCATCCGAAGAATTTTTAGCCAAAACAGTTACTAACTCCCTGTTATTCAGATTATGTCCGCCTTCCATCGTATCTTCAATAAAAGTTTCAACCGAATCTTCAATTCCAAGTCTCTCTTGTACCTTAGTTTCCGCAGCATTCATACCACCGCTGGATTTAACGGTATTTCCGCCTACCATAGGCATTTTTTCCACTATTATTACGTTAACACCGGCTGTTTTTAATTCGATGGCTGCCGTCATCCCGGCACCGCCTGCTCCAACCACAACCACATCAACATCGATGGTTTCCTCAGATTTCTCTCCCGTGCTGTTTGCTGTCTCTGCCGGAATTAATGAGGCAACATCTACACCGGCACTTTCAAGCGCTACTGTTACTGCCTCTATGATTGCATTGCTGGTAACTGTGGCACCGGAAACCGCATCTACCTGGGTACTTTGTTTTTCAACGATTAAGCCCGGCAGAGTTTCAATTGCTGCGGTACCGATACCTTCTGTTTCCTTATCCCCTACTACTGTAATTTCTTCAATTTTGTTATCAGATAAAACTACTGTGGCAACAACATCACCGCCCAGTCCTTTTGCCGTCCCCTCATAAGTTCCTGCTTTAAACCTGGCAGTCTCTGTTGTATCAGCTGACTGATTATCTGCCGGTTTGGTATCGCTATTTTTACCGGAACACCCAATTAGTGTAAATGCTAATACAAAAGCCATTAAAAATACGGTTAACTTCTTCATAACAGTTTCTCCTTTTCACTTTGATATTTTTTTATCATACTCACTTCTATATTAAAGGAGAAATCTATATATTTTCTGACTCAATTATGAATAATATGTCAGATTTACCGGTAAAATTAAGTTCTTGTTTTAATACAGGTAAAGCCAGATGCCAGCGTATAAACCTAATTACTTCCCTTCCAGGGATAATTGTGCTGCCTTTGCTATAATATGATTAACATTTACGGGTTTTACCATATATGCGTCTATTATATCTGCTGCCAGATATTCCTGTATATCTTTTTCCGGATATCCTGTCATAACAATAATTTTAACAGCTGGATTTCTTTTTTTCATAATTGCCGCCAGTTCACATCCATTCATATCAGGCATCGATAAATCTGTTAAAATTATATCGAAGTCATCCGCGTTTTTCTTGAATTTCTCATATGCCAGTAAGGCGTTTGTAAAAAATTCCAGTCTCCACTTTGTTAAATTCAGTCCATTTTTTAAGGCTTTAATGACTTCCGGCTTATCATCAATTATCATAACATTTAATTTCCGGTCGGTAATTTCTTTATAAACAATATCTTTCTCGGCTGCAGCAAGTTCTTTCCTTTCCAGAACGGGAAATGTAATTGTAAATACGGTCCCCTTTCCCGGTATACTTTCCACCTGTATCTGCCCCTTATACCTGATCACAAGCCGCTGTACCACAGAAAGCCCCAGACCCGTTCCTTCCCCCGCTGCTTTTGTGGTATAAAATGCATCATATATATTTTTCAGGGTTTCTTCCTCCATGCCGCAGCCGTTATCCTTCACTTTTAATTCTGCTTTTTCATTTTCTAAAAGCCTGAAGGTAACTTCTAACCTGTTACCCTTTTCTTTCATGGCCTGATAAGCATTGGTACAAAGATTTAATATAATCTGGTTTAAGGCACCCGGATTACCAAGAAGAAAGATGGGCTTACTGCTGATCTGATAGCTTAGCTTGATTTTCTTAGGTATTATCTTTTCAATCATCTTCATAGAAGTTTTAGCTGCTACCGTCCCGTCAAAAGAAAGTAAACGTTCTTCTTTTGAATCCTTACGCCCATACTCTAATATCTGCCTGGATAATTCGGTACATCTTAAGGCAGCACCGGAAATTTCAGCAATTTGTTCTTTGGCTTCTTCCTCTTCCTCAAATCTTGATGCCAATAAATCGCAATAAATTGTGATCGGTGTCATCAGATTATTATATTCATGGGCTATGGTCCCCATTAATATTCCCATTGTCCTAAGTTTATCATAATGCTCTACTCTTTCTTCCTGTTCTTCTAATTTTGTTTCCGACTCATACAGCTTTTTTTCATAGTTCCACTCCATTAGCATCTGCTGGCTGTTTTTCAGTTCCCTGGTTATGTAAAATACTAAAAATCCCAATAACAGCATAAGAAGAAATCCCACTAAAATGCTCATAATCAGTGTTTGATGCAGAGGAGCTTCAATTTGGCCGTAATCCATAATAATGCTGATAACCCAGAAATCTTCCATTACCTTAACCGGCGTGTAACCTATGATTTTCTCCGCTTTACCGGCTTCCACTCTATCCCACCAGTACGAATTAACAAGCTCCGTACCCGACTTTCCGCTGATCTGGTTTTCTATCAGGCGGTCGATTCCCTGGGGATTTAAATTCGGATAATTTTTCTTCCGGTCTGTTTTGGAATTAATTCCGATCTGGCTTTCAACCCCGTGCATCAAGATCCGTCCGCTCCGGTCTTTCACCGTGCAATACCCATTCTTTCCTATTTGAATCGGATATAATATATCCTCATAAACAGCATTTAGATTAATACATGCCAGAACATAGCCATTTAGAGAACCCGAAAGATATATGGGCTTGTACATATTTAAGATAAAAAAACCGCCCTCCTTATATTCATAGGAACCAAAAACCGAATTCTGCCGGATCTTAATATTGTTTTCCTTCGTCTTAAATTCATCTTCCGTAAGATAAACGACCTGATACAAATATGCTTTTTCTATTTCATAAAATGGCAGAAGTATGCTTTCCATTTGATCTTTCAGTATATCCTGGTCTTCCACATAGCTTAAGACTCCGTCAAAATATAAGTCCATGTTTTTCAGTCTATCCGCGAAAAATGTCTCAAGCCCTCTGGAAGCTGTTTCAGCAGTCGTAATTACCTGCTCCCTTGCCTGATTAACAATTGCATTTTTATGAGTTGAATAGATCGCAACTATAGAAGTGATGATTATCAGAATCCCAGCCAAAGTTATAAGAAACACACCGACAACTTTACGTTTTAATAAATCCTTATTCATAAGACCTCCCACTGGTTTCATACAGTCAGTTATTATTGTAAAGCTGATTAAGTATAACATATAACTTATTGTTAAGGGAATAACGAGATCGTGTTTCCTATCATATAATTACTGTGAAAAGGTTCCGTCTGCTTGATGAGAGTTCCCTCTTTGTCCTGACGAAAGCTACGAAAGCTTGAAAAGAGGATGACAAACCACTTAATATTGGTTATAATATAATAAGCTAAACAGCTTCCTGCACAGTACTTTATTTCGCAAACACCTTAATTTTTCTGAAAGAGAGGGAAAAATCAGTCTGTGGGAAAGATTTCATAATACATGTCGCTTTTAAGATTTGTAATATAGAAATTCTGATCCCAAATCTTGCACTGATTAAAGATAATACGATGCCCGGTGAACATATTTTAGTAATAGACGATGAAAAGATCATACATACGGCTATCAAATCCGCCTATAAAACCGAAAATATGGAAGTTACTGCAGTTTCAGGCGGAAAAGAGGCTTTAGCACTTTTAAAACAAAAAAATTATGATTTGATTTTATTAGATATTTTAATGCCGGATATGGATGGGTTCGAAGTTGTCCGTATACTGCGCAGCCAGCAGATCCATACCCCCATTATAATGTTAAGCGGTAAATCAGAGGAATATAACGCAGTTCTGGGACTTGGACTTGGTGCGGACGATTACATAACCAAACCTTTTAGTGTTGCCCTTTTAATTTCCAAATCCAAAGCACTTATCAGACGTAATCAGGTATACAGCAATAAGTCTGAGCAGAAGCTGATTGCAGGTCCCTTCTCCTACGACCCGTTTAATTTCCATGCTTACAAAAACGGAGAAGAACTGTCCCTGACTGCCAAGGAACTTTCTCTTTTTAAATACTTTTTAGAAAATCCCGGAAGGGTTTTTACGAAAGAACAGCTTTACCGTCAAATCTGGCAGGATAACGTTATCGATGATAATACCATTATGGTTTATATAAAACGTATACGCAGCAAGATCGAAGATACGCCCAAACAACCACATTATTTAAAAACCGTTTGGGGACTGGGTTACCAATTTGACTGCAACTGATTCATCCAAAACCGTTGCGCCAACAAGGCAGCCATCTATGACCTGTTCCATGCTGCAGCTTATCCGGAATCTCCCCCTGTTTTTTTCCGCAAAATAAGAGGACGGAAAAACCGTCCCCTTAAAGAAATGCAATACTTACCTGATTTCCTTCAATGTTACCGTAATCAGCGTATCTATCTTGGTTAAATAGTCATCTACCGAAAGTTTACCGGCTAACACGTCAATGAGCCCGTCCCGGATATCATTTTGAACTGCACCGGTAAAGGCCTGATAACCCCATTCCGCCCCGGGTCTTGCATCGGTTGCCGCCAGTTCCTCCGCAAAGATGGAAAAGAACTCCTGACCATAATCATACTCCAGTTTTTCATTTCCCTTCACCTGGGAAAGGTAGCTGTTTTCCTTACAATACACCGCATTGTTTTCCGCTTTTGAAATCCACTCGATAAATTCTGCCGCTTCTTTTTCTACTCCCGTATTCTTAAATGCCGCCAGATATTTTCCGCCGGGAACGGTGGAGCGTTTTGCTTCTTTGGGAAGGTAAGTAACTCCCCATTCAAAATCCGTAATCTCTTCCTTATAATTTGCAATCATCCAGCTTCCGGCAAAATGCATTGCGACCTGGCCGGTACGGAACAAATTATTGGGATTTTCGGAACCCAGCCATACGGAATCAGGAATAATCTTTTCATCATGTAATTCTTTAAAGAAACTGACCGCCCTCTTCACTTCCGGCGTATTGAAATTAGATTCCGTTAAATCCTCCTTCAGCATGCTTCCCCCGGCTTCATACATCAGAGTGCTGAATCTCTGGGGTGACTTATCATAAACCAGTCCGTATTTACAATCACTTTTTTCCATGACTGTTTTCATAGCCGCTTTCCATTCCTCCCAGGTCCATACCTCTTCTGCGGACTGAGGTACCGAAACACCTGCCTTTTCAAAGGCTGTCTTATTATAAATCAAGCCATTGGCAGTGACATCCATGGGAGCCGCAAGGATTTTTCCGTCATATACAAATTTCAGCCCTTCACCGAAGCTGTCAATAAATGCTTCCTGGTCCGATACATATTCAGAAAGATCCAGAAGCTGGTTCTGGAAAGGTCCAAGATTTGTAAGCCGGGCTAATGCCGGTGTTTCCTTTCCGTTAATCATGTTTTTAATTTTACTTTCAAGATCGGAATACGGAACTTCAATCAATTCAATCTTGATATTCGGATGCTCTCCCATATACTTTTCAGCCAGACGCATAAAAGATTCTCCTTCTTTACCGTCACTGAACCAAACGACCTCCAAAGTTTTTTCCTGCCCTGCTTTGCTTCCAATGCCCGAGCATCCGGTTAAAATCCCCAATACCATAACTCCTGCTAACAGCAATGCTATAAGTTTTTTCATACTTTACCTCTCCTTTTCTTTTGATACCCCCTATTTTATCAGTTATTTTGCACAAAAAATTTCAAATAAAAGTTAAAAAATCATTTATTATTGTCATTTTTTTCTTTTGTATACTGTTTTGGCGTTATACCGCAGCTTTTTTTGAATACGGATATAAAATGGCTGTCACTGTTGTAGGACAGATGGATGGCTACCTCCGTCACGGAATATCCTTTTTTTAGCAGCGACTTTGCGGCAGCCACCTTCTGGTTTGTAATATACTGAACCAACGTAAACCCGGTTTCCTTTTTAAAATAATGGCTGAGGTAATAGCGGCTTATGTAAAATTTTTTCGCTATATCCTCCAGCTCCATTTTATCTTTCACATGAGTGCTGATATAATTTTTAATCTGCTCAATTCTCTCCCGGTATAAGACGGGAACTTTAAATTCGATTTTCGCCATTTCCTGGCTTTTCCTGTCCCCGGGAGCTTCTTTGCGGTTTTCCTGGCTCTCCTGCTCCTTCATGAAAAACTCATACATTTCATTGATCGTCACCAATAATTCCATAATAGACAGCTTTAACTTTACTTTTGTCCGGTCCTCTTTTCCCGCATTTATATTTTCTTCAATCTTATTCAGCAGCTTTTCCACCTTAGCCAGGTTGTTCTCCGTCAGATGCAGTTTGTGGTTGAAATTACCGGGCCTGTTTTCAAAAAACATGGCAAAATCATATTCAAAAGCCTCCGACATATGTTTAAGCAGTTCCGGTTCAAACATCAGGACATAACGGTTGTGGGGTTTTCCTGCAGCTCCGCTGGTCCGGTGATATTCCTTATTATTCAGCAGAAATAAATCACCGGCATTGACATGGTAAGAACGGCTTCCCACTTCCAATGTCGCACCATCATTTAAAAATAATATGATTTCATACTGGTTATGAAAATGAAAATCCTGCATAGCCCAGTTCTGCGTACTGCCGTGGAAATAGTACAGAGATTCAAATTTTTCAAAAAATACCCGTTCCTTTATTTTCATAACCGCCCTTCTTTCTAATGCCAGTAATCCATCATTGCTTCCTGCAGATTCAAAATCATAAGTGCCTGTCCATAAGTCATGGGACAGCAGGGTATTTGCCTGTAACATTCCTTTGAGTGTCCGACGGGAGTTCCGTATGAAACATTCCGTACCGTTCCGTCCTCTGAAATATAGTCCAGGATATTAAGCATGGCTTTTTGTATCAATTCCTCATAGTCTTCCCTTTTCAGGATGCCCTTTCTTACCCCCTGCATAATCCCGCATAAAAATGCCGCGCTTCCCGATATCTCAATATAAGTAGTTTCATCATCAATTACCGTATGCCAGAGTCCGTTATCCTGGTCCGCATACCGCTTTAACGCCTTTACCTGGGTTTTATAAACGCTGAGGAAATACCTGCGGACCGCGTCATCAATGGTAATCTCGGATAACAATTCCATAATTCCAACCGTATACCAGCCGTTTCCCCGGCCCCAGTATACTTCTCCATAATTATGATGATAGTTAAAATTAAATCCGTGGAAAAACATACCTTTCCTTTTATCAAACAGGTATCTGATGTGGTTGAGAATCTGGTAATTCACTTCCTCGATACAGTCTTTTCTGTTTAATACTTTACCTGCTTTTCCTAAAAACAGCAAGGTCATAAAAATAGTATCAATCAGGATTTCCCCGTCATTGGGATCGCCAGTTATCATATGCTGAAAGCAGCCGTCTCCTGTGCGGATCAGCTTTTTATCCTTCATAATCCAGTCGACCCACTCCTCAATTAACTTACGATAGCTTTCCTTCCCCGTCATCTCATAAAGAAAAACCAGGGTAAGCATGGGGGCAGTCGTATTTACATTTTTCTCAGGAATTCCTTCCTCCAGCCGCTCATCAAACCACCGGAGCAGGAAACTGAGGATTTCCTGGTTTTTGCTTATGGTATAATACTTATAAAGACCGAATATTCCCACTCCCTGGGGCCATTCCCAGCAATCAATATCTATGAGGCTTATGGGGAATTTTTCTTCCATTCCGTTATTTTTTAACGCCATCATCCTTTTGGCAACCAGATTCAGTTTTGCATCTATCTCACTACGGCTTATCATTGTTTCATTCTCCTTTTAATTCCAATATACCTTTTACAGTCAGTGGATAATGGTGTACTTTTTCACCATTTACATAGCACACATCCTCTTTATCGATAAAATATCTCATTCCTGCCCCGTCTGTTACAGTAACTTCTTTCTCTTCATTCATGGCAATAGCAATGCGGTTGAATTCCTGGAAAAACTCTTCCAGGCTCTTATACTCCGGACTTCGTGCAACCTTGATTACCCATACATTCTGTCTTCCCGTACTGATAAATTCACGGTGCCTGCACGGTCCTTCCTCCTGCATCACCAGTCCGTTCATGGCTTTCACCCCAATATAGCCGCCGTCTTTCTCCAGAACAATCGCATGGGTTTCCCCCATATACTGTTTAAATTCCGACAAAGGCACGTATGCATGCGTATAATCAATTCTGTGGGAATCATCAATATCAAATTTTAAAATACTTATGTTTTGGTACTGCACTCCCAGGGGAAGGACCCCGTTTCCAGCCCAGAAATTAGGCCTTCCGCTTCCGTAAGGATGGGATTCTCCCGGATGGTTGACAAACACCTGGGCAAGTTCATCAATGGCCGCCTGAACGATGTGTTCCTGATAGCCCTGCCGGTACGGTTTAAAATTTACGGCTGTGGAAAGGAGTACATCCGCATTTTTATAGAGATACAGGTTCACATGTTTTTCAAACCCCTGGGTATTCTGGTGAATCAGCTCCCTGGAACCGGTCAGCCGCAAATACTTTTTATATTCTTCCGGCGCTTCATAATCCCCCAGAATAAGGGATAAATATCCTATGGCCCCACGGGTCAGATAGCCGGCATTGTAGGCTACATACAGGATTCCTGTAGTACCGGCATTGTAGTTCCCCTTTAACTCCTTTTCATAGGTTCTGCCAAAACTGGTCATGACGGCACCTTTATGCTCATTGATGCTTAAAGCATAAAAAATCATATCCAGGGCTTTCCCAGCCTTTTGATGGATTTCGCTGTCTTTATCCGTTAGATTATATAAAGTCCCCAAACCCAATACATCCACCGGAATATAGGCACTGGAATTCCATTCCGTGATAAATTCCTCAAAAAAACTTTCAAACCACTCATTCAGCAGTCCGACCGCCTTATCCCGCAGTTCCCTGCCTAAGAGTCTGCTGCCTGAAAACACCTGGTCCGGCAGATATTCCCCGGCCAGATACTGGCAGACATGGAACAGCAATGCATGATTTTCACTGAAAAACCACATCACGTCATCACCTGGCTCATCGATCCAGTAGCGATAATTTCGCATGGTTTCTTCTGTTTCATTTTTTAATTGCTCCGAAATCAGATGATAAAAAGTATGGTATATGTATAAGATTATAATAAAATGAAAATCGGAACAATCCCTGCGCTGTCTGACCCCTTTTAGTTCCTCCAGAATAATCTGCTCCGCTTTTTCATAATTTCTTCCCAGCTTAAACAGTGCCGCGGATTTATACACATTATCCACACTATACTCTGCCGCAATTTCCAGGGCATGTTGTTTCCTCTCCTTTACCTTTTCTTCCTGAAACCCTAAGAACTCCTTCCTTACTAACTGGTTTCCGATTTTCCTCTTAAGTACGGTCCCGTACAAATTAAACTTTACCGTAAAATAATAGTACCCCGGGAGTATTTCATCCGAATGCAGCAGCTCCACGGTTTTCTGACCTTTTTTAAGCCGGTAGGATCTGGTCTCTGTCAGTTTCCATGCCTTCTCCATCTTTTCAACGAATTCACCGGGCGTAATAAGGACCTCGAAATCCAGGGGCTGTCCGCAATAATTACACATCTGCAGCTTTACCGGCTCGCTGATATATGCTTCTTTTTCAAAACAAACCTGTTCCAGCATAAGTTCCATCTGCTTTAACTGTTCTGCCGGAATTTCATCTTTTACCGGAAGAAGAATGCCAAGCCTGCTTGTCCCGATCCGTCTTATGCGGAAATAATAATCCGTATCCCGTTCTGCCAAATCGTCCAGACAGATGACAAACTTATTCTCTCCCTCTTTCAGATCTACGGAAATTTGGGTACTTTCCATCCTATTCCTGGTAAAAGGAGTAAAATCCGTAATAAGACGGTCATTCACCCATAGGGTCATACCGCCGCAGGTCGTCAGTTCAAACTCGACAGCTTCGGTTTTTTCGGCTTTTATAATGGCATAGCTATAGTTCCTTAAATAAGTGGGCGTATAGTAAAAGCCGGACTCCTCCATGCCGATATTGCCAAATGGGAAATACATCCGGATTCCATGGCCTTCTTCGAATACACAAATCTCTTCTTCCGGCCCGTATGTACTCAAATCAATATAAGGCGGAAGTTCTTCTTTTCTGCGGGCCGTAAATTCCTTTCTGCACGGATTTTCATGGATGGAGAACCCATATTTTAACCATTCGTTCACCCGCCCGCTCAAAGTCGCTTTTGTGAATTTCTGGGCTTTTGTAAAGATTCCGGTTGTCAGGAACCGGTTAATATAACCTTCCGCAAATAATGGATATTCTACATATTTCATAATTTTTTCCTTTCTCCCTATCCTTTCACACCGCCGGCCGTCATACCGCCGATGATATATTTCTGTAATGTCACAAATACGATAATAACCGGAATCATGGAAATAACCGACATTGCCAGAAGACTGTTCCAATCCACCGAATATTCCCCCGAAAAATTCGCCAGGGCAAGCTGTATCGTATATTTTGTTTTGCTGTTAATAACCAGTTTCGGCCACAGGTAGTCATTCCATCTCCACATAAAGGAAAAGATGCAGAGAACCGAAATAACCGGTTTTGCCAAAGGAAGCATAATATTGAGAAAAATATTGGTCTCCGAAGCTCCGTCAATCCGGGCAGCTTCCATATAGGCATCCGGAATCCCAACATAGTACTGTTTTACCAGAAACACGGCCGTAGGCGAAGCAACGGCCGGAATAATCAGTCCCCACAGGCTGTTATAGAGATTGGTGGCCACAATAACCTTAAAAATGGGAATCATGATCACTTCCAGGGGCACCATCAGGGTGGCCAGTACAATTCCGAATAAAATCGTCTGGCCCTTAAACCGGTATTTCGCAAATGCGTATCCCGACATGACATTGACAACAACCGTCAGCACGGTTGCCACAACACTTACAAAAACCGTATTCAGAAAATATCCGGCAAAGTCACCCTCTTCAAATGCCTTAACATAGTTGTACCAGGACGGCTTCCTGCCAAACAGGCTGGGCGGCCATGAAAATAATTCCCCGGCCGATTTAAAGGAGGATCCGATCACCCAGATAATTGGCATTAAAAACAGAAAACTTAATAAAACCAGCAGCACTGCCAGTAAAACCTTCCGGTATGCTCTGTCCCCTTTAGTCCGCATCCTGCTCACCTCCCCGATTCAGGCGGAACTGTACGAAGGTCAGGACAGCCAGTATGATAAAAAGTACGGTCGTCATGGCACAGGCGTACCCCATCTGGTTTTTCTCAAAACCGGTCTCCTGAATCAGCTGTACCATGAATTTAGTCGCTCCGGCCGGCCCGCCCTGTGTCAGTGCGTAAACCAACGGATATGACTTGATAACATTAACCGTGGATAATACCAGTACCAGTAGGCTGGTCGGTTTTAACAGCGGCAGGGTTATATACCAAAACTGCTGCCAGAAACCGGCGCCATCCATGTCTGCCGCCTCGTAGTAAGTTTCCGAAATCGCTTTGATCCCGGCAATAAACATCACCATATAATACCCTGCCATACTCCACGTAGTTGCAAAAATAACCACTGCCATGGCTGCTTTCGGATCCGTTAACCATTTTACCGGTGAATTTCCCATAACCGTCAACAGGTAATTGACAAATCCGAAATCCTCTCCCAGTAAAAATCTCCAGGTAAGGCCTACAATAATACTGGAAATCATTGTGGGCCAGTAAAACACTGCGCGGAAAAAGTTGCTTCCCTTAAATCCTCTTGTCAAAATAAGTGCCAGCATCAATGCCGATACAAGAATTGCCGGGACGGAAAGCAGGGTATAAAGCATCGTGCCCAAAAACGAAGCCAGGAATTTCTCATCCCCTGCTAACTTTATGTAATTTTTAAGCCCCAAAAATTCCTGCGGATTAATTCCGTCCCACTTGGTAAATGAAATCCACAAACCATTTAACGCAGGAAAGAATAGGAATAATCCAAAAATCGCCATAGTCGGTAACAACAGCAGATAAGGAAATATTTTTTGTTCAAAACTTTTCAATTGCAAACCACCTCTTTATCGTTTTTTATGATTATATCATAATTTATCCCGGGAATATTTCATATTATTATGCAAATATACCAGATTATTGTCATTTATCAGCTTTCCATATAGTCAGAACAAACACGTTAGAGAAAATTATTCCGGGCGGGCGGTGACTTCCAAATGTAGTTGTCCTGTTCGACACGACAAACGCATGAATGAACATTTTATGAACACTTACCTTTCTGGTATCTCCTGCGAGTATATAATTCCATTTAGAAAGGTTCCTTATGTCACTTAGGTTATAAAAAATGTGCCAATTGACAAAAGGAAATCTGTTTGAACGTAGTGAGTTATTTCCTTTTGTCAATGTTTTAAACATTTTTTATAATCTTAGTGACATATGGGTTCTTTCTATGGAATTATATACTCGCAGGAGATACCAGAAATTCATGAAATGTTAACAAAATGTTCATTCATGCGTTTGTCGTGCCTGCCCGATCAGTTATGAAAGGTAAATATTTTTCGCACTAAATTATTGAATTGTAACAGGACTAACGAGCTAATGTCATGGTAAAATAAAAGAAACTTTTTCACAAAGGAGTATTTTACTTATGACACGAGCCGAGAAAAGACGATTGAGAGCATCGGAGGGAAATCCGCTGCTTGAATTGTTAAAAGTACAGAATCATTTTTATAAAGGTCTTTGGAGCGATTTTAGCCGTATTGCTGATCCGAGGCATGCCAGTTATATCGAGTATCCCAGTGATGTCATGTTGGCTATGCCAATTATGAAAAATATATGCGATGTCAGAAGCATGCAGGGTATGACCCGGGTATTTAATAAGGATGCATGTATTGAAAACACGGGACTGATTACCGGCAAGGCTGAACTGAAAGAGTTGCCGCACTATGTAACGGTTAACGATTTTTTGGGCCGTCTTGATCCAGAAGAACTGACTACAATTAGGACAAAAATGATAAAGTCCCTGATTAGAAAAAGAAGTTTTGAACAAGCACGGTTTCTGAATAAATACTGGCTGATCATCGTGGATGCCACGCAGCTTCATTCCTTTAAGAAGGAAAATGATAATAAATGCCTGACTAAAACATTTGCAGATCAGGAAACAGGTGAAAAGACAACCAGGTACTATCACAGTGTTCTAGAAGCAAAAATCGTGCTGGGAGATGACCTTATCTTAAGTATAGCAAGCGAGTTTATTGAAAATGATGGTGAAGATGCGGTAAGGCAAAAGAAAATGAATGCGGAGGAAATCAAGCAGGACTGCGAAACCAAGGCATTTAAAAGGTTGGCACAAAAGCTTAAGAAGGCTTTCCAAAGACTTCCGGTCTGCATTATGGGAGACAGTCTGTACGCTAGTGAGAAAGTTTTTCAGATTTGTGATGATAACGACTGGAAATATTTAATCCGCTTTAAGGATGGAAGCATACCATCCGTGGCGGCAGAGTTTCATTTACTGAAAGAGCGGGAAATCCAGAACTGTAAAAGCGGAGTGAAATGGATAAATGGAATCAGCTATAACAAGAGGTCGGTGAACGTAGCGGAGTTCATAATGCCGGAAAAACAGACAGAAAGAAGGTTCCAGTGGATTACAAATCTGGAGATTACCAAGAAGAAAGCGGTGGTGTTTGCTATAACCGGAAGAAAACGCTGGAAGATTGAGAACGAAGGATTCAACATACAGAAGAATCACCGGTATGATATCACGCATGCGAACAGCAGGAATTATAACGCAATGAAGAATCACTACCTTCTAGTGCAGATAGCAGACATCATATTACAGCTGTATGAGAAGGCAATACCAATCATAAAAGAATTAAATAAGACAATAAAAAATATATCTTCCGATTTGTTAGCCAGCTTTGGTCGGCAACTAACAAAGGAAGATATATTAGACACAAAGAAACGCACATCGCTAAGCATTCCTTGATAGTGATAGTATACCAAAGGAAGTGGTTATTGAAAAGAGTAAATATTAAAAATAATAGAAATCCACAAAAAAAGAGCGAACGAAAGAGTCTGACCATACGATGTGGATAACTTACCTGAAAATCCATGAAACAGTTGAAAGATATCCACAATGACTGTTTTTCATGAAATTAGGCATCTTTAAAGAAGTTTACCTTTCAGGGCTGCCCTGCCGTCAGCTCTGAAAGGTAAATATTTTTCGCACTAATTAATTTGAAATTACACCATACTTCTCTACGAAAGTGTATAATAAAAGAAAAAACTTTTTCGCAGAGGAGAGAAAATGACGCGTGCAGAAAAA